>JAQXDE010000046.1 GCA_029251525.1 Saprospiraceae bacterium | reverse complement strand
ATGTATGTATGTATGTGTGTATGTATGTATGTATGTATGTATGTATGTATGTATGTATGTAAAAAATATATTCAGAAGGTTGCCTGAGAAAACTCAAAAAGTTGGCTTTCTTTATATTTTGATTGCCAATGCTAAAAGGATTAGAATTATTGGTTGTGTTGCTTCTTTCTTATTTTTTCGCAGATGGTGTTTAACTATGTTGATACAATGTATGTTTTAGTTTCTGAATTTACCTATTCCAACACTTATTAAAGGCATAAATACTGAATTTTCCTTATTAATATTTGCTTGAAAATCAATACCTAAGCTTAAAAATGAAAATGGAATAATCTGAATGCTAAGTTTAGGTATAAATCCAATTGTAGTAAAATTTTCACTTTCAAATTCTGTATTAAATAGGCTAGTTGCTGCGATCGATTCAGATCTTTTTAGCCCCCACATGAGCCCTAAACCTGCCTGATATTGAAACCTAAAATTACCTTGTTCATTATATTTTCCAACCATCAATCCAATCTGATTAAAATACTCATCTGGTGATTTAAAAAGAGTAAACTCTTCAAATCTATAATAATCAGCACTAAATAGAGACTCGTTATTGAAAACGTTTAATTCTACACCACTTGTAAATCCCTCTTTATCTTTATTAGCTTTATAAAATCCGACCTTTGGATTTATTGAGAAGCCGAAATCGGTTGTTTTTGTATTTTTATCAACTGAAGTTTTTTTATCAGTTTGGTTTGTATTTTGGCTAAAAATAAAGAGGCTCAGTAATATGAGTGTAGCTGTTAAAATTATTCTTTTCATATTGAAAGGTTATTTAGTTTAATTAATTAATTAAATAAAGTTAGACTTTCTGTATTGTCAGAATTATTATTTTCTACAATGATTATATATATTTTTATCGTTTATGAATAATCAGTTATGTTTTTGAAATACTAACCTAGGGCTTATAATTTTTCATTCAAATATAGATTATATAGGTTAGCAATTGTTATCTCTTATTTACTTATTTGTCCTAAATATCACATAGATGATTAACCTTAATTAATTACACTACATGTTTACAGGTTAGTATTTAAAGCAAGAAAATTAGAGATCAAATCTTTTTTGAATATGAGTCTTCTAATTGTATTATGTATTCGGCTATTGGATTTTAAAATAACATTTGTTCAATCTAAATAGTCCGATAATTAGTAAGTTGTTTAGTCAGATGGGCTAAATAACTGACCACAGCTGGGATTAAAGTATCTTTACTTATTTCCTTTTATTATTATTCTTAGCCCAAAAAACAGAGGAAGGTGAGGCATTGCGTCCCACCTTCTTTTATGCAATATTGTAAGTTTTTTGCCTTAGCTTTATTTCATTTGCTATTTCATCCCATAGGCTAATCCTTTTTTCTAAAGCTTCTATCGAAACTTCAAGCACGTCATTCCATTTATTTTCATTATTTCCACATAATTCAGCTATCATTTCAAGTGATAAAGGTCCATGCTCGTCACCGTCTAGTTCAATATGCCTATTTAGATAATAGGTGAGTTGGGGGAACTTATTATCTTGATTGTTATTGGACTTTTCTATAATTGCAATGAACATATCAGGAATAAGATCTTCTCTTCCAAAAGTGAATGCTGCAGCTATTTTGTGCGTTTCCTTTGTTTCGATTATTTTGAAAGTAAACTCTAAAAATTCTCTTTCAGCTTTTTTCAAACAAGAATTATTTAAGCACTCAGTAATTTCTTGCATTGAATTAACAGAATTAACTAATTCTTGTACTTTTTTTGAGCTAGCACCGACCTCATCCATTGCATCAATGTACATCTCAAAATGACTTTTAGGTAACCCTTTTCCGTTTAAATCAGATTCTTCTCCTAGAACAATTTCATTGATAAATCTTGCTGTTTTTGCATTGCTTGAGGGCTTCCATGGTACGGAAACACAGGTTAACTGCTGTTGAAGAGCTTTCAAAAGAGACATAAAGTCCCAAACTGCATAGACATGCTTTTCCATGAAGATTTTTATATCTCTTACTTCTGACAAATGGTAGTAAAGTTCATGATTTTTTAACCTTTCTCTTAATCCTGATATCTGTTCTTCTATTTTCTCTATTTTATCCATCAAATATATATTTTGTTAAAGAATACTGTTACAACAAATTTATTTTAAAATTGATCTCGAAATCCTCACTTTTTTGCTTGAATACAACAAGGTTGTTCCACCTTTTTAATTCCAAAAAAATAGAACCCTCAGTTTTATATTATTTTTATCATTTGTTGAAAAGATTAAAAATCGGTTTCTATTTCAATTTAGGCAAACTTGTAAGAACTGTTTCATAAACATTCTACAATTTTATTTTATTAAAATATTACCTTTCCTAGGTTTAGTTTCAGTTTTATCTTGTGCGGTCAAAAAATGATTACTCCTAAAATTGAAAATATTTATATGTTTTTATTTGACTTGATTTATTATACTGAGAATCTTCGATTTCTTTCTTGGTGGAGGCAAACTATTTTACCAATCGAAGAAATAATGTTTAACACCTTTCTCTTAGTATAATAATTCCTTACTTCTATTTTTTTTATTCCAAAAGTTAATCCACTTCTATTTACCAAAACCGTATCTAACCTTTCCTTAAAAGTAAAATTTTTTGATCTATAACCTAATTTTATAGTCAGGAACAAAATCTTTTCTTTTGAATAAAAATCATAATTTTTTGCTCCTAAAAGTAATCCTCCGATTCCAATAGAAGATTCAAGTTGTTTGTTAATAAAAATTTCTGCAATTGGTTGATGCCATATCTTTGAACAAAAATTAAAGTAAAATTTATTGTTTATATTGAAATACCATATCTCGGCTTTAAGTCTCTAGTAATTTTCAAATGTTCCACCAAAACTTCCTAAACCTACAGAGTACAATCTACCTTTGTGTTTTTGATTAGAGGTAGAGAAATGCGAAGTGGTAATCAAAACTCTCATTGAGAAGAATAGTTTTTCTTGTAATACTTCACGTAACTTCATTAGCCTCAGAATTACCGGCAAATAACATAAGATCTTGATAAGGGGTTAATGTAGCTGTTGCAGAACCTACAAGAAATAGTAGATCTATTTGAATAGGTGGTGGTAGGGGGATTCACTTGTTTAATTTCCCCCAAATTCTAAAACTTTTGTATCATGTCCAAATAGTTCGTACTGTAAACTAGGTAGGACAAATGTAATTGGGTAATCCATTAAAAATATCTTAGTAGGCCGATATGCAATATTTTCTATTGTTAAAAAGGAATTTTTCTTTTTGAATATTTCATTAGGAATGAAATGGTTGTCAACCTGATTCCATAAGTAATGAAAAGAGACAATGTTTTCAGCACCATAAAAGATACTCATAATTTACGCTATGTAGAGAGAATGGGAGGGAAGATATATTGCATTTTGCAGTGTCCATTTTATTTAAACTATTGTGTCTTAGTTTTCACTTACTAGGGCTTATGAAACAGTGGTAAATAATAATTATCTATATCAATTAGTTTTTTGTTAAATTGAAGTTTTAATCTTTGAGCATATTTAATTGTTTGTGCATTTTTCTCTTTCCTTGCTTTTTCATATTCCTCCAATGCAGATTTTAAAGACTCAGAAGAATTCAAAACTTGAGCAAGTTTAATTCCAGATGATATTCCAGAACTAACCCCAGAACTGGTCAGTGATATTGAACCGTGAGCGGCATCCCCAATCAAACAAATGTTAGCTTTATGATAAGAGGAAAGTAATTTTAATTCTTTATTTTTCCATAAGTGTGCTTTTTTTAAGTCACTATTTCCAATAAGCTCTTTTATTTCTTTAGGAAATTCAGATAATAATTTAGAGTTGATATCATTTTCAATTTCGCTACTTTTTTGAAAAATGGAGTTATATAATTTGCTGTCAAATTGAAGGAACCAAACATATTCATTTTCGGAAATCGGAATAAAACCGAACGACATACCTTTTTTTATTGAAAGATATTTTTTAAATGTACTATCATGAGTATTTTTATCTTTATGTTTGGAAATACAAACAATTTCATTTATTTCGTTCTGAAAAAATTGTGCTTTGCATACAGAATTTCGAACCTTAGAGTTAATACCATCCGCTCCTATAAATAAATCTCCGTATTCGATAGAGCCATCTTTAAAGATAGCAGCAACAGCTTCGCCTGCTTTATATTCAAAATGTGAAAAATCGGAATTATCGTAATATTCATCATCAGTCAATTGGCTATGCAGAAAATGGAGAATTTTGATACGCTTAAATGCGTGCCATTCTTTTAATTCAATACGATTGTGTTTGTTTTTGTTGCCTTCTAAAATAAAGTTATTTACTTTAGAATTTGTTAGGTCTAATTCAGTATCAGTTAAGGAGTGAATTTCGTTTATTGTTTTTGAATGAATCATAAAAGCCATTCCTGAATTATTGTAAAAAGATTTTTTTTCCCTAACAACAACTTGATATTTATTTTTTTTTAAAGCAAGTGCCGCTGCTAATCCAGCAATTCCACCACCAATAATTATAACTTTCAAATCAAACATTTTTTAATTCGTGAAATACTCTCTAACAAAATAGTTTCCGAAGTTGAGAAGCAAATTCTTATATAACCTTCTGCGCCTTTTCCAAACCATTTTTCTAACCCTGGCACTACTGCAACTTTAGCTTCGTTTAGTAAAATTTCATATACTTCTTGGCTTGATTTATTCGTTCTTTCAATATTGATAAATGCAACATAGCAACCATCCGGAGCAATGCAACTTAAGTTTGGAATGGCATTTATTTCACGGACTAAAAGGTCTCTCATTTTTTTTGTGTGCTTGACAAACCCAGCTAACCAATAGTCACATTTTTCCAGTGCAGCTATTGCCCCGATTTGTGATAAAATATTGGCACCGTGAATGGTGTACTTATGCATGGAATAATCTAATATATTATTGTAATGTTGTTCATTGTGTGCTATAATAACCCCTATACGGAGACCTGCCATTCCAAATGATTTACTGAAACCAGTAACAGTTATTGTTTTATTTCGGATTTCTTCATTTATGGATGCGATACTCACAAATTTGGCAGGATGATATACAATATCACTCCAAATTTCATCTGATAAAATGATCAAATTATATTTTACTGCAATCGATCCAAGCATAAGTAATTCATCTCGGGTAAATACTTTACCTGTTGGATTGATTGGGTTACAAAGACAAATCAGTTTTGTTTTATTTGTTATTAGATGCTCTAGTTTTTGAAAATCAACTTTTTTAGTGTCTGGTGGAATTGAGAATGGAATTGCTTTTGCTCCTATTTTTTCAATAGAATACCTAAATAAAAAATCAACGGGGTCAAAAATAATTGCTTCGTCTCCATTGTTTAAGAATGTTTTGCAAGTCAAATAAATACCAAACGCAGTGCTATCAATGGGAAGTACAAAATCAGATTTAACAGGAACATTTCGTTTTAAAATAAAAAAAGATGCTATACTTTTTTTTAACTCAATCAGCCCTTCAGAAGGACCATATGAAAAGTACTGCCCCTTACAATAATCAATAATAGCCTCTGATATTTCTGGTGCACTTTGAAAGTCAGGATCAGCTGCAGTTAGCGGAATAACGTCATCTGGAAGTTCAGCCCACCTTAAATTAAAAGCCCTACTTTTAAGTAGGTCAAAATTCACTTTATCAGAATCAAATAAATCCATAATTAAATCTTTTATTTTTTTAAGTGAAACATAATTACTCCTAGTACTTTATTCATTGAAATTATCTTTAACAAATTGCCCTAAGAAGTATGCAATGAGTATCGGGATTAGAGAAAAGCCAATATGTTTTTCTAATAATCCATATTCCATTAGTCCAATTAATATCGTTGTAGAAATAATGATAAATAGAGCGTCAGCTAGTATTTTTATTTACATGATTGTTTTGTCTATTGGGTTCAACAAGGGAGACCTTCACTAAGATTCTAACATAACTTTATGAAATCGTCTCCTATTAAAGTGTTTTCTAACTAATGATTTTAGTAATTAACTTTTTTCATGCATTGTTATTTAATAATATTTTAATAAATATGGCTCCCTAACTCTAGAACTAATGACGGTTTACAGGTAAAAAGTAATTAAAATAAAAGCTCTTTTCTGAAAAAAAAATTCATTTGGTTTTTCAAAAATGGTTTTTTAATTTTCTTTCTTTTCTTTTGCACGGTTTTGAATCCAATTGGTAATTAGACCTACAATAATACTAAGTATGAGTGCTTTTCCAAAAAAACTAATTGGTTTAACCATGAAACTTTTCTGTTCTTCTCCTAATTCTAGAAGGACATTTGAAAAGACAATAACAAAGAAAGCTACAATTACTTCTTTTGATAAATTATTCATATTCCTTTGGTCTTTTAACTGTTTTTCCTTCTTTGTTGAAAATTATAACAGAATAAATACAATTGGTCTGCATAGAGATACCTTCTTTTAGCTATTGCTATGTAATGTTGTTTTTGCAAACCAATTCACTAGTCTAAAAAATAATAAAATTCTTTGATGATATGGCACAGTTACGTTTAGTAGCTATGAAAATCAAAAACATTGTTATCATCAGTTTTTACTTTTTCATATGTCAATCTTTTTATACCCTTTCCAATAAATAATTCAAGTATAGTGTCATCACATAATTCATTGATAATTGGAATGAGATTTTGGTCTGTTCCAAGCGAAATACTTTTTATTTTTTTGACACCGTTCGGATGAATGAAATTTTTAGGCTTTGGGTCAATATTAAAATATGTCATTAAAAATGGCAGTTTGAGTTCATAGGGAAAAAGGAGTTTCCATTTGAGCGTTCTGTTTAAGTAGTCCGTTCTACTGCTATTGGTTATAAAATAATTTTGTCCATTTTTAGTCAATATATTCTCCTCTTTGTTGAAATTAGTCTCGTAATTTTCTAAGCACACTCCAAAGAATCCCTCATTTACATCTTTCCAATATCTAAACCTTTCAGCAACTTTACCTTTGCCTATTAGTTTTAAAATTATATTGATATAAAAAGGAACTGGTGCTTTATTTAAGAGTTCAATGTAAGGGCCATCAGAGAAATAAATCAAAGCATTATGTGGGTTTTTTTTTGAACCAATTTCAACTTTAAAACCCATGTTCTGAAATTTGATAATTGATGCATCTAAATTTTTTACCTTGTACAGAACATGGCTTACTTTCATTTTTTCTTTTTGATATTGGCGGTTAGCTAAATGTTGTCGATTGATAGAGCCTTAAGTTTTAGCTCTCGTTTGAAAGAGCATTTTCTTCATATAAGTTATGGATTATTAGTATTAGATAACCAAAGAGCACAGAGCTAATGATAAGGACATTACCTGCTAGCCCAACAGATGAGAATGAAATTTTTATTAAAATAGTTGATATTACAAAACCTGAGTTTCGTATAATTTTATAAAACTTATCGGAATAAAAGAAAGATGCTAACAACAATAGAACATCAATAATTATCAAAATATTAAAGAATTCATCAAAAAAGACATTATTAATATTTGAAAATTCTAATATTCCATTAGAGTAGTCATTCGCAGTTATAACCCCCCAATTTATCAACGAATAAAAAGCAAAAACAAATAGTATTGGGACGAGAATGATGGCTAAAATTTGTTTTAAGAGGACAAATTTTCTTATGTTTTTTCCTTTATCATTGAGTTTATTTATTGAAACATAATCTCTTTTTCGGATTGCCCTGTAGAATAAATATATCACAAAGAATAGAATCAGAGAAGTTAAGACATCTATTGTAAATTGTAAATCATCTTGGTTTTGAAACCAATTTGAATCTAACTCAACATATGCCAAATCTTTAAAAATCTTTCTAATTACAATTAATGTAATTATTTCATATTGTTTTCCTATGTAGGCTGTGATTGATTTAGGAAGATAATAGACAAGTAAAAATACTTCAAATATTAAAATAAAAGAAAACGGAGTATATATGGCAGCTATTGGGTTCTTGAAGAATTTTTGTTCTATCTCAATAACTCCCTGAATATTTAGAAAAATTATAAGTAAATGAATTAGATAGCTAACTATAGCAATGACTAAAGTAACTTTTTCTAGTTCTTCTTTTCTCTTTTCTGACAAGAGAATATTGAATAATTTTGGTATGACTTTAGATTTTTCCAATTCAATTTTTTTATTTTCTTTAGGAAATGGGGTTTCTTTTTGGTATCCGCCAACAACAAATTTGAATATATTGATTTGTCTTTTTTGATAGGGGAGAACCTTGTTATTAACTGAGCGTCAAATCGTTTTTAAATTATTTTATCCTTTGTAAATGTATTGTTGCTTAATTCCTTGAAAGCCAAAAGTAACTACTTTTTAAAATCCTAAATTTGAAAATTTATTTAAATAGAATACTGTGTTCAATATTTTCTTAAGATTTTAATCTTTAAAAGTTCTGAGTATATTAGCTTAGTTATTACCAATTTACGAAAACCTTTTTGTTTCTTCGATTAAAAGCTGAAATTTCGATTTTCAAATTTGCTTTTTACAAATAATTTTTGCCAATATTCACCCCTTTTTGATAAAATACATTTTAAGGGTTTTAATAGATTATAAAGTTGGATAGGAAAGTAATAAAGAGTCTGGTTCGGGTAAAGATCATTATCACCTTTCGATTCTGGTTCGTCTACCATTACCTTGTGTTTGGTAGTTTTTATTTTTGCTAGGTAATTTATTGAACCAATAGCACCAACTACATGTAAATTATCCTTAATTATTTATCGTTATTTATACTTATTCTAAAGTTCAATGCCCCCTAATTTAGTTGAGGAAATAAAATATTTTATTAGTCTAATGTTAAAGCCAAATTTTTATTTAAACTTATTTATAAACTTTAAAAATTTTATTGCAACAAATTAAAACTTTAAGAAATAAATTTAAATCATAACGCTCTTAGTTTCGTTTAGCGTGTTGTTTTATGGGTGAAGAGAATGGTGTGACCTCCAAATCTGTAATGATCGAAAGTGAGGAATAATTGTTGAGTAATTTGCTATCGATAAGCCTTCAATATTTTTCTTAGAATCTCAATTGTTTGTTGACAAATTGCTTTGGTGTAATTCCTTCATATTTCTTAAATAACCGAATAAAATAATTGGCACCAGAAAAACCTACTGCATAGGCAGTTTCTTTTACAGATAACTTTTCTTCTAATAAAAGTTTTTTTCCAATTTTTAATCGTTCACTAATAATCAGTTGGTAAGGAGAAATTCCAAGTTCACCAACAAATGCTCGATAAAATGATGACTTGCTCATAGATGAAATTTTGAGCAAATCTTCAATTTGAATTTCAGAATGAATATTTTGTCGAATGTAATTTACAATAGCAGCAAATGGTGTATTGTTATTATTATGAAAAGAGTTTTTATTTAGCATCATTATGTTTTGCATCTTTAAAACACATAATACTAATTCCTTTAATAATAATTTGATGTGTATTTCTTTAAAAGGATCATTAGAGTGAGACAATCTTAATATTTTCATTTGGATATTCACTAGGTCTTCATTATTGTATATCAAAATTGGTTCGTCTAAAATTCGCCAACTTTTGATAAATCTGCTTTCCTCCAGCATTTCATTAAATTCGTCTACTTGTTTTTTGACGTAAGAATTATCAATAGTTAAAGCAGTGCATTGAGTGGGCTTTTCAAAACTTGCCTCAGGAAAATCAATATTTAACTTGCAATATGAAGGAGTGATTATTGTATTTCCAGGTAAATATTCTCGGTCTATTAAATCTGAGAAGCGAACTTGCTTAGTCCCTTTTAGCATAGAAGTAATTGTAAAACCATCAAAACTAAGTGGAAAGCTAGCCACCTCTTTCCGAGTTTCATAAATACTCAATTCGCATGTTTTGAAATTGAAAGCACGACGCTGTTCCACTAAAGTTGTGATTTTATCAATTGAGATTAATGGAACAGAAATTAATTTTTTCATAAGCCGAAAATAGGTAATCTTCGGGTTGTTTCAAGCAAAATGGGAAGATTGTGCTATTATTTGCAAAGAATGTGATATGGTCAGGTTATTAAATATCCCAACTTTGCCACGAAGCCAAATATTTAAAAAGAAATAAAATAAAATAAAATGAAAAGAATCGAAACAGCAATTGTATTAATTGAATTTCAAAATGATTTCACTTCAGCGGGTGGTATTTTTCATGAAGCAGTAAAGGAAGTAATGGATGAAACTGGAATGTTGTCAAATACAGTCGATCTAGTAAATCAGGCGAGAGAGGCTGGAGTGCAAGTAATTCATGTTCCAATATCTTTTACAGAAAATTATGGTGAACTCACACAAACACCCTATGGTATTCTTAAGGGAATTGTGGATAATAAAGCTTTTAAGAAATCAACTTGGGGTATTAAAATTGTAGATGAACTTGCACCTAAGCAAGAAGATGTAATCATTGAAGGAAAACGCGGGCTTTGTGGTTTTCACAGCACTAATTTAGGCTTTATCCTAAGAAGCAAAGGCATTAGAAATATTGCTATCGGAGGTTTCTTAACTAATTGTTGTGTGGAGTCAACCATGCGAACAGCATATGAAGAAGGATATAATGTAGTCACGCTTACAGACTGTTGTGCTAGTTTGAGTTTGGAAGAACATAATAATGCTATTGAAAAAGATTTCCCCATGTTTAGTCAGCCAATGACAAGTCATGATTTTATGGATGTGGTGCGAGGAAAGGAAGATTTAATTTTAGAAGGGAAAGGCTACGAATAAGTCAAAATTCCATATGGTAAAAGGAGAGAATGTGTAGTCATTCTCTCCTTTTTTTAGGCAACATCTTGAAAATAGTTTTATCATGAATTATTCAACAATAGACAAAATAGTATTAGAAACGATTGCAGCAGAACTTGATGGAGATTTTTATCATAGTGATATGATGAAAGTAATATATGCTACAGATGCTTCCGTTTACAGAGAATTACCCCTCGCAGTTACTACACCAAAAAATAATTCTGATTTAAAAAAACTTATCCATTTTGCTAATAAATATCAAGTTTCTCTAATTCCTCGTGGTGCAGGAACTTCTCTGGCTGGGCAGGTTGTAGGAAATGGTATTATAGTGGATGTCTCTAAAAATTTCAATCAGATTTTAGAAATCAATCAGCAAGAAAAATGGGTAAGAGTACAACCTGGTGTTGTGCGAGATGAGTTGAACACATTCCTCAAGCCATATGGTTTGTTTTTTAGTCCTATCACATCAACAGCCAATAGGGCAACCATGGGTGGAATGGTGGGTAATAACTCTTCCGGTACTACATCCATTGTCTATGGTTCAACAAGAGATCATGTACTTGAAATCAAAACACTTTTATCTAATGGTTCGGAGGTTACCTTCAAAAAAACAAATAAGGCTTCTTTTTTTAGCAAAACAAAATTAGAAACACTCGAGGGAGAAGTCTACAGGCATATATATGCTGAACTGATGAGGCCTATTAATCAGACGAATATTAGAAAACATTTCCCAAAAAGTACTATTCATAGGAGGAATACTGGTTATGCAATTGATTACCTTTTAGAAACAGAACTATTCTCCGAGCAAAAAATTGAATTCGATTTTTGTAAACTACTCTGCGGTTCGGAGGGCACACTAGCTTTTACAACAGAAATAAAATTGAATCTTGATGTTTTACAAAAGCCGGTAGACGTAATTGTAGCTGTACATTTTACTGATATCCTTGAAAGCCTTAGAGCGACTAAAATAGCAATGAAACATCAACCCACACAGTGTGAGTTGATCGATAAAATTATTCTTGATTGCACAAAAGAGAATATCAAATATCAAAAAAATCGTTGGTTTATAGAGGGTGATCCAGCGGGATTATTAATGATTGAGTTTAGAGAAAACACTAACCAAGAGGCAATTGAGAAGGCTGAACAATTGATAGCTGATTTAGAAAAGAGAAAAATGGGCTATGCTTTTCCTATTATTAAATCAGAACATACAAAAAAGGTCAGAGATTTAAGGAAAGCAGGTTTGGGGCTATTAGCAAATATTCCTGGAGATAAAAAAGCAGTTGCCTGCATTGAAGATACAGCCGTAGCGCTAGATGATCTGGCTGAATACATAGAAGAGGTTGGTAGCATGATGGAGAGCTTTAACCAGAAACAAGTTATTTATGCACATGCTGGAGCAGGGGAATTGCATTTGCGGCCTATTTTAAATTTGAAAAAATCAAAGGATGTAGAAGACTTCTACCATATCAGTAAAGCGTCTGCAGAAATTGTTAAGAAATATGAGGGTTCTTTAAGTGGGGAACACGGCGATGGGAGGTTACGAGGAGCCTTTATCCCAATGATGGTAGGAAATGAGAATTATGAATTGTTTAAAAGAATAAAATCAATTTGGGATCCTAAAGGTATATTTAATCCAAATAAGATAGTCAATACTCCTGTGATGAATACAATGCTTCGTTATGAACCTGATAAAATAGTAAATGAGATAGAAAGCGTTTTTGACTTTTCTGGAAAGGGAGGAATATTACGAGCAGCGGAAAAGTGTAATGGTTCAGGTGATTGTCGAAAACTACCATTATCAGGAGGTACAATGTGTCCAAGCTATCAAGCAACAAGAAATGAGAAGGATACGACCAGAGCTCGTGCAAATACACTTAGAGAGTTTTTAACCAAGAGTGACCAACAGAACCCTTTTGATCACAAAGAAATTATGGAAGTAATGGATCTGTGTTTGTCCTGTAAAGCATGTACATCCGAATGTCCATCAAATGTCGACATGTCTACTTTAAAAGCTGAATTTTTGCATCATTACTATAAAATAAATGGAGTACCATTTAGAGCAAGGGCTTTTGCTTACATCAATGAGTTTAATAAATTAGGCGGAATCTTACCTGGAGTTTATAATTTTTTTCTGACCAATCCATTGCTTTCAGCTATAGCAAAGAAGTTATTAGGAATAGCTTCCAAAAGATCCATTCCAACTATTCATAAATTTAGTTTACGAAAGTGGTATCAAAAAAATTATAAATGTAAGGATGCAGATAATGGATCCGTTTATCTGTTTTGTGATGAGTTTACAAACTGGAACGATACAGAAATAGGTATAAAAAGTATTCAATTACTTCAAGCTTTAAAATATGATGTCAAATTAATAAAACATTCTGAAAGTGGTAGGGCAGCTATCTCCAAAGGTTTATTACTAAGAGCAAGAAAAATGGCTAATTCCAACGTTCGTATTTTTAAAGATCTCATCAATGAAGATATTCCTTTAGTGGGTATTGAACCTTCTGCTATTTTAAGTTTCCGAGATGAGTACCCTAAAATAGTTGATAAAGGAAATATAGAAATTGCTAAAAATATTAGTAAAAATACCTTTATGATTGAGGAGTTTTTAGCCAGGGAGGCAAAAAAAGGAAAAATTAATTCAAAAAATTTCTCCAAGGAACAAAAACAAATTTTACTGCATGGGCATTGTCATCAAAAGTCACTAGGAAATATTGAAGATACTATTTATGTACTGTCATTGCCTGAGCATCATCATGTATCTTTAATACCCTCAGGTTGTTGTGGTATGGCAGGTTCCTTTGGTTACGAAAAAGAACACTTTGAGGTAAGTCAGCAAATAGGAAATCTTGTGTTGTTTCCTGCGATTAAGAAAGCCTCTACCAACACTATTGTTGTTGCTTCAGGGACTAGTTGTAGGCACCAAATTTTGGATGCAACTCAAAGGGAAGTAATACATCCCATTGAATTGTTATGGTCTGTGCTAAGCAAAAGTACCTACTAGTTTTATCGAGAATAACATCACTTTTGCTAATTTTTAGCAATTTTATTTACATTAATTACGATCTAGTGGCCCCTAATTCCCGTTATACACATTGTTTAGTTTTGATTTTTTATATCAAAAATGAAAATATCTTTTATGAGAATAAGCAATTACTTTTTTGAGGAAAAAATTCAAAATGAGAAGCTATTTATTTTTTGTCAGAGGGAATTAATTTTAAAAAAAATGGCTGAAATAAATTGAAAAACAAGTACGTATCTTTTTTAATGCAGGAGTTTCTTTTATAATTTGGATATCAAAAAACGTTACGAACTTGTTTTTTATTATTTGTAATTATATTGTTTTTGATCTTTAATAAAAGTATGAATTTTGACTTTGTCAATTTTGTTTTCAAATTATCGTAAGAAGTTATAAATGTTAAATTTAAATTAAGACCTGTTTTTATGATTACTATCACACGCCATTTTAGTAGTAAAGAACAGTCTTCCGTCGGGTGTTTATCTTAACACTCGACGGTTTTTTTAAATCCATTTTCACTAACATTAAGTTTTCAATTGAATTTGGCCATATAGTTGGCCAAAGCAATTACTTATTAGGCTTAAAAGAAAATTAGAAAATATTTTTTATGATAATAGTTTTTATTATTAAAACGAACAGGGTGACGCAGTAACTATTCTAGAGGAGTAATTGCCGTGTATACCTTGTTAGCATATAGGATCAGGTAGCCCAATAGATTAAAAATAGTAATGCTAGTATTATTTTTATTCATGCATAGTCTTTCCATTTTATAAAGCCATCAAATGGATTAGATAGCAATACACCTACTAGGATTCCAGGAAACAGTATGGATTTTCTTAGTCACGAGCCATTTTGGTTTCGTTGTGTGCGGTACTCGTGGTATGGTTTCATGATTCGATGTGGGCTTTCATTATTCCTCCACGAAAAACTATATCAGAATTATGGTTATGGATTTAAAACCAACGTCCATGATCACTCAATGAGCTGGGAATACACGTTACGCAGGGACTACAATATATTTATGAATTGGCTCTTTTATTTATGCTTCTCAACCCATGATTGAATCATCCCGATAAATCTAGGATAATCATCTTGATATACGAAGTGTCCGCAGTTTTCAAATATTTCAAGTTCGCTATTAGGCATTCGCTTGTTAAGATTTATCCCATTTTCTTTATGTAAAATAGCTTCATGTTCACCCCAAAATATTTTTGTGGGAATTTGGATGTTTTTTAGATTTCTATCAACATTTTTTAATGCTTCGGGGTATTTTTTAAACCACTTCATACTGTTGGCTACTTTTCCTTTGTGTGAGTTTTTATAGTCTGATAACTCATATTTATTTGGAACATATCTGACATTCCCTAAGTTCTTTGCTGATTCAATCAAAGCGCCACTTCCTGCAATTATGAACATGGTTCGCCAAAAACTTGAGTGCACCATTTTTTTCATAATACTTGGTTCAGATGTAGGTAATGCAGCAGGTCCATCACCAATCATCATTGATTTAACTTTATTCTTATGATTGATAACGTAAGACAATGCACTTGCCATGCCAACGTCTGGAGCAACTAAATGAGAATTTTTAATGTCAAAATGAATCAAAAAGGAATTTAGGAAATTACCTTGAAACTCAAATGACATGTACTCAGACTTCGTTTCACTTGCTCCAAATCCTGGCAAATCATAGGCATAAAGGTTATACTCTTTCTTTAGTGCTTCCCATATAGGCGAATATGCAATGACACTATGAGGAAAGGCGGATAAAAATACAATTGTTTCTTTATTTTGACTATTGATAATAGATTTAGCCATTCTAATTTTAACTCCGTCAATTGAAATAAATTCTAATGGCATCTCAAATGGTCGCACAATAGTAGGTTTTTTTGAATAAGAATTTTGTTTTCGGATTTTCTTCAATCCTGGCATTTCAGGAGTTATTAGACTGACAAAAGCAGCATTTAACTTATCGTACAAATTGATTTTTGTTAATTTATCTTGTTTAATCATCGAAATATTTTTTAATTTTACTAGTGTTATGATAGCAAATTTATAAAATTACTTTCAAATTAATAGTAATATTTTGAAAAAATGAAAAATAATTTTCGTTCAGGTTGTCCGATAGCTTCAACTTTAGATATCATTGGTGATAAATGGTCATTGCTTATTGTTAGGGATATGCTATTAAATCATAAAATGACTTTTAAGGAATTTTCAATGTCAGAAGAGCAGATTGCACCAAGCATACTATCTTCTCGATTAAAACTTTTAACATCCTATGGCTTAATTACGAAACAAAAGAGAGTAGACAACAAAAAAGAAAATATTTATATACTTGCAGAGAAGACGATTGAGTTGTCGTCTATACTTATTGATATAAGTATTTGGGGAGATAAGCACCTGCGTAAATTCAATGAAATTGATAATATTGAGGGATTGAATTTAGAAAGGTCGTTGATTGTATCCACTATTAAGAAACGATATTATTCAATGATCCAAGACATTAAAATAATCAATTGACCCCTGTCCTAAAAAGATTTCCCTATACTAAGTTTCTTTTAAGGCGCTTTGTTCTTTTAGTTCGAAGTATATAAAAAGTAGTGTGTTAGAAAGTAATAACCTTCCGTAAACCGAATACCCTAATTGTAATATCCTTTTTTTCACACCATTCAATTATATTTTCCCTTTGAGTTAATTCCATTTTTTATATGAGCCAAATGATGGTTACAATGCCATGAGTAAATACCAATGTTTCAGCTAAACTAAATTTCCTGCCATTTATAGGATGCAAGAATTCCATTTCTAATTGTTCTTTTGTCAAATACTTTAAAAGGCGAGTCCATCTTTTATGTAGTCCATTTAAAAGAATTAGAGATTCATTTATTTCATCAGTCAATGAGTCATTTAAAACAGCCCATCTGTCCTCGTAATATGGTCTTATAGTAGGATTTTGCTCTGTTAAAGCAAGTTTGAACCGAATCACACTATTCATATTGCTATCTGCACAATGATGTATTATTTGTTTAACCATCCAACCATTCGGTCTATACTTCCAACTAAGTTTATTAGTTGGGATATCTTTTGTTAAACCTTCAACTCTTGCTGGAAAGAGCTCAATATCATCTATCCATTTCTTGAGTAATGTTTTGTTTGGATTTTTGTTAGGGATATATTTCCCTATTGGAAATTTAAGTTTTTCAATTTTCAATTTTCATTTTTCAATTTTCAATTTTCATTTTTAGTTTTTATTGATGGTTCACAATGGTTAGTGTATGAAGTGAAGCATTCTGAAGAGCGCTATCCCTCATATAAAATGAGTAGATGTTGTTCAAAATTCGTAAGTTTAGTTTTCGACTACATTGGTTATCTTAAGGTAAACATTAGGTTTATCTTGATAATAATTATAGTCGTTAACCACTTTACTAACCCCATTAACTCCATCAGAGCAGGTGTTCTCTATAGACGCTTGGGTTATTTCAGGGCCATACTCTGTCCAAGAAAAGATTATTAAGTTATTATCGTACGAAACATCTGCAGCTGCATTATAGTGTAAATGACTATTTGAATTATGATTGTCACCTTGTGCAGTTCTACTCCAAACTTGACACTCTTCTTTGGAGTCAAAAATCAATTCATTTCCAAGTGCCGTAAAGATTCCATTGTTTAAGCTAAAAGCTCCTACAGTTATTGTCCATGAAGTACTGTTGATTTCCTCAACACCACTATCATCCTTTGAGCAACCTAAAAGGTTAATTATTAATATTGTTGTTATTAATAATGATATTTTGTTTTTATTCATGTTCTCAATTTTGATAGCGCTCTTGAATATGGGCAGGGGAGTAGCACAACCTCTACTGCCGTATATGTATTGTTATTATTTAATTATAAAAACATGATTTTTAACTTTGTCAAAAGCTAATTAATTATAGTATTTAGTTTTAAAAATTTAGAAAACCTTTGAATTTTTTGAATTAAAGGATGGGAATTTCATTTGATTTTATTTTTGAAATTTCTTTTAATTACTGCTAGTGGTGTCTTGTATTCAATTAGAATAGTTCATATAATTGTAATGAACATTGTTAGGATTAGTTATTTTAGTGGTCTCCAAATTTTCCAAAGCAGCTGGACACAAACTTTATGAAAAAGTTCTGGCATTTCCTTTTGCAACAATGACTCTAAAGCTGCAGGTCTTAAATCTTTCATGTCAAATAAAGAAATAGGCCATGGTCTATTTTTTAACTCAATGGCAGCATCAATATTCCTCAGGCCAATCGTTTTAATTGTTAGCACTTCATAATTACGATCAACTTCACATCGATGAATAAAACTAACTGAGCTTATCGTATCATTTGTCCCAATTTTGTTAATGTGAGAGCAGGAAATTATTTTTTGATCAATTACCTGTTTAAAATCTTTCAAAGCATTTGAAAGGACTACTGCCATAACAAAGCCTCCACAGATTACAATATCATTTTTTTTATACCTCAAATAATTAAAATGGATAGGATGCGTATTTCTGAATAAAGTTGTGAAGAGTAAGTTTTCACTTTCACTTATAAGGCGACTTGCATCATGTATAATCAAATCCCTTTTCTCAAATTTATTGTTATCACAAAGCCTTTTAGGTAATAGTTTCCAATTAATAAATTTTGCAATTTGGGAATCCTTTTTTTTAATAAAAAGGCTAGACAGTTTTTTATCTTTTTCTACAATCTCTCCAGTTTTAGAATTTATTTCTGTTATAAAAGAGAATAGTGTATTTCGTTTAAAGGATAAAATACGTTCTGAGTTTTGGTTAATGAGAATATGGGTGCTCGTAATTACACTCCTTTTATTATCGGATGTATTTCTAAGTTTTTCAATTTGGATATAACATTTAAATGTGTCACCAGAATATGCAGGGCTTTCATAAACAACATCTTCTAAACCTAAATGAAGCAAACAATTTTCGGAGTATGGCTCAACCGCCATGCATAGCGTTAAATTGAGGACTGCAGAAAAAGGCATAACTTTACTTTTTAAGCCAATTTGATTTGCGAAGGAGTCACTTGTCTCAATTCGATTGCTCATAGAAACCAAGGATGACCAAATTGTAGTCCATGAATTGTCCATAGTTATTTCATAAGGACAGGTAATTATTTGGCCTTCATATACCGTTTCTAGATTTAGACCGTAATTAAAAACTTTAGGGTAAACACTATTTTTTGGAATTACTTTTTTTGTTGTTTTCCTAGAAAGTTTGTTTTTCATGATTTTCACGAGTGGAGGCCCTATGAATTTACCTGCTTCTGTGATATTACAACCCCCATCATAATCTAAAATTATTTTGTTAAGTAATGAGCGCTCCTCTTCGTCGATTGAAAAATACTGGTTAACAATTTCAATTTGGTCAGGATGTAAGATCATTTTTCCATTTGCACCATTTTTTACCGATTTCTCGCAATCAGCAAAAAAACCTGCGTAATTGTGAACATCAATAAACGGGCTGTCGATGAAAGGCAATTTAGCATTCTTTGCTTCGAATATTACTTTATTGGTAACGAAGTTTACATTTCTAGGATTCATTTCAGCATCGGTCTCCGCAAAAAGGTCGTAGAGTCCTAGGGCAATCCCTGATATTCTTTGGGAAGCAGAAATTATTTTTTCTAAATTTTGAAATGAGTAAACGGTTTCTATCAATAGAATGATTTCAATCTTTTTTCTATCTATATTTTTTTTCTCTATTGCTCTTAATCGCTTTTCAGTCTCTATGATATCTTCGATATTTTCTATGTATGGAAGCATTACGCCATCAATAAAATCTAGCTCAAGTAACTCAATATCTTTATTGTATTCTGATCTATTACTGAATTGATTACATCGAATTATTATTTGACTTTTTAGATTGGAAATATTATTTTGGTGGGTTCTTATATTTGCTCGGGCACCAGCCTTTAAGGCTGAGGGGCATCCATCTTGTAAATCTAAAATGAGGCAATCTGAATTGCTCCAGGAGGAAATTTCAGCAAATATTTTTTGTTTGTGAGGTGTTACAAATAGATAGCTTGATGAATTATTTAATTTTTCCATATTGTAATTGAGGCTAACGGTTTGACATAAGTAGACGTTTTAATGCCGCTTATAAATTGGTTGATATTTTATCTTTTATTTTAATAAAATCTTCCTTGTGAATATTATGTTATCTATCCTAAAGCGTATTATATGAATGCCTGGTGTTTCTTTCAACTGGAAGTTCCAAATTTTTTCCAAGAAGGTATTACTTAACCTTATTTTCCAGTATTTTTTATGTCAGTCTTTGCATTTGCGCTATTATTTGTCTTTTATCTAAGGGCTCCAAGTATTAGAAAAATCAATTAATTAAAAATAATGGTTGTTCCCTTTCTCTAAAGGTACAACTGAAGATTGACTAAAGTAAATTTTTAGGAGGCGAATCGCTGTTGTAAACGAAGTACCAGAGGTGGGACTAATTAGTGGCTTTATACTTCTTTGACCTATTTAAGAGCTTTAAACTTTGGGTTAATCACTAAAAGCTTTTTGGACTTTAGCCATTGTTGTAACCAGTTTTTATATTTCAATTCTATATAATAATAACTCCTCTTCACTATCATCATTCGGTATTTTGGTTGTACCGATAAGTTTCAATCCAAGTTTTTCTATAAGTTTTTGAGATGATATATTGTTTTTTGCTGTAATAGCACTAATAGTCTTGATACCAAATTCACTAAAAGCAACTTCCTTTAATTTGTTTGATGATTCATACGCAAATCCTTTTCTCTCAAATTCGGGAAGAAATGCAAATCCAATATCGATTCCTTTCAAACCCTCTCTATCATATAACCCACAAGTTCCTATTTTTTGATTGTCTCGTTTTGTAGTTAAAGTATAATTTGAATAACCAAGTCTCTCAAGTTGGGGAGTCATTTTTTCTTTTATATATTGTTTTGCATTTTCAATTGTTTTGACATTTCTGTCCCCAATATATTTGAGCCATTTCGGTGTATTTAATAGTTTGAAAATGAATTCAGAATCATTTTCAGATGTTGGCCTTATAAACAACCTTTCCGTTTCAAAAGATTTGTATTTCATTTTATAATTATTTACAACGCCAAGGCATAGGTGGATAGATTTTCAAATACATGTTACCATTCAATATCATTATTATCACAAATTTATTTGAATTAAACTATCAATTTTACTGGTCGCATCTTCACTAAAGCCAATTTCAGAATGAATTATTTTTCCTTCTTTATCAATTAAATAGAAAGATGGATAAGCAAATATCTTAAAGTCTTTTGGTTTTGTTCTTTCAATAAACATTATCGGATAATTGATTGGATTGTGTGATAAAAAATTTGGCATTCGCTTCATTCCTTTTTCATTATTATCAAAGGGATTTGCTCCAATAATGACTAAGTCTTTGTACTTACTTTGAATTTCATTTAAATGAGATATGGCTTTAATACATGGAAAACAATCTAAATACCAAAAGTCTAGTAAAATCATTTTACCTTTATAATCATCTAATGAAAATTCAGCTCCGTCTAAGTATCGAGTTCCAGTAAGTTTTGGTATTTGAACTCCATTAGCTAGAAGGCTTAATTCTTCTTTTGATCTTTCTTTATAATCTTCTATGGTATAATTAGATTTAATTTCTTCAAATCTATTTTTTAAGTCATCTATAGTTATATCGTTATATGTTAAGTTCGATAATTCCCATTGATTATACTGATTCTCGCCTTGCATATCTGAGGAATACCGCATTTTTGGAATAAAATTGCTTTCTTTTTCTATCCATATATCTTTCCAAGTATTAGAGGAGTATTGATCATCATCGAATTTGTATGCCAATTTCCAAGTATCGATACCATTTAATTTATCCTCTGTTAATGTAATATTAATCGTTGAATCAGTTACCCCATTAATTAATCTCCTTGGCTTCAAGAAGTATATTCGAATGGTCTCATTCAAAGTATTACCTGTTATGGCAAAAGGTTTTTCCTTTGGATATTTTGTGATAGATTGATTTCGATGGTTA
The DNA here is from genome assembly GCA_029251525.1 of Saprospiraceae bacterium. Classification (GTDB taxonomy): domain Bacteria; phylum Bacteroidota; class Bacteroidia; order Chitinophagales; family Saprospiraceae; genus CAJQQY01. The sequence continues at coordinate 23,461 of JAQXDE010000046.1, read as the reverse complement.
ATAAAGTAAGTATTACGAGTATCATAATATCTTGCCATTGAGTCAGATTCTATCCAAACATATCCGCCGAATATAGTATCATTATTTTGTCTTATCAAGTCAATATTAGCAGATACCTTGGTTGTATCATCTAATTGATTGAAAAACTTTATTCTGTAGTTTATATCATATGATAAAGAATTTTTACTTTCAAATTTCGCTACAATTTGATTAGCCAAATCTAATGGTTTTACATTCTCCTCATTGCAAGAGGTAATGATGAGGATTATCAGGAAAAGTGGAATAATTGATTTCATAAATCAAAAGAATTTTTAATGGTGATTGTAGTACTTTTGGAACGTTAACAAATTTCTAGTTTTGTAATGTACAATTAAAATACAGTTAGGGAGGTTTGTACCAATTTTTTTTTATTGTTTATCTATCAATATATTGGTTATCATCGAATTATAATTTTTTACCACTGTTTTATTTATAAAATAAAAGTGGAGATTTGTTCGATTTATTCCTCCTTGTATTCTAAAGTCCATTTAGAATTATAACCATTATCTCTTTTTACTTCAATCAAATTATACTTTTCGTCAAAAATAAAAATCTTTGCAATATTTATATGTTCTGAGTTTTTCAAAAGTTTTTTAACAACAAATTTTGATTTTTTATTTTTAAAGTACTGTATGTTATATGTAAGATGCCCATAATTTTCATTATTGATATATCCATATTCAAGTCCATTAGAACCATACTGAAAACTACTACTGTGTGTAGAATCGTTACAAATTTTATTTATCATATTTCCATCAGAATCATATTCGTAGGTGGATGTTTCTAGTGTATATCCAGCGTTAGGTTCATGCTTGTTGTAATCATAATAATCGCTCAATAGCTTTAAATCAGAATCATATACTTTTTTTACAACCAACGCTCTTTGTTTTCCTCTAAATTCATAAAAGATTCGTTTGGATTCGTCGAAATAATAATTTATTAATTTCCTACCTGGCTTAAATACTATAGTGTCATTAAGAACTTGATATTGGTTTTTAGAATCTTTGATGTCAATAATTTTATTCACTTTGTTATAAAATACTTGGATAGTGTCATATTTTTTCTTGTAACGGTCTGGAATAATATATTGATGAACATTTTTATTTTTACTAAAAGCCTCGTAAAGCCCTTCGAATCCCTCTTTAAAAACCCTAATAATATTTTTATCTGAGTTAATAATATTACTTATGTCAGCAGGAAAAATTTCTTGTTCTATGCCATTAAATTTTTTCTTAAAATTAATAGCCTTAACTAATAATGGATCAATTGGATCGTCTAGGTTTAGGGTATCATTTAATATTTTTGATAATAAAAAGTCATTATTTATTTCAGAAATTGTCTCAATCATTTGATCTGGACAATGAACTCGTTTGTATTTATAAGTGATATTAACTAGTGTTTTGTTTATTTGGTTTGTTGGGCCATTATTATCTTTTGTTATCCATTTTTGCTCTTTCATTACAAGTCCTGGAAGAGGTTTTTTGAATCCATGAATATTTGTATTTGAGTATTTTGGAAAGACATAAAAATAAACTGGATCACCAGTTGGTTCAAATGTAGAAATTAGTATTTCATCACACATAAACCCATTAACTTCCATTTTCTTTCCTGTTACTTCCCAACCACATTCAATTCCATATTCAAGATTGGTGATTGGATTATTATCTTTTTCCTTGAATTTATCGAACCTTACATGTCTTGAATAGAATCTGCCTCTTTTTATATCGAGTACTTGGATGTGATTACTCTTAAAATAGATGTAATCATTATTCACCCATAGACTATCTCGATTCCAGTAACTAAAATACCTATCAATCTCCTTTTGAATTGCTGCAGTTGAATCTTGTATATCATAATACTCTATCAATGAATCCTCAAGTTTTAACTGTAAACAGTTTTGAGCCATTGTAATTTGATTTACAAAGAACATTAAGGAAAGGATTATTGAAAAATATGAAATGTTAGTTTTTGGAAAACGAGTTGAGAGAAATAGCATAGTTTGTTATGTATTGTTGTTGTTGTTTAACAATATAATTGCAATTTTGCATAAGTATTGTGTCAAGTTTTTCCGATTGTTTTAAGTGGGATATATATGAAAAGCTGTATCTCTAAAGATCCTATTATTTCATATGTTTTGTCAGTGGCATTTATCCTCTAATTGCTAATTAAGAAAATCGATGCTTATTAAAGAAATTTTACTTTGTATCTTTTTTTGATTCAGCGATTCGTCATTTTTGCACATTAAAGGTATACCTCTTCCTAATCTACTTTCCTTTTTTCCTTCAAAAATTAAAATAAGTGAAGACAAAGTTATTGCTACCCAAGTGAACCAATCTTGATTTGGGAATATTAATAATTGAGTTATTCCAACTATTCCTATAAATGATGTAATCCATTTAGCTATCTTCTCTGTTTCATATTTTTTTCATATTTATCGTACTTGTTTTTTGAAAAAAGGATATTCATTTGTTAAGATTATATGTTTAGTTTTTTATTTGAAAAATCTTATTTGTTGGGTTATCGCCCTGCTACAACAGCCTAATCTAATGCAGTATCCCTGCCTAGGGGCTATTGATATTTTAGTTTTTGCTGGATGTAGACTTTTATCTCAAAATAATTTTTTTTACTAAATTAAGTTCAGGAGAGGAAATAGATACATAATAAATTCCTTTGGGCAAATGATTGATTTGTATAGGGATATCTATTTTTTGAGTTTTTGAATAAGCGATAGCTCCAAAGATATTAACAATTTCTATATTAACGGAGTCTGAAATGTCTTTTGAATTAATCATAAAGCTTCCAATAGAAGGATTAGGAAAAATAGATACATTATGATTCAAATCTATTGTATTAATACCTACGTTGAGAGGCCGAAGTTTTACTACCCAGTAGTCAAAATCGCCATTATTATCACTTACTGAACCATCAGAAGATCTAGAACTGCCCGCAATAACGAAACCGCCATCTGAAGCTTGCTCTATTGACTTAACAAGATCCCATTGAGAACCGCCATAATTTTGTTCCCATTCCATATTTCCTGATCCATCTAATTTGAAAACCCAAAAGTCCAGCTCTCCATAATTAGAACCTACATCTATATCGTTAGATTGACTGCTACAACCTACTACGAAACCATTGTCATTTGTATTTTGAATATAGCTATGTCTATCAGATTCTGTTCCACCAAAGTTTTCTTCCCATTCAATACTTCCAGTTTCGCTTATTTTTAAAACCCATATATCATAGCTACCATTTGTTAACGTACTATCTAAGCCATCGTAAGAGCAGAAGTCGCCAGTAGCGATATATCCTCCATCGTTGGCAACAATCATTGAACTTAAACTTTGGTCGCAATTTCCACCGTAATTTTGTTGCCATTCTATATTTCCTAAAGTATCTAATTTAAAAATCCAAAAATCTTCTTCTCCATTATTTCCACCTACATCATTGTCTGCTGATTGAGATGAAGTCCCAATAAGGTACCCTCCATCATCGGCTTGAAGAAGAGACTCTACAAATTCCTGGTCAGTTCCACCATAATTTTTTGCCCATTCTAAATTCCCAATCATGTCAAGTTTTAGAACCCAGCAATCGTAGCTTCCATAGTTATTTCCAACCTCTCCATCATCTGAATTGGATTCACCAGCCACGAGATATCCTCCATCTGCCGTTTGTAGAATAGCATTAGCCTGATCGGTGAGACTTCCACCATAATTCTTTTCCCATTCTATATTTCCTGTTTCATCTAACTTGAAAACCCAAAAGTCTGACTCTCCATAATTAGAACCTACATCTCCATCGCTCGAAAGGGATGATCCAGCTACAATATATCCACCATCGATAGTTTGTTGAATATCCCTAGAATAATCCCAATTTGTCCCCCCATAACTTTGTTCCCATTCTATATTTCCTAAAGCATCTAACTTGATGACCCAACAGTCTTTATTTCCATTGTTAGTACCCACATCTCCATCGCTAGAATTAGATGCTCCAATTATAATATAACCACCATCGGTAGTTTGTTTAATCATTCTAGCTCTATCTGATTCTGTTCCACCGTAGTTCTTTTCCCATTCCAAATCTGGTTGAGCAAATAATTGATTGTTACAGGTTAACATAGTCAGTAAGATAATTGATATTAAATATTTGCATAACATAATTTGAGTTTGTTTAATTTTTAGTAATTCAGTTAATTGATTTTAACCAACGGTCTTGTGTAAGCTATTTATAAAAAAGCCATAAACATTGCGGGCAAGTCATTACTATTTTATTATTAATCTTGATGTAGAAGTTGAATTGTTGGTTTTAACAATTACCATATACATTCCTGACGGTTGATTTAATTTAATTTGACTATTGGGGTTCAAATTGTCCTCAGAAAAGACCAATTGACCAATTGTATTATAAATTTTGATTGAAAGGGTGAGTATGTTATCTGCCTGAATATTAATAATTCCTGCCGAAGGGTTAGGGTATAATAAAATGTTTTCGTGGACCTCTTTAGTCGTTATTTCAATTGATGTAGTTGTGAGCATATTCTTGTATACTCTTGATTTGAAGTTGCTTCCAGATACCGTTGAAATTCCAGTAATTATTGCATCTAAATCATCGTCATTATCAATATCTCCGAGGGCTGTTGAGGGTATATAAACTGTTTCCAGTATATCCACAAGGCTAAAGTTGTTATTGCCTTCATTTTCGTAAATATGTGCTGCGAAGTTTGGATGTCCTGCAGAGCCAGTTACTAAGATATCCATATCATTATCATTGTCAAAATCTGCAAAGTCGGCTGTGCCAGCAGATGTTTGAATAAAAGGTATTCCGGCAAGAAGATTGAATGCGCCGGTTCCGTCATTTAAATATAGTTGGCAAAAGTCACCAATAGTATTCTCCCCGTTTATAAGCACATCGATATCCCCATCATTATCAGTATCAGCTGCCGCAACACCACCATTACTAACATTTTCAAAAGGAGTATTGCTTATCAGGCTAAAATTACCCGCCCCATCATTTTCATATAGCGTTGTTTTTTTCTCATTATTGTTATTTTTTCCTAATAAGATAAGATCTAGATCGTTGTCATTATCCATGTCAAAAAACGCAGAGGATTTACCCCCTACAGTAAGAAAAGGAGTGGATGTTACCTCAGAGAAATTTCCTGTGCCATCATTTTGGTAAAGTTTTGAGAATCTTGTATTGTTGTTATTGTTTAATCCAGTCATAAATAAATCCAGGTCTCCATCATTATCGATATCTGCAAAATCAAGATTACCCCCACCAGAGGGTTCAAAAGGTTGGGTGGTATCTGGCGTAAAATTACCGCTTCCGTCATTTAAGTAAAAATGAGCATAATAGGTTGGGCTACCGTCTCTTCCGGTAAGCAGTAGATCTTGGTCACCATCACCATCAGTATCAGCAAAAGCAATGGAACCTCCATCAGTCAAAATAGAAAGACCGGTTTCGGTTATTTCGGTAAAATTACCAAGACCGTCATTGCTGTATAAAGTAGTTCTGTCGCTCGTTAAATTGCCATCTTTACCTGTGATTATTAAGTCAAGGTCACCATCATTGTCGATATCTGCCATAGCACAAGCGCCATGTCTAGAATCATACAAATTAGTTGTTGTGTCTTCCTGAAGATCTATAGACTGAGCAATAGTTGCTAAAGGAGATAGAGCGATTAAAATAAGTGAAAAGATATTTTTCATTTTTTCCTTTTATTAAATAGTTATAATATTCGAGCAATTTTAGGTTATTTAGTCAAAAGGAGATTCACGTCTAGTCGTGAAATTAGAGATTCACGAATAATTATTAAGCAAAAGAGGTTCAAATGCTAATATTTGACAGTATTATTAGCCTTCACGTAAAGAGAAACGTAATCTCTAATTTCCAAAATTAAAGGTTACCCTCCTTTTGTTAGAGGTTTCTTATCTAATTGTTCTCCTAAAGAATAACTACTTGACATTTAACCCAATTGCATTGTAAGGCAAAGCATATTCTCCTTGGTTATTAAATCATAACTAGTGTTTTGGGTTAATTCTAAGTCTAAGGTAGTTGGGAACTGTTGCACACAATTCTATTTGTTTTATTATTTTATCCGGTTATACTTCTTAAGTATTTCAATTAGTAAATCGTGAGGTAAAGCATAGGCTTTATTTCCGTTAATGCCTTCCATAGTTTCTGCTGCCACCATTGCATTAATAATTGCTTCCTCAATAGCCTGAACAGTAGCTTCAAAAACAGGCATTAATTGGTCATTAGACATTGATTGAACTGTTGTAGTTTCATCTCGATTAAATGCATTTTCATTTGCAGTTGAGAATGCCAAAAAGATATCTCCAGAGCCATTACTACCTCTTCCACCAACAATCCCAACACCTAATGGAATTCTTTGAGCTATTCTTTTTAATTGATGAGGCAAAAGAGGAACGTCAGTTGCTATAATTATTATAATAGAGCCATCTCCTTCTTGTCTTCTTGATTTAGGTGGCGCATTAAATTTGTAGTTTAAGGTGTCTTTTAATTCGACACCAACTGGGACACCAGCAATTGATAAGTTTCTTTTGGCTCCAAAATTTGATTGAACAATTGCACCAACTGTATAGGTTGAATCTTTAATTTTAAAAACTCTTGAAGAAGTCCCGGTACCTCCTTTAAATCCTAAGCACATCATACCAGTTCCTCCGCCAACGTTTCCCTCTGCAATTTTTCCACTCGATGTGTTTTGAATAGCTTCTAAAACGTGTTCCTCTTTTACATGGAATCCGTAAATATCATTTAGAAATCCATCGTATGTTTCTGCTACTACAGGATAAGTATACCACCAATCTTCCCCATTATACCAATCTGTATCAACATACCATTTCAATACTGCCTGTCTTACTTCACCAACACTATTTGTGTTTGTAATCATTATTGGCGTTTCTAAAAAACCAGATTCCGTTACCCAAGTCGTACCAGTCATTTCTCCATTGCCATTAAGACTATACCAGTTGGCATAAACAGGACTAAATTTTTTGGCCTTACCTCTCGGAAATATTGCAGTAACTCCAGTTCTTACAGGTCCTTTACCTAAAATATTTTTTCCTTTACCAGAAATGATTGTACTGTATCCAACTTCAACCCCTTTAACATCCGTTATAGCATTAAATTCGCCTGTTTTACCAACAAATGGGACTCCTAAATCCCTTGCTCTTGGTTTTTGACTATAAGATTGAGAATAAATTAGGGATACTAAAAAAACTATAAATATTCTTTTCATATTGATTTGTTTCTAATGTTATATAGCGGTTAATGTAAACTGTATTTTAAGTTAGTTTGAGTTTTGTTGTTCAGAATTCCATTTTTAGGTATTTGACTAAATTAGAGAGGTCATAAATGAATTCACTTTCTGGGCACATATTACTGTCTATTCGGCTAAATGGACATTTATCAATAATTTTAATTGAACCCTCATTAAGATAAAATGAATTGATAGCAAACTCGTCTCTTTGTTGTTTAATTTTTGTTGAATAGAAGTCAAAGTTGTTCAAATCTGATTTATCACAATTGGCGCAAGAATCTTTCAAATTTAAAATCCTATTAATACTTTTTTGATACTGTTCTTTCACATCAATCTTTATTACCTCGTTATAAAATAGGCTGGAATCTATTAAGTCAGAGGTGAAAAGTCGGTTGCCGCTATCCAAAAAAATATACAAAGGCTTCTTGATAATCGCCACAATTGCCGCCACAAAAATCACACGAAACTAATATTGAAATAATATTTTTTTTGTTAAATGTTATTTTAAAATCAAGCTAAAATGAACTTGCTCCAAAGACCATATTTGAAAGTATGCAATCAATCGGAGTTGTTAAGGTGTCAAACAAAATATCACGTCTTATATTCTTATTTAGAATACTATCAATAATATTATTTTCTGTATTGATTATTGGAAACCCAATTTCACGGTCCAATCCAATCTCACTTGTATCTGAGTAGTGGATAAAAGTAATATCAGCACTTTGCCCTTTTGATTCGAAGACGAAGACTAATAAAATGAAGGTCAATATAATTACTAAATATTTCATCGTTTTTTTCCAAAATAAATCAAAATATGATTCCTTTGTGGTAGTTCTATTAAGCGCTTTACAATGGTAATTATTCGCATTTGATATTACTACTCTGCCGACCCAATACGTCACGCCGACCCGAATAGGAGGGGAGGGATTTATATGTATTGCTATGTTTTAGATTATATTTAAGTTTGATGACATTTTGTTAATTTTTCAAGAATAATTTTACTTTTTTTTTAGTAAAATAGACTAATTCAATAAATAAATATCAGAAATGAAAAAATTACTTTTACTATTGTTAGTTTTTGGTTTGTTTTCTTGTTCGGAACGGAGTAAAGAGCAATTTGATTCTGGACCATCTGGACAGTCTGAATGGCAAGATTTTGTAACAGATGCAAGTGGACAAGAATATCCTTTTTTGGATCCATCGGTGATATCATATTGTGGTCCTGGCTGGGGAAGAAAGTTTTGTCGATTTTTAGATAAATATGATGGAACAATTTGGGCAGATGAAGAAAATTATTTCAGCGATTTTTCGGATATAAAATTTTCAAACTTTACAGATAATGAATATTTTATATCCTTCTTTAATATTGATAGTATTACCTCATATTGTGAGGGATGGAAGTTAGGTGAGACAACTTACGATGGAATAAAATGGAATATAGAAATCAAAAGAGATCAGGAGGATGTTTTGTGGTTCAGGTATGATTATTTCGGGTCTAGCGAAGAAATTGAATATAGTATAACGTATAAGTATGAGGTAATTGATGGTTTACTTAATTTTTCAAGCACTGAAGGTCAAGCATTTGTTTTTTATCCTTCCGGAAAAAATTATTCGGAATATCTTCTTGACACAGGTGAAATAGTTAGAATAGAGGGATGTATGTTCTACTAATTTTGTTCAAACTGAGACTCATTATTTAACCGAGACTCAGTTTAGACTTAATAAGCCATGAACATTCAATTATTATTGGTTTTTTGTTTTACTTCATTTATCGAGGTCATTAAAAAAAAATCCTTTTTTAACTCCTACGGTGTGCTTTTAACAAAGCTTTTTGTAATGATATTACGGCTTTATAATTCCTTGAATTGGTATTATAACTAAGCCTCGTAGAAACTTTTTTTCTTGAAGTTATCAATTTTTTTATCTTTTTCTACAGCCTGCTTTTTACTCATGGTTTCACCATCCTTCTCGTAACCAAGTTGCCTATTTAAACGGGTATATGCCATTGCTTTGGTGCCTTGTTGTTCTTTTTTGACTACACTAGGGGTAAGTGCGTGCTCATTGGAAATTGCTGGAGCACTAGGATCATCTTCACGTGTTTTTGCTGTTTCTTTAAGAAGGTTTAACGTATTGGCCTTGTTTGCTTTTGCTTTTTCAAACTCCTTCATTCTTTCTTGTGGTAAACTTGTTTCATTTATACCTAATGGAGTTGTGTTAGGTGCAGCATCTCCTGGGAGTACAGCTGGGGAGTCCAATTTGTTTCTTACTGTTTCTCTTAACGTTTTCCCATAGCTTAAATCTTTTGCTAAAAGACTTTCGTGGGCGAGTCCTTTATCGCCTCCGTCTTTATTTAATTCTTTTCTTGCGAGTCTTCCTTTTTTGATTAAATTTTTGTCATCACTTGCAGTTGTTTTACCCTTTTGTCTTTTATTAGAAATACCTGTATTGGCACCGTCTTGTCCATCTTCTAAAAGTCCGCCGACAAAATCTTCAGAAGCAGCTTCTCCAAGGGCTAGGCTAAATGCTTCTGTTGCATCTCCTGCTGATGTTTGTCCAACAAAAGCTGCTGCTGTTTCCACAGCCTCACTTAAAGCTCCATCAGCAAAAGCATTACCCGTTTCACTAAAAATTTGTCCAGCAGCCTCTCCTGCACCAAAGTCTAGTGCACCACCAGCCAATGTGGTTCCCAATCCGACTGCTGCAGAAAATCCTTTTTTATTTCGATTCTTTTGTTGTCCTTTTTTATGCGCACGCCACATTAATTGCTCAGCTTGAGTTGCATCTTCATCCTTTTGTTCTTTTCGAGCATCTTTACTCCTTACATGACTTTTTATGGCTCCTGCAGTGTTCATAATGACGGGCGCAAGTGGGACGGCTTTTGCTACTGTTTTAAGGGGATGCTTGTATGCATAATGTGCAGCACCAGCGGCTTTCTTTCCCACAAATCTTCGAACCTTTCCATGATGATCTGAATCTGGATCAAAATTGTAATCCATGTCCTTTTGAATTCGTGTTAGGTCGGCACCTAGGCTCTCATCTGGTTGATCCACACTGGCTTGTTCGCCTCGATTTTTCAAAACGCTTAATTCTTCTAGTTGTTCGTTTTTTAATTTACCATCAAACTTTTCTATCTGTTTTTGCTTGATATAATCTTCTTTTGCATATTCTTGAATTTTATCGTTAGCTTCTTTATCAACTGAGCTATTAGCATCCACTCGTTTTTTAGAAATATAATCTTCCTTAGCATGGGCTAGCATTTTATCGTTGGCCTCATTATCAACTGGGCTAATAGCATCCATTCGTTTTTTAGAAATATAATCTTCTTTGGCATGGGCTAGCATTTTATCGTTGGCCTCATTATCAATCGGTCCAATAGCTTTCATTCGTTTTTCAGAGACATAATCCTCTTGGGCGTACCCCAACCTTTTATCATCTGCTTTTTTATAAACCGCGTTAACAGATGCTAGAGGATCATCCTCATTTCCTACTCGTTGCACAACTGTACTAGTTAATTTTTCTGCAATTCTTTTGTAAGCAACGAGTTGCGCAACAGATTCATTGTTATCCTTAGTTTCTTGATAATTGCTAGCCCTTTCAGGCTGAATGCTTTGTTCAACAGAATTATAAATTAGTGTATTATTTTCTTTTTTTTGAATGGGATTTTGCTGTTTATTAGGTTGGTTGTCCGCTTTTGACTGTAATTGAACAGTTTGCTTGGCCTTTGGGCTATTGTTAGCCATTACTTGAAAAGATTTTAGTTGTGAAACTTGCTGAGAGTTATTCGTCATCTCTTGCAACTTTCTTTGAGAAACTACCTCAGGTCTATTGTCCACAAATTGATAAGTAGTTTCACCTTTTCTCCTCTTTTGAGAAACCTCATTCGCAACTGATTGATTTTTATTTTCCTCTTTTCTTCCAACGAAGGTATTCATATTTTCCTCTTTTTTTAGGTGTTTTGCTAATGCCTAATACCAGATAGCAATGGGAGAATATACATAAAATACAAAATTATGATTAGAATATCAAGTAATCAAAGTGCATCAAAAGCATTTTCAATAAAGGGATATATAATATTGTTTTCATATATTGATTTATGTCTTTTTTAATTGATCGAAACGGGTTGGCTAAATTGCGTTTGAATGTAGTTTATGTTTTGTTGTGTGTTTTTTCAGTCCCTTTAAGTATAATCCATATTAAATATGTGAAAATCAAAGTTAATAGACTTAGGCTCTTTTCAAAAAGAGTTTTGGCTACAATATTTCCTACCGTATTTATTCCAAAAAGAAAAAGGAAAACCCATAAAATAATATTCACCACTTTCATTGGAATAAAGCACGATAAGTCCTTCCCTTTTATGAGTAGCAAAACAGCTAGAAAAAGGTTAATTAAAACAGACATCATTTCAAATACGAACATTTCTATATCATTCTCAAGCCTTCCTCCCCAAGTCACTTTATATGGAATTATTTTTAGCAAAATAGCTAGATGAAATAGTATGACAGCTCCAATTAACCGTAGCAACAATTTGATAGCAAGTTTAGGATTCATTTTACCAGCACTTTTAATAATGAGATTTATGCTCTAGTCTAAATAAGGGAAAAGCGTTGAACTTATCCCTTAATAAATAGATAGGAAATAATCAATAGAGCAAATGTTATTCCTGAAGAAATAGAGCGAATTAAATTCAAATTATTCCACTTAACTTCTGTACTAGTTCTTAGCGCTTTTATTTCTTCCAATGCAATGGATTCTAAATTAATTTTATCTAAAATCTCGTTTAAAGGTATATTACCAAATACGGTTATACCAAATACTCCAATCCAATAAGTGACAAGAGCGAGTATGAGTATCCAAAAAATGTTGTCAGGGGATAATTTAAAATGAAAAATGGGAACTAGTGCCACAGCTATTACAGCTCCCAGAAAGATACCAATAAAGGCTTTGTTTAATATTACTCGATTCATAGACTGTAATGCTCTTAGATATTCTAAATCACTTAATTTTCCAATCCCAGGTTTTACTGCATTAGACCAAGTAAAAAAAATACCTGCCATTAATCCAGTCAATAATATGGCGGTTGCTAGAATAATTGTTTCCGTTTTCATAATTATTATTATTTACTTTGTTTCAGCTTCTTTGAGTTTTTTGATTTTTATTTTCTTGATGTAATTTTTAATTAGGCCTATAAACCATGGTACTCCATATCCATTTTTGTGTAAGTGGGCACCACCAAATTGATAAATGGCCTGATTGCCTTTGATGCCATGTCCATCTAGCAAACGATTGTAAAAATTAAATAAACAACCTATTAATATCAAATCTTGCAAATCTTGTTCGCTCCATCCTTCACGAAAAATTTTATCTGCATCTTCTTGAATTAGTTTACTTGGTGAGAGGGTAAGTTTCTTGAGGTATTGAAAAAGTGGTTTTTCATTTGAGGCAATAGGAGCACTATCAATATCTTCTACCAAAGCCTCGATAGTCTTCTTTGGAATTCCGAAGTTATTGGCAACTTCAGCATGAGAACCATAACAAAATGAGCAAGCATTAAGTCCAGATACAAAAGCTGCAAAAACCTCTTTTTGTGCAGAAGTAAATGAAGATTTACCTCGCATAATTTTTTGAGATGCTTCGTCGAGAGGCCCCAATCGTTTTCTGTCGTTCCATGTGATGTCTGTTATATCGGATAAGTCGTCTAGGTGTTTGAAAAATGGCATAATTGTTTTTTTGATAAATAAATTGTAAGTGGTTTCGTGAAATAGGAAGATCTGTTATTGTTTTAAGCTTTTTATCCAGGTAGATAATTGTTGATATTCTTTATCAGTAAGCTTATTCTTTTTTCCTCTTGGCATTCGTTTTTTAATAAATACTTGCTCCTCAACTTTAGCAGCAAAAATATCCATGTTTTCAAGCGTGAATATTTTTTTTCTATTCTTTTTAGCATGACAGATATTACATTTTGTTTTTAATATCTCAAAGGCTTTTATTTTGACAACACTATGGTTAATAGGAAAGTATGTATTCATAGCCCCTAGAGATTTACTTTTAGCAGGACTAATTACAAGTAACGATACTGCAGTAAAACCGAGGATAAATAATATTTTCATTTGCTTTAATTTTCAACAAATGTATGGGACCTCTAGGTGAGGAAATTGGATAAAACCGACAAAATATTATTTGTTCTATAAATTAGCGTAATAGAAAGATGGAGTTTGCCCCGTATAACTTTTGAAAGTTCTAATGAAGTGAGACTGGTCTGTGAAACCGCTATCAAGGCCAATGTCGGTTAATTTTTGAAATTTTGCTTCTGTTAGCTGCTTTAGAGAAGATTGAAATTGAATGATTTTGGCGAATTGTTTTGGTGATAAGCCAACATATGATTTGAAATTTCGCTCAAATGTGCGCTCCGTAACATGTATTTGTTTCAATAATTCTCTAATTTTTATTTGCCCTTGTGTACTTATGATTATTGAAATTGCTTTTTCAATATTATCGTTTTCGTAGATGTTATGTGAGTGAATTAATTCTCGCATTAAATTCGAGATAATTTGAACTTGTTCTTTCAAATTACAAGACTCAATTAACCGATTTTGAAAACTTTTTATATCAAGATATTTGATCTGAAGCAGGTCATAGCATTCATCATTCAACTCTATGGGGTTAATGCCAAGTAGGTATTTGGAAGCGAAAGGGTAGAGTTGTACAACTACATAATTGTGCCGTCCTTTTACGTCTAAAGAAATAGGTTTTAAAGTTTGTCCAAAAAGAAATAATTCTGATAACTTCTTTTTTTTTGGTAATATGTAAAAACCTCTTTCGGATTGTTGAAACATGATCCCTGGGTATCCATCAGCATATAATGGGATATTTGTATGTGAATCAAAACCAGTGTTTTTGCCACTCATAATGCGATTTACATATGGTGCTAAATCTTCATCTATATGGAATTCTGTTTCTACCAAGGTTGAGTTTTTAAATTATACACAACTTTAAATTTTCTGTTGAAAAGGAAAATAAAAGTAGTAAATATTTAAAATAAGGACTTATTTAAGTTTATTAATATTTTGACTTTCTTTTTTACTTGCGTTTAATTAACGTCAATTTTAAATATTTTAGGCGTGGCCTGTTGGTAGATGGCTATGATTTCATATACATTCTTAGCTGTTGTTATTATCAAACTTTAATTTTATCATTTCCAAAAACTATTCTTCTTTGTAATTTGATTATGATTGTTTGTTATATGTCCGGCAATTTTATTAAAGTTTGTGTTATCATTTAATTTGTAATCATGCGTAATTAAATCATTCAACCAACCAAGCTTCTTAACCTCCTCAATAATATTCCTTGATGCCCCTTTTGATCTGTAAAAAGTGAAGTGGATTTTGATTCAAGTGGAGAGATTTTATCCAATAACCTAGTACTTTTTTTCATTTGTGCAAGATCACAGGATGCCAAATATGCAGGAATGGTGAGCATATTTGGAAACTCAGCACGCAATGGATTTACAATAAAATTGTGTACTATAATTTTCACTATGTAATCATGATATCCTGAATTTTATTGCGTTCATTAAATGAGCTAATGAATCCCACGAGGCTAGAAATTCTACTTAAGGAATAGTTATGAAACTGTTTATTTTAGGATTACTTTTTTTGTAAAGCATATTCAATCCATGCACGGCTACTGTAATGTGGTAGGGGCATTTTCGGCTGTCATCTTGAAAATATCTATATCCCCCAGATCCTGTGTGAAGTTTTTTATATAAAAGATTGTTTGCCCATTCAGAAATCCCAAAATCTGATTCCAAAAATATCATAGTTATTCCAATAGAATCATAAACACCATGAGTCAAAATAAGTAGGATTTGATTATTTCTGTTTTTATAAAATTTTTAGGATTATAAAAAAAAACTGCCATTGCACCTGATAAACCTAGGTAGATTTGAGATACTCCAAAGTAAAGAGAGGTAATAATTCTGGAGAGTATCTTTTCTTTATTGTTTAATAACTTTTTCAAATCTTTCAAATAATGACCACTAGACAAAAACAGTTATCCGAATACCTTAACAATATAGATTTTTACCATTGAGCAAGATTTCCCACTATCTTCTTTAAAGTAGAAGAGTTATGCCAAGGCCAAAGAGAATGGTAGTGGTTCTATCAACAAATCCAAAGAATGGTAAAATGAGCATAATTACATTGACAGCACAAGGTTTGTTTAATAAAGTACGAAAATTTTATTTCTCATTTGCATTGTTTTGTCCTGCTATGGATTTACATTACTTAGGTGATAAAAGTTAAAGGATTAGTTTTAATGTTAAAATTCAAATTTTGAAATTTCTTATAAATCTTCGTTTTTTATTCGCTGAATTATTTTTATAACTTATTTATTCTAAAGATTTTCCATGTTTTTTTTGAAGGGATGATTTTCATTTTTTTACTTGGTAATAACTGTTAGTATATTCGTAGTGTGGTTATTAGAGAGTATTAACTCATTCACGTTGTTGTCGCTAGTTGTCTATTCGACACTCAAATTTTGTCTCTCAATTAAAAAGTCAAATGTTAATTCTGATAAGCCTTTTTCGTCAACTATGGCATCCCAAGCTCCATGTCCCGCGGGGTTACCATTCGGTTGTAGCAGAGTCACTAGTTTGTTGTGAATGTCCAAAGAGTCAAAAATGCCTTGCAGTTCAAGTGCTTCATCATAGGGCGTAACAAAATCCTGTGCAGTTCCATGTCCCATGAACAATTCAGGATCATTGAGGTCATATCTGTCATATTGATTCAATTCATAAACCGCCTCAAAAACATCTAATTTTATGTTTGAACCCCAGAAATAAACCATACTTCTTACCTTATAAGTTTCATTTAAGTTTGTAGTGGCAAGTGTAGGGTCATCGCTAATGGTAATTTCGCTTCTAAAATCTTCTTGATTTGAAATTCCTAAGGCAATGGTTGTAATTGCTCCAGCCGAAGCTCCTCCTACTGTAATAAAATCTGTATTTACGTTATAGGTATTTGAGTTAGCTACAATCCAGCGAAGAGCTGCTTTTGCATCCCTTTGGGCTAGGTACATAGCAATGGCTTGCATAACCTGACTTTGTGTCTGTGCTCCTTGTAAAGCATACTCAATCCATTCTTGCGGTGCAATTCCTCTGTAGTATATCAATAATTCCTCTGGGGTCATTCCTTGTATAATACCTAATTCCTCTGTTGTTCTATAATCTATGGAAATAAAAACCCAACCTCTTGAAGCATAATAATTGGCCATATCTACAATTTCAGGTTTATGTTTAAATCCTCCAGTAAATCCACCACCATGAATAAACATAAAAACTGGTCTATTGGTAGAATTATTGTTGGGAAAGTATACATCTAATTTTAGAGGTATTGGAAAAGAGGAAGTGCTTGATTCATCATGACTTAGTCCATCGGCATATGTTATATTTTCATTTTTTAAAACCGAATAAAAAGATTCAGCCTTAACTATTGGTTTTCCATTTTTTGGTGCAAATGGTTCATCTTTATTACATGTTGTGAATAATAAAATTGCGAAAATTGTTAGGTAAATTCCTTTGGGCATATGAAATTATTTTAAGTAAATTTCATTTTTAGACTTTGATTTCTTGTAAAGGTTTAATTACCGCTAACGTGCCATTTATAGTGTCGTAGTATCAAGAAGGAAGCAATGATTTGATATTTTGTGATAACTATTATTTTTTATTGTATCAAAATTTTCTTGGTAATGACTGTTTGTTTATTTTCAAACTTCAAGTAATAAATGCCTTTTGTATTTTCTTGTAAATCAATACTGAAATCTGATGTAGTGATCTTTTTTGAGAGGACAAGTTGGCCAATAGAACTATATATATTTAAATCATATTGATGAAATTCTGAATCATTAAGTTTGATGTTAAAATAACCAAAAGAAGGATTAGGATAAACTTGAATAGGGTCAAAAGCAATTGGTACATTTTGTAATCCGACACTAATTTCACCTGTATTACAAGTAAATGTTTGGGTGTCATTAGTTGTATCATCGCCGAGTTGACCAATATAATTTGAGCCGGAAGAACAAATTATATTTTTTGTTCCTTTTAAGCCCAAACTATGGGTGCCTATAACAAAGCCACTAATTGTTCCCTCTGCTCCTGAAATATCACACCAATCAGTTGAAGTTCCTATTTGAATAATGGAGTTTTGTTGAACAGTACCTCCATTGCCTAATTGCCCAGCACCGTTAAAACCCCAACCATATAGCGTACTGTCAATTTCAATTGCGAAAGCATAAGATGAACCTGCTGCAATTTTGCCCCATTCATTTCCAATGCCAATTTGTAATGGAGAATTTTGCTGAGTTAAAGAGCCATCGCCTAATTGTCCGTTGCCATTAAATCCCCATGTCCAAATTGAGTTATCATTTCTTCTTCCGATTGAAAATTCAAAACCTGCTGATATTTCAATCCAATCAGAATTAGTTCCAACTTGAGTTGGTGCTGTTTCTTGGACGATTGTTCCATTTCCAACCTGACCATTTCCATTAGCTCCCCAAGCCCACAAAGTACTATCTGTTCTAATAGCAAGGGAATGTCCTCCTCCTCCAGAAACAGTCAACCAATTAGTGGCTGTTCCTATTTGGACAGGTGCGTTTTGATCTGATGTGTTACCTAAGCCTAATTGCCCATTGATGTTAAGTCCCCAAGTCCATAAAGTCCCGTCTGTTTTTATGGCAAGTGTATGTGCTTGTCCTGCATCAATTGATTTCCAGTCAGTATTAGATCCTATTTGAGTAGGGATAATTTTTTGAGTAAGGGATTCATCACCTAATTGCCCATTTCCATTTAGTCCCCATGCCCATAACGTACCGTCTGATTTTATTGCTAAGCAATGAAAAGCTCCAGCCGAAAATTCTTTCCAATCAGTATCAGATCCAATTTGAACTGGTGTTAACTGAGTTGTCGTATTATTAATGCCAAGTTGACCATTTCCATTATTCCCCCATGCCCAAAGCGTGCTATCAGATTTAAGGGCAATGGAGAATTCAGTCCCACCATCAACTTTTGTCCAAGTAGTTTGAGAAAATGTATCGAGGAAAAAAAGTGAAGCTGTAATTAGAAGGAGGATTTTTTTGTAGGTCATAATTATTTTCTTCTGTTTGTAGTTAATATTCAGTGTATAATAAACCGAGCCAATCGAATGGAGGATACTATGGCCGTTTGTACATTGTTGGCTGTCGTACTTTCTAGTTTCTGTTACAAAATACAAATTAGACAGTAACTGTTTTTTTCTAGCATCTGAGTAATGGTGTCTTTATATTTTATAAATAACCCTTACTTCTATTTTTCAAATTATTATTGATTTATTTCCCTAGCTCTATCCGATTCTGATCCACCTAGTTCTTTTCCCATTCTAAATCTGGCTGAGCAAGTAATTGACTGTTACTAATTAATTAACTTTGCGGAATAATTGACATTAAATTCTAGTTCAACATGCTTTGAGTTTGTTTGTTTATTATTTCAATTAATTAATTATGCTCAACGGTCTTATCTTTTCTATAAATATAATGCTGTGTACACTGAGGGTAATTCGGTACTATTTTATAATCAATCTTAATGTAGAAGTTGAACTGTTGGTTTTAGAAACTACCGCATACATTCCTGGCGGTTGATTTAATTTAATTTGGATATTTGGGTTCAAACTGTCCTCCGAAAATACCATTTCACCAATTGTATTATAAATTTTGATTGAAGTACCAATTGTGTTGTCAATCTGAATATTAATAATTCCTTCCGAAGGATTAGGGTATAATAAAATGTTATCGTGCGCCTCTTCATGTACCATTTCAATTGAAGTGGTTGCAAGCATGTTTTTATAGACTCTTGGCTTAAAAGGATCTGGAGTGCTTGGTAAATTTCCAATACCAGTAACGATCATATCAAGATCGTTATCGCCATCTATATCTCCGATAGCAGTGGTAGAATTGTAAACTTGTACTAGTGAGTCTACCAGGTTGAAATTGTTATTTCCCTGATTTTCGTAAATGTGTGCTGCCACATTCTGTCCTCCAAGAGAGCCGGTTACAAAAACATCCAGATCATTGTCGTTGTCAAAATCCGCAAAGTCAACTGTCCCCAATTGTGCAGCTAGAAATGGGGTTCCTGTAAGCAAGTTGAACGAGCCGGCGCTATCGTTAAGATATAGTTCGCAGATATTTTGGAAAGAACTATCCATGCCATTCAATAGAATGTCCGTATCGCCATCACCATCTGAGTCACCAGTAGAAATATCACTGAATTTAACTCCGGTGAAAGGTGTATTATTTACTAGGCTGAAGTTTCCAGTGCCATCATTTTCGTATAGGGTGGTCATTACACCATTGTTATTAGTAGATCCCGAAACAATCAGATCCATGTCGTTATCGTTATCCATATCAAGAAAAGCTGCGGACGTGCCTTCTATAAATGGAGTTGATGTGACCTCAGTAAAAACACCGGAGTCAGAGTTGAGGTACAGTTTTGAAAATATAAAAGGACTCCCAGAGCTATCCTCTGCATACCCACACATAAAAAGATCCTGGTCTCCATCATTATCCACATCTTCAAATTCAAGATCTCCCTCTATGGATGGCTCAAAAGGGACGCTGGGAGATAAAGTGTAATTACCGCTCCCATCATTCAAATAGAAGTTGGCGTAAAAATTTGGACTGCCATCTCTTCCGGTGATCAAAAGATCTTGGTCATCATCACCATCAACATCGGCAAAAGCTATATCACTGAACTCCGACCATGCTGAGAGTCCGGTTCCAATTATTTCAGTGAAATTCCCCTGGCCGTCATTGCTGTATAAGGTGGTTTTATCGTTCGTCAAAATCGCGTCAGGACCAGTGATTATCAAGTCAAGGTCTCCATCATTGTCAATGTCTCCCAAGGCACAAGAGCCTTGCCTGGAATCATATAAGTTGTTTATCGTTAGGTCTTCCTGAAGATCTACAGACTGAGCAAGAGAAGGCACGGAGGATAGCGAAATCAAGATAAATAAAAATACATTTTTCATTTTTCATTTTCATTTTTTGAAGATAATGCTGCAAATTTAAGGAAATTACAAATTAGGAGACTCACGTCTAGGCGTGAAAAGTAAGGTACACGAATAATTATTAAGAAAAAGAGGATCAAATGCTAAAAGTTGGACACCTTACTAGCCTACAAGAAGAGAGATTTTTTTTATTCGCTGGCTTTTAATTTCCCAATTTAAAGGTTAGTCCTCCTCTTACTATAATCCCCTTATCTATTACTATAATCCCCTTATCTAATTATTCTCCTAAAGAGTAGCCACTTGACTTATAACCTAATTGCATCGTAAGTCCTACCATATGCTTATTAGTTATTAAATCATTATTAGTGGTTATGGATAATTCTGAGCCTAAACCTTGACTTTGTTGGAGGTTGTGGCTAGTTTTTCTTTTTAATGATTTTTACAATTCGGTTAATTATAATTTCCGATAAGTTCCATTCATAACCATTAAAATCTGTGGTATTAATAAATTGAACCACTACCGCGTCTAAATCTTTGTGGTATTCTGCAAGGCTTTGATAACCAACTACCAAACCTCCATGGTTGTATTCGTAGGGATAGATTTCTTGTTCACCCTCATTAAATACAGAACCATCGTTTAAAGCTCTCAGGAACTTGCCCACATCTTCTGCTGTAGCCAACATCCCATATTCACGAGCTTTAAAATCTTCCTCATATCCCACATAATATCCACTCATAACATCATCTAAATCGACTTCAGTAATCGAAAAAAAGGTATTTTTCAACTCTAGGGGAATCAATATATTATCTTTTACATATCGATTATGGTTATACCCTAAAACATCATCCATAATCCTACGAAGCAATAAATAATTCGTATTTGAATATTCATAACCTCCATTAGGTTTAAAACTGGCTGGTAGGTCAAGAGCAAAATCTAAGGCATTCTGGTCATTTCCCTGTTCGTTTTGCCAATAAGCTGGATTTTCCGTAAAATTTGGGATACCAGATCGGTGTTGAACCATCATCCTTAAGGTAATTTCCTCAGCATTTTGAATCCTGCCGCCAAGTTCTGGAAAGTAATCATTGAGTGTTTTATCAAAAGACAAACGCTTTTCTTTGACCAATTTAGTCGCTGCTACAGCGGTATATAACTTACTAATACTGGCAATTTTGAACAATGATTTTGGGTCGGCTGGTATTTTCTTTTCTTTGTCTTTCCAACCGCCTGTATAAAATGCTGGTGGGTTCCCAGTTTGGTCCACGTAAACTATCATTCCATCAAATCCATGTCCAATTGCTTCATCTACTTGTTCTTGAGTAGTATCAGGAAGCGGTAAAATCCACGCCTTTACCAAAATCCAAGGCACGAAAAACATTGAAACTACTGTTCCAAAAAGCAATAATGCCCTAACAATCCATTTGGCTTTTTTATTTTTTATCATTTTTTAGTTTCAGTCTTCGTTTTTGTACTTGGTTTACCTTTTCTTAACATTTTTCCATTGCCAATAAAAGAATGGGAATACTGGTATAGGAAATGATTGTTTAGCGTCAATATCAAAAAAATAGCCGTTTATTGCAACAAGTTCAATTCTCATACTTCGTATAAATCCAAAACGATTCTTGTAAAAGGGAGCTATTCTAAACCCATAGTTAAATTGCCTTTTTCTTGGAACGTTTTCTAGATAAGTAAAGGTTGATCCATAAGTATAACCTATATGATAACTGATCCAATTAGATGGCCTATAATCTATTCCAATGGATAAGTTTGGATTCCAGCTATTAGTAAATGTTTTAGTTTGAAAATTCAAGGAATCATTTTTTTGCATAATTAATTCCCCTATGTAATCAACTCCCACAGATAAGTTAATATCCAATTTATCTTTTATTCGATATCCAATACTAGGTTTGAAATGAAAATATGATCCATTTTCCCACATAGTTAGGGAAGGGGTTTCAAACCGTTGAAGAGTATCCCAAAAGTGAACAAACATTGCTTCAACTCCTATTGTCGGCACTAATCCTTTTTGTGTATTAAATCTATACCTAAAATTAATACTTGGAATCGGTTTTTTTAGTTCAGAAAACGTCCCAAATATCCAAGGTAACAAGTCGATTTGTGCTGTAAGTTTATCGGTGAGTCCTACAAATGCCCAACTTGGAAATGGTAAAGTTTGCAAAGATTGAGCATATATCCATTCACCTTTTTTAAGAGTATATGGCGTTATACAATCAATAGGATGAAGGTAAGTATCATCTTTTATCGAATTTGTTTTCTGAATTATATCCGTTTGCCCAAATAAAAATAATGGGAATAAAATTGATATTACAAGAGTTATTTTCTTCATTTTTAATTACCGCCAACGGTTAGGCTAAGCTGCGTTTTAATGTAGTTTAGGTGTTGTTCTCTACTGGCTTTAATTTCCTAATTTAAAGGTTAATCCTCCTCTTGCTACAAGCCCCTTGTCCAATTGTTCTCCTAAAGAATAACCACTTGATTTGTAACCCACTTGCATTGTAAATCCAAGTAAATGCTCATTGGTAATTAAATCATAATTAGTGGTTACGATTATTTCTGAGCCTAAACCTTGACTTTGTTGAAGACGATCTCCCTTAAAAAAATCAATTAACGGCTGATTCCAAATTTGACCTGAAAGACTAAATGATAGATTTTCAAAAGTTTTAATATTCCAAATTTTTGTGTAAATCCTCCATGAAGGTTCAAAACTTCCATCAGCATGACTAAAGTTCAATTGAATCAGTTTTGAATCAAGTTTGAAATAATTTTGATAGACTAGTTCAGGTCCGTAGGGTGTATACTCGAAGCGAAATCTGGGCAAATACTTCAATCTTTCAGATAGTTTTATCATTTTAATATCTGCTGCCCCTCTGCCCTTAATAATGTAATCATAGAAAACAGATTTGATTGCGTAGAAATTTAATGGATCTGTCAGCATGTTAAAAAAAGCATAGGTCCTCATCTTTTTTCGTGTCAAATTTTCTTCTCCGTAAAAATAATTTAGAGTATTTCGGTACTGATTCGGATCCCCCGCAGGAGCTGTAACAAATGCAGTGTAGCCGGGCATATCATTGCTCCCGTATAAATAAG
>JAQXDE010000047.1 GCA_029251525.1 Saprospiraceae bacterium | reverse complement strand
GCAGCTTTTACAGTCATCAAAGAAAATCCATTTCTAGGAACAGGAACTGGAGATATACAGGTTGAGTTGGTGAAAATTTATAAAGAAAGGAATTACGAACGAGCCCTCAAAGATAATTTCAACCCACATAACCAATATTTACAAACTACAGCAGCCCTTGGATTAATTGGAGGAATATTGCTATTACTTTATTTGATGGCTCCATTTTGGTTTGCTTTCCAAGAAAAAGATTATTTATATTTACTCTTTCTATCATTAGTAATGATGTCTTTTTTGACTGAAAGTATTTTGCAAACGCAACGTGGAACACTTTTCTTCGGGTTTTTTCATACCTTTCTAGCTATGAGGCTTTTAGAAAAAAAGGCCTAAAGAATCATCCCACAATGTTTACAAACCACTAAAAATAAACCTACCCGAGCTTTGTTTGACGCAAAACAAAATGAGTACTTAGATTTTAGAAAGTTGAGTGAGTAGCCAATTTCGTTCATCTGTAGTCAAGGGATGAGCTTCCTGAATTTCTACTTTTAATTTTTCTTTTCCTGTTTTGTCACTAGGTTTAGCTTTCAATAATTTTTTAATAAAACGAATGTAGTTTTTGAAATTAGCTTTGTGATAACCCATGATTTTTTTCCGCTGAATATAAGTTCGCATACTTTCAATTAAAGATTCCAATGCATCTACTTCATCTTCTTCATAATACATTCTTGAAAGTAAAGTCTTTGAAGTCAAAAAGATAAGGATGTCTTCGTAATGAATATCTTGAACTAATAATTGCATCGCTTTGGTGTACTCCTTTTTTTCATAATGCAGTCTAGCTAGACTATAATTCAAGAATCCTTCACGGTGTTTATCACTTAAATATTTTTGGTTTTCTTCAATGAAATTTTCTACAATTTCAAATTCTTTTAATTTCAAGCCAATAGAAATGACATTGTGAAATGTAACTCTAGTGATCGAATTATTTTCAATTAATATTCGATTCTCAAAACCTAATTGATATAATTCAAAAGCTTCCCTAATAAAACTTTCATTTCCGGCATTCATTCTTTTTATGCAGTAGTTGATAGTCATCAGGTAAATATCTCTAATTTCTGCAAAAGGGAAATAGTGTCCATTCTCTTTAATTTGGTCTTTTAACTGAAAATAATGAGCTTCATTTTCTTTTTCAGTCAACGTCTTGTAAATAAAGTAATAGGTAGCAATTGCTGGAATCTTAATGTAATCTTCTTGTTGGATTAGTGGAAGTATATTTTTTAGTAAGCCAATTGTATATTCTTTTTGATAAACGGACTGGTGTGAAAGCATCAAGCAATATTGCCGTAATTTGCCTGCCAAAAAAACAATATCTAGAGTGTCAGAAACCTCTTGTAAATTTTGAGAAAGTCGATTAACCCGACTTTGGTAATTATATTTTTCTAATTGTAGTTGATATTCGTTACGATAATATTTTTCATTTTGGATAGTAGACTTTTCTAAAAGCTGTTCTGATTGTTTAATATTTTTTTCGAATAACTTATCCAATTTTCTTTTTCTATAAACTTTTGACAAGATGTTTTTTGCACTTACTTCATCTTGATGAAGTTCTTGATAAATTAAAAAATCCTCAATAGCTTTTAATAAAAAAAACATTACCTGACGCATTTTTGCATCATCATACGTTTCTTTAGGGTAAATCCATGAGAAAACAAATGGCTTTTCTAAGCAATCTTCCTTCGATAAATGATTGTCTTCAAAGAAAAAATCGAATAGTTGGACCACATCTTGCCTTTGATTATGGGCGGGAGAACGTAGCCATTTGCGTGTTTCTCGGATTTCTTTGGCCGAAAATGTATTT
>JAQXDE010000025.1 GCA_029251525.1 Saprospiraceae bacterium | reverse complement strand
AAGTCCCCCACAATCAACTCCGCCGTATCCCCTTCCCCATACAAATTAACTCCAAAATCAACCTCCTCCCTTTTCATTTTCTCAAAAAGTGAAACAATCTCTCCTTCATTTGCAACCTGACATAAATAATTCACTTTGTTCTCAATCAACTCCACCCATTCCGTTTCATCCCTCAAAGTGATGCAAGATTTTTTAAAGAAAAAAGCTTCTTTTTGCAAGCCACCGCTATCTGTCATCACCATCGAACAATTTTGTAAAAGATAAACCATCTCCAAATATCCAACTGGATCAACCAATTGAAATTCAGGTTTTAAATCATATTTTTCAATGTAATTTTTGGTTCGAGGATGAAGGGGTAAAATGACTGGCGTATCTCGATGAATTTCATTTAGACCATTAATAATATTTGCTAATTTCTTAGGATCATCGGTATTCTCTGCTCGATGACAAGTCGTTAGGATAAATTTCTCAGGAACAACAAAGTCAGGTTTCCTTGATTTATCTGAATAAAATAACGCCGCATCATACATCACATCTCCCACTTGAATCACCTCATTTTCTAATTTTTCGAAACCTTCATTTTCTAAATTCTTAATCGCTGTTATAGTAGGACAAAATAAAACGGTACTGATTCGATCCGTCAAAATTCGGTTCACTTCCTCTGGCATTTTCATATTAAAGGACCGTAAACCTGCTTCAACATGTGCCAACGGAATATGCAATTTCGACGCAGCCAAAGCGCCAGCCAAAGTCGAATTGGTGTCTCCATAAACTAGCACCCAATCTGGCTTTTCCTTCAAAATCACTCCTTCTATTCCTTCTAACATTCGTCCCGTCATCGCACCATGTGATAGACTATTGATGTGCAAATGATGATCGGGTTTTGGGATATGCATTTCCTCAAAAAAAACATCGCTCATATTTTTATCAAAGTGCTGTCCTGTATGAACGATCACTTCACTCACATCCTCAAACTTAGCAATCGCTCTACTAACTGCTGCTGCTTTAATAAATTGCGGTCGTGCTCCGACAATGGTCAATATCTTCATTTTTTATAATTATATATTTCAGTTAAAATGGAATTATATCTTGAATATTGTTGGAAATTCAAAGAGGAATTATGCCATAAAAAAACAAAGTCCCCTTCGTATTTTTTAACTTGATTCATCAACTCCCCTACTCTATTTTTCGCATCATCCAAAGTTATATCCATATACAAACCTAAGGTGCCTTCCATCAAAATCAATGGTCGCTCCATCAGATTTAATTTTTTTCTGTTTAAAATATCAAAAACAGGGAATGGATAACAAACGCCATTTCGAAAACCAATTTCATCGGCGTAACTCATCGTCGAGTCCCATTCCATTTTTTCGTTTTCCCAAAGGTTCCAAGTAGTTGGGTTTTCGAATCGTAAATAATGTTGTCTTCCAATCACCACCTTTTGTCCTACAATTTTTTCTAAACGATTTTTTTCTTGAGAAAATATTGGAGTATTATCAAACGATTTATAGGATGGATGGAATCCAATTTGATGACCTCTGTTTTTTATCTTTGTTATTAATGTTTTTACTTTCGGATGCTCCAACTGATCTCTTGGATCAAAGCGATTGTGGCAACCCGCCATAAAAAAGAAATGCGCTTTAACACCTAATTTTTCTGCTCCATCCAAAAAAACATCATGCGTATCGTACGGATCTTTTCCTTTCAAATAGAACTTTAAATAATTAATCCCATCCCAAAAATAGGTAGGCGAAACTAAATACCTCGCAATCGTTCGCAGTCCATAAATAAAATTGGGGAACAAAAATGGAATATCCACATCATGCGTCGGAACGATTTCAAAAGTCCGTTTTTTTCGAGTTTGTATAATTTTACCTTTTTGTAAAAAAGCCCACAATATTTCTACGTATTGATTAACCACAGGTTTTTCCAAAAAACCATTTTTATACGCCAGTGCGCTTTTTCCCAAAAAACGTTGATGCATATCTCGCTCCCCTTCCAATATTTCTTCCCACCTCGACAACATAAAAAAAGTAGACGCCACTATATCGCTTTCTAATATTATTTCATCTTTAGTTTCAGTCCATATTGATTTTCCAAAAATACTATAACACGAATATTCTTTTCCTTCAATAATCACTTCATCAGATATCACCTCAGATGGCAGATTCTGTTTTTGATACAAAGTTGGCAAATCATCATTTTTAAAAAAATGATTCCTGATGACTAATTTTTTCGAACCAATATCTATGGTAAAATCCTTGGCGGTGGGCAAAACTTCTATTTCATATTCCAATCCCAAAAACTCTTTCATCAAACAATGAAAAGTATATTCAACTTCTGGAACGGCAATATTTGGTATGATGATTTTCAACGATGCTACTTTGGTTTTTTCATTTTATCAAAAATATCAAAACGAGATTTTTACAAATGAGGAAAGATAGAAAAGTTACCGACCAGTTAAACCGTTTAACTGGTCAGTAATTTAACTCTTATGCTGTTTTAAACATACCTTTTACAACACCAGAAATATGATTTAAAATCTCCTCATCCATCTCTGTGTGAATTGGCAATGAGATAACAGATTGACACAACATTTCAGTTACAGGCAAATCTAAATCGTCTGGAACGAATTGTTTAAAGGCTTCTTGTTCATAAAGTGGTAGTGGATAAAAAACACCAAATGGAATTCCAGCAGCAAATAAATGGTCTTTGAGTGCATCACGATATCCATCTTTTATTTTTAAAGTATATTGGTGAAAAACGTGGGTAGAATTATGTTGACGAGTAGGTATTTGCATCCAATCTTCATCAGCAAATGCTTTATCATAAAATGCTGCAGCTTCTTGTCTAGCATTTGAATATTTTTTCAAGTATTTTAATTTTACCCCAAGTATAGCTGCTTGAATCGAATCCAACCTTGAGTTACATCCGATCATTTTATGATGATATCTTTGACCTTGACCATGATTAGCAATCATTCTCAACTTTGCAGCCAGTTCATCACTATTAGTGAAAATAGCACCCGCGTCTCCATAAGCACCTAGATTTTTTGACGGGTAAAAAGACGTTGTTCCAATATCTCCAATCGTACCTGACTTTTGATTTTTTCCATTAGAAAAAGTATAATCTGCCCCAATAGCTTGCGCATTATCTTCTATGACGTAAATATTATGTTTTTTTGCCAAATCCATAATCGACTCCATATCGGAACATTGCCCAAACAAATGAACTGGAACAACTGCTTTTGTTTTTGGCGTGATCGCTTTCTCAAAAATTTCTACAGTCAAATTAAAAGTATTTGGATCAACATCAACCATAATCGGCGTCAATTGTAACAATGCAATTACCTCTGCTGTAGCTACATAGGTGAACGCGGGAACAATGACTTCATCACCAGGTTCTAAACCCAATGCCATTAAAGCAATTTGTAACGCATCAGTTCCATTCGCGCAAGGTATCACATGTTTGACTTCCAAAAAATTTTCCAAATCAGCTTGGAACCCTTTGACTTTTGGTCCGTTAATAAATTGACCTGATTCAATGACCTCAATAACTGCTTGATCAATCTCGGATTTCATATTTCGGTATTGCCCACCGACATCGACCATATGAATTTGTCTATTCATGATTTTAGGATTTTATAATTAAAATTTGCGATCTAAGTTAGTACTCTGTTACAAAGTATTACGGAAACACGAAGGTAATTATTTTTATATTTAGATTTTTTAAATACAGCTTCAAAGTCTTTTATCCATTGAAGCTAAGAAAAGGTCATCCAAATGAATGACCATTAGTTAGTACAAATGAAAACTCGTTTTATGGTAACAAAACAATCATTTCTTTTTAGAGGTCGAATTTAAACTCTAAAAAAAGTCCAAATACACTATTTTAGGTATTTCTTCAACCCTAAGTATATAAAATTGGCTGCAGTTTTACGGTGGGATATGACGTAATTTAAAGTCATTCCTCCTCTAATCCTTTTATCCTATTCCTTGCCGGATTTTGAAAAGGTATAGTATCCAATAGATTTCGAACCTCTTCAATATTGTCAGTAATTTTTGAAATGTGCCATTCAAGATTTTTCTGTTGAAACTCCTCTTTTTTCAAGCGAGTAAATTCTTTATTTAGGTATACTTTAAACTCAGGACTTAACCAATAACAAAAATCTAAAGCAATTTCCTCATGGGCAAAAGTTCCACCTCCTCTTCCTGTTTTTTGAATCATTCCAACTGCATTCGTCTTTTTTATCCATTCCTTAGGAGATAAAATAACCCTATTATCCATAGAATCTAACAAAAGGTCATCCATTTGGATGACCTTTAAAGAGGGATTATGAACTCGCTCCCAAGTCATTAAATATTTTAAAGTATTGGAGTTCTTCATCCAATTCTGAATAAGATGAGAAGGTTTAACCTTACTAGATTTTTTTGCTATATCTGTCAAAGAAACATAATCCTTATTATCTACATTTTCCAAATGAATTACTAAACCTTGAACTTTTATCTTCTTTTTTGCCATATCATCTAGTTTTTTAATAAATGTTTAAACTTTAAGAGGAGATTATGTAATTGCCTTTAAAAGCCTGGTCTAAAATATGATTAAACAGAACAATATTACGATACTTTTGTCCTCTCCTCTTCCCACCACGCTTTGCACTTGAATCTCACCTTATCCTCAATCGCATTTTGATATTTATTAAAATCAACTTCTTGTCCAAGTGATTCAAATGCCTTAACATATTCCATCTTAACCTCCTCAATTGACTCCATATAGTAAACTGGATATTTATTTTTAAAAACATCAATATTAAATCCAGCTTTTTTTATTTTAGAGCCAAACTCTACCTCCTCTCCTATCGCATTCGCCGCTCGAAACTCATTTTGCTCCTTCTCCAAATAAGTTCCATACTCCTTTTTATTCATTTGCTTAGTTGCTTCTCGTCTATCTCGCTCATTATTGCTCATTTCATTTTTCTTTTTCAAAACAACTTCTACCATACGAGCATGTAAATTATCTTCCGTTAATTTTCCTTTTTTCCACCAATCAACAAATGCTCCTGCTTTTTCTGCTGCATTACTTTTTTCATTTAAAAACTTCCAAAGAATTTTCATATAAATATCTTCATAACCAATTAATGGATGATAATTCACCTTGGAGTCCGATAGAACTTTTTCGATAATAAAGGTTTTATTAACATTTAATTGAGATAAAAATTGAAAAGCCATCCATTGTGAATAATTTAATTGATCGATTTTCTGCTGAAGAAAGGTTGCATTTTTTCCGGTGGGTCGATTTGATTCACCATTCAAAAATCCAATGTTCTCAGGAATAGTCTCTGGCTGATTTTCAGATATAAAAAATTTCAAGCTAACAATACTTTTTCCTTTTTTCTTCGCTGGCATAAATTCAAATTTGATATCCGAAAATTTTTCAATTTCCGTTTGACAAGGAATTAATACCCAACGTTTGAATTCATAAAATTTAGGGTACTTTCCTTCTATACCTAAATAAAATTTAATCTTTTCTACCTCCAATATGCATTCTCCCAAAAACTGATAACGCTTCAAAACTTCATATAATCGAATTGCATTCGAATTGAGATAAACAATGTTACTAATGTTATATTGAGTAAAATGCTCTTTGAGTTGAATCAAATAATCCCGTAATTTTTCTGATAAGCTAAATGTAAACTCATCCGTTTCAGTATCATGTTCCATGTGTTGCAACCAAACACTTTTACCGACAATTGTTCCTTTCTCATAGACAATCGGAACACTATTCAGGCGATCCATGATCGCAAAAACTTCCGTTTTATTGGCAATTCTACGTTTACCATCAAAGTTTAAAATGCGCTCAATTTCAGAAAAATGCATTTTATATTCTCGAAATTCAGAATCGTTTTGTGAAATTTTAGAAATCAAATAAAGAACAAAAAACTGCTCGCGGCTATTCATCTTATAGCTCGTTTCGATCAGTTTATTATGTTTTACAATTGCCATTGCGAAGGGATTTAGATGGGTTTCGATAAATGGATTTTATACTGCAATGCAAAATAGAATCAAAAGCGTAACTATTACTAATAAATTTTACGCTTTCTTAAAACTATTTTATTTTTTTGATGGAATCCTACGGTTTGTGATGTATCCCTACGCTTTAGACTTAACAGATAGATTAATGGGTATTTTACGGTTTATGATGTATTCCTACGCTTTATTAAGATGCAAACCTACGCTTATAGATATATTTCTACGCTTTTATAGAATGTATCTCTACGCTTTTACTCGATTTATCCCTTTTTTGCCCTAAAAATGTTAGGAAACAGGTGCGATCTTAATAAATATGATGTATTCCTACGCTTTTGATGTACCGCTACGCTTTTAGTAAAATTCTCTACGCTTTTTAGATGTATCTCTACGCCCAAGATGATGCAACACTACGTTATTCTTTGATGTTTAGCTACGTTTTAATGATGTAGTTCTACTGTATTCTGAGGATTCTCTACGCTTTTTCTAAAAAAAACCTATACGCTGTATGGGCTACAGCTTGTCTAAATAGTAAAGTAGTAAAGATTAGGAAAAAGAATATAAAATACCTAAAAGTGATTTAGGTGTTTTTTTCAAAAACTTTTTCTCCAAAAATTTTGAAGATTATAATTTTGCCTTTGGTTTCATTTCATGGTATCCTGAATAGGTAACTCAAATAGTTTTTGTGGTTTTATTCGTCCTTAATTGCGCAATTCTTGGCTACAAAAGATAATATTATGTTTCATTTGCCCTTTTAAATAACTTTTTAGTGCGCTTATTTAACTTAAATACTATATGTGGTAACATTATTCTTTTAAAAAAAAAGAGGCCATTAAGGGCGGAATTTAAAACTTGCAGTATTTCAGTAAGTACGATTTTACGTACCTCAGTGTATCTAGCCAACTGTTTTTATTCAAAACGATGTAATTTAACAAAAATTACTGTCCCGGCCGGATGTATTCCTACGCTTTTGATGATAAAAGATACTCATTTGTTTTTTTCTTTTTTTGTAAATTTTAGAAAAGGTTAAAATAAAATTATGGCACTTCCCTATTTTATATAAAGCGTATAATCGTATTTACTTATTTGCAGAAAATCGTAAGCACGATAAGCTGTATTTACTTATTATCGTGTTTACTTGAAACTGTGTAAGCGTTTTTGCGTTAAATCGTAAATACGAGTGTACGTTTTTCCGCTCTTCCGTGTATAATGATTTACAGAAATATGTTTTTGCGATTTTCATTACATTCGTATTGCAGTTTTTGCAGAAAATCGTATCTTCGTGTTTCTGTGAAAACTTATTTCAGTATTTATAAACAAGTTAAAGAATAAATTGGCTGAAAAGCGTAGAGATTTATTTAATGACAAAAAAAGCCACGAATGATCATTTCAGTTACTAGTCTTAAAGGTGGAGTAGGGAAGTCCACTATCTCTCAAAACTTAGCCGTTTGTTTTGCACACATGGGATACAAAGTGGCCATTGTGGACACAGATACAAATGCGAGTTCGGTTCATTGGTCAGGAATTAGGGAGGAAGAATATCCACACATAACAGTAATGGGAATTGGAACGAGTGATGCCCTCAGAAAAAATATAAAACAACTTGAAAAAGATTACGATATAATTGTAATTGATGGTACACCTTCTTTGTCTAAATTGGTAAGTACGATTATTATATTAGGTGATATAGTTTTGATTCCGATTAGACCAAGTGGATTAGATATTTGGGCAACGGAAAAATTCATTGAAAAATATGATCAGGCAAAAGCTTTGAAGGAAGATGTAAAAGCCTTTTTTATTTTAAATGAATTTAATTCAAGAGTTAGCCTAAATCAAAGTATCAAAGAAGCTTTGGCAGAATTAGAAATTGACACCTTGAAATCATCCCTTCGACACAGAATTGCTTACGAGGAAGCAGTTGTGATGGGTATGGGCGTTTATGAATATAAAGATGCAAAAGCAAAAAAAGAGGTAACTGCATTGGCAAATGAAATACTTAAAATCATTTCAAAGTAGGGGAGGAGCCCACTCATTTTTTAATTAGAAAATCTTCAAAAGATGGCAAAGAAAAAATTCAATATTAGTTCAACTTTAAAGAAAAATAGTAAAACAGAGGAAGTAAAATTAGCTCCTAAGATACCATTGAAAAAAACCACGAAGGATCCTGAAGAGGTCAAAACTAAAGTGGATGAAATTCATTCAGGTGAAAATAAAAAGGCAGTTGAAAAAACGGAGACGATTAAAGAAACCAAAGCAACTCCAAAACCTAAAAAAGCAAAACCTGTTGAAAAAGGTCGAATGGTTCGAATGACTATCGACACTCCTGAGGAAATGCATCTTCAACTCAAAATCAAATCTATCCAAACTCGGATGAGTATGAGAGACTATGTTTTGAGATTGATTGAAAAAGATTTAAAAAAGGGGTAGGATCGTCCTTACCATTCTGATCTGAATATTTTAAAAACCGATATAATTGAAAAACATATGATTCAGATATTTAGAATTTTCCTTATTCTAATTTTCTTACCTATATATAAAGGCTTGCAAGCCCAAGGAACTATTGTCCCTTTTGGAAATGATGTTTACCACATTATGGATCGTCTAGAAATCAAATCAGGAATTCCTACTCCTTTTCATTCTTCTTTAAAATATTATTTACGGCGGGATATTGCAGACTACGCGATGCGAGTAGATACGAATTTTGAGGATTTGTCAATTCTAGATGTTAAAGATTTGAATTATATATTTAGGGATAATAATGAATGGCTGGAATTAAAAGCGTTTCCAACTACGGTGGTTGGATTAAAAGAAGGGGAGGAGTCGATCGAAAAAATGAGTCAAACCGGGCAACGGTATTTCACACGAGAAAGTCCCATTTTAAAATATTTTTATCACACTCCTGCGAATTTTTATGAAGTACACACCAAGCACTTTCATCTAAAGATTAATCCCATGATTGATTTTAAAATGGGACAAGATTCAGAAGATCCTGAATTGGTATTTTTGAATCGAAGAGGGATTGAAGTGCGAGGTGGAATTGATGATCGGATCTTTTTTTATTCGAATATTGTAGAATCGCAAGCGAGATTTCCGAGTTATGTTAATCGACGAGTTCAGCAAGATAAGGCCATTCCAAGTCAAGGATTCTATAAAACGTATAAGAGCACCATTTTCGATATTTCAAATGGGTATGATTACTTAAACTCTGAGAGTTATATGGGGTTTAATGTGACGAAGCATGTTGGTATTCAACTGGGTTATGGGAAAAATAAAATAGGGGAGGGGGAGCGATCCTTGCTCCTGTCGGATTTCGCTAATAATTATTTGTATTTAAAATTTAATACTCGAGTTTGGAAATTCCATTATCAAAATATTTTTGCGGAGTTGTCGCCGAT
>JAQXDE010000011.1 GCA_029251525.1 Saprospiraceae bacterium | reverse complement strand
TTGCTCTAAGATAAAACGCTTCTAATTTATTCCTAACTATTTCAAATCGTTCCCCTTTAGGGGAACAGGGGTTGTATATGAATCAATTGACTTATTCTGAATTACAAAAATGGAAAGCTGACAACAAACCTTTCCAACTTATTGATGTTCGTGAACCAGACGAGCATCAATCCTACAATATAGGAGGTCAGCTAATTCCTCTTCAATCCATTTTTAAAAAGACAGCTTTATTAAATTTTTCCCAACCTATCGTAATTTATTGCAAACGAGGTATTCGAAGTCAAATAGCCATTCAACGATTAAGCATTCAGTTTCCAGAAGCTCAATTTTATAATCTTTCCAAAGGGGTTATGCACCTTTTCAAGGTTTAACTTTTTCTTTTTAATGCAGTTAACCTTTCTAAAACAAAAATAGATTGGTGATTTTAACCAATTTTTCTTTTAAAAAATCTATTTTTAGACCGACGAATCAACTTTTAAAATTTAAATATTAAAAATGGATACAAAGGCATTTAATAATCAGCCTCAGTTTTTGGGGCATCCTATTGGTTTATTTATTCTTTTTTTAACAGAAATGTGGGAACGATTTAGTTACTATGGTATGCGTGCTATTTTAGTACTCTATTTGGTTGCTGAAACTGGTGGAGATAACCCAGGATATGGTTGGAGTGAAGGAGAAGCGTTAGCACTTTATGGATGGTATACGATGTTTGTTTATGTTGCATCCATTCCAGGAGGTATTTTAGCAGATCGCTATATTGGTCAAAAATCTGCTGTTATGTGGGGAGGTCTATTACTATGTGCAGGACATGGAATTTTAGCTATAAATGCCTTATGGGCATTTTATACAGGTCTAATACTAATTGTTCTTGGAGTAGGTTGTCTAAAGCCAAATATATCCACTATGGTCGGAGGATTATATTCTAAAGGCGATAAGAGAAGGGATATGGGGTTTTATATTTTCTATATGGGAATTAATTTGGGTGCCGCTGTATCAGCTCTTTTAGTCGGATATGTTGGTCAAAAAATTGGTTGGCATTATGGCTTCGGTTTAGCGGGTATTGGAATGGCCCTTGGACAACTTATTTACTTTTTTGGACAAAAATATCTCAAAGATGTTGGAAATTTAATAGAAATAAATGAAGAGGAAAAGAAAAACCAACCAAACCTTATTGGTGATATTTTCAAGCATACTAATTCAATGATCGGATTTGGACTAACTTTAGCCTTGGCTGCATTCATCTATTTTAGTTCTGGGTCTTGGTCTTATGCTGCCCTTGTTGCTGGATTAGCATTTGCTGTAGGAATTGGTATTGTTATTTATAATGATGGAAATAAAATTGAAAAAGATCGAATTTTAGTTACTTATCTTTCATTCTTATTAATTATAGTTTTTTGGGGTTCATTTGAGCAAGCAGGTGGATTATTAAATATTTACGCTGAACAAAAAACAGATTTATCTCTTGGTAGCTTTGATGTTCCCTCGTCTTGGTTTCAATCAGTAAACGCAATCTTCATTTTAATTTTTGCAACACTTGTTGGCTCTTTCTGGGGTTGGTGGAGAAACCGAGGAAAAGAATCCTCTTCTCTTTTCAAAATGGCAATTGGGGTAATCATCATGGGATGGGGATTCTTCTTTATGTCAAAAGCCAGTACAGAAGTTGTTATGGATGGTGAAAATATTGTTGAAAAATCTGCTATGAGTTGGTTAGTTTTAGCATACTTATTTCATACCATTGGTGAGCTTTGTGCATCTCCTGTTGCACTTTCATTCATTACAAAATTAGCACCTGCCCGTTGGGTTGCTTTTATGATGGGAGCATATTTTGCAGCAACTGGACTTGGAAATAAGGTGGCTGGATTATTAGGAGAATGGTCAGCTTCAGTTGGAGAATTTAATATTTTTACTGGAATAGCTATTTTCTGTACTATCTTTGGTTTATTAGTATTGCTAATAATAAAACCTTTAAAACGCCTTACTCATGGTGCAGAAGATATCGAAACCGAAACTTCACACTAAAAAATATATCTAATTCAAAGCGGAAGAAGCAATGCCTCCTTCCGCTATTTTTTTTTCTAAAACAAAACGAAAAATCAACCTTAAAATTAATTTCTTATGAGTAGTAGCGAAGAGTTTTTTAAAAGTAAAGTCTTAGGACATCCTTCAGGCTTGTTTGTGTTGTTTTTCACAGAGATGTGGGAACGATTCTCATATTATGGCATGAGGGCTTTACTCGTCATGTTTTTTACAGCCTCATTGTTAGAAGGTGGATGGGGATGGCCTCAAGAACATGCTTTAGCTATTTTTGGTACTTATGTTTCCTTGGTTTATCTTTCCACATTACTTGGTGGTTGGTTTGCTGATAATAAAATAGGGTATCGATGGGCAGTAGTTGTTGGAGCATTATTGATGAGTTTAGGACATGGGTGTATGGCTATTGAAACACCATTTTT
>JAQXDE010000009.1 GCA_029251525.1 Saprospiraceae bacterium | reverse complement strand
CAGGTTGCAAATGAAGGAGAGATTGTTTCACTTTTTGAGAAAATGAAAAGGGAGGAGGTTGATTTTGGAGTTAATTTGTATGGGGAAGGGGATACGGCGGAGTTGATTGTGGGGGACTTGTTAGGGAGGAAATTAAACTAAGTTTTACCTAGTTTTTCATTTTGTTCCAAATTATAAATCGCACTCAAAATTGCAAAGACTAGCCATAGATGCCTGAAATTAATTGCATCAACTGAGATGGCTTCCATAAAAAAAATAAGTAGGCAAGCTGAAGTGGCAATTTTTAGATTGTAATATTTTTTTGTTTTTAAAAGATGGTTGGACATTTTAAAAAGAACAAAGGTTAGATATAGAATTGCAACGAAACCGAAAATTCCAGTTTCAGCAAAACTGCCAAAATAAGTAGAGTGTGGATCATAATCGGGGATGTGTTTTGGAAATAACCCTTCTGCTTTTAGTTCATTAAAATAACTTCCGTGATTGCCAGCACCGACTCCTGTGATCCAATATTTTTTTCCTAAGTGGAAAGCACTTTGTTTTAAAGTAGTATAAGTAGTAGGGATGATATAGTTATTTTGAGTTTCGCCTATGATTTCTCCGGTGTTGAATGCTTTGTTTCTGATTTCGACTAAATTAGGATGGCTTTTATTGATTAAAATAAAATGAGTCGCAAACATATAAAATACGAAAAGTGAAAGAGATAAAACCCTTAGTCCATTTTTTACAATAGGATTAATCTTTTGTTTTTTTAGAAAAATAAAAATTACTCCAATAATAAGCAGGACAACAATTTTGGCAAATGTGAAAATATAAGCCAATGATAAAATAATAAGTACAAAAATACTTCGAAGACTTCTTTTTTCGAACATTGAAATTAATAGAACTAAAATACTAATATTTAAAATACTGGCTAACATGTGAGGAGTAGATGTGAATCCACTAACTCGAATAGTATCTCCGAAATATGGATAATCTTGATATATATACCCTAGAGAATTAGCACTAAAAAAGTAAGTTGTAGCAATACCAATGATGCCAAATATTGCAGCAATAATTCCCATCCAGAGAATTCCTGTTTTAATGATCTTCTCGAAATCTTGACCAATGGAAATCAAAAATAATCGAATGATTAAATAGTTTAAGAATAAGTAAACTAGACCAAAAAAATCAAGAAATGGATGAAAGTTTTTAGCAAAAAAAGAAGTGATCAAAACGATTCCTAGGTAGAATATTAATGCAAAATCAAGATTGTTGAACTTCAATTTTCTGAAAGGAATCTTTTTCGAATTAAAGGCTAAAAAAAGTAAAGTCAATAGAAAAATTATCTCCGGTGGTTGTATCTTGCTGCCTACGATAGGAAGTGTAAGAATGGTTTGAAAACTTATTGAGATAATTCCTATCAAAATAAGAATGAACCAAATTTTTAGAAATGTATTTTGTGTTTTTAACATATTTTCTCAAAC
Source organism: Saprospiraceae bacterium (assembly GCA_029251525.1). Lineage (GTDB taxonomy): Bacteria > Bacteroidota > Bacteroidia > Chitinophagales > Saprospiraceae > CAJQQY01. Next base: position 14,071 of record JAQXDE010000009.1, on the reverse strand, counting down.
CTAAGAAAAAAAAATGTACTCCAAAAATAGATTTAAGAATCTGTCACAAAAAGAAATTTATGGATTAATATTTTGTTCCTTTTTAGTGGTTCGATTGATTTTTGTATTTGTCCTTAAATCATATTTCCCTCAGCTAGAAATTTTTCCTGATAGTGAAAGATATAATATGTTGAGTTCTCAAATTATGGAAGGGAATTTTGATTTAGATGGAGGCACATTTTTAGTAGCTCCAGTTTATCCTTACTTTTTGACGTTGATAAAAATGCTCTTTGGAGAATATTGGATATGGGCAGCACCAATGATTCAAATTGGTTTAAGTTGCCTTTCAGGGGTTTATTTTTATAAACTTTCTAAGGTTCTATTTGAGTCAGAACAGATAGCAATTTTAGGTGTTTTAGGTTATTGTTTTTATCCATTTACAATGTGGTATGTACATAGTATTTCACAAGAAACGATTTATCAAACCCTTTTGATTTTTTCAATTTACCATTTTGTTGTTGGTCTAAAAAATCAAAAAGAAAAACATCTTATTTTTTCAGCGATTTTGTTTTCTGTTTGTTTTTTGACAAAGTCTATTATTCTTTTTTACAGTCCATTTATAGCAATATCTATTTATTTATTTTTCAAAAAAAATTGGAAACAAAACTTGCGAATGGTTATTATCTATTCTTTCATTTGTTTGGTTTTTACATTGCCAAGTGGGATCAATAATTTGAAAACCCATGGAGTTTATACAATATCAAGTGGAGGCTTAGGCTTTTTTTTATCCTTATCAAACAACGAAAACATTGGTAGATCAATTGGTGTTTTTAAGTATACAAAAGGACTAAATGAATTTGATTACACTTTTGGGAGACCATTTGAATTAAAGCAAGATCCTAATGCTAAAAAATATTTACCGAAGGAAAGAGATCAACTTTATATGGAAGAAGGGAAGAAGTGGATTATGGAAAACCCTAAAAAACTATTTTTTTTAAGCCTAACAAAAGTCCAAAAGTTTTTAACTCCAGGATTTAGTATTTCCCACCATCCATTTAACAAATGGGTGATTTCATTTATCTTAGGATTGCCAATTTATTTTTTTGGATATTTTGGTATTTGGAAAGGATTGAAAGCTAATTTTAAGCTTCATTCATGGATACTTTTTTTGATTATTTCGATGAGTGTATTTTCCATATTTTTTTTAAATCAAAGTAGATTTAGAGTAGTGACAATGGAAGGATTTTATTTAATGTATGCTGCTTTTGGGTGGTTTACTTTTTTGGAATGGGCAAAAAAAAGGAGGACAAAATTAATTGAATAACTTTGCCCTCTTTTTTTTATTTCAAAAATATTTTATCGAATAATTACCATTTTTCCAATTCCATTTTTGAAGAACGAATCTGCTCTTGTTTGGAATAAATCAAAGGGTTCTCCATTTGCCTTAGTGGCAACTACTCGGTAGAGATAAACTCCATTGGCTAATTTTGCGCCATACTCATCTGTTCCATCCCAACTAAAAGGAGTCATATTATTTCCTACATGAATTGGTCCTAATTCTTCCATTCTAATTTCTCGAATGATTCTACCTGAAACAGTCATAATCTGAATTTTCATGTTGTCAGGAATTTCATCACCAGTTATGGTAAATACAAATTTGGTAGAAGTAGAAAATGGATTAGGGTAATTTAATATTTTTGAAATAGAAGATTTATTCACTATTTCAAAACTAACTTTATAAGCTAAATCTCCTGATTGATTTCCAGAAACATCTTCTGCTAAAACAACCAACTGATAAGTTCCATCTGATAATAGAAGAGGATTAAATTCTAATCTAGCTTTATTATTATCACCCTGAGTTGCAGGATAAAATGCCAACTGATCTCCATCTACAAAAACGGGTGTTAAATCTGAACTTCCTGGTGATCTTAAAAGTACTTGAAATGAAGTGGTATCTTCTAAAAGTAAAAAAGAATTTTCATCTTTTAAGGTGATTAAAATACGAGGTTTGGAAGACACTAAATCTCCATCCATAATATGAATTCCATCAAATGTAACATCCATAATTGGATTTCTTACATCTTGTTTTACATAAAAATTGAAGAACCCTAAATTATTAAAATGAAATTGTTCGTTTTGATCTTTATTCGGATTTGCCTCAATAAATAATGTGTTTTTTTCTCCAAAATTTCTAGTATCTAATTTTAAATTAGCGACTAAAGTATCACCAATTAGGATGGGAGATAATCTTTTTAATATTGTATCCTGATTGTTATTTTGGTCGATGATTGCAAATTTCATAAGCAAACTATCCATATCATATTCTCCAATATTTTCAATAGCAATTTTTAAAGATAGTGGTTCTCCCTGATCCAAAGTATCACTATGAAAAGTAAATAACGAAGCTGGGTTTAAGGCAACTTCAGGCATACCTTGATATAAAACTCGCCAATGGTCTAAATGAACACTTGTTTTGTTGAGAGAATCTCTTGAGTTAAATTTTAATTGGATATAAGGAAATTCATCTGCATCTAATGATGATAAAGAAACATCATAATCCTGAATATTAGGCATAACTAATGAGTCTGTTCCATCTTGTTTTATTCCATATAAATCTATGGAAAATTCATCAGTTGGGAGATTATCAATTGAGGTAGTTTGCCAAAGTAAAGATTCCCAAGATTTGGCGGGTCCGATTTTAGTGGAGGTCATTTCACCACTATCCCAACTTCCTGGTAAGGAATGATTGAAAAATAATAAATCATCTAGACTAGTAGCCATACTTTCAGCCATCGCACCTATTCCTTTTTGATAAAGGAAAATATAAGGGAGTGCACCTTCAGTTTCTAAATCTCTAATTTGTGTAGCACCTTGAGCTTCTAATACATCAAAAATATTAGTTCCCAAAGGGCCGGAATCTGAAGCCCATTCTTCTGGTTCGTATGATACGGTTTCTGTTTGATTTGTTAGAAGTAAAACATATTCTCCATCTTCGATTTCATTATTAAGGTAATTAATGAGTTCTTCTCTATTTGTTAAATTATCAGTTTTAAAAGGAAACATTGATTCGCCCCAATAATAATCAGGATTTGAATTAATTCGATATTCGACTTTTATTGAATCAAAAACGGTTACTTGAATACCTGCAGGGTCAGAATATGGTGGACCAACATATCTTCCAATACGATCATTATTAAGAAGAACACGCATAAAAACAGAGTTAGGATTAACAATAGAATCTAACACTAAACTCTCAACGGCCAAATCTTTGAAATCTGAAACATATTTAATTTTTCCAGAACCATCAATGAGAAGATTGGATAGTATATCTTTTTGATATTGATATTTATGAGATTGATTCCAACCTGAAGAACTTCCTTCTAAATAAACGAAGGAACTATTTCTCCAAACAAAACCACCAATAGCTGGATCTTCTTCAGGACTAACTCGCCAATAATAAACGGTGTTATTAAGGTAGTTCATATTAGGTTTCCATTTTAAGACACCACCTAACTGCTCAATTTCTGTTTCTTGAAAAAGTGGACTATTAAATGCTTCTGTAGTATCTATTTGAAAAACATATTTCTGATTTTCAATAAATGTACTTGAAGTAGATGCCTTTAAGGTTAGATCTTGGTTTGAAACAATCCCGAATTCGTTTGGAAAAACTGGAACAATTTCTTTTGAAATAAAATAGACTGTAATACTTTCACTACCACCTCCAGTTTTTAGTGTATTATTATTTTCAGCCTCAGAGGAAGGAAATTCAGCAATTGCATTGTTTTTATCAATTTCGATATAAAATTCATTTGGACCAAGAGCATCAATTCCAAATACTGGGATTTTATAATTTAAAGTTGATTTAAATTCAGGAACTGGTATAGAATCAATAAGAATTGAAATAGCATCGGTACCATTTGGGAATTTTTGTTTTATTTCTATAACCATTGAATCATTAACATGAAATCCAATATTAGCAATATCAAAAGTTAAGTCAAAACTATCTCTTTGGATACTTATTGGATTTGGATCAAATTTTACTGTTTCACGGTCAATGATATAATCAGGCCCTTCACCAAGAAATAATCTAATAGCAGGGTCACCATTAAGAGTCATTTGACCACCTAAAAACCCAAGTGAATTTTCTGTGTTTTTGATAGAAATTCTGTTAAGATCACCAAGCCCTTCACCATAGTTTGCACCACCTAATTTAGAAAAAAATTCTCGACCATAGATATTTAATCGGTTTGAGTACCCAATTCCTGTAGTCGCAAAAAAGGCTATTGCTCCTTTTTCAGCTGCTAAAACAAAATCTTCACTAATTCCAACTGCAGGAGTATGAATTTTTCCAGAATAACATCCAAATGAAAACATGACAGGATACTTGCCTTTGTTTTCATAAGCGTCTGCATTATCTACACTATAATCAAAACTACCTACAGAAGAGTGACCAAAAAAAGTGAGCATAGCAGCACCATTATTGATTAAATTTTTTAGAGCATCCGATTGAGAATTATAAATAGGATCAGCTGAGGTTTTGAAGAAAGAAGTCACATTTCCACCAAACTTATTATTCTCTATAATACTTTTAAACCCATTTAAATATCCTTGGATAGAAAGTTGTTCATTTGCTGCTCCTCCGCCTAAATGAATCACGTTTTTAATCCATAATTTATCTTCAATAGTTTGTGGTAAATTCTGAACTTCTTCATGCTCAATTACCTTATCTAGATAATTTTTTATTTCTGTTCCAGTCTTAGCTGGAAGTCTTCCAACAGATATGATAGGAGCATAAGTGTTATTTTTTGAGAACAATAAATTATCTCCCCCCCCAAATGCACCTAATGTTGGAATATGAAATGTATTATCTACGTAGGCGGTATTTAGATTTTCAGTAGTTCGAATGTCTTGATATTCTCGACCTTTCCCCAAAAGGAAAACATATTTTGGATCAGTCCAATTTTTAAAAATAAAATGTCCAAAATTTCGAATGGAGATACTATGTCGATTTATTCCATAAGAAAATTGATCATATAATTGTTCTACATCGACAATAATAGTATTGAAATTTCTTCCAGCAGCAGATGAGCGATAATTACTGAATTCTTCTACCCAGTTATTCCCTTGTCCATCATCATAAAGTTTCTTATTGGAAATAATAATATACTCTGCATCTTCTTGTGAATAATCTATAAAGTTGATAGATCTAATTTGACTGGGAGATTTAATTCCAGAAGCAGAACTTACTAAAACTAATTCACTCTCAATATTAGAAGGAGGTAAAGCAATGTTAATGGAGACACCATCATTGTTTCCTTCTATTCGTCTATTATTAGTTAAGTCATAAAGGACAGGATCTACTCCGTTGGCTGTAAAATTGGTAATTTTTAAAAACCTTGTTGTACTGGAAGCAGGCATTTTAAAATGAAAAGTATTTGAAGCTGCAAAATCAAATGATCGTGGATAAATTAATTTTACAGAAGCTATTGCCGAATGATCTTTTGAATCATAATTTCCTTGTAAATCAATAGTAACTAAAGAAGGTAAACTGGAAGAAGGTAAATTAACATCATGTTGAATGGTGTGAATCCCATATACTTCATCATTAGCAATGACACTTCCATTTACAGTAACCGTCTGCTCATGTGGTCCCATGCTAATGTTTTTGTTGATATTGTAAAAACCAGTTACATACCGTAAACTTAATTGACTCTCTGGTCCGGTCCCGAAAAGATTAGTTGGGGTAATAGTGACAGTTTGTTCCTTTTTAAATTCTCCAACAAATCCTTCTCCTTTTTCAAACCTTGAATGAAATACAAAATCGTTATGAATATCCTTTGTCCAAATATTATTATAAACAATAGAATTTGTGGCAAGGCAAAATGCCTCAGGTGTAAGTGGAGCATTATTTAAATCATTATCTATCTCATCTATCCGATTTGGTGTTGAGGTATCATTCCAAGTTAAAAAGTAAGCACTTGTATCTGAAAAGAGGCTATACTCAGGATTTGCCATTTCGACATCAGGATTCTCAAAAAGAAAACGATCTAATTCACTTCTATTCTTTTTTCCATAAAATTCTATAAAATCTCCAGCTTCAAGTCCTTCATCTGAACTTACATGAATCGGGATTTCTTGCCCCATGTAAAATAGTTGAACCTGGTTTCCAAGAAAGTCAGCAACTGGAATTCCTTGATCTATCATCTCTTGATATGGAAGGCGATAAATTCCATCCTCAGAAACCTGTATTTTAAAATAATTCTGATCGTATTGGATCCATTCATTACCGTAGAGTGTATCAAGGCCATTCCACATTTGAGCAGAATTAGAAGAGAGTAGAATAGAAAAAAGTACTAGAGAAGTAATAATTTTCTTCATCGATGAAGTTTTTGTATCAGAAGTTGTTTAAATAAGTTCAATGTATTGGGAAGAGTATTAACAGTTTTGTATTCCACAATCATATTAAAATAAATCAAAATTCGAGCCTATTATTAAAATTAAAATTTTGATATTGGTGGAATAGACAGATTGACTTAGTTTTATACAAAATTAACAATTAAATGTTTGAAATATTGTAAGCTTAACAACAAATTAAATCCAAACTTAAATATCTATTTTTGTGATTAAACTAATTTAAATAGGCCTATTTCTTTGTGAAAAAATAATATGAGAAAGACTATTGTTATAAATATTTTAATCTTCGCAGTAATGTTGATTTTCATTAACATTATGTGTCATTTTATATTGCAATTCTATTATAATAAATATCAACAAAAATTGGCTGACCTTCCATCAAAAACTCACTATCATTATCTTGATATAAAAAAAGAATTTAATCAACTTGAAACAGAATACCAACCATTTATTGGCTGGAAAAGAAAACCAAGGAAAAATCAATTTAATAATGTTGACACAAACGGAAATAGAGTTACTTTTCAACAGAATCCTAATTCTAAAAAGGTGATTCGATTTTTTGGAGGGTCTACTATGTGGGGAGCATTAGTAGATGACTCTAATTCAATTCCTTCACTATTTGGAAGATGCATAAATGATTATAGCATTATTAACACTGGAGAAACAGGATTTAATTCTAGACAAAGTTTGGCTCACTTTTCAAATTTAATAATAAAAAATGCCTCACCCAATATTGCGATTTTTTATGACGGTGTAAATGATGTTGAGATTTTATGCAGAAAAGAAAATAGCATTCTTGGACATGCTAGGGAAATACAAATGCGAGAGGAATTGACGACTGTAAATAGTTCCAAGAGTTACTTTAAAGGAAAGGATGGGATTCTTAGGTTGTCTAAGAATTTTTTGTCAAAAATCTTTTTAAATAACACACTTATAGTTTTGGGAAAAATTAATGGAAGGTTATTTAAGAAGCCATTACCTAATCCTTATTGTTGTCAATCTGATTTTGAAAGAGCGAACGCAGTTGCCAATAATTTGTTAAATACTTGGAAAATAGCTCACCAACTAGCAGAAGCAAATGGAATTCATTTCATTGCAATTCTTCAACCAAATATTTATTCAGGAAAATATAAAAAAAGTTATTCGAATCTTGAGCATAGAGAAACTTTAGGTGAAAATTTCAAGAACGTTTATCAGATTTTAAAAGAGGAAACGGTCAATTATAGTTGGGTATATGATTTTAGTGAAATTTTCAATGATGAAATGCGTCCACTCTATTTTGATTTTTGCCATCTAAATGAGCAAGGCAATGAAATAGTGGCTAATCAAATTTGTGAAATTATTAAAGAGTTAGAAATTCTATGATAAAGACACTAAAAATAAATTTATTGGTGCTAGCATTGATGTTGATTTTATTAAATATTATCAGCTTTTTTATTTTGCAATTTCATTATTGGAATCGGGAAAAAACAGCAGTTACTCTCCCTGCAATGTCTAACGAAAATTATAGCAAAATAAGAAAGGAGTTTAACCAACTAGAAACTGAATACCAGCCTTTTATCGCATGGAAAAGGAAGCCGGTAAAAAAGGAATTTACCAATATTGATGTAAATGGAAATAGACTTACCAAAAATTCAAACTCCGAGTCTAAAAAAGTAATCCGATTTTTTGGTGGTTCTACGATGTGGGGTGCCGGAGTGGAAGATTCAAATACAATTCCTTCTCGTTTTGGAAAATGTACTGATGAATATAACATTGTGAATCATGGTGGAACTGGATTTAACTCTAGGCAAAGTTTGGCTTTTTTTACAAATATTTTGGTTAAAGATGATTCAACTAATATTGTTGTTTTCTATGATGGAGTAAATGATGTAGCAGATCTGTGTATCAAAAAATTGAGCATTCCAGGGCATGGGAGAGAAGTGCAAATGAGGAATGAATTGACGACTATCAATAGCACGGGGAGTTATTTTCGAGGGAAAGATGGAATATTTAACTTGTCAAAAAAATTGCTTTCAAAGGTTTTTATCCAAAATACAGCACGATTAATTCAAGGAGTTATTGGTAGATATTTTAAAGGATCATTGCCTGACCCATATTGCTGCCAAACCGAATTAGATCGAGCCAATCAAGTGGCGAATCATTTACTCCATACTTGGAAGGTGGCTCATCAATTAGCAGAAGCAAATGGTATTGAATTCATTGCAATTCTTCAACCTAACCTTTTTGTAGGAAATGTTGAAAATGATTATTTAAATTTAGATAGAAGAGGTTCCTTAGGTAAAAACTTTGAAGCGGTCTATCCAATTTTAAAGGAAAAAATAGTGTCTTTTGATTGGATATATGATTTTACAGAAATTTTTGATGACAAAAAAAACCCTTTGTATTTTGATTTTTGCCATGTAAATAAGCAAGGAAACGAAATCATCGCTAATCAAATTTGCGAAATTATTGACGACTTAAATTCGAAATAGATTGTCGACCTTAATAAATAAAACGATACATGGTTTAAGTTGGAATTTTAAATCCCAAATGATCACTCAAGGAATTAATTTCTTGGTGGCATTTTTATTAATGCTCTATTTGGTTCCAGAAGATTTTGGGAAATTTGCCATGGTATTTGTGATTGTAAGATTTTTTCAAATAATCCGAGAAGCAGGTTTTACAGTCGCAATAATTCAAAAAAAAGAATTGACTCAATCCTCTTTATCTACTGCATTTTGGTTTCAAATTCTATTAGCTGTTTTTATTGGAGGACTATTATTTTACTCGGGTAGTTTATTCAATATTTTTTACGAAGAAACAGTTTTAAATCAAATTTCATTTTGGTTAAGTGTTGATTTTATTATAGGTTCATTTGGATTAGTACCAACGGCATTACTTCGGAAGGAATTAAAATTTAAAGCGCTTTTCAAAATACATTTAGTTGCAGTAATTATTTCTTCAACAGTTGGCATAGGGATGGCTTTAGGAGGAATGGGGTACCTGAGTTTAGTTGGGAAAATTTTGTCATGGACTGTAATTACAAGTTTTGGAAATTTCTTTTTCATCCAATGGAAACCCCAATTTCAATTTTCCATAAAAGAACTTAGAAGCCTACTTAGATTGGGACTTCCTGATACTGGAAATTATATTTTATGGTATCTAACGATGAATACTGATGATTTTTTTATCGGTAGGATCATTGGAGCTTCCTCTTTAGGATATTATAATCGAGCTTATAATATTATGCTTTTGCCTTTAATCAATATTTCCTCTGTTTTGCAAAGTGTTTTATTTTCTACATGGTCAAAAATACAAGACGATAAATCACGAATCAATAGAATGTATCTTCTCGTTTCAGGAATAATCGCACTCATCGCTTGTCCAGCAATGACGCTTTTAGCAGTATTTTCAGAACCAATAATAAGTGTAATGTTTGGAGCAAATTGGTTACCTATGGCGACTACCTTGAGTATCTTAAGTATCATTGGAATTTTCCAAAGTGTAAGTGCTTTACTTGGTGTTATTTATATTGTTTTTGATAAAAATAGTTTAGCATTTAAAATAAATTTAATTGCTAGTACCTTTACAATCGCTCTAATTATTTGGTCAGTTTATATTTTTCGATCAATTGAAATAACTGCACTCGTTTATGGAGTTACTTTCTTGATTAGACTTTTCCCAACGTATTATTTTGCTAGCAAAACGATGGGGATACCAACTGAAAGACTAATCAGTCCGATTATTTTTCCATTTATTTTTTCTATTATTACAGGTGTTTTTGGATGGTTCTTATTTCAAATACTTCCATTTGAAACTCTTCTTTTGAGACTTATTTTTTCCCTATTTTCTAGTAGTTTATTATATTTTATATTTTGTTGGATATTTAAAATCCCTCCATTTATGGATCTTCTAAATGCGATAAAACAGTATAGAATAGAAATAAAAAAATAGAATTTATTTTATTTTTGGATAACCTGTAATTTTTTTTAGAGGATAAAAAATCAATATTTTTAAATAGGTTTTCCAATGATAAAATTTTGGATCTTCTTTCAATGCTCTTCTTAATAGTTCCCATACAACATCATAATTTCCATAAAGAATGGAACCAAGTGCATGGGTAGAATAATTTTTTGAAACGATATAAGCCTGAGTTTTTTGAGGAAGAAAAGGGTTAACTAAATCACCATAATTTTTAAAAAGATGTTTCATTGATTCTACACTTTGCTCCGCTCTTTTTATGGTATCCATTTGTGTGTAAATGGTGATAGAACTCATGATATCATGTCGTATATAAATGTATGTATAATCAGGAAGTTGAACAAAAGAGTGCTTTGCAAAAACCCTAAGAATAAAATGAGTATCCTCCCAGGGTTCGGTTCCAGCAATAAATAAATCATCTTGAAAAAATTCAATTGGAACACATAAAGTAACAGATCCACAAAAATGGAAAGCAGCCCAGTTTAAGGGATTTCGATGAATTTTCTTATCGTAAAATGGCCCTTTGGATGTGCCTTCAGCTCGTTTATAAAACAAAGCAGTTCTTAAAATCGTAGAAGGATAATTATTTTCTGATAAGTATTTATAAAAAGCAGTTAAATGATTGTCAAGGTAGTAATCATCGTCATCTAAAAAACAAATATATTTCCCGATTGAGTTTTTTACACCAGTATTTCTTGCTTCACTTAATTTTTTATTTTTTTGATAAACATATTTAATTCTTGAATCTTTAAAAGATTGGATAATGAATTTGGTGTTGTCTGTGGAACCATCATCGACAATAACTAATTCCCAATTCTCAAATTTTTGATCCAATACACTTTTGATTGCAATTCGTAGTAAATTGGCTCTATTATATGTTGGAATAATTACGGAAAAAAGAGGATTCATTTAAAAGAGATTCAATGAAAAAATAACAAACTTAGCATTTTTTATTTTGGAAAAATACAGATAGTTTTAATGATGATTGACAAATCGAAAATGAAGAAAAGAAATATCGCTTTAGTTGAATTATATGGACACAGCGAAGTGCTATATAATTTATTTAAATTATTAAAAAATGATTTTGAATTAACCATTTTTACTACTCAAAAAATTTATGTGGATGCGCAAGATTATTTTGAAACAGAATTACACGATTGGCAAATCAAATCTTCTTCCACTTCGATAGAATCATTTGTAAAAGAGAATTTAGAAAAACTAAATGCTCAAGATGTTTTAATCTTTACTACCTTAATTTCTTCTTTTAAATTTTTTTCTACAATTGATTTTCGACCTTTAACAATTGTTACGACTCACAATATAAATACCTCATTTAATTTCAATAATTCCATTTGGTTGGATAAATCATCGGTCAAAAACTATGTTTTTGATGTTCTTAGATTTTTAAGGTCGAAGATTCAGAGAGATGTTTTTTTTAGGGAAAGATTATTTCAAAAAGTTGATTTTATTTCATGTTCAAGCGAAAATCTTTCGAATTATGCTAGGGCAATTTCACCCAAATTTTTATCAAAAATTTTGCATTTATTCCCTTTTTCTTTTTTTGAAAATCATAAAAGAGAGGAAAAGCACAATGAAATAATTATTAGCATTCCTGGAAGTGTGACAAATAAACTGAGAAATTATGAGATCGTATTTGAGGCGCTGGAAGAGATGATTCCTAATTGCAGTAAAAAAATAACATTACAATTTTTAGGATTTTCAAATAATAAATTAGGCACCAAATTTATAAATTTAGAAAATGAAAACTTTCAACTTATTTCCTTTAATAAATCTTTATCTCAAAAAGAATTTGACAACTATTTGAAGCAAACAGATTTTATTATTTTGCCGTTAAAAAAGGATAAAAAATTTGGAATAATTAGGGAAGAATATGGGAAGTCAAGCATCTCGGGTGGCGTCAATGATATAGTTAGATTTGGAATTCCTACACTTCTCATCGATTCGTATAAAGTTGAAAAATCTTTTTCTACTTTAGTTTCGACGTTTGAAAATAAAACAGAATTGGTAGAGCAAATGACCGGTTGGATTGAAAACTCAAGACATCTTGAAATTAGAAAAAAAGCAATTCCCGAATTAGAAAAAATAAATGAAGAAAATACTCGAATTGAATTAGTGAAACGAATTGAAAATCTATTAAGTTAACTATGCAGGTAAGGCAACGAATTAGAAAATTCCTTGAGTCATTTGATCTTTATTTTAAAATAAAGTATTCAGATTTCTATCTAAAAAATATTCTGAGAAAGCATGATTCTACCCATCCGATTTTAAAATTAGAAAAAGTATATTATTTATCATTGGTTAAGAATATCAAAAAAGATAAAAAGATCATTTTTGATGTGGGAGCCAATGAAGGATTTATTTCGTCTTTTTTTTTGGATGAAAATTTTAAAGTCGTTGCGATTGAACCTGATCCTCGAAATCAAAAAATATTGGCAGCAAGATTCCACCATCAAAAACATTTTAAATTGATCAAAAAAGGAGTGAGTGATGAACAAAAAAGAGCTCCATTTTTTATTCATAATAGAAATTCCTCCCTCAATACTTTTAGTTCAAAATGGAAAGAAAGTATTGAATCAAAAAATCAAGATGATGGTTTTTCAAAAAAACAAGAATTTATCGAACTCATCACTTTAGATCAAATAATTAAGCAAGAAGGCATTCCTTCATTTATTAAAATTGATGTAGAAGGACATGAACTAGAAGTGATAAATGGATTGAATACAAAAATTCCATTGATAAGTTTTGAAGCTAATTTTCCAGAATTTAAAGAGGAGACGATGCTGATAATTAACAAGTTGGAACAAATATGTGGAGAGAGTGATTTTAATTTTTCTATTAATTATAAACTAGCGTTTTTAGAATTTGTGAATAAGTCAAAATTAGAAAAAGAACTAAATAAAATTAATGAAGAAGTCTGTTTGGAAATTATTTGCAGGATGTCGAATTACGTTCAATTTTTTAATTGAAATATAATTTTCAATAGTTTCGACTCAAATTTATTCATCCGAAAATAAGGAACCTGCTTCCCACCAAAATTCCTCCGAACCCTTGTAATCGGTTCAATCACACTTCCTGAAAAGTCAAATTGTGTTTTCCCTAAAATTTCTTTTGCATATTTGATGGCCTCCCAAATAATTAAAACACTTGCACCACTATTCCTAAATTCAGGATCATCTCCAGCCATCACAAAATAGGCTGTTTCTTCATCCCAAATTAAATAAACTGAGGAATGAATTTGATTTTTTTTATCAATAGCAAAAAACATGATTCGAGTATATTGAGTACTCATAGCCGCATCATATCTTTTCAAAAAATCAAAAGAAATAGGCGAAGAGAGTCCTTGCCGAGTATAAGTTTTTTCGTGGACTTTAAAAAAATCTTCTAAACTTTTGTCTGAAACGATGTTAACTATTTTTTGAGCTTTTGGAATTTTATTATTGCGATAATCTGAATCGATATTGTGATAAATTTTTTCTAAATCTTTTTCCAAATCAATCAAAAAACTATACCTCACAGTAGCCTCAAAATCCTCCCAATAAAACGGCAACCAATTCACAATCGAATAATGAAAATTCTGATCAAAGAAATCAAACTTTGGGAGCTCTTGAATTAACGCTCGCATCATTTTTTCTTGCTGTTTAAGGGAGCGAAATTTTTTAGTAAAATAAGGACCTAAGTAAGGAGTAATTAACGG
>JAQXDE010000007.1 GCA_029251525.1 Saprospiraceae bacterium | reverse complement strand
GCAGTCAAAAAAAGGAACGTTGGAAAAAAGAATACGCCATATTTTTCTTTCAATTCTTTTCCAATTCCTTTTTCCATATTCAACTTAATATTTATGAAGTATTTGTTATAAAAATCACCCACCAATTTTTGTGGAAAAACTTGCTTGTCCATTTTTTTACAAGGTTGACACCAATCAGTATATGCATCAATAAAGATAATTTTATCCTCTTTGGCAGCTTGAATGATAACTTGATTCCAGTTTTGTTGAGTAAATTTAATACCTTCTTTTTGAGCGAAAATATGATTGAAGAGAAATAAAAAGGGTAGAATGAAAAGTGTAAATTTCTTCATAATGTTCTAATATGGGATTTTTAAATTTTGATATGTGTTGATCTAGTTTTATAATTTGTGATCCGAAAAAAATCGAACCACAAATTACAAAATTAGCTACGTTCAATTTTACGGATTAGTCGCATAACATTTCCTTCTGCACTCCTTTTTCCTTTAGCTAAATCAAGAGATTTATTAGCCATTATTAATGCATCTTGCTTCTTACCATTTTCTAGTAGGATAGTTGCGTATGTTAAGAAATAATTATATTCAGTTCCTTTTTCAGTTGCCTTTTTCGCATACTTCTCGGCTTTTTTTAGAGCTCCAGTATCTTCTGGAAAATTTTGAAAAATGGCTAAAGCTAAATCATTCAATTTTTCAGGGTTATTTTTAGCTTCTTTTTTTGCATACTTTTCACAAGCTTTTAAATACTTTTTCCCATCACCACAAGCCAAGCAAAATTCCATTTCTGCATAAACTGCAAATTGCGCAGCTTTTTCTGGAACATATTTTTTCATTTTTTTCAAAGCATCTTTATGCAAGTCTGCATTTTGATATTTGACTGCTTTCTTTGCACTTTTAAAGCAAGCTTTCTCAATTTTATTTTTTACATCTTGTTTTGAAGTTAATTTTTCAATTGCACTTTTGTTTTCAATCATTAAATCAAAAATACGTGAATCAGCATGAGTCGCAGCTTCTAAAAGGAACTTTAAATTTTGATCAGTCGTCAAATCGTTTTGTGAACGAACATATTCGTTGGATATTTTCAAAGTTGATTTACCAGCTTTGTTCAATGCTTTCACATAATTATAAACGAGTTCGGGACTGCGATCTCCTTTTTCGTAAGCTACTTTAAAGTCTTTGCTAAAGTCAACTTTGCCTAAGGCAAATTTTCCTAATTTGATAAAAGGATCAATTTGTTGTCCACCTTTCACTTTGTGAACTAACTCTCCATTATAATCAATATACATCAAAGTTGGAAAGGCTGAAACGGGATAAGTTCTCCCAAAAGAACGACCCATTTTTTTCTCCATATCAATTTTCATATTGATAAAATTCTCATTATAAAATTCTCCCACTTTTTTATCCGTAAAAACATTTTTAGCCATTCTTTTACACGGGCCACACCAAACAGCATAAGCATCTACAAAAATTAATTTGTCTTTTGCTTTTGCTTCGGCAAGTGCTTCCTCCCAGGTTCCATGGAAAAAGTTAATTCCTTTTTGTGCCTGAATTTGGAAACAAGAAAGGATGAATAGTAAAATAATTGTAAAACGCATAATTATATCTTTATATAAAATAATATTCCAAAAAATTAATTGCAAGATAAGATTTGTTGAGCTTTATTGCACGATGGATTCCTTTAAACTTTTCATAATTTTTATTGCTTATTCTTCTTTTGAAATTCTTTGATTAAGTCTTCTGGTGATTTGTCCATGTTGGCTAAGAGTAACGTCGCATCTTTTGCTAAGGCATGATCTGGATACCTTTTCAAAAACATTTTATACAATGTTTTCGCTAAATATTTATTATTTAAAATGCTATCGTAAGTGAATCCACATTGAAACATTGCATGAGGTGCTTTTGGATGTCCATCACGATCATAACTTTTATACACAATGTACCAAGTGTCCAAAGCTTTGGTAAAATCACCAATTCCTCGATACAAATCAGCCGCATTAAAAAGATGTTCTGCAGCCAAGGAGTCACCATAAATGCTCATGTATAACTCTGCTTCTTTTGCATAAGCAACTACATTCTTTTTAATAAAACCGGTCTCCATTTGATTCATCAATTTTTCATGCATAAGATCTAATTTTTCTTGAGTTGCTAATCTAATAGGAGCAGTTCCGATACGAACTGAAGGTTTTTTATTGGGTGTAATTTTATTAATTATGAGAGAATCATTAATAATTTTACTTGAGTTTTTGATAGCAATATTGATATCTGAGGTTGTGTTAGATTCTGAGATTTCAGAGGTACAACTTGCTAAAAATAAAATGACAATTATAATACCTAGGATAGATTTTATTGCGATTATTTTTTTTAACATATTTTTTTAATGTATTTGAATGATTATAAAATTTGGAATTGTTTGTTTTCTGTAAAGATACACGATTCTATTTTTTTGTTAAAAAAAGTTAAGATTCTGAATGTCTTTAAACTTTCAGTTATGATTAATGTCCAATCTTTGAAAAAACTTTTTCTCCAGAAAATTATGTTCAAATACAAATTGAACCCAAAAATGACGAAGTGGATTGTTCAACTAGTTTTAGCTTGATTTAATACACCTTCTTTAAGGAAATTAAAACGGAATTATGAATAAACAGCAGAGATTACAACATTTATATTGGCGAAGTGGCTTTGGAATGAGTCCAAAGGAGTGGTTTACCAAAAAGAACCATTCGACCCAAATAGTCATTGATGAATTATTTAGGAAAGCACATCAATTTAGCAAAAAAAAGATTTTAAAAAACGAGAGAGGAATTGAACCTTCAGATATTTTAATGATTTTAAAATTAGATAAAAAAGAAAAAAGGAGGCAAAATAAAATTAAAATCGAAACTTATAATATTGATTGGATTTTGCGTTCGGGCAACCCTAAAGAAAGTGCTTTACTGGAGAAAATGATTTTGTTTTGGCATGGACATTTTGCTTGCAGGTCCAAGGTTCCCGAATGGGCATTGAAGCAATTAAATACAATTAGAAGGTATGCTTTAGGAAATTTTAAGGAACTCGTTTTAGCTATGGCCAAAGACGGTTCGATGATTCGGTTTTTGAATAATCAGCAAAATAAAAAACGAAAACCGAATGAAAATTTTGCCAGAGAGTTGATGGAATTATTTACGATAGGTCGAGGAAATTATTCTGAAAAAGATGTGAAAGAAGCGGCACGAGCATTCACGGGTTGGTCATCAAATTTGAAAGGTGATTTTGTTTTTAAAAAACGGCAACATGATTTTGGAGAAAAAATATTTTTTGAAAAAAAAGGAAAATGGGATGGTGATGATATTATTGATATGATTTTGGAAAAAAGAGAAACGGCAGAATTCATTGCAAGGAAAGCTTATCGTTTTTTTGTCAATGAAAAAATTGAGGAACAGAATGTAAAATATCTCGCACGCGTTTTTTATGATTCTAATTATGATATTGAAAAATTGATGCGAGCGATTTTTGAAAGCAAATGGTTTTTTGAAAAAAAAAATGTAGGCGTAAAAATTAAATCACCAATTGAATTAATTGCAGGAATGATTCGAATTTTTGAAGTCGATTTTAAAAATCCAGCCGCTTTAATTTTTATTGAAAAAGCATTGGGACAAGTTTTATTTCATCCACCAAATGTGGCAGGTTGGGCAGGAGGGAAAAATTGGATTGATAATTCGACATTGATGCTGCGATTGAATTTGGCGAATGTTTTATTTCAAAATTCGGAACTTAATTTAAAAATAGAAGAAGCATTCGAAGCCCAGAAAAAAAATAAACAAAAACGGAATGTGCAAGCTTCGGTGAACTTTACACCATTTTATAATTTGTTCAAAAGAGAAAATGAAAAATTGCTCCTGAATAAAATGGGCGATTTTATTTTGCAAACAAAAGGGCATTTTAAGGAGTCAACTTTTGAAAATTTTATAATAAAAAATAACAAAGAAGATTTGGTGAAAACGATGTGTTTGAGGATGATGAGTTTGCCAGAATATCAGTTAATGTAGCTTGCCGACTTCAGTCGGCAGCCAAGAATGAGCATAGCGATTTTTTGAGAAAAATATTTAAATAAAAGTAAAGCGCATTTTTAGAATCCAATTTTTCGCATCTAACTTAAAAAAAAGAAGTGCAACGACTTTTTTTTGCTGACTAAAGTCGATAGCTACGATAAAAATTTAAAAAATGAAAAGACGTAATTTTATAAAAGCCTCCGCAATTGCCTCTACTTCCGCATTGGTTCCGCAATTTCTAAAAGGAGTTAATTCAACAAACATCGCAAAAAGTCGAGAGGGAAAAAACTTAGTTGTCATCCAATTTTCAGGAGGCAACGACGGACTGAATACTATCATTCCCTATCAAAATGATTTGTATTACAAAAATCGTCCAATCCTTGGGATCAAAGCTAATGAAGTGCTAAAAGTAAGTGATAGTTTAGGTTTTAATCCGGCGATGGCAAGTTTAGAATCATTGTATGACGAAGGATTGATGAGCATAATTAATAGCGTTGGTTATCCAAATCCTGACCGTTCGCATTTTCGTTCGATGGACATTTGGCACACCGCAAGCGATAGCAATGAATATTTAAGTACAGGTTGGTTAGGTCGATATTTGGATAGTAAATGTTCGGGATGTCAAAGTCCACATCATGCTTTGGAAGTTGATGACACCTTAAGTTTGTCATTGAAAGGAATAGAAAAAAGTGGTTTTGCGATGGGCAATCCAAATCAATTAAAAAGAATTTCTGATAATAAATTTCTACAATCCATCGTCCATCATCACGAGCATGACCACGAAGAAAATGTGGAATATTTATATAAAACTTTAGTCGATACTCAAGCCTCTGTTGACTACCTTTATCAAAGATCAAAGTTGCATAAAACTAAAGTAAAATATCCAAAAGGAGCTTTCGGAAAAGACTTAAAACAAATTGCAGAATTGATGACTGCCGATGCCGACATAAAAATTTACTATGCCAACCTCGGTGGATTTGATACTCACGTTGGACAAAAAAATAAACAAACACGGTTACTAAAAACTTACTCGGATGCGATGAGTATATTTGTTAAAGATTTAAAAAATAATGGACTGTTGGATGATACGTTGATTATGACTTTTTCAGAATTCGGAAGACGAGTGCAACAAAATGCAAGTGGCGGAACAGACCATGGAACTGCCAATAATGTTTTTCTTATCGGAGGAAATTTAAAGAAAAAAGGATTCTATAATGCTGCTGCTGATTTGAAAAAATTGGAAAAAGGTGATTTGATTTATCAAATGGATTTCAGAAAAATCTATGCGACTATTTTGGAAGATTGGTTGGAGGCTTCGCCTACGAAAATATTAGGGAAACAATTTGAGAAGATAATTATTTAGTAGAATTTGGGATAATGGGAATTGAGATGAGATACAAGACAAAAAGGAATTGCCAACGAAGTAAACATTTGTTGGCAATTTTTTTATTGGACAAAACTACAATTTTAAGGGGTGTAACAAAGGTCATTCAACTCTTCTATTGTACCTTGAAAAACATTAAAATCAACATCACCATTTATTCCCTCTAAACGGCCTCGGTTCCCATATTGCCAAAATATCCATTCTTGTCCGTTGATTAATAGTGGTTCAAAAAATCTATTATATCGAGCAATCCAAATAGGATACTCGGAGAGAAAATCAGCTAAATGATCATTATAGAATTTTAGATTAGTATAAATGATTGGACGGATTTGGTATTTCGTTTCAATAATTTCTAACCAAGTTTTGACGCTAAAACCTAATTCCTCCGGAGTAACGCCATCTAATACCTCTACGTCTAAAACGGGTGGTAAGTCTCCTTTTTCCAAAATAACATTATCGATAAAATTTTGTGCTTGAGTAAGCACAGAAGCTTTTGGCCGGAAAAAATGATAAGCACCTCGTCGAATTCCAGCATTTTTTATCTCTTTCCAATTTTTACAAAAGAAATTATCAGAAATTGTTTCTCCTTCACTTGCTTTGACAAAGGCAAAGGTAATTTTTTGATCAGCTACTATTTTCCAATCAATATCTAATTGATAATGCGAGACATCAATACCGTGTATATCAAAACCAGTTAAACGTTCTGTTGTTTGATTACAGGATGAGACGCTTAGGATCAGTGATGTAATAAAAACAATTCTCATGGAAGCAGGTAGTACTAGATTAGGTTCGTAATTAAGAAGGAAATATTTTTATCTACACAATCTACACAATCTACACAATCTACAAATATATATATATGGATATTCATTTTTTAGTTAAATAAATAACAGAAGACAGTTTTTTATAAGGTATAAAGTAACAAAGGCTACCTCTATTGGTTAATCAAAGCATGATTGCAAAAGATATTTTCAAAGTAAAAGACTTTAAACAAATTTTAATTTTTTCCATTAAAAACTTGCACATAAGAAATGATAAATATATCTTTGCAGTCGCTTCTGAAAAGCAGGAGTGTTTTAGTAAAAAAGGGCGATTAGCTCAGTTGGTTCAGAGCACCTCGTTTACACCGAGGGGGTCGGGAGTTCGAGTCTCTCATCGCCCACAATAAGTAATATTAAAGCGTTCATAGTCATTGTACTATGAACGCTTTTTTTGTATTATGGGTAGTATAAACGTAGTTTTCTACTACTTCGAATTAGTATCTTTTTGATTTTTCCTTTATACTGGCGGATGTGATAATATAATTTTATATTTCCAACAAAATGAAATAGGTTGTTCATATATTAATTCTGTTCATTTTAGATCTCCTAATATGTTTTTAAATGTATATAACCTTATTTTATAGGGTTATCGTCAAGGTTAGAATTTAAGATTAAAGCATTAGCTATCTTCAAAAGATTCTAAAATCAGGAACTATGATTTCGGGTTATCTGGAATAAAATAAAGTAATGCGTTAGTTAAAGGTTGAACAAGTGGAAGGGTACTAACCAACAGGATAAAGAATATGACCACATGTCATTTTGAAACATAGTAGTAGAAATCTAGACAAAAAATAACCCGTGGCATTTCAAATCATTTCTAGGTTTTACCCCAAATTTATATTTTACTAATTCTTTTGTTTAAATGATAATATTAGTTTAGAACCGTTCATCGTATTATTTATGTGACGGTACTCTTTTAAGATAAAGAATTATTAACAATAAAAAAGCCCTACATTAAAAAATGCAAGGCGATTATGGTTTTTTGGAATAGACTAAAACGAGGCAACTATTTCCAGTTGAATTTTGGAATTATAAATGTTATTCTATCCCATATCGTAAAATGTGATAAAAGTCACAAAGGGCAATGATATTTCGTTACAAAATAAGTTTGATTAGATTGCCCTATATTAAAAAATGCAAGGTGATTATGGTTTTTTGGAATAGGCTAAAAAAGGTAGTTATTTCCAATTGAATTTAAAGGATGTTATTTCATTGTAAACAAATTTACATTTATTATATAACGCTGAATGTGATGAAATTCACAAATCGCGATGATTTTTATCAATGTGTAATTTCAATAAAAAATTCGCACAATTAAGATGTGTAGCCTTTCCTATTAAGAGTGAGAGCTAAAATTAATTATATCGTTATATTTAGTGGGCGACGTACTCACCGGCGAACCTTTGTTTATTGCCGATTACTTTTTACTCTAATTCGTTTTTTTTCTGTTTTTTTTCTGTTTTTTTTTGGAGGGTTATCATATTAAAAAATAATGTTCCCAATTATTTCGTTAAAAAAGTTCTGATTTTGCATTAACTTTATGCGTAATGTGTCTTTTCTAAATGAGAAACCATATTTGACTCTCCTTAGTTTCTTTTATTTTAGTTCTTTGACCCATTAAATTATCAAAGGACACTAATTTTTTTGAAAACAATTTCTAAAACCTATTTCTTATCGATGAATAAGTATCTAAAATTTTTTTTTGTTTGGACAGGTCTTTTTTTAATAGTAACTACGTTTCTTTTGATTGTGATTGCTTCTGTATTTGAAGATCAGATTAGTGAGAGGTTAGTCAACGAAGTAAACAAGCAACTAAAAACAGAACTTCGAGTTGGTGAATTTAACCTTTCCTTGATTTCTGGATTTCCAGATGCTTCTGCCAATTTACATGATGTTGAATTAGATGATGCTTTGAGCGGAATGCTCTTGGAGGCTCAAAGTCTTTCATTCCAATTTGGATTGTTTAGTTTATTTGGATCAAATATTAGAATACATTCTATTGTAATAGAGGATGGTTCTTTTTACATCAAAAAAGATAAGAAAGGACGAACCAATTATGATATCATAAAAAAAACTTCAACTTTTACAGAAGAAGGTAATGAAAATGAAGTTAGACTTTCCTTGGATGAAGCTCGATTCAATCGAGTCGAGGTAATATATGTCGATCAGACTGTCATGCAATACACAAAATTTCATTTGAATAATGCTGTTGCATCTGGTAATTTTTCTGCGAATAAATTCTCACTTTTTAGCTTTGCAGATATTCATTTTCATTTTTTTCAATCAGGTGAAGAACAATTTTTGGTTGATGAAGAAATTATTTATGATGCGAAAGTTGATGTCGATTTAACTAGTGGAAAATATGAGTTTGATGATGTGACTGTCGGGATATCTTCCAATGTTTTTAATGTAGATGGATTGATCGAAAGGATCGAAGGAGGATATAATTATGATTTAAAAATAAAAAGTGATGATGGGAGTTTATCCTCTGTTGTTGCATTAATGCCTCCTGAAAATAAAAAGGCAATTGAAGATTTTGATAGTAAAGGAACTTTCTTTTTTGAGACAATTGTTAAAGGATCCAAGACAGTAAACACTAACCCCGCAGTTACAATGAAATTTGGTTTGGAAGGTGGAGAAATAAATTCTGAAAAACTAGGTAGTTCTTTAAAGGATGTATCATTTAGTGCGATTTTTACCAATGGGAAAAAGAAAAATAATGAGAATTCATTTTTTGAGATTTCAGACTTTAAAGGATACTTTAATCGAGAATTAGTGGAAGGTGAATTACGGGTTTCAAATTTCGACGATCCATTAATTGATTTTAATTTAAATGGAACGATTCCGATAGAATCTGTTTATGGTATGTTGAATATCCCAATTATTTCTGATGGAGATGGTGATATCGAAATGAAAAAATTAAGGATCAAGGGAAATCTAAAAGATATTGTTAGTCCATACGGAATTGGTCGAGTGACCACCTCTGGTGAGTTAGAATTTTATAATGCTTCTATGACCATAAATGATGAGGATATTACAATTGATAAAGGATTATTAAAATTTAATGATAATAGTATACAAGTAGAAGGATTAGCATTTGAAGGGCCAGGTACTGAAATAAAATTAGAAGGAACATTCTTAAATTTCCTTCCAGTACTTTTTGCAGATTCCTTGAACAGTAAACATGCGGAGTTAAAATTCAATGCTTCTTTAGATGCAACTAAAATTGATTTTGATGAATTATTAAAAGTTACAGAAATTCCTGTTGACGAAAATATTCAAAATATAAAAGCAGCTTCAGGTGTTGACACTAAAGAGATTGCTAAAACTCAAGCAAGAGAACGAATAACTAATTTCTTAAAAGGAAAGTTTGCTGCAAACATTGAAGAGTTTAATTTTAGAGAAATTGATGGGGAAGAGTTTCAAGGAGTTTTAGAATTTGACAATAATGAAATGTCAGTCAAAGGAAAAGTTAAAATGATGGAAGGGCGAATGCTTGTTGATGGTAAAACCTTTTTTGAAGGTAAACCCCACATGGAAGCGAAGTTGACTTGTGAGCAAATTAATATTAAAGAGTTTTTAAAGCAAGCTGAGAACTTTGGACAGGAAGTTCTAACCTATAATAACCTCAAAGGAAAATTAAATGCCAAATTTTTTATTGAGTCGTTCTGGAGCTCAGACGGTACTTTTTTAACAGATAAATTACATATTCTTGGAGATGTTGGATTATCAAATGGCGAATTGATCGGCTTGAAAATACTTTATGACTTTTCTGATTATGTCAAAATTGAGGATTTGCGTCGAATAAAGTTTACTAATATCCATAATTATATGGAAGTGAAAAAAAGTAAAATTTTTATGCCAGCTATGTTTATCCAAAGTAATGCTTTGAACTTGGCAGTGAGTGGGACGCATACTTTTGAGAACAAAATTGATTATAATATTAAAGTCAATGCAGGGCAAGTAATTTTTGCTAAATTTAAAAAACATAACTCCAACCTTAGACCTCAGAAGGCTAAAAAGAATGGTTGGTTTAATTTGTATTATCGGATTTATGGACAAATGGAAACCTTTACGTATGAATCAGATAAAAGAAGAGTAAGGCAACAATTAGATGCAAGTGGAACTCGAAAACGTAAAATTCAAAAAGAGTTAATTAAGCATTTTGGAAATATAGTTTCTATTGAGGAACCAACTGATTGGAGGGATGTGATTCCGGATAAAAAAGATGATAATGAAGACGTAGAATTTATTAATTTTGATGGAATCGAATCGGAAGGAAGTAACTAATTACTATTTTAAAAAGTAAAAAACTGAACTTTGAATAAATTAATACTTCATGAAAATGGTATTAGGAGAAATTAAAATTTACTATGCGGAACTTTTTTAATGAGTTTAAGGAATTTGCTCTCAAAGGTAATATGATTGACATTGCCATTGGAGTTATTATTGGTTCAGCATTTAATAAAGTTGTTGATGCATTAGTCAAACATGTTTTTTTACCGCCTCTTTCTTTTTTGACGGATGGAGTAAGTTTTGGACAAAGTAAACTTGTTTTGCGAGAGGAAATAGTTCAAGATGGAAAAACAACTGTCGAAGAAATTTCTATTGGTTATGGTAAATTTATTGAAGCATCAATTGATTTTTTCATTATTGCGCTGACTGTTTTTATGGTGGTTAAAGTAATGAATCAACTTAAAAACAAAGCAGAAGATGCGAAGGATAAAACAGTCAAAACACCAAAGGATATTGAATTATTAACTAAGATGACTGACTTATTGGAAAAGCAGAATGAAATGTTGTCGAATAAAAAAGCCAATTAAATTAATTTTAAAAGAGTTTTCCTTGCTCCGCAAAACTCATTGGATTTTCCAGTTGTAACAATGTTCGTTTTGTTTCTAAACCATAAAAATATCCTTGTAGCTTTCCACTCTTTCCAATCACTCGGTGACAAGGGACGATAAAGGCAATTTGATTATTTCGATTGGCTAGTCCAACTGCTCGAACTGCTTTTGGATTATTTACCCTCTCGGCTATTGCTCCGTAGCTTGTTGTATGTCCATACGGGATTTCTAATAATGCTTTCCAAACTTGTTGGTAAAATTTTGGAGCATTATTAAAATCTAATTTTAAATTAAACTCTTTTCTTTTTCCTTGAAAATATTCCTCGAGTTGATCAGCACAGTTTTTTATGTGTTCGGGGAATTCTTTTGTAGGTTCGGTCAAATCAACTTTTAATTTGACCTGCTGGATACCTAATTCGCTGCCGACGATTTCGACAATTCCGAGTGGGGATTTGTAATAAGCTTTTTCGAGCATACTTCATTTTTGATTCTCAAATAAATTTAAGAAAGGTATTTTTTATAAATGTAGAAAAAATACTTTGATTCTTATTTCAAAAACCGTTTTAAGAATACTCGTATATTGTGTTTTTTTAAATAAAACTTTATGAAACTGTTATCCATTTTTACATTGTTCTCATTTCTTTCATCCTACGCTTTTAGTCAAATGACAGGGCATGAATTGTTAGAAAAGAGTATTAGATATCATGATCCAAAAAGTAAATGGGAAAAAGCTGAATTGACTTTCAATCTAAAACAAGATACACCAAGTCGACCAAAAAAATTAACCACGTTTAAAATTAATAATAAGAAAAATATTTTTTGGCAGAAAGATGTATCAGGAAGAAATATTGTGATTCGGAGCCTGGAAAAGGACACTTGTAAAATAAGTTTGAACGGAAAAACAACTTTTTCAGAAGATGAAGTAAAGATGAATCGATTGACTTGTCAGATGACTCGTTTTTGGAGGGATTACCAAACGTACCTTTACGGGTTGCCAATGAAGTTAAAAGACCCTGGAACTAAAATTCATGAAAAGGTTAAAATGATTAAATTTCAAGATAAAAATTGTTGGCAATTAAAAGTAAGTTATGCAGAGCCGGTAGGTCATGACACTTGGTATTTTTATTTTCATTTAAAAACTTATGCTTTGGTTGGTTATCGTTTTTATCATGACGAATCAAAAAATGATGGAGAATATATTATTCTAGAGGACGAAATCCAAATTAATGATATTCGTTTTCCTCGTGATCGAAAATGGTATTTTAATATTGATGATAAATTTTTAG
Organism: Saprospiraceae bacterium; assembly: GCA_029251525.1. Taxonomy (GTDB): domain Bacteria; phylum Bacteroidota; class Bacteroidia; order Chitinophagales; family Saprospiraceae; genus CAJQQY01. The sequence goes on along the minus strand of JAQXDE010000007.1, from coordinate 170,812 downwards.
GGATGGATTATATCCATTCTGGTAAATAATTAATGCGAAGAAAAACAATTAAATATATTAGCAAAGACGATGCGTTGAGAAAATTACAACGTTATTGTGCCTATCAAGAAAGGTGTCATCAAGAGGTTCGTCAAAAGCTTTTGGATTTGGGGATTTATGGTGATGACTTAGAGGATGTTATTGTTGAATTAATTAAAGATGATTTTTTGAATGAGTTACGATTTGCACAAATATACACAGGAGGGAAATTTAGAATTAAAAAATGGGGGAGATATCGAATTAAGCGTGAATTAAAACAAAGAAGAATTTCAGAGTACTGCATAAAAAAGGCAATGCTCGAAATTGATGAAGATGATTATATCAAAACCCTTCATGAAATTTTTGAAAAAAGATTGAAAATAATCAGCGAACCAAATGAATTTATGACGACTGGAAATTTAGCGAAGTATGCTATTTCGAGAGGATTTGAATCAGAGATAGTTTGGCGTGAAGTTAAGAAACGTTGAATGTTCGATGCCCTTATCGTTTCACAAATTGTAAACCGATAAGGGCATCGAACATTCAACATAAATTAATCTTTCATATACTCTTCAAAAGTTTTAATTTTAATTGGCTCTTTTTCTTCTGGTTGTAACAATGTATTTACGGTTTCTACTTCAGACTTAAAAACAGCAAATTTTTGATGAACCTTTCTCATTTTTCCTTTTAGAGTTTCTAATTTCTCCATTTGCCTCGAAGAAGGTTTTCCAGGATATTGACTAACGCCTAAAAATAAAGTTGAAATCTCTTCTCGTAATGCTTCTCCTTCATCTACGTAAAAATCACCTTCCAATGAAACTAGTGAGGCCTTGTATTTCTCTACATCTTCAGCCATTTGCTTGATACGTTTCTTTAAGTTCTTTTTCTTAATCTGTGCAATCAAATCAGAAGATTGTGTATGGATATCCTGCATCGCATAATACATATATCCTAATTCATTAGTCATGTCGTACAAGTTCATACTAGCTGCATGTTGAGCTTCTCTCTCGGCTATCGAATAATTAGCATCTGGGTCATAGGCTAATTTTACTTTCGTTTCAAAAACATCTTTTCCTTTTTTGATTTTTACCGTATAATCTCCAGCAGGCAAAGCAGGTGGAAAAATAGATCCAAACAATGCCATTCGATTATTCGTGGGAGCTGCTTTTGGATTTTTGAGACGAACAGGCAGTGGTACTATGTTTACGCCTCCACTTTTTCCAGCTGGTAAACTTTTAATCATTTTTCCATCTTTATCAAAAACCTCCAGAGTCATTTTCCCAAAAGTATGTCGCTTTTTCATGTAGTAAGTAATGTAAGCTACATTTCTTGGATTTGCTCCAACGAAATTTCCAGCGCCTCCAAATGGTGATCCTCCTTTTGTTAATTTTAACAACGTAGGTTTAGTGTTAAAAAAATGTAATTTCGATTTTACCACATCTTTTGTGATTTGTCGAAGCGGAGTGATGTCATCTATTATATAAATACCACGACCATGTGTTCCTAAAATTACCGCATCTTCTCTTGGGTGAACTACGACTGCTCGTACACCATTTTTCGGCATTTGATTTTCAAATCTTTTCCAACTTACACCTCCATCAACAGAAATATAAAAACCTCTTTCTGTTCCTAAAAACAATAAATTCTCAGATTTTAAATCTTCTCGTATCACATGAGCATAACCTTCGATTGTTTCTGTAGCCAAGGATTTCCATGTTCTACCTAGATCAGTAGTTTTAAAAATGTATTTACCTAAGTCCCCACTTTTGTGACCATCGATAGTAACGTAAGCTGTGTTTTTATCAAAATGACTTGGTTCAACAGAAGTTACCCAAAGTCCTTTTGGTAAGCTCGGTATATTCTTAGAAACTTCTTCCCATTTTGTTCCTCCGTTTGAAGTTACTTGAATTAGTCCATCATCTGTTCCAACCCAAATTATATTTTCATCCAATGGAGATTCTCCAATCGCATAAATCGTCGTGTTATTTTCAGCAGTTGAATTATCAATTGAAAGTCCACCTGATTTTTTTTGACGTTGTCGTTGGGGATCATTGGTTGTTAAGTCTGGTGAAATTTTATCCCAGTCATCTCCACGACTTTCTGTTTTAAATAAAAACTGTGCGCCAAAATATAATCGCTCAGGGTTATTGTGACTGATATGCATCGGTGCATTCCAATTGAAACGATAATCAGGATCACCATCTTTGGGAAGAGGTTTGATATCTTTTCGTTGACCATCAGATTTATTATATCTAACAATATTCCCTCCTTGAGATTCAGAGTAAACAATATTTTTATCTGTCGGGTGTCGGAAAGAATAAAATCCATCTCCCCCATTCGTGAATGACCAATCTTTATTTTCAATTCCTCCTCCTGACTCGGATGGACCTACCCAGGAACCGTTGTCTTGCAGCCCGCCATAAATATTATAAGGTTTTTCATTATCTACGCTAATATGATAAAATTGAGATAATGGCAAGTCCATAAACATCTCAAAAGAATAGGCTCCATCCAACGAACGATAACCTCCTCCATCTGTTCCTATAACAACATGTTTGGTGTTATTTGGATTAATCCAAACTGCATGAATGTCAGAATGAATATTTTGAGGATCAGCCATTCGCCAACTATCGCCACCGGTTTTACTAACAGTCAAATTTAATCCACATTTATAAATAGTATTTTCATCTGTTGGGTCAATGACCAATCTTGAGAAATAAAATGGTCGAACAGTTGTATTGAAATCTTTTGAAACATGCTTCCAAGTTTCACCTGCATCTTCTGATTTGTATAAGCCTTTTTCTTCTTTTTTCTCACACTCAATGGTTGAGTATAGTATATTTGAATTTGATGGTGCAACTTCGATTGCCATTCTTCCAAGATTTCCTTCTGGTAAACCATTATGAATTTTATTCCAATTTTTTCCACCATCAGTTGATTTATACAAACCACTCCCTTTTCCTCCTGAAGTAAAAAAATCAGGCGTTCGACGATGATCCCACATAGATGCATAGATTATTTCTGGATTATTTTTATCTAAAGACAAATCCGCACATCCTGTATTTTTATCTACGAATAAAATTTTTTCCCATGTTTTTCCGCTGTCCATAGTTTTGTAAATGCCTCGATCTGCATGTGGATTCCACAGATGACCTTGAGCGGCTACATAAATAATATTTGAGTTTGTAGGGTGAATTTGAATTTTGGAAATTCGTTCAGTATTTTTCAAACCCATATTTTTCCACGTGCTCCCACCATTGGTTGATTTATAAATTCCATCTCCATACGAAATACTATTTCGAGTCCATGGTTCTCCTGTGCCGACCCAAACAGTATCAGGAGAATTTTGATCGATTGCGATTGCTCCAATAGATTGAGTATGTTCATCAAAGACTGGACGAAAGCTTGTCCCTGCACTATTCGATTTCCATACTCCCCCATTTGCAGCACCTACATATAAAACTTGAGGATCACTTTCTACTGCATCAAGGGTGGTCAATCTACCACTCATCACAGCTGGACCAATGCTCCGTGCATTAATACTTCCAAAAGAAACCTTGATGGCATCATCTTGAGAAAAACTATTAATGGAGAACGAAAAGAAAAGAAGTGTAGTTAGAAAAGTATAAAATATTGGTTTCATTATTTTTTAATTAAGTTGGGAATAATAGAGTTTACCTAAAAAAAAGACCCGTTGGAAGCTTAGTTCCGAACAGGTCTTTTATATATAATTTGATTTGATCTTAATTTTTTTCATTTTCGTCTTTTTCCTCTTCACTAGGAAAAGCAAAATTATTTGCTTCGATATCTACATCATTGAAAATAACATCTTCAGCAGTCATTGAGAAAACAGGATTTCCTCCCATTTTTTGCTCAGTTGTAAATGCAACCATTAACCCATCTACTTCTTGATAATCACTCATAAACGTTTCAATAGATTGTCCTTTCATCGGACCAGATTCCATTAATGAACGAGTCATAATTGGAACATAATTCTCAGTATCGAAAAAATAAAAGACTACATCTCCATCTTTTTTTACCATTTTAACTTTATATGTCTCTGTTCCATCTACTTCTTCCGTTCCTACTAATTCTATTTTACTTCCTTTCTCTTTATAATCAATAAATTCATCTTGGAATTTTTGTTTACTCATTGATTTCGTCTCTTCCTCATCCATTCTGGTTGGTTCGCTTCCTCCCATGAAAGGATTCAAAGTCCAAGCTGTTTTTCCATTGTATGCTGTAATGAATTTTTTTCCTTGAAAATCCATTTCCATTTTAAAGTAAGTGGGATACATAGATTGAATTGTAACCGGCATAGTCATTCCTTGAGCGGAAGTATTACCTTTCATAGTCATGGATTTTATTTTTTTCCATTCATCTTCTCCTCCTATATTTTCAAAGTAGTTTTTTAAAATATCATCAAGCGATGCATCTTGAGCTTGAGCGACTGTTACTGTTAGAAACGACAGCATTAAGATGCCTAGGATTTGAGTAAGCTTTTTCATATTAGATTTTAAATTTAGTTTTTTTGATTAAAAATATTTGATTAAATAATTCGATACAAATGACGTTTTTTTATTATTAAATATTTCATTTTATTTACGAATTATCAGAAATAAACGACGAATGATTAGTAGTCTGTCTAGTAGAAGCTATTTATGCGATTAGTAATTTTTCAATGGCTAATCTATTTTTAAACTATTTGATTGGTTTTTTTATTAAAAAATATTAGAAATCTGACTTTTAAGTTATTTACGGCTTCTTTTGAAAAAGTTTTTGACTTAACTTAAAGTAATATTTAACACTAATGCTAAAAAAAACCTCATTATGGCAAAAAAAAATACTCTCTCAGAACTAAAAGTAAAAAGTTTACTTATTGAAATTAACGCTCACGGGAAAAAATCTACTAAAGGAGGACAGATTCGTAGCAGCCAGTTGAAAGGTGGTGATAGGATAAAAATTAATCCAAATGGAAATTGGATTGCTGATACAATTGTGGATATTCGATTAACGACGAATGATGGCGGTAGTGAATTTAATCCTTAGGCAAATTTTTTAAATAATGACTTTTTACCGCTTCTGCAAAAGTTTTGTTTTCGATTTTACTATCTAACCATGCTATGAAATTAAAATACTTCAGCATCACGTTATCGGAAGGATTCTGAGAGAGATTTTCAAATTCTTTTTTAAGTTCAATAAAAGCCTTTCTCATCTCTTTTGCTGAACGTAATCTCTCTGATTTTTGAATAAAGGTTAAAACACTTTTTTCAAATCCATACAGTCTATTTCGCTTACTCAAGAAGCGATATGTGGATCGTAAAAGTGACTCCAATAACAATGTATTTCCAATTTCAAAATGAATAATTAAATTCAAAATACGAGCAAGACTTTGAATATCTTTTCGTTCTGTGGTTTTAGGTAAATTTAGTAATTGATTTAATGATTCTAAGGCTTTATTATAATCTCCGGAACCAAAATAAATATAGAAATAACTTAGGTAAAATGAATTCCTCTCAAAAGCATCTTGATTAAATTTTTCTACTTCGTTTAAGTGCTTTTTCATTGCCTTGAATCCTTCTTCAAAATTCCCTTTTTTGATACAAACATTAAATTTATTTTGATAATATTGTCGATGGATTTTTAGTTCATCATCATGGGTTAATGTTTTTATGTTTTGAAATTTATCTAAGCATTTATCTACGTTATCATATTTGTTTAATAAAGTGCAGCTGTACGTGAAGTTACTTAACGCTGAAATGTATTTAGATACATCCTCTTTTAGCATATGTGGATATCTTTCCATTTCTTCGAGTAATTTTTCACCATAAACATGGAAGTTTTCATAATTCAAAATTGCATAATAATAAATACTTTTGGTCCGATAAAAAACTATTCTTGCTCGATGAGAATTAGCTTTGTTGATGTCATCCATTATTGGATTTCTAACTAACTCATGCATCTCGTTTACTTTTTCTTGACTGCGCAAAAGAGCGTCTTGTTTACTTCGAATAAGTACTTTAAAGAAAATATTCCGGTAAATTGAAAGTTGAGTAAGTTGACTCAAACATATTTTTTCTTCCGTTTGGATTCGATCTAATTCTTTATCCATAAAATTAACATCAATCTTTGTGTAGGCAATTTTTTTTTCCCAAGCTAATAATTCTAAGTTATGTTCAAATGCCTCATATTTTACTACTAACTTTTTTGCTTTTTGCATCATTTCAATACAGTCCTCAAAACGAGACCTTTTGAAGAGTACTTTTATATTGAGAAGCATCCCTTTAAGTTTATATTCAATGGAAGTTTTTTCATCAAAACCTTTTAAACTTTTGAGAACTAATTCATATAAGTAGTTTTTTAATTCGGAAAATTTTCGACTTTGAATCTCTTGATTCGGATAAATTACTTTTCGTAATGCTTCATCATCAGAAATTTCTTGTGCATCAATTGCATCAAATAATAAAGTATATTTACTATACTTACCCGTTTGATTTTTATTGGCAAAAAGTTTAAAATAGCGCTTTTCAGACCCACTCAATGAATTGATGAGATTGAATAACTTATTTGATGGGGTTTTAGGCATCTTTGATTTGATCTTGTGAGGATTAAAAATAATGACTCTGTCTTAAAAAATAGATAAATGGATCCATTGATTTAATATTAACACTAAAATCAGAAATCTGACATTAAAACGTTTGGGCTTGGCGTTTAACCTTTTTGATGAAAAAATGTTTGGTTAGTCGATTTTGACCTTATTTAAAGTTTCTCTAGAAAAAAATATTTCAAACATGGAATTAAATTATAAAGAATTTGGGCAAGGTGATCCTATTATCATTTTACACGGACTTTTCGGAACTTCAGATAATTGGCAAACTATTGCCAAAAAATTAGCAAAAGATTATTTAGTCTATATCATTGATCAACGTAATCATGGTCGTTCACCTCATGATGATGAATTTAACTATAAAGTAATGGCGGAGGATTTGAAAAGATTTATGGAAAGCCATTGGATGTATTCCGCCCGAATAATTGGTCATTCGATGGGAGGAAAAACTGCGATGCAGTTCGCAACAGATTATCCCGATATGGTTGAAAAATTAGTAATAGTTGATATTGCTAATGAAAGTTATGAAGGAGGTCATGAAATTATTTTTAATGCACTTTTGGGTTTAGATTTAGATACAATAGAAAGTCGAAAGCAGGCCGATGCTATTTTGCAAACTCAAATTAAAGATTTTGGAGTGCGGCAATTTTTACTAAAAAACTTAACTCGTGGCAAGGATGGGAAATATATTTGGAAAATGAATTTACCCGTTATTCATCAAAATTACCAAGTCATTTTATCTAAAATAAAAGAAGATGAAATTTATGAAAACGCAACCCTTTTTGTCAAAGGTGGTCTTTCAAAATATATAACAAGAGCTAATTTTGAAACAACAAAGCTTTTTTTTCCAAATGCCAAGATCAAAACTATTGATAAAGTAGGACATTGGGTTCATGCTGAAGCACCAAAAGAGTTCCTTGAAATAATAATAAAATTCCTAAAATAATCAGATAATCTCAAATTCTTATGCGGTTGCTATTTCATTGGCACTGTTTTTATTATTTATAAATATCATATTTCCCTTCGATTTGACTTTTAAATTAAATCTACCACTCTTTCTAAATTAATAATTAGGTGGTTTGCACGTGATAAATTATTTACCTTTAATTAAATAAACGGTTCTAAAATTTAAACTAATATTTAAACGTTCTTCTCTAGACAAATTCTTTCATAAAATTCACTTTACTCAGTCATGAGACAAATAACAAAAATAGCATTAATCTTTTCACTAGCTTTCCTTGGAATGGCTACTAAAGCCGACCATTCTCGCAATGGTAAATACTTTGAGATTTCGAAGAACATTGAAATTTTCACTAACCTTTATAAGGAAATCAATACGTACTATGTGGATGATTTAGACCCTGCCAAATTGATGCGAACAGGTGTGGATGCGATGTTGGAGTCTTTAGATCCATACACAAACTATATATCTGAATCAGAAATTGAGGGTTTTAGGTATATAACTGAAGGGAAATATAATGGAATCGGTGCTATTATTAAAAGAGTAGGAGATTATATTACAATTACTGAACCTTACGATAATTGTCCAGCTCAAAAAGCAGGTTTGAAAGCAGGGGATGTGATCAAAGCAATTGATGGGAAATCTGCCAAAGGGAAAACTTCTAATGACATCATGGATTTCCTTAAAGGATTTCCCGGAACTGAAGTTATTTTAACTATTGAGCGACCTGGGACTCCAAACGAGATAAGAGTTTCATTACTTCGTGATGAGGTAAAAGTGCCAAACGTTCCATTTTATTCTATGGTTAGCGATGATATTGGATATTTGACTCTAACTACATTCACGAGAGACGCAGGAAGAAATGTTGGAGATGCTCTAAAGAAATTAAAAGAAGAAAATCCAAACTTACAAGGAGTAATTTTTGACCTTCGAGGAAATGGAGGAGGATTATTAACTGAAGCAGTAAATGTTTCAAATGTATTTATACCGAAAGGTGAGATGGTCGTCTCCACAAAAGGAAAAGTTATAGACTGGGATAGAAGTTTTAAAACGTTGAACAATCCAATTGATCGTGAAATTCCCTTGGCGGTATTAATTGATAAAGGATCTGCCTCTGCTTCTGAAATCGTCTCTGGAGTATTACAAGATTTAGACAGAGGTGTTTTAGTTGGTCAACGATCTTATGGAAAAGGTTTAGTTCAAAATACACGTGATGTTGGTTATAACTCTAGAGTAAAAATGACTACTGCCAAATATTACATTCCGAGTGGAAGATGTATACAGGGAGTGGAATATAAAAATGGGGAGCCAGTAAATATTCCAGATTCGCTGCGGGCTGAATTTACAACTAGAAATGGAAGGCAAGTTCTTGATGGAGGAGGAGTAAAACCAGACCTAGCATTGGAAAGTCCGAATGACATAAGTATTATAAAAAGCTTATTAAAAGAAAATGCAATTTTTGATTTTGCTACTCAATTTGCTATCAAGAATGAAAAAATTGGAACAGTTCAAGAATTTGAATTTACCGATTTCGATGGTTTTGTGAAATTTCTAAATGATACTAATTTTGAATATGAAACTCAAAGTGAAAAGATGATGAAAGCTTGGATGAAGCAAGCTGAAAAAGAAAAGCTTTTGGTGTCTATTGAAAGTGATATCTCGAGTATGATAGCTAAAATTAAGGAGGAGAAAAAAAATGATTTGGTTCAACACAAAGATGCGATCATTAATGAAATAGAAAAGGAGATTGTGGGTCGATATTATTTCCAAAGAGGAAAAATTCAGATGGGACTGAAAAACGATCAAGAAATCAAAGATGCAATTAGCATATTGAGAGATCAGAAAAAATATAATGATCTTTTGAATAATAAATAAGGTAGAAGCTTTTAAAAAACTATAATGAAAAGCGGTTCAAAATTTATATTTTTGAGTCGCTTTTTTTTATTCACAAAAATGAGCGAGTTGATCAATTAGATAGCAAAAAAGAAATAACTATAAATGTCAAAAATACTTTGCATAGAGACAGCTACAGATATCTGTTCGGTGAGCTTAAGTCATGAAGGGGAAACAATTGCCTTAGCGGAGACTGTTAAAGGGTTTAGTCATGCATCAACTTTGACAATACTCATTCAAGAATGTTTGGCGAAGGTAAATTTAATATTAGCTGATTTAGATGCAGTTGCAATTAGTCAAGGTCCAGGATCATATACTGGCCTTCGAATTGGTGTCTCTGTTGCTAAGGGAATTTGTTATGCCTTAGAAAAACCACTGATAGCTATTGATACTTTAGAAGCCTTAGCATGGGCTTGTGCAAATCATGAAAAGCAGGAAGCCCACTATTGTCCCATGATTGATGCAAGGCGCATGGAAGTTTACACGGCAATGTACAATTTGATGGGAGAAGAAGAACAGGGTGTTAATGCCTTAATTGTTGAAGAAAATGTCTTTGATGACTTTTTTTTGAGAGAAGAAACAATTATTTTTTGTGGCAATGGGGCTGAGAAATGTCAACCAATTTTGACTTCTTCTTTTGCTAAATTTAGTCCTATTATTTGCTCAGCAAAACATCTTAGTTTTTTAGCAAAAAAGTATTTTGATGAAAATAAATTTTCTGATGTAGCCTATTTTTCTCCCCTTTACTACAAGTCTCCTAACATCACAATTCCTAGGAAGGTTTTATAGTTTTTTTCTCCAAAATAATAAGGATATTTCTACTGTATTTTATTGAGTAGATTGTGACTCTAAGAATAGATTTGCAAAGCAATTAATATTGAAAATAATTTTAAGTTAAGCCCACAAAATATTGCATGTCAGCTATTTGAAATATAGAATGATATGACGATAAAACAAATTACAAAAAGTATTTATTCACTTTTTGCTGCTTCTATTTTTTGTTAAGTATCAGATACTTTATATCTTACAACATTAACTTATATATAATTTTTGGCATTAAAATAGTATATAGTTATATAACAGATAAATACTATGAATTCTACATTTTGATTTTACTATGAGTAATATTTTTTAATCAAAAAAACATATTAATATGAGAAAGCAAAAGAATGAAACTGTCATTCTAAAAAAAGGGAAAAAAGACATTCAATTAGACTATTCTGAATTACGTAAAGCTGTTCTAGTTTTACGAGCAGTTAACCACAAATTACGTCAAAAAATTATTGATTTATTGGAAGAAAACTCTAAGATGACTGTTACTGATATCTATATCAAATTGAGATTAGAGCAATCAGTTGCATCACAGCATTTGGCTATCCTTAGAAGAGCAGGAGTAGTGGCAACAGACAGACAAGGAAAGTTCATTTATTACTCCTTGGATGCTGATCGCTTGAATCAGATTTCAAGATTAGTAGAAGAGTTAGCAGCTTAAAAGTTGCATGAATCATCATCTGAATTTTTCAATAGCACTTAATCGCTTTATATGAAAAAATGATACATTTGATTAGACTTAAGCTTATTAGATCTTAAGAAAATAAAAAGCGGTAAATCCTTGGATTTGCCGCTTTTTTTTGATTATTCTTTTGTTAAAAAGAATAAAAATTGCATATTTGTTTATAATTTATTATTCTTTTCCAAATACTAAAACCCGTACCTATGATAAAGGCGAAAGTAAATATCAACAATGAAAGGTTGAAAAACTCTGCCGAAATACTCAGGGCATTAGCCCATCCACTTAGGTTGCAAATTTTAGAGTTTATTGATGATAATGAGACAATCAATGTCAACAAAATTTACAATACACTTAAACTTGAACAGTCTATCACTTCACAGCATCTAAGAATTTTAAGAATTGCTGGTGTCGTGCTTACTAAGAGAGAAGGAAAATTTATTCATTATAGTATTGACTACCCTAGAGTAGCTAGTGTATTGAAAGCTGTGGATGCTTTTTTAGATGCTGAATAAAAAGATAAGTTAGTCCCCATTACCAAAGTAAAGAAAAAGGGTGATGTCTTTGACACCACCCTTTTTCTTTTTGACATACCGTAGAAGTTTTAAGTTAAATCTTCATCGTTTACTTTTGTGTCATTTACCTCTAATTTTGTTACCTGATTTTCAACCTCGTCATTTAATAAAGATGTATCTATTTTTGTACTTAAATCAAGTGGGGCTGCTTTGTTAGTTTCAGCTGAATTTAAACTTACTTCCGAACTAAAAAAGCTTCTCTGAAATAATAAAATGCTAATTACACCAACACTGATGGCAATATCTGCAATATTAAAAATCGGTCTAAAAAATAAGAAATCTTTTCCTCCTATGTATGGTATCCATTCAGGGAAGAAACCATCATAAATTGGAAAGTAAAACATATCTACGACTTTACCATGAAGGAATCCAGCGTATCCTCCTCCATCTGGAAGGAATTGAGCAATTGATCCATGGTATGACGCAGAAAAAAATAGACCATAAAAAGCACTATCGAGAATGTTTCCTATTGCACCTGCCAGTATTAACGAAAAGCTGACTAACAAACCTATAGAGGCTTTTGATTTTAGAAGTGTCCGAATAAAATAAATTAAAAGTCCAACAGCTACTATTCGAAATAAACTTAAAATCAATTTCCCATTTTCTCCCCATAATTCAATTCCAAATGCCATTCCTGGATTTTCTATAAAATGAATTCTTGCCCATATTGGAGTCCAACTCCAATCAATAAAAGAATCCTCTCCTATGAACATATTGGTCTTCACCCAAATTTTAAGTGACTGGTCAACGATAAGTACCACTAAAACAATAAGAACTAAAATATGTGATTTCTTCAAACTCTTGAAATTTACTTTTTGCCTAAAATGACTCAAATTAAGCGCAAATATACATAAGTATGCTTAAATGAAAATAGTGATTATACTTATCAAAAGTATAATCACTATTTTCATTCAAGCATACATTTATTTCTTTTACCTTTTTTCTTTAGCCTCTATGCTTAATGTCGCATGTGGAACAGCAACTAAACGTTCTTTGGCAATTAATTTCCCTGTAACTCTGCAAATTCCATAAACCTTATTTTGGATGCGAAGCTTAGCATTTTCTAAATGTTGAATATGTTTCTGCATTCTTAAAGCCATGGAACTTAAACGTTCATTTTCGACAGTACTCAAACCATCATCTAAACCTTTAACTTTAGTATCTGGATTATCGGCCATTTCAGATAACTGATTTTTATAAAACATTAATTGCTTTTTAGCCTCAATTAATTTTTCTTCAATTATCTTCTGGAATTCAGATAACTCATTGTTACTATAACGAGTTTTTACAGGATCTGCATTTTTACCCATATTAAAAATAGTATGTTTGTTAAAAAAATCAATTTATTTGAAATTGAAACTTATAAAGTTTGTTTTGCAAAAATAACCTTTTTTTTTAAAACTATAAAAAAATTAAATATTTGGCATTTTACAAAATAAAAAGCAAGTTAAAGTTGAATTATAGAAATATAAAACTAAAGCGTGGTGCGTAAATAATTTTTGCTAGAAAAAATAGGAGAGTAATTCTTGAATAATTTTTGATTTGCAACTAACGTGCCATACCAGGAAAAATAAAAAATTCTTAAAATGTAAAAAATAGCTTAAATAGTTGTAACACTTTATAATTGATTCTTTTCTAATTCACCTTGTTTTTAATATTTGTTTTTTTTAATAACATTTAAACTACTTGTTTCCAGTAAAATACGAATTAAGATATATTGTAATTTAAATTTTATCCATTCCCTTTAAGAGTATTCAATAGAAAATGAATGTCACAATATTATTTTAAAATATTCAAGGAATCTGCTATTTGTGATTTTCAGTATATGTTTGCCATGGTTTTTGTAATAGTTTAAGTATTATATCACTTAACTATCCTTTCAATTCCCTCCAATAGAAAGATAACCTCCTTTATCTAAAATATCCCTCAATTTTGGATTCTAACAAAGTGATTTTTTCAAATTTATAAAAAGGTTATTTTTATGTTCAAATCAAGATTTATTTTCGGGGGATTAGTTGTCTTTTTACTTTGTGTACTTTCAAAAAGTAGTTTTGCTCAACCAACAAATTACATTGAAACGTATCAAAAAATTGCTGTTCGTGAGATGCACCGAAGTGGGATCCCTGCAAGTATAACTTTAGCCCAAGGAATTTTAGAGTCATCTTGGGGAAATGGTTCTTTGGCTCTTAAGGCCAATAATCATTTTGGAATAAAATGTAAAAGTACTTGGACTGGGCCAACATTTTTTATCAAAGATGATGATTACAAGAATGGAAGATTAGTGAAATCTTGCTTTCGATCTTATGATAACGCAGAAGATTCATATGTAGATCATTCTGAGTTCCTGACGGACAATCCAAGATACGAAAGGTTGTTTACTTACGAACGTACGGATTTTAAAAAATGGGCTCATGGTTTGAAAAAATGTGGATATGCAACAGATAAAAAATATGCACACAAATTGATCAATACAATCAAAAAATACAAATTGCATCAATATGATTTATTGGCTGAAGAGCGTTCAGTAAATATTGCAAGCGTTGGTGCATCAGAGTTAGACAAGGTCATTTCTCAAAGTTTTCCACTGAATCCTCAACCTTTTCCAGTTCCTAACTCAAAGTATGCACCTGAAGCCTTTGTTTTACCTGATGATTATAAAAGAGGAGATGGTCTGAAAAAGTTTGCTTCAAAAGGAGGTAACATAATATTGAATAGTGCCTTAATTTTATTTGAGAAGAGATAGTTATTATTTTAAATAAAAAACTAAAAATATTACTTTGATGATAATTTAAAAAGAGGTTTTTGGAATTCCAAAAGCCTCTTTTCTTTCTTTTTTTACAAATTGTGTAATATTTTAGTTAGATCTTTATTTTTTTTTTCCTCCCTTACCATCTTTAATCATTTCATCTTCTCCTTGAGTATATTTTTTACTTCTACTTATAATTGGATTTTCATGACTCTTATCGAAGTTCCCTCTTTGTTTTGCGATGTCAATTGCTAAAAATAATGCTCTTCGAAAAGAACTCGGATTTGCCATGTTCATTCCTGCAATATTGAATGCGGTTCCATGATCAGGAGAAGTTCTAATTGCAGAAAGCCCTGCTGTGAAATTAACACCTTCACCAAATGAAAGTGCTTTAAATGGTACTAAACCTTGATCATGATACATAGCTAAAATTCCGTCAAATTTCCGATAGTCACCTGAGCCAAAGAAACCATCGGCAGGAAATGGACCATTGGCAATGTAACCTTTCTTTTTACTTTCTATAATAATAGGTCGAATTAACCTTTCTTCTTCATCTCCCAAAATTCCACCGTCACCTGCATGTGGGTTTAACCCAAGAATTGCAATGGAAGGTCGTTCAATTCCAAAGTCACGTTTCAAGGTTTTATTTAGAATTTTTAATTTATTTCCAATTTTTTCCTTTGTAATTGCATTTGCAACATCCTTGAGTGGAAGATGATTAGTCACTACCCCAACTCTCAAACTATCATTGACCATTAACATTAAACTTTCGATTCCATTTAATTCTTTTGTCAAATATTCGGTATGACCGGTAAATTGAAACCCAGTATCTTGCATTCCTTTTTTATGAATGGGTGCCGTCACCAAAGCATCAATATATCCATCCTTTAATTCTTGTGTAGCTGCGGCTAATGACTTGTAGGCATATTTTCCACCATTTACAGAAGGAGCACCTATTGTTATATTAACATCCTCATTCCAACAGTTTACAACGTTAACTTTTCCATGATAAGGATTCTGTCCTGAATTAATAGATTGAAAATGAAAGTCTTCTAAATCTATCATATTTTTATGATATGAAACTACTTTCGACGAAGCATAAACAATTGGTGTACAAAAATCCAAAATCTTTTTATCAGACACCGTTTTAAGGATTACTTCTAATCCCACACCATTAATATCACCAATGCTAATTCCAATTTTTTTCTTTTCCATTATCGTAGAATTTTTTTAAGAGTTATATTTTTTTAAGAAGTCAAACATCAACCTTACTCCTACACCAGTTCCTTCTTTAGTTCGATAGCCATTGGCAACTTTTAAATATGCTGGACCCGCAATATCAAAATGTACCCAAGGGTATTCTCCACCTGTAAAATGTTCTAAAAATTTTCCTGCAGTAATCATTCCTGCTGCAGGTCCACCAAGATTTTTAAGATCTGCAATATTGGACTTCATTTGCTCGCCAAATTCTCTCCAAAGTGGAAATTCTACTAATCTTTCATAAACATTAAACCCACTTTTTTCTAAATCACTTTTTACTTTTTTATTAGCTGTTCCCATAAAGCAAACTCCATCTTCACCTATAGCTCGTGCTGCTGCGCCAGTTAATGTAGCAAAGTCCAAAACTAATTCTGGATTATATTTTTTAGCAAAGTGTAGGGCATCTGCTAATACTAATCTTCCCTCGGCATCAGTATTCAATACCTCAACAGTTGTTCCGTCATACATGGTGATTACATCTCCGGGAGCGTAGGCATTCAAACCAGGGCGGTTATCAGTAGAGGGAACTAAGGCAATAACATGAAGTGGTAGTTGTGCTTTTGAAATAGCACTCATTGCACCTATAACTGTTGCTGCACCACCCATATCACACTTCATGAAATCCATGGAATTTGCGGTAGGTTTTAAACTTAATCCACCAGTATCATATACAATTCCTTTCCCAACTAAAATGATTGGTTTTTTATTTGTGGCATTCTTAGGTTTCCAAGTTAAAATATTAAATCGAGGTGGGTCGATACTTCCTAGGTTGACTGAAAGGATACCTCCCATTTTCAATTGCTCAATTTTCTTTTTGCCAAAGACTTGTACCGAGAAACCAGAAATTTTTCCAATTTTTTGAATTTCTTTACTTAATTGCGGTGCGGTCAAAAATGAAAATGGTTCATTCACTAAATCTCTAGCTTCGCAAGTCCCTTCCAAAACCGAGATTAAATTTCTTACATCTTTTTCGGCAGCTGAGGATTTATTAATTTTAATTTCTCTAAGTGAATTTTCTTTTTCTTTACGATCCTTAAAGTATTTCAAAAACTGGTAATTACCCAATGCCATTCCTTCCACATATTCCAATGTATTATTCTCCTTACATTGATTTAGGATTTCAACTTTTGAAACTTTATAATTGGATAGTATTTGTAAAATTTCATTCCCAGCCAAGCGTACATCTTCTTTTTGGTAGGATGCATTTCCCCCTTTTTTTAAAAATTGAATAACAACATTTCTGTCCACATTGGGTATAAATACAAAATTGATTTCTTTCTTTGCAGCAGATTTTAAAAATGCTTCATCTGATTTTGGTAAAAAATCGGTTGCCCAACTTAAATTATTTTTATTAGAAAGAATTATGAGATCATCTTTATATTTGTTCGATCTTTTTATCGAAATTTTAGTATTCATCCGAAGAATTTAGGTTTCAAAAAGGTAACCCGTATAAGATAAGTTATTTATAACTCAAACTTAAACATCGTTCCAGCTTTTGATTTTGTTATAAATTGTTTTTAAAAATAATGGGCAAATATAAAGAATTAATACGAAATTTTGAGGCTTGAGAAACTGATGTTTTAAGAAACTTACCACTGAATATCAAATTTTTAAGTATCTTAAAAAAAGTAATAAACTTGATTTTGATAATTGTAAAATAAGGTGTTGTTACATTCAAAAATATCATTTTCAACAATAACGAAATACACAGTACTTATTACTAAAAAATAAATAAATTTTGAAAGCAAAAAAATCATTTGGACAACACTTTTTAAATAGTGAAATTATAACTGGGGAAATTGCGGATGGATTAAAGTTGACCAATTCATATTCTCATGTTTTAGAAGTTGGTCCAGGGAAAGGAATGTTGACAAAATATCTGTTACAAAAAGAATACGACTTAAAAGTAGTGGAGGCAGATAGAGACATGGTTAGTTATTTGGAAAAGAATTTCCCTCAACTAATGGATAAGATTATCTCAGGTGACTTTTTAAAATCAAATCTGAATGAAATATTTGATGGGGAACAATTCGGTCTAATCGGAAATTTCCCTTATAATATCTCCTCACAGATTATGTTTAAAATGCTTGACTATAAAGAAATTATTCCTGAGATGGTTGGAATGTTTCAGAAAGAAGTAGCAGAACGAATCGTCGCAAAACCAGGTTCTAAAGTATATGGAGTAATAAGTGTTTTGATTCAGGCATTTTATAATGGGAAGTATTTATTTACTGTTGATCGAATGAATTTTGATCCACCACCTAAGGTTCAATCAGGTGTAATTCAAATGACTCGAAAAGAAAATCTTGAGTTAGGTTGCGATTATAAAATGTTTCGAAGAGTGGTAAAGCAAGCATTTGGACAACGACGAAAAATGTTGAGAAACACCATGAAACTATTTTTTAAGGAAAAGGAGGAGGCAGGAAAAGAATTATTTGAAAATAAATTATTTACTCTTCGTCCTGAAAAACTTTCTGTGGAAGATTTTGTGAGATTGACATTATTGATTGAAGAAGCATTAGAGGAAGGTTAGTGAATTTTTATTCAAAAAAACTATAAACAATTATATTTTTATTTAATTAATCATTTTAGGAATTTTTACTTAAACGAAAGTTAAATTATTCTTGAAATTCAAAAATGACAAAATGAGTTTAGAATTAAGAATTAATGATGACATTAAAATTGCAATGAAAGCAAAAGATGCAGTTTCGCTTCGTGGATTAAGAGCTATCAAATCAGCAATTCTTTTAGCTAAAACAGATGGAAGTGGAAAAGTGTTAGATGATGCAGGTGAAATCAAAATAGTTCAAAAATTAGTTAAGCAACGAAAAGATTCTTTAGATATTTATGAAAAACAGGATCGTGAAGATTTGGCAGTTAAAGAAAGAGAAGAGATTGAAGTTTTAAATAGATATTTACCCAAGCAAATGGATGCTACTGAGCTTGAAAATTTCATTAAAGGAATTATCGAAAAGACGGGAGCATCTTCTATGAAAGATATGGGAAGGGTTATGGGTATGGCCTCACAACAATTGGCTGGGAAAGCAGATGGAAAAACTATTTCGGGACTTGTAAGAGTATTGTTAGGGTGATTTAATCTACTGAAATCTACCGTGGTTTTTAAATTAAGAATCGCCATTTTTCAATTTGAGAAATGGCGATTCTTAATTTAGGTTAACTTTGTTAAGCTCACTTAAACTAAAATTTCAAGAGTTTCAAAAATTTCGTCTAACTCATCGAATGATTTTACTCCCACCTTTTCCTCTTCTCCTCCTGTTACATTTAAAGCATGTAAGTTTGGAATCGATAAAATTTCATCCAATGAATTTTGGGAAAGGTTGATGCTTAAAATAATTTTATACTTTGCGCATAGCTTTTTTAATAATACACTCCCTATCTGAGATTCGCCATTTTTTAGCATTTCCCAAGTAGTCCCACTTTTTTCAAAAGACAATAAAAAATATTCCACATGTGGAGCACATTGTTCTAAATGATTTTTCAAACTGACTTCATCAACATCAGGAGAAATCACAACTTCTTTAATGACTGGTGCTGCTGTAATTTTTTTTAAGACAGGCACTTCAGTAAACATACCAACTTGTACAGTGTGTAATTCCAATAATTCAACCGCCTCATTAATATCCTCCGCTGTGGCAAATGAAAATTCTCCAACCATTTTTACACCTTCCACCCATTCTTTGATCGCTTTCATATTTTGCGGTAAAATATAATGCTCTGTACCTTGGTCAAAATTGAACCCTAACCATTCTACTTCCCATGCAGCGAAATACCGTGCATCAGTTAAATTTGTAATTTGACTTGCTTTAATCTTAATTTTTAACATTATGTTATTGATTTCGTTGAATTTTATTTTGGTTGAACTTTATTCCGACAGATCTAATCTTAAAAGTTTATCAATAAGTTTTATGTGATTTACTCCAAATAAGAAATAAAGGAATAGTATTTGGTATTGTTTATATACCCTCCCTAAAGATTAAAAATATCTCCCCTACCTAATTATACAATTTTATTAGTATCCCCATAGGTTATAATACTATTATTCATAAAGTGAAGTAAAAGTAATTAAGTCCTTTGACTTATTTAAGAAATAGATTCTTGATTATATTTTTTCAATTTTTGATAAAATGATTTCAGAAAAACTATTTTTAAAAAGTCGGTTAAAAAAATCTTGTTTCCTTCTGACAATAGGATTTTTCCTCGAACCAATAAAATTGATTTAAGCTTAATTATGGATAAAAGAAATTATGTTAAAGATGTTTATGAAGTTACTCGTCTTATTCCTTTTGGTCGATTTAGTACTTACGGTTCAATTGCTAATTATCTTGAATTAGGATCAGCAAGAATGGTTGGGTGGGCATTGAATAAAAGTTTTACTGATGGAAATGTACCTGCTCACAGAGTCGTAAACCGAAAAGGTGAACTAAGTGGACGGAATCATTTTTCGAGCCCAACAATGATGAAACATTTATTAGAGAATGAGGGTATTGAGGTTGAAAATAATACCATCGTTGATTTCAAAAAACATTTTTGGGATCCTTCTTTCGAATTGTAATTTCATCACATTTTCTGTTATGGTAATTACTGATATGAGTAGTTATTTTCTTCGGAAATTATAATAATATTTATTCGGTTTCTAAAAATATATAAAAACTTTTTTTGCTTAAAAATCAATCTAAGACAAGATACAATGGCCTGTATTTAAAAAAAAATGATCCTCATGAAAAAGAAAAACTTTGGTCTACAAGTTTTACTCGGACTTTCAATAATTCTCTTTGGAACGAGTACCGACTCTGATGATGTTATTTATTGGTCATCTGATTATAAGCTTACTTGGGATGATTTTGAGGGAGAACCTCGGTTCGACTATGAATCAATTTCTGCTTTAACTTCCTCTGGCATTATACATTACAAAGGTTGTAAAGATGGAGAAATCACTTTTAAAGTACAAGCTTATTTTGAAAAAGATGAGTCATGGGTAAAAGAGGAGGCACTTACTGATTACCATTTAATTCATGAACAAATTCACTTTGATATTACAGAGTTATCAGCAAGAAGGTTAAGGAGGTCATTGAAAAAGCGAAAATTTAAATGTGGAGAGGAAGCAGATTTTGAAAATTTTGTTAACTCATTTATTGATAATTGGAAAACAGAGCAGAATGCATTTGATTTAATGTCTAGGCACAGTTTGGATAAAGAGCAACAAGAGGAATGGTTTTATAAAATAGCTAAGGAGTTGTCCCTTTTGGAGGAATAGTCTTGCAAAAGATTTAATTAGCCCAGTAGAAATGCAAATCATTGCTCTCTACTGGGCTTTTTGCATTAATTTAACGGATCAAAGGGAATATTTTTTACGTTAAAAGTAAAGGTCATTTTTTAAGATGAAATACCCGACATTTTCCCTTTTTCTATAAAACATTAAATCTTTATTATTACCTTTTTGTACTTAGAATTGCTAATTTTGCGGTGTTTTTCTACAATAACGTATTTTTTTCAATGACTCACAATCTTATTTTTTATAAAAAGCTAAAACTTTAAAAAGAAATTATAATGTCAAAGCGATTTATTTTATTATTTACCACAATTTTAATCCTTGGATTTCAAAATTCGTTCGCTCAAACGAATGACCCGATATTGTTTTCGGTAGAAGGCAATCCTGTTCAGCTTTCTGAATTTGAATATATTTACTCTAAAACAAATGGTGATAAAGCTGATTTTTCTAAAAAATCATTAGACGAGTATTTGGATTTATATATTAAATTTAAATTAAAAGTACAGCGAGCAAAAGAAATGAAATTAGATACTATTCCTGTACTACAACAAGAGCTGGCTGGCTATCGAAAACAATTAGCTAATTCCTATTTAGTTGATAAAGAAGTAACGGAAAGATTAGTTCAAGAGGCTTATGATCGTTCTCTAAGGGATATTGACATCAGCCATATTATGGTCTTAGTACCGCCAACTGCAACACCAAAAGATACTTTAGCTGCATTTAGTAAAATTAATAATTTAAAAACTGCTATTGATGGAGGTGCAGATTTTGCAAAAGTTGCTGCTGAAAAATCTGACGATAAATCAGCAAAAACTAATGGTGGGAATCTTGGATATATGACTGCGTTATTACCTGATGGTTTTTATGAATTTGAAACTGCAGCTTATTCTTTAAAAGATGGGGAATCCAAAGTGGTAAAATCTGCGGCTGGGTATCATATCATTAAGGTTAACGGAAGTCGAGCTGCGAGAGGTGAAATAGAAGCTGCACATATTTTGATTAGAAAAGACCCTAAAGATAAAGGGGGTGCTGCAAAAGTGAGGATCGACAGTATCTCTGCTGCGTTGCAGGCAGGTGCTGAATTTGAAACATTGGCAAGAGCATATTCTCAAGATAATCTTTCTGCCAGTAAAGGAGGGAAAATTGGATTTTTTGGAATCAATAAATACGAGCGATCTTTTGAGAATGCGGCATTTGGACTTGCCAAAGATGGTGAATATACTACTCCCATTGAAACCCAGGCTGGATGGCACATCATCAAGCGACTCAGAAAAAAGACAACAGAAACTTTTGATATAGCTAAAAGAAAATTACAACCTAAAGTACAGAAAGATAGTCGATATGAAATGGCAAAAATTTCTATGCTTAATCGCATCAAGCAAGAGGCAAATTTTACAGAAAATCGGAAAGCATATAATATGTTTGCTTCTTTAGTTGGAGATGATTTTATGACTCATCGGTGGAAACCTGGATATAAATATGCAGATAAGGTGTTATTTTCATTAGGAGTCGATAACAAATATAGTATAGCAAATTTCGAAACTTTTTCTCAAAAAAACTCTAGGGACAGATTAAGACTAGGAAGGAGTAAATCAAGGTTAGAAGTTGTGAAGTTTTTATATGACAAATATGTTTCAGAAACATTGATGCAGTATGAAGAACAACAATTGGATAAAAAGTATCCAGAGTTTAAAGCATTGATGAGGGAATATGAAGAAGGAATTTTACTTTTTGAGGCAACTAAAATTTTAGTTTGGGATAAGGCTTCTCAGGATTCAACTGGTTTGGAACAATACTTTGCAACCCACAAAAAGAATCGAAAATACTTTTGGAATGAACGAGCTGAAGTGAGTTTTTATACTTTGAAAAAAGATGAAATTAAATGTTTACCAAAAATCCGGAAGTATACGAAGAAAAAGACGCCGGAGAAATCGTTGAAAAAATATAACAAGAAAGGGGAAAATATTTTATCACACCGAACTGAAATTGTAGAGCAAGGGAAAAATAAAGTTGTCAATAATTTGCCTTGGAAAAAAGGTTCGATATCTGCAACAGAAATTAATAAAAGAGATTTATCTCATAACTTTTTGAAAATTGAGAAAATACTTCCTACTAGTTCAAAAACGTTGAAAGAAGCGAGAGGTTATGTTGTGGCTGATTATCAAGACCACTTAGAAAGAGAATGGGTAAAAGAATTAAAGAAAACTTTCGAGGTAAAAATCAATAACGAAGTTTTCGAAACACTCATAAAGAAATGATAAACTGTTATTGGTGAGCGATTGATTTCCAAAATTTGTTCAACCTTGATCCAAAACTTTTTATAATTGAAAAATATACTAAAATTCTTCTGCTTTATTTCATTATTGACAATTTGTTTCATGGCTAGCTGTACACCTGTTGAAAAGCCAATGGAAGAAACTGATGTGGAATTAGCGAAGGTGTTTTCCAAGAAATTATTTTTATCGGAGTTGGAAGGAATGGTACCGGAAGGTGCAACTTCTGAAGACAGTACCAAAATCATTAATGCGGAAGTGGAACGTTGGACTCGCGAAACTCTTTTGATGTTGGAAGCTGAAAAAAATATTCCTGCAGATTTGAATATTGATGAGTTGGTAAGGGATTATCGCATGTCTTTAGTTAGATATAATTACGAACAATATTTAGTTGAAACTCAATTGGATTCAGTTATTTCTGATCAAGAAATATTAACTTATTACGAGGAAAATAAAGAACAGTACCAACTCCAATCAAGTATTCTTCGTTGTTTTCTCATAAAGGTTCCAAAGTCTTCTCCGAATCTAGGGCAATTAAGATCTTGGTGGAGTAGTAGCAAAAGTGAAGACTTTCAGAAAATGAAAGATTATGCCAGACAAAATGCTTCTTTTTATATGTTGGAGAGAGACTCTTGGTATCAACAAAGTGATTTAAAAGCCCAGCTCCCACAAGTGAGTAATTTGAATCTGGCACAAAATTTAAATCAGTCGGACGAAAATCACTTTTATTTTTTGGAAGTATTTGAAAAAAAATCAAGTAATGGTTTAGCACCTTTAGGATATATTGAAGACCAAATCAAAAAGGTAATTTTGCATAAAAGGAAAATGGTTTTACTGGATCAAAGAAAAGAAGAACTTTATGATAGGGAAACCGGTAAAAAGAACGTTAAAATATTTACAAAATAAAAAGGTGTTGAGTTGTTTAAATTTGAATATTGGTAAATACTAGTACTTAAATATTAAAATCTCAAATCCAAAAAAACTTCTTATGAAAAAAATAGTATTATTCTTTTTTGTCATTTTGATGGCTTCTAATTTCCTGTTAGGTCAGGACAAAAAAGTAATCGATAAAATTATTGCTAATGTGGGGAATGAATATGTTTTGTTGTCTGATTTAGAGCAAGTATTTGCACAAATGTCAGAGGAACGTGGTTATGTTCCAGAAGAGGCAAAATGTAATTTATTTGAAAACTTGATTGCATCAAGTTTGATGTTGAACCAAGCAAGATTGGATAGTATAGAGGTAGGAGACGAAGAAGTGGAAGCACAATTAAGTGCTCGGATTGATCAGATATTAAGTTATATGGGAGGTGATGTTCGACAATTTGAAGACTTCTATGGCCAGTCAACTGCAGAAGTAAAAAGTCGATTTAGAGAAGATTTAAAAAATAAATTACTAGTAGAAAGAATGCAAGGAAACGTCATGCAGGATGCAACTGTTACACCTTCTGAAGTAAAAGCTTTCTATGCACGAATCCCAAAAGATAGTTTACCTTATTTTAATTCAGAAGTTGAATTAGGTGAAATTGTTTATAAGCCTCGGGTCAACGAAGGAGAGAAAGATCGCACTAAAGCAGTTCTTGAAGATATTAGGAAAAGAATAGTTGAAGGAGGAGAAGATTTTGCGGAATTAGCCAAAAAGTATTCTGCCGATTTATCTTCAGGACAACAAGGAGGAAACTTAGGATGGGCAAAAAGAGGAAGCTATGTTCCTGAATTTGAAGCGACTGCATACAACCTAGAGAAAGAGGAATATTCGGAAATAATTGAGACTGACTTTGGTTATCACTTCATACAATTACTCGATCGACGTGGAAATTCAATTAATGTCCGTCATATTCTATTACGACCTAATTTGACCGAAGATGATAAAATTCGATCATTAGGGATTTTGGATACAGTTAGGAATTTAATTTCAGTCGATTCTTTAAAATTTTCATATGCAGTGAAAATATATTCAAATAAAGAACAACAAAGTTTTAATAATGATGGACGAATGGTTAATCCAAAAACGGGTAATACTTTTTTCGAAATTGCTGATTTGGATCCAGATATTTACTTTACGATTGACACGATGAAAGTGGGCGATATCTCTCAACCTATCGAGTTTGAGGAGAGAGGAGAAATAATGTATCGTGTCATCTATTTACAATCACGAACTGATCCACATCGAGCAAATTTAAAACAAGATTATAATAAAATTCGAACAGGTGCCATAGAGGAACGGAAAGCACAATTTATGAGTAGTTGGATCGAAGAAAAAATAGGTAGTACATATATTAAAATTGATCGAGCATACCAAGGGTGCCCAAATCTTATTAAATGGCAAGAGGATAGTATCAGACCTTAATTTTTCTGGATCTTGCAAAACAAACCCGAATTTTTATTTAGAAAATTCGGGTTTGTTTTTGGTAAAGATTCAACTGTTTTAAATTGATCAATGATTTTGATAATTTAAAGTCGGCAAGTACAGTTCGGAAGTAGTTTAACAGCTAAAATATTAAATCAGTAAAAAATACTCTTTGAAAAATACTATTCGCAATATCATCTTTATTATCGTTTCATTTACTGTAGGGTTTACCATTTTATACTACATTTTCAGTAATTATAATGAGGCATATTTAGCGGAATGTGCTATAAAAGGAATAACTAAAGAAGAGTGTGATTTTTTACAAAAAATAAAAGTTGATTTTTGGAGTGTAAATCCTCTATGGGTGATTACTGCTTTACTTGCTTTTACTTTAAGTAATGTAAGTAGAGCGATGCGTTGGAATTTAACTTTAGCTCCGCTAGGTTATCAACCAAAGTTGTATAATAGTATTATCGCCGTTTTTATCACCTATTTTGTCAATTTATTTATTCCTCGAATGGGAGAAGTGGCTCGTGCTGCTGCGCTGAATCATGCAGAGAAAATCCCTGTGGAGAAAGCAATGGGAACGATTGTGTTAGGGAGAATCATGGATGTAATTATGTTGTTATTTTTTATTGCGATTGCATTTTTATTAGAGTATGATACCTTATGGACTTGGCTTAATGAAAACATGGAAATAGATAAAAAGGGTGGAGGACTATTCTCTAATCTTATTTTTCTAGTTGCATTAAGTTTAGGAATACTAGGGTTTGCTGTATTTATAGTTTTTAGAAAAAAAATCATGGAGACAACTATCTACAAAAAAATTGTAGCGCTTGTTTTAGGTTTTTGGGAAGGAATTGTATCGGTTAGGAAATTAGCTTCACCTGGTCAATTTATCTTTCATACGGTATTTATTTGGATAATGTATTTTGTGATGAATTATCTATTTTTCTTTTCGTTTGAACCTACCTCCGATCTCTCACCAGTGGTTGCTTTAATGGTATTTGTTTTTGGGGCATTTGGTATCGTGATTCCTTCCCCAGGAGGAATGGGGACATATCACTGGTTGGTAATTGCAGCTTTAGGAATTTATGGAGTCAACCAATATGATGCTTTTTCATTTGCTAATATTGCTTTCTTCTCGATTCAAATATTCTGTAATATTGCTTTCGGTTTAATTTCTATTGCTTTATTATTTTTACTGAATAGAAATTATGTGCCAAAATATTCTGGATTAGAAGAGGATAAAAACTCAAATCATGCTTAAAAAAATTCAATCCAAAATTCAATCATGGAAGTCTATACAATCGACTGTTTCTCAATGGAAACTTGTAGGAGAAAAAATTGTTTTTACGAACGGATGTTTTGATATTTTGCATTTTGGACATATTCATTATTTGGCAGAAGCAAGTGAGCTAGGTGATCGATTAGTGATAGGGTTAAATTCCGAGGCTTCAGTCAAGAGACTAAAAGGCGAACATCGACCTATTAATGATGAAGTTACCCGACAATATTTATTAGCAGCATTGGAATTTGTAGATGGAGTTGTAGTTTTTGAAGAAGATACTCCGCTTGAATTAATAAAAACCATTTTGCCAGATGTAATTGTCAAGGGAGGCGATTGGAAATCAGAGCAAATTGTGGGATCTGATATTGTTTTAGCTAATGGCGGACAAGTAAAGAGTTTAGTATTTAAGGAGGGGTATTCCACAACTTTAATTGAGGAGAAAATTCGAAAAAGCTAAAAAAATGAAACCAAATTGTAAAAGGAAAAACAGATAAAATCGTTCTTTTTCTTCTTTAGGCGATGTTAAAAAAAAATATCCAAAATAAGATGATATCATTTTATTGTCTGGTTATTATAGGCAATTAAAGCCAGATATTCCTCTTGAAATAGAACAATCACTTGTGAATTGTATTGACTACAATTGATCTCCTTAAGAGAAAAATAATAATGCTACCACTATAAATACCAAAGAGGGATTGATTAAGAAAAATGCAAATTCCAGTACAACAAAATCTACAACAAAAAAGTAAAATGATACTTTTTATTTTTATTTTTTAACGAATAGGATAGAATAGAATCCTTCAGGTTTCAATTGAATAGTTAAAACAATTCCCCTCAATTATTACATGATTATTTTAGATAATGCTTACTTTAGTGCTTTTTAAAATAACTAATTTTACCCTAGTTGAGAAACCTAATTCCACATTTTATTCAACAAAAATTTAAGGCCGGCAGTGAACATGGTAACTTCGAAGCATTTACTTTGTTTATTGATTTGTCTGGTTTTACTTCATTGACTGAGACATTGATGAAGCAAGGAAAAGAAGGTGCGGAACAACTCTCTTTTCACCTCAACAGTATATTCGAACCATTAGTAAATTTAGTTTATTGTGAAGGTGGATTTATTCCTTATTTTGCTGGTGATTCCTTTACGGCTATTTTCCCTAAAACTTCTGATCAAGATACCCCTGAAGTTTTAATAAAAACAGCAGAGCTTTTGCGTGATTTTTTCCAAAAAAATGGTATTAGAAAAACACGGTTTGGAGATTTTAATTTTGGAATAAAAATCGGATTAGGAGAAGGAGATGTTGAATGGGGAATAGTAGGGAATGAAAAAAAGGCATTCTATTTCCGAGGGGAAGCTATCAATGCAGCTGCACAATCACAGTATAATGCAGAGGAACAAGAAATTATTTTAAATGAAGTTTTCAAATTAAAATTTGAAAACTTCATTCCTGCTATTGAGTTGAAAAAAGATGAATATTTTCGGTTCTCAAAAATTCATGAGTTTCCAGATATAGAAAATTGTCTCAACCAGATTCCGGATATAGACCTTGATATTCTCTCTAATTTTTTCCAAAAAGAAGTTATTCAATACGATGACAATGGTGAATTTCGAAACGTAATTTCAGTTTTCATTTCTTTTACTGGTGTGGATACGCATGATGCTTTAAATAATTTTGTAAGTATAGTGTTAGATGAAATTTCTTCCTTTTCAGGTTATTTTAAGGAAGTTGATTTTGGAGACAAAGGAGGTGTGCTTGTTGCGTTTTTTGGCGCACCAGTTACTTTTGAAAATAATAATAAACGTGCAATAGAATTCGTTTTGGCGCTGGAAGAAGAACTGAAAGATTTAAGACGAACAACTCCACTTAATTTTAGAATTGGAATTACTTCAGGAAATGCCTTTACGGGAACCGTGGGAGGTGTTGAAAGATGTCAGTATGCTGCAGTTGGAAATAGAGTTAATTTGGCTGCCCGAATTATGATTTATGCTAATTATGGACAAGTCTTAGTTGATGAAACAATTCAAAAAAGTCAATATTTTAGATTTAATCATAAAGGTGATATTCAATATAAAGGAATAGATGAAGATATTCCTACTTATGAGTTGTTGGGAAAAAATATTGACGATCAACAAGTTTTCGGTGGGAAAATGGTCGGTAGGCAAAAAGAATTAGAACAATTGATTAATTTTTCAAAACCAATTCTTAACAATGATTTTGCAGGTGTTGCCTATTTATTTGGAGAAGCTGGTATTGGCAAAAGTCGACTATCTTTTGAAATGCGTTCTCAGTTGCGTAAAATTGGTAGTGTAAGTTGGATGACTTGTCAGGCAGATCAAATTTTAAAAAAGCCACTTAATCCTTTTATCTATTTTTTAAAAAATTATTTCAAGCAATCTTTTGAGAATACAGAAGTCCAAAATATTGAATCATTTGAAAGAAAGTATTTAGATTTATATAATGATAAACGATTAATCAAACACGAAGATGCCAGTCAAATAAGAGGAGAACTTTCTAGAACTAAATCTATTTTAGCAGCTCAGGTGGGAATCAATAGTTCTTCTTCACTTTGGCAGCAGTTGGATGCAAAAGGGCGATATCAAAATACTTTAGCAGCATTGAGCAATCTTATAATTGCTGAGTCTTGCTTGCAACCTGTAGTTCTAGAGTTGGAAGATGCACATTGGTTTGATCAAGATTCAATTGCTTTTTTACAAGATTTTGCAAGGAAGATGAACCGACATCCAATCTTTGTTTTGGTGACTAGTAGATATGATGATAATGGAGAAAAAGTGCATCTTTTTTCAAGTGAAACAATATTGGATGGAAAACACAAGATCTTAGAAATTGATTTGAATATTCTTCAACCAGAGGCAATTCAGAACTTTGCTGAGATAAAATTACAAGCACCAATTAGTTCAGAATTCAAAGAACTTTTGTTGAGGACTACAAATGGGAATCCATTTTATGCAGAGCAAATTATTGAATATTTTTCCGAAAGTAATTTATTACAAAAACGAAAACAGATTTGGCATATAAAAGATAATAGTCTCAAATTATCAAGTTCAATTAACTCTATTTTGATGGCAAGAATAGATCGATTGTCTACACTTGTTAAAGAAACAGTAAAAGCAGCAGCAGTAATTGGAAGGGAATTTGAGATTCCAGTTTTGAATGAGGTGATGAAATCTCAAAAGGAATTTATTGCACGAAATGGAGATGCTACTGCGGTATTAAAAGAACAAATTCAAACTGCTGAGCGTGGTCAAATTTGGCGAGCAGTTAATGAATTGAGATATATTTTTAAGCATTCTTTACTTCGAGAGGCAGTTTATGATATGCAACTTCGAGCAAGGTTGCGTCGGCTTCATCGACTTATAGCTGAGGCAATAGAAAAACTGTATAAAGAAAAAATCGAAGAACGGTATGCTGATCTAGCTTTTCATTTTGGTGAAGCAGAAATTGATAAAAAAACCAATTATTATCTATTAAAAGCTGCTGATTTTAATAGACTAAAATATCAGAACACTCGTGCTCTAAATCTCTATGAACAATTAGTTGAAAACTACAAGAAAAATTCTTTTAAGTATAAGAAAGAACTAGTAAATGTTTTGCTAAAAAAAGCTAGCGTACTTCGGTTAATTGGAGAATGGGATCGGTGTCAATTAGTATATGAGGAAGCGATGGATTTAATTGGCGATCAAGATGAAAGTTTGGCTGGACGAATTCATAACTTGATTGGAGAATTGTTGACTCTGAAAGGCAATTATGATGACGCCAAGTCACATCTTGAAACTGCAGCTACTCATTTTGAATTTACAGATGATAGAATTGGGAAATATAAAGTGTACGGGAACTTGGGAACGTTATTTTTCCGACAAGGAATTTATAATCATGCGAAATCATATTTTACTAAAAGTATAACCCTCAGTCGAGAATATAATCCTGACAATGCTAATGCAGCTATTGTGTCTAATCTCGGTTTAGCGCACATGAATGAGGGAAATTATGAGGAAGCCATTCAATGGCAAGAGTCTGAATTGGCCATTTGCCAAAAAGTAAATGATAAGCAAGGGATGGCTAATCTATATACTAATATGGGGATTGTTCTTTTTGAAAAGGGAGATTATGATGAGGCTCTCCTAAAATATCAAAAAGGATTAAAACTAAGTGAAGATTTGGGGAATAAGTTATTAGTTTCGATTGCTATTGGATGTATAGGAAGTGTTTATCAACGAAAAGGAAATTATATTAAGGCTTCCGAACATTTTTTGAAAGACTTAACTATAGGTGAAGAATTAGGAGATAAACAAGGAATTGCAATAGCGCTTGGTTTACTTGGGGAGCTACGAAGTGAGGAAGGAAAGTTTGATTTAGCACGAGAATATTTAGAAAAAAATCTATCCCTTTGTGAAGAGTTAAATTACAGAAAGGGAATTGCCAAAGCAATTAATGCCCTTGCAGATATCTTTATGGTCAAGAAAGATTATGAAATGGCAATTAGTTACTACAGTCAAGCTATTGAATTGGCTAGGATGATTAATAATAAACTAATTCTTGGAGAAAGTTTGGTAGAAAAAGGAGAAGCACTGATAGAAGCAGGTCGTATTGATGAAGCTCAAACATTCCATCAAGAGGCAATTTTGATGATTGAAAATCTAGGAAATTTAGATTTGATCTTCAAGGCTAAAATTTTCTCAGCCAAATTAGCGTTTGCTAAGAAAGAAGAAGACAAAGCAGAACAAATACTACAAGATTTAGTAAAGGAATATACTAGTGATGTTGAATTAGGCGATGTTTATTTTTGGTTGTACAAGATTACGCAACAGGATAATTACAAAAATAAGTCATTTACTTTATATCGAAAACTCTATGCGGAAACTCCCCTTTACTTATTTGAAAAACGCATTAAAGAATTGAGTTAGAGTTACATTTTATTGATTATTTCGTCTTAATAACTAACCAAGGCGTTAAAATGATTGTAGCTGGTGGTTCTCTTTCACCAAGAAACTCTAAAAACGAATCAATGAAACTATTTTTTTACATTCCTATTTTGGCATTTCTTTTTATTAATTGTAAGTCGCAATTAATTCATGGACAATCATCTAAAGTTCTTCCTTATTCTATCAATAAACCCCATATTATGCTCGAATTGCCTGAGGCATTAAAAGAAATATCAGGACTTACTTTTTCTCCAAATGGTGAACATCTTTGCGCTATTAATGATGAACAAGGTATCATTTTCTTTATTAATAAAAATACAGGATTAGTTGACCGAGAATTAAAATTTAATGGTCCAGGTGACTATGAGGGAATTGAAACTGTCAGAAAAAAAATATTTGTGATAAAAAGTACAGGAACAGTTTTTGAAATTAGTGATATAGAAAAGAAGAAAGTCGAATCTAAAAAATCAAAGTATATTTTAAAGAAATCAAATGATTCAGAAGGTTTGGCTTTTGATCAAAAAAACAATCGATTGTTGGTGGCATGTAAAAGTGCACCTTGCCTTCATGAAAGTTGTTTGATTCATACTTGCAAAACCAAACGAGCCATTTATGCCTTGAACCTAGAAACAAATAAATTTGATCCAACACCTGCTTTTGAAATTGACTTAACTGAACTTCAATCTTTTCTAAAAAAGAACAAATCAGAAGATGAATTAAATGTTTTTAAAAAAATCATCAAAATCGAGAATGACTTTATTCCATTTCATCCAAGTGCGTTAGCTATCCATCCGAGATCTGGAGACATTTATATTTTATCTTCAAAAGGTAAAACAATTATGATTTTAAACTCTACCGGAGAAATTATTGGTTTGGAAAAGTTAAATAAAAAAATCCACAGTCAACCAGAGGGAATTGTTTTTGGAAAGGACGGAACATTATATATTTCGAATGAAGGAAAGAAAGAGGGGAATGGAACAGTTTCAATTTTTAGAGAAATATAAAAATATTGTTACTTTTAATACAGAAGGGCTGTTAATATTCCAACATACTAACAGCCCTAATTTTTCTAAAGAATTATTTCGCTTTCAAAGAGATCTGCAAAGTAAAGTTATCACTAATTGCTTCATTAGCGATGGCTCCTGTAATACCTGAACCATATTTGATTCCCCATTCAGTTCTATTGATTTTGAATTTATCAGAAATAGCAGTTAAAGTACCATCTTCTTTAGCTACAACTAATGCAGGGAAAGTTACGCTTTTAGTGACTCCTTTCATCGTCAAGTTTCCAGTAATCATACAGTTAGCTTCATCAGTATCAGCATCTGCTACAGATGTGATGCTAAATGTTGCCGTTGGGAAAGTTTCAACGTCAAAAAAATCACCAGATTTTAAGTGGCCTTCTAGTTTATCTTTTTTTCCAGGATCACTAGCTAGGTCAGTATTTGTCAAAGAAGCCATATCAATTACGAAGTCACCACTTTTAATTTTATTACCTTCTGCAGAAAAAATACCAGATTGAAGTTTCAAAGTACCTTTGTGATCATAAGCTAATTTAGCGCCTGACCAATTGATTATTCCATTAACACTAGAATATGATTTTGCAGCAGCAGTAGGAATAGCTTTTGCATCAACTGCATCTTCTGTTTTTGCAGCTTTTGTTTTGTCATTATTACAACTAGCGATAAGTACACAGATTAGAAATAGGTTAGTAAATTTAACTATTGTTCTCATGATCGTTTTATTATTTTATTTTGTAAGAAATAAGAGAAATCAAATTTATACTTTTATAAAGTAAATAAGTCGTTTTTTGTTTAAAATAAAGTTTATTGCTTGATATATGTATTTTAAGGAAGAGGATTTTTGGGATTATCTATTTTTGTTTTTGTTGCTTATAATTTGTTTGTGGCAAGTTGGTTTTTTATATGCTACTATGAAATGGGATATCATGGACATCACACTTCCATGGAATTATTATATAACCGAGTGTCTAGCCAATGGTGAACTCCCACTTTGGAACCCATTTCTCAATGGAGGATTTGCACAAATGGGTATCAATGATACTTGGAATCCAATTACTTGGTTGATCGGGTGGGGTTTTGGATATGATGCAACGGTTATTCAATTGCAATATTTAGGACATCTATTATTTGGTGGAATTGGTTTTTATCAGATAGGAAGATTTATTGGATGGTCTCGAACGACTCGTTTATTGACTGCCTCTAGTTTTATGTTATCGGGGTTTATGATTGGAAATGCACAACATCTGGGATGGATAATTGGAGCATCTTGGCTGCCCTGGATTTTTTTAAATTATAGAAAATGGGAACAAAATCCTTCCGTTGTAAGATCAATATTTTTAGCTATGACCTCTGCCTTAATGTTTTTAGGTAGTTACCCAGGAGTGTTTGTAGGGGTGGTGTATATATTGTTATTCATGTTTGTTTTTAGAGTGATCAAAGTTTTTCGAAGACATGATTTTGCTTTTTTAAAAAAAATGATTGGATCAGCAGTCCTTTCAGGAGTAATGTTTTTAATGTTGACATTGGTGGCATGGCTTAGTATGCTAAGATTGTCATTACATATTAATAGAGGAGATAGTTTTGCCCTTGATTCCGCTTTGTCAGGGTCTCTTCCTGTAGAGGCAATTAGTACATTTTTATTTCCATTTGCTTCTGTTTCGGAAATGGTGATGTGGGGAAATGATTGGACATTGGTGAATTGTTATTGGGGTTTGCTTCCATTTTCTTTTTTGATTTTTTCTTTTTTTCAAAAATCATTTTTTCGCAATGAAGGGAGTATATTTTCAAAAATTAAATGGTATTTATTTGGTGGTATTTTATTTTTTGCGATTGCAATGGGGAATGATTTACCACTTCGAACATGGATGTATAAGTTCATTCCGTTAATGGATATATTTCGATTACCCACGTATTTTCGAATATTTGGAATTTTCTTTTTACTTATTGCAAGTGGTTTTTCAATTAATTATTTTTTAGAAAAAGATCTATCTAAAGGATTGTACAAAAAAGCCTTAGTAGCAGCTATAGCTATTTTGGCATTGACGCTTTGGGCAAAAAATAAAGCGTCAATTTATAGTCAAGCGTTGGTAGAGAGGAATGAGGAATTTGAATTATCAACAG
This sequence comes from Saprospiraceae bacterium, assembly GCA_029251525.1. Lineage (GTDB taxonomy): Bacteria > Bacteroidota > Bacteroidia > Chitinophagales > Saprospiraceae > CAJQQY01. The sequence continues at coordinate 135,947 of JAQXDE010000007.1, read as the reverse complement.
ATGCGAAATTTTTTAATAATATATTCACTCAAGGATCTTTGCATTTTATGTTGTTAATTTCACTTTCTATTGGTTTACTTTTTTTGAAAAAGAATCATTTGAGAAAAGGGTTATTATTGACAATTACTTGTTTGGATTTGTTTTTTGCTACTCAATTTAATTTATCTTCCACTGTTATTCATGATGTAAGTCCAGAAAAAGTCAATAAAGCTTTTCACTATTATTCACCTGCGGAATATCCCTTACCTTCCATCAATCAACCATTTGAGAAATTACATCGAGTTGCGAATTTTGACTATGTTCATCTTCATGTAAACTTGAATCATTTTCATAAAATTCCTTCTCCTAACGGAGCAAGTCCTGCATATTTTAAATGGTCAGCAGAAGCAATGGAAAAAGGTCTTTTTCAAAAGACAATTAAGAATCCACTAATTTTTGCTGCTAGGGATATTAACCCTAAAGGAATAATTGATGAGGTAACCATAGATTCTTTTTCTTTTAAGAAAATTCAACTTTTGAATTTTTCTCCAAATCAAATTGAGTTGGAAAGTCATTTTAATGAACCGATGTTTATTGTTTTTTTGCAAAATTATCATCCCAGTTGGAGAGTATATTTAGATGAAGAAGAAACTTCAATTATCAAATGTAACGGATCTTTTTTAGCAGTAGAAATTGCAGAGGGAAAGCAGAATATTAGATTTGCGTTTGAACCAAACACGGAAATAAAGGCTTTTTACGGGAGTCTAATAAGCTGGGTTGGATTAGTATTATTTTTTATGGTAAGGTTTCTACGAGGACTAAACAAGGATTAGAACCTACTTTTCACAACTTCTATTTTTAATCTCATTTAACATTTCTATTGCATCGAAAAGACTTTTTAAGATAGAAATATTATTTGAAGATTCAACATCTTGAGCCACCACTTGGTATCCTGATAATAAAATCTTCGATTCAGGGAAAGATACAGAGAGCTGGTCGACATATTGCTGGACAGGCTTGTTGGCATATGTCTCGGTTATCATTGTAAATATATAGTTTGGTTTCGAAATCTGATAAGCATCAATTAAATCGTTAGTACTAATATTCTGACCTAGATAAATGACTTGATTTCCACGGCACTTTATTAAATAGTGCATAAACAAAATACTTAATTCTTGTTTTTCGCCCTCGGGCAAATAGACAAAAAACTTGTTGCATGTTCGGCCTGCAGAATGTGGTAAACTATCAATAGCAACAACGATTTTTTGACGAATTAAATTACTAATAAAATTTTCTTGTGCGGGGACAATAGAGCCAGTGAGCCACATTAAACTTAGTTTATCCAAAAAAGGATAAATCACCTCTAGCATAGTTCGCTCAAATCCTATTTGACGTATATTAGTGGAAACAATTCTATCAAATTTCAACTCATCCATCTCAATCATTGACAACATTAAAGCATCCAATTTAGCGTCACCATCAAAATCAATAACCGAAATCTCTGAAACTTTCCTTGCTATTTCGTCTTGACTCATCCCAGCAATCTTTGAAATCTTCAATCCATTTCGGTTAAGCAGAGCAACATTCAAAAGTATTTTGAGATCAGTATCCATATAATACCGAATATTGGTCTTAGTTCGCTTAGGCTTCACTATATCATAGCGTTGCTCCCATATTCGAATGGTATGGGCTTTAATACCGCACAACTTTTCAAGGTCTTTGATGGAATAAACAGCCAATTTCGATTATTTAGTTAAATGTTTTTATTCTAAAATAAGAATTCTTTAACCTGTCTTTAAACTTTTACAGTAAGCAGAAAGGTTTATTTAAGAGTTATAAACAGAATTTTCTTAAAATTGTTCATTGAAATTCTCTTTGAATCTAGGTATAAATCAATTATTTTAGACTTTTCGAAATAAAATCTACTGGATAGGACGACTGAGAAGATTATAATTGCGTAAATTTAAACACCAATAAGCTGATTTTTATACTTGTATTTTAGTTATTTTTACTTTTTTCTTAGTGTTTTTATGGAATCTCTCAACTATATTAATAGTAGATTGTGTTTTTACGTTGTCCACTAGGGTACTTTTTTCAAAAAAACAGTTGAATAACTGTAGACAAGAACCTAGTGAATCAAATAAGTATTATTTTCAACAATATTTTTCAAAATCCATCACTGATGTTTTTGAAAAACACTCATTTAGTTTCCAAGACATCATCATAATTAATCAATTTCAATTTTAAAAAATTGAGTACAAATCATTTTCTATGGAACCATTCGACTTAAATTTTATAGCACATAATAGGATAAAATCATTCTATATTATGATTGTTTTAATTTCCTTCTTTTTCACCCAAACTCAATTTGCACAGATTATTCCAACGGCAGGCCAAACAGAATGTTTTGTTGCTGGGAATGGAGGTGTGTTTGCAGATCATGGAGGAACAGCAACGAATCCAGTGGTAGGAACTGACCCTGCAGGGTTTTATTTTAATTGTGGATGTGAGACGGTGACGACTTTATGTTCCCCTGATGGGAGTGCGATTACTTTGGACTTTACTGTCTTCGATGTTTTTGCCACTTTTGATTTTATAGAAATCTATGATGGTGACTCTAACGCAGGAACACTTTTGTATGGAAATGGGGCTGGTTTGCCAAATGCCAACGATAATCTTTTAGTAGATATGATAGCTTCAAATGGTTCATCTAGTTTTACAGGTACTACCGGGTGTATTACAGTTTTGCTTTTTGCAACAGCAGTAGTTAACCGAATAGGATGGGAAGCAGATGTGACTATTGCGAGTGGAGCAACTCATCCTGGAGATAATTTGCCATGTGGCACTAATTTGAATTGTTTAGCACCTCCAAATATATCTGTTGATAATTTAACAAACTCGTCTGCTGATATTACCTGGGCAGTTTCTGATTCGTCTGACAGTTATAATATTGAATATGGTTTGACAGGTTTCACTCTCGGAACCGGAATATTGACAAATACAGCTAATTTGTTTTTAAACTTAACTAGTTTGATGCAAAATACCGCTTATCAATATTACATTCAGTCAGATTGTGGGGGTGGAGAGATGAGTAATTTTGCGGGACCATTTTCATTTACGACGTTACTTTCATGTCCAGCTCCTACCAATGTGATGATTACGGATGTCAATTCAACTTTTGCAGATATAAGTTGGGATCCTTCATTTGCAGCGATTGGATACAATTTGGAATATGGATTAGCTGGTTTTGTACCAGGGTCAGGCACAGTACTTAATACAACCAACCTTTCGACAACTTTAAGTGGTTTGACCCAAAATACTGCATATGACTTTTATGTGCACTCAGACTGTGATAATGAGGTAAGTAATAATGCTTTGGTAAATTCATTTAATACAACACTTAATAATCCATGTGACTATACTATTGAATTATTCGATTCATTTGGCGATGGTTGGAATGGTTCGATATTGAATGTAACTGTTGGAGGTATTTCTACAGATTATACTTTCACAACTGGAAATTCTGCGGTATTTACGATAAATGCAGGAAGTAATTTGCCATTGATTTTTAACTACATTGCAGGCGCTTTTCAAAATGAAGTAACGTATAATATTTTAGATCCTGATGGAAACATTATTTTCTCAGATGGTCCGTTTCCAGCAACAGGTGTTGTTTATGAGACATTTGCATGTCCAACTTGTCCAGGTGCAACAAACTTAGGTGTTGATGATTTATTTGGGTTGTCGGCTGATGTAAGTTGGATGGATTCTGACTCTGTTGGTGTTTGGCAAGTAGAATATGGACCAGTTGGGTTTTTGCCTAATACAGGTGTAGGGATTATTTTCACAACTAACGATCCTTTTGCCTCATTAACTGGTTTAGATGAAAATTCTACATATGACTATTATGTAATTAGATTTTGTGATAATGGAGATACGAGTGCATTGGCTGGACCATTTACTTTTACCACGATTACTTTAAATGATGTTGGTGTTTTAGAGATCTCTTCTCCTCTTTCTGGTTGTGGCTTGACTGATTCAGAGGTGATTACAATTACGATGACTAATTATGGTTCTAATCCTCAATCACTTATTCCATTTAAATTTAGTATTAACGGAGCACCTGCAGCAATCAATGTTCCTTTGGATGGATATTTTACAAATGTAATTGGAAATGATAGTATTGTTGTTTTAGAATTTGAAGCTACTGCAGATTTGTCTTTGCCAGGAACGTATGAAATTGCTGCTTGGACTGAACTGGATGGTGATTCTGAGACAGGAAATGATACCGCTTATTACACTGTAACTAATATACCTAGCATTTCTGATTTTCCATATGCTCAAAATTTTGAAGTGGATAATGGAGGTTGGGCTGTAAGTGACGATGGTGTCAATCAATCTTGGGCATTTGGAGAACCTAGCGGGACGGATATTCCAAATGCAGCAAGTGGGGTTAATGCTTGGGTGACTAATTTAAATGGAAACTATAACAATGCAGAAGAGTCCTACGTGGTCTCAAATTGTTTCGATTTCTCTTCTCTAACAAATGATCCAACCATTTCTCTATCAATCAATTTTGATACTGAAACTAATTACGATGGAGGTTGGTTAGACGCGTCAATTGATGGAGGAAATACATGGTACAAGATTGGAGGTATTGGTACAGGTGTTAACTGGTATAATGTCAATAATACATTTAATCAATTGGGAGAAGTTTGGGCAGGGAATTCTGGAGGATGGATTTTTGCAAAACACGAATTGACAGGTGTTGCTGGCGAAGCTGATGTTCGACTAAGATTTGGTTTTGGCTCTGATGGATCGGTAAATGGTTTTGATGGAGTTGGAGTTGATGATGTGGCTATTTTTATTCCAGTTGCCAATGATATGGCTTCGCAAACAGTTGTCAATACTACTTTGCTCGAATGTGGTGATCCAATTGATGAGTTGACTTTGACACTTGTTAATAATGGAACTGCAACTCAAACTGGATTTGATGTTGGGTATAATGTTAACGGAGGAATTGATATAATTGAAAATGTTGGGGCTTTGACTTTAGCACCAGACCAATCTGCAACATATACATTTACAACACCATTTAATTCGACTGGAGCTGGGATTTATAATGTTACAGCTTGGTCAAGCTTACCTGGTGAGTTAAATGTAAGTAATGACACTACAACTTTTCAGTTCGCAACTTATCGAATATTACCTTTCAAAGAAGATTTTGAAGGTGGAACATTACCAAATGGATGGTTTTCTGATGAGTTCAATCCAATTACCGAGTTTCATAATAATATCTCATTTGTTGCATTTGATAACATGTATAGTTTTGATCCAAGTTTTGAATTAGCTTCTCCTCCAATTGGACCAATTTCTGATGGAGACTCTTTATTTTTCGATTATCGATATGTTGATTTTAGTGGAAATGGAGCAAACGCAACTACACTTGGAATAGGTGATTCATTAAAGATTCAATATTCATTAGATTGTGGAATAAATTACACAGATTTATTTTTAATCACTCAAGATAATCACGTTACTTCCAATGAGTTGGCGACAATAAATATTGATATCTCAAGTCTTGTTGGAGAATCTGTTAAATTTCGTTTTTTAGGAATTTGGGGAACAGGTGACTACTATTTAGATATTGATAATATTAATATCTTCCAATGTTCTTCACTGGATTTGGTAACTATTATGACTTCAGAGTCCAGTGTAGGTGAGGGAGACGGTACAGTTTCAGTTATGCCAAATGCGAGCTTAGGTCCTTACACGTATCTATGGGATACAGGGGATAATACTGCCACTGTTACAGGAATTAGTGCTGGAACATATCAAGTGACAGTGACAGATGGATTCGGTTGTGTCGATGTTGCAATTATTGACTTGATGGTTAATATTAATGAAATAGAAGATATTCAAAGTATTAATTTATATCCGAATCCAACGATGGACTTAGCGACCTTGGATATGGCTTTTTCAAAAATAGTTGATGTTCAGGTTCAAGTCATCAATATGATTGGACAGGTTCTTTTTGAAGCATCTATTGAAAAAACGATAGAAGAGAAGGTAGAGTTGAATATGAAAGACTATCCTAATGGAATGTATTTTGTAAAGGTAAAAGTAGATAACCAAACGACGATAAAAAAAATAATGAAAAACAATCCTTAACTTTTGTAAATAAAGGATAAAATGGAAAAGGCATTCAGTAGTTCGGATGCCTTTTCCATTTTTGAGAACAATAATAAACCATCTCTAGATGAACATTTTGTAAAAAAAGATATTACACTTATTGAATATTTTTTTCAAAAAAACAACACGAAGAATGAAAATAGGTATTGTCTGTTATCCTACCTACGGAGGAAGCGGAGTAGTAGCAACTGAACTTGGATTAGGTCTGGCAAAAAAGGGACACCAAATTCATTTTATCACTTATGGGCGCCCGGCTCGTTTGCAAAGTTTTCAAGAAAATATTTTCTATCACGAGGTTAATGCGGAAGATTACCCATTATTTGAATACCCACCTTATGATACCGCCTTAGCAAGTAAGCTAGTTGATGTAGTAAAATATGAAGGATTAGATTTACTTCATGTCCACTATGCGATTCCTCATGCCGCAGTTGCTTATATGGCAAAAAAAATATTGTTAGCTGATGGAAAGTATATTCCGGTGGTCACTACATTGCATGGAACAGATATAACGCTGGTAGGAAATAATAAATCCTTTGCTCCTGTAGTCTCATTTTCAATCAATAAGTCAGATGGAGTGACAGCTGTTTCGGAAAGTTTGAGAAAGCAGACGTTTGACAATTTCGCCATCAAAAAGGAAATCAGAGTCATCTCAAATTTCATAGATTTCGATCGTTTTAAAAAAGTTAACAAAGATCATTTCAAAAAAGCAATTGCTCCGAATGGTGAAAAAATATTAGTTCACGTTTCTAATTTCAGAAAAGTGAAAAGAGTTGAAGATGTAATTTATGTTTTTGAAAAGGTCTTAAAAAAAATTCCCTCAAAATTATTATTAATTGGTGATGGTCCAGAAAGGAGGAAATTAGAAGATTTGTGTCGACAAATTGGACTATGCGATGAAATTCGTTTTCTAGGGAAGCAAGATGCAGTGGAGGAACTTTTATCGGTAGCTGATTTATTTATAATGCCAAGTGCAAATGAAAGTTTTGGATTGGCGGCATTGGAAGCAATGGCATGTGAAGTACCTGTTATTTCTTCCAATGCAGGTGGAATACCAGAGGTGAATATTCACGGCAAGACTGGTTATTTGAGTGACATAGGAGATATAGCTTCAATGGCGAAATATGCTATCAAAATTTTAGAAGACGAAGATGTATTGGCTGAGTTTAGAAAAAATGCTTTGGAACAAGCAGAGAAGTTTGACATTAAGTATGTTTTACCACAATATGAAAAATACTATGAATATATATTGGAAACAGCTGTCTATTAAATAAAAAATCAGTTTGCCTATGTTAAATTGTTGAGTATTAATAAGTCTTTGAAACACCGTACTTTGATTCGATTTCTAATTCATAAATAAAATCTTCGCTACGACACTTTTCGGTTCTTCAAACCCCTTTGTCGTGGTTCCTAAGACTAGGTAAACCCCTGTAGCGGCTTTCCTTCCAGTGTAATCTCGACCATCCCATATTGCTTGTCCTCCGAGAGCTTGTGTTTCAAAAACTAGTTGTCCATTGATATCTGTAATTTTCACATCCGAATCTCGGGCTAATCCTTTGATTGCAATTGGCCCTCGATATTCCGGACGAACAGGATTTGGGAAAACTAATGCGTTTTCCTTATGTATAATTCCACCCTCTACAGCTTCACCTCTGTAAGAAATTATCCCTTCAGAAGTTCCAATAAATACTTCTCCACAAGTAGGATCAATAGCAATATCAGTTATTACATTATCAAAAAGAGGACTATTTTCTGTATTAAATTTTGCAATTAATTCCTCTCCATCTGAAGAAATTACAAAGACACCTGTAGTGGTACCCACCCATTTTCGGTTAGCACCATCCACTGCAATTGCTTTTACATCTTCCCCAACTAAAAGGTAGGCAGGGATGCCATCTTGTTCTACAATTTTACGTGTTCCCTTACATTGACTTTCATCAAATACGCTACTTCCACACTCAAAAATGATAATTCCATCACCAGTTCCCACCCACATATCTCCATCTAAATCTTTTGTAATACAACTCACATTATTAGTACTAAGAGCACTACTCGAAGATTTAATTTGTCTAAATCTTTCATCTCCACTTACATTTAAATCTCCCTCATCAAATACTAATATTCCCGCAGTCTTTTCGCTAACTGTAAACCATTTAAAATTGTTATCATCTACCTCCAAAGCGAACAAACCTTGAATATTAGAGTTAACAGAAAAACTTTTCATATCACCTTCATCTGGAATAACTGATATTGGTCTAGCTGTTCCTGGATTTGCAATCCAAAGATTATTATTTTGATCATAAGCCAAACCAGCAACCTTTGTCCGACCTGTATCGGCTATTGTTGAATTTCCTAATGTAGAATTAGAGTTATCAAAAATTTCAAAGATATCATTTTCATATTTTATTAATCCATCGTAATAGGTACTGGCATACATTATTTCCTTTTCAGGGTGAAATGCTACTCTCAAAAAATCTAAGGTTCCATCCAAGTCAGGTCGATTCAGTCGGTTGAAATATCTCCAAGTCCCATTTTCTAAGGTATATAAACCTTCAAAATAAAATTGAAAATAATTTCGAATATCAATTCCTCCAGCGGTAACCCAAAGCTGTCCCTTATGAACTTCGAGGTCATAATTTTTTATTGCAAAAGGGGAGTTTAGCGTAAAACCTTCGTTGCAAATTTCATCATCAATTTTATAACTTCGAAACCTATAAAAATCATCAGCGACCCAAACCCAACCATCTTCATCTTCAATGGCATGTAGTGGACGGCTCACGCAAAAATCTTTAATTTCAGTAAAAAGACCATCTGATTTAAAAAATATTAATTTGCCTCCACAAGCACCATCTTGGCAACTTAATCCCACGACCATTTGAGTGCCTTCAGTTGTAATATATTCAATTTTAAACCCATCCTCAGGGGTATAAACCTGTTCCAAACTTGTTCCATCAAAACTATATAATGAGGTATCAATACTCACAAATATTTTATCAGAAAAATTTGCAATAACGCCTGTGCTATAAACATCAGGAAATCCATTATTGGAATCTAAAAATTCCCAAACTCCAAAATCTTGCAAATTTACATTTGGTTGATTTGAGGCACGGTAAATTCCTTCTTCGGTAGTAGCGTAAATCATTTCATCTTTAAGCAACACCGAATTCATAGGTATCGCTGTGAAAGTTGAAAACACAAAGATATTTTGATTGAAGTTTATTTTAGAAATACCATAGCCTGTAGCCAATAAGGCAGTTGAATCTGTATCCATAAAAATATCATAGATTCTCTTGTCTCCTGAAATATTATTGAATCGCTGAATATCGGAAAGAGTAATTGTTTCATTTGACTTGACCAAATCGATGGTACTATTTGAGTAGGCGATCATCAAAACATCATTTGCTTGATTGTATTTGATCCGTTCGATTCCGACACCACTAAGTCCATTTAGTTTATCTAAAGTTCGAGTGGAGTTATCATTTTTATTAATGTATACTATTCCCCAATTAGTTGCATAAATAATATCTTCTGCACTTTGAGTAACATATTTCCCTGCCTGAAATGGCAAATGTGATTTCCATTCACCAATCCCGATATCAGGTTGGGCTTGAGAAAAATTTATTGAAAAAAGGATGACAAAAATGGATAAGAAATATTTATTACGATTTGTCATTTTTTATTTGAAGTTTATTGAATGTTTTGTTTTACAAAGAACTATTTTACAAAAATATTATTGTTTTTGAAAAAAATATTAATACTTTCTGTCAGTTTACTTACGTAGGAAGTATAAAACACAGATGCCGAAGATTAATTGGATTATGATGAAATGACGGTTGCAATATGCTGAGGGAAATTTGTGCTCCATCTTGTTATCTGTATAGGCTACTTGAATTAATATATTCAAAAACAGGCTTCGTCACTACGTACTGAATCGAATGTCCTTCTCGAATACATTTACGAATATAGCTGGCTGAAATCTGCATCAAAGGTGCTTCAAAGAGTTTAATTGAAGAATGAGTCGCCAAATTACCTAGTTCATAGTTAGGTCGGAGATAAACATATACTTGATGATAATTTAAAATTTCTTCGTAATTTTTCCATTTATGTAAAGTACCTAAATTATCGCCTCCCATGATAAGCACAAAATCTTTGTCAGGATGCGCTTCGTTGAGATAAGTCAATGTATCAATCGTGTAGGAAGGTTTGGGTAAATCAAATTCAATATTGGACGCCTTTAAATTAGGACAATCTTCAATCGCCAAACGAACTAAATGCAAGCGATCAAAATCTCTTGCTAACGTACTTTTCTTTTTTAAAGGATTCTGCGGAGAGACGACTAACCAAACTTCATCCAAATCAGTTTGCGTCGCCATATAATTTCCAATAATCAAATGCCCTACATGTACTGGATTAAATGATCCAAAAAATAATCCGATTTTCTTTTTTTTCATTTTGCAAAGATAGGGTTAGAGAGGGAAAACTAAAATTGTTTTTTATTGTAAAAAATCATTGATTAATACTTCTTCCAAGTGATCTATCTATATATATTAAAAACCTGAGAATGAACATCCAAATAAAAATAAATATCCTTTTTTAATTCTTCCTCTTCTGTAGGAATTGAATCAGTTTCTATTCTAAAAGAATCAAATACATTAGTAAACAAATTTGAAAACCCAATTCGTCCAATTGGAAATTCCTGTTGGTCGGTTAGATAATTTTTTCAGAGATATGCTTTGAAAGTTTTTTTGAAAAAATTTCAAAATCTATTTTTGGAAATTCTATATGTCCTCGCTTTAGTTCAGTTTCGACATTTCCAATACGAACAAGCATACCTAGTAAAACTTCACTATTTATATTTTTTGCATCCGAAATCTTTGGTTGATATTCTAGATAAGCATAAAATTTAGTGATCAAATCCAAATAATACTTTTTGAACCCTTTCAAATTTAATGGCTTAAAATGATTACTTGGATCAGAAAGAGTTTGTTCATATAATGATTTTTTTTCTCTGTGCTCCCGCAAGTTAAAGCTACTTAAGATTTGAAAAGACTTATTTCTTTCTTCGTCTTTCCAGTATTCTACTTTTATTTTTTTGACATAATTTCCCAGTTTCACACTTGCTCAAGACCTAATGATAATCCTCCGTAGAAATCATTTTGTGTTGGATTATTTATTTTATATCCACCCATTCTTCTTTCGCTAGCATCTATTATAAAAATTTCACTAGTCCCCACATGAAGTTTTAACATCTCAGTAGCATATTCCTCATCAAATTTTATTTCGGTATCACAATTATAATACTTGGTGAGAGCAACTTGAATTGGATGCAATCTTGGATAACTAAATAGTTCTAAAACTTTAGAAAGAAGTGCCTCTCGATGTTTGCTAAGTGCTTGTTTAAATTTATTTTTAGCGATTTTATCAAAATTTATTTTAGATAAATTTCAAAGAGAGAAGGTAATTTACCATCTTTAAATAACAAAACCCTTTTCCATCATAAAATGATAAAAAAGGATTTTGCTTTTAATTTAAGTTCATTTCCAATCCTAAAATTGATACCCTACTTTCAGCGTAGTTGCAGATGATGTTTCGAAGGCTATTCCAAAACTAAAGTTGCTTTTAGTATTCAAATAGATTCCCGAAGAATACCCCATTTCATGATATTTGCTATTTCGGAAGGAATTTACATCTCCATCATTTGTTAGTTCTTGATCTTCAACAAATGCATAACCTAGGAGAAAATTAAAATAAAGTTGCGTTTTTTCTTTCTTCTTAATCAAGTAAAATCTTGCCCCTCCAAGTGTATTAATGACATGTAAATGTCCTCCGTCGTGTGCAAACCAATTATCATTCGGTTTAAATTTTGCACCAGAGTAAGAAAAATGAGCCTCTACAGCAAATCTATTCGTCACCTCAAAATGAGGATTATAACCTAGGTGAATCGCTTGGTTAGAATTGGCAAAAAGAAACATAGGAAATCCAACCTTGATGGAATGTCCAACCTTGTTAGTAGTTTGATTTTGCGCTAAAGAAGTGGTGTTAAATGATGACATCAAAAATAACGCGATGATAGATTTTAATAAATAGTTCATAATTTTTAATTTAAAAAGTTTGGATTATTTTTCTTTTGATAACTCAAAATTACGGCGAGATGTGATTTGTATTATAATAAAATTCAGTAAACTCATATAAACAATTATTTAATATTAAGAATGACATTTCAACCTCCACTTTTGAAGTAAAATGAGAAAACCCTTTCCCATCATAAAATGATGGAAAAGGGTTTCGTTTTTCGACTTTCAAATATCATTTACTCATACCTTAACGACTCAATCGGATCCAACCTCGACGCCTTCAACGCAGGATACAATCCCGAAACCAAACCTACTACCAAGCAAGTCGTAATCCCTAAAATAATCCATGCCCAAGGAATTAAAAATGTTCCACCAATGAAGAATGTTAGGATATTTCCAATTAAAATTCCAAATACAATTCCGACTAATCCTCCTAATTGACAAATCACAACTGCCTCTGTTAAAAATTGAATTAAGATGTTTCTTCGAGTAGCCCCAAGTGCTTTACAAATACCAATCTCTCGTGTTCGTTCTGTAACAGAAACCAACATGATATTCATCAACCCTATTGCTGCACCAAGCAAAGTTATCAACGCAATTCCAATTGCCGATAACCGAATTGCTACAGTATTTTCTTTAAGACGTTCAATCAACCCATCTGCTTTTCTAATCTCAAAGTCATTGTCTTGTGAAAGTTTTAATTTTCTGATATTTCTAAATGTACCAATTGCTGTTGAGATCGCATCGTTCATTTTTTCTACACTAGTCAGTGCAACGGTTATGTCATAATTTTTTTGTGAATGACCATAAAGTGTTTTTGCTTTCAGTAGCGGAATCAAAATTCTTCGATCTTGACTCATCCCCATTGATGCACCTTTGGACTCTAATACTCCAATGATTTTATACTTTATATTTCCTACTGAAATAATACTGTTTATTGCTTTATCCATGTTTTCATTGAACAAAGCTTTAACAATGTCAAATCCAATAATGGCTTTGTTTTGCCCGGAAGTTATTTCTGTATCTGTAAAATTTCGTCCGATAGCAATATCATAACTTTTTACATTCAAGTAGTTTTCATCTGTTCCCAGAACCATCACATTTGGATTAGTTTTCTCTCCTCCGTATTTTGCTGTAGCGATTGCTGTTCCAAAACATGATAAAGCAATTTTTGATGGATAATTAAATTTATCTTTAAATTCCACCCCTTGTTTATAGGTTACAACATCTCCTATTTTAACTTGTCTACCACCTCTTTTTCCACTTACTCCATCTCGCTTTGGTCTGATTCGAAATGAGTTGGCTTCCATATTGGAAAAACTATCATTCAAAGAATAAAGCATGCTATCAATCGAGGTCAAAATCCCAACTAATGCCATAATTCCAAATGAAATAATCAACATTGTGATGATGGTTCTTAATAAATTAGAACGAACGTTACCAAGGGCTATTTGTACATTTTCTATTATCTTCATCTACCTAATGTATATTTTATTTACTTTAAAGTTCATCATGGATTGTGCACGTTTTCAGAAGGGAACAATTAAAATTGATCTGTAAAGGTTTAAATCAAGTCAATTATCTTACAAAAATACTTAATAATCTTTTTTTATTTTTTGAAAATAGAAGCGTGTGACTTTTTGTTCGATGAACCGATGATTTTTACCGATTTTCCGCAAAAGCAGCTTTCACTACCTCTAAGGTTTTATCAAAAACAAAGGGACTGGCAGCAATCATTTCTTTTCCAAAAATATAATTTTCACCTCCCTTAAAATCACTTAATTTACCCCCAGCTTCCTTTACTAAAAGTACTCCAGCTGCAACATCCCATGCATTTAAACTATACTCGTAATAAGCATCAAATCTACCACAAGCCACAAATGCCAAATCTAATGCTGCTGAACCAAATCTACGAACACCTCTAGTTTTTTTTATAAAAAATTCCAAAACTTCAAAGTAAGGATCTACTCCCCCATAATCATAATATGGGAAGCCCGTAGCAATGAGTGAATCTTCAAGTTCGGTTCTTTTGCTAACGTTGATTTTTTCATTATTTAAATAAGCTCCACCGTCTTTCCACGCAAAAAAACATTCATTACGATTGACTTCGTAAACTACTCCAAGAATAATTTCCCCCTGAAACTCTAATGCTACGCTTATAGAAAAAAATGGTAATTGATGTAAGAAATTAGTTGTACCATCTAAAGGATCAATAATCCAACGATACTCTCCTTCACTATTTATGATAGTTTCTTCCTCTGTCAAAAAAGTTGCCTTAGGAAGTAGCTTTCTTAACTTATCCACTAATTGCATTTCTGCATTTTTATCCACATAGCTAACTAAACTATTGAGACTCTTAGTTTCAACCTCATTAGGGTTAACTTTTTTTAATTCTCCTAAAATAAATTGAGCAACAAAACCTACTTCATTGCACGTAAATTTGGTAAGTGATTTGAGCTGGTTGGAATCCATTATGTGATTTTTATTTGAAAATGTTACAAAGTTGTATAGAATTTAAAGAATCATTACATACTAAAACTTAAATAAAGTATATTTTTCTATCTTTATATTCAGGACCCCTGAAATCTGATGTGATCTTTCAAAATATTAGATTTAGCCTATTGTCAAACTGTTCTAATTAATACCCAAAGCTATATAAATAATAACTATATCAAACTGATGTGGCTGTTAGTATGTTATGTTGATAATTAATTAACTAATTTTTATTTTAAAATTCCAATAAAGATGAACAAGTTAATATTAATTCTAATTTCCCTCTTCGTTCCAGTTTTAATAATGTCACAAAATAAGGCCGAATTAGGCTTATTATTAGGAGGAGCTAATTACCAAGGAGATATCGCATCTTCTAAAGTTTTTTCCTTCGATCAGATTCAAGCTGCAGGTGGCATCTATACACGATTTCATTTGAATCGACATATTACACTTCGAGGGAATATATTTTATACTAAGCTAAAAGGTGACGATTTAGACTTTGCAGATGAAGAATCTTGGAGAACCGATCGAGGGTTTAATTTTACCAATCCAGTCTATGAATTTTCGTTTACTCCTGAAGTTTACATTTTGGGAAACACCATAAAACGTAAAATGTTTCGCCCATATATCCTTTTAGGAATTGGAGCAGCTTTTACCAATCCTAAGTCTAATCTTGCTGAAAAAGATATTGATGCTGTAGAAAATGAACCTGGTTATTTTTCAACTAGTCATTTTTCTGTTCCAATGGGATTCGGAATTAATATGGATGTCAATGATAAATTTACTTTGGGCATAGAGGCTTCATGTCATTTTCCTTTAACAGATTATTTGGATGGCATTAGTGAGTCAGCAAATCCTGATAAAAAAGATTGGTTTGCTTTTGGAGGAATTACACTAGGTTACAAATTTGGAGAAATTGTTCCTACTTATGTTGATACAGATGGGGATGGTGTGAATGATGATATAGATCTTTGTCCACTTGTTTCTGGAAAATTGCAAGGGTGTCCAGATTCTGACTCTGACGGAATTGCTGATTTACAAGATGCGTGTCCTAATTTAGCTGGAGATAAACGCTTAGAAGGATGTCCAGATTCTGATTTTGATGGCATAGCTGACATTAATGATTCATGTCCCGATACTCCAGGTATAATCTCTTTGAATGGTTGCCCAGATTTTGATGAAGATGGAATTGCTGATGAAGATGATACTTGTCCTACACTTGCAGGAACTTTTGCGAATGATGGATGTCCTGATACAGATGGAGATGGAATTTATGATATTATAGATAACTGTCCAAATGTAAAAGGAAACCTAAAAGGTTGTCCTGATACTGATTTGGATGGAGTAATAGATGCAGAAGATTTTTGCCCATTAGTTGCAGGAAATAAAGGCACAAAAGGATGTCCAGATTCTGATGCAGATGGAGTTGCTGATGTGATGGATGATTGTCCCTATATAGCTGGTGTTTCAAATAACAGAGGTTGTCCCGAAGTAGGAGTTTTAGTTGCAGAAGGAGAAGTAGAGGAAACAGCAAAAACAAATACGGATTCAATCAATGATATTTATTTCAGTAATACCCGTGCAAAAATTAGTAAAAATGAAATTACTAAATTGGATAAAATCACTAAATTAATGATAAAAGATTTTTCTCTTAATTTAAAAATCAGAGGTCATACTGATGATACTGGTGATATTAAATTGAATGACCATCTTTCGATGCGCAGAGCCAGAAGATGCTACAAATATTTAGCGTCAAAAGGAATTGCACTTAATAGAATGTCATTTGAAGGATTTGGAGAAATGGAACCTAAGTATGATAATTCAACGGAAGACGGTAAAAAAATGAATAGAAGAGTTGAATTTGCTTTTTTAAAATAAGAATTTGCTTTCTTTTTTAAAATACATATCCATAAAAAAAAAAGGAGTACTCAAATAATTTGGTACTCCTTTTTTAGTTCTTACAAGTTCTATTGAGAAATGATTATTTCAACAAATGTCTCATATTAATTTTTTCCAAAACTACTTTCTCAATATTGTCAATTACAATTCGAGTTTGTTCCATTGTATCTCGATCACGAATAGTGACAGTATTATCCTCCAATGTTTGACCGTCAATAGTGATACAATATGGGGTGCCAATCGCATCTTGTCTTCGGTATCTTTTACCCGGAGAATCTTTTTCATCATACTGACATTCAAATGAATATTTGATATGATTGAAAATCTCTCTAGCTTTGCTGGTAAACTCTTCGTTGTTTTTAACCAATGGTAAAACTGCACATTTGATCGGCGCTAATGCAGGATGAACCCTTAATACAGTTCGAGTAGAATCTTTTCCGTCAGCATTTGGGACAGTTTCCTCAACTAAGGCGTTCGCCATAGTTGCTAAAAACATTCGGTCTACACCGATGGATGTTTCTACCACATAAGGCACATAACTTTCTTTTAACTCAGGATCAAAATATTGTAGCTTTCTACCAGACAATTCTTGATGAGCATTTAAATCGTGATCTGTTCGAGAATGAATTCCCTCTAATTCTCTAAAACCAAATGGAAATTCAAATTCAATGTCCAAGGCTGCATCAGCATAAAATGCTAATTTTTCATGATCGTGAAATTGTAATTTTTTCGAAGGATGAATTGCTTGATGCCATTTCATTCTAAAACCTTTCCAATACTCGTACCATTTCTTTTGTTCACCTGGACGCACGAAAAATTGCATTTCCATTTGCTCAAATTCTCGCATTCTAAAAATAAATTGACGAGCAACTATTTCATTTCTAAATGCTTTTCCAATTTGTGCAATTCCAAATGGAATTTTTTGACGAGTCGTTTTTTGAACATTTAAGAAGTTGACAAAAATACCTTGCGCAGTTTCAGGTCGCAAATACAGTTTTCCAGCTTCTCCCGCAATTGTTCCCAATTGAGTATTGAACATTAAGTTAAACTCTCTTACTTCTGTCCAATTTCTAGAACCACTTTCAGGACAAGCAATTTCTAATTCTTCGATTAAATTTTTTACGTCGGCCAAATCACCATTTGTCAGAGAAGTGTTTAGCCGAGTTAAAATCGTTTTTGACTTTTCCAAATAACCCATCACTCTTGGATTAGTGCTCCTGTATTCCTCTTCGTTGAAAGATTCTCCAAAACGTTTCCTTGCTTTTTCAATTTCTTTGTTGGCCTTTTTCATCACCTTTTTCTCCACATATTCTTCTACCAACTGATCTGCTCGATATCTTTTATTCGAATCTTTATTGTCAATCATTGGATCACTGAAAGCTGCAACATGGCCAGATGCTTGCCAAGTTTTAGGATCCATAAATATGGCAGCATCTAATCCAACAATGTTTTCGTGCATTTGCACCATTGCCATCCACCAATACTTTTTGATATTATTTTTCAATTCCACTCCATACGGACCGTAATCATAAACAGCTGCTAAACCATCGTAGACTTCACTTGATTGGAAAACGAAACCATATTCTTTACAATGTGAAACTAGTTTTTTAAATAGATCGTCCTGATTTGCCATGTTATATATTTATTTGAATATTGTATCTGTTGTTTTGTGTATTCAATTTTCTTTTATTTTCATCAAAAAGAAATTGGTTAACTAGATAATTAGAATTCTGATGTAAAATGAAATTTTATTTCTGGGAAACTCTCTTGAACTGTTTTTAGAACCCATTTAGATTCAGCTAAAAAAACCATATTTCCATCTTTATCTGCTGCCATATCACGTCTTCGACGAGTCGTAAATTCTTTTAATTTTGCAGAATCATCACACTCGATCCAACAAGCTTTGGCCAAGTTGACTGGCTCATAATTACAACTTGCACCATATTCATGCTTTAGTCTATACTGAATAACTTCAAACTGAAGTGCACCAACCGTACCAATTATTTTCCGTCCGTTTAAGTCCTTGATAAAAAGTTGAGCAACACCTTCATCCATCAATTGTGTTAATCCTTTTGCCAATTGTTTTGACTTCAATGGATCAGCGTTATTTACATATCTAAATTGCTCTGGAGAGAAACTTGGGATACCTTTAAAGTGCAAAATTTCTCCTTCCGTTACGGAGTCTCCAATCTTAAAGTTCCCTGAGTCATATAATCCAACAATGTCTCCAGGATAAGCTTCATCAACAACTGATTTCTTTTCAGCCATGAAAGAGGTTGGATTGGAGAATTTCATTTTTTTATTTTGACGAATGTGGAGGTAATTTGTATTTCGTTTGAAAGTTCCTGAACAAATTCTTAAAAAAGCAATTCGATCTCGATGTCGAGGATCAATATTAGCATGAATCTTAAAAACAAAACCTGAAAATTTATCTTCATCAGGATTAACTTGTCGTTCTTCTGTAATACGAGGTAATGGTGTTGGAGCAATTTCTACGAAACAATCTAATAATTCCTTTACTCCAAAATTATTGATCGCACTTCCGAAAAAGACAGGAGAAATTTTTCCATCCAAATATTCTTGTCGATTAAAGTCTGGATAAACTTCTTCAACCATTTCTACTTCTTCTCGTAATTCATTGGCAGGTTTTTCATCTACATACGTTTCTAAACCTGGATTAGATAGATCTGTAAATTCAATTGTTTCTTCCTCTGTTTGTTTTCCATGTGCAGTGAATAAATTCAATTTTTTTTCGTACATATTGTAAACTCCTTTGAAGCGCTGACCCATTCCGATTGGCCAAGATAAAGGACATGTCTTTAAGCCCAATTTTTGTTCAATTTCATCGAGTAAGTCAAAAGCTTCCTTTCCTTCACGATCCATTTTATTGATAAAAACAATAATTGGAGTTTTTCGCATTCGACAAACTTTGACCAATTTCTCTGTCTGAGTTTCCACACCTTTTGCTACATCGATTACAACAATTACACTATCGGCAGCCGTCAAAGTTCGGAAAGTATCTTCCTGGAAATCCATGTGACCAGGTGTATCCAAAATATTGATTTTCAATCCTCGATAATTAAAGGCCATTACAGAAGTTGCAACAGAAATTCCTCTCTGTTTTTCAATTTCCATAAAATCTGAAGTAGCTGTTTTTTTAATTTTATTGGATTTAACTGCACCTGCGACTTGGATTGCCCCACCAAAAAGCAGGAGTTTTTCAGTCAAAGTTGTTTTACCAGCATCAGGGTGACTGATGATGGCAAAGGTTCGTCGTCTATTTATTTCATCTACAAAACTCATCGCTCGAATTTCTGTTCTTTTGATTTAAAATTTTAAAGCCGCAAAAGTACAACTTTAGCGGCTTTAAACAAATTTCAATTTTTTTATAATCAACACTAATTTAAATACTTTTTAACTAATGTCAACATTAGATCAGGGGGTATTTCTTTATTCAAATATGTTTTCATCACCCCAATCAAATCTTCCGTTAATTTCTCATTAAAACCTAAACGAAAACTTGCGGTATAAATTAATTTTTCTTCGCCTTTTTCAATTCGTCCATCTACTCGCATCATAAATAAAAGATAGTATAAAATTGTCATTCGTTCTCTTTCATTTAGAGGGACTTTCAATGGATATGCTTCTGGATTTTGGATGATTTCATCAATTGAGAGAGAATCTATACCAATACTATTGGCGATATCTCTCAAGTATAATTTTTCAATATTTGAAACGGAGTCATCTGATTTAGCTAATTTAAAAAGTAAAGCGATGATTGACTTCCTTTGCGCTAAATCGTATTCTTCAAACATGGGTCTTATTTTTTACAAATTAAAACTCAAAATAATAATTATTTTTGCTGGAACCTAAATTTTTTTTTTGAAAAAACTCATGTGAAGATCTGTTGCATAAATAGTATAGAAGAAACTCAGATGAGAATTGAAGTATGAGCTTGTGCTTTGGGGTTGGTTGGCCTGATGCCAATGGACTAGGAATTATTTCCAATGAAATTATTTCAAAAATTGTTTAAGCTGAAGCAAACCAGCCTGTGGAATTTTTTTTATTAACAAGCGAAACTACAGTAAAGGGAATTTATAACCATTATCAAAAAACGAGAACAACTACGATTCAACTTGTCGATGAAATTGAAAAAGGTGGGCACGCTCGGTTAAAAAACTTTTGCCTAATTTGAAAATTGTTGAAGTATTACATGTTTTAGATGATAATACAATAGATAAAGCAGAGCAACTTATGCCGGATGTTGATGCGCTACTTTTGGATTTTGGTAATCCAAATTTGAAAGTTAAAGTACTCGGAGGTACGGGGAATATTCACAATTGAAAAATCAGTGAAAGCATTGTTGGAAAATCTAAAATTCTAAGTTGGTTGGCAGGAGTTTTGAGACCTGAAAATGTTGTAGAAGCCATATCTACTGATCAATCATATGGATTAGATTTGTGTAGTGGAGTCCGAACTAAGGGGAACCTTGATATGAATAAAATGGTTTATTTTTTTAATGAGGTAAAAAACGGGTGGAATTGAATTACTATTGCTACCGACTTACCTAATTTTAGTAAAAAAAATTATACCATCAAGAATATATGATCTTACCTAATAATGATTTGTAGGACTTTACTAATTTATTTTTTGAAATAAAAGAGAAGGTTAAAAAAGTAATTAGTTTTGGCTTTTGCTATTCGGTTTGTTCGTGTCACTTTACATGCTGTCAATTTTTGTTTAAGGAGAAAATAATAATTCAATTAATTATTGAATTGTAACCTTAATAGTAAAATTGATTGTTCTTTACCTTAAAAAAAAACCAAATTTAAAAGGATCATCTGGATCAATCAGGAATTCATGTTGTCCAGTAATGTGAGCAGTTCCTTCTACTTGCGGAATTACTGCATCGAAGTTTCCATATTTTTCCTCGCGAACAATTGAACCTTTGAATACACTTCCAGTAATACTTTCAATAGTCATTGTTTCTCCAAAATCCACTTCATTTCGTTTAAAGTGAATAGCCATTCTTCCTGAAACACCGGAACCAGTAGGACTACGATCCATTTCACCGTTGGCAAAAATGCAAACGTTCCGACTGTCTAAACCTTCTGAAACTGGTCCGCCAATAAAAATAGTTCCATACAAGAAATTTAAGTCTTCTTCAAAGGGATGTTTGATTTTAATATCAGAATTCATTATTGCTCGTTTGATGGCCATTCCTTTTTGGAGAAGTAAACTATAATTTTCAGGGACCAGAGGGATACCTAATTTATCAGAATCTACATAGGCATAAAATGCACCTCCGTAAGCCAAATCATATTTTATATTTCCCAAATCTTCTACCTCAATTTCTTCGTCTAGTGCAACGACAAATGAAGGAACACAATGAAAATAAACGCTTTCCACTTTTCCATTTTTTATTTTTACAAAAGAATTAATTCGTCCACATGGAGCATCAATTTTTATATGCGTTTCAGGAGACGTAACTTCTACCCATTTCATTTTAATTGCCAAATTGGAGATGGCAATAATTGCATGTCCGCACATCGTACTGTATCCCTCATTGTGTAAAAATAAAATTCCAAAGTCGGCCTCTTTATCATTTGGAGGTAATAAAATACAACCATACATATCAGCATGACCACGAGGTTCATGCATTAAAGCCAGACGCAAATGGTCATAATTGTTTTTGATAAAATTACGATATTCGAGAACAGAACTACCTTCTAATACTGGAAACCCATCAATAATGACCCGCAAAGGTTCACCGCCAGTATGCATATCAATTGTTTTTATTTTGAACCAATGGTTAGGAGGTTCGAAAGTGTGACTTGTTTGTAATTTATCTAAAAAAGAAGGCATAGATTAAAATCTTTGATGTTAAATAAAAAATGTTTTTCTTTGCACTTTCAAAGGTAAAATTTCCAAACTAAAAAATAATAAAACAATGTCAGGACATATAGAAAATGCTGGAAAAAAAGGATACTGTATGATGTATTTCTTTATCGGGTTTTTCCTTTTTATTTTACTTTGGGCTTCTGTATATTATTCAAATTTCGCCCTTGAATTTTAGTATTTAAGCTTTAAGTTGTTTTAAAAAATAGACCCGCTCCTTTTATTGAAAAAAGAGCGGGTTTGTATATTTTACTAGTGTTCAAAGAAATAATGGATTAAAACACACATGAAGTGTTTTTAAATCATAATCTCATCTTTATCTATTCTAATTGAATAAGTTCTTTTTTATATTAAATATTTGATACTTCAAATGTTCTCTTCCTCTCTTATTTATTTTATTGCGTCTTTTTAGCATTATGATTCTATAATTCAATGACAAAAAGTCTTGGTTTTTTTGCGTTCAGGACATAATTTCAGAATTCTGTAGATTTTTTTGCTTTGGTTATGGATTTGATGTTTAAATTGTGAATTAGTAGTCTTACTCTCAAAGAGAAGCGACCTAAAATAATAAAGACAATAAAAACTATATAAAATGACATACGATAATTTCACAATAAAATCTCAAGAATGTATTCTAAAAGCCCAACAAATTGCTGGAGGTCATGATCAACAGATGGTCGACACGCCACACCTCATCAAAGGTATATTAGTTACAGATGAAAACGTTCCAAAATTTTTATTACAAAAAATGGGTTTAAATGTTCCCACACTTCAATTACGATTGGACGAGATGATTAAGACCTATCCAAAAGTGGAAGGTGGCGAAAAACAATATTTGACTAACGATGCAAATAAAGCTCTGAGTCGTGCAAAAAAAATGTTGAAGGAGTTTGGTGATGAATTTATTTCGATAGAGATGATTTTGCTTGCTTTAATTCAAGGGAAAGACAAAGGAGCAATGTTGTTAAAAGAATTGGGTGCAACGGTCAAAGAAATGAAAGTTGCTATCGGAGAATTACGAAAAGGAAGAACGGTAACTGACCAAAATACAGATACACAATATAATGCTTTAGAAAAGTTTGGGATCAATTTAAACGAACGTGCTGAAAGTGGGAAACTAGATCCGATTGTTGGCCGTGATGAGGAAATCAGAAGAGTTTTGCATATTCTTTCTCGACGAAAAAAGAATAATCCAATTTTGATAGGAGAAGCTGGTGTTGGTAAAACAGCCATAGTAGAAGGTATTGCTTGGCGGATAGTTAACAAGGATGTCCCTGAAAATTTACAATCCAAAAGATTGTTCGTTTTGGATATTGCAGCTTTGATAGCAGGTGCAAAATTTAAAGGAGAATTTGAGGAAAGGTTGAAAGGAGTAATTAAAGAAGTAACGGATTCGGAAGGAGAGATAATTTTATTCATTGATGAAATTCACACATTGATTGGTGCTGGAGGTGGAGGTGGAGCAATGGATGCTGCAAATATTTTAAAACCCGCTTTGGCTCGTGGCGATTTGCGAACTATTGGTGCAACTACACTGGATGAATATCAAAAATATTTTGAAAAAGACAAAGCTTTAGTTCGTCGATTTCAAACAGTTTTGATTGATGAACCAAGCGTGGAAGATACAATCTCGATTCTTCGAGGTTTACAAGAGCGATATGAGGTGTATCATAAAGTCGATATTTTAGATGAAGCATTGATTGCTGCTGCAGAATTGTCATCGAGATATATTGCTGATCGAAGTTTGCCAGATAAAGCGATTGATTTGATTGATGAGGCAGGTGCAAAATTACGTTTGGAATTGGATTCTAAACCAGATGAGGTTGATGAGCAAGACCGAAAAGTTCGTCAATTAGAAATTGAACGCGAAGCAATTAAACGGGAAGGCAATAAAAAGAAACTTGATAAAATCAACAAGCAAATTGCAGATGCTAAAGAAAAACTAGATGGAATTACTGCTGCTTGGCAAAATGAAAAAGAAATCGTTGATACTATTCAAGGTATCAAAAAAACGATTGAAGAATTAGAACAACAAGCCGCAAAAGCAGAACGAGAAAGTGATTTTGAAACAGTAGCTAAAATACGTTACGGTCAAATCAAAGAGAAAGAAGTGATGTTAAAGGTAGCAGAAGAAAAGTTGGATAAATTGCCTGAAGAAAACAGATTTACTAATGAAGAGGTAAATGCTAACGACATTGCAGAAGTTGTGGCAAGGTGGACTGGAATTCCGGTTTCCAAAATGTTGCAAAGTGAAAAAGATAAACTCCTCAACCTCGAAGTAGAAATTGGTCAACGTTTGATTGGACAACATGAGGCTGTTGTGGCTGTTAGTGATGCGGTGCGTCGAAGTCGTTCAGGATTGCAAGATGCAAATCGCCCGATAGGTTCATTTATTTTTCTTGGACCTACAGGTGTAGGGAAAACAGAGTTAGCAAAATCATTAGCGGATGTTTTATTTGACGATGATAAAGCGATTACTAGAATAGATATGAGTGAATATCAAGAAAGACATTCTGTAAGTCGATTGGTAGGAGCACCTCCGGGATATGTTGGATATGATGAAGGTGGACAATTGACAGAAGCAGTTCGAAGAAAACCTTATTCGATTGTTTTATTAGATGAAATAGAGAAAGCGCACCCTGATACTTTTAATATATTACTGCAAGTATTAGATGATGGTCGATTGACAGATAGTCGGGGTCGAGTTGCGAATTTCACCAATACGATTATCATCATGACTTCAAATATGGGAGCAGAGGTTATTTTGGAAAACTTCGAGGATTTAGCTTCTGTTGGAGAAAAACATAGAGCAGATATCTTAGAGACAACGAAGTTAGAAGTTTTCGAAGCATTGAAAGAGAATTTACGTCCTGAGTTCTTGAATCGGATTGACGATAAGATTATGTTCTTGCCATTAACAAAAGATGAAATTAAACAAATCTTAGAATTGTTATTGAAGAAAACTAGGAGGATGTTAGCAAAACAAGGAATGGCTTTAGAGTTGACTGATAATGCAAAAGATCTTTTAGCAGATTTGGGTTACGATCCGCAATTTGGTGCTCGACCCTTGAAAAGGGTTTTACAAAAAGAAGTATTGAACGAGCTTTCTAAGCATGTTTTGTCAGGCGATTTTGATGGGGGTGATACTATTTATATAGATACTGATGCGAAAGGTTTGACTTTTGAAAATAAACCCTCTGGCTCTTCAGATAAACCAAAATCGAATGGTGCAGCAAAACCTGTTGTAGAAAGAGCGGACAAAACGAAGCGGTTAGAAGATTTAAAAAAGGCAACTAAGGAGGTGGAAGATGCGGTAAGGAAAGCCAATGAAAAGAATGGGAATGCTGATTTAAATGCGAAAAATAACTAAACTCCAAAGAGTATTATATTTGTAACTAAATTATTGAAGACATTTTTAAAAAACCCTCATTCTGAAAATTAGAGTGGGGTTTTTCTTTTTTGTATTCCAAAGAAGAGGTCAGAATAATTGATTTAAGAGGACTCATTATTTTTAAAGGAGAGGTATTATTTCTGAAATTTAGTAAACGATTAAAAAAAGGAGAATCTTTATTGCGTTGACTTCTTTTCCCTTTATTAAATACAAATAGAAATTTTATATTTAACATTCAAATCAAAAACGCTTAATATGAAAAATCACTTGTTTACTTTTATTTTATTATTATTTACCATTAGTTTATTTGGTCAGGAATCAAAATCAACAAATAAATCTTTTGAGGCTAACTCTTATTTTAAGCCAGTAAAATATCGAAATATTGGTCCTTTTCGAGGAGGACGTTCGGTAACCTCTTGTGGTGTGAAAGATGATATTTTAACTTACTATATGGGTACAACTGGGGGCGGACTTTGGAAAACAGAAGATGCCGGTCAACATTGGAAAAATATCTCGGATGGTTATTTTCAAACTGGATCAGTCGGAGCCGTTACTGTTGCTAAAAGTAATCCTAATATTATTTATTGCGGAATGGGAGAACATGCTCCTCGTGGTGTGATGACTCATCATGGAGATGGCGTTTATAAATCAACTGATGCTGGAAAGACTTGGACAAAAATTGGATTAGATTTAACGCAACACATTGCAGGTATTATTATTCATCCTAAAGATCCAAATACAGTTTACGTCGCTGCACAAGGTGCACTTTACGGAAAAACAAAAGAGCGAGGATTTTATAAAAGTACTGATGGCGGAAAGACTTGGAAAAATACACTTTATGTTAATGAGCACACTGGTTGTGCAGATATTACAATGGATCAAAACAATCCTTTGATAATGTATGCAGCAATGTGGGAACATGGTCGCAAGCCTTGGAAAGTAATTAGTGGTGGTTCAGGAAGTGGATTATATAAGTCTGTTGATGGAGGTGATACTTGGAAAATAGTACAAAATGGTTTACCAAAAGAATTAGGAAAAATGGCAGTATCTGTCTGTCAAAGTAACCCTGATAAAGTTTATGCTTTGGTAGAAAGTGATTCTGATCGAGAGCTAGGGGGTCTTTTTGTCTCTCAAAATGGTGGAAAAAATTGGAATAGAATCAGCAAAGATCATCGACTTATTCAAAGAGCATGGTATTATACTGAGGTATTTGCTGATCCGCAAAATGAAAATATGGTTTATGTTCTTAGTGCACCTGCTTTGCGATCAATTGATGGCGGAAAGACATGGGAAACACTTTCAGGAACACATGGTGATTATCATGATTTATGGATTAATGAGGATAATCCTAAAAATCTTTGCATTGCAAATGATGGAGGTGCAGCCATAAGTTTTAATCGAGGTAAAAGTTGGTCTTCTCAAAATAATATGTCAACAGCTCAATTTTATCGAGTGAATGTAGATAATGTTTTTCCCTATCGAGTTTATGGTGGTCAACAAGATAATTCGTCAATAAGAATTGCTCATCGAGAAATTGGAAACTGGGGAATTTATCCTCAAAGTTGGTCAGCTTCAGCAGGAGGTGAAAGTGCATTCCTTGCCTTTGATCCTGACAACCCAAAATATGTATTAGGTGGTAGTTATTTAGGTACAATAGAAGTCCTTGATACTGATGCTAAAGCTGGAACCAATATTATGGCTGCTCCGATTCAATATTTAGGAAGAGACGCTAAAAATATGCGATATCGTTATAACTGGAATGCGCCAATTATTTGGTCAAAACACGAACCAAATACCTTTTATCATGGTGCTCAATATTTATTGAGAACTCGTAATATGGGAACAACATGGGAAAAGGTTTCTCCTGATTTGACAAAGAACGAAATTGAAAAACAAGGTAAGGGTGGAGGACCATACACTAACGAAGCGGTAGGTGCTGAAAACTATGGAACACTTAGTTATGTTGTAGAATCTCCGCATGAAAAAGGAGTCATTTGGGTCGGTACTGATGATGGATTTGTTCAATTGACAAAAGATGGTGGGGATAATTGGAGTAATGTGACACCTGAAGGTTTAGAGGAGTGTTTAGTGAATGCAATTGACGTTTCTCCACACGATCCTGCAACAGCTTACATTGCAACCACTCGATATAAATTTAATGACCATGCTCCTGCACTTTTTAAAACTACTAATTATGGAAAGACTTGGACGAATATTTCAAAAGGAATACCTCATGGCGCTTTTACAAGGGTAGTTCGAGAAGATGAAAAACAAAAAGATTTACTTTTTGCAGGAACAGAAACTGGAATTTATATTTCTTGGAATGGAGGAAAACAATGGCAACCCTTCCAATTAAATTTGCCAATTTGTCCAATTACTGATTTAATTATTCGACATGACGATTTGGTTGTAGCAACTTCTGGGAGATCTTTTTGGATTTTGGACGACATTAGTTTATTAAGGCAATATTCAAAGAAGAATAAATCTCTAAAATTATTCCAACCTGAGAATACCATGCTGCTTAATGGTGGAAGTGAGTTGAATAGTTCTTCGCCTTCAATTACAGGAACGAATGTATTACGAGGAGTCAACCCTGCGAATGGGGTTGTGATCTATTATAATTTACCATCAACAAAGATTAAAGCGCCAATCACTTTAAAAATAAAAGATGCCAGAGGTCAAATAGTTCGAAATCTTAGTTCGGTAAAAGACAGCACTTATCGACGATGGGCGGGAGGTCCTCCGCCAGAACCAACATTGTCAAAGTCAAACGGACTGAATCGATTCGTTTGGGATATGAAACATTCAAATCGATTAGGTGTCCCTGATGTTTACATCGAAGGAAATTACCGAGGCCACAAAGTTAGTCCAGGGGTATATACTGCAACTTTAAAAATGGGAGATAAAGAATCTAGCACTTCTTTTGAAGTTTTAGCTAATCCAATGTATCCAACTAGTACGGTTACTTATCAAGAGTATTCTGAATTGATGACGACAATGACAAAAACGATTGACGAAATGCATCGTTCGATCAATACGATTTATGATTATAAAAATCAGTTGAATACCATTTTAAAACGTTTGCCGAAAACGGATCAATATTCTAAAATACACTCGGAAGGAAAAACTTTAGTTAATAGTATGGTGGATTGGGATGAAGATATGGTTCAGCGAAAATCAAAAGCTTATGATGATGTAGAAAATTTTCCAAATAAATTAACGGCCAATTATCTTTTCCTTATCAACCAAACTGAAAGTGGAATTCCAAAGGTGATTAACCCGGTCTTGGATAGAAAAAGGGAGCTCGATACACAATGGGGTGCTTTTCAACTAAAAGCGAAAAAAATTATGGAAAAAGATGTCATCTCTTTTAATAAATTGTTGTGGGAAGCTGGAGTAGGAGCAATACTAGTAGATTAATATTAAAACGCTCAGGGGAAAGGGAGTAAAAAATTATTATTGCTCTCTTTTCTTTAAGTATTTTAGTTTAAGGTATAAAAAAAGCCCAACACTTAAGTGTTGAGCTTTTTTGCGGTCTGGACGGGACTCGAACCCGCGACCCCCTGCGTGACAGGCAGGTATTCTAACCAACTGAACTACCAGACCTAAAGAGAATAAATAACGCGTTTGTTATTTAGCGATTGCAAAAGTATAATTCCTTTTTGAATTATGCAATTCCTTTTGATTTTTTTTAAAAAAAAAATTCAAATCCTTCCATTCAATCGAGCATATTAGTAATTTTGTGACCCTTGGTTAATTAAATTGACACGGAGTATTTGATTAAATAGCAATTTTGCTTTGTTTTTAACCCAAAAAAAGAATAATTATGGTTTTTTTAGAATTTGAAAAACCGTTGGAAAGTCTCTATGAACAACTCGAGAACCTCAAAGAGGTGGGTGAAAAAGGAGATATAGACGTATCCGATAAAATAAAGGAGTTAGAGAATAAGATTAAAAGTGAGAGAAAGGAAATTTATAGTAGTTTGACTGGATGGCAAAAAGTTCAACTTTCTCGTCACCCTGAACGACCTTATTCTCTTTTTTATATCCGTGAAATGTTTAAAAAATTTACGGAACTACATGGAGACCGTTATTTTAAAGATGATAAAGCAATAGTTGGTGGATTGGCTAATCTGGATGGACAAACAGTTGTTGTGATAGGGCATCAAAAGGGAGTCAACACTAAAATGAGACAATATCGAAATTTTGGTATGGCTAATCCGGAAGGATACAGAAAAGCGCTTCGATTGATGAAAATGGCGGAACGTTTTGATTACCCTGTTATATGTCTTATTGACACTCCGGGAGCATTTCCAGGGCTAGAAGCAGAAGAGAGAGGTCAAGCTGAGGCAATCGCTCGTAATTTATTCGAAATGGCTCGATTAAGAGTGCCAATCGTTTGTGCTGTTATTGGAGAAGGTGCATCTGGGGGAGCTATTGGAATAGGCTTGGGAGATAGAGTATTTATGTTAGAAAACACTTGGTATTCTGTAATTTCCCCTGAATCGTGTTCCTCAATCTTGTGGAGAAGCTGGGATTATAAAGAACAAGCTGCAGAAGCACTTAAATTAACTGCTGATCATATGCTTGATTTTAAATTGATAGATGGAATTATAAAGGAACCTCTTGGTGGAGCTCATAATTCTCCGGAAGAAATGGCCAAAACATTGAAGAAACATTTGAAAAAAGAAGTGGCTGAATTAATGGAAATGACACCTGATGAACGAATAAGTTTACGTGTTGAAAAATATAGTAGAATGGGGCAATACGATACCTTGAAAAAGAAGGTAGCTGTTAAATCAAAATAGAATTTATTAAAGATAACCTTGAACTTATTAATAACTGTAAATTAGTTGTAGTTTTTTATTGGAAGTAAGTTAAGACTAGATTGAGTTATCGTTTCGTTTTGAGTTGTTTTATAAAATGAATCCTAATTTTCTATTAACCTAAATTGAAAGGCCATGAGTATTTTTTCAAAAATTAGATTTTACTTTTTTGAAGCTCATTTAAATCAAAAACTTTCTCAAATAAAAATAAATAGAACCTCTGTTGAATTTGATAAGGCAAAATCCATCGGTATCTTATTTGATGCCACTAATTCATCTAGTCGAATTGAAGTGGTAGAATATGCCCAAAGAATGATAAAGAGCGGCAAAAAAGTAAGTCTTTTGGGCTTTGTAAAAAACAAACAAAAAGATTTAAGCTTCTCATTTAAGTATTTCACGTTGAATGAGGTTAACTGGAAAATGGTTCCTGGTGGTCCTGAAATAAATCAGTTTAAGGATAAAAGGTTTGATATTTTGATAAATCTTTATTCTGGAAATAATATTCAGATTGAATTTATTTCAGCTTTATCAAAAGCAAAATTACGGGTTGGTCCTTTTTCTGAAAATCCCAATTCTTATGATTTAATGATTGATATTCCAGATAGTAAAGGTATAGATCATTTAATTAAGCAAATAGATTTTTTCCTCAATAGAATAAATAGTCCAGATTATGAAGCCGCAATTTAGAGGTACGGGTATTGCTATTGTCACTCCATTTACGTTAAATGGAGAAATTGATTTTGATGCATTAGAAAAAATTATAGAATTTCAAATTTCCGGGGGAATAGATTATTTAGTTTCACTTGGTACGACAGGAGAAGCTATTACTTTAAGTTCCGAAGAATGTTTATCTGTTCTAAAATTCACAAAAAATATAGTGCGAGAGCGAGTACCAATTATTGCTGGTCTTTTTGGAAGGAATGATACTCGTGCTCTTGTCGAAAAAATTAAATCATTTAATTTTGAAGGTTATGCTGGAATTCTTTCTAGTAGTCCAGCTTACAATAAACCAAGCCAAGAAGGAATTTTTCAGCACTATATGGAAATAGCTAAAGTTTCTCCAGTACCAATTATAATTTATAATGTGCCAAGTCGAACTTCTTCAAATATCAATGCTGAAACCATTATTCGTTTGGCAAATACAAGTGAAAAATTTGTTGCAGTAAAAGATGCTTCTGGTGATTTGGTGCAGGGAATGAAAATAATAAAAAATAAACCAGCTCACTTTTCAGTTCTTTCAGGCGATGATCCAACTTGTTTGCCCTTGCTCGCATGCGGTGGAGATGGAGTTATATCTGTAATTGCCAATGCTTTTCCTAGAGAGTTTTCAACGATGATAAATGCAGGTTTGGAAGGTGACTTGAAAACAGCTAACTATATTAATGAAGCATTTTTGGATATTCATCAATGGTTGTATATTGAGGGTAATCCAGTAGGAATAAAAGGAGCAATGGAGTTACTTAATTTCTGTCAACGAAATGTTAGGCTACCCTTAGTAAGACTTTCGATAACTAATTTAGGAAACCTAAAATTAGAGATGGATAAAGCTAAAGATGCGGTAAAAAAAATTTTAGTAGAAGTACGAAATGAACTAGTATAGTCTAAATAAAATAAAACTGAATTTTCTAATTTTAGGGGCGGCTTTAATTTCACAAAATGGTAGTAATAATAAAATGATTTACCTTCCCATGGTTCGTTCATAAAGTATTTTGAAAATTCCATCACCTCGATCTCGGTCTCCCTCATGCGCTTCTAATTTTCCGTCCTTCTCTTCCAAAATGAATCTAAATACAAAATCATTTTCTGATGGCAATTTAGTATCTGTGAATGTTCCAAAACGCAAATCATTGAGTTGTAATTTTCCATCTTTCCTTCTCAATATAGAATAGTAATTATTCGAAAACCATTTTAATGTTTTGATTGATTTCTCCTCTTGATAATCTTTTACCCATTCATGATTTTTTGGTAAAATTTTAAAAGTAGGAATTAATGGTGCTTTGTCAAAATTAGAATAGCTCGCTTGATAATAGGCATCTTCTCCCTCTGCTGTTCCTGTCCAAAGAAAATTACTGAACAACGCTGGACTTGTCATATATCGCTGATATTCAATCCCTTGTGCTTTTAGTGACTTTTCAAAAACTTGATTGACTTGATGTTTATTGTAAAATGTCCACGATAAATAAATACAACTCCAACCAATACCTACCCAAAGCATTATTTTTCGCAAATAGGTATTTTTCAAAAATAATCTAGCCCCAACTAAGCAGAGTAAAAATGGAAGCGTATAAAATAAATCAGCCACCGCTACATTATTAAACCCTACTCGATAATCTGAGAAAGGTTGAAAAAGTTGAGTCCCATAAGTGGTACAACAATCTAAAAGAGGATGAGTAAATATTGACCAAAAGAATACCCAAGCAAAGTCTTGCCAGGTTGCATCAACTTTGTTTAATTCTCGTTTAAAAAATCGATTATAAAAGAAAAAAAATAACAATACCCCTACAAAACCTGTCCCTATGAGTACACTATAATTTATATTTTCTTCCCCAAGAACATAAAAAATATAATTTACGGCGAAGCCTACTAATGCAAAAACTAGTAAACTTCCAATAAAAGAGACATACTTTCTATTAGGATTTTTATAATGCCAATTCACTAGCATTCCTAGGAGAAAAGGCATGGTGCAAGCAAAAAATAAAGAGTGTGTAATATGACGATGAAAAGCTAATGCCCACATCTCATCTACAAATCCTAATTTTTCTAAGGTAGATCCAATAAGGACATCAAGATCTGGAATTGTTCCACCTACGGCTCCCCAAAACATTGCTTTATTGCCTAGCTTTTTCCCTTTTGCAGCTTCTCCAGTTGCAGCTCCTAAAATAACTTGCGTAAGTGAATCCATTTATTTTTTGATCGTGATATAAAATGTATATTTTGGGATTATATTCTTTTTGATATATGTAAAACTTGGTTTTGGAGGAAAGGTTTAGATTAGTCTTGAATTGTCAAAACTACTTTTCCAATTGTATTTCCACTCTGAAATAAATGAATTGCATCCTTTATTTTTTCTAAAGGAAAAGTATGTCCAACATGCGGTTTTCCTAAATCTAATTTCTTCAAATCACCAAGCAATTCATGCATCAGTTCCGCACGCTCGTACAACCAGATCAAATTGAATCCCATTAGGGATTTATTTAATTCAGGTAGTTTTTGAGGATCAATTTTTGGTCGAGTTAAAAATTGATAGAATAATTTAAAATAGTTGGGACGGTTACCTACAGAAGCATATCTAGCTGCTCCATAAACTATTGCTCGACCTTGTGGAGCTAAAATTTTAAATCCTTCCTTGAATATTTTTCCACCGATACATTCCATTATTATATTCAATTCTTTGCCTTCCAAATTCGTTTTTAAATTTTTTGCAAATCGATCACTTCTTACAATAACTTGATCATAACCCTCTTTTTTACAAAAATCAATTTTCGACTCATTGCCTATGGAACCGATGGTAAATGCATCATACTTTTTAGCAATTCGGTTTGCCCAAATACCAACTCCGCCTGCTGCTGAATGAACTAATACGGTATTTCCTTTTTGCAAATTTCCTAAATATAACAAGCCATAATAAGCCGTCAAAACTTGAACTAGATAAGCTGCACCTTCTTCAAAGTTCCAACCTGCTGGTAATGGAATTACATATCTTGAATCAATATTTAAATGAGTGGTATATGCCCCAAAACGAGTGACGCCCATAATTTTATCACCTACTTTTACATTGGTTACACCATCTCCAATTTTTGCTACGACACCTGAGTATTCTAATCCTGGGATGAAAACACCTTCTGGAGTTGCTCCATACAATCCCCAAATCGCAAAAATATCTGCAAAATTAAAACCGATACTCCTAACTTGTATAGTTATTTCTCCTGAGGCAGGAGCAGCTAGCTCACTTTCTACAAGTTGGAGGTTCTTGACACTTCCTGCTTTTAGTTGATAAGATTTTCGTTTCATGATTTGTTTTTTATTCTCTTGACTTTCCTGTATCCTCAATACGGAAAGCTACACTTTGAATTCCCTCCAATGGATCTTTCCGCATAAATTGTTCGATGACAAAAGTATGTATTCCGTTTTGATTAAAAAATGCGTTTTCATGAATCGACATTCTAAAATCGCATTCATCGCTATTGCAGTCACCATTCCATATACCTCCAAATCCAATTAGTTCTAAAGAGATACGTTCTGTTACTCTTTTTCCACTAGGGAAAATAGAATGCAAGCGGATGTACATATTTTTAAAGGAGTATTCTGTTAGGTGTTCAATGTCTAAATATAAGTTGTAATATCTATTTGTATCTGAGATATTAACCGTAAAAGAAAGGGAATCTGAGTAGTTCCATTGGTTGTTGGTAATTTCTTTTTTTTCATCCAATATGTAATTAGGTCCACAAGAAAAAAGAAAAAAAGCGAAGAGAAAAAAGAACAATATATATTTTTTCATAAAAGTTGATTCAAGTTTATAGAAATAAGAATATATTTTACCAAAATAAAAACGAGCCAACGAATGTATAAATTACTTTTCGTTGACTCGTTTTTATTTTAATGAATTTAAAACTCTAATTCTGGATCAATTAAAATAATCTTTCATTCTATCAAAAAATCCTTTTTCAAATTTGCCTGGAAGAGGATCGAAATTTTTACTTTCTTTCATCTGTCCTAGTAACTTTTTATCATCATCAGAAAGTTCTTTTGGCGTCCAAATATTGACATGGATTAGTTGATCGCCGACTCCATAGGTTTGCACACCAGGTAATCCCTTGCCTCTTAATCTAAACATTTTACCAGCTTGAGTTCCCGCTGGGATTTTGATTTTTGCATTTTTTCCTGATTCGATAGTCGGTACTTCAATTGAAGTACCCAATGCTGCATCTGCAAAGTTTAAATATAATTCATAGATCACATTTTGGTTATCTCGTTGCAAACTTTCATGTGGGATTTCTTCGATGCTTACTAACAAATCTCCATTTGAACCACCTTTGGAACCTGCATTTCCTTTTCCTCTCATTGATAATTGCATACCTTCACCAACTCCAGCTGGGATTTCGATTTCAATAGTTTCTTCTCCATTTGATTTTCCTACACCATTACATGACCCACACTTTGCAGTAATCTGTTGACCAGACCCTGAGCAAGTTGGGCAAGCAACTGTTGTTTGCATTTGTCCCAAAAAAGTACTCTTTACTTGACGCACATAACCTGAACCTCGGCAAGTACCACAAGTAGTCACTGAACGAGCATCTTTTGCTCCACTGCCACTACAGGTTTTGCAAGTGAGTTGTTTTTTGACTTTAATTTTTTTAGTGACGCCATTGGCGATATCTTCCAAAGTTAGTTTTACTTTGATTCGAAGGTTGCTTCCTTTCTGACCCTGTGCACGCCGGCTTCCACCACCGCCACCAAAGAAAGATTCAAAAGGGCTCCCTCCATCACCAAAAATATCTCCAAATTGGGAAAAAATATCATCCATCGTCATGCCGCCTCTTCCGCCGCCTCCAAAACCACTTTGTTGTCCCATTCCAGCGTGACCGAATCTATCGTACCGCGCTTTTTTGTCTCCATCACTCAAGACCTCATATGCTTCCGCAGCTTCCTTAAATTTTTCTTCTGCTTCTTTATTATCTGGATTTCTATCCGGATGAAATTTCATTGCTATCTTTCGATAAGCTTTTTTGATTGTCGTTTCGTCTGACGATTTCGACACACCCAAAACTTCATAATAATCTCTTTTTGCCATGTTTACCATTTTCTGTCGTCTATTTTATTAGAAAAATAATCAACAATGATTTATGTTTAAATTTTGTATTATTTTGTAGATTGACAATTCAAAATTTAATCGATTGAATTTATTTACCAACTACAACTTTAGCATATCGCAAAATTGCTTCTTTTAAATAATATCCTTTTTCAACAGTATCTATCACTTTTCCTTTCATTTCATTCGATGGAGCTGGGATTTCAGTAATCGCTTCGTGCAATTCCGGATCAAAATCTTCTCCATTGGATTCCATAGCTTTGATTCCTTTTTGTTGTAGAGTATTGAATAGTTTATTGTACACCATCATTACTCCCTCACTAAAAGGTTCTGTACTATTTTCGTCCTCGGCATTTTTTTTCGCTCTGTCAAAATCGTCCATAACTGGCAATAAAGCTGACAAGGTGTCTCTGTTAGCAGTTCCCATCATGTTTAGTTTTTCTTTGACGGTTCGACGTTTGTAATTTTCGAACTCAGCCGCAAGACGTAGATATTTATCTTTTAATTCTGCGATTTGAGAATCTTTGTCACTTATATCAGTTGACTCTTCATCCAATCCTTCGTTTTCCTCTTCGTTTTCTGATTGTTCTTCCTGGTTCTCAAGGATCTGGTCTTCCATTTCCTCAATGTTCTTTTCTTCAGAAGATTTACCTTTTTTAGTCATTATATCTTTGATTTTATTTATCATTTATTTTTAACAATTAAAACGTGTTATTTGGCATACCTGTAACAAAACCTCTGCCATTGGATATTTCAGGTCATTTTGGCAGTTGTTATTATATCAACTATTTTGATTTTGTAGAGGTAGTTTTCTAGTGTCGCTTTTAAGAAGGTGCAAAATTACGATTTTTTTAATACTTCTTTCTACTTTCCGTTCTCTGTCATTTCTTTGATAATTTGATTTTTTTCGGTTAAAGGTTGAGTCATGTATTTTTCCAAAATCAGTTGGTAAATGATTGTTCAACCTGTTTAAGAGGTGATTCAAGATCGAAAACATTTTACATTTCAGTTCCTTTATTTTTTCTAAAGAGACATAATTTCAGGTGAATTACTTGAAAGCTTTTTTTGTTGATAATTGAATTGAGAAAATAAAATCATGTGATTTTTGCTGCTAGCTTTTTTTGTATAAAAAAGGGTATTGTGATAAGTGGTCTTTTCTCTAATTTGATGAGTTCTGACGTTATTTTTGCAATGGTTTTTTCATTCATTTGTCGGCATTGATATCTGATGAGATTTAAAGCTTCTCGGAAGGTAAACCAAATTTTCCAGGTGCTTTTATCCTTTTGAGATTACAACAAATAGCATTTGATAAAAAATTATTTTTTGTCCTCAACAGCTATTTTGTCTTCATTTGGATATAACCATCTGATTAAAATTGGAATTAGTAATAAATCTCCGACGAGGGCACTTACTAAAGTTACACTTATCAATAAACCCACCACCACACTTGGAGGGTGAATAGAAAAAAGCAAAACTAAAAATCCAAAAAATAATATTAGCGTCGTCAAACAAATTGCTTTTCCTGTTTCTAAAAATGTAATGTGCAATGATTCTTCGGTGCTTAAACCTTTTCGTTTCGCTAATTTAAATTTACTCAAAAAGTGAATCGTATCATCTACCGCAATCCCAAAAACGACTGCAAATATTATTGAAATCCCTGCTTCCAATTCTATTCCTAGAAATCCCAATAATGCTCCTGCAAGAAGCAACGGAACCAAATTCGGAATCAACGAGATTACCAACATTCTCCAATTTTGAAAAAGGATTGCCATCAATAAACTTACCATCAAAACAGCACCTCCTAAGCCCTGCAATAAACTCGTTCGTACATATTCTGAGTTCTTATCCAGAATCAAACCTGTTCCTGTTTGTTTTACTTTAACAATGGTTGAATCTATATTTTTTTCAATCCAATTATCCAAATCATCAGTAATCGCAGCAATTTTATCACGACCAACGTCTAACATGTTGGTAGCAATTCGAGCTTTTTTATTATCTCTACTTGCAAAAATTTTTGAAGATGCTTGCGGAATTTTATCGGCTGCTCTCTGGTATTTTAAAAATTGTACTTTCGTTTCTGGAATTTTATATGCTTCTACTTTATTGCCCTTGTACATTCGATTTATACTTTTATATATCGAGGTTAGGGAACTTGTTGATCGAAGTTCAGGAATGGTACTAATTTTTTTTTCAATTTTATCCATCTCTTGTAGTACTTCAAAATCAGATGCTAGATAATCACCTTGAGTAAAAACGGCAAATTCTACCGGTCGAAATCCAGCATAATTATTTTCAAAGAATAAAAAATCTTCCGTTAATTTTTTACGAAGAGGGAGGTTAGTTTCAATTTTGTAATCAGTAGTAATCATACTGATTCCCCAAGCACATAACAATACACTTGCGAAACCTCCTGCGGCTATTTCTTTACCATTTTTTTTGGTGAAATGATAAGCCCAATTCATCATGTTTCCCCAAAAGGCTTCTCCTTTTCCTAATTTGATTAATTGCTTTTCATCGTACATCGAAAGTAAAGCAGTCGTAAAAAAGATAACCGTAATATATGCTACCATAACTCCCATTGCTGCATTCCAACCAAATTCTTTTATCGGTATTACTTTACTTGTAGATAGTGCAGCGAATCCAATTGCAGTTGTAACTGATGTCAATAAAGTAGCTAAACCAATTTCTTTTATCGCGACTCGAAGTGCATCATTTTTTGAAAAACCTTTTTTGAGTTCGTCAATATATTTTGACATAATGTGGACGACATCGGAAGTTCCAACGATCACCATTAGAACTGGATAAAGTGCGGCCATAGCATTTAGAGGTCTACCAAGTGCACCCAGTAATCCAAAAAACAAGATCAATCCTGCTCCAATCGATGTCAATGAAATTAGTACTCCCGGCACTTTTCTAAAAATCCAAAGCATAACTAACGCCACTAAAAATGCGGATATAATTGTAGAAACTACAATTTCTCTTTGCTGCATTTCTGCCATTTCTTTCTGAAAATTTGCAGCACCCAAAAAATGATAATTTTCAAAATTGTACGACTGAACTAGACTATCTAGAATAGGCATTAGCTCCTTTGATTCATCAACAGAGACTGTTGGTTGAGTTTTAAGAGAGACGACTAGCGATTTCCCATCTTTCGAAATTAATGAATTGACGAAACGTTCATCCTCCAAAATTCTTTTTTTATCACTCGCATAAAAACTTGGCTTCTCAATGTGGATGGCAGGAGTGGAGGTTACCCCGAAAGGTGTTTTAAGTGGATAAGAAACGGTGGTTAACGACAAACTTTCTTCGATATATTTTATATCCCTTGACTTTAATGTCAAGTCGTGAAAATCTTCTAAAAACTTTCTCTCAAAAACTCCCTCCTCTCTTTCAATAGCAACTAAAAGAAAATTCACATCCGTCTCAAACTCTTTGATGAAGTCTTGAAAAAATGCTAAATCTTCATCTCCTTCAGGAAAAAACTGTTCAAGATAAAAAGTAAATCTTAGCTGTGTGGCAAAATAAAGACTTGCTAAAATAAGTCCTGAAAAAATTAATAGGATTGTTCGCCTAGTTATTATATTCATAAAAGAGAATTCCTGTTTGTTGTTAAATTCATTAAGTCAAATACCTAATAAAAAAAGCAAAGAATAGTTTTTCGAAAACACCTTTTTTATTTAAAAATATCATTTACCAGATACAAAAGATATTTTCTCTTCGAACACAAAATAAGTGAATAACTTGACATTAAATTTTTCAATACTATTTTGTAACTTATCCGCGATTATCAACGAAAAAAAACAATATTATGATACTTAATATACTTTATAGTTTCACCGAGTTATCTTTTTTAGGCAGGTTTTTAATTGTAGGTATTGTGAGTGGTTTTATGCCATTGACGGCGTTGAGTTTTTTCTGGTTCATGCGTCAAAAGAAACAACAAGATTTTGAGAAGAACCTCCGAGAGATGGGAATTTCTTCGAGTCGTAGAGTACAGGATACCTATTCTTTTTCAAGTTATTTTTTACCTGTTTCTTTTGCGTTTTTGATTTGTTTATTGGCAAGTGCGTTTTTTGTTTTTACGGATGATTTCGCTGCAAACTTAAAAGATAGTCTATTGCTTACAGGAAATGATTATGGAAGTGGAGATAATACAGCAATTATCAATCAAAGCTTAGTCGTTTTAGGATTTGCATTTTTTGGATCATTTATTTGGTCTGCACAACAAATTATTCGACGATTAATTGGATATGATTTGTCACCGAGTGTTTATTACAGTGCAGGAGTTCGCATTATTTTGGCTTGTTTGGTTGCTTTGGTTTTTTCATTCTTATTGGGGAAAACTAGTACGTTTCAATTAGATACTTCAATTGCCGTAATTGCATTTTTGACAGGAATGTTTCCTCAACGGATTTTGAGTTCAATGATTAACTTTTACAAAGATTGGTTGAATCCAGACCAACTCAATACAGATACATTATCGCTCTATAAAATCGAAGGAATGAGTTTGGGGCATAAAGAAAGGTTAGAAGAAGTGGGCATTGACAACGCTCAAAATTTAGCTACTGCAAGTTTGACAAAATTATTGATTGAGACACCTTACGAAGCTCGTCAAATTTTAGATTGGATCGGTCAAGCAAAATTAGTTTGCTATGCAAAGAACGATATTGAAAAATTACGTAGTGTCGGAATTCGATCTATTTTTGATTTTAAAAAAGGAAATAAATCAAGAGTCGCACTCAGAGAGATTTCAGATTCAATAGGAATTACTTCACCACTTTTGGAAGTAATAGCAGAGCAAGTAGAGGCAGATAAAGGCATTGATAATTTGTATAAATTCCATGTTAACGTTGATGATCCAAATCAAGATATTTTATCCGAAAATTTAGGTACAAGTTCAAACGAAGGTGCAGTTGGATAAGTTGGTAGTATTACGGTCAGTTAGATTAACCTCATTGCTACATATATAACTTCTCACCTTTTTTCTCGTTTAGGTAACAATAGCATTCGTTTTTTCAAAAATGCAATATCAAAAAAATGAGAATTTTTCTGCTTTTATTCTTTGTTGTTTTTTTCGCCGCAACCTTTTTTGCGCAACCTTCCACAATGAAAAAAAATGAAAATATTGTCCCAAATCCAAGTTTTGAAAGATATTCTAGTACCCCAATTGGATGGTTTTACAAAGGTCAGCATTTTACTGATGTGATGAAATATTGGAGTTCTGCAACAGGTTCATCACCAGATGTCTTTGGTGCGAAGATAAGGGTACCTGCGCATTGGGCTGCCAAAGGATTTGGCCAACAAAAACCCCGAACTGGAGAATCAATGATAGGTATGACTCTTTTTGGTTGTGAACATGGAAAACCTCATTGTAGAGAATATATTCAAATTCAATTGAGAGAACCATTGGTCATAGGTCAAAATTATTCTGTGGAACTTTTTACAAGTCATTTACCTCGCTCCATTCAAGTAAATAATCTAGGGATGTTTTTCTCTAAGAGTAAATATGAAGAAATTTTGGATATTCCAATTGAAGAATTACCACATTTTTTTTCTAAGAATATACTGAAAGCGGATCACGGAGAATGGGTCAAAGTAAGTGGTGAATTTCAATCTGAAACTAATGCATCTTTTTTAATTATCGGAAATTTTTTTCCTGATAGTTTGACTGCATCTAAAATTGCTAGTCCCAATTCATTAAAATATGCGTACTATTATATTGATGATATATTAGTAAAGAAAGAACCACCTTTTTTAGATATTCCAGATGAGAATAAAATCATAACATGGGAGCCTATTGAAGAAGGGAAGGTTATTAGGCTAAAAAATATCTTTTTTGATATCGATGAAGCAGAACTTTTACCACATTCACATATAGAAATGCAAAAGTTATTATTCCTACTTCAATCCTATCCAAATATGATCATCGAAATAAGTGGTCATACTGACATTGATGGAAATGATGAATACAACCTACAATTATCTACTCGTCGTGCAAGGGCAGTCGTTGAATATTTAATTTCAGAAGGTATATCTTCTCATCGTACACTTTACAATGGTTACGGGCGATCTAGACCGATTGCAGAAAATAATACAGCCCAAGGAAAACAACTAAATAGACGTGTTGAGTTTTTAATTTTAAAAAAATAAAATTCTAAGCTATATTTGTGTTAGATTGGATATCAATTAATCTAATTTAATGAGTACTCCTCTTTATTTTCCAACAAATTTTTATTGGATTGAAAAGCAAGCCTAGTTTTTCAAAAGATTCTTTATCTTAATATATCCAAAATGAGTGTAAACAAAATTAAAAGCTATTGGAATGAGCGCTGGGTTAAGGTAAAAGCAAAGGCTGCTACCAAAAAATGCAATTATTATTTTTCTGATTATGGTCGACTCAAAAGTATCGAAAAGATGTCAGGCAATGAAAAATTGTTAAAAGGATCCTTAATGAAACAGGGGTTTATACAATTAAATTTGAAACTAGAAGATGGAGTTCGTCAAGGTTTTTATGTTCACCAATTAGTTGCAAATAAATTTATAAAAAAAGATAGAAAGAAACCATTGTTGATTCATGTTGACGGAAATAAACTGAACAATTATTGGCAGAATTTACAAAGGGTTGATCGACTTGGTATGACTCAACATCAAGTTGAACAAGGAGTTTATTTGCACGAAAATCGCAAAATGCCTTCTCATGCAAAAATGAATGAGACAAAGGTTCGATTACTAAAGAAAAGATTACTAGAAGGAAAGACCAAGCGAAAAGTTTTAGCAAAGAGTTTTGGTATAACGGAAACACAGGTTAGAAGGATTGAGAAAGGGGAGAATTGGGGGCATGTTAAGTTGGAACAATCAAAAGACGTAAAACGAGGGGTCAAATCGAAGCTAAAAGAAAAATCAGCTACTAAGGTAAAAAGTAAACCAATTACAAGAACATCGAAGAAAAAGAAATAAGACATTTTGTTTCTTTTAAAATAATATATTAATATTGGCCTAATGATTTTTTTTCATTGGGTCAATTTATTTTAAGTCTATGTTGAAATCTTTTTATAGGAAAAACGAAGTCGAGGCGGGGTGCGATGAAGCAGGAAGGGGTTGTTTGGCTGGTCCTGTTTTTGCCGCTGCTGTTATATTACCAAAGCGATTTAAACATCCACTTTTGAATGATTCAAAGTTGATGTCAGAAAAACATCGGGAGTTACTTCGACCAATTATTGAAGAGAAAGCGATTGCTTGGGCAGTGGCTCATGTAAAACCTTTAGAAATAGATGATGTCAATATTTTGAATGCTTCTTTTATGGCGATGCATCGGGCCGTGGATCATTTGGAAATTATTCCTACTTTATTATTAGTTGATGGAAATAGGTTTAACGCATATCCCAACATTTCACATGAGTGTATTATAAAAGGAGACAGTAAGTTTTGTTCGATAGCTGCTGCTTCTGTTTTGGCAAAAACATACCGAGATGATTTTATGAGAGATTTAGGACAAAAATTCCCAGTTTATGGCTGGGACTCAAATAAAGGTTATCCTACAAAAGCACACCGATCAGCAATTAAAATTCATGGAGTAACGAAACATCATCGTATGACATTTAGACTTCATGCAGAGGAATTATAACCAAATTTTACTAATGGGTAAATTTTAGAAATAATGTTGGATTACTAAGATTTACTTACTGGAGGAATGAGTTAAATTGTCTCTCATGCCCAATGGTTGTCGCTTGCATATGCCCAGAATAAACTTTCACATCATCACCTAGGGGTAAAAATTTATTTTTTATTACAGAAATTAAAGTGGGATAATCTCCTCCGGGTAAATCCGTTCTTCCAATACTTTCCCGAAATAAAACATCTCCTGCAATTAAATATCTATCTGTTTTACAGAAGAAAGAGATACTCGCAGGTGAATGTCCTGGTGTGAAAAGTGTTTCTAGTTCTGTATTTCCAAATTTTATGATATCTCCCTCTTCAATGAATTTAGTAGCAGCAGGAGAAGGTTCAGGAAATGGAATTCCATAGTTTTGACTGATCATTGGAGCTGCTTCCAAGACTGGGATTTCACCTCTATGAATTTCTAATTCTAAATTATATTTATCTGCTACAAATCGATTTCCAAAAATATGATCGAGATGGCAATGTGTATTGATGAGACGTACCGGGTTTAAATTATTTTTCTCAATAAATCCTACCAATTGATCTTTTTCTGTTGGTGTAAAACATCCTGGATCGATAATGATACATTCCTTTGTTTCATCATGCAAAATGTAAGTATTCTCTTGGAAGGGATTAAAGGTAAATTTGGCAACAAGACTCATCTTTTTTCGTTTTTAATTAGGAAGAAATATTTTTATTCTAAGAAAATTACTACGTTTTTCTACGTGACGTGAGGATT
This sequence comes from Saprospiraceae bacterium, assembly GCA_029251525.1. Classification (GTDB taxonomy): domain Bacteria; phylum Bacteroidota; class Bacteroidia; order Chitinophagales; family Saprospiraceae; genus CAJQQY01. The sequence goes on along the minus strand of JAQXDE010000007.1, from coordinate 90,992 downwards.
TATCCTAGAATTTAGAATACCTATGAAATTTTGTATTCAAGGCTGCAAATAAAATCATTTTACGTGAATTCATCAAACAATAAATTTATATTAATGTTTTTATTAAGAATTGAATTTGCTCAGTAAAGATTATATTTCAAAATGGATAAATAAAAATGAGAAATTATCTTGATTTACTCACTTCTATATTCTTTTTTTCGTCCTATTAAATAGCATCTATTTTATAACAATACAATTCTAAATTATGCGAATGCAAAAATATTTATTTCTCCTCTTTGCTACCTGCCTTTGCAATTTGTCTTTTGGACAAACTAATCAAGTGGAATTTGGAAAAAATAGAGTTCAATATCATGATGATTTTGATGATTGGTTGATGTATGAAAGTTATAACTTTATTACCTATTGGTATGGAAAAGGTAGAAATATTGGAGAGTCTGTGGTGCTAATGGCAGAGCAAGATTATGGTGGTATCCAAAATGTGTTGGAACATCGGATGAATGATAAAATCGAAATTATTGTTTACACTGATATAACAGATTTGAAACAAAGTAATATTGGAAGTGAAGAAGCTTTTGTGAATTCAGGAGGACAAACCAAAATAGTCGGTAATAAAATTTTTGTTCACTTTGATGGAAACCATAATAATTTGCGTCGTCAGATTCGAGAAGGTATTGCTTCTGTCTATTTAAATGCAATGTTATTTGGTGCCAACTTACAAGAGATTGTTCAGAATGCGGTAATGATGAATTTACCAAGGTGGTTTAAAGATGGATTGATTTCTTATGTTGGTGAAGAGTGGAATACAGAATTAGATAATCGATTACGTGATGTTATTTTACATGAAAATTTTGAAGATTTTGAGGATATTGCTGAAAAATATCCAAAACTCGCAGGCCATGCTTTATGGTATTATATTGGCCAGAACTATGGAAAAAGTACGGTGAGTAATTTGTTGTATTTGACTCGAATTAATCGAAGTGTAGAGAGTGGATTTTTATACGTTTTAGGAAGTTCTTACAATCGGACGTTAGAAAGTTGGATGATGTATTTCAGACAGCGATATAAAACTGAGGCAAAAGGCCTTGCGGAGATCACAGGTGAGTTTATTAAAATTAAAAACAAACGTAAACTGCCATTAAGTCAAGTGAAAATTAGTCCTGATGGAAAGAGGATTGCATATGTAGCGAATGAGATAGGTAAGTATAAAGTTTACATTCAGGATTTGCAAACTAATGAAAGAGAAATAATAATCAAAGGAGGGTTTAGAAATGCCTTTCAAGCCACAGATTATAATTACCCTTTGCTTGCCTGGAATCCAAATAATTTGGAACTCGGAATTATCTTGGAAAAAAGGGATGTGATTAAAACAGTTCAATATGATCTAATTACTAAGAAAAAGGTTACTGATTTTTTGGATCCGCAATACGATCGAATCTATAGTATTGATTACATCAACACTGGAAAATTAGTTTTGTCTGCACAAGTGAATGGTTACTCAGATATTTTTACATATACATTTGCAACACGACAAACGGCAAGAATTACCAATGATTTTTGGGATGATTTGAATGCATCATTTGTTAAGATTCATGGGCAAAATGGAATTCTATTTTCTTCAAATAGACAGAATGTAATACTTGAAAGGAATAATCTAGATTCGATTCTTCCAACTAATACCTTCGATTTATTTTATTATAGTTTTGATAAAAGGTCTAATGAATTGGTTCGAGTAACCAATACCCCTTTGGCTAATGAATGGAAAGCAACTCAAGTTGATAGTGCCTGGTTTACATACATTAGTGATGCTAGTGGCATTTTCAATCGACAGTCAGGTTACTTAGAAGACTTTGTTGCATACTATGAAAAAACTTATCATTTAAATGATGGATCAACTATAGTATTGCATCAAGATTCTACTTTAGATAATTTAGATAGTATGATGCTTGACTCTATGACTTTTGTTCCAATAGTGAAAACACAAGCGCTCGTTCAAAATAACACGAATTATAACCGAAATATTATAGGACAGCATACTTCTCCTCGCTCTGGTAAATTAGTCGAAACTGTTTTTGTAGATGATCTTTATAAGATTTATATCCGAGAAATGAATCCTGAGAAAAAGTTAGAACCTCGAACAACTCGTTTCCATCGTCAGATATTAAAACAGTTAGAGAGCCAGAGCAAGGAATTAGCTCCAGATATCAAAGAGACTAATGTTGGTATTCAAATATTGGAAGAAATAGATAAGCAAGAACCAATTGATGTTGCTGGTATTCCAGTTGAAAAACAAGACACAAATAAAATTGATATTGATAATTATATGTTTCAAAGTGAGTTTGACGAGGAGGAAACTCCATCAGAAATAGTAGTGGTAGAAAAAGATAAAGGAGAATTAAAACTACAAAGGGTTCCTGCAGAACCTATTTCTGAGGTGGCTGTTACTTCTGAAGATAAAAATAAATTAGTTGCTTTCCGTCCAGCTAGAATTGTTCCTTATCGATTAAAATTCAAAACAGATTATATCACAACTACTCTGGACAATAGTTTGTTGTTCGGTGGATTGGATAGTTATGCAGGGGAAAGGCAAGAATTTTCGTATCCACCTCCAGGGATTTTGTTGAAAGCAAATTTCAAAGATTTATTTGAAGACTATATTGTTGAAACTGGTGTTCGATTACCGACGACGTTTAATGGAACTGAATTCTTTTTATTGTTTGATAATAAAAAAGGTCGATTGGATAAACGATTTGCTGTGTATCGAAAATCAGCTCGATACAATTTGCAGCCAGTTCCCAATTCTCCAAATCGAAAATTAAGAGAGACAAGTGTTATTGGATACTTTGAAGCAAGATATCCTTTGGATATTTTTAGAAGCATTCGGGCATCCTCTACTTTAAGGTTAGATAATCAGATTTCGCTTTCGACAGATGCGATTACATTAAGTACTCCTGTTAACCCTGAGCAGCGATTAGGTCTAAAAGTTGAATATGTTTTTGATAACACATTGGATGTTGCAATCAATATTAAAAATGGTACCCGGTATAAAGTTTCTGCAGAATTGATTAAACGATTCGATGTAGAATTGATTGATGATTTCAAATTAGACTTGGGAACAGGATTTATGACTGTTCTAGGAGTTGATGCTCGACATTATCAACGTATAGATAAGAGATCTATTTTGGCCGCTCGTTTTGCAGCTGGAACTTCTTTTGGCTCTGAAAATATCTTATACACATTAGGAGGAGTTGATGGATGGTTGTTTCCATCTTTTAATAATGAAATTGATTATCCTTCTGATGAAAAATTTGCTTATCAAACCTTAGCAAATAATGTTAGAGGATTTAGAAGTAATATTCGAAATGGAAGCTCCTATGCTTTGTTTAATGCTGAATTAAGAATACCAATAATTACTTATTTTTCTAATTCAATTCGGTCTTCGTTTTTTAGAAATTTACAATTGACTGGTTTTTTCGATGTGGGAACAGCTTGGCAAGGTTTAACCCCGTTTAGTGATGAAAACCCTTTAAATACCACTTTTATTTCAGGAAATAACGCGCCAGTTCAGATTAAGGTAAATTATTTTAGAGATCCTGTTGTAGCGGGATATGGTTTTGGAGTAAGGAGTATGCTATTTGGATATTTTATCAGATTGGATTATGGTTGGGGAATTGAGACTAGAGTAGTACAAGACCCGAGGTGGCATTTTTCGATGGGGTTAGATTTTTAAATTGTTTAAAGCCGTCTTAATTCATTTCAATGTTTTGTATTAATTTTTAGATTATAAATTCATTTGAAAATGTTGTTATTAAAAATACCATTACCAATAGGAGTCTATTTTTTTGTTTTATTGAAGTAACCCTTTCTCTACTTAAAATGGAAAAAAATCATGCAGTTCTGTTAAAGACTATTAACAAAGCGTATCAATAGTAAGAGTCATTAGGTCGGAAACAAATACTAGGGCTTTACTAACTGTTACTGATAAATTTTTTGTCAGAAAGATAGTATGCATTAGTATTTTAATGATGGACAATAAATTGGAAATTCTATTCAATTTGCAATTGAGCTAGTCAATCTATATGAAATAAAAAAAGTCAAAGTATAGTCTGAAGGAGATGCTACTATTTGGTTTAGGATTAAGCATATGGAGCGATAGAGTTTTTTCAAAAAAATAAACAAACATTTGTTATCATTTCTTCTCAAATCCTTGTTGTTTGTAAAATCATTTTAATGACTGGTTTTATACTCATCGATAAATTATTTACACTAAACTTGTATCACTAAAAATGACAACCTTTCATTTTTTGAACTTATATAAGTTAATTTAGCTCTGAGAAATATTTTCATTTTTTTAATAAGAGAGCTGATAATAATTGCCCCAAATACCTCTTGAGATAATTACTCTTCATTCTAAACAATTGATTTCTAAAAATGAGAAATGAGAGGGTGTGAAATCAAAGGAAATATTTAGAAAGGTAATGCATGATAGAGATACTTTAGTTGGTATTGTTACTTATGAAAAAGAAAGTCAATAGAGGTTGTAAACTTATAGCACGTCTTTGTTTGAATAAATTAAAAGGGAAATTTTTCCTCTAAATATTAGCGTTGATTTCCCTTATACGATTGCTGATATTACTTACAGTATAATACTCATGTGGAGGTAATTAAAGGATACGGGGCTGTTTATTGTTATTATCTCGAAAATCAAATAATGATGGATACGATTTGGTTTTCATGACTGAAGATGAGTTGACTAATTAGGAGAAAAGCTAAAATAGGATAGCTTTTTATTATTTTTAGTTAATAGATAGTATACATACATATTAAATCTTAAGAAAAAGTAACAATTAAAACTGTTTTAAACTGAAGTGAATGTTGTTTTTTAAGATAAAGGACGAGCAGGAATTACTAAGTCCTCAGTAAGTTTTTTTCTTTTTAGTTTATAGGTTGAAATGTAGTCATGTACGAATTGATCAATTCCCTTTTCATCGATTTCATTTAAAAGAGTTATGGCTTTAGGATGTATGGGATTAAGAGGAAGGTAACTTCTTGTCCAAAGGGCCATTTGACATATGATCGGAAAAAGATCGATACCTTTATTTTCGAGGTAGTAGTATTTTATTTTTTTATCGTCTGGGTTCTTTACGAATGATATAAAACCGGCTTCAATTAGCTTTTTTAAACGATCTACTAATATATTGGTAGATATTTTTTCCGCAGATTTTAAAAATTCACTGTAGGTAATGGTATCGAGGAATATATCCCTTACTATTAGCAGAGACCACTTGTCTCCAATTAGGTCAATGGCATTGGATGCAGGGCAGGTAGACCTAAATTTAACTTCCATTATTATTATTTATGATTGTTTGATGAAAATTTATGCAATTAGATTATTGCTTGTTTGCTAAATGCAATTGGAATTGGGAAACAAAAAATACACTAATTTGTTACAAAATTTGATTTTTTTTTATCGTTCAGTTTGTTAAAGTGGTATTTATACTGTAATATGTGAGTTAATTGTTTATTGCAATTAAATAAAATACCATATTTATTAACAAATAATTAAACGCAAAATGAAAAATTTATTATTTCTAATCGTAATTGCGGCTATTGTAAGTTGTCAGGCACCTGTTGATAATAATAGTCAATTAGATGGTTTCAAAACTAATCAAGCATCAGCTGATGCAGCTTTCAACTTATTTGAAAATGGAAGTTTAGAAGAGATGGGTGAAATGTATGCGGATGATATGTTTTGGTCGCCACCGAATACAACGGATTCCTTATCAAAAGATGAATGGCAAAATGGAGGGAAAGAATGGCATGCAAATTTTGAAAATTTTAGTTTCGATGATAGATTATATTACCCAAGTGTTGATGACGACTTTGTTCCTAATGGAGGAGTAAGAGTTTATGGAACATGGACATCAACACACAAAGCTACTGGGGCAGCCACAAAAACGAAATATTATGCGGTTATAGAATATAATGATGAAGGCAAAGTTTCTGGTACAATGGAATGGTTTGATCTTGGAGGTGTTTTTGATCAAATAGAAGCTCAAACTGCAGTCTCTGAGGAGGCACCTGTAGCAGAGTAAGGTACATTGCTTAAACTGTCAAATATTGATAGAGATGGCTTGAGTCTAGAAGAGTAAGCTTGGTATGATTACCTAGGCGTTGAATCTAAAAAAGACAAATTAGTGGAAAGTTTTATAGTGAAATTTCTAAATGGTTCACTGATTAATTTTCTTGCGACCTATATCAATGATTTTACCACATTTGTAGATTTTACAAATGGGTTTCCTAGTGTCTCGGCCCCTACTCATAAAATGATTTCATATGGGTATATTAATGGGCGTATTGAATGATACGAGGCGATGGACCATGTTGACCGATCACTTAGAATGCATAAAATATCAACTTAAAGCAGTTGATATCACAACTTTTACTTCACCTTATGGTCTAAGAGCAAGAATATATTTTGACAAGATTAATGCGAATAAAATTGAAAAATCATTGAAAGAAGCGCAACAATAATTGTTTGAGATTATGGGATGTATAAAAAATATGAACATGCTAGTATAGCAATTACCACCGGTGATTCTAATCTTGCGCCTTTTTATACATTCATTAAAGATAATGTTGAAGCTGATGCTTCTATGGATTGGAATTTTTTTATTCTTAATGATATTAAAGTATATTTCTCAATAGATATGACATCTGCCATATTAACATTTAATGGTGATGGGAGCTACAACATGAATATTATTTTACAAGAGGGTCATCATTTTGGGTGGTAACAGATTATGGATAGAATATATTTCCCTCTTTATGGGCTACAAGAGTAGGTAAAATTGGAATCCCAAGTAATTAAAGAGGAGTATTGTACAATATTAATTTTAAAGCGGTTATTTATACATAATCGCTTTTTTATTTTTTGAGCCTTTCTTTACAACCAAATATTCTTAACAAATAAAAAATAATCAGCCCCTCAAAGAGTAATATGTCTCACTTTATAATATTGATAAGAATCAATATACTCGATTATACAAAGATTCATTTTAGGATTTTATTCGTTAAAAAATATGAACAATATGAAATTAGAAAACAAAGTGTTAACGATAATGACGAAGTCATCAATAATTAGTTCCTAAAAATAAGATAAGAAAGGTATGCCCAGTAAATAATCGGATTTTACATGCTGATATATTATTGTAAATGGGGGATGTATCTGTCAGGAGGATAAAATTCTGGAGCTTAGAGTTCGTGTTCCAGGATCTGAGTTATTTGCACAAGCAAATGCATATTATTATAAATGAGCAGTGGCTAAGACAAATGAAAAAAATCGTTAAAGGAAAGAAAAACTAACTAAAAAAGGCTTAATTATAAATCTTTAGGAATATAACCAGTGAGCAAAACATATTTTTTAGTACTCTTTTAAAGAATAAAATAGAAATAAAAGGAATAGTTAACAACTACTCCTTTTTTTAATGTTCGACAACAAATCTATAATTATTTTATAACTAGTGTTCATTATTAGTAATGGTATCTCCGTCCAAATTGACATTTTTTTGTTGGATTTTTATGAATTAATTTTTCCCAAAAGTATGTTTAGAGTGCCACATAATTGATAGATCATGTTCGTATATTTTTATAAAGGTGTTCAATTCCTCTGCTAGATTAGGCCAAGGTTTCAAAATAATAAATGGACAAATCGCTTTTTTAACTGTCAAAAAGACCTTGAGCTTAATTAATTTTTTTGTTGGATTATCCTCCTCTTTGTCTTTTAGATCTATATAGAAAATATCAAATATTGGGTAAAAAAGGTTTACCTAATTCTAGAGTTTACTAATGCTCGTATTTCTGCAGCGTAGCAAATTGAATAAATTTGGTTTAAATTAAGTATTTATTGGAATCACAATGACGGTGTACCTGACTTAATCAACATTTATCAGCGTTATGCTTCTAAGCTATTTTTTTGTAGGAGATCTATTATTACCTCGACTCCCTAGATTATCAAACTATTTTTATTTCTTTTTGCTGTACTGCAGATTGTTGAAATTGGAGTTCCTATCTCAATATTTGAGGAAATAATAGGAATATTTTCCAATAATTGATCGATTGCCGAATTCGATTTAAATGAAGAGGAGGGCGAAGAATATGCTTCTTTGTTTTTTGAAATCTTAAAATGGAAATACATTTCAAGCAATTGCTCTTGTTTACGATTATGACAATTTTAAACTTCAATTCAATCCTCTTTTGAGGCTCCAATAGATATCAATATTTCTATTTCTGAAGAAGGTAAAGACGATCGTTTTACTATTTTAAAAATGAAAGATAAAAGTGTTTTGCAGTTGACATGGCAACTCAAAAAAATGTAGCTTTACCCAACCAACTGAAAAGTAAAAATACTTTGCAAATTATTTTTTGGCTAAAAAAAGTTAGTTAATTCAGTGTTTAGTCCGCTTGCAAAAAAAAATCATATCATGCAAATTTTAAATCTAGATACGTATTCTATTTTCGTCGGAGACATTTGGGAACATCTGCAACAATTTTTATCAGAAAAAAAATACTCCCATACGTTTATTCTCGTCGATGAAAATACAATGGAATGTTGTCTTCCTGTTTTTTTTGAAAAAATAAAAAATACGAATTCGGAAATAATTATCATTCCTCCTGGAGAGATTAATAAAACTCTCGAAACTTGTCAACATATCTGGTCAGAACTCATGCGAATGAATGCTGATCGAAAATCATTGCTCATCAATTTAGGTGGTGGAGTAATTGGTGATATGGGTGGTTTTTGTGCATCGACGTTTAAAAGAGGAATTGATTTTATACAAATTCCTACGACATTACTTTCTCAAGTGGATTCTTCGATTGGTGGTAAGCTCGGAATTGATTTTGATAATGTAAAAAATAGCATTGGTATTTTCCAAAATCCACAGGCAGTATTTATTGATCCGATTTTTTTTGACACATTGCCAATTGAAGAAATTAGAAGTGGAATGGTGGAAATGTTAAAGCATGGTTTGATTCAGAATAAAACGCATTGGGAAGAGCTTTTGAAAATTGAAAATCTAGAAGAAGTTGATTGGGGGAAATACATTCCAACTTCCCTAAAGGTAAAACAATATATCGTTGAAAAAGATCCTTTTGAAAAGAATATTCGTAAAGCATTAAATTTTGGACATACCATTGGGCATGTTGTAGAGGCTTTATTTTTAGAAACTGAGATGCCTCTGCGGCATGGTGAGGCAATTGCAATTGGAATGATGTGTGAAGCATTTTTATCGTTTAAGAAAGCTGGTTTGTCTGAAAATGAATTTCAAATTATCTTCGATTTTTTCCAAAGAAAATATCCACAAGTTCATTTACCAAAAGAGGATTTTCCGACTTTAATTAATTGGATGTGGAAGGATAAAAAAAATGAAAATGACGCGATTAATTTTACAATGCTAAAAGGGATTGGGGACATATTGATTAACCAAACTTGTGAAGAGGAGGAGATTATTGAGGCGTTGATATTTTATAATTTGAAATCGAGGACTTAATCTCCAATCACAAAAGTTATAAAGAATATCAATTAAATTTTTGTGATTCTTTATGACTTTTGTGATAAAAGATAGCCTTCGTAACTTATCAATCTACCAGCTTACTTAATTCTCTAATCAATTCATCATATCTCTTAAAAGTATCTCTCCCCGGTATTTGATCAGCTCGGTTTACTACTCCATATAAATATCCGATCTGTGAAAGTAATTTTGGTTGTGTGTATCTTCCTTTAGATTGAACAAAAGCATCTTTTAATTTTTTCAAAGCTGTTTTCTCATTAGAATCTCCTTTCATCTTTTTTATTTTTTTCTCAACCTTGTCCGCTTCTTTTTTAGCTCTGGAATGTAAATCAACAATCTGAAGTGCCAATGTTTCTTGTTTCTTCATATCTTCATACTTTACGCCTTCCTCCAAAATTCTAGGATCAGCCATCAACTCAAATGACTGTCGAAGTTGCTCTTTTCCTATTTGTAAAACGATAGTATATTTCTCTGGAGCGGCAAGTGGACCATTCCTATACGCTCGTTTTTTATCCTTATCCCAAGCGCCTGAATGCCTCATATCCCATCGAAAACGATGTGTTCCTTTTTCATTTTTCAATTTTGTATTGATGGAGTAAGTGAATTCCTCGGTGGACATATTTCGTAATGATTCTTCTTTTTTTGCCAAATATTTTTGGGAAAAAGTACGAATGGTTTTCCCTGCTGCATCTTCGATGTGAAGCAAGAACGTTGAATCTATTTTTTCAGGTAAAAAATAATCAATGATTACAGAAGCCGCTGGGTAATTATGATCGATTTTTGAATCAACTCCCGAAGGTCGGTAGCGATAACGATAAGTATTCTCAGGTTGGAAAAGGTGAGCTGTTTTTTTATCAATTTTATCAAAGTTTTGGCGAAGCGAACTTATATTATCAACTATCTGAAAACCTCTTCCCATTGTCGAAAGTACTAAATCACCTCTGTGGATTTTTATGTCTGTGATTGGAGTGACGGGTAAATTTTGTTGAAACGATTCCCAATTTTCTCCATCATCAAATGAGATAAACATTCCGAATTCAGTTCCTGCATACAACAATCCAGCTTGCTTTGGATCTTCTCGAACCACTCGAACAGGGTAGTCATTTGGAATTCCATTTGTTTCGTTGGTCAAAAGTTTCCAGCTTTTTCCATAATTATTTGTTTTGAAAATATACGGTTTCCAATCTCCTAATTGATAGCGGAGCACAGATAAATATGCTTTGGCAGGATCATGTTTGGATGGTTCTATAGAATCTACTCGGCCGCCTTTACCTAGGGATTTAGGTGTTACTTTTCTCCAGTTCTTTCCACCATCTTGCGTTATGTGAACTGGTCCATCATTGGAACCAACCCAAATTACACCTTGTTTGATTTTTGACTCTTGAATTGAATAAATTGTGCTGTAGAACTCTTCGCCTGTGATGTCATTTGTGATTGGTGAACCTGAACGTATTTGTTTTTCTGTTTCGAAAGCCGTTAAATCAGGAGAGATGATTTCCCAATTTTCACCCTCATCCGTTGTCTTGTGAACAAACTGTGAGGTATGATAAATGACCTTTGAATCATGCGGTGAGACATGAATTGGAGAAACTCTTTGGAATCGAAATTTTAAGTCTTTAGGGTTGTGACCATACATATTTCGTGCACCTACATCATAACGTTTTTCTTGTCCTGATTTTTTGTTAAAAACACTAAATCGCCCTTTACAATTTGAATAAACAATATTTGAGTTATCTGGATTTGGAACTGCTGGGCCAGTTTCGCATCCACCTGTATTCATTACATATCCAATACCACCTGCTTGGTGAGAAGTTGGTGGAACACTTGGGACAGAGACCGTTGAATAATTATCTTGCTGGCCAGCGTACAGCCAGTAAGGAGTTTGGTTATCTACTTCTACCTGATAGAGTTCGGCAGTTGGTTGATTGAATTGAGTGCTCCACGTTTTACCTCCGTTGTGGGTTATATTTGCGCCGCCATCGTTTCCTTGAACAAAAAGGTTGGAGTTGTTTGGGTTGATCCACATGTCATGATTATCACCATGTGGTGTTCGTATTCTATTCCATTTTTTTCCGCCATTCGTTGATTTATAAAAACGAGTGGAGTTTACATAAACTGTTTCCACATTACCAGGATCAGCTTCCACATTGCAATAATAGAAAGGTCGATCAGTCAAACCAAATTCATCAGAAACATGGACAAAATTTTCGCCTTGGTCATCACTACGATAAAGTCCAGCAACCTTAAAAGGTGATGCTTCCACTAATGCATATAGGACTTTGGAATCAGAGGCCGAGACTGCGAGATCAATTTTACCCATTAAAGTTGGTAAACCTTTACCCATTTTATTCCAATTGTCACCACCATCTATAGATCTATAAATTCCACTTTCTTTTCCACCACTAATAATTGTCCAAGGTTTTCGTTCTCCGCGCCAAGCTGCTGCGTAAATAATATTTGGATTAGTTGGCATGAATTCGAGATCGACAATTCCGGTTGTGTCGGAAATATGAAGAACATTTTTCCAAGTCGTACCGCCATCTTTCGTTCGAAAAACTCCCCGTTCTTTGTTAGGAGAAAATGCTTGTCCGATAGCTGCCACAAAAACTGTATTATGATCTTGTGGATGAATTTCTACAGCCCCAATTTGACCCACTTTTTTGAGGCCAATGTGTTTCCAAGTTTTGCCAGCATTGATTGATTTATAAACTCCCTTACCAGTTATTACATTGCTTCGTAAACCATCAGAGCCAGTGCCGACATAAATTATATTTGCATCATTTTGTGCGACTTGGATTGCGCCGATGGAAGGGGTTTCGAAAAATCCATCAGAAATATTTTGCCATGATGTACCATAATCTTGTGTTTTCCAAACACCACCTCCGGTTGCTCCCATATAAAATGTATTTGGTTGAGTTGCAACTCCTGTGACAGAAGTTACTCGTCCACCGCGCGTTGGGCCAACATAGCGATATTGAAAAATGTCAAAATTAGTTTGTGTAAAAGATTCGTTGCTACCTAGAAAAGATAGGATTACAATGAGGATGAAATTTGATCTCATAGGAAATTATTTTTTCCAAAATAAAATAAAAAAATTATATTTTCCAAACTGATAATTTAAGGGAGTGTTTTGAAAACCAACTACAAACTAAAAAGGCTGTTAACATTTCAAATGCTAACAACCTTTTTGGAGTAATATAATTTGTTTTGATTTGGAGGCGATACTTACAAATCAAATCCAATATCTCTTCGGTAATATTTTCCTTCGAAGTCAATATTTTCTGCATTCTTTTTGGAAACTTCTAGCGCTGTTTTAAAGTCTTTCCCAAAAGAAGTTACTGCCATAACTCGACCTCCATTGGTTAATAATCTTCCATCAACGTTTTTAGTTCCGCCATGGAAAACGATGCTGTCATCAATTGCATCTACTCCTTTGATTTCTTTTCCTTTTTCATATGCTTCAGGGTATCCACCAGAAACTAAAAACATTGTTGTCGCGGCACGTTTGTCAATCTTAATTTGTTCACTTTCCAATGTACCATTCCCGACCGCTTTCATCAATTGTGCTAAGTCATTTTTTAATCTTGGGAAAACAACTTCTGTTTCTGGATCGCCCATTCTACAATTGTACTCAATTACATAAGGTTCATTGTTAACTTGGATAAGTCCGATAAAAATAAAACCTTTATAATCAAAGCCTCTTTCTTGAATTCCTTTAATGGTAGGTTTGATTACTCTTTTCTCCACCTTATCCATTAAAATTTTATCAACAAATGGCACTGGCGAGACTGCCCCCATACCCCCGGTATTTAATCCTTGATCATTTTCACCGATTCGTTTATAGTCTTTTGCAATGGGTAAAATTTTGTAACTTTTTCCATCAGTCAAAACAAAAACAGAGAATTCGATACCATCTAAAAATTCTTCTATGACGACTCGTGAGCCAGCATTTCCAAATTTCCCTCCAAGCATTTCTTTAAATTCTTTTTGAGCCTCCTCAATAGTAGATAAAATCAAAACACCTTTTCCAGCTGCTAATCCATCTGCTTTCAAAACAATTGGGGGAGTTTGAGTAGAAATATATCTTAGTCCTTCTTCGACTTTTGTTCCGTCAAATTCTTGGTAGCTTGCAGTAGGAATATTTTGTTCTGCCATGAATACTTTCCCAAAAGCTTTACTTCCTTCTAGCTTTGCTCCTTCTTCTGATGGTCCGATGACAGGAATATTTTCCAAGGCTATGTCGTTTTTGAAAAAATCATAAATGCCCAATACTAATGGTTCTTCTGGGCCAACAACAACCATATTGATTTCATTTTTCAACACGAATGATTTGATCTGTTCGAAGTCTTTGATATTGAGTGCAACGTTAGTACCGCAAGAGGCTGTACCAGCATTTCCAGGAGCAATAAATAATTTTTCACAAAGTGGACTTTGAGAAAATTTCCAAGAAAATGCGTGTTCTCTTCCCCCGCCGCCGAGTAATAGTATATTCATATGTTTGTATTTGATTCTTTTGCAAAGATAATGTAGTGGATGACTTAACTAGATTTGTGTGTTATTTTTTTTGGAAAAAAGTAAAAAGGTGTTCGCCATTTTATGGACGAACACCTTTTTTTCTATTCGGCAAAAGCCAAGTTTATATTAGATGGAAATTATAATTAATCGATTACGGTTATTTTCATCATGTTTGTTCGATGTCTTGCTTTTAAGGGCATACTTCCAGTATTAATAACAACATCTCCTTCGTTTACAACTTTACTTTTTTTCAAAATTTCAGAAAGATCATAAATTGTTTCGTCAGTAGTAGTAAATTTATCGTAATAAAAGCAATTGACACCCCAAACTAAACTCAAGGTATTCAATATATGATTACTATCAGAAAAGACATACATTTTGGCTTCAGGTCTATAACTTGAAACTTTGAATGCAGTGTACCCCGAGCTAGTTACTCCTAAAATTGCTTTAGCATTGACTTCTTCAGCAGTTTTTGCAGCATGTCTACAAATTGCATCTGACAAAAATGTTCTAGAGTTTGGGGAAAGTTTTGGTCTTCTTTCTCTCGTTAATTTATATCCTTTTTCTGCTTCTGCAATAATCTTGTTCATTGCTTCAACTACTTTTTCAGGGTGCAAGCCAACAGAAGTTTCACCACTCAACATTACAGCATCAGCTCCATCCAAAACAGCGTTTGCAACATCGGTTACTTCCGCTCGGCTTGGGATAGGGTTGGTAATCATACTATCCATCATGTGAGTTGCAACAATTACCGGTCGAGCACGCTGACGGCATTTCATGATGATTTGTTTTTGTAAATTAGGCAATTGTTCTATAGGTACTTCAATTCCTAAATCGCCACGTGCTACCATGATTCCATTTGATGCTTTAATGATTTTATCAATACGTTCAATGGCTTCTGGCTTTTCGATTTTAGACATAACTTTTGCGCTATGTCCAGCAGCTTGGATTATTGCCTCTAATTCCTTTACATCTTTGGCAGATCGCACAAAAGAGAGTGCAATCCAATTAATAGAGGGAATTGTCAGCATGTAGGCTAAATCTTTTCGATCTTTTTCAGTCAAAGAAGGTAATGATATTTTTGTGTTTGGAAGATTTACGCCTTTGTTAGAAGACAAAGTACCTCCAAACAATACATTCATCTCTACTTTATTTACTCCATTTGTGTTAATGACTTCAAACATCAATTTTCCATCATCAACTAAAACCTTTTCTCCTACTTTTACATCACTTGCAAATTGAGGATAAGACATATAAACACTATCCATAGTTCCTATGCATTCTTCATTGACAAAAGTAATTTTATCTCCAGGTTTGAGTATTAAAGCATTGTCTTTAATTTTTCCTACTCTTAATTTCGGCCCTTGTAGATCAGCTAAAGTACTGATATGTAGGTTATATTTTTCATTGATATAATTAATGTGGTTAATTACCTTTAGGTGATCTTCATGAGTTCCGTGTGAAAAGTTTAATCGAAAAACATTTACTCCTGCCTGAACAAGCTCCAATAGTTTTTCATATGAGCTACACGCCGGACCGACGGTTGCTACAATTTTTGTATTTTGATGGTTAATGATTTTCATAATTTCGGAATATTAAGAAAGTGATTTGAACTGTTACTTTTAAAAAAACAAACAGTCCTAAAAATAGATGTCTACACATAAACTTAGTGTATCATTTACAATTAGGAACTGTAAAAGTACATTTACTAATTGTTTTATCAAAAGTTGAATTGTAAAAAAATACGTAAAAACTTTGGTTATCACTAGACTTATGGTTTATTTTGCGTAGCATTTTATTAACAATGCTTGTTTTTTTTTACTTTTTTGATTTTGAATTTTC
The DNA here is from genome assembly GCA_029251525.1 of Saprospiraceae bacterium. Lineage (GTDB taxonomy): Bacteria > Bacteroidota > Bacteroidia > Chitinophagales > Saprospiraceae > CAJQQY01. Next base: position 75,066 of record JAQXDE010000007.1, on the reverse strand, counting down.
TCAAATTAAAGTTGCTGACAAAGCAAAAGAAATAAAAAATAAGAGGGAATTTTTCGAAGTAAGAAAAAACAAGCTCAAAAGCGCATTAAATATGTCAAGTATTGCAGAAAGAGTAAACAAAATTATCGTAGACAAATTAGGTGTTGATGAATCAGAAGTTGTGACTTCTGCTAGTTTTACCAATGATTTAGGTGCAGATTCATTAGATACTGTTGAATTAATCATGGAATTCGAAAAAGAATTCAATGTAAATATCCCAGATGAACAAGCTGAGAATATTGCAACGGTAGGAGATGCTGTTTCTTATTTGGAAGGAAAAGTAGAAGCTTAATTTTTCTTTTTTCAAAATTAAAATAACGATTGAGTTATTTAACCATTCCACAAATCAGAAAGATAACTTTCTGGTTTGTGGTTTTTTCTACAGAATATTCTTTTCCCAAGATATTTTTCGACCATACATTCATAGGGAAATGGTAAAGAAAGACTCTCGTTTTTTCGAAAAAAATCAATTTTTATTCCCAAAACATTTAGTTGATAAGTTTGCAATATATATTAATCAACATGTTGAAATCAATAATACTTAAAATATGAGAAGGGTCGTTGTAACTGGATTAGGGGCACTTACCCCAATTGGAAATACCGTTCAAGGATACTTGGAAGGTTTGCAAAATGGTGTTAGCGGTGCTGGATTGATTACTCAGTTTGATGCGAGTCTGTTTAAAACTCAATTTGCTTGTGAGGTGAAAGATTTTAAAGTGGAGGATTATATGCATCGGCGAGAATCTAGGAGAATTGATCGTTTTTCACAATTTGCATTAATTGTAGCTGATGAAGCAATGAAAGATTCAGGATTAGATATAGAAAAGATCGATTTGGATAAAGCTGGTGTCATTTGGGCATCTGGAATTGGAGGATTACATTCCTTGGAAGAAGAAGTCGAATCATTTTTGCAAGGAGATGGAACTCCTCGATATAATCCGTTTATTATTCCAAAAATTATTGGAGATATTGCTGCAGGGCATATTTCTATTAAATTTGGGTTTAGAGGGGTGAATTATTCTACAGTTTCTGCTTGTTCATCGTCTTCACATGCCATTAGTAATGCTATGGATTATATTCGATTAGGTAGAGCAGATGTAGTTATTACAGGAGGTTCAGAAGCAACTGTTGCTAAACTTTGCATTGGAGGATTTAATTCTATGAAAGCACTCTCAACTCGTAATGATGATTTTAAAACTGCTTCTCGTCCATTTGATAAAGATAGAGACGGGTTTGTTTTGGGCGAAGGTGCGGCTGGTTTAGTTTTAGAAGAATATGAACATGCTAAGAAACGAGGTGCAAAAATATATGCTGAAATAGTTGGTGCAGGTGCAACTGCAGATGCACATCATATTACTGCACCTCATCCAGAAGGATTAGGAGCAAGAAATGTGATGAAGATGGCATTAAATGATGCAAAAATGAATCCTGAAGACATAGATTACGTAAATGTACATGGAACTTCAACTCCATTAGGAGATATTGCTGAAACAAAAGCAATCCGGCAAGTTTTTGGAGACCATGCCTATAATATGAATATAAGTTCTACAAAATCGATGACTGGTCATTTATTGGGGGCAGCTGGGGCGATTGAATCGATTGCTGGTATTTTGGCAATCAATCATAGCTTTGTGCCACCTACGATTAATCATTTTACAGATGACCCAAATCTTGATAATAAGTTAAATTTAACATTTAACGTTGCCCAAGAGCGTGAAGTGAATGCCGTTTTAAGTAATACTTTTGGATTTGGGGGACATAATTCTTCTGTTATTTTTAAGAAGTTAAAAGACTAGAAGATTATTTAATTGTTTTTTCTTATTTGTATTTTTATAATTATAGAGGCAAAATAAAATAAAATAAATTGAATTTTTGATAAAATCTCATTAATTCAAACAAGTAATATAATTTACAATAACACTTCGTTCAGGTATTTAATTTTTTGATGCGCAATTAAATTTTGGTTATTAGGTTGCTATTTTTTGACTTACTATTTTAGCTGCACGAAGTGTGTATTTTTATTAGTTTTAGATGTTTTCTTAAAAAAGCATTCCAAATTTTGTCGAATATTTAATTTTTGTTCGACAAACTATTTAGTATCCTAGTAACCAGAGATTTGTAAATTAGTACTATTAAAATTTTTAGTACTTCAAAAACTAATTAACCTTTGAATTTCTTATTTAGGTTTTACAACTTTTATCTATCCGATGATAAAGGTTTAGCCAGGAAAATGAGAAGTTTGATCGGCTTCACGCCGGCCAAACTCTCCATCTTCAAATTAGCCTTCTATCACAAGTCTGCTTCCAATGATAAAATGAACGCTATTACTAGCAATGAAAGGCTAGAGTATTTAGGAGATGCTGTCCTAGGAACAATTGTGGCAGAATATCTCTTCAAAAAGTACCCAAACAAGAACGAAGGGTTTCTTACTAAAATGCGGTCTAAGATTGTGAAGCGCCAATCTCTTAATAAAATTGCTGACAAAATGGGATTAGATGTTATTCTTAATGAATACAATCAAACTCGATTGAGTCGCTCAATGTTGGGTAATGCACTCGAAGCTTTAGTTGGTGCAGTGTACCTTGAATGTGGATATAACGGAACAAAACGATATGTTATCAATAAAATTTTGAGATCATATCTGGATATTCATGAACTTGAAGAATACGATGACAATTACAAAAGTCAATTATTAGAATATTGCCAGAAAAATGGACAAGTTGTTACTTATAAGATGTTGGCGAAATATAAATTCGATAAACGAGATCGATTTAAAGTAGCTGTGATGGTAGATGGTAAAAAATTAGCAACAGCAGATGATTTTAATAAAAAGAGTGCAGAACAAACTGCATCTGAAAAGGCCATGCTTACGCTTGGTTTAATTACATCTAATAAACCTGCAGGTGCAAACGCTTAGCGAGGTTATACAGTTTGATTTATTTTCAAATAAAAAGAGTACAATGAATTGAATTCGTTGCGCTCTTTTTCTATTTTTTGGAAAATAGAAATGGTTAAAAAATAGGCCAATCTCTTGACACTTAAAAAAGATGTGGACAACTCAACAAATACTTTCTTTTTCACCAGATGCTGCGATAGCACAACGTGGACAAGAATTAGCAACTATTCGAAAATGGCGGAATCTCCAAGGCAATGAAAATATTATTTGGGGAGAGTGTAAAAGTAGCGGTGCTTTTTATTATTTGGTGGCAATTAATGTCAAAGGTCCCTCGTTTAGATGCAATTGCCCAAGTAAAAAACCATGTAAGCACACTATCGGTTTGATGCTACTTGCAGCAAATAATTCGGATGCTGTTCTTGTTTCCTCTGATTATCCAGAGTGGGTTAATGAATGGTTGAATAATAGTACTTCAGTCAAATCGGAGGAGGTATCTTCAGAAGAGAAAGAAGTTATTCAGCATGAACGTGAGGTTGCTAAGCAAAAAAATCGTAACAAAAGATTGCATCAAATGGAAGTAGGTTTGGAGGATATGGAAATTTGGTTGACAGATACAATTCGTCAAGGGTTGGCCTCAACAGAGCGACAAGGTTTTGATTTTTGGCATGATATCTCATCAAGAATGGTTGATGCTAAGTTGGGAGGTTTGGGCAAAAAAATTGAGGCAATGCAACTTTTTCAAGGCGGTAATATAAACTGGGTAGATAAGATGCTTTCACAAATGACCAACTTGTACTTGGTTGCGAAAGGTTTTAAAAATTTAGAAAAATTACCCATACTACTCCAGCAAGAATTGCTTTCTGTTGCTGGAATCAATATCAAGAAAGACGAAGTTTTGGAACAAGATGGTATGCTAGATGAATGGATGGTCATGGGGCAAACCGAAGGAGTTGAAGATAGATTAAACTTTCGGAGAGTTTGGTTGAAAGGTCAAAAGACTAAAAAGGATGCCTTAATTTTAGATTATGTATTTGGTGAGGGAGGATTTCCAAACCACTTTCCAACGGGTAGTATAATAAAGGGTGTCCTTTGCTTTTACCCTTCCTCTTATCCACTTCGAGCGATTGTAAGATTACCTTTTGGCATTGTAACCGAATCACAACCTTTTAATGGTTTTTCTGGTTTTAAAAGTTTTACATTAGCATATTCGAAAGCCCTTCTTGCGAATCCTTGGTTGCTCGATTTTCCTGTTTGCTTTGAAAATGTAAAACCAATCAAAAAGAAAAATAAACTATTTATTTTAGACAAAAATAATCAGCAGTTGGAGGTTCTAATTCAAAATCAAGATGATTGGAAATTGTTAGCGATGAGTGGAGGATACCCAATTAAAATATTTGGAGAATGGACGGGAGATGTTTTTATCCCTTTGAGTGCGGAAAGCGAAGGGAGATTGGTTGCATTTTAGATTATTAATACTAAAACAAAAATCAGGTATAGCATAAATTAATTACTGTATTAATATGGGTTCAATCCTGTAATTTTAGGAAACCTTTTTACTGACTAAAACAAATGCAGGTGGAATGTTCAATGGAACAAAACTTACATTTACATTTCCAAAAATAGTTTGGTAAAATTTCTTCGTCAAGAGGGAATAATGAACTTGAATATAAAGGGCTTTATCTTTCATATGCTCCTTACTTGTTCGAATAATACTCAAAGCTAATTCTTCTGGAAAAGAAACATACGGCAATGCAGAAATGACATAATCAGCTTTCCCCAAATTATTTTTTGCTAAATACTCTCCCAATTTCTCTGCAGAATCCTCCACTATAATTAATCGATCATCCTTTATTTTTCTTATTTGATCACAAAATTTTTCATTGACTTCAAAAGAAAGTAGTTTAGCATCTTTTTTCATTTTTTTTAAGATATGCTCAGTAATAACTCCGTCTCCTGCTCCTAACTCTACAATAACATCTGCCTGATCAAAATTTACGGGTTTTATCATGCCTCTACAGAGAAATTTTGAACTTCTCGTAATCGTTCCAACAGATTTTATATTTTTTATACTTTCTTTAAAAAAATCAATTTTCTTCATATAATAAACTTATTTTATAAGACGAAGATGAGATTTTTATTTAGAGTAAGCAAATTATCATAATTAAAACTCGACAAACGCTACTTAGTCACCTATGATTACTTCAATTTCTCCTTTTTCACAATTTTTTCACAATTTTAGTTTTAATTAAAATATCGTTTTGGAGAATATTCGCTATTTTTAATGGGAACATAATACTAAAAAAGACCTATCGGGTATTACCAACAAGTCTTTTTTAATATTTAAAGGAGAAAGATATTAGCTTTCTTTGGATTCAGCTTCTTTTGCTTTTTGCATTTCAATTTTATTAAGTAACAAGGCTGCTTTCATTAAAAAGTCGTCTCTATGGTTATGGAATTCCTGGAATACCATTAATAATCTAGCTGCATCAAATGACGCTGATCTTGGAACAACTTGTCGAGCTGCGATTGGGTGCATCCAATATTCTTCATTATTTGATCTAAGCATACTACTCGCAATATCAAATCCAATTACGACTGCTAACTTGTTCAATGAGAATAAATAATTAGTTTCTTTGATGATATCTTTTTGTAAATCAATTATGTTAATTCGGTCAAATCGTACTTGAGATTTTTCACAAAGGAACAAATCTCTTCTACCATCAAAAGTGACGATATCTGTTATTCTATATTTTTGGAAGCATTTACCAAAGAACGCTCTGATCCATCTTTGGGCAGGACGTAATTGTCCAAAGACATCATCTAGTTGTCGATCATAAATTTGGTAGGTTTCATCAAACTCTCGAATTCTTTTGGTCTTCATATTTACCACTTCTTTGACTCGGTCAATAGTATTACCTAGTTCATTCGTCTTGGCAGTGACTGTGACTATGTCTACATCGACAGCAACAGTCATACTTTCTAAAAAGATTCTTTTTGTTTGTGGTTCAAATACCAACAAGGCCACTTCATGTATGGCATAGAAATTTGGGGGTCCTCCATAGATATTTCCAAATTTCAATTCTAAAAATGCGATGTTCTGATTCACGGTTTTCTATTTAATAATAAGTAATACAAAACTAATACTTTCAAGTGATTTTTTCTTTTTTCTTTAGGTTTTATTCCACTTATTAATGGAAATGTATTAAAAATATATGGGTAAAATTAGTATTCACCGATTTAACTACGCTTGTTTTTTATTTACAATGCGTATTGAATCATTTTTTACACGAATAAAAATTTTCCACTATCGTAAATTTTTTGATCATCAGCAAAAATTTCTCCCCCATTCATCATATTTCCAATCATGTCCCAATGAATGGAGGAAACGTTTTTACCTCCACATTGACTATAAGATTGTCCAATTGCCATGTGAATGGTTCCTCCTATTTTTTCATCAAATAAAATATTTTTAGTAAACTTATTAATGTTATAATTTGTCCCGATGGCTGCTTCACCGAAGTTTCGAGCACCTTTCATTTTAAATACTTTATTTAAAAATGCTTGACCTCGTTTAGCTTCCCATTTTTCGATGAGTCCATTTTTCACCCAAAGTGTAACGCCTTCTACTTCGTGTCCCATGTATACTGCAGGATAAGAAAAATTAACAATACCATTAACTGAATTCTCTACAGGTGATGTATATACTTCGCCTGAAGGCATATTAGTCTGTCCATCTGAGTTAATCCAAGTTCTTCCTTTTGTAGAAAATGTTATATCAATTCCATCTCCCTTGTATTGTACTTTTTCTTTTTTGTTTAATACGTTGACAATCTTTTTTTGGAATTTTCGAACTTTCAACCATTCTGCTTTTGGATCATCTTTAAATAAATGACAGGCATCATAAACAAATTTTTCATATTCTTCTAAAGACATGCCAGCATTTTGAGCAGCGGCTATGGTAGGATATTGGCACAAATTGCGCCGAAGGTTTCGTGTTCCAGTTCTTTTAAAATAAGTTTTGGATACACTTGAGTGTGCATCTTTTTTAATTTTAATTTTTTTGGAATCCACATTCTGATTTTCCATCAAATTAAAAGGGGCGCGGATGTAAAGATAAGCATCAAATTTTTCTACAGCTTTTTTATAGAAAGGGGAAACTCGTTTAAGTTGTTCTCCTTTAGCTTCTTCGAAAAAAATTCGATTTTGTTCTCGGAATTCCATATTGACTTCCATGTGAGCACCTGCGCGAGTTGCAGCTCTGTAAACTTCTCGAACCAGAGGCTCCGCTAATGTTGTCGTTTGTACAAAGAGTTGATCTCCTCGTTTTAATTCTAAGCAATACTTGACTAACAAATTAGCATATTTGCTAAGTATAGTGTCCATAGAAGATGTAGGTGTTATTGATGAGGAGAAACGATTCATTTGTTCTTTTCCTTATCTTTTTGGGTTTTAATTCTCTGTTAAATGTATAAAAAACAATATGTAAAATGAACTTTAGTTAGACGAAATTTTCACTACCAATGTTTCACCTGGTGTGGATAACGGACGGCGTAGAATTCTTTTACTTTTTTCTCTAGCATATCTCGAAAGTCATCCACGTTCTCTTTAGTCTTTGCAGAGATAAAAACATTTACATGATCAAATTCATTCTTTAGACGAGATTTTAATTCTGAAACAATTTCTAATTTGGTTGCTTTATCTACTAGATCATCAAAATAACGTTCACGATATAGATCTATTTTATTAAAAACTAGAATGGTTGGTTTCTCCAAAGCACCCAATTCTTTTAAGGTATCATTTACAGTTCTTAACTGATCTTCAAAATATGGATGAGCAATATCTACTACATGAATCAAAACATCACTTTCGCGAACTTCATCTAAAGTTGATTTAAAACTTTCCACTAAGTGATGCGGCAATTTCCGAATAAATCCAACTGTGTCTGACAATAAAAATGGCATTCGATTCAAAACTACTTTTCTAACAGTTGTATCTAATGTTGCAAATAATTTGTCTTCTGCAAATACATCAGATTTGCTCAATACATTCATCAAAGTAGATTTTCCAACATTGGTATAACCAACTAAAGAGACACGTACTTGTCTACTGCGTTGCTTTCGTTGAGTCGTATTTTGCTGATCTATTTTTTCTAATTGCTTTTTCAGCAAAGAAATTTTGTCCCTTACAATTCGTCTATCCGTTTCGATTTCTTTTTCCCCTGGTCCACGCATACCAATACCTCCACGCTGTCTTTCCAAGTGAGTCCAAAGACCTCTAAGTCTGGGTAACATGTATTGCATTTGAGCTAACTCTACTTGTGTTTTAGCTTGAGCAGTTTGCGCACGACTTGCGAAAATATCAAGAATTAAAGTACTTCGATCGACTAGCTTTACTTTAAGTAATTCTTCTAAAATACTTGTTTGTTTACCACTCAAATCATCATCGAAAATGACTAAGCCAATATCTTCATTGTCTTCAATATACTGTCGGATTTCTTCTATTTTTCCTGATCCCACAAAATATCTACGATCTGGTGTTTGTAATTTTTGAGTAAATCTTTTTTTAGTAACGGCTCCAGCTGTGAGTGCTAAAAATTCTAATTCGTCTAAATATTCTTTGACCTGATCTTCTGTTTGATCTTGGGAAATGACTCCAACAATTACTGCATACTCAGTTTCTTTTTTCAGACCTGATTTAGGTTTTTTGCCTAAATTCCATTCGTTGTTTGTTTGGTTAGTATTTCCTTTTCTTGGTAAATTGCTTTTATTTCTCATCTATTCTAATTATTTAACTTCAACTTAATTTGTTTTCAAAAAAAGGAAATACTCATAGGTTTGCTTTAACGAACCCAATTTTCAGGGTTCAACCTAGTCTTATCTTTCCACACTTCAAAATGAACTTCTGAAACATTTGTTTTCCGATCCATCGCGACTGTTCCAATATTTTCCATTGTGCCTACTGAATCTTCTTTTTTGACAAATACTTCACCTAAGTTAGAGTACACCGTGTAGAAATCTCCATGTTGGATTATCAACATATTTTGATAACCAGGAATGAATTGTTTGCTAACTACTTTACCTTCAAAAACTGAAAAGACCTTAGCATTACGTTCTGTTCTAATATCTATTCCATTATTTGTAATTTGAACTCCAGGAAGAGTGGGATGCTGTTGTTTTCCAAAGCGCCTAGTGACAAGTCCATTTTCTACTGGTTGAGGTAATCGACCTTGATTATTTTTAAAATCACCAGTCAATCTTTTTAATGCAACGGCGTCATTTCTTTGAGGTTTTTTATTGATATCTTTTTTAGTTACTTTTTTGTCACGTTCATTTTTGCGACGAGCAGCCATATCCTTAATGATTGCTTTTTCAATGGCTTTGTTGAGTCCTTCATGATCCGTCCTCTTTTTTCGCAACTCACTTTTGAGGCGTTTTTCATCTTTTCTAAGTGTGCGGAGTAATTTAGATTTATCTCCCAATTCTGCACTTAAAATACTGGCTTGTTTTTCAACTGAAACTATTAACCGCTCTTTATCAATTTTAGTTTCTCGAAGTTGTATTTTTTTTATAATTAGGGTTTCTTTAGTTTCTATAATGAGTAGAGCTTGTTTTTTACGATACTCATCATATTGTTTTAAATATTGCCAACGTTGAAAACCTTGATTGATACTTTCTGCTGAAAAGACAAATCCAAGATCGCTATTATTTTTTTTCTTTCTATAGGCTCGCCTTAAGAGTTTACCATATTCTTTTTCAAGTCGATCTATATCTCCAGTTAGTGATTCTACGACATCAGAAGCTCGATTCATACTTAAGTCAGTAACTTCGATTTCTTTTCGAATGGTTGATACTAATAATTCTCTTTGTTGAATTTGTTTTCTAAGAGTTATGTAGTGGTCAAGTGCAGCCGCTTTGGTCTTGGTGGTTTTATTTAAAAGATTAGAAGTGAGTTGGATATCTTTGATTAATTTTCGTCGACGGTCTTCTAAATCTTTTCTGATTTGTGCGGTGGAAAAATTAATGCATAAAATGCATAACAGTATAATTAAAAAAAGTTGTTTGCTCCAAAAGCCAATAAGGTTCGAAGGATAATTAATCCACTTTTTTATATCTTTTTGGAATCTCAAATCTTATGTTCTTGGGTTCATTAATTTTTATATCAGACAATTTAATGTCCATGTCGATATTGTTCGTATTTTTTCCAGATACATTAAGGTTACGAAAATACGAAAAAAATTGTTCATCTTCTAGTTCCTTATAATCTTCAAAAGTCATGCGGAAGGTTTGATCATTTCGGATATCTGAAAATTGCATTTCGTTCAGTTTGAAGGTCGTTCCATTCATCCAGTATTCTGCTCGTACATTATCTTTTTCTACGTAAAGATGATGCTGGTTGTTTTTGATCTCTGTATCAGGTTTTAAATTAGTTAGGTAAATTACATTTCCTAAAAGCATTGTTTGGATAGCCTCAAAACTCGAAGGCATATTATATTTTTCTACAAAGATATTTAAATCTTTGATAGCATACTCTTTGGCCTGACGATTAATAATATAGACGGAATCAGTTGTAATTTGAGTTCGAATAGCTTCGACGCCTGCTTTTTTTATCACAAACCAAATAACACTATCTTTTCGCATCCGAATGTAAGAGGTAAATTTTATTTTCTCATTATCATCTTTGTAATTGATCTTTGCTTTGGCGGTTAACCATTCTGCCTCGACTTTATTTTGGCCCAATGCTTTTAATAAAAAGGTGGTTGACTTTTCTGAAATATCTTTTTCATTTGGGATGACTTTTTTGCTTTTACAGCTTGTAATCACTAGTCCAATCAGGAAAAGATAAAGTGGAATTTTAAAAAAGGTTTGCATTTATTTTTTTTGTAAAAAACGTTTTTTAGCAGGGTGATATTTCTATTTGAAAAATAATTTTGGACGAAACATAGATAATATGGAACAAGGGTATGTAAATGAATTTTGATGATTTTTAAAATGAATAGTATTATTTACATTTTCTTAAAAAAAACATAATATTTCATGGGGATAAAACTCCTTATTCTTTTGTATGTCAATTTTTTTCACTTGCTGGGCCTTCAGCATCCTTATTCATTTTATTCTTTTTTCGCTTTTTTGTTTAATTCAGTCATAGTGTGAGATAATCCAATTGTTCCAAATTTTTTGACACCATCAACTGCTTTTTTAATAATTTCAGGTAACATATTTTGTTCTTCTGAATTCCAGTTTCCTAACACAAAATCAACTTGTCTACCTTTTGAAAAATCATTTCCTATACCAAAACGAATACGAGCATAATTGTTTCCACCTGTCATCTGATCAATACTTTTCAAGCCATTGTGTCCACCATCAGATCCTTTTCCTCGCAACCGTAATACACCTAAGTCTAAATTCATATCATCAACAATAACAAGTAAGTTTTTCTTTTCAATTTTCTTTTTTGTGAGCCAGGCGCGAACTGCTTTTCCACTCAAATTCATGTAGGTAGAAGGTTTTAATAAGACAAAAGTCCGTCCTTTATGTTTAAATTCTGCCAAGTCCCCTAAGGAATCATTCTTGAAATTTACCTTAAATTCTTTTGCTAGGGCATCAACTACATCAAAACCGATGTTGTGCCTAGTGTTGTCATATTCTGAGCCCATATTTCCAAGGCCTACAATCAAATATTTCATTGGATCAGGTTCTTCTTTCTTTTGTAAATAATCGATCAGTTTTTTTAGCCAGTTTAACATACGCGTTAATTGATTTTAACCTGAACATTGATTTTATCGTTAATGTTGCAAAAGTAAGTATTTGCAAGTAAACAAATAGGGCTGTTTAATTTTTTGTTAACAAGATATTTTTTTGAAAGTTTTATCATTAATCAAGAAAAAATAATTTAGTTTAGTCGCCTTTTTTTGGGTCAGTTTTTATTTCCAAAAATATCTTGCCACTTTTTTTGTCGTTTCTTTTTACGTTCTGCTTTTTTCTGATCCCGAACTCGTTTTTTTCTGATTTCTTCATTTTGTTTTTTGATTCGAATAGAGTTTTCCTGTTTATGATTAGCTTCATTTCGTTGTTTATGATGGGAGTCTTCTTTTGAATTGAATTCGACACCACCTTTTTTATTTCGATTTCTAAAAAAATCTAAAATCCGATCTAGAGGTTCCCTCTCAAATTCTTCATCTTCAAATTCTTTTTCAAGGAATTCTTGGATTTCAGGTTTCTCTTCGAGGTAAGGGGGACAGTCTAACTCTAAAAACTTCCCAAAATTAAATTTGTCAAATTTTGCATGTTTCCAACTTTTAAACTTTGGATCCTCAAACAGTTTATGCATAAATCCTCCAAAAATAGGTAAAGCAGTATTAGCACCTTGCCCTAAACGAATACTCCGGAATCGAACTTTTGGAGATTCTCCTCCAACCCATGCACCTGCTACTAAATTAGGTGTAAAACCAAGAAACCAACCATCTGCATGGGATTGAGTGGTTCCGGTTTTCCCAGCTATATCATTATTTAATTTGTATACTGTACGTAATCGTCGAGCTGTACCACTATCTACAACCGATTGCATCATGTTGGTCATAACGGTTGCGTAATCTTGTTCTAAGACTCTTTCAAAAGGTTCCTTTTCCTCACTTTCGTAATCAATAATTACATTTCCTTTACTGTCCTCTATTCGCAATAAAAATTGAGGTTTTGGACGTAATCCCTTATTGGCTAATGTTCCGTATACTTTGATCATATCATATAAGGATACATCAACAGTTCCCAATGCAATCGCAGGAGCTTTTGGAATTTTACTTGTAATACCCATGTTTTTGGCCAGCTGTCGAACTGGATCAATGCCCGTACGCATAATTAAGTTTACAGCAACAGAGTTGACAGAATTAGTTAAACCACCGCGCAAAGAATATGCTCCTCCATATTTTCCATCTGAATTTTCAGGTTTCCAATCTTCATAATCAGAGTAAACGACTAATCGATTATTGACATAGTCACAAGGATGAATCCCGTTTCGTAAGGCAGCGGAATAAACAATTGGTTTAAATGTAGATCCGACTTGCCTTTTTGCCTGATTGACATGATCGTATTTAAAATATTTAAAATTAGTTCCACCGATCCATGCTTTGATATTTCCAGATTGAGGTTCCATAGCCATGAACCCAGCGTTGAGCATGCAGAAGTAATACTTGATGGAATCCAATGGTGTCATCTTTGCATCTTTCTCTCCCTCCCAAGAAAAAATAGTCATATTTACTTTTTCGTCAAAGTTTGCTTTAATTTCCTTTTCATTTTTTCCACTTTTTTCTAACCTTTTGTAACGACGACTTTTTTTCATTTGAGTCAATAAAGTTTTATAATTACCCCAAGGTTTTTTTCCTTTCCAATGTTTATCAAAATCTTTTTGTAATTCGGTAAGGTGTAAAGTCATCGATTCTTCAGCATATTTTTGCATCCGTGAATCTATGGTCGTGAAAATTTTTAAGCCATCGGTATATAAGTTGTATTTGCTTCCATCTTCTTTTTGATAAAAATCTAGATCCTTTTTAGCAATTTTCTTCACATATTCCCGAAAGTAAGTAGCAAGTCCCTGATTTTGATTTTCTCCATGATAATCTACCTTAAGTGGAAGTAGTTTGAGAGAATCAAATTCATTTGAGGAAATATATTTATACTTTTTCATTTGTGCTAAAACTACATTTCTACGAGTCAAGGCATTTTTAGGGTTTCTTACTGGATCGTAATAAGTGTTCGCTTTGAGGGTTCCAATAATTGTGGCTGCTTGTTCAATTTTAATATTTGCAGGAGTATTGTTGTAAAACTGCTGAGAAGCAACTTGGATACCATAAATATTTCTTGAAAAAGGAACTGTGTTTAAGTAAAGTGCCAGTAATTCATTTTTGGTGTATACGTTTTCCAATCGACGAGCGACCATCATTTCTCTAATCTTATTGATAGGGACTTCAAGGAGCCGATGTCGTTTTCTTTTGAAAAGGTTTTTTGCTAACTGTTGGCTGATTGTACTACCTCCTCCGCCTGATTGGTCTTGTAAAAGTATTGTTTTAAAGAAAACACGAACCCATGCTCTTATGTCAACTCCTCTGTGTTCAAAGAATCTAGCATCCTCTGTCGCAACCAATGCATTCTTAAAATGATCAGAAATTTCATTTAAATCAACATTAACTCGATTTTCTTTAAAGTATTTCCCTAATAAAACCTTATCAGAGGAATAGACTTCGGAAGCAGTTGCATTTTCAATAGTTCTCAGATATTTGGTCGAAGGTAACTTACCAAAAGCACCAACCCAAACCAGAAAAACTAATATAAGAATAAAGGAAATGCCTGAAATAAAGGAACCACCAGCTAATTTAAAAGCCCAACGCCCATCTGGATTAGCAGCCACCCATGTCATAAATCGGTTACGGATAAGTCGTGCATTTTTCACCAAACATTTTTGATAAAATTGCTGAATCTTAATCGATTGATTTGATTTTGACGAAGTATTTGAAGTATAGCTTCGACGATTTTCGTTATCCATTAAGGTTTTTCTTTTTTATAATCTAAAATTATCGAAAGGTGAAACGAATTCGAATAGTGATAAAGTGTGAATAAATTTTATTCGTTAAACCTAAGATAACGACTGTTAAGTGATCATTGCCCTACGAATCTACTATTTATCAAATTCGTTTCATATTTAGATCAAAATTAACAGAATTGAGGGAGTTTGGTTACTTGACTCGAGTATTTGCTATATTTGGATGACCATCCGCAATTATGATTTTCATCCTAAAACTTCTTCCAATATCTGATGAGATTTTAAGTCTGGGAAGTTTTCAATGTGCAATCGATAAAAAATAATTAATTGGCGGAGGAGTTCTTTTCGTATATCTCGACCCATTTTTATATTATGAGTTTCTTGCAAGTTGGTAGTTAATAGTTTATGAACTAGTTGACTTAATTCTTCTCGTAAAAAATATCCATGTAATTCTTTTTCTGCAACAAAAATCCCCTCTCGTAAATCAAAAAAAGGGTAGTTTTTGGAAAAATTGTCTTCGGGCATAAACCCTAAATAACCGGATAGTCTTAACATGAAATATAGGTGCAAATTGGAAGAAGGTAATTGTGTTTCATCTAAAAATTGAAAGAAATCATAAACAAACTCGAACATTGGTAAATTTTCCTCTGGTTCATGAACAGCCTTTCGTGTTAATTCCAGTATAAATTGTCCAATCGAACTTTTAGCAATTTCAAAGGGTAAGGATTGATAAATATGAGCAGCTTTTATTTCTTTAATTCGAGTCATATCTTTATCATCTCGATGATAAACGACCAAGTCTACGAGTGACATCACTTGTAGAAGACTAGCACTTACCCTTGCATTCTTTTTACGAACTCCACTAATGATATAAGTCCGCAAACCTTTTTCTTCTGTAAAAATATCGGTAATGATACTCGTTTCAGAATATTTGATGGAACGAAAAATAATGCCTCTTGTTTTGATTAACAAAGTTTTGATTTTGTGATATTAAAAAGAAATATTCTCTGCAAAAATAGGAAATCTAAAACTTATTTTAGCTTTGTAAAAATAAACTGTTTTGAATTATATTTCATGAAAAAAAAATCACAAATCACTTATCGACATTTTCAGGTTGTTGTCTTAGTTGCATTATCTATTTTTTTGATTATCGAAGCTTTTCGACAATGTGATTTTAATATTTTTTTTTCAGCAGGAAAAGATATTTTGATTGGTGAAAACCTTTACACTAAAATTTATCAAGGTTGGCTACACTATTATTATAGTCCCTTTTTTGCTTTGTTGCTTTCGCCTTTTACTTTTTTCCCTGAATATGTAATTACATTGTTATGGTTAGCGTTAAATATATATTTTTTTTATCGGGTTTGGCAAATTTTGTGTGATTGGTTAGAATTGAATTTGTTACCAGTTTCAGTTCAACGATGTTTTTTTTGGGGAAGTGTTATTTTATGTCTTCAAGGCCTTCGAGATAATATTCATTATCATCAGATTACAATAATGATGATTTATTTGACCTTACAAGGATTAGATTTGATTTTGAAAAGTAAGGAGTGGAAAGGTGGTGCCTTGATAGCTCTTGGTATAAATATTAAAATTATGCCGATTGTTTTTTTTCCTTATCTTATTTACCGTGGATATTGGAAAGGAGCATTGAGTATCTTTTTGGTTTCGATGTCTTTATTATTTTTGCCTGGGATTTTTATAGGTTGGGAGTACAATTCATTTTTGTTAGGTGAGTGGTGGAATGGTATTAATCCTAGTCAAAGAGAAAATGTCTTAGATTTCTCTAGAGCTGGATTCGGCTCATTAGTGACGGCACTTTTTCATAGTCAAAATGGAAAAGTAAGTTTAATCTTTATTACTCCATTATCTATAAAGTCTATTGTTTTTATTACAAATGGATTGAGATTATTTTTAATTTTTTTTACTTTATATTTTTTGCGTTCACTTCCTTTCCAAAAAGCAAAATTTACTTTACATCGACTCTGGGAGGTTGGTTATCTTTTTTTGGTGATCCCTTTCCTTTTTCCTCACCAGCAGAATTACGCTTACTTTTTTGTTTATCCGGCAGTAGTTTATTTGATGTATGTTTTTTTTGAAAAAATAAAAACACGTGGGAGCTTTGGGAAATTGGATTTGAAGGATAAATTTTTTTTAGGAATACTTGGGTTGAGTTATTTGATGATGAGTTTAGAATTGTTTTTAGGTGAGTTTCGGACGTTCTATATTGATATTCGATTAATGACTTGGGCGGCGATTTTGCTTTTCATTGTTTATAGTTTTTTGCCATCCAACAAAAGAGTATTATAAAAAAGAGATTAAGAATATTAAAGTTCTTAATCTCTTTTATGGTTTTATATTATAGAGTTGTTTTGAGTAGGTTACTGTGAGTCAAGTTACTCGAATAATTGTTTATTAGTTATTTTTTTATATAATAATTCTGATGAAGAACCTTTTTCTTGAGCTTTTTGCCAATAAAGTAATGCTTGTTCTTTATCATTCAGTTTAAATAAAATATCTCCATAATGTTCCAAAAGGGTAGGCATTGATTCACCACCATTTGTCATTGCTTTTTCTAACCACTCTTTGGCACCAATGTAATTTTTCATTTTATATAAAATCCAACCATAAGTATCTTGCAGTCTAGGTTGGTTTGGCTGAAGTTCGATGGAACGTTTTGACATTTGTTCTGCCTTTACTAGTTGATCTCCTCTCAATGCTAAATGAAAACTGTAACTATCTAAAATTGTAAAAGCATCCGGATTTAACTTTAATGCTTTTTCAAAATTTTTATCAGATTGTGTGTATTTTTTGGAGTTGTGGTAAACTTCACCAAGTCTACCATGAATATCAGCACGCATTCTATTATTTTTTGCACTCATCATTAGTGCTTGCTGAAAACCATCAATAGCATCAGTATAATTTCTTTTTTCAGAATTGGCAATTCCATTTAGGTAATATGCTTTTGCCTTATTTGGAAAAAGATCAAGCGCCTCGTTTGAAGTTTTGAGAAGCGCATCAAAGTCGTTCAATTCCAAGTTCAGATACATTACTTGTTCCCAAACCGTAAAAACAGAGTTATCCAATTTTAAAGTTTGCATATATTTCACCAGAGCCTCTTTCGGTCGTTCCGAATGGTTGAGTAAATCACCATAAACGGAAAAACTTTTTGCATCATTTGGATGGACATCGGTTAAGATTTGAGCTAATTCAATGACTGCATCGGCTAACTTTTTATTACCCGTATTAGCAACTTTTTGAATATAAGGAATCATTTCTTTAATTTTTAAATCGATGTCCACATCTTCTTGCTGGAAAATAGGTTTTAGAGTACTTAAAAAAATCGCGTTGCTTTCTTCTCCATTGTTCGAACTAGCTAATGCAATATTAGCTTGAGCATCTTTAGGATCTAGTATTAATATTTTTTGAAAAATTTCTTTAGCCTTTTCGTTTTTACCAATTCTTTGAAAGTGATTAGCTAACATGTAGTGATATTCGATATTAGTAGGAAAAGTATTGGTCAGTTTTTGTAATTCCCGAGTAGCTTTTTTTTGTTTTCCCAAACCCAAATAAAGGCTATGTTTTTTTCCGACAAGTTCTTCTGTTAATCCAAATTTTGCCTCAATCCTATCATAGATTTTAATTGCATCAGGAATGTTCTTAGAGCGTACTAAAAAGTAAGCTTGCTTTTGATAAAAGTATCTATTATTTGGATATTGCTTCACTAGGTTGCCAAAAACATTTGCAGCTTCTTTATCATTATTCAACTTTTGGTAATGGTCTGCAAGGAAAGACTGATACCATTCATTTGACTTATCTAATTTGATAGCCAATTTGATAGCCTTTTCAGCTTTATCGTTTTCATCTAGAACATCATACATTCTTGCTAATTCATAAGCAGCGGCATGATTATCTTTATCACGTTTGAGAACTTCATTATAGAGATCGACTGCGTTTTCATAATTCCCTAATATTTTCTCTTGGCTAGCTTCGATAAATATCTTTTCAGTATTTACTTCTTCTTCAGAATACGTTTTCTGGCCTATAGCATTGAATGAAAAAAATATTCCGCCAAATAGCAAGAGGAGAATAGTATGTGTTTTGGAAAACAATTTCATATCTAAAAATTAGTGGTATATACTTTAAAGTTAACGATAAATTTTGATAGTATTATATGATGTTAGAATAACGATTAACTATGTCAAACGAGTATTTTAAATTAAAGTTTAATTTACTTTTCTTTAGTAAAATTGTTTAATTATTTTTTGCCGGTACTACCGAATCCACCTGTACCTCTTTCAGAATCTGAAAGTTCCACAACTTCATACCAAGTAGATTGCTCGTAGCGAGCGATTACCATTTGAGCAACGCGTTCAGAGGGTTCAATGGTTTGTGTTTCTTTTGAAAGGTTGATCATTATCACCCCAATTTCACCGCGATAGTCACTATCAATTGTTCCTGGGGAGTTAACCAGGCTCAATCCTTTTTTTATTGATAACCCACTTCGAGGACGAATTTGTGCTTCATAACCTTCTGGCAATTCAATAAAAAGTCCGGTTGGAATAATTTTTCTTTCAAGTGATTCTAATTGAATTGGAGTATCAATATTTGCCCTTAGGTCCATTCCCGCACTTCCAGAAGTTTCATATTGAGGTAAGGCATTAACGGAGCGGTTGATAACTTTTACTTTCATTTTTGTTTAAAATTTATAAGCAAATATAGAAAAAAATGGTGTCGGGTTTCAGGTTATTTATCTGTATCGAACTTTCAACAGGTAGTAATCTTTTTAATTTAATGCTTTTTTATTTTCGGTTGATTATTCAAATTTATGAAAAAAATTGGAAGCCATCGACTGCTGGTATAAAAGGAGGTGGACAACCTAACTGACTGGCTCCTTTTTCCCAATTTTTTGTACATTTGCAATCAATTTTTCAAATAAAGAAATGATTGCATATATCAAAGGTGAAATCACCTATAAAAGTCCAACTTACATACTTATAGAAACTGGTGGAATTGGTTACCATGTGAATATTAGTTTAAATACTTATGCCCAAATTGAAAAGTTGGAAAAAGTCCAAATTTTGACTCATTTTCAAGTCAAAGAAGATAGCCACACACTTTATGGATTTGCTGAAGAAGCGGAACGAAGTATGTTCGTTTTATTGATTTCAGTTTCGGGTATCGGACCCAATACTGCTAGAGTATTATTATCATCCATGAAAGTAGAAGAGGCAAGGATGGCCATTTTGAGTGAAAATGTTGCAGTATTTAATAAAGTAAAAGGTATAGGACCTAAGACTGCGAAACGGATTATTTTAGATTTAAAAGATAAGGTGATTAAAGAATCGGGAGATTCTACAATTTCAATTTCTCCAGTCAACAATACAATAAGAGAAGAAGCGTTATTTGCATTGGTAGCTTTACAATTTCCCAAAATTAAGGTTCAAAAAGTGCTTAATAAAATTCTTCAGCAACAACCTAATATTAATAGCGTAGAAGATATGATTAAACTAGCATTAAAGAACCTATCCTGACGGTCGAATAATCAAAACACCAATTAAAATCTAAAATGATGATTACTTTGTTGTTTTTTGGTTATTGTTTGATATTCTTCAAGTTTATTTTTCCTGAAAAACACAATAAAAAAATTAAACTTAGTCGATTTTACAACGTAAGTATTTCTGGATTGCAGACAGAAAAACCCAAAAAGGATTTAAAATCTAGTTATTGTTAAAAAAGCAATAACAAAACAGCAATACAATAAAGTTGCGTTAACAATAAGTTGATCGAAAAAATCTAATATCAAAAAAATGAAAAAATAGGTTTAATAACTTTATTTCAAAAAATATTCTGACAACCTAACGAGTTAATTATTGTCTTTGTCTAATTGATTCGGCGTTATTAAAATAGTCGAAGCATTAACATTTTCAATTTTTTCCTTTCCTTCCATTTTAGCTGCACATGGGCAGCAATTTGGAATATGCTAAAAATCTCCCATGAAGAAATTATGAAAAAGGTAAACTTACTACTTAGTTTTTTATTTGTGCTTGGATTCTTTTCTGCCTCACTTGCTAATTTTGGAGGAGGTTCTAATTTGGATGATCCATTTGCTACGGAGATATTAATTAATAATGATACTATTCCGTTCAACGAACGATATGATGACTTCATTAATAATCCAAATTCCAATCCTTTTGATCTTGCCGATCCAAGTATTATCGAACAAAATGTAGAGTATGACCCAGCTACTGGGATGTATATTATTTCTGAAAAAATTGGTGATGATTATTTTAGAATGCCTTCTTACATGACTTTTAATGAGTACATGGATTGGCGAGCTAAAAAAGAAGAAAAAGAATATTTCAGGCAACTCTCGGGATTAAGTAGTAATACGGGTATTAACGGAAAAGTAGATCCACTATCTAAAATGGATTTGGATAAAGATTTAATTAACCGATTGTTTGGTGGAACTGAAGTAGATATTCAACCTCAGGGTAATATTGACTTGACTTTTGGGGTAGATTTTCAAAATATTGAAAATCCAATTCTGACTAAAAGACAACAAAAACAAGGTGGGTTTGACTTTGATATGAATATTCAATTGAATGTGCAAGGTTCGATTGGGGAAAAGTTAAAACTATCCACTAATTATAATACACAAGCGACTTTTGATTTTGATAATCAATTGAAATTGGAATATGATGCGGATGCATTTAGTGAGGATGAAATTATAAAAAAGATCGAAGCAGGAAATGTGAGTTTACCACTCCGAAGTAGTTTGATTCAGGGTGCACAAAGTTTATTTGGGTTGAAAACAGAATTACAATTTGGGCATTTAAGAATAACCGCTATTGCATCTCAGCAAAAATCAAAAAGAGAGGCCATTGAAATAAAAGGAGGGGCACAAGTGCAAGAATTTGAGGTTACTGGTGAACAGTATGATGAAAATCGACATTTCTTTCTTTCTCACTACCATAGAGATCATTTTGAAGAGGCATTACAAAATATGCCAACAATAAATAGTTTGAGCCGAATTACTAAGATTGAAGTTTGGGTAACAAATGATCGAAATGAAACAGAAGGAATTCGAGATATTGTAGCTCTTGCCGATTTGGGAGAATATGATCGAATTACTAATGACAATATGTTTTATGGACAGCCTTCAACTCCTAGAAATAGAGATGTATTTGGAATAGATGAATTGCCTGAAAATAGCTCGAATGATATCTACGGTGATTTGACTCAAATTTCAGAGGCTAGGTACGCAGACAAAACAGTAGGTTTACTAACAGGACAATTTAATTTTCAACAGACCAGAGATTTTGAAAAAGTAAGGGCTCGACTGTTAAATCCAAGTGAGTATACTTACAATGCAGAATTAGGATTTGTTTCGGTGAATGTAAACCTAAGAGCTGACCAAGTTTTAGCAGTTTCATATGAATATAATTATGCGGGGAAAGATCAAGTTTACAAAGTAGGAGAATTGGCCGAAGATGTTCCGCCAACTGAGGATTCGATAACTCAAAATGTAATTTTCACAAAAATGTTGAAAAGTACAACCCAGCGAACTGATTTACCTTCATGGGATTTGATGATGAAAAATGTTTATTCGATTGGGGCCTACCAAGTGAATCGAGATGATTTTAGATTAGATATTTATTATGATGATCCAGGAGCAGGGTTGAAGCGTTTTTTACCAGAAACCAATTTGGTAAATATTCCATTACTCCGAATTTTTAATTTAGATAACTTAAATGTCCAAGGAGATCCAGTACCAGATGGAGTTTTTGATTTCGTCCAAAATGTAACCATAAATACAAGGAATGGCCGAATAATGTTTCCAGTCCTAGAACCATTCGGGTCATCCTTAGTAGATCAAATTGATGGAGTAGCGGATAAAGAAAAATTTTCTTTTCAAATGTTGTATGATTCGACAATTGTTCGCGCAAGAGAGTTTCCAGAATTTAATCGATTCACTATTAAAGGATCATACAAATCTGCCATATCCAATGAAATTTCTCTAGGGTCATTTAATTTACCTCAAGGTTCTGTTACAGTGACTTCGGGTGCACAAGTTTTGATTGAAGGACAAGATTATGAAATTGATTATAATATTGGACGAATAAAGATTTTAAATGATGCCATTTTAGCTTCTGGGAGCCCGATTAAAGTTTCTTTTGAAGACAATACACTTTTTGGTTTTCAAACAAAAACATTAGTTGGCTTGCGAGCAGATTATGAGGTAAATGATAATCTCTCTGTTGGGGGTACTTTTCTAAATTTATTCGAAAGACCATTTACTCAAAAAGTAAATATTGGGGATGATCCAATCAATAATAAAATTTATGGTTTAGATTTCAATTATAGTTCTGAGTCAGCATGGTTGACAAAGGCAGTAGATCGTATTCCATTGATTGATACAAAAGCTGCTTCCAAGATAAGTTTGGTAGCAGAGATGGCGGCACTCCGACCTGGTCACTCTAAAGCAATTAATCAAGTAGAGGTGGATTCGACTGGTAATTCTAGTAAGGATAAAGGTGGATCGGTATATATTGATGATTTTGAAGGAAGTACAAGTAGCTATGATTTAAGAACTCCATACACAGCATGGGTTCCTGCGAGTGTACCTCAAAATGATGCTCAAAACAATAATCCACTTTTTCCAGAGGCAACAGAGATAGATAGTAGACTTTCAGGAGTTAATCGAGCAGGTCTAAGTTGGTATAGAATAGACCCAAGTGTTCGAGATGGTAATGATGCTGCTGATAATTATGCAGCAGCAATTCCACAAGAGGAAGTTTTTAGGAATCGACAATTGACACCTTCTGATAATCCTACGATTTTTACCTTTGATTTGGCTTATTGCCCAGATGAAAGAGGGCCCTATAATTTTGATGAACCAACGGGAACACAATATTCAGAAGGTGTGTCTAATGTTGGAGGTAGTTTGAAATTGAATAGCCCGGAAACTCGATGGGCAGGAATTATGAGATCATTAAATACCAATGATTTTCAAGCAGCTAATATTGAGTTTATTGAGTTTTGGATGTTAAATCCTTTTATGGATAAAGCAGATGGGTCAGCTACTTCAGATGCAGGAAATTTGTATATTAATTTAGGTAATATTTCAGAGGATATTTTACGTGATTCTCGGTTGTTTTTTGAAAATGGACTTCCAGGAGCAACAAACAATAGTAACCGACCAACAACAAATACGAATCTCGCAAGAGTTCCTTTGGGACCTTTGGTAACGACTGCTTTTGATAATAATACAGACAATAGAGATCTACAAGATGTTGGATATGATGGTTTGAATAATGAAGGAGAAAAGGAACTTTTTAGTGATTACTTTAATTCAATTAATGCAATTGGAGTTAATTTAGATGATGTTTCAAATGATGATTTTGTAACACCTAGTGATGAGTCTCTAACTGATGCAAATTTTAGTGTTGCTGATCGATATGCAAAATTTAATAACTCTCAAGGGAATGCTCGAACGATAGGAAGTGTAAGTGAAATTATAGGGACTAATCAGCCTGATTCTGAAGACCTTAATAATGATAATACCTTGAGTGAGACTGAGGCATATTTTCAATATAAAATTCCATTAGTACCAAATGGTGATGATTTGGATGGGAATACTCCTTTCATTACGGACTCTATTTATGACGTTGCATCAGAAAGAACTTGGTACCGGTTTAAAATCCCAATTGACCAGTTCACAAGTAAGGTAGGTAGTATTCAAGATTTCAGATCTATCAGATTTATCAGAATGTATATGCAAGGGTTTGATGAGAAAACCATTTTACGTTTTGCTAGATTGGAGTTGGTAAGAAACCAATGGAGGCGATACAGAAGGGATATTGTAGATGGTAATGTTATTACTTCAGGAATACCTAACGAGGCATTATTTGATGTTAATGCTGTAAATGTAGAGGAAAATAGTAGTCGTCAGCCGTTCAATTATGTTTTACCACTAGGTATCGAAAGGGAGCAATCACTTGGGGCATTTCCCAACGCTTTACAAAATGAGCAATCACTTGCGATGAATGTTTGTGGATTGAGTGATGGGGAATCTAAGGCCGTTTTTAAAAATATTAAATTAGATTTAAGAGTTTATGAACGAATGAGGATGTATGTCCATGCCGAAGCGCCTGATGATGTTGAAGATGGGGATATGAGTATTTTTATGCGAATGGGAAGTGATTTTGAAAAAAATTATTACGAGTACGAGATACCATTAACTTTTTCTGATTCGGCCGCATTACCGGACTTTAGTACAGATAATGAATATAAACTTGAAGTCTGGCGAGAGGAAAATGATTTTGATTTTCCATTAGAGCTATTAAAAGATGTAAAAGTAAAACGAAACGAGGCAGGAACTGCTGCTGAAATTGTAGGGAAGGCATTTGCCATTCAAGATCCTGATAATATACAAAATACTGTCAGAGTAAAAGGAAATCCAAATCTTGGTAACATAAAAGGTATAATGATTGGAATTCGAAATCCAAAAGTAGATGTTGAAAATAATACAAGAGATATTTGTGGAGAAGTATGGGTAAATGAGTTGCGAGTAAGTGGATTTGATGAACGGGGCGGTGTAGCAGGATTGGCAAGATTAGACATACAGTTAGCCGATTTTGGAAATGTTGCTGCATCTGGAGCCTTCAGTACAATTGGTTGGGGAGCTTTAGATCAAAAACTAGCAGATCGACAACGGGAAAGGATTCAAGAATATGCAGTTGACGTTGATTTTGAGTTAGGTAAATTTTTTCCAGATAAATGGGGAATCAAGATTCCTGCATTTGCTCAGTTTTCCAATATAGATCGTATTCCTGAATACGATCCATATGACCTAGATATTACCCTTGAGGAAAAATTGGACAATCAGGCTTCTCAAGCTGATAGAGATTCTATTCGTAATCAAGCCTTTGATAAAACAACAATCAAAGGATTTAATTTTACTAATGTCAGGAAAGAACGAACGAATAAGGACAAAACTCCAATGCCTTGGGATATTTCAAATTTCACTTTTACTTACGCCCAAACTACAACAACCCATAGCGATCCAATCATTGAATCAGATATCATCGATCAAAAACGAGGACAAGTTGATTATACGTTTTCTCGGAAAGCAAAATACATTACACCCTTTAAAAAGTTGACAAAAAAACCGAAATTAAAAAAGCATCTTGGGTTAATTACTGGATTTAATTTTAATCCGATTCCAAATACTTTTTCATTTAACACCATTGCAAATCGACAAAAAGCTGAGACCAAATATCGATTTGCAAGTAACAATCCGTATTATAATACTTATATCAATAAGCAATTTGTATGGATGCGAAATTACGATATGAGATGGGATTTGACCAAAGGTCTCAAATTAGATTATTCTGCTTCAAGTCAATCAGTGATTGATGAATTGGCAGAGTTTGATGATGATACACAGCTAAGAAGAAGTAATGCAGAGTTGAATGCATTTATTAAAGAAAATGTCAGAAATTTAGGAAGAGATAAAAAATTCCAACAATCTGTAAATATAACTTATAAAGTGCCATTTAAGTCTATTCCAGTTTTAGATTGGGTGAGTACAGATGTGAAATATAGAGGGAGCTTTAACTGGGATGCGGGCGCACTAAATAATTATAACCTTAAAGATTCGGTGCACTTAGGTAATATTATTCAAAATGGGCAATCTCGTTCAATCAAAGGAGTTTTGAATTTTGATAAACTTTATAATAAGTCGAAGTTTTTGAAAAAAATAAACAAAAAGAAATCTAATTCAAGAAGAAACTCTAGAACTTCTAGAAATAAAGCGAAAGCTTCAACGAATGATGACCCAAAGGATAAAAAGTCAAAAAAGGATAAAAAAGATAAAGAACCAAGCAAAATTACCAAAACACTAATTCGACCATTATTGTTGGTAAGAAAGGCAAGGTTTGACTATACCGAAGATTTTTCCACAGTGATTCCTGGTTATACTCCTTCAGTAGATTTCTTCGGGCAATCCACTAATTTTACTCGGCCAGGTTGGGATTTCGTGGCAGGTTTCCAACCAAATGATGCTTGGTTTGAAAAGGCAGTTGCTGATCCCTCTGATCGTTGGATTACTAAAAGTTTCTTCTTGAACCAAGAGGCAATCAGAACGTATACCAAAAATTATGACGCTCGATTAACCTTAGAACCTTTTACTGATTTTAAGATTGATGTTGAGGCCAATTATTCATTTACTGAGAATGAATCTTTATTATTCAAAAATCTAGATACTCTTTATGCGACCGCTGATCCTTTTGATCGTGATAACTATATCAACTATGGCATAGCTAATCAAAGGCAAATAGGTTCTTATACTGTTTCTTATTTTGCAATGCAAACACTTTTTCAAGATGGTTTTAATAATATGGTAGCATTGTTTGATCGGTACGAAAATAACCGATCTGTTATTTCTCAACAGTTAGGAACAGGAGTTCACACGGAAGATGGTTCTGAATATACCAACGGATTTGGTGAGGCACAAAGAGAAGTACTCATTCCTGCATTCCTATCAGCTTATACTGATCGAGATCCAATAGAGTTTTTAAATAGTAGGGAGGGTGATATATTTAAAACTATACCTCGGCCAAATTGGCGATTAACATATAATGGTTTATCAAAATTACCTTGGTTCAAGAATATTTTTAAAAGTGTAAGTATTACTCATGGATACAAATCTACTTTGACGGTAAATTCATTTGAAACTAATCAGCAGTATGTAAATGAAAATCCTTTTGGTAGTCAAAACTTAAATAATTTTGGAAACTACTATACTCGATTTGATATTCCAGCATTAACGATTACTGAGCAATTTTCACCACTTATAGGAATAGATATCAAAACGATTAATGATATGACCTTTAGAGTAGATTTCAAAAAATCGAGAAACCTGGATGCTGACTTTCAAACTAATGTACTTACTGAAAATAGAACAACGGAGTATGTGGCTGGGTTTGGTTACCGATTAAAAGATGTAATCATTCCATTCCTAACAGGTAAAAAGAAGAAAAAGAAAGGATCTAAAAAAAGTACGAAAAAGGCTAGTCCAGGTGGTCGAGGAGCAAGAGGTGCAAATTCCAATGTTCCAAAAGGAAATGATCTGAATATTAAATTTGATTTTTCATTTAGAGATAACATTACAATCAATCATTATTTGGACCAAGACCTTGCAGAGCCTACAAGGGGAACTCGAGATATTTCGATTAACCCATCGGTTGATTATCAGGTTAATAAAAGACTAAATCTCCGATTGTTTTTTGATTACAGAAAAACAGTACCAAAAACTTCAGCGGCTTATCCAATTACCAATACTGCAGGTGGAATCACCGTTCGATTTTCATTAAATTAATATGTATCTGGATTTTCACATCCATCAAGAATAAGTATAAAGCGGCTGGATTAAACTCTAGTCGCTTTTTAATTTTTTGTTATTAGTATAAATATAATAATTCATTTTCATTACTTTTGCGCTTATGTCCAACTTGCAGCGTCTATTAGACTTGTACCGAGATAGTGCGCGAACACAACAAATTGTGAAAGCGCTGCAAACTCCAACTTCGACACGCCTGCAAATTGTAGGTATGACCGGAGCGCAGGATTCCTTTGTCCTTTCTGGAACCTATCTCGCCAATCCTCAACATCACCTCTATATCGCAGCTGACAAAGAAGAAGCTGCTTACTTGCAAAACAACATTGCCGCTTTATTAGAGAAAAAGGGAATTCACTTTTTTCCCGATTCTTTCAAGCGTCCAATGGATTTTGAACATCTTAATTCAGCGAACGTTTTGCAGCGAACGGAAACGATTAATAAGATTTCCAATATTAAATCAATCGGGGAAATTATTGTTACTTACCCTGAAGCACTTTTTGAGAAAGTTGTTTCACCAAAAGTGTTGAATGAGAAACAAATTTCAATTGTCAAAGATGAGAAATTAGATGTTGATTTTTTAGTTGAGTTATTTGTTGAATATGGTTTTGAGCGAGTAGATTTTGTTTATGAGCCAGGACAATTTTCTATTAGGGGAGGTATCGTTGATATCTTTTCTTACGGAAATGAATATCCATACCGCGTAGAATTGTTCGATGATGAAATTGAAAGTATTCGAACTTTTGACCCATTGACACAATTGAGTGTCAAGAAGATTGCTCGGGTTTCGATTATTCCAAATATTAACACAAAGTTTACTCAAAAACAAAAAACGTCCTTGTTTAAGGTCTTACCAGAGAACACAGTGATTTGGATAAAAGACTTGGATATGTTAATAGGTAGATTGGAAATGTGTTTGGAAGAAGCTGAAAAATTTGGTAAAACAGTTTCGTCTCTAGATGAAGGAGACTTGGCAGAAATATTTCGAGATAGGGCTTTCATTAAACCTGATGAAGTGATTCAAGATATAGAAGAATTTGCTTTACTTTTTCTCAATAAAAATTTACACTTTGAGCCGAATGAAAAAATAATTTTTAATAGTAAGCCACAACCAAATTTCAATAAAAATTTCAAATTACTGATTGAAAATCTTCACGAGAATCAAAATGCTAAATTAGAGAATTATATTTTTACAGAGAATCCAAAACAGATTGATCGATTCTACGCCATCTTTGAAGATCTCAAAGCAGATGTTCAATTTCATCCAGTGACTAAAGCTTTGAGCGCAGGATTTTTAGATTTGGATTTAAAAGTTGCTTGCTATACCGATCATCAAATTTTCCACCGATTTCATAAATATCGCTTGCGTCGAGGTTTTACAAAGGACAAAGCGATTAATTTACGAATGTTACGAGAGTTAGTACCGGGAGATTTTGTCACGCATATTGATCATGGAGTTGGAAGGTATTCAGGGTTAGAAAAATTAAATATTAATGGACAGACGCAAGAATCTGTTCGACTTTTTTATAAAAACAATGATGTACTTTATGTAAGCATCAATTCACTACATAAGATTACAAAATTCGTAGGTAAAGAGGGTAAAGCGCCAAAGTTGAGTAAAATTGGTTCTGACACCTGGAAGAGGTTAAAAAATACCACCAAACGAAAGGTCAAAGACATTGCAAAGGAATTAATTAAACTTTACGCACAACGAAAAGCTGCGAAAGGTATCGAACATCCAGAAGATGATTATTTGCAAATTGAGTTAGAGTCTAACTTTATGTTTGAAGATACACCAGATCAAGCTAAAGCCGTACAAGCTGTAAAGGAAGATATGCAAAAAGCTTATCCTATGGATCGATTAATTTGTGGAGATGTTGGTTTTGGGAAAACTGAGGTTGCAGTTCGTGCTGCTTTTAAATGTGTTTTGGGGGGGAGACAGGTAGCGATATTAGTTCCTACCACCATTTTAGCATTGCAACATTTTAAAACTTTTGGGGGAAGACTGAAAAAATTTGGAGTGACAGTTGATTATATAAATCGATTCCGAACATCGAAAGAAAAGAAAGCCATTTTCGAGAAACTAAAAGAAGGGAAAATAGATATTGTCATTGGGACACATGGGATCTTGAGTAAAGATATTGGTTTCAAAGATTTAGGCTTACTTGTTATTGATGAGGAACAAAAATTTGGCGTAGCCGCAAAAGAAAAATTAAGAAATATAAAGGTTAATGTTGATACTTTGACTTTAACTGCAACTCCAATTCCTAGAACCATGCAGTTTTCATTAATGGCAGCTCGTGATTTGAGTGTTATCAGAACTGCACCGTTGAATCGTCAGCCAATTCACACAGAGATTCGTGTCTTTAATTTAGAACTTATTCGAGATGCAATAGAATATGAAATTAATAGAGGAGGACAAGTTTTCTTTGTACACAATAGAGTAAAATCGTTGCCTGAAATCACAGCTATGATGCGCAAAATTTTGCCAAATATTGATATAGCTTCAGCACATGGTCAGATGGAATCGAAGCAACTCGAAAAGACATTGTTAAATTTTATTGACCGACAATATGATGTTTTAGTTTCCACTAATATTATAGAAACAGGGCTTGATATTCCAAATGCAAATACAATCATCATCAATAATGCGAATCAATTTGGAATGAGTGATTTGCACCAGTTGAGAGGACGTGTTGGAAGGAGTAACAAGCGAGCATTTTGTTATTTATTTAGTCCTCCAATGTCAACATTGACATCTGATGCTCGAAAACGATTAAGGACTATAGAAGAGTTTTCAGATTTAGGAAGTGGCTTTAACATAGCGATGAAAGATTTGGATATTCGAGGTGCTGGAAATTTACTGGGAGGAGAACAAAGTGGATTTATAACTGATATTGGATATGAAACTTATCAGAAAATATTGGAAGAAGCGATTCAAGAATTGAAGGAGACTGATTTCAAAGAATTATTTAAAGAAGATTTAGATAAAGAAAAAATATATGTTCGAGATGTGCAAATTGATACAGACATAGAGATGTTAATTCCTGATGACTATGTCAAAAATACTCAAGAGCGACTTAGTCTTTATACACAAATGGATTCGTTGAAAGATGAGTTAGAGTTACAAAAATTTGGAAGACAATTGAAGGATCGCTTTGGGAGAATTCCTCGTCAAGTCCGGGAGTTATCAGATGGTTTAAGGTTACGATGGGCCTGTAAAAAATTAGGTTTTGAAAGAGTAATTTTAAAAAATAAAAAATTGCGTTGTTATTTTATTGAGGATCCACAATCTCGATTTTATGAGTCAGAACTGTTTAATCAATTATTGGCTTTTTTAGCAAAAGATGGAGTAAAATATGGTTTACATATGAAAAAATCACAAAAGCATATGATCGTAGTTAGAGATGGAATAAAAACATTGAAACAGGCTCGGATGGTCTTGGATAAGATAAAAGAGGGAGTTGAGGTCAAAGTTTAATAGAAAAAATTAAATTCTTTGACGTTTGGGAATTCTCGTTTTTAAAATTATGATCTTAACTAGAAAGAGTGGAATCATGATAT
This sequence comes from Saprospiraceae bacterium, assembly GCA_029251525.1. Classification (GTDB taxonomy): domain Bacteria; phylum Bacteroidota; class Bacteroidia; order Chitinophagales; family Saprospiraceae; genus CAJQQY01. Next base: position 43,636 of record JAQXDE010000007.1, on the reverse strand, counting down.
TTAGCTGCTGGAATTAAACTTTGAAGAAAGTACCTAAAATTAATGGTTTCAGAAAAAACATGATAAATTTGAAATATTATTAAAAGAAAGCTAATTTATTGCTTTTTAGGTAGTATTTTTCGAAAAAATAGGATGAATTGGCAAAAATAGTAGTTTCTATAGGAACTATTTAGTAAATTGCATCGTTATTAACAAAAGATTTCTTTATTTAAGTTAAAAAATTCTCACCAAGTATAGATCTACTCCACAGAATTTTATTGATTTTATTTCTTTGATGATGCATCAAATTGCATCAGGGTTATTTCTTCACTTAAAAAAAAATAATTATGGCTAGAAAGAAGCATTTTACAAAGGCAACTGGATTATATTTTTTTAATATTAAAATGGGGCATAATAATACTATCACAATTTCTCGAGCAACAAAGGAAGCAGCGGAATATGCATTTTCTAATTATTTAAGTCAGAAAAAGGATGCTGAATGGTTAGGGAAATGGGATGGTAAAAAGTTTGTTGAAACAGAATGGAAACTTGCATCTTAAAGACAGCCGATATTTAAGATAAATAGAAAAATAAATGTGCAGTAGCGAGTAAAAAAATGGTTTCTGCTCATTATTAAAATTATATCGAAAAAAAAAGGGTGAAAATTTATTTTCATCCTTTTTTTGGTTTTTATTGAAAACATCTTTCATCTGTTACAAGCATTTTTTTTAATTTTGTACTTTAGTTCTAAGAAAAATAATTAACATTAGTAAATCAACCACATATCGAAAAATTTTATCAATATTAATAGCCATTTTGCTATTGAATGCCTCTGTGTTTCAAGAAATACATTCTTTCTTTTTACATGACCATTCGGATAGGCAAGAAATAGGGCATGATAATATTTGTAATAGTTCGAGCCACGTGCATGAGATAGAACACATTGCCTTAGATTGTTCTGTTTGTGATTTTCATTTTTCTCCTTCAGAAAAAGTAGTAATATTTCCTTCAAGATTAACTGTACTACCAACCACTGAAATGCAATATTTTTATCTCGAGAATATTGCATTTCGAACAGGAGATCCATACCCGATGCTAAGGGCGCCACCAACTCAGGTTTAATTTATTTTATCAAAATTTAAATTTTGATAAAACGAAGATGTCATCTATTCTATCAAGTAATAGATGACTACTTATGCGCGTTTATAACCTTCTTTAATTCTTTTATTTTAAAAAAAAGTTAGATCATGAAAAATCTTAAATTTATATTTATTGTTAATATACTATTCACAGTTCTATTTTTAAATTCTTGTAAAGATGACGATCCAATAGATATGAATGATGAAGAGGTAATAACTACCTTAACTTATACACTTACCCCAACTTCAGGAGATGTAGTAACCCTTTCCTTTTTGGATTTGGATGGAGATGGAGGAGATGATCCTATTATAACAGGAGGAATTCTTCAATCGAATATGTCCTATATAGGAGTACTTGATTTAAAAAATGAAGCTGAAACTCCTGCAGAAAGTATAACTGAAGAAATTGAGGAAGAGGCTTTGGAGCACCAATTCTTTTTTACGGCTACTGGAGCTAACTTAACTGTAGGTTATGCTGATGAAGATGATAATGGAAATCCTCTGGGTTTAGTAACTACTCTAACGACAGGTGATGCTTCATCTGGAACTATACAAGTGGTTTTACGTCACGAACCAGATAAATCTGCTACTGGTGTTCAGTCAGGAGATATTACTAATGCAGGAGGAGAGACTGATATTGAAGTAACTTTTGATATTACTCTTCAATAGTCTTTAATTAGAACGCAGAGTCAAGTAGGCGCAGGATTAAAATTATTTCTAAGAAAAATAATAGCGTTTCCTTGTCTCTGCGTTCGATTAAAACACCAACCAAGACTCGATGATGAAAATAAAATTCTTTTTTTTATCGGTTTTATTTTTCCCTCAATTTCTTTTAGCTCAAAGCTGTAACTTAACACTTACAGGCATAGTCTTAGACAAAGGAACTAACATACCATTAGAGTATTCAACAATTTTTTTGAAAAATTTAGGACAGGGGACTGTCTCTGATAAACATGGTTTTTTTGAAATAAAAAATATATGCGCTGGAGAATATCATATTCAAGCGAGTCACGTTGGATGTCATAGCGAAGAATATTTTATTAAATTAGAACAAGATACCTTGTTCAAAATTTACTTAAGCCACCATTCTGAACTTTTGGATGAAGTCGTGATTCATGGTAGTCATGAGGATAATTCAACCGAGTCAAGCCAAACAATTAGTCGTGGAGCTATAACTGAAGAAGGCAACAAAAACCTTTCAGATATTTTGGGAAATATATCTGGAGTAAGTGTTTTGAGAAACGGTTCAGGGATTTCAAAACCCGTAGTTCACGGTCTTTTTGGGAATCGAGTAGCTATCTTGAATAATGGTATTGCTCAGTCAGGACAGCAATGGGGAAGTGACCATGCTCCAGAGATCGATCCTTTCGTGGCTGATCATCTTTCAGTTGTAAAAGGTGCAAGTGCATTAGCTTACGGAGGTAATTCATTGGGGAGCGTGGTGCTAGTCGAAACAGACAATATTCAAGAAGATCCACATTTGCATGGAGAGGTTAATTATACCTTACAATCGAATGGTTGGGGACACACGTTAAATTCTACTATTGAAAAAAATGGCAGTTGGGCAGCTTGGCGAATTACAGGGACACTTAAACGACAAGGCGATAACCGCACTTCTAATTATTTTTTGACGAATACTGGAAAGAAAGAAAATAATTTAGCCTTACAAATAGAAAAGCAGTTTCATCCAAAGTGGAAAACTGATTTTTATTATAGTCTTTTTAATACAAAGATTGGTATCTTAAGAGGTTCACATATAGGAAACTTAACAGATCTGGAAACGGCAATAGGAAGAAGTGAGCCTTTTGCTATTGAAGATAACTTTTCTTATTCCATTGCAGCTCCAAAACAGCAGGTAACACACCACTTAGTGAAGATGGAAACTAAATATTTAATGGATGATGAAAAAATAATTAAATTTAAATATGGTGGACAACTCAATAATCGAGAAGAATTTGATATTAGAAGAGGAGAAGCTAGAACTAGACCTTCTTTAAGTTTGTCACTTTTTTCTCATCATGCAGAAGCGGCATATAATGGATTAGTTGGTGAAAAGATATTTTTAAAAGCTGGTATTCAATTCGATATGGTTGATAATGGAAACAACCCAGGAACAGGTGTATCTCCTTTGATTCCAAACTATCGAAGTTATCAGACCTCAACTTATTGGATTGTACAAAATGATCAAGCAGACAAGTGGTTATTTGAGTTTGGAGGTCGATTTAGTTTAAAGCAATTAACTGTAAAAAGATTCACTCAATCACCTCCTAGAGAACTTGAGATTATAGGTCATTTATTTCAAAATTATGCTCTGTCCACAGGTTTACGTTGGGAAAAAAATGATTTTTTTAAAACTAATTTTAATATCGGTTATTTATTGCGAGCACCTGAAGTGAATGAATTATATAGTTTTGGTTTGCATCAAGGTGTGAGTGGTATTGAAGAGGGCAATAGAAATATGGATGTTGAAAAATCATTAAAGGCTTTGTTGTCGGTAGATTTTAGAATTCAAAATAAATTTTTTGTTCAAGCTTTAGGGTATTTTCAAAATGTTCAAGATTATATTTTTCTTGAACCACAAAAAGAATTTAGATTGACAATTAGAGGAGCATTTCCTGTTTTTTTATATAAGCAAACAAATGCAAATATTACTGGTTTAGATTTGTTATTGAAATATGAGCCAAAACAAAATTTGAATTTTATTTTAAAGTATGCATTAGTTCGTGGTAACGATTTGACGAATGATATAGGCTTGATAAATATTCCTTCGGACAATATTCTCTCTTCAATGACATATACTTTTAAAGATGGAGGAAAATGGAAAAATAACTTTTTAACAATTAATGGTCGATATGTTTTTCAACAAACAAGAATAGAAGAATCTCAAGATTTCTTATCACCACCTGATGATTACTTTTTAATTGGGTTGCAAGTTGGAACTAATTTTGAATGGCAGGAATCTAGTTTGAAAGTTTCACTTCGTGCAGAAAATTTAATGAATACAACTTATCGAGATTACCTGAATAGACTACGATATTTTGCAGATGAGAATGGAATAAATGTGAGTTTAAATTTGAATTATAGATTTTAAATACTCTTTGTCACATCAGTTCTTTTCCATTTTTTATTTTGCGAAAAAACATTTTGCCATTTAATCGAATTATCTGTGATGGTACACAATCCAATCCTACCACTATTTTGTCTCGTTGTGAAAAGCGGAACAAAGATTATAATACCTACATCTTTTAAAATAACTTGAATCGTCTTTTTTCAGCGTTGAGTCCTTATCTGCTAATTCAGAATTGTACTGGCTATAGTTGTTTCTCAACCTGGACGAACTGCGATGTCTATTTCTAATCTAGTAAAAAGTATTCGATCAGAGTAAAATTGTTTTTACCACTTGGCAAAAAAATAGATTATAGACAACTGATAACCTGTGTATTTTATGTGTTGTGGAAATTAAATACTACTATTCAAAATCAACTGATAATAAAACGTAATCATCGTTTTGTAACTATCAATACTGATTCGTTCATCAATACCGTGAATTCTTTTCAAGTCATCATTCGTTAACTGCACCGGCATAAATCGATAAATGTTTTCACTTACTGGTTCATAAAATCGACTGTCCGTTCCAGTAATTACCAAACTTGGAGCTACTACACTTTGAGGAAAAATTTCCTTCGTCGTTTTTTGTAAAGCATTAAAACCAAAAGAAGAGGAACTAGAAATTTTTGAGGGTTCGCTTGAAAAGGAGGCATTAATTCGAGAAACCTTTACCCGCTCATCGTCAATGGTTTTATTCAAATATTCAATAATTGTTTCACTAGTTTGTCCAGGAATAATTCTAAAATTTATCGTGGCAGAAACGTTAGTTGGTAGCACATTATCGTTCACTCCACCTTCGAGCATCGTAGGTGCAATCGTGGTTCGAATCATCGCATTAGAAGCGGCTGATTTTTCAAACTGAGATTTTAGTATTCCTTTAAACAACCAAAGGTTTGCAAAAATAGCTTTGTTCGGCAAAGACATCTCAGGACCAATATGATCAAATAATTCTTGCGCATTTTGAGAAATCGCTGCAGGGAAAGGGTGGTCTTCCAGAGTCGCCAAAGCATGACTCAAAATCCCAATTGCGGTTTCGGGCGGAGGCATAGAAGAGTGACCACCATGTTCCAAATTAACTGCTAAATTTAAGGTACAATATCCTTTCTCGGCAGTTCCAATCAAAGCTAAAGGTCGAGTTAATCCTGGCAGAGCATTTTCCAAAATTAAAGATCCTTCATCCAAAAGGTATTCAAAAGTTATTTTTTTCTGCAAAAAATATTCAACGATAGCTTGCGCCCCATTTTTCCCTCCCACCTCTTCATCATGCCCAAAAGCAAAATAGATAGTTCGCTGCGGTTCATAATTTTCTTTTAGTAAAATTTCCGCAGTTTCGAGAATCCCCATGGCACTTACTTTGTCATCTAGTGTGCCTCTTCCCCAAATAAAATTATCTTTGATCTTGCCGCTGAAAGGTGGTTCTGTCCAAAGAGTTTGACTTTCTTTTTCGACAGGGACAACATCTAAATGAGCCATCAAAAGGTATGGTTTTAAATTTGGATTACGACCTTGCCATTTGTAAATTCGACTAAATTGGTTGACCGTCGTTTTTTTCAAAAGGGAATCAACTAAAGGGAAAATAGAGTCAACATAAGAATGGTACTCAAGAAAGGCAGCCGTATCTACATGTGAGGGATATGAAGTCGTGGTGATTTTTGTAATATCTGAAAGTCGTTGAATCACATCATCACTTATTTTGAATTTATTAAAAGTAGAGACAGAAATTTGCTTTGAAGAATAACTAACTGTGTTGATAATGATGATGGCCATGATTATCAAAAGTACAGAAAGAAGAAGGCGACGTAATAGTCTTTTTAGTTTTCTCATTATTAGTTTTTAAAGGGTGTTTCATTTTTTGTAAAAGTAATTTAAATCGAAATAATTCAAGTTATTTTTTAGAAAAAACACATATTATTAATTTCAATAAAATTTTTTCAGAAATGAAAGTTTGCGGTTTTTCATTTGTAAAAAATGCCATAAAATATGATTATCCTATTGTGGAAGCAATTCAATCAATATTGCCAATATGTGATCATATGGTAGTTGCAGTTGGAAAATCAGAGGATGCTACCTTGGACTTGATTAGAGGGATTAATTCGAAAAAAATAGAAATCATCGAAACAGTTTGGGATGAAAATTTGAGAGAAGGTGGAGCAGTTTTAGCAGAAGAAACCAATAAAGCTTTTGCCGCAATTGGAGAAGAATTTGATTGGTGCTTTTACATTCAAGGAGATGAGGTAGTTCATGAAAAGTATCATGACCATATCAAAAAACAAATGCAATTTTTACTTAAAAATAAAAATGTAGAAGCATTGTTATTTAAGTTCCAACATTTTTACGGTTCCTATGATTTTGTTGGAGATTCTCGAAAATGGTATCGTAGAGAGGTTCGAATTATTCGTAATGATAAAAATATTCATTCATGGAGAGATGCTCAGGGTTTTCGAAAAAATAAGAATAAATTAAGAGTAAAATTGATTAATGCAGAGATTTTTCACTACGGATGGGTAAAGCATCCAAAGCAACAGCAACTAAAACAAAAGAACTTCAATAGACTTTGGCATTCTGATGAATGGGTTACTGAAAAAGTTCCTGATATTGATGCCTTTGATTATTCAGAAATTGATGCTTTAAAAAAATTTAAAGGAACTCATCCAAAAGTGATGCAAGAAAGAATAGGGAAAATAAATTGGGAGTTTTCATTTGATCCGACTAGAAAAAAAATGAAATGGAAAAATTATATTTTGAGAAAAATTGAAGATGTTTTTGGGTGGAGAATAGGAGAGTATCGAAATTATAGGTTTTAATAAATGGTATGATTTATTTTTTAAAACGATTGTATATAATTAAATTTTAAAAAATCATGTCCGTATCATTTTTGACCAATCACATCGGGAAATGGATATGGATGGAGAAATTAAAATATACTATTAGATACATAATTCGAATCAAGAGTTTAACTGTAGTGAATATCAATTAGTTATGAATTAAAAATAAGATCTGGTGGGAATAAAGTTGATAGTTAAGATAAAGCAACTTAAATTAAGTTTTTTGAGAAAAGTTCAATAAATGAAATTAGTAGTTACCAGATTATCAATTAAAAAGAAAAAATTGTTTGATATATGTATATGTATTAGGGCGCAATTGGGAATTGTCTCCAAGGAAAATAAAAAATAAAAGAGAGAATGTATTAAATTGAGATAGACAAAAATCCAAAATAATCGAATCCCTATTTGAAAAATAAAGATACTAAAAACAGAGTTTGAAAACCAATTAAAGACAGAAGAATTGATTTCTCTGTTGCTGTCTGGAAGGCTGTTCGAATTTTAATAAATATTCCATCAACTGTTGATAGATTTGTATAATAAAATATCAGAGGAGTTGATAAAATGGATAAGCCTAACTCCAACTTTTGTAACAGCCTAGAAAAATAAGGCATCAGAAAAGGGTTAATTAAATTAGATTTTTGGAAAGCCCAAATACAATTACGAACAGGTAAGAAGATTAACTATGACTCTTTGTACGCTAAATTTGCACCAACAGACGATGAAGGTTCTCGACATTTATCATTGTTAATATTTCAATCAGAGGAATCGACAAGCGCAATGTATAAAAGCCTAAGTTGCTTACAATCACTACTTTGTCCATCATTCCAAGTGGCAAAAGAGCTAATGAATTACCAAGAAATCAAAGTCAATTTTGACAGAGTTAGGTAAAATTCGTTAGCCTTAGTAGACGCGGGAATGAGAAAAAGATCAAGTGTACAAATAGAACAAGGATAAAGTTTGTCTGGAAAACGGGTAGTCATAGCGATGGACGGGGGGAGGACAAGAACAAGAGTTTATGAAGAAAACAAAAGAGGAAGAATCGAAAAATTTGATACACCATGGAGAGAGCCTAAGCTTTTTGTAATTAGTACGATTGATGAAAATGGAAAGATAAATAAGGAGACCAAACCGATTTATGATGGTTGTTTTGGGGATGATGAAACCTTTGATTTATTGAAACAATATCATGAAAATTTAGAAATAGAAAAAACAGAGAGTGTTCAATTTTTAGGTGATGGTGCTCCTTGGATTTGGAATAGAGCTCGTCCAATGTTATGTCAATTGGGCGTAAAGAAAGAGAATATTATTGAGATCTTGGATTATTATCACGCAGCAGAACACCTCCATGACATGAAAGCGTATTTTGACAAAGTAAAAGATGCGCTATGGCGAGGTAATTTTTCAGAAATGACTCAACTAATTCAAAAAGGCATAACAGGTTTTAACCACGCAGAGTTTAACCCTTTTAAATATTTTAAAAACAGCAGGACAGGTGTGATTATCAAGCACTTAGGTCGCAAAATAGACCTTGTGGTAGTGGTATTATTGAATCATGAATAAGACGAATTATCAATTTGAGATTTAAATCTCCTTCTACTTTTTGGTTCCCTGAAAATGTAGAAAAATTGATTTTCATGAGAGCTGCCGCTCTTTCTGGTAGGTGGGATATTATGATGTGTAATTTATTTTGTAGGCAATAATACTTGGGGACAAACTCCGATTACACCCCATGTGTGTATAGATAAATATAGTATAAGAAAAAAATAATTCATTCCCTGTTCTTTTTTGAATATTTTTACTTAATTTTATTGTCCCAACGATATGATCCTAACATAATATCGACAAAAGCTGTTTCATTATGGAATAGTTTCAAATCCCGACCGTAAAGTAAATCCCGACCGTAAAGTAAATATTAATGAATACGTTTGTTTGTTAGACTTGAATGAGTTTTATCGTACCATCTAATTTTATAATGGTTTTACAAATCATCAGTAATTTTTTTGACTCGTATTACTCATTTACTAATCACATGCTCAGTTTCTCTGAACTGAGCATAGGTTGATGTGGTGGATTACAACCAAGTGCATCAAAATAAAACAAACTATTATTTGAGTATAATTTTATTAAATCTATTAAAAAAACAAATTATGAAATTTTTTTACCCTCTTATTTTTTTACTTTTCCTCAGCTTGGGGCAAGTTTTAGCTAATAGCCCAACAGAAAAGCTAATAACATTTGAAGGTAGTTTATCAACTACTATCACTAGTGATTTTGATGAAGCTTCTCTTACAAATGGATGTTTAACTCCCTCTAATCTAGCTTTGAATAAAACTGCCGAACAATCATCCACATATAATTCACAGAATTATAATGGAAACGCTTCAAAAGCCGTTGATGGAAATACAAATGGATGTTTCTATCCTGGACCTGCGACCACTCCTTCTGTGTCTGCTACAAACAGTGAAAATGAGGCATATTGGCAAGTCGATTTGGGTGAAGTATACAGCCTTCAACAGATCAAAATGTGGAATAGAACTGCTTGTCCTGGAGATAGTGGTCTTCCTGCTACAGAAGATTGCCATTTAATTATTTCTAGATATCCTTTTGGAAGTATGAGCTTAACTGCTGCGCTTGGTCAAGCGAGCTATACCGAATTGATAGAAGGGTCAATTGGTACTCCAAGTGTTTTAAATAACCTTCCATCTGGAACTACAGGAAGATATATAAGAGTTCAATTAAAAAATGAGGGTTCCTTATATTTGGCAGAATTCGAAGCACACGGATGTGCAGTACAATATTCAGATCCAGTTTGTAATTTAACTCTAGAAAATGAACATGATTTCGAAGCTGGATTTGGTTTCTGGAATGATGGCGGTAACCTTTGTAACAATGGAGATGGAGGTGCTAATATGAGTGCAAAGGCTGTTAGACTTAGAGGTAATGGTGGATTACATTCTAGTACATATACAGATAACATGGATCTTTCTAATGTTTCAAAAGCTAAATTTGATTTTATGCTTCGATTTCAAGGTATGGAATCTGGAGATGATTTAGTGTTGGAGTATTCTACGGATGGAGGCACTAATTTTCAAATGGCAGAACAATGGATAAGTGGTCAAGGAGGTGTGTCAAATTCACCATCATTTAAAAGTAAAACTGTTGAAATTGAAGATGATTTTTCATCAGAAACTGTATTCAGGTTCAGATGTGATGGTAATGCTAATAATGATAAAGCTTGGATAGATGATATTCAAATTAGTACTTGTATAACATATAATGATCCTCATGCAGGTTCAAGACCAATGTATCGTACAATTGATGGGACCAATAATAACTTTGACAATCCAGAGTATGGTTCAGTTGGAAGTCCTCTTTTTTTCGAGCTCCCTCCTCAATATGGTCCTAATAATTCTTTAGGTGGGCAAAATCGTCCAGGTACAAGACATATTTCTAACCAATTGTCTGATGAACCACAAGATAGAAGAGATAAAAGATTGTTATCAGGTATGGCTTATCAATTTGGACAATTTTTAGATCATGATTTTGTTTTAACGGAAGGTAGTATGGAACCCGAACCTATTCCAGTACCAGATTATGATCCGGTATTTGCTGGTAATGGTATTATTCGCTTTAACCGATCTTTAGGAATACCAGGGAGTTCACCAAGGCAGCAAGCCAATATCATTACATCTTATATTGATGCCTCGAATGTATATGGAAGTGACGAAGTTGTAGCAAGTTGGTTGAGAAGTCATGTAGATGGGAAACTAAAAACATCTAAAGGTAATCTTGTACCATATAATACTATAGATGGAGAATTCGATTCTGCTCATGATCCTACTGCTCCAAGGATGGATGGAGATAGAGAACGTAATGGAACCGCAAGAATTGTGGCTGTAGCTGGAGATTTTAGGGCTAATGAGCATCCGAATCTTACGGCTCTTCATACTATTTTTGTAAGAGAGCACAATAGGCTTTGTGATCATATTAAGAGTCAGGGAGAAACTGATGATGAAATCATTTATCAGAAAGCTAGAAAGTTAGTTGGTGCTATGATGCAACGAATTGTTTATGAAGAGTATCTACCTGCATTTGGAGTTCCTATGGACTCTTATTCTGGATATGATTCTAATGTTCGACCTGATATCAGGAATACTTTTGCTACTGCTGCTTATAGGTGGCATACTATGGTAGAAAACGATATTATTTTAAGAAATGATGCATGTGAGGGAATAGGAGTAGTAGAGTTGCCATTAAAGACAATTTTCTTGAATCCTCAAATTCTCAGACAATATGGTCCAGGTGTCTTATTACGTGGTTTATCTTTTCACCCTCAATATAGAACAGATCTTAAAGTAAATAATGGTCTAAGAAATTTCCTTTTAGGACAAGGATCTGGATTAGACTTAGTTAGTATTAATATCCAAAGGGGAAGGGATCATGGTCTTCCTGATTATAAGACAGTAAGAGAACACTATGGTACGGGTAGTCCTTCCTCTTTTAGTAGTATCAATAGTGACCATAATATTTCCAACAGATTAGATAGTGTCTATGGAGGAAATATTAATGATATAGATCTTTGGGTAGGTCTTTTTGCAGAGCCTTTAGTTTCTGGGACTTCACTTCCTGCTACTGCCATTGCGATCATCAAAGAGCAATTTGAAGTATTAAGAGATGGAGATTACTATTTCTATAAAAATGATCCATTCTTAGCAAATTCAGATTTAAGTATCATCAATAGTTCTGATCTTGCAAGTATTATTGAGCGGAATACAAGTGCTGAATCTATGCCTAGTGATATCTTTTTTAAACCACCATGTGATAATTCTGATCCGTTTGAAGATCTTAACGATCATGAAGGTAAAGAAGTTTGTACAGGTATTGCTGCCAAATACTATACTTCTTGCACAAATAGTTCAGGTTCAGGATCCAATTTAGCCTTAGGAATGCACACTCCAACTAATGTTCAAAAAATTAAAGTTACCCTAGGTTTTGCTGTGAAAATCACTAATGATTCAGGAAACACTACCTACTATACTGATGATACAGGATGTCTTCCTTCCGAATTCGCAGGATCAAACATTACGAGCATTCAAGTAATATGTTTAAGTGATGATGAATCCACTATAGACTGTTCAGGATTTGCAGGTGCTCTATTCACCTCTTGTTGGGGGAGTCCTTTACCTATATTTACCACAGGGATTTACAATACTGAGCAATTGAAATCTTTATCGGTATCAAATAATTCAGTACAAGGTATTCGAGTGAATAATGGATTTAAAGTTACTCTTTATAAGGAAAATAATCTCCAAGGTTATAATGAGGAATTTGTAGGCCCTACTGTAATATGTTTATCTGGAATGATTGCAGGTAAGGTAAGTTCTATGGAGGCGATTTGTCTTTCTAATCCTAGCCAATCTAATTGTGGAAACAATGGTGTTGCTGGAGCTGTTTTCGAGAATGACGATAACCATCCGTATGAGGAAGAAAAACATATAGGAGTTTCTGTCGGCCCTGGAGACTATGACCTAAGTAGACTAAACAAAATGGGTGTTGCCGATGATGATATTGATAAAGTTAAGGTAAACAATGGTTTTGCTATTACCTTATTTAAGCATGATAATTTTCAAGGTAACTCTAGAACATACTTAGGCGATCGTAGTAGTTTAGGTAATTTTGGTGATAAGGCTAGTTCTATGAAAGTGACATGTATAGAATCTAACCAAAACGCAAATATGATTGTAGGAGAATCTCTCTTAAACTTTGAATTAGAGAAAGAATCAGACATGGCAATGTTAGAAGTTACATACAACCTCTTAAAAGATGCCACTCATCAAAGTATCGAAAAGTTTAATGGGAGGACTGGAGAATTCGAACTATTGCAAGCTTTTCCTATAGATAAACTTGATGACTCTTACTTTTATTATGATGACAATACTTCTCCAGGGGACAATGTTTACCGCGTGAGAGTATACTATGCTGATGGAAGTGAAGAGGAGACACCTTACAAAGTAATACGATTTGACGATCTATTTCATGTGTATCCGAATCCTGTAATTGACATTGTAAATATTGATTTACATAAATACATCGGTTCAGATGTAGAGGTTACTATTTATGATATACTTGGTGTGGAAATAGCTACGAAGAGTATATCTACAATTGGTCAATCTACTGTTTCATTTGATCTTTCCAATAATATCAATGGGACTTATATTGTAAGAGTTCTTGCTGATGGAAAAAATGCAGTAAGTAAGAAAATTATTGTTGCTAAATAAAAATAATAAATATAACATGAGTCATCTCCAATTTCAGGGTGATTCATGTTTTTTTTAGGAATAATTATTTTGATAAAAAAAGATCTTCAAAAGCTCAATACTTTTGAAGATCTTTTTTTTTGAGTTATAAAATTTTAATGATCTTTTCGTTCTTTGTCCAAAGGTGTCATAGTGTTTTATTTTTCTTAACTATAGGTAGTTTTATTACATCAGGTTTTTTAAATTAATCGTGTTTATTTTTGTCCAACTTTAGCTAGAGAGTAATTTTGGGAGTTTAATTTTAGATAATACTACTTTTAAAATATTGATTCTATTGGATTAACAGTTTCACCAGAAGTATATCCAATTCCAACTATTGGATGAACTAACTGGAACGATTTGTTAAAAAGATCCACAATTTTGTAATCCATTTTGTTTAGATTACGAAGGAGATGGTGATGGAAATATAAATGTAAAGTGGTTTCCAAAAGTATATAGTTGTAAATAAAACTAAAATCATAGTCGTCATTCCAAATAGTTATTCAAAATAAAGGGACTCGATCTAAAATAAACGAAATAAGAATAATCAATAGTGGTACAAACATAGATATGATAGGTTGAGTTTTTGCAAAATATTTAAATCTATAATACTTTTACGGTCAAATAAAAATTTGTAATCGTTTCATGTAGTAGCAAAATTGTTGGGGATGTAAATCAAATAAATCTACGAATAAAATCTTTCTCCTTCCTTCCGGCAAAATCTGAAATTAAAACTAAATTAAAATATATAAATCAGTTCTCGCCTTAAAAAGTAAAAACACCCCCTAGTGTATAGTGCTTCTTGAAAGATGTTTTTTTATGGTTGTAAAATATTTTTCAAAGAAGATTGAAGGTCAATGTTTAGATTGTTTTTTATGGATATTATGTGTGACGATTTCGTAGAACATCAATTACATCTTTCAGTTTTTTATTTTTTGCAGTTAACAAAATTAAGTAATGGTAAATTAGATCTGCAGCCTCGCCTAGGAATAAATCATCATTTTCGTCTTTTGCTTCGATCACAATTTCAACTGCTTCTTCACCAACTTTTTGAGCTATTTTATTAATTCCTTTTCGGAATAGTTCTGATGTGTAGGATTTTTCACAAGGATTATCTTTTCGGTCTTGGATTACCTTTTCAAGATTAAATAAAAACGAGTCTCCTTCATTTTTTTCATCAAAACATGTATCTGAACCGGTATGACAAACTACTCCTTCTGGATTAACTTTTATTAAAAGTGTGTCATTGTCACAATCTGGGGTAATGCTTTTCACCTTTAAAAAATTACCTGAAGTTTCACCTTTTGTCCATAGTCTATTTTTTGTTCTAGAAAAAAAAGTAACGCGGTTTTCAGTTTGTGTTTTTTTTAAAGCTTCTTTATTCATGTAACCTAGCATCAATACTTTTTGAGTCGCCGCATCTTGTATAATACAAGGCATTAAATTATTTACTTTTTCGAAATCTAATTTTTTCAACATTACTTTGACATTTTTATATTCTAACTGTAATTCCTTTGGTCTTTAAATATTTTTTTAAATCCAAGATTTCTATTTCTTTAAAATGAAAGATACTTGCCGCTAATCCTGCATCAGCTTTTCCATCCGTAAAAACATCATAAAAATCTTCCATAGCTCCTGCGCCTCCTGAAGCGATAATTGGAATGGAAAGTTGATCTGACATTTTTGAGAGCATATTGTTTTCAAATCCTTTTTTGGTTCCATCATTATTCATGGATGTAAATAAAATTTCACCAGCACCACGATCTTCACATTCTCTTGCCCATTCTAATAAATTTAAATTGGTTGGAATTCTTCCTCCATTTAAATGAACTTTCCATTCACCATCAATAAGCTTAGCATCAATAGCAACGACCACAAATTGACTTCCGAAATTTTTAGCCAATTCATTGATTAAATTTGGCTTTTTAACTGCAGCGGAGTTAATAGAAATTTTATCTGCACCAGATTGTAACAAAATATTTGCATCCTCGACAGAACGAATACCCCCTCCAACCGTAAATGGAATATTAATTTCTTTTGCTATTTTTTTGACTAGATCTGAGAGTGTTTTTCTTTTGTTTATAGTTGCAGTAATGTCAAGAAAAACTAATTCATCAGCACCTTGTTGACTATAAAGTTTTCCTAATTCCACAGGGTCACCTGCATCTCGAAGATCAACAAAATTAATACCCTTTACGGTGCGTCCATTTTTTATATCTAAACAGGGAATAATTCTTTTTGCTAGCATAATTTAAGCGAATTTAGATAAATCAGTTAACGAGATATTACCTTCATAGATAGCTTTTCCAATAATAGCTCCATACACATTTAGTTCTTTCAGTTTTTCCAATTCTTTTATATTTACCACTCCACCACTTGCAATTAATTTTATGTTGGGAAATTTGTTTTTTATTTTTTCATATAAGTCTACAGCACTACCTTGAAGTAAACCATCTTTAGAAATATCGGTACAAATTACATATTCAATTCCTCCTTTTATGTAAACTTCTAGGAAATCGAACAATTCGGTATCACTTTCTTTTTTCCATCCATTTGTTGCGATGTTTCCATTTTTGACATCAGCTCCAAGAATTATTTTTTCGCTTCCATATATTTGTAACCACGTCAAAAATAACTCAGGGTTTTTTATAGCAATTGTTCCACCTGTAATTTGATTGGCTCCTGAGTCGAAAGCAATTTTCAAATCTTCACTAGATTTTAGGCCTCCCCCAAAATCTATTTTTAAACTTGTTTGGGAAGCAATTTTGTCTAAGGTTTTATAATTGATTATTCGACTAGCTTTAGCACCATCCAAGTCAACCAAGTGTAAGTTGGTGATTCCTTCAGCCTCGAATTTTTTAGCTACTTCAATTGGATTATCGCTATATACTTTTATTTGTGTGTAATCACCTTGAGTAAGTCGGACACACTTTCCATCGATAATATCGATTGCCGGAATTATTTTCATAGGTTTGTTGTTAAAAAGTTTTGTAAAATTTGTTCACCAACACTACCTGATTTTTCAGGATGGAATTGAGTAGCATAAAAATTATCCTTTTTTAAAGCAGCTGAAAAAGGTTGAATGTAATCTGTGGTAGCAATTGTAAACTCTCCAATTTCAACAAAATAGCTATGAACGAAATAGACATACTTTTCTGAATTTTTTTTAGAAATCCAAGAATTATTTTTTACAGAAATATTATTCCAGCCAACATGCGGAACTTTAACCAATTTTGATGTAGGTTGAAAACGAAATACCTTTTGTTCGATAATATTCAAGCAATTTGTATCGTTTTCCTCAGAATGACTGCACATCAACTGCATTCCAAGGCAGACGCCCAAAACAGGTTGCTTTAAATTCGGAATCACTTTGTCTAATCCTAATTTTTGTAGTTGAATCATCGTTGAATTAGCTTCACCAACACCAGGGAAAATGACTTTGTCTGCGCCCAAAATTTCTTTATAATCGTTAGTCAAAATTCCATTAATCCCCAAACGCTCCAAAGCAAATTTGACAGATTGAACATTTCCAGCATTATAATCTATTATTGCTACTTTCATATTATAAGATTCCTTTAGTACTAGGTAATTGTTGATTATTTATATCTCTTAGTTTTGCCATTTTTATAGCTTTAGCCCAAGCTTTGAAAATGGCTTCTATCTTATGGTGTTCATTAGTACCTTCTACTTTGATATTTAAATTGCATTTGGCTGTATCTGTGAATGATTTAAAAAAGTGATAAAACATTTCCGTTGGCATCTTTCCAATCATTTCTCGTTTAAATACAGCATCCCAAACTAACCAACTCCTACCTCCAAAATCAATAGCTACTTGAGCAAGACAATCGTCCATTGGTAAACAAAAACCGTAACGTTCAATTCCCATTTTACTACCTAGCGCTTTTAAAAAAGCTTCTCCCAAAGCTAAAGCGGTATCCTCGATTGTATGGTGTTCGTCAATGTGTAAATCACCTATCACCTTCACTTCTAAATCACAACCTGAATGTCTTGCTAATTGATCTAACATGTGGTCGAAAAAACCAATGCCAGTTTCATTTTTAGCAACCCCCTTGCCATCTAGGTTAAGATTAATTTTAATGTCTGTCTCTTTTGTGGTTCTTGTAACAACACTTTTACGGGGTGGATTTTTTAAAAAGGTGTAAATATCCCTCCATTTATTTGTTGTTAAACTAATTACTTTTTTTACTTTATCTGATTCAATATTATTTTGAGCATCTATATCAGTATGAGGTTGAGCATCATTAATATAGATTCCTTTTGTCCCCAAGTTAACAGCTAGTTGCATATCAGTTAATCGATCGCCAATAACAAATGAATTTTCTAAATCGTACTCACCGTTCATATATTTTGTTAATAAACCGGTTTGAGGTTTTCTGGTCAAAGCATTTTCATGTGGAAAAGTATTATCTATGATGACTTCTTCAAATTCAATTCCTTCGTTCGAAAATGCACGCATCATCATATTATGAGGAGGATGGAAGGTATCTTCTGGAAAGGATTCAGTGCCTAGTCCATCTTGGTTAGTGACCATTACTAATTCAAAATCAAATTCTTCAACTATCCGAGAAAGATATTGGAAAACCTTTGGAAAAAATTCTAATTTCTCCAAAGTATCAAGTTGATAATCAACTGGTGGTTCGAGGACAAGTGTCCCATCTCTATCTATGAAAAGTACTTTCTTCATTTTAAGATAATTTGAGGATTATAAATATTAAGGGCTTCAATTAAGCGTAAGTTCTCTTTTTTCATACCTATCGTTAGTCGTAAACAGCCTTTGCAACCAATCTCCTTTGTACGGTTTCTAACAATAATTTTATGAGAGGTTAAAAATTGATATAAATGATTTGGTTCGCTGACTTTTATCAATAGAAAATTAGCATCGGAAGGGTATATTCTTTCAATAAAATCAAAATTGGATAATTTTTTTTCTAAAAAAATTCGTTGATCAATAATCGTTTTGATTTGTTGTTCAATAATATTTTTTTGATTCAATCTGCTGATTGCAGCTTTTTGGGTAAGTTCATTGATATTATAGGGCATCTTAACCCTGTTTAAAAAATTGATGATTTCTTGTGAGGCGAATGCCATTCCTAATCTTGCTCCAGCCATTCCAAGTGCTTTGGAAAAAGTTTGAAGAATAATTAAATTTTTATTTGATTTCAGAAGGGATAGGCATGATTCATTTTGAGAAAAATCAATGTATGCCTCATCAATAACGACAATGCCGTCAAATTCTAAAATAAGTTTTTTAATTTTTCCAAAGTCAAAACTGTTTCCAGTTGGATTATTGGGTGAGCAAATAAAAAGAATCTTGTCCTTAGAATCTGTTGCTTTTAATATGGAATTTACTCTCGGTTGGAATGTTTTATTTAGATTAATTTTCTTCACATTGATTTCACCAATTGCTGCTGCAACCTCATAGACACCAAAGCTAGGAGGTAAAATAATAATACCATCTTCCTTTGGTGAGCAAAATGTTTGGATCAATAAACTAATTATTTCATCACTTCCATTTCCTAGGAAAATATTTTCTTCTGACAAATTTTTCCAAGTTGCAATCTTCTTTTTTAATTCTTTTTGTAAAGGATCAGGATAGCGGTTTATTCCATTATTAAAAGGATTTTCGTTGGCATCTAATAGTATTTCTGCTGCTCCTTCAAACTCATTTCTAGCTGAAGAGTAGGCATGCATTTTTAGTATATTTGGCCGAACTAAATCTTGAATGTTTCTTTTTTGGTGTGGTTCATTTATTGAAGTAAAAGGTGTACCATTTATTTTATTGAGTCGTAAGGTTACCGCATTTTTGTGACCTTGAAGTTGTTCCGCCTCTGCCATTAATTCTACAGTGGGACCTAAGTTTTTCAAACCTTCTTTTGTTAGTTGTTGATAAGTAATTTTTTTAGAAAAAGAACCTAGGTTAACACCACTATAGTTTTTTGCAAAACCGTTTGTGGGTAAAGTATGATTGGTTCCTGAGGCATAATCCCCAATAGATTCAGGTGTGTAGTTCCCCACGAAGATAGAACCTGCATTAATAACTTTTTCAGCAAAATTATTTGCGTCTCTAGTCGCAATAATTAAATGCTCAGGAGCATATTCATTGGTAATTTTTATTGCAGAAGTTTTATTATCAAAAATAATTACTGGACTATTTTCTAGTGCTTCCCCTGCAATTTTTCTTCGAGGGAGTTTTTTGAGTTGTTGTTCTGCTTCGGTTAAGATGGCCTCTGCCGTTTCTTCTGTAAAAGTAACTAGGACAACCTGACTGTCAATTCCGTGTTCTGCTTGAGATAGTAAATCGGCTGCAACGAAAGCAGGTTCGCAAGTTTCATCAGCTACAACCAGAACTTCAGACGGGCCAGCTGGCATATCAATTGCTACGCCCTCTTGACTTACAAGTTGCTTCGCTGTTGTTACAAATTGATTACCAGGTCCGAAAATTTTATATACTTTTGGAATAGTTTCTGTTCCATAAGTCATAGCTCCTATGGCTTGAGCTCCTCCAATTTTATAAATATTTTCGATACCGACAAGTTGTGCAGTATAGAGCATTGCAGCATTAATTTTTCCATCTTTTTGAGGAGGGGTACACATAATAATTTCTTTACAACCCGCAACCTTTGCAGGAATTCCCAACATTAAAATTGTTGAAAATAACGGTGCAGTTCCTCCTGGAATGTAGAGGCCTACTTTTTCAATTGGAACATTCTTTTGCCAGCATTTTACACCAGGCATCGTTTCGACTTGGAGGGTATTCGTTTTTTGTGCAGCGTGAAATTTAAATATATTTTGATATGCTGTTATTATGGCTTTTTTTAATTCTGGATCTATCTGGTCTTTTGCAGCAATAATTTCATCTTCAGTTACCTCAATAAAATCTAAATCGACTTGGTCGAATTTTTTATTGAAAAATTTCAAAGCGGCATCTCCTTCATTCCTTACTTTCTGTAATATTTCGGAAACAGAGATATTTAATCTTTGGTTGTTTATTGTTGGTCGTGCAAGAATAGAAGGCCAAGTTTGCGAATTTGGATTATTGTAAATTTTCATCAGAGTTTCATTTAGGTGATTATTTTTTCTATTGGAATAACTAAGATTCCTTCGGCTCCTTTTAGTTTAAGTTCGTCAATAACATCCCAGAATGTTTCTTCTTTTACAACCGAATGCAGTGAACTCCATCCTTCTATGGCTAGAGGAATGATGGTAGGACTTTTTGCTCCAGGTAGAATTTTTATTATTTCGGGAATAGCTTTAGTGGGTGCATTTAGTAAAATATACTTGGAGGTTTGAGCCGCTTGTACCGCATCAATTCGAAAGAGTAATTTTTTAAAAATCTTCGCTTTTTCAATTGACAGATTTTTATTTTTAGCAAGTACTGCCTCTGATTTTAAAATAGTTGTGACTTCCTTTAAACCATTTGATAACAAGGTACTTCCGGTACTCACGATGTCACAGACAGCATCGGCTAAGCCGATATTTGGTGCGATTTCAACAGAGCCACTTATTTTATGGATATCCGATTTGATATTATTTTTGGCTAAAAAATTAGAAAGGATAATTGGGTATGAAGTGGCAATCTTTTTTCCTTCAAAAAAACTAAGATTGGTATATGTTTCAGCTTTTGGAATAGCTAGGGAAAGTCTACATTTAGAAAACCCAAGTTTCTTTGTGTTTTCAATATTTTCATTTTTTTCTAAAAATACGTTTTCTCCAATGATACCAATATCTGCTATTCCATCTGCAATATATTGGGGGATATCTGCAACTCGCAGATATAATATTTCAATAGGGAAGTTGGTGGAGGGAGCGACTAGTTGACTTTTTCCATTTTGGAATTTGATACCACATTCCTTTAATAGTTTTTTCGAATCATCACTAAGACGTCCTGATTTTTGGATAGCAATTTTTAAAATTGGTGATTGCATTTCTTAATAGGTTTGAAATTTGAAATTGAATTTTAGGCAAAAAAAAATCGGTTGACCATAACAAATGGTCAACCGATTATCGATTTTTTATATTACTAAAAAATCATTCAACTATATCCATAGCGTCGCCATTCGTTTGTATAAACTGATGATGGTGATGGCAGTGATGATGAGCTGAATATATCATAAAATACTTTTGATTACATAAAGATAACATAGAAACTATGAGAAAGTCAAAATGTTTTTGAATTAAGAAAAAAAATAAAATTTATTTTTGGGATTGATGATTAAATTAATTTAACTTAAATCGATATTTGAAATGATAAACCACATTTTGACTTCATTTTCATACACTCTATATACTTAAGTAGTTGATTTTTTTAAACCTTTTTCTGCAAGTAATCTTTTTGGTGATCGTTCCAACTGATTTTCGAATTGCTTTTTAGCCTCGTCTATTTTATTATTTTCCAATAGCCATTCTCCATAAAACTCATGAGAAGGTTTTACAATATCTGGTGGGCCGTAACTGAAAGATGTTTCACTTTCTAAAGCAGTAGCTTTTTTTAACCATTTTTCGGCAGCAGAACTATCTTTATTCAATATTGCTAAAACTGCATTTAATTCCATCTCCATTACTTTAGCAGTATTTACTCCATTTTTAGTAGGAGGTTGTTTGTATCTTGACACACCATTACAAGTTTTAGGTTTGCCTACAACCATTCGAGATTCGCCATCGATTCGAAGTTTACTTATTTCTTTAATTGCATTTGTTACTCCTGTTTTATCTTTTTGGTAATATGCAACCATACCTTTTGTAAAAGATTGAACAGCTTTGGTTGGTAAACCTAATTCTTTTAAGTCAACAACTTTCATAGCAATTGAATCGTCCCAATCTCCTGATTCAGTCAAGTAAGCTCCTTGCATCATGATGAAGTGTGAGCGTGCTTTTGAAGATGGTTTCTCATCGCAATATTTTTTCATATCGTTAACCATCTTTTTTGCTTTCTCGAAATTTCCTTTTTGCAAATAACCATACATCAACCACTTAAAAGCATGGTAACCTCTCGCGTCATTGTCTAAATTTTTATCATTCATTCGGGCTACGCTTGCTTCATAACTAGCAATATTTGAGCTAATTACTTCGTCCCACATTCCCATTGCAACGTAGATATGAGAAGGCATGTGCAATGCATGCTCAGCATCGGGAGCAACCTTAGCATAACTATTAGCTGCTGATAAAGCTAGTTTGGCATGATCAGGATCATCATAAGAATGAATTAAATAATGCAATGCACCTGGGTGATTTGGATTTTCATCGATGATACTTTGAGCGATGCGTGCTCCTTTTTCGTAAGTCTCCGTATTTCGTCCACCTTTGACAGAACCTAAAAGAGATAGTGCATAAAATGCTGCTACTTCATGATCACCTTTGTATTTTTTATAAAGTTTTTCCATATGATCTTTGTAGGCAACATCTTGCTCTTTTTTCTCACCCTCTGCATATAAAATTTCAACTGCAGAAAGCATATCTTTTTCAAATTCTGTTGAAGCTTTTGCTAATCGCTCTTGAGGTGTATTAGCTAATTTTTTTAGTGCCGCAATTCCTTCTTCATGATATCTTTCTCTCCATAAAGGATGATTATAAGACATTGCTTCGCCCCAAGCAGCCATAACAAAATTAGAATCGAGTTCGATAGCTTTAGCAAATTTTTCGCCTGCATCATTAAATTCGAAACTATGTAAAAGTAATAGCCCTTCGTGAAAATAAGGTTTCGCCTCTTCAGTACCAGTTACGTTGATTTCAACTTTACCTAAATTAGGTTCAGACGATTTTTTAACAACTTCGATTTTTTCATTTTTACATTGTAAAAGAAATAAGGAAAGAGTTAGGAGTAAGATCAGATTTTTCATAACGCGTTTTTTATGTGAAAATAAAAAGAAAAACTGAAAAATGAATTCTCCAAAAAAAAAAGAACCATATCAATAATACGAGATAGTTTTTTTTGTTTAAAATTGAATACCGAGAGTAATCCTAAGTCTACGAAATACTATTTCATCTTCTGTTATTTGCCAATCAGAAATTCGTTTCATTCTTTGAAAATTATAACCAATTTCAATTAGGAATGAACTATTTATTCGAGAAGAAAATTGAAATCCAACGGAAGGACTTAAAAGAAGTCCACCTGTATAACCATCGGTAGTTTGATTATTCCAAAATTTCACCGGAGTGCCGTAACCAATTTTCCCAGAAATATAGGGAGTAACTTTCTTTCGCCAAGGAGAATAACGCGTATTTATAAAAACAGAAAAAATATTTGGTTCGTAACTGTCAAGTCCAATACCAGCACCTAAGCTAAAGTTTTCATTTAAGTTGTATCCCGTTGAAAGATTAATTGATTTGGCATAAAAATTTTCAAAATCATTTGTTCCAATTATCATTCCTCCTAAAATCGAGAAATGGATTCCTTTTGTTTTTACTTTATTGCCGTTTGAAAAATAGTGATAATTTCTCTTTAGTTGCTTCACTTTTTTTATTTCATTCATGGAAAATTGAACAATATTTCCTCCTGAGATTTTTATTCGGATATATTGATTTTCTACTTTTTCGAT
Source organism: Saprospiraceae bacterium (assembly GCA_029251525.1). Taxonomy (GTDB): domain Bacteria; phylum Bacteroidota; class Bacteroidia; order Chitinophagales; family Saprospiraceae; genus CAJQQY01. The sequence goes on along the minus strand of JAQXDE010000007.1, from coordinate 19,733 downwards.
GATTTCTCCACGAATGAAACTTCCATCATTCAGGTAGATATCATTTACTTTTAAATTTTCTTGCGAAAACATTGGTATGGAAAAAAGGAACAATTTAAGAAAAAGAATTACTGATATTATTTTCATTTTGAAAACGAATTTTTTTGGTAAAAAAATAAGAAATCAGATTTTTTCAAACTCACTCCTGATTGAGTAATAGTTTTAGCTTTAATAATTTTAAGTCTTATTTTCCTTTCACAGGGATATGACTTAGTTGTACAAGTTGATTTGGATCATCAAAATTGAATTGATAAAAGCCATCAATACCAATGACTAATAAGATATTTTTATTGCCAGGAATTGAGATGACATCATAGGTAGAAAAATTTTCAAGATGAGAAACTAACCGCTCATTCAGAGTAGCAGGATCTGATATGTCAAATGTTTTTAAACCAAAATCTCCCTCGCAAATAAATAGATTATCTCCTTTAATAGACAGTCCATGAGGGTTGTCCATAGGGAAGGTTTTCACTAAAAATGGACTTGTCAAATCTGTAATGTCAATTAAATCCAATTGATTAGTAAATCCTCCACAGGCAATATTATCAGAATGTAAAGTAACGTAGGCGAAATTATCTTTTACAAAAACTGGATCGCAAGCTCGGGCATGCTCAAATGTTCCTAATAGTATAGGATTCAATGGCTCAGCATTATCATAAATAAACATTCCACTTCGTGAACCAATAAATAATTTATCTTCATAAGGAAATATTGTTTCAATATCAGATCCAATATAAATGCTTTTTTCTTCGGTTGGATTACTTAGATCTGAAATATCAACTACTTTTAAATAGTGCATATCTACAGCATATAAATATTGATCATGAATTGTAAACCTTGCCATAGATCCACCAACTCCTGTTGATGTTTGAGTTGCTCCAACCCCATTACTATTAAAAACCGTAGGTGAGAATGATCCATCAAGGGTGTGTTCTAAATAATTATTTGGGGCATTACAATCTACCATTTCTGTAACCTCTTCCTCTTTATAATCTACAATAAAATTACCAGAAGCATCTTGAGGGAAATGATAATTCCATTGTTCTTGTCTGCCAATCAAATGAATATTCAAAGGATCAGAAATGTCAACGGTCGTTAAAAACAAATAGGAATCTCCAATGAGTACATTATCTTTTATTGCGATGTCTACATTGCCTGGCATATTTATAAATGCAATATTTTGTGGATTTTCAGGATTTGAATTATCAATTACATGAATTCCTTCTTTAACTTCATTGATGAAAATATAGTTATTATAAAAATAGATTTTGCCGGGTTGAACCAACTCCCTAGGAGATTCGGATTTAATGTCAACAGTCATTTCTTCCATTGTTTTATAGACCGGAGTATATTTAGTGTAAGTGTACTCACGAGTACATTTATCTTTAATACAGCTTTGGAAACTAAATGAAACGATACATAATAAGACGGTAAATAGTTTTAAATTTTTCATGCTAATATTTTTAATATAAAATTATTATCTCATTAGAATAGACATCAAGAATAAAAAAAAGGTTGGGTATAAAATGATTTTTTTTCATAAGAAATAGCTAAATTTTACTCAAAAACAATATATTCTTTGAGTGATATGCTATAAAAAAGTTGGAGAGTAAAACATTGATGAAAATGAACTTATTGAAGTATTGAAAATACATTTAGATGAGTTTCGTGTTTTATAGAATATATGAAAATGACGAATGGGTGAATGATAATATGGCGATAGCCATTGGGCTTAAGATGAATTGGGAGGGTTGTAGCGGGTATACAAAAATTAAATTTTATTAAAACACCCTTACCAAAGATATTTTTATGTACGAGATTTTTCTTGAATTTGTGTGTTTTTAGTTTTTCTTAATTGAAGAGGACAAAATAGAGGTAAGTTATCTTCACTTACCTCTATTGGAGACTTTATATAAAATGAAAACCAATTTTCCATTACTTTAATTTTACTTCGGAATAGAAATATTTCCCTTCAGTTTTTACTTCAACAGAATATTTACCAGGTGATAAATTTGATAAATTAAAAGCTTTATGGATGACAATTGAATTTTGGAATTTTTCAGAGTAAATGTTTTCACCCTTTTCATTAATTAAACTCAACTCTACTTCTCTATTTCCTAAATTAAGAAGATTGAGCATCAGTAATTTTTCTTTTAAAATAAAAGTAGGTTTAAAAATTTTCTTTTTATTCTTCTCTACGATTTTAATTGTATCTAAAGTTGTATTAACAAAGTACTTACGGAATGATATACTATCTTCAATTTCTACTTCATAGATTCCATTTGGTATTTTTGATAGATCATATGACTTAGAAAATGCTCTATTTACCTCAATCTTTTCCTCTAACAAGTTAAGACCTCTATCATCAAAAATACGAATAGTTATATAGGAGTCTTTAGCATTATTCGAGATAAGTGTGAACGCATTATTTTTTCCAGGAACAATTTTTAAATGAGGTGTAGCATCATTTGCAAATATGTTCGAAGTAAAGAATAATGCAGGAATTAATGCCACTACAAATAAAAAACTATTTAATTTTTTTGTCATCTTTTTCATAATAAAATGTGTTTTTGATTTTTAACTATAAATGATAACACAAAATTAGAATAGAAATCAATTCAAGACTACGTTACAATTTGCAATTATTAATACCATATTAACTCTTTTTTATTAATTTTAAAAATTAAAAGTTAATAAAGCGTCAATAAGAGGTAGTGCTAGATGATTTGAAAAAAGTTTTAGTTGAGTTATCAATTTTAAGAAAAAAGAGGAGATAAGTACAACTTATCTCCTCTCACAAAACTATATAGAAACAAAAAATCAACTTCAGATTGAAATGTAATTTAGATTTTTTTTACCTAATCACGATACAAATATACTGGATGAATATAGATCCTTCTACGCTAAAATTTTCTAATATTGATGGTATTTTGATCCAGTAATTTTGTTGTTATTTCTAAAAGAAAAGAGGAGATAAGTACAACTTATCTCCTCTTACAAAACAAAACTATATAGAAACAAAAAATCAACTTCAATTAAGGCAACTTTAACAAGTAAAATTCTCAGTATGTTAGAATGTGATTTTAAACAGATATTTGAAAAGTCTTTGAGAATAATACATCCTTTCTTTAAAGTTGCAATACAAAGATAGATTCAAAAAACGGGGTAGACTACGCTAAAATTGACTAAAATTGATGCTATTTTGTCATTAGTTATGATTTGTTATTAAGTTTGGGTTAACTTTGTATTACACTTAATTTATATTAATGGAATAATGACAACTTTTACTCTATGTGTAAAGTTAAGTTTTGGGAAAATAAAAATTATGAAAGCAACATTTGAAAAAATACCTACTTTCTTTGGAAGCTCGTTTTCTGTTCGAAAATATGATGATCCAAATCGAAATAAAGCCCCGTTTTGGCATTATCATCCAGAGCTCGAAATGGTATTTATAAAAGGAGGAGGGGGAAAGCGTCATATCGGAAACCATATGTCTTATTTTAATAATGGTGATTTGATTTTTATAGGATCGAATGTTCCGCATTCAGGATTTACAGATAGTTTGACGGGGAACGAATGTGAGGTCGTGGTTCAAATGAATCGTGATTTTCTAGGAGAAACATTTTTGGGGAAACCTGAATTAAATGCCATTAATCAGCTTTTCTTACGTTCAAGATTAGGTCTTTCTTTTTATGGAAAGACGAGGGAAGAGGTCGGGACACGAATAGAGTTTTTAAATGATTTGGATCATTTTGAAAGATTGATTGAGTTATTGTCCATCTTTCATGCGTTGGCAATTTCAGAGGAATATGAAATACTAAATGCATCTGACTTTGGTTTCGAGGTTCAAGCTCAAGATAATGATCGAATTAGGAGTATTTACAAGCATATACGCGAAAATTTTCAAGAACCAATTGCATTGGAAACAGTCGCTAAAATTGCAACGATGACAGTTCCAGCATTTTGCCGATATTTTAAAAAGCTATCTGGAAAACCTTTTACAAAGTTTGTTAACGAATATCGAGTCGTACATGCCTGCAAATTATTATCGGAAGAAAAATCAAGTATTTCAGAAATTTGTTTTGAGAGTGGTTTTAAAAATGTGTCAAATTTTAATAAGTTTTTCAAACTAATTACTGGTAAAAGTCCTTCAGCTTATCGAAAAGATATTAAGAAAATAGTAGAATGAGTTTTATTGCAATAATACATTTTCATATCACTTCTTAAAGGACACTAGAAGAAATAAATTAAAAAGTACGGTTTGTCAAACCTATCTAATTTTTGACTATTTCATTTTTAGCATTTAAGGAATTTTTCTCCGAAAATAATGCAAATTAAGGAGTCCTTTCAGATTTATTTACAGCGTTAATAAAATTTTGTATGCGAAAATTACCATCTTAAGGGTAGAAAAAAATCAGATTAGTACTGTACCTTAGTCATCCATTTTGATATTTTATAATTAATAATACTCAAGTATATTAGAACAAAAAGAAATAACTAAGTTGATATATCAAGAGTTGCTTCTTTTAGGTTGGTATGTTGAGAAATATAGGATTTAGGCAATATTTTATTAGCAAATAAGCCATCTGTAAATTTAATTACCATGAAACGTAATCATGGATAACTATAATTGCAGACCAACCATATTTAAAATGCAAATTGTTTGGTTTTCTCAAATCAAATAGAAAATATATTCCCATTGATCAAAGTTATCTTAAAAAACGACACTGACTTTTGCTGGGATGCATAGGTTCTGTTTAAATACTTACCCAAGAATATTAAAAACACAATATATTTACAACTGGCTTATTCCAATATTCCATTGGATAGGACATAGTGGACTTTAAAAATAGAGAGTTAAAAGGATAGTTCAGTTTAAAAAACTGAAAAATTTAGAGCTACCCCTCGCTCAAATTACGGCGACACAGATAAAATCGTGTCACCGTTTTTTAGTTTTTTTAAAAGCTAAAAGATAATAGTGTTTAATATTTTCCTTTTCGCAAAAAATATATCTTTACATTAAAATATATTTTGCTCAATGATTTGGAAAAATATCATTAAAATCGCTCTAATTGGTACTGATCGTTCCGATCTCTCCGAAGCCACTTTAGTAGAATTAGCTAAACTTGGAGTTGATATGGAAGCAACTGCTGCTAACATATTGTTAGAAGGTGCAACACTATTCGCTCAGATGCGAAAAGCTGGTTTTCAACCTGAAAAATGGAAGGGGGAGATTCCTACTCCTGCTCAAAAAGACAAATCAAAAATATGTAGTAAAAAGTCATCTGAACACCTTTCTATGATTCTTAATGGAACCTTTCCATTAGCTTTGGATAGTTTCATTCAGCAATTAGTATTCAATAAAAAAACCTTCCCACCTGAACTCCTTCCTGAGCTATTGGAGAAATCTCGAAGCGATAAAACTCTTTGGCATAAATTGAAAAATGCTATTGGTGAAAGAGGTAATTGGCTTATTGTTCAGAATGAGGATTGGCATTTTTTAATTGATAAAAGTGATCATGTAGCTTGGGAAGATGGTACAAAAAGTGAACGGCTTTTACTACTTAATAGCCTCCGGAAAACACAACCCAATGAAGCTTTAGAAAATATCGAGTCCTCTTGGGGAGAAGATGATTGGAAACATAGAGTAGAGTATTTAAAAATATTAGAATATAATCTTTCCTTGGCAGACGAGCCATTTTTGGAAAAGTGTTTAGATGAAAAGAGGAAAGATCTTCGAAGAACAGCGGCTGGGTTGCTAGAAAAAATAGAAGGTTCTAAATTGCAAAAACGAATGAGGGAGCGCCTAAGGGATTGCATTAATTTAAAAAGCAGATCTTTCAAAAAAGAAAAGACTGAAATTGAAATTGAGCTTCCCGAAAGCTGCGATCATGGTATGCTTCGTGACGGGATTGACCCTAAAAAAAAATGGCTAAAGGGTGGACTCAAAGCAAGTTATTTTGCTCAAATGTTTATTGTTCTTCCTCCTTCTGATTGGGAGCGTTTTTTTGAAAAAAAAACTAATGAAGTTTTAGATATCTTCATTCGAAGTGAATGGTCTGAATTATTATTACAAGCCTCAATTGTATCTGCTGTTCGCCACCAAGATGAAAATTGGATGAAGGAAATTTGTCATATATATTTTAATAAGTATGATGATAACCGGTGGAAGAATTTAGATGTAAATTTGTTGTTAGAAAAACTTCCTGAAAATATATTTAACCAATTTGCTATTCAAGAATTAAAAGATTTTAATTCGACTTTAGAAAATAGCGAACCTCTTGCTCATTTACTTCAATTCAATTTGAATTCTTGGGATAAAAACCTTACTCTGTTATTGATGAAAAATTTGCGACATCTCATTTTCCAAAATATTGATTATGGTTGGAATATGATTCATTACCGTACTATTCTTAATCGAGCTGCTTACGGTAGTGATCCTAAACTATTTGAAGTATTAAATAAAAGCTGGACAAATGATGAAAGTTATTGGACAAATTGGGGGAAGGAGATTGATAAATTTTTACGTGTATTAAAATTCCGCAGAGATATGCAAATGGAGTTAGAAAAGTAATTTTTTTATAAAAAATAGATTGGCCTAATCAGGATTTCTATCTTTGCAAAAAAAGAATCAACCAAATTATATGAAAAATAAAACCAAAACTCTCCGTCCTCATGCCGAAGATGCTTACGCAAAAGAGCTCAAAGCATTAGCAAAGATTGATGACAAACCTCGCCCAACTAATTGGAACCTTTCTCCTTGGGCAGTTGTGAATTATTTGTTGGGGGGAACAATGGAAGATGGAACTGTGATCGAACCAAAATATTTCGGTAATCGAAGATTGATTGAAGTAGCTGTCGCAACTTTGGCAACTGACCGAGCATTATTGCTCATTGGAATTCCTGGTACTGCTAAGACTTGGGTATCTGAGCATTTGGCCGCGGCTATATCTGGCGATTCAAAATTGTTAGTTCAAGGGACAGCAGGAATGAACGAAGATGTGCTTCGTTATCAATGGAATTATGCACAACTTTTATCCAAAGGTCCTTCGGAAGATGCTATGGTTGCAAGTCCATTAATGAAGGCGATGCAGGATGGAAAGATTGCAAGATTGGAGGAGTTGACTCGAATACCTTCGGATGTTCAAGATACACTAATTACTATTTTATCCGAAAAAATATTACCAGTTCCAGAACTGAATACGGAAGTACAGGCGCAGAGGGGCTTCAATTTAATTGCCACTGCTAATAATCGGGATAAAGGTGTAAATGAGTTGTCTAGTGCTTTACGGCGTCGATTTAATACGGTCGTGATGCCTTTGCCCAGTACAATGGAAGAAGAAATAAATATTGTAAAAACTAGAGTAGATAAAATTGGACAGTCGCTTGAACTTCCTGCTTCAGTGGCATCTGTTCATGAAATTCAAAGATTAGTCACAATCTTCAGAGAATTGCGAGGTGGAAAAACTGAGGATGGTAGGACTAAACTAAAATCTCCAAGTGCCACACTTTCAACTGCGGAAGCAATTTCAGTAATTAATAGTGGTCAGGCATTAGCTGCACATTTTGGAGATGGAACTTTGAAAGCAAATGACCTGGCAGCAGGCGTTACTGGTGCTGTGGTAAAAGATCCAGTTCAAGATAAGGTAATTTGGCAGGAATATTTAGAGACGGTGGTGAAAGAAAGAAAAGATTGGAAAGATTTATATCGAGCTTGTAAGGAGATGTTGTAAAAGGAATATTTAAATTGATTTGCAGGAATTAAGATGAAAGAATCAAACTAAGAATTTAGCATAAAAAAAATAATCGTAGGCTCATCAGGAATGGTGGGTGGGATTATTTTAAGAGAAGCATTAAGCTCTTCCGAGGAAATAAAAGTTATTTCATTTGTTCGAAAACTATAAGGGTAAAAATATTCAAAATTAGAAGAAATTATCCATGCTGATTTTAGTGATTATTTTAAGGATGTAGGTTGTTTTAGAAATCTAAATGCAGCTTATCTTTGTATTGGAGCTTATAGAGGAGTTGTTTCTGATGATATATTTAAATTGATAACTGTTGTGTTAACATATTTGGAGATGTTGTTAAGCAAAATAGTCCAAGGGCGATACTTTGTTTTTTAAGTGGGGCAGTAGCAGATTTGAAAGAAAAAAGCTAAATGTCATTTGCTCGTTATAAAGGCTTGGCTGAAAATTATTTGATCTCTTTAAACTTAGGAGGATTACATATTTTTCGACCTGGTTATATTTACCCTGTTGAGAAAAGGCAAGAATCGAATTTGGCATATCGGATTTATCGAAAATTATTTCCAGTTTTAAATAAGTTAATGTCGTTTAGTTTGATAACTTCTGAGTTATTAGCGAAATCGATGTTGCAAGCAGATCTAAATGGAACAGAAAAAATCGTTTTGGGAAATAAGTATATTAAAGAAGAGATGTAGAATTTTTTATAGAGTAAATAAAAGGCAATTATTATTTAATGACAACAATTTTTGGTATTCGACATCACGGACCAGGTTCCACCAAAAGCCTCCTTCGGGCACTTCAAAACCTCGAACCTGATTGTCTCCTAATTGAAGGAGTCAAAGATGCAGAAGCATTGTTGCAGCATATCGCTAATCCAGGAATGAAGCCACCAGTTGCATTGTTGACCTACAATCCAAAAGATTTTTCTCAAGCTATTTATTCTCCCTTTGCGGAATTTTCGCCAGAGTGGCAAGCAATAAAATATGGATTAAAAAAAGGTATTTCAGTTCAGTTTATGGACTTGCCACATGAAGTAGTTTTAGGAATAAAAAAGCAAGAAGCAGAAAATCCTTTTCAATTATTTGGAGAAGCAGAAACGAACGAGCCCAAAAGTTTTACTGAGGATGACAAACTCCAAAAAGATCCCCTTGGCTATATGGCAGAAATCGCAGGCTACTCAGATAGCGAAAGATGGTGGGAGGTAACTTTTGAAGAGCAAGAGAATCCAGAAGATATTTTCCCGAGCATCATCCAAATTATGAGATTGTTGCGAGAGGAATTAAATCGACCTGATCCTCCAATGGAAAAACGTCGAGAAGCATTTATGCGAGAGACAATGCGAAAAGCTATTAAAGATGGCTACCAAAATATCGCAGTAATTTGTGGGGCATGGCATTCGCCTGTCTTAGAAGATTTACCAAAATATAAAGCAAGCGATGATAAAAAAATACTTCGAGGAATTAAAAAAGTAAAGACAAAAAGTACTTGGGTGCCTTGGTCATACAGTCGACTATCGACTAAAAGTGGTTATGGTGCAGGTGTGATTTCCCCAGCATGGTATAAATTATTATACCATAACAGGGAAGAAGTAGGCGTACGTTGGATGACAAAAGTTGCGAGACTTTTTCGTGAAAAAGATATGGATGCTTCATCGGCACACGTGATTGAGGCAGTTCGGTTAGCAGATACTTTAGCTTCCATTCGACAATTACCAATTGCTGGAATTGGAGAAATGTATGAAGCGGCAACCTCCATTTTTTGCGAAGGTCATGAATCACAAATGGAACTCATTCAAAATAAATTAGTTATAGGTGATGTGATGGGAGCAGTACCACCAGAGATTCCTGTGATCCCTTTGCAGCAAGATTTTGATAAAAGTGTAAAGGCCGCTAGGCTTTCCAAAGAACGAAATTCCACAGATGAGATTATCAAGGAATTAGATTTGAGGACAGAAAGTAATTTAAAAGCAAGTCATTTACTTCATCGATTAGATTTGTTGGGTATAAAATGGGGTAAAGCTAAAAAAGTTTCCAAGTTTTCGAAAGGTCAATTCAAAGAGATTTGGAAATTAGTCTGGCAGCCTGATTATGCATTGAAAATCATCAGTGTTAGTATGTGGGGGAATACAGTTTACGAGGCGAGTGTAAATTTTGTTAAAAAGAAAACAACAGAAATTGAAAATTTGCCAGAGTTAACTCAATTAGTAGAGACTGCTTTGAAAGCAGATTTAATAGATGCAATTCCAAAGTTGGTAAAACGATTGCGAGATCTTTCCGCTATGACAACTGATGTAGAAAAATTGATGATGGCATTGCGTCCTTTAATTTATGCGATAAGATATGGAAGTACTCGGAAGTTAGATGTTAGTAGCTTGGAGAGAGTGATTAATGAAATAATTCCACGGATTTGTGTTTTATTGCCGAATGCTTGTGTTGGGGTAAATGAAGATTTCACCAAAGAATTATTTGAAAAAATATTGGACGCGAACCATTCGATTAGTTTGATGGATGATGAGAAATATATAGAAAGTTGGAATAAATCACTCGACCAAATCACTCGACTAAAAAATGTAAATACCTTGTTGAAAGGTGGTTGCTTACGGATGCTTTTTGATAAAAAGATAATCACAGTTTCAGATGCAGCGAATGAAATGTATTTGATGCTTTCTGTAGGAAATGATACAACAAGTGCCGCAAATTGGTTAGAAGGGTTTTTACATGGAAGTGGTTTGTTGTTGATTCACAATATGGACTTGTGGAATATTTTAGACAAATGGCTTGATGAAATGAACTTCCTTACATTCCAAAATTTAATTCCCTTATTAAGGAGAACTTTCTCTGAATTTTCGGCTCCTGAAAAAGAGAAGATGCTAGAGTTGGCGAAGAGGGGACAAATAAAAATGATAAATAAAAAAGAAGACTTTGATTTAAAAAGAGGTGAAGGAGTTTTGGACACAGTAAGGCTGTTATTAGGAATATAGTATAAAGGGTGCTGCTAAGGCAGAGGACTAAGCACTAGCTGTTATTCGAGCTTTTTTGAAAGCAACAATAGTTCTATCAATATCCTCCTTTGTTGTCGCCCAAGAGCAAATACTAATTCGAATCACGGGTTCCCCTTTCCAGGTCGAGCCACTGCACCAAATTTCTCCAGATCTTTGAAGATTTAATAGAGTTGATTTGGTCAATTCCGGATTTCCACAGCTTACTAGTACTTGATTAAAAACCACTTCATTTATGATTGTGAAACTATTGGATCGTAAACCATTTTCCAATTGTTTTGCTCGTAAATGAAAACCAGTTACCATTTCATCAATTCCCTTTTTCCCTAGATATTTTATTGCTGCCCACATCTCAATGGCTCTAGATCGCTTTGACATCTCAGGTGTACAAAGCATTGGGTCTTTTTGTTTACTATAAGTAATATACTCTCCAGTCGCTTGCAAGGCAGAGATTAAAGCTTCTGAGTCTTTACATAAAATGACTGCAGAATCATAAGGTGTATTTAAGGTTTTATGCCCATCGGTAGCCCATGAAGATGCTAATTCCATTCCCTCTGTCAAGTGGGATAAAGATTTTGATGCACTTGCCCACAAACCAAATGCACCATCAATATGAACCCATGCACCTGCATTAATTGTTTTTTTGCAAATCTCTGAAAAATGATCATAGGAACCTGTATTCACATTTCCAGCCTGAAGGAATACAAGACAAGTAGAATCGAGTTTAGGTAATTTGTCCAAGATCATTCTACCTTGATCATCGGATTCAACCCATTCTACATTTTCTTTTCCAAAGCCTGCTAGTGCTAGTGCTTTTGTAATACTAGAATGAGCTTGTTGATGAGCAATAATTCGAATTTTTGGAGCGCCATTAAGTCCTTTTATATTGACATCCCATCCTTGGTTTTTTAGTAATCGATATCTAGCTGCTACAATTCCAGAAAAATTAGCAGTAGATGTACCGCTCACAAATCCCGCAACGGTCTCTTTGGGTAAGTTGAAAAGTTCCTTTAGCCATTGCTCACAGATCATTTCTAATTTTGCATTGATTGGAGAGGTTAGAAACATTCCTCCATTTTGATCCCAAAAATCTGCCAACCATTTTGTTGCGACAGAAATTGGAAGGACACCTCCATTGACAAAACCAAAATATCTTCCACCCGTTTGAGCCGTTGTAGCAGGTGAACCAAATTTATTTAATTGGGAAATAATACTTTTAGCAGAGGCAGAATCGTCAGGTATAGCTTCCTCAAAAATCTCTAGATTTTTGAGGTTTTCATCGGATGGAAAGACATCCATTTTATCAATATTATCTGCATAGGAAAAGGCGTAATTACGAGCGAGATCAAATATTTTTTTTTCCTTTAACTCTTTGAACATTTTTTTTTGTAAATCCATGCTTTTTTTTAACAAAAGAAAATTAACATATTAATTACTCTTCTTCGTCTCCATTATTGACATCTGGCAATTTATTGTATTCCTCTTCATTGTATGGAGTTAACCAAAAATTATTCATTCCGATCCCATTGACTATTTTGATTGTTTGTAAATTTAATAATTCGAGCAAGGCTAAGAAAGTGATAATAGCATGCATTCGGTTTTTACAACCTCCAAACAAATTTTCAAAACTGGTTTTTTCTCCTTCTTTTAAATTCTTTAAAATGAAAATCTGCTGACCTTGGATTGAATGACTAAAATTGTAGACTTGATGAACGACTTTCTTTTTTCGATCCTCCATTCGGTTCAATACCCGTTGGAAAGTTTTCATCAAACTGTACAAAGACAACTGTTCTAATTCAATATCGACCAAAGCGATATTTGCTAACGACTTTAATTCTCTTTCGACATTTCCACGATTAAATTTTACAGAACGTTCTGACTCCATTAAACGTAAATCTTCGAGTACACTTTTATATCGTTTGTACTCCATCAATCTAGCAACTAATTCGTCTCGTGGATCAATCTCATTTCCTTCTTCATCAATTTCTTTTCGAGGAATTAACATCTTTGCTTTGATTCGCATTAATGTAGCAGCAACTAAAATAAACTCACTTGCCAAATCAATGTTTAATGCTTCCATCGCTTTGATATATTCCAAAAAGTCTTTAGTTACAGTTGAAACAGGAATATCGTTAATATCCAATTCGTCACGTTCAATGAAAAAGAGAAGCAGGTCGAAAGGGCCAACAAATTGAGGAAGATTAATAGTATATGAGGTTGCAGTCATATGGTAGTTTTATCTTTTTTTTTGGACCAAAGATACGATTAGAAGAGGAGGGAATTATCAATAAAGTTTCTTTTTTACTAAGAAAAAATAAAAATAAATGTGGATAAAGTGTTGAAAAGTCGACTTGAGTTTAGAGATTTTCCTAGTTTTGTAGTGAATATAAACTGTTCAATAAAATATTATTTGTCAATTGAAAAGTAAATCAAAAATGATGAGATAAATATTGATTTATTTTCAATAAACTTTGAATAACAATTGTTTCGTAGAATTAAAATTAGTTAATTTTGTTAAAAGGAAAACTCTACTTAATCCCCACTCCGTTGGGTGAAAATGCAGTCCATACGATTCCGCTTTATGTTATTGAAAAAATTCATAAATTGGATTTCTTCATTGCCGAAAGAGCGAAAACTGCTCGGGCATTTATCAAAACGACTGAGCCTAAAAAAGCTTTTGCTGATCTCACTTTTTTTGAATTAAATAAAAGAACAACCCCAGAGGAAATTGCTACTTTTTTGAAACCTGCGGAAATTGGAAATGATATGGGATTACTATCTGAGGCAGGTTGTCCAGGAGTGGCAGACCCTGGTGCAGAAATTGTGAAAATGGCACATGAAAAAGGAATTGAAGTTATTCCATTTGTTGGGCCATCTTCTATTTTGTTAGCATTGATGTCTTCAGGGATGAATGGCCAAGGCTTTAGTTTTCAAGGATATTTGTCTGCGAAAAAACCTGAATTATCCAAGGATTTAAATCGCTTGGAACAACTTTCTAGGAAATATCGACAGACTCAAATTTTTATCGAAACACCTTATCGAAATATGGGGATGCTAGAGGAAGCATTTAAGACATTGTCAGCTGAAACTCGACTTTGTGTTGCCGTAGATCTTTCATTAGAAACGGAGTTTATTTTGACAAAGAAGATTAAAGATTGGAAAAAACTGAAGCTCCCTAATTTTCATAAAAGACCTGCTATCTTTTTAATTCAAGGTTGAATACGTCCAATTTTTGATAACTAATCTTTTTAACATTCTACTTTTGAATAACACATCACGGTTTTTTCACGTTTTAGATTAACTTTGCGGAAAATTTGGGTGTGAAAACACTTAAAGGCATTGTAATTGCAAATACATTTTTATAAAAAGAAGTTCCCAAATATTTGGGGGAATTCCAGGAACGATCTTAAAATTTTATTAACGTGAAAAAAATATTAATTACACTAACCTTCACTATTTGTGTCTTTTTTGTTAACGCTCAGCAGGGTTGGGAATTAGGAGGATGGGTTGGAGCATCTCATTATTACGGAGATTTAAATACTGAATTTAGAGTAGATAAACCGGGTTTAGCGGTAGGTGTAATTGCGAGGTATAACTTTAATAATCGGGTTTGTTTAAAGATGTCAGCTAACTATGGCAAGGTGGCAGCTGATGATGTAAATTCAAAAAATACATTTGAACAAGAGCGAAATTTAAATTTTCAATCCCAAATTTATGATGGATCGATGCAATTTGAGTTTAATTTTTTACCCTATATTCATGGGAGTAAAGATGAAAATTTCACTCCTTATCTTTTTGCAGGCTTCAATGTTTTTAATTTTAATCCACAAACAGAGTATAATGGTGAAATAGTGGATTTGCGCCCATTGGGAACGGAGGGACAATTTCGAGGAGAAGAATATTATTCAACTCAAGGCGGGTTGGTTTATGGATTTGGGTTAAAATATGATATTAATTATGAGTGGAGTATTAATGTTGAATTTTCTGCGCGACGATTATTTACAGATTATTTGGATGATGTGAGTGGAGTTTATACCGATACGGGTGACTTGGAGGCATTGCGAGGAGAAGTGGCTGTTGCACTTGCAGATCGATCCATTACTGAGGTTAAAATTGGACAGGAGGGAAGACAACGTGGAAATAGTAAAGCGAATGATTCTTATGTTTTTTTTGGAGCAGGAATCGTTTATTATTTTGGTTCACTTAGATGTCCAAATGTTTCTTCAAAAAGATAGTATTAACAATTTTATTTGAGTATGCTTTGTATCGAATAAAAACCGCAATGAGTAACATACTCATTGCGGTTTTTATTCAAAAACTACAGAGTGGGAATAATCGTAAAAAAACTATTCTAGTTCTATTACCATATCATCTTGCTCTAGCATTGCCTTTTCCATCATATGGATTTTTTTCACTTTTCCTTTAATTGGAGAGGTGATGGTACTCTCCATTTTCATGGCTTCAATAATAAATAAAGGGGTATTTACTTCAATTTTTTGACCTTCTGTTACTAAAATTTTGGAGAGGCTTCCCTGGAGAGGCGCTCCGATTTCATTGTCTTTTTCTGCCTTTGAATGAATGGTTGTTTCTGATTGGACAGATCTATCTTTTACTAAGATTGTTCTAGTTTGACCATTAAGTCGGAAAGCAACTTCTCGCATTCCAGCTTCGTTAGGTTCACTTTTACTTAAGAATTGAACCAATAAGTTTTTTCCAGGTTCGATACTGATAAGTGTTTCCTCATTTTGTTTTAACCCATAAAAGAATGCAGCTGTAGGTAAATGTCGAACAGTACCATATTCTAAAGAAAAAGTATGGTAATCTTCAAAAACTTTTGGGTACAATTGATAAGAAAGAAAATCTAACTCATTAACGTATGCTCCAAATTTTTCTTGAAAACTAGCATATTCTTTTTTGAAGTTTACTGGTTTTAAGTGTGCATTAGGTCGATTACGAAATGGTTTTTCATCTTGCAAAACTATCTTTTGGAATTTTTTTGGAAAACCACCTTTTGTTTGTCCTAGGTCTCCACGCATCAAGGATTTTAAACTATCAGGAAATGCTAAACTTGCTCCTCTTTCTAAAATATCTTCTTTCGTTAATTTGTTGGCAGTCATAAACATTGCCATATCACCAACTACTTTTGAAGATGGAGTTACTTTTACGATATCTCCTAACAAGTCATTTACAATTCTATAATTCTTTTTGATCGTTTCAAATTGATCTTCTAAACCAAGTCCACGAGCTTGTGGGCGAAGGTTAGAATATTGCCCTCCTGGAATTTCATGTTCATATACATCAGCAGTTCCACCTTTAAGTTCTGTTTCGAATGGG
Organism: Saprospiraceae bacterium; assembly: GCA_029251525.1. Taxonomy (GTDB): domain Bacteria; phylum Bacteroidota; class Bacteroidia; order Chitinophagales; family Saprospiraceae; genus CAJQQY01. The sequence continues at coordinate 3,617 of JAQXDE010000007.1, read as the reverse complement.
TAATAATATTGGCGAACTGCTTCCCAGTAATCTGAATATTCTTGTAATGATTTTAAGTCAATAATATTTTGTCGAGGCTGTCCTTCGAGCATTGCAACTACAGAATTGAAACTTGGCTGGGAGGTTAAGCCTGCTAAAGAACTTAGCGCCACATCAACGATATCGACTTTTGATTCAATAGCTTTTAAGTAAGTTGTCGATTGAATGGAAGAGGTATCATGAGTGTGTAAGTGAATTGGAATTTTGACTGCTTTTTTCAAGTGTGAAATCAATAATTGAGCGGCATAAGGTTTAAGTAATCCTGCCATATCTTTGATGCAAAGCATATGAGCACCAGCTACTTCTAATTTTTTTGCTAAATCAACATAATATTCCAAAGTATATTTTGTTCGACTTGGATCGGTGATATCGCCTGTGTAGCAAATGCAAGCTTCTGCTAATGCATTCGTTTTTTCTCGAACAGTTTTGATAGAAAATTTCATATTTTCTAACCAATTCAATGAATCAAAGATTCGAAAAACATCAATTCCTGTATCTGCTGCTTTAATGATAAATTGTTCAATTAAATTATCAGGGTAAGCTTTGTAACCAACTCCATTGGATCCTCGCAACAACATTTGTAATAAGATATTCGGAACCTTTTCTCTAATCTTTGCCAATCTAACCCAAGGATCTTCTTTCAAAAAGCGCATACAAACATCAAATGTTGCGCCTCCCCAGACTTCCATGCTAAAAACACTTTGTGCATGATTGCGAGCAAAACTTTCGGCAACATTCAATAGGTCTTTTGTTCTAACACGAGTAGCCAGAAGTGACTGGTGAGCATCTCTGAATGTAGTATCGGTAAATAAAATTTCTTTTCGATGCTTTACCCATTTCACAAATTTCTCTCGACCAATTCGTTCTAATAAATCCTTTGTTCCTTTTGGATATTCAATAGCATCATCAAAGGTTGGAACAATAGGTATTCGGAATGTTTTATTTGGATCAGCAAATTTTACATCTTGATTACCGTTGACAATTATGTCTGAGAGGTAACTCAACATTTTAGTTCCTCTATCCATGAAACGAGGAATATTCATTAAGTCAGGATATTCATTAATAAAATTAACTCTAGCTTCACCTTTTTGAAAGGTCTCATTGCGGAGAAGGTTTTGTAAAAAACCAATATTTGTGTTCACTCCTCGAATTCGGAATTCTGCTAAGGCTCGTTGTAATCGTTCACAAACACCTTTTAGCGATCGTCCTTTAGCAGTAACTTTTACCAGCATGGAATCAAAAAAAGGAGAAATTTTTGCGCCAGCGTATGCACTTCCAGCATCTAGTCGAATTCCAAATCCACCAGCACTTCGATAGGCGACAAGTGTACCATAGTCAGGTTTGAAATCTTCTGCTGGATTTTCTGTCGTAACTCGACATTGAATAGCATAGCCGGTACATTTAACATCTTCTTGTTTTGAAATTTCGATTGTGCGATGAGAAAGTGGATATCCCATTGCAATAAAAATCTGAGAAGCAACAATATCAATCCCTGTTATTTCTTCTGTGATAGTGTGCTCCACTTGGATTCGTGGGTTCACTTCAATGAAGTAAATATTTTCTTTTTTATCTACTAAAAATTCAACAGTACCAGCATTGGAATAATTAACTTGGCGAGCAATTTTTAAAGCGTATTCGTGAAGTTTATCTTTTGTAGTTTGCTTTAAGTCAATGCAAGGAGCGACTTCGACTACTTTTTGAAAACGTCTTTGAACAGAGCAATCTCGTTCGTAAAGGTGAACGAGATTTCCATATTCATCTCCCAAGATTTGAACCTCAACATGTTTTGGGTTTTCTACAAATTTTTCTAGGAAGATAGTATCATCCCCAAAAGCAGTCTTGGCCTCACCCTTCGCTTCATTAAATGCTTTGACTAATGCTTTAGCATTTCGTACCACTCGCATTCCACGACCACCTCCACCTGCAGCAGCTTTCACCATGATTGGGAAACCAATTCGCTTGGCTTCTTCTAAAATGATTTCTTCAGAAGTTAATTTCTTTTTACTGTCCTCGATTATAGGAACATTGACAGCGCTAGCGATTTTTTTTGCAGCAACTTTGTCTCCTAATTTATCCATCACTTCAGGAGCTGGACCGATAAAAATAATTCCTTCCTCTCGGCATCTTCTAGCGAATTGTACATTTTCTGACAAGAAACCATAGCCAGGGTGAATAGCATCTACTTCATTTTTTTTTGCAACTTGAATGATTTTTTCAATATCCAAATATGGTTTTAGAGGATCATCTTGTTCACCAATTTGATATGCTTCGTCAGCTTTATACCGGTGCAAAGAATATCGATCTTCATATGTATATATGGCAACAGTTCTTAATTTTAACTCTGAGCCAGCTCGAAGAATCCGGATAGCAATTTCTCCTCGGTTAGCAACGAGTAGTTTTGTAAATCGAGTACGTTTTTCTTTCATAATTGTTAAAATTATAATTGAGTAGAAATCCAAAATCTATTAAATTATCCGATTATTCAGTTACCTCCTATCTTAATTTTTATTTCAAGAAATTAAATGGAAATTAGTTTGGCTTATTTAAATATCGAAAACAAATTTTTTAGGTTAGCCATAATAACGTACGTTAGTGCATCAAAATGGTTATTAAAAAATGAATGAAGACTAAGATGATTTTAATTTGGTAAGTTAATTTTCACAAAATTAATAATAAGATCTAATAATTGAGACGAAGTATTTAGGGAATTACGATGGCAAAAAGAAAGAAAGAAAAAAATGGGCTAATTTTAAGTTTGGTTAGCAGTTACTAAGTGTGGCTTTTTGAGAAAAAATTGTTAGAAGAATGCATTTTAACTTTTTTCAAATTCGATTATTTTAAATAAATAATTCGTTTACAGGTTTAAATAAATTTTTAACGTTCAAAATTTTCAAATTTAGCTACTAGTTATACATCCAGTTTAGGTGGTACAATCCATATAATTTATTTTGGAGTTTGGATTAATTGAAGGATAGTAGTAGGCCTTTGAAAAATGATAAAAAAGCAAAATGTTAATGTAACTATCTAACTGTTTTTGATTTCGTTAGTTAGTGTTACTTTTAAACTGATGCTATTGTTAGGGGTACCTGGAATGTCTGGGGTAGAAACTATTTCTTTCGTGTCCATTTTTGTAGAAATAACTCTCACTTTGGAAATGGAATTACTAGGAAATCTAAATCATTTTTTGACAGGTGTTTAGTTCTAATTTTTAAACCCTAAAAAGGTCAGGATTTAGTTGGAATAAGTGAGGACAAAATAGAATAGATATAGAAGTAAAAGTATTTAATTTGTTTTTAATTAATTTAGATGCAACAACATATAAAAAAGGAATTCGAAAACTTAGTATTACATATACTAGGTGTAATAAAGGATGTGAATGTGGTTTCAAATAAATAGTAGTGCTATTATAGAAAAAGGGTAGTTTATTTTTCTATAAATAATCTATTTTTTTTTTAAAAGTCTTGCATGAAGTAAATCTATTGTTTAGATTTGCATTCTTTTTGGTCCTATAGCTCAGTTGGTTAGAGCAACTGACTCATAATCAGTAGGTCCAAGGTTCAAGTCCTTGTGGGACCACG
>JAQXDE010000039.1 GCA_029251525.1 Saprospiraceae bacterium | reverse complement strand
TGCCTCCGAAAGCAATTGCAGATTTAATCGATGCCCCACCGACACCAGCCGCAAGTTTAAGTCCAGCCGGAAATATAATGTTACTGTTAGGCCGAGCTAGTTTACCTTCAATTGAAGAGATAGCTCAGGAAGAATTACGCCTCGCTGGTATTAGAATCAATCCACGAACTAATAGTTCAAGCCGTTCCTCTCATTTCAATAGTATGAAAATGAAAACCGTGAATGGAAATGTGGAAACTGAAATCAAAGGTCTTCCTACCAATCCAAAAATTGAAAATGTAAGTTGGTCTCCTGATGGTTTAAAAATAGTGTTTACCATCACCAAAGAAATTGGATTAGAATTATGGACTGCTGATTTGACAAATGCTCAAGCTAAAAAGTTAACAGAAGCAAATGTGAATGATGCCATGAGTAGTTTACCATACTCATGGTTTTCGGATAGTCAAACTATTATTTATAAAAAAATAAATACTAATCGAGGAGAAACGCCAAAAGAAAATATCAGACCAATTGGACCAACTATCCAATCCAATGATGGCAAATCTGCACCCGTTAGAACTTACCAAGATTTATTGAAAAATAGACATGATGAAACTTTATTTGAATATTATACCATGTCAGAATTAATAAAAATCAATCTTGAAACAGATAAAGTTCAGCCTTTTGGAAAGACCGGAATCATCAAAGGAATGAGCACTTCTCCTGATGGAAACTATGTCATGATTTATACGGTTCAACGACCTTTTTCTTACATCGTGCCATTTTCTCGATTTCCTTTTGATATAGATATCTATGATAAGGATGGAAATGATGTGACAAAGTTAGCCCAGATTCCTTCCGCTGAACATATTCCAAAAGGTTTCGGCGCAACTCGAATTGGCCCACGTAATTTCACTTGGCGAGCAGATGTTCCTGCCACTATCTATTGGGTAGAGGCACAAGATGGAGGTGATCCAAAAAAAGAAGCAAAGGTACGAGATAAAATGTTTTTTAAAACCGCTCCATTCAAGGATAAAGCGCAAGAAGGACTTAATTTTGAATTAAGATACGGTGGAATAACTTGGGGAAATGACCAGCTCGCAATGACTTCTGAATGGGAATGGGAAACACGTCGAGAAATAACTAGTAGTTGGAACCCAGCTGATACAAGCGAAGGTAAAAAACTCATCTTTGATCGTTCTTGGGAAGATAGATATAATAGTCCAGGAGGATTTGAAACTCACCGAAATCAATATGGTAGAGGTGTACTTCTTACACATGATGAAGGAAAAACACTTTACCTTTCAGGGCAAGGTGCATCACCTGAAGGCAATCGTCCTTTTGTTGATAAATTTGATTTATCAACAAAAAAGTCAACTCGACTGTGGAGGTCAGCAGCTCCTTATTATGAAATTCCAATTGAGGTTTTGGATATTGAAAAAGGAATTATTTTAACTCGTCGAGAGTCGAAAGAAGAGCCGCCCAATTATTTTATCAAAGACATTAATTCTAAAGAAAATCAACAACTCACTTTTTTTAAAAACCCATACCAATCATTAACAGGGGTAAAAAAAGAATTAGTCAAATATAATCGTAAAGATGGTATTGAACTAACAGGCACAATGTACACTCCAGCAGATTATGATCCAAATAAAGATGGCAGATTACCTGTGCTCATGTGGGCATATCCACGTGAATATAAAAGTGCCAATGCTGCTAGTCAAGTAAATGATTCGCCTTACGAATTTACTCGCCTGTATTGGGCATCACCAATATTTTGGGTGACACAAGGTTATGCCGTTTTTGATGATTTCGGAATGCCGATTATTGGTGAAGGAGATGAAGAGCCGAATGAAAAATTTAGAGAACAACTAGTGATGGATGCAGAAGCTGCAGTTAGTAAAATTGTTGAGATGGGCATCGCAGATAAAAATCGATTAGTGGTTGGAGGGCACTCTTATGGTGCATTTATGACAGCAAACTTGTTAGCTCATTCTAATTTATTCGCCGCAGGAATTGCAAGAAGCGGTGCTTATAATCGAACTTTAACTCCTTTTGGTTTTCAATCAGAGGAACGAACTTTTTGGGAAACTCCTGAAACTTATTTTAATATGTCTCCTTTCGTTCATGCCAATAAAATAAAAGATCCACTCCTCTTGATTCATGGAAATGCAGATAATAATGCTGGAACTTATCCCATGCAAAGTGAGCGTTTTTATGCTGCACTTAAAGGTCATGGAGCAACCGTTCGACTTGTCATGCTGCCACATGAAAGTCATGGTTATCAAGCTCGTGAATCAATCATGCACATGCTTTGGGAAATGACTGAATGGATGGATGAACACGTGAAAGAGAAAAAAATTAGACCTTAGTTTTCTTATATAAAAACTCCTATTGCGGTATTAGTGTTTCGAGCGCTAACACCGCTTTTAGTTTACTTCTGATATTTTTCAATTAATTCTTTTTCAGAATAAAGTTCTCCATCCTTTGGTGTTTCATTCCTCAATTCTTTCACCTTTTCAATTTTAATACCTTGAGGACTTAAACTAAATGCATTTTTCACATAAGCTGTAATTGCAGCAATCTTTTCATCGGTCAACTCTTCGTTGTCTTTTAATCCTGGCATAGCTGCACTGAATGTCATAGGCTTCCCGTCTACATTAATTTCGCCCTGCAAACCATGTAAAATTATCGAGGTAACTACTTTTGAATCCATCTCAACTAAATCTGCATCAAGTAATGAAGGTGCTAAATTTTGAACTCCTTCTCCTCCAATTCCATGGCAAGCTGCGCAATGAATATTAAATAAATCTCGTCCAACAGTTTTGTCATCCATCCCAATTTTTATTCGATTAAAAATTCGATTTGGATGACCCTTTTTGATATTCTCTAAAACTTGGTTGAGTCTGTTTTTCAAACTTTCACTTCCTTCTCTTTTGACAAAATCTAAAAATAATTTTTCTTTTCCTTGCATGCCGCTGATAATTGCTTCTGCGATAAATTCATCATTTGGGTAGCGTTGATTTAATTTTAATAATAACTCATTTACATCTTTTTTATTCCCCATCCTAGCAACTAAAAACGCTAATTGTAAGTCAATTCCTTTATCATTTATTTGAAAAAATTGATCGTATTTTTTTAAAATTTCTTCTAAAAAAATGTCGTCCATTTTATTTGGAAAATTTTCTATCAATTGAACTGTTGTCGCTATCACCTTGGGGTTCCAATCATTTTGAACAGTTAACAAATCAGATTTATCAAAAAATTTCATTCCTTCTAATGTCCAAAATGCATGAATTTGAGCGAGATGATTTTCTGAATTTTTCGCAATTGATCGTAGTTGTTCCACCACATCTACTGCATTTCGATGAATCAATAATTGTTGCGCTCGATCTCGCAGCCAACCATTTTTATTTTTCAACAAATCGCATAATTGGCCATTGGATAAATTTTCTAGATCAATATTTTTAGATTTATCTCCTTTTTGAGAAATTCTAAAAATTCTACCTGAATTTATAATCGTATCCAGCTGCCGAGTCTCAATTTGTTTTTTCAAATACGCAGTCATATAAACCTTATGCTGTATAATTCCCCGATGCATGTCGGTAATATAAAAACTTCCATCAGGTGCATTATTTAAATTCACGGGACGGAAACCTTGATCAGTTGTAATCAAAAATTCCTTATTATTCCATGCAGGCAGTCCTTCTATTTCCAAATTTTTTTCAGATAAGGTAATTCGTTTAATCGCATTAATTTCAGGAGCACAGACGAAAGCATTGCCATTATATTTCCCTCCAAAATCATTGCCTCGATATATCATTGGAGAACATGCCGAGGTAAACGAAACCAACTTTCCATCGTTATCCAATACGCCGTCCATATATCCGCGATTAACCGCAGTCGATTGCAACGGATGTAAAGTTCGATCAACACAAATATTTTTCCCAACTCCTTCTTTTGGATGTAAAAATTTATTCCTTGTCATTTGATTTGGCATCACAAAGTCACCATATAAAGGATTTGAATTATCGTTATAATAAAGTCGTCCATAATCATCTCGTGTAATTCCCCATTGTCCTCGAAAATGAGTAGGTTCTTTTTTCCAAATACCTGCAACTCTCCGATACCGGAAATTACTTTTTGCGTTATAAATCCAATTATCTAAATTCATCATTAAACCATTAGGCTGATGCTCCACATTTCCCCCAACCGCATAAAGACTATCGACTAAAATTCGATTTTTTGGTTGATCATTTTCAATTTCTATGAAGTATAGATTAGGTGCCTCCGCATAAAGTAGTCCTCCATAAACTAAAGCCATCGCTCTCGGTTGATGTAATTTTTCCAAAAAAATTTTCGAATGATCCATCCGACCATTTCCATTCTTATCTTCCAGAATAATAATTCGTCCTCGTGCGACATCTTCATCACTTCCATGAATATTAGGCATATAGTCCGGCATTTCCATTACCCAAACTCTTCCTTGATTATCAAAAGTCATTGCAACAGGTGTTTCGATTAGTGGCTCCGATGCAATAAGTTCAATATGGAAATTGTCCTGCAATATAAAACCACTCAGATCAATCTCAGGTTCAGAAACAACTGATTTTGGATCTGAGTGGCAAGAAATAAAAAAGATTAAAATAAAAAGTGGATATTTGGAATTCATCATATTTTAAAATAGCGTTTTGATTTTTTTCTAAAAATAAAAAAGATTATCTATGAAGTGGTTTTTACTTTCTGTTTCTATTTTATTTTTTTCGTGCAAACAATCTAAAAATATTTCAAAATCCTCTGACTGGGAGCTACTTTTCAATGAACAAAATCTTAGTAATTGGGAGATTAGAAATGGAACTGCTGAATTTACCATAGTAGAAAAAGAACTCATAGGAACTGCAAAATTAAATACACCAAATACATTCTTATGTCCCAAAAAAAAATACGCTGATTTTATTTTGGAATTAGAATTAAAAGTAGATCGACCTCTCAATTCCGGTATTCAAATTCGAAGTAACTCTATTCCAACTTATCATAACGGGGCAGTCCATGGTTACCAGGTCGAAGTCGATCCAAGTATAAGAGCTTTCAGCGGAGGAATTTATGATGAAAGTCGTCGAGGTTGGATTTATCCTCTCTGTGAAAATTCCGAAGGAAAAAAAGGGTTTAAAAATGATATGTGGAATAAATACCGAATAGAAGCAATTGGCTCGTCCATTCGCGTTTGGGTTAATGGAATTCAGACAGCAAACCTTCAAGATGATCTGACAGCAAAAGGTTTTATTGGTCTACAAGTACATAGTATTGGAAAAGATTCTTCTATGATTGGGAAAACTGTTCGTTGGAAAAATATTAAAATCACCACTAACAATTTAGAGAAATTAAAAACTCCTGATAATGGTATAACGGCTGAAATAAATCTAATTCCAAATCAACTAAGTGATCGTGAAAAGCAAAATAACTATATCTTATACTTAAATGAGAATAAAAAAATTCAACTCGAAGAAGGTGAATCAATTGGGTTTAAGAACTTTGAGAACTTTGATTTAAAATTTGAATTTAATTTATCTAAAAATTCCGCAGGAGGTCTCGAATACTTTTCCAATGAAAAAAATGAAAAATTTACTTTCCAAATTATTGACAATGATTCATTATCAAAAGAAGAACAAGGTGGAAGTCAATCTTTAGCATCTTTAAAAGGGATTATTCCATCACAAAATTTATGTGTTCCAGGAAGGCATCGAGATTTTCGAGGATTAGGAAATTGGAATACTGGTCGAATCATAGTTAATAATGGAAAAATAGAGCATTGGATGAATGGTTACAAAATGGTAGAGCAGGAAATTTCGGAATTAAATTTGAACTGGAAAAAGGGTAATCACCAAATATCCATTCAAAACCATACAGGGAAAGTAGATTTTCGAAGTATTCGAATGAAAAAGTTATAACTCAGCAATTCTCTCAACTTGAATAGAAACATTAAGTATTATATTCCGTTTTTAATTAGAACTTGTCCTAAAAAAAAGAGCAATAAACTACATGATTTTTACTTTCAGATTTACTTATCAATAAATTAATACCAATTAGACAAAATGTAACTAGACTTTTAATTTTGACTATAGACTAGTAATTATTTATCTTGCATATTCAAATTACATTTTTTAGGTAGATATAACATGACTTTTACATACCCACCAAGCGACTGTCCTATTTTCCAAGACGATTAAATGTTTTATTTATCTGCTTACCCACTTGAGAATTAGTTTATTATTTAACAAACAAGATTTACACCTGTTAATGAAGATACTAGGAATATCCGCTTTTTACCACGATTCAGCTGCAGCCGTCATCGACGGAGATAATATTATTGCAGCAGCTCAAGAAGAAAGATTTACTCGAAAAAAACACGACCCGAGTTTTCCAGTTCATGCCACTAAATACTGCCTAGAACAAGCAGGATGGACCATTGACGAATTAGATGCAGTCGTTTTTTACGATAAGCCATTGCTTAAATTCGAACGACTTTTAGAAACCTACTATTCATTTGCACCTAAGGGATTTAAATCTTTTATCACTTCTATTCCTGTTTGGTTAAAAGAGAAAATGTTTCTAAAGAGATTGATTCATGAAGAACTAGCGAAAGTTGGATTATACAATAGAAAAACCGTAAAATTATTGTTCCCTGAGCATCACTTATCTCATGCAGCTTCTGCGTTTTACCCATCACCTTATGAAGACGCCGCAATATTGACTGTAGATGGTGTAGGCGAATGGGCAACTGCCTCTATCTGCTATGGAAAAGGAAAAGATATCAAAATTCTCAAAGAGTTACGATTCCCGCATTCAGTTGGATTATTATATTCAGCTTTTACTTATTTCTTAGGATTTAAAGTAAACTCTGGAGAGTATAAATTAATGGGACTGGCTCCTTACGGAAATCCAAATTCAGATCGAGTAAAGAAATTCATCAAAATAATCAAGACAACATTAATTGACATCAAACCCGATGGATCGCTTTGGTTGAATCAAGAATACTTCAATTACGCCACTGGCCTTCGAATGGTTCATGATAAAAAATGGGAAAAACTTTTTGGTTTCCCACGAAGAAATGCGGAAACGGATATGAACCAAGCACAATCAGACTTGGGAATGGCAATTCAAAAAGTAACTGAAGAGATAGTAATTTTAATGGCTAAAGAAGCACAACGATTAACGGGTTCTAAAAATTTATGCATGGCAGGGGGAGTTGCATTGAATTGTGTGGCGAATGGAAAATTAGTGAAAGCTGGGGTATTTGAAAATATATTCATTCAACCTGCAGCAGGTGATGCTGGAGGAGCATTAGGCGCTGCACAAGTAGCGAATTACATCTACTTCAAGAAAGAAAGAAAAGTAACAAATGGTGTATTGATAGATTCTATGAAAGGGTCATATTTGGGTCCAGAGGCTTCGAACAAAGAGATTGAAATAATGGCTCGAAAAACTAAAGCTGTCTATAAAAAATACGATAATTTTGAAGATCTGTGTAAGTATGTGGCAAAATATATTGACGACGGGGCAGCTATTGGTTGGATGCAAGGACGGATGGAATTTGGTCCACGTGCACTGGGAGGAAGAAGTATAATTGGAGATCCTCGGAACTCAGAAATGCAAGAAAAAATGAATTTAAAGATTAAATATCGTGAATCATTCCGACCATTTGCTCCCTCTATTTTGGCTGAAGATGTAGAAGATTGGTTTGACCATAAAGGCATTTCACCCTACATGCTGTTAGTTCAAGATGTTGCTGAAAAAATCAAAAAAGAGGTTCCTGCTAACTATCATGATTTACCACAACGTGAAAAATTGTATACCGTTCGGTCAACTATCCCTGCAATTACTCACATTGATTTCTCTGCTAGAATCCAAACAGTACACGAACAGACTAATCCGAAATATCATCAATTAATTTCAGCTTTTAAAAAATTAACAGGATGTCCCGTTATAATAAATACATCATTTAATGTAAGGGGAGAACCTATCGTAAATACTCCTGAAGATGCATACCGTTGTTTTATGCGAACGGAAATGGACTATCTAGTTATTGGCAATTATGTTTTTGTAAAAAAAGAACAACCAGATTGGACTGAAAAAGATAAGTGGAAAGACAAATTTATTTTAGACTAAAAAATCTCTTAAAAAAGGCGTCTGCCAAAGAAATAAATTAGGAACTAATTTTTAACCTACAGAAACCTATGAAAAAATGGTTATCAAATATCATAGCAATGTTGCTTTCAACACTTATTATGTTGTTAGTATGCGAGGGGATAGTTCGACTTGTAAAACCACAACAACTAGCCCCAGTAAAATTTATGTATGATAAAGAAATAGGGCTAATTCATATACCTAATTTAAGAGGGACTGAATATCGACCTGGAAATTATAACATCGAATTTACCAATGGAGACGATGGATTTCGAATTACTCACAAAGACGAATTGCCGGACTATGTGAATAAAAAGATAATGTTTATCGGCGATTCTTTTACCTATGGAAAAGGAGTCAATGATCAAGAAACTTTTGCTTATAAATTGCAACAAGCACTTATTAGCGATAGTGTGGAAATCATCAATGCTGGAGTTGAGGGTCGAGGAACCGATCATGCATTGCGATCATATCAATTTTACAAGGATAAATATCAACCGAATACTGTTATTTATTTTGCACATTATAATGACTTAGCAGATAATATTCGGGATGAATATTTTAATGTAATTAATGATTCTACTTTAACTCCAAAAAGTTTTGAAATAATGACTGGAGGGACAAAAGAGAAATTGCGTAAAAACAAAATGTATAATTGCCTAATTAGCAATTCACATTTTTTCTCTCTACTCAAATCTGTTTTAGTTAATTTATTGATTCCTGATCAGATTGTACGATATGAGGAAGGTATTGATATGGATCGAGCAAAAAAATTGACCTCTATTTTTATTGAACAATTAAAAAAAGAAGTAAAAGCAGATGGTCGTAAATTTTTAATATATTATATTCCATCAAATCATGATATTGATGCGAGAGTTAAAGGTAAAATAACGGAACAGGAAGAATTTTTTGATAATTACTATAAAGATAAAAATATAGAATTTTATAACCTTTCAGCAGACTTTATTGATTCAGGTGAAACGAATATTTTAAAAAATTTCTATTTACTTGAAGGACACTGGAATCCAAAAGGACATCAACTAGTTGCTGAAAAACTTAAAACTGACTCAAATGGATTTTATTAAAGACTTATTCAAATTTATGGGAGAAAGAAAAAAATTTTGGCTTGCGCCGGTAATTATTTTACTTCTTTTACTAGGTGTATTAATCGTAATTGGCGGTGGTTCAGCTATCGCTCCATTCATTTATACATTATTCTAAAAGATAAAAGTCCGTTTCATTCTTAATATTTCAGGTGAAACGGACTTTCATCAGTAAAACTATTGGAAAAGAAATTTTTTTCAATAAATATTTGTAAAAACTAAATAGATTCCATGAAGGAGTTCAAAGATTCATTAATATGAATAGAGAAAAAAAAGTAGAAGCAATACTTGCTATCGTCGTTGGTTTTTTAACATTATATTTCATCTTTGGTGTTTGGAAAGAGTTTCAAGTTGATTGGATGTTATGGGTATCTTTTGTCGTTGGTGTTTCAAGTATGATGTCTAGCACTATAATGAATTTGATCACAGGAGTTTGGTTTAAGTTCGCAGAGATATTAGGAAATTACGTAACAGGACCTCTTCTTTTAGGTTTAGTATTCTTCTTAGTTCTTTTCCCATTGTCAATTTTTGCTAGAATATTCGGTCCGGACAATTTGATGAAAAAACGAAGAGATGATTCTTATTATGTAGATCGTGATCACGCTTATGTAACAGAGGATATAGAGAACATTTGGTAAAAGAATATTCCTATTTGAAAATATATAAACCGCAAAAGTAATTGATGCTTTTGCGGTTTATAATTTATAGAAGCATTATTATTATCCTTTTCCAACAATCCCTTCCATCGCCATCCAATCATTAATGCTCTCCTTCTTAATCGCCGCTGCCATTAAACTCGGAAACTGATCTGGCGAACAAGCAAAGGTAGGAACCCCCAAAGTCGAAAATTTTGAAGCCACCGACTTATCAAACTGTGGGGCACCTTGATCATCCAACGCTAACAAAGTAATCAACTGTACACCTGATTTTTTTATAGAAGCAACCTTCTTCAACATTTCATTTTCATTTCCACCTTCATACAAATCTGAAACCAAAACCAAAATTGTGTCCTCTGGTTTTCGAATTAATTCTTTAGAATAACCTAACGCTTTGTTGATATTAGTTCCTCCTCCAAGCTGAGTTGCAAATAATAAATCCACCGGATCATCCAGCTCTTCCGTCAAATCCACCACCGAAGTATCGAACACCACCATGTGAGTTTTAACAGAACGCAACGAAGCCATCACCGCGCCAAAAACTCCTGCGTAAACCATTGAATTGGCCATTGAACCACTTTGATCGACAAGCAAAATAACATCCTTTAACGATTGTCCTTTTTTTCCATGACCAATTAAAACTTCGGGAATTATTGAGTTAAATTCTGTCTGGTAAGTTTTCAGATTAGCTCTAATCGTTTTGTTCCAATCAATTTCATTATGCTTTGGTCGTCGATTTCTGACAGATCGGTTAATCGCTCCTTGAATGGCTTGCCGTAAAGGATTTTTTAATCTTTTCTCTAAATCTTCAACTACTTTTTGTACAACTGCTCGTGCAGTACTTTTCGTTTTTCTAGGTAAAACTTTCATTAGCGAAAGAAGTGTTCCAACTAAATTCACATCAGGTTCGACTGCTTCCAACAATTCTGGTTCAAGTAACATCTGTTCTAAATTCAACCTTTCTAGCGCATCTTTTTGCATCAATTGTACTACTGAACTCGGAAAATATTTTCTAATATCCCCCAACCACCGATTTACATTTGGCGAAGAACTACCCAACCCTGCTTGTCGTTCAGAATCATATAGTGCATCCAAAACATCATCCATCCCTTTCATTTCAGGAGATAAGGAAACTTGGTCATCATTATTTTTATCGGCATCTTTTCCAAGAATTAATCGCCATTTCCTAACTCGTTCTTCCATTTTGTAAAAATACATTTTTTTAGAAAATTTCAGCTAGCATCCATTAAGTAGCTTTCCAAAACATATATTTAAATTAAATAAAACATAGACAATAAAAAGTCCTTTAGCCATTAATTTTCAAGTAAAATTTAATTTCTTGATGTTCCATGAACTGTTTTTACTATCTTTCGACCTCCTTTTCCATCTAAAAAAAGAATACATCTCCATTTTATAACAATTAACTTTCGTGAAAGAAAAAAAACTAGAAACATTTAATGAAGATGAGCAGGATGTGCTCAACTCAGTTCGAACATCACGAATAATTTTTCCAATTTTAATTGGATTAGGAGTTGTTTTCTATTTACTGTCTCAGCAATTTGATCCAGATGAATTTGCCAAAATTGAATGGAAGCAACATACTCAATTTTGGGTTTTAATGTCTTTCTTTTTACTAGTCATTCGACATATAGCTTATGCTATTCGTCTCCGAATTTTAACGGAAGGAGAATTTACTTGGAAAAAATGTATCGAACTAATTTTTATTTGGGAATTCAGTTCAGCTGTTTCGCCGACTAGTGTTGGAGGCTCTGCAGTTGCCATGGTCGTCTTGGCTCAAGAGAAATTACCTACTGCAAAAACTACTACGCTTGTTTTATATTCAGCCGTTTTAGACACCATTTTTTTTGTAGGGATTTTACCTATTTTATTTCTCATTTTTGGAACAAATATGATTCGTCCTAACATGTATAGCTTCGCTGACCTTGACGGTTGGGCGTATACTTTTTTTGGTGCGTATATTTTTATGGCTATCTATGGTGCAATATTTTTCTATGGTTTATTCATTAGTCCCCAAGGGATCAAACGAATTATCGTAGGAGCCACTCGTATCAGTTTTCTAAAAAAACGAAGAGAAATGGCAATTCAATTAGGTGACGATATGATTTTAGCGAGTAAGGAACTACTAACCAAAAAATGGGCTTTTCACCTTGGTGGATTTCTTTCAACGGCTACAGCTTGGTCGTGTCGATTTTTTTTATTGAATTGTCTAATCATTGCCTTTGTCAATATATCAACTGATTTTGATACACAATCTAATCTCTATGCTCGATTGCAAACGATGTATGTGATTATGGCTTTTAGTCCAACCCCTGGAGGTGCGGGTTTTGCGGAAGTTTTATTTGGGGGATTTTTAAGTGATTATGTTAATTCAGGGACACTCGCTTTAATCATCGCTTTTATCTGGAGGTTATTTACTTATTATTTATACTTATTGGTAGGTGTGGTTGTAATTCCAAATTGGATCAAAAATGTAATTAATGATAGAAAATTAAAGCGAATAAAAAGGGATGAACTTTCCTCGTAAAGACTCACCTCTTTTCATTTATAATTATTCACTAAATCGAATCTGCCAACATCAAAACCTCTGCCGCAAAGTTTCGATTATCACTTTCATCCAAAATTGTTTTAGCAAAAATATGTAATGCCTCTCTTGCATTTTTAGATTTCAATATACTTTGCATTTCCTCATCATCTTTTAATTCTTGAATATCTTCGAATGTTGGTAAAGCCGTCATTCCAGCTAATTGCCCTAGATTATTTCCAGTCAAAATCTTACTATTGCGAATGCTTTTGGGGAGCAGATCAAAACCTATCGCCATTTCTCCCACATTTTGAAAAATCGGATAAACATTCTTTCCACTCGCTCGCACATAAAATGCTCGTCCCATTCTTCCCATCAAATCAATTTTCTGTGGATCAATTTTATTATTTTCATCCAATACATTTTCATCGATATGCATTTTGACAACTTCACAAATAATCAAATTCCCTGCACCTCCTTCATCTCCCAAAGAAATAATTTGTTGTACTTTACATTCCAATTGAGCAGGCGATTCTTTCACCCGAAATGGTTTAACCAAATCAGATGGAATAGGCGTCAATCCCGATTTTTCAAATTCACTAACTCCTTTAGGGAAAGCAATACTCGCCACTGCCATCTGTCGAACAATACTATGACTCACCATGTTAATGACAACCTCTCCAGTCGCTACAACATTATGCAAAGTATCTTTTGTAGTATTATCCGTTCCTTTTCGATTAGAGGAAAAAACTAAGATCGGAGGGTTCGAACTAAAGCAATTAAAAAAACTATATGGTGCTATATTAGGGTTTCCTTTTTCATCGACGGTGCTTGCAAAAGCAATGGGGCGAGGTGAAACACAGCCTAATAAATGTTGATGTAAAACGCCTTGAGGGATTTCATTAGGAATAATATTGAGCATGTACTTAAATTTTGACGACAAGTCTTTTTATTTTTAGAGTATTTATCTCCTAAAAAATAAAACTAGTGAAATTGACATCTGGTTAAAAAATCAGCGGAAGTTACAAACTTCTTTCATTTAAATTTATCTAAAAAAGGTGATATTTGTGAAAATCATTTTTAAAATGATCGGATTTTACAAAAAAACAAACACATCGTTTATGCAAATTTTTAAAAAGTGGTGGGTTCTCCCATTATTCATTCTTAGTTTTGTAGTTGGAAAGTATTTATATCAGATGCCTAAGTTTGATAATGGAGAGCGCTCTCCTAATTTTGACTGGACTTTACCTTCTGGTGACCAGTCTGACTTAAAAAAGTTGGAGGGAAAATATGTTTTGATTGACTTTTGGGGAAGTTGGTGTGGACCATGCATCGCTGAATTCCCCGGACTAACCTCTTTATTTAATAAATATCATACTTCCAATTTTAAAAATGCAAATGGATTTGATATTGTAGGAGTAGGAGTTGAAAAAGGGAAAAAACGCTGGCGACGAGCGATTGAAAAATATGAATTAGTTTGGAAAAATCATGTCTTCGACGAGGTTACTAACTTCCGTTTTTTCGATTCAACAGTAGCTAAACTTTATGGTATCACAGAAGTGCCAACTAAATATTTATTGAATAAAAATGGAGTTATTGTGTTAGTTAACCCAAGTGTGGAAGAGTTAGATGATTTTTTAAAAGAACAACTTTAACAAGTAAAAACCTCCAATCCGACCTGTATTGAAAGGTTCTACATTAGTAGGAATTGAAATCTAATATTTTATCATCCGATCTAATTTTTCTCGCAACCGTCCCAGTGGCATAAAGTCTTTTTCCAACGTTTTGGCAAAAGGAATTGGTGTATCTAGTCCTGCAGCTCTCATGACTGGTGCATCTAAATGTTCAAAGTAATGTTCCGAAATATGCGCTGACAATTCTCCTCCGATTCCTCCAAACAAGGTATCTTCATGTAGAATAATTACTCGATTAGTTTTCTTTACCGTTGTCTCCACAGCATCATAGTCTATTGGCAGCAAAGTTCGCAAGTCTAAAATTTCGGCATCTATATTCATCTCTTCAACAAGCTCTTTCGCCTTGTGAACCATTTGCCCATAAGTGATAATTGAAACAACAGAACCTTCCCGAACAACCTTCGCTTTTCCTATTTCTACTGTATAATAATCATCTGGAATTTCTTCCGAAAGACTTCGATACAAACCTTTATGTTCAAAAAACAAAATCGGATTCGGATCTTCAAAACTAGCAATCAACAATCCTTTAGCATCGTGTGGTGTAGAGGGATATACTACTTTTAAACCTGGTGTATGTGAAAACCATGCTTCATTACTTTGTGAATGAAATGGACCAGCACCGACTCCACCTCCGGCCGGCATTCGAATGACTACATCTGCATTTTCACCCCAACGATAATGTAGTTTTGCTAAATTGTTAATAATCTGATTAAAACCACAAGTGACAAAATCTGCGAATTGCATCTCTATCATCGCCTTATAACTTTTCATACTCAATCCTAAACCGATACCAATTATAGCACTTTCACAAAGTGGTGTATTCCTAACTCTTTCTTTTCCAAATTGCTTGATAAATCCATCTGTAATTTTAAAAACACCTCCGTATTCCGCAATGTCTTGCCCCATCAAAACTAAATTATCATGCTTCTCCATCGCTTGACGAAGTCCATCTGAAATTGCGTCTACAACTCTTTTTTCTGATTTCTGATTTGTTTTTGGAGAAACAACTTCTTGAAAATGAGGTGCATAAACATCTGCCAACTCAGCCTCAGGAGTTGAAGTAACTACATCCAATTCCGCCGCTTCTGCTAAACCGTTTTCAATTTCCGATTTGATATTTTTTCTTAAATCTTTAATTACTTTATCCGTCAAAATCCCTTCCTCTAGCAAGAAAGTTTCATAATTTTTTAATGGATCTTTTATTGCCCATTCAGTCATTAATTTTTCAGGAACGTACTTAGTTCCTGATGCTTCCTCGTGTCCACGCATTCTAAAAGTATTACACTCCAATATTATTGGTTCTGGATTCTTTCGAATTTCTGTTGCTAATTTTTTAATTGTTGCATAAACTTCCAAAATATTATTTCCATCAATCGTGTAAGATCGCATCCCATATCCTTTACCTCGATCTGCTAAAGTTTTACATCGATATTGTTCATTCACAGGGGTTGATAATCCATAGCCATTATTTTCAATGACAAAAATGACTGGCAACTGCCAAACAGCTGCAGTGTTCATCGCTTCATGAAACTCTCCTTGACTTGTACCTCCATCACCTGTAAAAGCAATAGATACTTTTCCTGCTTTGCTTATCTTATTCGCCAATGCAACTCCGCTTGCCAAAGATAATTGCGGACCTAAATGTGAAATCATTCCCACAATATTGTATTCCATTGTTCCAAAGTGAAAAGAGCGATCTCGACCTTTCGTGAAGCCAGGTTGCTTCCCTTGCCATTGACAAAACAATCTCTTCAATGGTATATTTCGAGAGGTGAAAACACCTAAATTTCTATGCATCGGAAACATCAATTCATCGTTATCCAAAGCTGCCGTTGCACCAACAGAAATCGCTTCTTGACCGATACCTGAAAACCATTTTGAAATTTTTCCTTGACGCAATAATATAAGCATTTTCTCTTCGACCATACGTGGACGCAATAATTGTTCATAGAGTTCGAACAATAATTTTTTAGACAGTTTTCCTTTTCTATATTGAATGGCTGATTTAGTCGTAGGCATTGAACTAATTTTGTATAATTAATCTTAATTTTTTTCTACCTTATTAAACTAGGTTTCAAAAATGATGTTTCGTCACAAAGGTAAAAGAAAACAAGAATGAAATAATAAAAATTTGCTGAAAGAATTGCTTAATCTCATTTTAATGAAAAATATGTTCTAAAAAAAAATGAGAAAAATTCTCGCATATCTCCTAACTGAATAGAAAAACTAAATCAATAAATACTTAAACTATACATAATGATAGGTGATTTACTAAATATTTTATGTTTTGTGGATGTATCTGCCTTTTACCAATAATTAAAATACATATTGAAAGTTAGGGATAAGGTATTTGTGAATAAATTTAAGATTTCCAGAATAGTAGAGAAAAAAATAACCTAAATGAGTTGCTCTATGCATTCCTAAAATTCCATTTTTTTTAAAATAAAAAAGTCACCATGTTCCAACAATTCATTCTTTTCTCCACCTTCAGTTTATTTTTGTTTTCGTGTGGAGAAACTCAATTAATAGAAAAAGATGCCACTGAAAAATTTGCAAATAATGCTGGCGACAAGAAATTTCAAGAAAAGCATGATATACCTAAAAAAATTGATTTTACCCCAAAAGGAATAAAACTAGAAGTACCCACGCAAGATGGAAAAATGGCTACTGGTTATTTACTACCTTCAAAAGAAACCTCCAAAAATTATCTTTTCGTTTTCCATGAATGGTATGGTTTAAACGATCATATCAAAAAAGAATCTGAACGATTACACCAAGAGCTACTCAACACTAATGTAATTGCGATAGATCTCTATGATGGTAAAGTTGCTAGCAAACCTGAAGATGCGGGTAAGTTAATGAAAGCCACTTCAACAGAGCGAGCCAAATCAATTATTCGAGGAGTAATTGCCTCTATCGGAAGGGATGCAAAAGTAGCTACAATTGGTTGGTGTTTTGGCGGAGGATGGTCTTTACAGTCTTCGATCATGTTATAGGGACAAGGAATTGGTTGTGTAATTTATTACGGAAGTCTTATGGAAAATGCGGCAGATTTAGTTCCACTTAAAGCTGAAATATTAGGGCTTTTTGCAAAAAAGGATGCATGGATCTCTCCTAAAAAAGTGGAGAATTTTGATGCGCTTACCAAAGCACCTGGAAAGGATTTTAATTATAAAATATTTGATGCAGATCATGCTTTTGCTAACCCAAGTGGAGATCGCTATTTAGAATCTGCTGCTCAAGAAGCAAATGTAATGGCTTTAAAGTTTTTAAAAAAGAGGTTCTAATTTTTAATCTTGTGAAAGTAAAGAAAATTTCCCAATGACTCTTCCATCTCTTAAAGTCAAAATTCTTCCAAATTGTAAAAATACAAATTCACTTTGATGTGGTCGTAAAAAAATAAAATCATCTACTTTCAATGTTTTTTTTGCAGAAGAATTTATCATCGTTTGGTTGGTACTTGAACCAAATAGTTTGTTTTCAAAAATTCCTTTTGGGTAATAATAATCTGCTTTCCAGGATCCGCCATAAATAAAATAAGATTGTCGATTTTTTTTATTTAAAAAACTTAAAAGACTTTTGAGTTTTTCAATTCCAGGAATTGTGGTGTCTTTCATTTTTTTTAAGACTGGCGTTGCAATGAATGTTGAAGGAGCGTACTTTTCCAATGTTGAAATATCAAAAGTGGTTGGTTTGACTAAGCAAGAACCTACTGATATATCGTTAAGATGAGAGCTTTTATTTCGATGCAATTCAACGGTTGGACTGCCCGCTCCATTGAAAGTTAACTCCTTTCGAAATAAATTTGGAAATTCACCTTGCAACAAATTTATACATTTTCCATAAAAATCATTAGCCTTATTAAATGCTCTTTCTTTTGACATAATGACTTTTGGAAGTTTAACTACATGTGGATCATAGCCCATAAACCCGCTAAACTCCACCCATTCCGAATTATTTTGAATGAGCTGAATTGCCTCTTTTAAATCATTTATTTTTGAAAAACCACCCCTTCTTAATCCAACATCAATTTCTAAATTAAGTCGTAATTTTTGCTTTATTTTTTTTGCAAATAAAATATACTCCTCAACTCGCTGGTTCGTATCAATTAGCCATTGTAATTGTTTTGTTGGAGAAAAACCATTAGAGGATTCTAAAGTTTGATAATAATACTCTACCGTCTTTATTGCCATCGGCTTACCTAAAAGAATGTCAATAGAATGATCATGAATCTTAGAAAGGTGAGATAAAAATGGTTGATGAAACACCATCAATTTTTTAGTTATTCCCTTTTGCATCACATAGTTAATTAAATCAGGAGATGGCAATGATTTGACTACTATACGGAAATCAATATTGGGTGCAATGGATGATTTTAAAGTTTCAATATTTTGATCTAGTTTGTCTAAGTCAATAATCAAAAACGGAATCCTTCTTATTTGATTTTTTAATTCTTGATTTAAAGATTCAAAATATTTTTCTTCCATTTATTTCAATTTTTGTTTAGTTCTTGCTAGGTAACGGTCTACTCTAGAATATACCTAAAAGCGATTTCAAATAAGGACTAATAAAAACTTGTTCAGGATCTTGCTCTACTCTATGTTTCAAAAAATCAGGCATCTTTGGATAAAGTTGTAGCAACTCATTTGCATTTTGAGTATGCAATTTTCCCCAATGTGGACGACCACCATACGCTCTAAATATATCTTCCATCTTTTGAAAATAGTCTTTATGCTTTTTCTTCGAATAAACATGACATGCAATATAGGCAGAGTCTCGACCAAAAGCAGGACTCAAATAAATATCATCTCCTTTTACAAATCTATTTTCAATAGGAAAATGAACTTTGAATCCATTTTTTTCAAAACTTCTTTGAATTTCTTTCATCACTTCCTCATACGCTTCAATTGGAATATTGTATTCCATCTCATTAAACCTAACTGCTCGAACGGTAGCATAAATATTATGACTGTAGGCTCTTTTGATTACTGTGGAAAGTGTCTTCGCAGAAACTTCAGAAATCCATTTATTTTTTGATGGGAAATGATAGGCAAATTCGCAGAAGATTTTAAACCCTATATTTTCCAAAATATATTCTTGAAAAAAACTACCTATTCCTATTTTATCAATTTCTTCGTTTGTGATATTTGCCTTCTTAGTCAGCACAGTATTTGTGTGCGGCATCCAATATAATTCAAAATTACGAGTCGATTGATTGATCGATTGATAGGTTTTTAAAACCTCGCTCAAACTTGATTTTTCATAAACCATTTTGAGTTTATAGCTCGGCATGCATTGCAAAGTTATCTGTGTGATAATACCTAAAGCGCCGAGTGAAACTTGTGCAGCTTTAAATAATTCTACATTTTCCTCAATTGAACATACAATGATCTCGCCCAAGCCATTGACTAATCTAATCGCTCGAACTTGGGTGCTAATCGTACCAAAATTTGCTCCTGTCCCATGCGTACCCGTACTAATTGTTCCAGCAATAGATTGCGCGTCAATGTCACCTAAGTTTTCCATTGCCAAACCTTCAGCGTTTAGTAACTCTCCTAATTTTTTCAATTTTGTTCCACCTTTTATTGTCGCCTGGTGCGAAGATTTATCAACTTGAACTAACCCTTGATAGTTGTCAAGACTAATTAAAATATCATCCGTCACGCAAAGTTTTGTAAAAGAATGACCTGATCCAATAATTCGAATTTTTCGCTTTTTATCCAGCGCAGTTTTAACGATTTGTTGAATTGCCTCTTCCGATCTTGGTAATAAAATTTCGGATGGATTCCATTTTTCTAAGCCTGACCAGTTTTTCATTTTAAGAAAATTTTATCTCGGA
This sequence comes from Saprospiraceae bacterium, assembly GCA_029251525.1. Lineage (GTDB taxonomy): Bacteria > Bacteroidota > Bacteroidia > Chitinophagales > Saprospiraceae > CAJQQY01. The sequence goes on along the minus strand of JAQXDE010000039.1, from coordinate 66,970 downwards.
GAAATACTATACACTCGATTTAATTTATATAAAACAGGTTTACTCGGACTGACATCTATTTCAAATGAGGCAATCGAAATATTCAATAAATACATCCCATCTGAAATTTCATCCTTGACAAAAATCAATTCTGAAATTGTACAATTTTCCCGCGTCGCTTTTGGATATTGCCAAAAAGTATGATGTGATAAAAGTTCTCCTTCATCTTCTTCTCGATCCACCGAAGGTAAATCAATCAACAAATGTTGGACACCACAATCCACTAAATATTGAGTCGCTTTGTAATGAACGTAAGTTGGATTTGAGCCTGAATAATTCTTCTTGAGTTTTTTCTTTTTATTAGGCAAAGTTCGAATGACAATGGCTTCTGCCTCGTTTTTTTCAAAAAGAGGTTCAAGTTGTTCTTTCAAAATTACATGATCTCCATTTTCCATTTCAGTTGGAATAACTGAAATTAATTTGGCGAAAAAATGAAAATTTTGTAATGATTGATTAATCGAATACTTTTCCTTTGCGATGTGTCCAACGCATTCCGTATGGGTCCCATTACCATGTGGGTTCAATTTAATATTCAAAAAATTAACTGGGCCATATTTTCTCAAGCCAATAAAATCTCCTGCAACAACTGGCCAAGTTTGCATTGGTGGCGCAAAAAAACAATTGACAGTTTGGTCGCCTGCTTCAAGTGGAATAGAAATATCCAGTGGTTGAGAAAGATTTGCTTCAAAACTATTATTTCCTTTCTCTAAGATAATTTTCATAATTTCTTTTTTCCAAAAATAAAAAAAAATGGCAACCTCTTTCGAAGTTGCCATTTTTAAAAACTTTTTTCTGGAAAGCCTAATGTTATTTTTACATCTTTAGTTTTGCTTTTACCAAAACTCCTACATCCATAGCATCTTCATAATAAAGCAAAGTTTTCTTCTCAAAAATAAATTGGTAGCCATTTTCTTTAGCTACGGCTTTGATTGCATCATTTACTTCATTCAAGATTGGTTGTAACTCCTTTTGCTCACGCTCTTGCAATTGTCTGATCATATCTTGCTCAAATGCTTGAATTTCTTCTTGCTTTTTTAATAATTTCTTTTCTTCATCTGCTGCATCTTTTGGCGTAATCAAACCTTTTTGGCTTTTATCTTGTAATGCCGCTACTTTAGTTTGAAAATCCGTTACCATATTTTGACCTTTGGTCTGTAGTTGCTTTTGTAAAACCTCTAAATTGGCTCTAGCTTGCTTTACCTTTGGCATTTCAATAAGAATTGCATCAGAATCGATGAATCCAAATTTCTGAGCTTGTGCACTCATAGTGATCATCGAAAACATCACTAAAAAACAACTAATTTTAATAAATTTTCTCATTGCTATTTTCAGATTTAATTACCTTCTCGAATTTATTTTTCAGAGTCGGATTTGTTGATAAAATGTAATTTATTTGATTTGTTTTGCAAAGATAATATCTACGCGCTATTTTACTTTACTTAATCCCTAATTTCTTTTTGACTTCGTCTGTTTTGTCATATCGAGGATTGGCGAAAATAATTCCAGTCGCTCCTCCTGTATCAAAAATATAATCATAGCCTTTATTTGTGGCATATTCTTCAATAGCAGTGTAAACTTGTTCTTGAATAGGCGCTACAAGTTCTTGTCTTTTTTCAAACAAAGCTCCCTCTGGGCCAAATTTTGCCTTTTGCATTTCTCTAACTGTCTTCTCTTGAGCCACGATTTCATCTTCTTTTTGTTTTCGCATTTCATCAGTCATCATCACACTTTCAGCTTGGTATTTGTTGTACATTCCTTTAATTTTATCATATTCTTTTGCGATGTCTTGTCTCCATTTCGCAGCAGATTGATCTAATTCAGTTTGTGCTTTTTTATATTCAGGCATACTTTCCAGAATTCCATTCACATCAATAGAAGCAATCTTTTGAGCAATCATCGTGGCAGAAGTGATCATGAGCAAAGCCATTATAAAAACTAATTTTTTACCAATCATACTTATTGTATTCTTAATCATAATTTTACTTGATTTTAATTCTTTAATTATTTTTGATTTCCTAGGAAAAAAAAATGTTTATATTTTCCGAGAAACGCCTTTTTTAAAAATTGCAAATTTACAATTTTATTGTAATGTTTTCGATTTAAAAGACTCAGAAATGTGCGTAAAAGTTATAAGACTATTATTTGGATTAATTGACACTAACAATTAACTTTCTGACAAAGAACGAGCTATATCTATAAACTGTAGGTAATCACACTATCCTTTTAACTTATGTTTAACGATCAGTTAATTAAATTAACCGCACACGGGACTAAAACTCTTCATGTTTTTTGCTATTCCTTCATTTTCAAAAAATATGGTTTGCTCCTGATTTTTTGTATTACTTCTTATTTTTCAACTGCCCAAAAAGGACTTTCTATTGAATCTACTTTTCATTTAGGAGCTGTTACAAAGCATTCACCAGAATTAACTTTTGATGTAAAAGGACCAACCGTTGGTATTGATGTGAATTTCAAATTTCAAACGTCTGGAGAAAAAGAATGGCACCAATGGCGAAAATTCCCTCAATTTGGAATAACCGGTGCTTGGTTTCGATTTGGAAATACAGCTATTCTGGGAAATGCATTGACTATTTGCCCAAATATTATCACCACTTTATTTAAGAGAAAAAAATGGAAAGGACATTTTCAAGTAGGAACTGGAATTGCGTATTTGACCAAAAAATATAATCCAGTTTCAAATCCTGAAAATAATGCAATAGGGTCCAATATAACGGCTTCGATCTTGATGAAATTTTACACTGCTCGGCAAATTACCTCAAAAGTAAAATTACATGCGGGAATAAGTTTAAATCATTTTTCAAATGGAGGTTCTCGGTTACCCAATTTTGGATTAAATATTCCAGCTTTAATGTTAAGTTTGAATTATTCCCCAGAATTATTAGAACAATCTGACTTTATTTTTCATAATAAAAGTAAAAAAATAATTCGTCGATTTGGAATTGATATTCAATCAGGAGCAGGTTTAGTTCAAAGATTTTCAATCGGTGGACCAAGATATCCCATTTATTTTGCCGCACTTGGAGGTAACTATTATTTGAATCAGCAGAATCGAATAATAGCAGGTTTTGAGTTTGAACAGAACAAAGCCATTTTTGAATTTGTTCTTCACACCAATCATTCAGAAACAGAAAAAGACGCAAAGAAAAAAGCATCTCGTTTAACTTTTTTTATTGGAGAAGAATTTCTTTTTGGAAATTGGAGTATGATATTATCTGCTGGATTTTATTTAGGTAACTTCTCTTTTCTCAAAGGAGGAAATTTTTATACTAAATTTTCTACTCGGTATTATCTCCCTGCAAAAAGTGCCTTAGATCGAAAAATATTTTTGAGTATTTCTCTTAAAACTCACTTAACCGTTGCAGAGTATTTGGGCCTGGGTGGTGGTATTAATTTTTAGTTGCCAAAAAAAATTCTTTCTCATCTTCAAAATTCAAAAAAGAAAATTCATTTTCCAATTCCTTAATTTTCAATATTTGACTTTTTTTAAACTTCAGATGTTCCTCTGATTCAGGATGGAAAGGTCGATGCGATTTCGCGACATTTAATTTTTTCAATTTAGAATTCAATCCTATCGTATTTTTAGAAAAAAATGTTTTAGAAAAAAAATCCCAAATATAATCAACCGCCATTTCATTAGGATGAATTAAGTCTTTTTTATAAAAACGATAATCACGTAAATCGTCCATCATAAGTTCATAGGAAGGGAAATATTCAACTTGAGGATGAAGCGAAGTAAGGTTGTCAAGTGCGACTAAAAGTTTAGCCTTACTAACTTTATTTACAACTAATCCACCTCGAACATGACGAATAGGACTAACTGATGTGACGATCTTTAAATTAGGAAATGCAGATGCATATTTTCTAAATATATCATCTAATGTCAGAATAATTTCATCAACACTTAATTTTTTATGGATAAAATATTTTTGAGGAACTTTATGACAATTAGACACTACTTGCCCTGTTTTTTCACTTACAAAAACATTGGATGTCCCAAAAGTTAAAATAAGATATTCCGCCTTTTTCAAAAAGCCTCTAGCTTCAGAAAGAGCACTATTTATATTTTCTAATACCACTTCTTCCTTCAAATTTGAGAAGCTACTATGATGCTGAAAACTATGCCACCCGCCAAAGTGCTGGAAAAGATCTTTCTTTTCAAAAATTCGATACTCATCCAATATAATTTCTAAACTTTTAGCTATCGATATTGGATTAAAGATGATTCCGAACGGGTTGAGTATTGTATTAAATTTAAGATCATTTAACCGTTCAAAAATATGTTCAGCAAAGCAAGATCCCATACAAAGTACTCTATTTTGATGGTTGATTTGGAAAGGAGACGATTCCGGTTGAAGTATAGTTCGAAAAACGTTGTTCATATCTATCTAGTAATTAAAGTCGTGCTAAAATTGGCTAAGAATCTCTTTTTTAAAATAAAGTCAGTTAATTATATTAAATTTCGAGCCGCAAAAATAAGCAGAATAATTTTACAAGAAAATCAATGAGTTTTTTTGATCAACTTTTTAGAGGAGGTAAGAAAAAAGAACCACAACCTAAAGTAAGTTTTGGACGGTATAGTGATTCTTACAAAGATGCGAAACAATATGATTCGTGGGACAAAGCATTGAACTTATTTGAAAAAGAACAATACATTGCCTCATATTTGGAATTCTTCAATTATCTCCGTGATGATTTTGAGGACAACGTTATTTGGAAAGTGGAAAATGGGAAAATCCATTTTGAGGTTTTCCAGGGTTCAAAAAAAGCAACAGGCATTGCAGACATAGAGAAAGTTACTATCGAAGCTAAAGTTGCACAAACTGAAATACTCAATATCGGTTTTATGCGTCGATTAATGGAACGAAATTTTTCACTTCGCTACAGCCGTTTCGCACTCGATCCTGATAATAATATTTCAATTCGTTTTGACACATATATTTTAGATGGATCTCCTTATAAATTATATTATGCCCTCAAAGAATTAGCAACTAATGCTGATAAATTGGATGATATTTTAATTGATGAATTTAGAATGTTAAATCCTGTCGACACAATCCATTTAATTAATCTTCCACTACAAGAAAAAGAGGTCAAATATAAATATGTCATCAATGAAATCAATACTGCATTCGCAGCAATGGATAGTGGAAAACCTAGTTTGGATAAATACCCTGGGGGCTATGCTTATGTTTTATTAAACCTAAGTTACAAGCTCGATTACCTTACCAAACCAGAAGGTTTTATGATGGAGACTTTGGAACGAATTCATCGTATTTATTTTACAACAGATAAAAAAAATCCTGCTCAAAAAAATGTTACTATACGAAAAGAATTAAGGAAACTATTGGGAAGAACAAAAGAAGAGTATTTCTTAGAAATGTATTTGACAAAATCTACTTTCGGAATCACTAAACCTGTAAATCATGATCGCATTGTAGGTTTTATTGATGGTGAATTACATAATATGGATTGGTACAATGAACATAATTATCATTCAATTGCAATAGGTATTCCAGGGTATATTGTAGGATATTGTATGTTCAATTTTGCTGCTCCTCACCCTGATCGAGAATTATTCCATTTATATTATCAAATAGTTGAAACGGATTACTTTAAGGACTTAGGTTACACTTTAAATTACTATGATTCAGAAAAAAATACTTTCGACAAAAAAGCAATAAAACGTGCCATTAATGATATTAAGGATAACAATGAGGAATTATATGGTCGGATGAATCCAGATAAAAGTTTGTTGAAGTTTGATACATTAACCAATTTTGCAAAATCATTTTTAATCATGGTTCGAAACCTTGATTTGACGAAAACAGCATGAAAGAAATAATTAATTTATATAAAAGTGTTATTGTTCAGATTGCTACTCCTTATAGTACAGGAACTGGTTTTTATATAAAAGATGCTAACCTTATCGTTACAAACGAACATGTTATCAGAGATAACCGCGAAGTCGTTATCAATGGAGAAGGTTTCGAAAAACAAATAACCAAAGTAATCTTCTCGGATATTCATCATGACTTAGCCTTTTTACAAACGCCTGATATCATTGACGCACCTGCAGTTGAATTAAGTGATTGTAAAGAAATGGAACCAGGAGAAGTAGTCACAGCCGTGGGGCACCCTTTTGGCCTAAAATACTCTGCTGCGCAAGGCATTATTTCCAATATTGAAGAAGAAAAAAATGATCTCCACTACATACAACATGATGCTGCACTTAATCCTGGAAATAGTGGTGGTCCACTTATTAACAAAGATGGAAAAATAATAGGTATTAATACCTTTGTTATTCAAAATGGAAATAATGTAGGATTTTCACTTCCTGTAAATTATCTACAAAGAACAATTAAAGAGTTTCAAGAAACTGAGAATCAAATTGGAATTCGTTGTAGCTCTTGTAGAAATATTGTTTTTGAAAAAATAGTAAATGAAAATAACTGTCCTTATTGCGGTAGTAAAATCCAAATGCCATCAGAAATTGATGAATACGAGGCTCTTGGGGTTTCAAAAACAATGGAAGAACTTTTAGATTCTATGGGACATAACGTTAGACTTTCTAGAATTGGTCGAAATCATTGGGAAATCACTGAAGGAAGTGCCATAATTAAGATATCATATCATGAAAAAACTGGTCTAATCATGGGAGATGCTAGGCTTTGTCGTTTACCAAAAGACGATATAAATCCCCTCTATGAATATTTATTGAAGCAAAACTATGAAATTGAAGGCCTTACTTTTAGTATCAAAGAAGATGATATTATTTTGTCTTTACTTATATACGATCGTTACTTGAATATGGATACTGGAATGAATTTGTTCAAATACCTTTTTGAGAAAGCTGATTATTACGATAATATACTTGTTGAGGAATATGGAGCAATTTGGAAAATGAAAAATAACTAAAAAAAACAATAGAGATAAGAGGCAGCAGTTTTACGTCAAAATGTATCTAAAAGAACAAATACAAGGTGTTTTAAAATATGAGAAGAAAAAATTCGTTCCATAAACATGTAAAAAATGTCGTCAAATAGGAAACTATTTACTTCTCATCGTTTCATTATTAACTGATTTTACCTATTTTTACAAACTATTGTATAAATATCTAGCTTAAAGTCCCTTGTCCACTTTTTTAAATAACTACTTAACAGGTTCAAATTACTGATTCATGAAAAGTTTGAAAAATCTACTTATTATTTTATTTGCTGTGTTGGGAACAGCAACCTTGACAGCACAAGACATACATTTTTCGCAGTTTTATTCCTCTCCTTTAAATCTAAACCCTGCATTAACGGGTGTAATGAACTGTAACGTTCGTTTGTCTGGAAACTACCGTAATCAATGGGCAAGTGTGTTAAAAGCAAATGCATTCTCTACATACTCAATATCATACGATCAACGTATTCCAGTTGGTAGAAATGATTTCTTTGGAGTAGGTGGTACTTTTTGGGGAGACAAAGCGGGAGAGTCTAATTTTGCAACACTTCAAGGAAGGCTTTCTCTGTCATACAGTAAAAAAATGAGTGGTGGTCGAAAATCTGGCAACTATCTAGTTGTAGGTGCTGATGCAGGAGCCTCTCAAAGAAGTATTGATTTCTTAAATCTTAGATACGGATCTCAACATGACGGTCAAGGTGGATTTGATCAAAATTTGCCAACTGGAGAAACTTTTGATAATGATAACTTCATTTTTGCTGATATCTCCGCAGGTCTATTATGGTTCTCAGTTTTTGACGAAGACAATAACTTTTATGCTGGTGCTGCTTTTAGCCATTTAAATAGAGCCAATCAATCATTTCAAAATGATGATTTTGAAGAATTATATAGCAAATTTACTATCCATGCAGGTGGAGAGTTTCTAGTTTCTGATCGAGTAGGTTTAGTTCCTGGTGTTGTTACCTTTTTCCAAGGTCCATCATTTCAACTAAATGCTGGTACGAGTTTAAAATTCCTTTTAGGAAAAAGCAAAAAATTACAACAAGCATTCCAAATTGGTGCCTGGTACCGTATTGCTAACCACTTCAATGATGCCATCACTTCAGATGCATTTATTCTTTCAACCAAATTTGATTACGAGCAATTTTCTATTGGATTTAGCTACGATGTAAATGTATCTAGCTTAAGACCTGCAAGTAATTCAAATGGTGCATTTGAATTTGCAATGACCTATAAAATCTGTGGACCAGAAGTGAGAAATGTTTACTGTCCTAATTTCTAGGACAACATCAAAATAAATAATTCAGTTTTTTACTGAGTTATTACAGAGATATAATATTTTCTGTCACAATGAGATGTCACCTTGACTAACAATTTACTAGGGGATGTCTCTTTGTGTTTTAAAATAGACTAAATTATTATAAATTAGTCTATAAAAGAAAAAAGGTGACTCAAATTTCAACATTACTATTTAGTTCGGATATCGGGAAATAAAAGCTTGCTAAATTAATTTTGACTCATCTATTCAATCATCCCAAAAAAGATAAGACATGTTTAATAGTAAAAAAAATGATTCAACTCTTGCATCAAACAACAGAGGTTCAGCACCATCAGGTGCATCTAATGCTTTAAATAGTTTGGTAAAAGGTACTAAAGTTGAAGGTACTGTTTCCTCAGAAAGCGATATTCGAATTGATGGAATCATAGTTGGAACATTGAATTGTAAATCTAAAGTAATCATTGGCCCTACTGGAGCTATCGAAGGTGATGTGAAATGTGAGAACGCAGTTATCGAGGGTAGATTTGAAGGCAACTTAAAAGTAAATCAACTACTTACTGTAAAAGATTCTGCTGAAGTACATGGTGATGTAAATACAAATAAATTATTGGTACAATCTGGAGCTATATTTAATGTAACTTGTAGCATGGGAGCTAACCAAAATAAAATTGATAGTTCACCAATAGGAAAAATGAATCAAGAAAATCAAAAAAAGCAATCTTTTGGACAGAAAGCAACCCAAAAAGTCGGCTAATATTTACCTGAAGTATTCAGGTCTTGCTTTTCAACTAGGTGCCACTATAGCTATAGGAGCATTTATTGGTCACAAACTAGATCAGTGGGTTCAGTTTGATAAACAATACATGACTGCGCTATTTGCTGTTCTTTTTACAATCGCAAGTTTATATATTGCATTAAAAGATTTGTAGTTTTGAATTTTGAATGAATGAATGAATTTTAGCCCTATTTTAAAATTCAATCATTCAAAATCCAAAACGTAATAAAAACTATGAATCATAAAAATTTCTTTCTTCAACTTGCGATCATTTCCCTAATCTCCATTCTCATTCTCTTTTTTCTAAATAAACTGCCCCAATTTGCGCCATTCCAAACCTTTTCTTATCTAAGCTGCATTGCATTTATTTTATTTTGTGCATTTATGTATTTTTTGGCCTATCGAGCAGCATTAAGTTCAGATAAAAATCTTTTTTTACAACAAGTATTACTCACAACTTCTGCAAAAATGGCATTATGCATTTTTGTTATTGTTGGATATTTTAAAATAGCAGAGCCATCTTCAAAAATGTATGCCATTCCTTTTTTAATAGTTTACTTGATATTTACTATTTTTGAAACATATTTTATGATGAAACTGAGCAAACTAAAAAGTTAATTTCATGGATAAAGGTTACTATAACATAACGATCAACGATCAATCTAAATTTGAATTCAATGCTGAACAAATAAATGATTTTGACTTTATAGAAGAAAAAGACGGCCATTTTCATATTTTGAAAGAGAATAAAGCTTTTAGAGCCGAAGTTGTTCATACTAATTTTTCTAACAAGACATTTACAATAAAGGTAAATGGTAACTCTTACCAAGTAAAAATAGCAGATCATTTTGACCATTTAGTCAATCAACTAGGATTGTCAGTAGTAAACACACTAAAAATTACCGATGTAAAAGCCCCTATGCCTGGTCTAGTTTTAGACGTATCAGTTAAAGTTGGACAACTGGTTAAGAAAGGAGATGGATTGCTCATTCTTGAAGCTATGAAGATGGAAAATGTAATCAAATCTTCTGGCGAAGGAATCGTCAAGGCTATACACATTGACTATGGTAAAGCTGTAGATAAAGGACAACTTCTTATTGAAATGGAATAATTTTTTGTGATTTTTGACATTTTTTCAATGTATAATATTCATAAGATAGCAAAATTAACTAGTGGGGTTTTCTTGAAAAAGAAAATTTTAAACACTTCTATTGAACATTTATTATTTGATAGTCGCCAAGTAAGTTTCCCTAGCTCCTCATTATTTTTTGCAATCCAAGGTGAACGTCGAGATGGACATGATTTTATAAGTCAACTATATGTTAAAGGTGTTCAAAATTTCATTGTTGAAAAAAAGTTAGCAACTCGCTCTTTTCCAAAAGCAAACTTTATTTTAGTCAAGAATTCTGTTGTAGCACTTCAACAACTTGCCCAATTCCATAGAAATCAATTTTCCTTAAAATCAATCGGAATTACTGGTAGCAATGGAAAAACTATCGTAAAAGAATGGCTCTTGCAGTTCTTGCAAAATGATCATCAAGTTGTTGCCAGCCCAAAAAGTTATAACTCGCAGATTGGTGTTCCAATGTCTGTTTTTTTAATTAAAAAAGAACACACTCTTGGAATTTTTGAAGCTGGAATTTCTACAACAAATGAAATGGAAACTTCTGCAAAAATAATTCAACCTGATATTGGAGTTTTTACAAATATTGGGGATGCACATAGTGATGGATTTAAAAATATCGAAGAAAAATTAGAAGAGAAGTTAAAACTTTTTCAAAACTGCAAAACCATTATCTATTGTAAGGACAATAATTTAGTACATAAACGAATGCAGCAATTTGACAGCAAAAAACTATTTGCTTGGTCAAAAAAAGACAATACAAAACTTCAAATATTTAGCACTTCAAAGGAAAAACAACAAACTCTTATCGAAGGAAGTTATAATAAAAAGAAAATTTCAATTACGATCCCTTTCACTGATGAAGCTTCTATTGAAAATGCTATTCATTGCTGGGCAGTCTTGCTTTTTTTAAAGAAAAAAAATAAATGGATTGCTCAAAAAAACCAACAGCTTCGACCTATCCCGATGCGTCTTGAAATCAAGGAAGGAATAAATAATTGCGTCATCATTAATGATAGTTATAATGCAGATTTAACCGCATTAAAAATAGCACTCAATCATCTTGAGCAGCAAGGTGAATTAAATAAAAGAACCCTTATCCTATCTGATATCTTGCAGATAGAAATGAGTCCTAATATTTTGTACAAAAGAATTGCTAGATTAATTGAAGACAAAAAAATTTTAAAAGTTATTGGTATTGGTTTAAATATTTTTTCTTTAAAAAAACAATTAGACCAAAAGATAGAAACACAATTCTACAAAACGACCTTAGACTTTTTGAAAAATGCTCAAACCTCTAATTTCCAAAATGAAAATATCCTCCTAAAAGGAGCTAGAATCTTTGAATTTGAAAAAATTGCTGATCGACTTTCCAAAAAAAACCATAATACCATTTTAGAAATTGACTTAAATGCCTTGGTTTTAAATCTTAATGTTTACAATAGTTTTTTGAGACCAGAAACTAAAGTCATTGCAATGGTCAAAGCTTCCGCCTATGGAAGTGGCAGCATCGAAGTAGCAAAATTATTAGAGTTTCAAAAGGTAGATTATTTTGCTGTTGCCTATACTGATGAAGGAGTAGAATTACGCAAAGCTGGGATTAAATTACCTATTTTAGTTTTGAATCCTGAGGAAGCAACCTTTGAAACTTTGGAAAAACAAAATTTAGAACCAGAAATTTATAGTTTAGAACTATTAGAAAAGTTTATCCAACATTTCTCTAATAAAAAATCAAGAGTCTTAACTCATCTAAAATTGGACACAGGTATGAGAAGACTTGGTTTTGAAGAAAAAGATTTGGGAAAATTAATTTCAATTTTGAAAAAAAATAAACACATAAAAATTCAATCTATATTCTCTCACTTAGCAGTAAGTGAAGATAAAGCACACGATAACTTTACCAAAACTCAAGTCAGACGTTTCCAAAAAATGTACAATAAAATTTGTTCTGAATTAAAAATTAGCCCAATGCAACATATTTTAAATACAAGTGGTATTAACCGCTTCCCTCAGTATCAGATGGATATGGTTCGTCTGGGGATAGGTTTGTATGGAATTGATGGCAGCAAAACTATTGAAAACCAGTTACAAAAAGTACACACACTCAAAGCAACTATCTCTCAAATAAAAAATATAAAAAAGGGTGAAACAATTGGCTATGGACGAAAAGGAAAAGCTAAAAAAACAACGCGCATAGCAACAATTAGTATTGGTTATGCTGATGGCTTAATGCGTTCTGCTGGCAACGGAAACTTTAGTGTCTTGATTCAAGGTAAACGTGCAGAGACTATTGGCAATATCTGTATGGATATGTGTATGGTTGATGTGACAGAAATTCAAGAGGCTGCAACAGGTGATGAAGTAATCATTTTTGGAAAGAACCCAGCAGTTGAAGAATTAGCAATTGCTATGGGAACAATTCCTTATGAAATTTTTCCAACCATTTCAGCTCGAGTAAAACGAGTATACTTATACTAGAATAGCATAGAGTTCAATTAAAAGTTTTGGTAATTTCATTGAGATTTAAGCAATTAATTCTAATCACTCAGTAGGTGAAAAAAAATCAAAGAGCAATATCAATATTATTCAAATTTGCTTGAGATTTGAGATAAAAATATGATTGATAACTCTTAAAACGATTTATTAATTCACAAAAGCAAACACTAATTCAATAATAAAACATCGACTTGTGAGGTCGTTTTTAGGAAATGAAAATATATACTTCCAAATTATTACTTTTCGGAGAACATTCAATTATCAAAGGATCACAAGCCTTAGCGATGCCTCTATTCAATTTTTCAGGGAATTGGCAATATACCAAAGAAAACCTTGAGGAAAAACAAATGAATTTACCTACTTTCGCCAGCTATTTGGAAAAGTTGAAAGAAACCAAGGAATTATTATTCGACATGGATATTGAACGATTTAAAAATGAACTAAACAATGGTTTATTTTTTAAATCAAATATTCCAACTGGTTATGGAGTAGGTAGCTCTGGAGCTTTGTGTGCAGCAATTTATGATGTTTTCAGTTATGATCCATTAGAAAAAAAACCTATTAATTTTTTTGCATTGAAAAAAATTTTTGCTCAGTTAGAACAATTTTTTCACGGTTCAAGTTCTGGAACAGATCCATTAATATGTTTTCTGGAAAAAGTCATCTTATTGGAATCGTGGGAAAAAATTGAACAAATTAATATTCAAAAGAAAATTGATTTAAGTGATAACAGCCAAGGGCAGTTTTTTCTATTAGACACAAAAATCCCCAGAGAAACTGGTCAATTTGTCAATATTTTTTTAGAAAAATGTACTGATGGTAATTATTTTTCCCACATTCAATCTGAATTAAATCCTTTGGTTGATGAAGCCATAGCCTGTTTTTTGAATCAAGATCGTAAATCATTATTTCAAATAATTCATGAAATTGGTCATTTTCAACTTAAGTATTTCCACGAAATGATTCCAACCGACTTTCGAGCTATTTGGTTAGATGGATTAGCAAATAATCTTTTTAAATTAAAATTATGCGGTGCAGGAGGCGGAGGTTTTTTGTTGGGTATGACTTTTGATTTTAAAAAAACTCAGGAAACAATATCAACCTATAATTTAATTCCTATCAACATATAAATATTAATCCCACAATAAAATTCATGTTTACTGACCTAAAAAACAAACTTGACTCTTTTCATGATTTAGATCATGAAACCAAACAATCACTTCTGAAAGAAATCCATACACGTGCGGTTTGTCAGAAGGAGATGTTCCAGAATTATCTTTTAAATGTGAATTATGGGACACTTTCTCATCGAGATATTTTTTATGAAGCTATTTGGAATTATCCACAAGGTTGGGAAGATTTTTTTCATACTGAACTTTCTCAGCTAATTACAAAAGCTGAAAATGGAAATAAAGATGCCATCGATAGTTTGAGTGCGATGATTTATTTGACCTATTTAGAGGATATGAATACTGAGTTTTATACCAAATCAGTTGATTTTTTGACCCAAAAATTACGTTCTAAAATTCCAGAGGTTAGAGAAAACTGTGCACAAGCCATCACAGATATACATGCTGAGTATGAAGTAGAATTAAGTTACAAGCAAATTTCAGAGTTACAAAAACTATTAAAAGATAGTGCTTTTAAAGTTAGAGTAAACGCTTATGCAAATTTAAAAGATGCGAATTTAGTTCCTAAGAAATTCTCAATTTCTTTGATAGATAAAATTAGAGCAAGATTATTTGGATATAGTTCTCTCCTAAAATAGTATCAATAAGTTCAATCTTTTCCTAAAACTACCTCAAATAACAGTTAGACATTTGAGGCTTCTTTAGTCATTCTCGAACTGGCAAGAATTTTTCTAATAAACAATTATACTATATTCAATTGTTAAACCTGTTTAAGTTTTGTTAATATTTGCACTTTTGGCAATTACATCCTTTCGTCTTTTGTTAAAAACACATATATTGAGCGAATATTCGCAAAATTTATTTCACTCTTATTAGCCATAATCAAAAAATCACTTATATAATGACTCAAAATCCCGGTAGTTTCATAGAAAAAGATGACCTTAAAGGAGGTGAATTTATCATTACAGATTCTCAATCAAGAGGAATGTTTATTCCTGAAGAATTAAATGAAGAGCAAGAAATGGTTCGGCAAATGTGCCACGACTTTGTAGAAAACGATGTTTCACCAAATAAGAAAGGTAAAAAACTAGAATTTCAGGCTGAGCTATTGGAAAAAGCTGGAGAGCTAGGTTTATTGAGTTCACATATCCCGGAAGAATTTGATGGCATGCCGATGGATACACACACCAACACTGTTATTTTAGAAGAGATGGGAAAGTCAGGTGGAGGTTTCACAACAACTTATGCTGCACATACTGGAATTGGTACTTTACCAATTTTATACTTTGGAACAGAAGAACAGAAGAAGAAATATTTACCAGGACTTGGAAGCGGTAAACTAAAAGCATCTTATTGTTTGACAGAACCAAGTTCCGGATCGGATGCTTTAGCCGCAAAAACTAGAGCAGATTTAAGTGCTGATGGAAAATATTACATTTTGAATGGACAAAAAATGTGGATCACCAATGCAGGCTTTGCAGATGTATTTGTTGTTTTTGCGCAAGTAGATGGAGATAAGTTTACAGGATTTATTGTTGAACGAGGAACTACAGGGTTAACCTTTGGGGCAGAGGAAGAGAAGTTGGGAATTAAAGGGTCTTCTACGCGTCAAGTGTTCTTTGAAAACGTAACTATTCCCAAAGGCAACCTTTTGGGTGAATTAGGAAAAGGACATATTATTGCTTTCAATATCTTAAATGTAGGTCGATACAAGCTTGGCGCAATGTGCCTAGGTGGAAATAAAAAGGCTATTGAAATGGGAGTAAAATATGCCAACGAAAGAATTCAGTTCAAAGTACCGATCTCTACTTTTGGAGCAATTCAATATAAAATTGGTGAACAAGCAATTCGGAATTTCGTTTTAGAATCATCTATCTATCGAACTTCAGGATTAATGCACGCAAAAAAAACTCAACTAATTGAAGGTGGTGCCAGTTATGTAGATGCATTGTTAGAAGCTGCTGATGAGTATTCAATTGAATGTGCAATTATGAAAGTTTATGGATCAGAAGTAACCGATTATGTGGTTGATGAGTGCGTTCAAATTCATGGAGGAAACGGTTTTTCAGAAGAGTATCCAGCCGCTGCTGGTTACCGAGATGCAAGGATTAGTAGAATCTATGAAGGAACAAATGAAATCAATCGAATGTTAATGGTTAATATGCTACTCAAAAGTGCGATGAAAGGAAAGTTAGATATCATTGGACCAGCCTGGGCGGTACAAAAAGAGTTAACCTCTATGCCCTCGATGGCTCCATTAAAAGGAACTTATGCTGAAGAAAAAAAAGCTGTTAAAGATTTTAAAAAAGTAGTTCTAATGGTAGCAGGTGCTGCTGCAAAAATGCAAATGGAAGGTAAACTTGATTTAAAAAGTGAGCAAGAAATATTGATGAATGTAGCTGATATGATGATTGAAGTTTTCAATGCCGAATCAACTTTATTAAGAGTTGAAAAACTAGCAGGTATGGAGAATAAAAAACAATCGCAAGATGTTTATGACGCTATTTTAAAAACTTTCATTACAGATGCAACTGCAAGGATGAATAAAAGCGCAACAGATGCTTTAACTGGTTTTGCCGAAGGAGACTTGCTAAAAACAATGCTTTTAGGATTAAAACGTTTTACAAAATACCAGCCTATCAATGTAAAAGCAGCAAGAAGATTAATTGCTTCCAAGTTGATTGATGCTAATAAATACAGTCTATAAGTCAGATTAAATTTTGGCTTTTTGAAAAGTCCTTTGTGGTTATCCGCAGAGGGCTTTTTTTATGGCATTTCTTAGAAAAAATCATCCTAAAGAAACTAATTCATGTAACTCCTTATTTGAATAATCACCAATCCATTTTTCGCCTGTTGAAACAGTCAATTCTGCTAATTCCTTTTTTGTCATCAATAGGTGATTAATCTTCTCTTCGAAAGTTCCTTTAACTATAAACCGATGAACCATTACATTCTTTTTTTGACCAATTCGATATGCTCGATCCGTTGCTTGGGCTTCCACCGCAGGATTCCACCACAGGTCATAATGAATTACATTATTTGCTGCTGTCAAATTCAAACCAGTTCCTCCCGCTTTCAATGATAAAATCAAAACTCTTGTAGTCCGATTATTTTGAAAACCCTCAACCATCTCATGTCTCTTCTTTCGATTGACTCCACCGTGCAAAAATGAAATCTCTAAATCAAATTCTTTCTCTAACATCTCCACCAACATTATTCCCATTTCTTGATACTGCGTAAAAATCAAGGTCTTCTCACCATTATCCAAAATCTGTTTCATCAGATCAAAAAGCAATTGAGTTTTCCCTGAAAGCGCAGGATCGGCATCTCCTTTTTTTAAAAATTGTTTTGGATGATTACATACTTGCTTGAGAGCAGTTATTAATTTTAAGACCATTCCTTTTCGAGCAATTCCCTCTGCCTTCTCGATTGCTTCCATCGTTGTTTCTAATACACTTTGATAAATAGCAGTTTGCTGTGGTGTTAATTTACAGTATTGATCTTTCTCTATTTTTTCTGGTAAATCTTTGATCACATCTCTATCGGATTTTAAACGACGCATGATAAAGGGTTTAGTTATTTTTTTGAAGACATCTAATTGACTTTGATCTCTGTTAATCTCAATTGGCCTCGCAAAATCTGCTTTAAAATTAGAAAGCGAACCCAAATATCCTTTGTTCGTAAAATCAAAAATACTCCAATATTCACTCAACCGATTTTCAACGGGTGTTCCACTCATTGCAATTCTGACTGACGCTTTTATTTTTTTTATTGCCTTAGTTTGCACAGTTGAAGGATTTTTAATATTCTGTGCTTCATCAATGGCAAGTATTGACCATTTATATTTTTGTAACCTTGAAGTTTCAGTTCGAGCAATTCCATAAGTTGTCAACAAAACATCTGCCTCTTCTAGCAGTTCAATGTTTCTATTAGCCCCATGATAAATATGTGCTTTTATATCTGGTGCAAATTTTCGAATTTCATTTTCCCAGTTAGTTAGTAAAGTTGTTGGGACAATGACAAGTGCTTTTTGTTTTTGAAGACGTCCGTCCTCTTTTAACTTTAATAAAATTGTAATGACTTGAAGTGTTTTCCCTAACCCCATATCATCTGCAATCACACTTCCAAATCCAAGTCTGTAATTTTTATACATCCATTTGTAACCACTCAATTGATAAGGCCTAAGTGTCGCTCGCAAACCTTTTGGAACACCGATCTCTTCGGTCTCTAAAAGAGATTTCATTAACGCTTTAGAATTTTCATCAAATCCAATTTTTGCTCCATCATATTCTTCTTTAAGAGCTGTTTGAAACAATACATTTGTCTTTAGATCAGGTGGATTATTTAATTTATCTAACAAAGTATGAATTTCATTTTCATCAAAGAATATATATTCTTCGTTGATTTTAACAATACCTGAAAATTGATCAACCATTTTCGAAAAGTCATCTTGACTGACCAAATTATTACCCAATGCAACTTGCCAATCGAAGTTTAACATCGCTCCCAAATTGAGCAAAGACTTCCCACCAGTATCTCCACTTTCTTCTTTTTCCAAATTTATTTTTATCGATGGCTTGGGGCGCATCAATTTTTGTAACGCTTTCGGTAACAATACTTTGATTCCAAATAATCGAATTGTAGGAATGATTTTAAATAAGACATCAGCGAACTCATTTGAATCAAAAAATAATTGTTCTTTCCCTTTTGAAGCTAGCAAGAAATTAATCTGAGGAAAATGATCTCCTAGCATAGCTAAGTTTCGTAATACTCCAATCCGAATCGAACTAAACTTTTTCTCTTCCAATATTCTAAATAACTCAATAGGCGCTTCGAGTGGTTTATTTTTATCTTCAACAGCTACCTTTACTTCAAAATTTCTCGATTGATGTTGATCGTCGACTATTAAAACTGGAACTAATTTCTTTTTGGCGATAAAGAACTTATTCAACCATAACTGAACTGCGTTTGGGTATTCCTTATTTGCAAAATCCTCAAATCGTACTACCGTCATATTGAAAAATAAACTGACGACCGGATCAATTAATTGCTTGAGTGGTAATTCACTATTGGTTTTTACGAAATAACTAAGAAAGAAAGAAACTAAGGTGAGAAAATTATCTTCTTGAACAGGTTCAAGAATCTGATCCTTCTTTTTATAAAAAATCAAATCACAAGAAGTCAAAGATTCTACTTTTTCAAAAACTGTTTTAACCTTATTATTCAAATTAGCTGGAACCCATCGTACTTTAAATTCTTCCCTTCCCACCCTTATTAATTGTGGATGGTAAGCACTATTTTGTATTATTTTTTTTGAAAAAAGATACGTCAAGAATAATCCCCTAAGTGGGTAAGAAAGTTGACTTAACTTATTAACTGGTAACTCCTCCAACCAATTTATTAAATTTTTCTCATCATCAAAAATCCGTAAACATAGTCCTTTATGATTTCGTAAATTTATTGTTACAAAATTCATTTTAGAATCTAAAATAATTTCAATTTCTTCAATAGAGTCCATTTCGGTAGTAACTCCTTTTTCCGTCTCCGTTTTGCTCTTTTTAGAAAATTCCTTACTGATTTTCCGGTAAACTTTCTCTAGTACAGTTTTGAAATTACCTTGATTGTAAAATACAGGTTGCTCACCCAAAATAGTTAACAATCTCTCTTGGCAATCAGGAAGAATTGAAAAATCCAATTCATGATATAAATCCTCATTCCACTTTTGTTTACTTTTTTCAAAAGAAAAAGGTTGTTGTAAGTTTTCTATAGAAAGAATAGAAATCTCAGTTTCTTCATTACTTGCATATCCTGCTTTTTCAAGTTCATTAAATAAATCAAAACCATGCAATTGAAAAACAATAAACGGATTCTTATCAATTTCATTGGCAATCAAATACAAAACAGCCGCCATGTGTTTACAAGGAATTGCATGATCAGGACATGAACAATAACCTTTCAAATCATCCCATTTATCTGGGAAAATATAAATTCCTTGAATTTCACATAAGCGATTCAAATTTGGAGGCAATTCTCGGTTCAATAACTTGGAAAGAAAAAAAGGATTATCAGTGATCAAACTTTGGATAACTATCTTTTCATTTGAGGTGAATTTTGGAATTGTAAATCTGACTTTATATGGCTTGTAAACCGAACCTTGAACCTCTGCTTTAATTATATTCCCATCTATTTCTATAGCCTTAGCTAATCCCTTGTTTGCATATGTTTTACCACGTGGCAATCGACTAGAAAAGTCAATATTATTTAGGGAGTTGAGCCATTGTTTTCCCCACCAAGTATTACCATAAGTCTTCCTCATTAAGCTATCAAATATTATTTATGCAAAATCCAAAAGTAATCAAAATGAAAATACCCATCAATATTTTCTATAAAAACATTGAGATCTTACCAGTTTCTTTCTACATTGATGTCCATCTTTAATGGTTCTTACTCATTGAATATAACAATCAAATTATTTATTATATCACTCGATTAGCCCTTCAAAGATTAAATTCATTTTATTATGTCTGATTTTAATCCACTACGTTCTAAAACGTATAATGATTTCAAAGAAATTGATACTTACGCTTATCAACTGATTATTAATTTTTATACCATCAATAAAGAAGACATTCAACGATTAAATATTTATGAATATTTTGAATTACACCTTAACTATATTGAAGCATTACTGGAAATTGGACTATATCAAAAACTTTTAAAAGTATGCAATGAAACCATCGAGTCAGTCATACAACATAATATTCAATTTCATCAGGGAGAAGATATTTATCGAAAACTATTACTACTAAAATCAGTAGCTCATTACAATTTATTAGAATATCACAAAGCCGAATTTATTTTAAAAGAATTGATAAAAATGAATCCAAAAGATATTCAATCTATTCGATTTATTCAAAAAAACCAATTAAACCGGCCACCAGATTTCGTTAAAAACACTCGAAATGTAAGCTTATTGTTATTTTTTCTTACTGCTGTGATAATTTGCTATAAAATGGCTTATTTTGGTTTTGTAAAACCCAAAACAGAGATGGGAAGGATGATTGAAATTGCACGAAATATTGTCTTCTTAAGTGGCTGGTGTACTTTAATTTTAGGAGATGGAATATTTCGTTGGAAGGTTTTTAGTTCAACTAAATCTTTTGTAAAAACAATAAATTTACAAAAAGTAAGAAAGTAAGAAAGTAAGAAAGTAAGAAAGTAAGAAAGTAAATATCTTTGTTTTTTTAGGAAAAAAATACTCATAACATTTCCATCATATGCATTCTCAAATTTTTCAAAAACAAGAAGGAGAAATTGTTTGAATATCCACGTGTTAATAAAATTTTAGTTTCTATTAAGTACATAAATAATTCACAAAATGATATTCTTTATTAAAAAGTTTATCTTAGTAATGTAAAAACACCGCTATCCTCAACTACTCTTCCATTTACCTGAGTGATTCTCACTTGGAAAATGTATGCGCCCAAAGGTTGAATGACACCTTTGTATTTTCCATTCCAACCTTCATCAATATCTTTAGTTTCAAATAATAATTCGCCCCAACGATTATAAACTGAGAAGTGATAATTTACTGTTTCGCCGAAGATAATTAAAGGTCTAAATATTTGATTTACCCCTTGAGGAGCAAAAGCATTAGGGGCAACAATACTAACCAATTGTTCAACGCAAGTAGTATTGGATGACGATTCGATTGATTCAATAGAACCATTTGGAAGAGTTAAATTCGCTTTGGCAACAACAAAATAGCAAACATTACTTTCTGACGATTCGCTTGGATCCACCTCATCTGAAAAAAAAGTTGTTCCAGCGGGAACTAATTCAACAAATGTTGACACATCATTCACTATCCGATAAATAGCATAATCAACCAATTCTGCATTTTCAATGTCAAAAGACGTCCAGGTAAGAAAATTAGTAAACCCTGGCTGAGGATTACCAACTAAATGAATCGTGCTTCCATAGTTTGACTCAACTACAGTATCGCAATCATCCGTAGTTTGGATTTTGTAAAAAACTTTACTTTCGGAAGGTTCAGAAATTACATCAATATATGTCTTTCCATTACCCAGAGGTATAGGTGCTGGAGTAGAATTTAAGATAGTAAATGTACTAACAGGATCACTTTCTAAACTTTGTAAAATTTCAAAAGATTGG
This sequence comes from Saprospiraceae bacterium, assembly GCA_029251525.1. Taxonomy (GTDB): domain Bacteria; phylum Bacteroidota; class Bacteroidia; order Chitinophagales; family Saprospiraceae; genus CAJQQY01. The sequence goes on along the minus strand of JAQXDE010000039.1, from coordinate 44,987 downwards.
ATCTCCGCAATGGAATTCCAATCCCAAATCAATTCAACAGAATTATCTGGTAATACTTTCACATTTCTTAAAATCAAATCACGCATTGGTTCAATTATATCAGGCACTACACAAGTTTTATTCGACAATACTTCTACATCTGTTCCATTTTCAATTGATTTTATATAGAAACAATAATTATCAGAGTTACTTGCATTTTCAAAAACGTAGCTAGTATCACTTCCTGAAATAGTTGCTTGTAAAAAAGCTCCACCTCCGTTAATGTTTGCCCAAACTTCTTGACTACCAACTCCATTTGTCCAACCTTGGTATAAATTCCAATTTAAAACTATTTTTTGCTCGCAACTAATAACTGATTGCTCCAAGAAAACAGTCGAGTGAGCATCATTAAATATACTTGTGTTTCCGCATTCATCAATGGCTAGAATAAAATATGTTTCTGATTGCTCATTCGGAGAGGCAGTGTCATCAGCAAAATTTGTCACCCCTCCATAAATCGTATCTAGTGCAATAGCCCCCATTGATGTACTTCTAAATACAATATAAGCTGAAACTTCTGGTGATGGGCTAGCTATCCATTCAAGTTCAATTGAATTCCCATTAACCGAAGCTCCCGTTAATATAGCTACACTTGGTTGTTGATTGTCTAGTGTATCAGATTGTAAAACTATTTCTCCTGGACAATTAAAATCACTTTGCAAATAATAATACCAAGTATTGGCTGTTGGATTTGGATGATGAAAGAAATCTTGACCTTGATTAGAGATGGTTCCTAAAAGGTTAAAAGGACCCGTAGAATTAGCACTAAACAAAATTTCATAATTATTAAATATACCGCAATTGTTGGTTGGAATATCCCAAAATAGAGTATCACTTCTCACACATAAAAAACCTGGAGGAAAAACTTGAGCAATTGTTTTGTTTGAAAAAATCAAAAAAATTACAAGCGTAGCCACCCTTATTATCATATTCCAATATCCTTTAATTCTTAATTTACTCACCTATATATTTTTTAAATTTTTCTTCAAATCTCGTCATGGAAAAAGTATCCCTTAACTCATATTCTAAAACGAAATCTTCTTCAATTTCTTTCTTATAATAAATTAATCCTAACTTTTTTGCATAAAGTTCTATCCCTTTATATTCCTTTTCCAAATGACCATCATTAAAATCACTCATCAACTCATTAGTTTGAAACTCCACACAATCATATGATTTATTTTTAAAAGAATATGCTGTATCACCTTTGAATCTTCGATCTCGAGTTAATTCGAGATATCCATTTGGAAACTCCATTGTCGGCATCTTCCATTTTAACTTAGATGTAAAAACTTGAGCAGTATCTTTAATTTGGAAAGGGAAGCTCAAATTTGCTGAAATTTCAGCTAAATTTTGATTAGTATTTCCTAATGAATCAATTTCATATAAAATATAATCTTTAATAAAAACTCCTCCATCCATAACTTCTGCATTAAAAATCTGACGAGGCGTATAAGTGTCATCATAATATTGACCAGTCAATATAGATAAACCATCTTTTTTCATTTTTCTGAAATACCAATACTCCACAGGAAGTTGATCATTGTTCACCGGATGATACTCATATACCATCCCTTCTTCCCATTTTTGCATTGGATAAAAATAATCTGGAAGATAATTTTTACTATCCAGCTGACAAGAACAATTAATAAGTATCATTATGACAATCATCCCCGTAAAATATATTAGTTTCCTTTTTTTTATACAAATTTCCATATTACTGACGTATAAAGTTAAAAATGTAAAAATAACTGATTTTATTTCATGTGAGACAAAAGATTTACGCCATAATGTCACAAAAATATCGTTTAATTTACAATGGAATAAAATGTGATGAATAATGTTTAAATCTTCTCATAGAACACTTATTTATATTTTATATTTGCGTCCAAACTCATACAGCGACTAAAGTCGTTTAATTTGAAAAAATATTACTCATTCAACGACTTAAAAAGTCGTTTTACGAAAAAAATAATATGATTAAATTTATTAAGAAGCTTTTTGGAACTAAGTATGACAAAGATAGATCTTTGTACCAACCAATTGTTGATTTAGTCCATGAAGCGGAAGTACAATTAACTGATTTAAATCATGATGATTTAAGAAATCGAACCAATGAATTTCGTGCTAGAATTGCAGATCATTTGGCTGGAATTGATGCTGATATCAAAGCAATCAAAGAAGAAGCTGAAACCACCGAAGACTTCCATCGAAAAGAGGAATTATTCAAAGAGTCAGATGAAATGATCAAAGAAAGAGACAAGCACTTGGAGGAAGTTTTAAAAGAAATCTTACCTGATGCTTTTGCAGTAGTTCGAGAAACTGCTCGTCGATTTTCAAGTAATAAAACGATAACTGTAACGGCTACAGATCATGATCGGAATCTTGCTGCGAAAAAAGCGCACGTAACTATTAAAGGGGACAAAGCAATTTACTCCAATGCATGGTTAGCAGCAGGTGGAGAAATCACATGGAACATGGTTCATTATGATGTGCAATTGATTGGTGGAATGGTTTTGCATGATGGAAAGATTGCAGAGATGCAAACCGGAGAAGGAAAAACTTTAGTTGCCACGCTTCCTGCCTATTTAAATGGATTGAGTGGGCAAGGTGTTCATGTCATTACAGTGAATGATTATTTAGCTCGCCGTGATTGCGAATGGGTTGGGCCAATTTTTGAATTTTTATTTTTAACAATTGATTGTATTGACAAATATAAACCTCATTCTGAAGGCCGAGTAGCAGCCTACAACTGTGATATTACCTATGGAACAAATAATGAATTTGGGTTCGATTATTTAAGAGATAATATGGTTCGCTCGCAAGATGAAATGGTTCAAAGAAAACCTCACTATTGTATGGTTGACGAGGTAGATTCTGTTTTAGTTGATGATGCAAGAACACCGTTGATTATATCTGGACCTATTCCTCAGGGAGCTGAGGAGCAAGAATATATTGCTTTAAAACCTCGTGTTGAATCTTTGTTGAATGCACAAAAGAAGATTGCTTCAGCTTACTTGGCAGAAGCCAAAAAACAATTTAAAGAAGGAAACCTTGGTGTGGAAGAAGGGGAAGGTGGAATGTGCTTATTGAGAGCACATCGATCATTGCCTAAATCTTCTCCATTAATTAAATTTATTAGTCAAGAAGGGGTGGAAGTTATTTTGCAAAAAACAGAAAATCATTACATGCAGGAGCAATCCAAAAGAATGCATCTAGTGGATGATCCTTTGTTATTTACTATTATTGAAAAAACTAGAAGTGTTGAGTTAACTGAGAAAGGTGCTGAATATTTAGCTAAAGGAAATGAAGATCCCAATTTTTTCGTTATGCCTGATATTGCAACAGAGATGATGATGATTGAAGAAAATGAGGACTGGAATGATCAAGAAAAAATGGATAACAAAACGAAATTGATTTCTGATTTCTCAATCAAGTCAAGACGTTTACACTCTATCAATCAATTGTTGAAAGCTTACACAATGTTTGAGCGAGATGACGAATATGTAGTGATGGATGGCCAAGTTAAAATCGTAGATGAGCAAACTGGTCGAATGATGGAAGGTCGTCGATACTCTGATGGACTGCACCAAGCATTAGAAGCAAAAGAAAATGTAAAAGTAGGAGACCTAACTCAAACTTATGCAACAGTAACTTTGCAAAATTACTTTCGAATGTATCACAAACTGGCAGGTATGACTGGTACTGCCGAAACTGAAGCAGGTGAGTTTTGGGAGATTTATAAATTGGATGTTGTTGTAATTCCAACTAATCGTCCGATCGTAAGGGACGACAAAGAGGACTTAGTTTTTAAGACTGCTCGTGAAAAATACAATGCTGTAATTGAGGAAGTTGTTAGATTAAGTAATGCAGGTCGTCCAATTTTGGTCGGTACTACTTCAGTTGAGATTTCTGAAAAACTAAGTCGCATGCTTCAGATGCGAGGTATTGATCATAATGTCTTGAATGCTAAACAACATCAGCGAGAAGCTGATATTGTAGCAGAAGCAGGTCATGCCGGAAAAGTAACTTTGGCCACCAATATGGCTGGTCGTGGAACAGATATTAAATTATCTGACGAAGTAAAAGCAGCAGGCGGATTAGCTATCATTGGTACGGAGCGACATGATTCTCGAAGAGTCGATAGACAATTGAGAGGTCGAGCAGGTCGTCAAGGAGATCCAGGTAGTTCGCAGTTTTATGTATCGCTAGAAGATAATTTAATGCGATTATTTAAATCTGAGCGAATTGCAAAATTGATGGATAAAATGGGGCATCAGGATGGTGAGGTAATTCAACACTCAATGGTTTCTAAATCAATCGAACGTGCCCAGAAAAAAGTGGAAGAAAATAATTTTGGTACTCGAAAAAGGTTATTGGATTACGATGATGTAATGAATATTCAACGAGAAGCGATTTACAAAAAACGTTTCAACGCACTTTCAGGGGAGCGACTTGCTTTGGATTTGAACACCATGTTTATTTCTTTGATTGAAAGTTTAGTAATTGCACATCGAAAAGATGGCAGCTTCGAAACATTCCGAAGAGGTTCAATCGAAGTAATGGGAATTGATCCAAAGATGGATGCTATAGATTTTCAAGAAGGAGACGAGGATGAAATAATTACTAAAGTTTATCATCAATTCTTGGAAATGTATGAACGTAAAGGACAGATTCTTTCTGACTTAGTTCTTCCCCAAATCAAGCATGTTTACGAAACAGAAAAACATAAATACAAACGAATTTCTTTACCATTTACAGATGGTGTCTCAAGAGTACTTCCTGCTGCAGCCGATTTAGAAAGTGCAGTTAAATCTAAAGGAAAAACCATCATGAGAGATATTGAGAAAGTAGTAGCACTTTCAATTATTGATGAAGAGTGGAAAGAACATTTGCGTTCAATGGATGAGTTAAAAGACTCCTCTCAAGCAGCTTCATTTGAGCAAAAGGATCCATTAGTCGTTTATAAAATGGAAGCTTTCAATTTGTTCGAGCAATTAATATATAGAGTAAATGAGCAAGTTACTTCCTACTTAGTGAAAGGATCCGTTGTTTTACGAGATGGAACAAGAGTAGAAGAAGCCCGGACTCAAAAAACAGACTTAAGTAAAACATCTACCAATAAAGATCCGAATGCATTAGCTAAAGCTGCTGCTGCAGGTGCTGGTCGAGGAAGACAGAAACCTGAAACATTCAAACGTGATGTACCTAAGGTAGGACGAAATGAAAAGTGTCCTTGTGGAAGTGGCAAGAAGTACAAGCAATGTCACGGAGGTTAAGAATAGGCAAATTGTATTTATAAAAAAAGGAGTTGCAATCAATATTGCAACTCCTTTTTTACTTCGCATTAATTCCTTCGATCTCTTTTTTTAGATTTCTTTTTAGTTTTACTTTTTTTAGGAAATAAATAATAAATGTCAGCAGATGCACCAAATTGCATCGTACTCGGTTGAATGTGTCTGCAAACGAAATATTATTCTTTTTTTCTATTAATTGGAATAATTCATAAGCTTGTATATTATTCTAGATCACATTTAGGTTAATCGAAATAATAATTAAAGAGAAGGATTCCCTATTGGAAACGTTTTAAAGGTATCTAATTTCAATAATTTGATAAGTTATAGTTTTGAAAAACAAAAAAGCCACCTCATAGATGAAGCAGCTTTTTTTGTTGACCCACTAGGACTCGAACCTAGAATGACGATACCAAAAACCGTAGTGTTACCATTACACCATGGGTCATGCTATTAGAAAGCGAGGCAAAAGTATGATAATTTTATCATTTAGTAAAGTTATAGTATATTATTTTTTGAAAAAAATGAGATTAGGTTGACTTAGGTATTTGATTAGAATAGTATTCAAAAAAATCGTCATCATTCAAGATATCATATAAAAAATCGTGATATGCTGAAAATTGCGGTAGATTATTATGATGTGCCTTATCTAAGGAAAATAGATGACTTCTCTCAAGAACAATTTTCTGTAATTTTTCACTATTATTAAATGGAATGAGTCTATCCTTTTTTCCATGAAGGAAGAAAATAGGACATGTAACTCTCTTAATAAAATGATCAGTTCTAATATGATATTTTAATAACCAATTAATCGGTAAAAAAAATCCATACCGTTTTACCTGTGCTAAAAAACTATGATATGGTGAATCCAGAATTAACATTTTTGGATTATTCCATGAAGCAATTCGTGCGGCAATTCCACTTCCAAGTGAACGACCATAAATAATTATTTTGTCTTCATCATAATGAGTAGTGAGCCATTTATAAACATGCTGCCCATCATTATATAAAATAGATTCTGTTCGTTTTCCTGAACTTTTCCCAAAACCTCTATAATCCACCATAAAAAAATCATAGCCCTTGCTTACAAAATCTCGAGCAAATTTCCCCCAACCTTTTATACTTCGTGAGTTACCTTTAAAGTAATAAATCACTCCTTTTGAGTTGGGTACCTTAAAATGTATTCCATTTATGAATCCACCATCTTCCATATCAAAATTAACTTCTTCAAATGGGAAAACATATTGATACGTAAAATGTCGAGGTAAAATTTCGGGTCTGAAAAAAAAGTAATCTTGCAGGAAATAAAAAAGGAAACATAACAAAATGTATGCACCACTAATGTATAAAAATATGTTGAGCCCTTCACTCATTTTATTTCAATTGATAAATCCCTCGTAAATTTCTTGCCGCTTCACTATAATCCAATCCATATCCGATGACAAATTTGTTCGGGATTTCAAAACCAATATAATCTATTGGAAACTCATATTTGATGGCATCAGGCTTTAATAAAAAAGTAGCGAAGGCCACAGACGCAGGGTTCATTTTCTTCAAAACAGGTAAAAAATCATGCATCGTTTTTCCAGTATCGATAATATCTTCGACTACAATAACATGACGATTTTCGACGTCTGTAGTTAATCCAATTACAGTTGCCACATCTCCTGTAGATTCTAGACCAGAATAGGAAGATAGTTTGATAAATGAAACTTCACATGGTCCTTCAAAGGCTCTCGCTAAGTCCGCCATAAAAATAAATGCACCATTTAACACGCCTAAAAAAATCGGATTTTTGCTCACGTATCTTTCATTTAACTCTTTCCCCATTTCTTCAACTCGTGCCAGTATTTTTTCCTCTGAAAGCATAAGTTCAAAGGAAAGATCGTGAGCTTTTATCGTTTGTGATTTTGTCATTTTTATTTTTTTATTTTTCTAACCATAGACTTATAAAATTATACTTTAGAAACGTTAGAAAAGTCTTGTGTAAATTTGTGGTTAGAAAAATTACAATCCATATTTATCTATCAAATACAACAAACTTGTGATACTTGCTGCTCCTAATTCCAATTCTCTTTTATTCACCGCATCAATCGTATCAATCGCTGTATGATGATAATCAAAATACCTTTGTGAGTCTGGGCGAAAACCAATTAACAACCCTTTTTGACTTTTAAGCGGAGTAATATCTGCGCCTGATCCACCAGTTCTAAATTCCAGCCCATATGGTTCTAGTAAAGGTAACCATTCAGTCATCTTTTTAAACTTTGGCTTAAAAACATCGGGATGAGCAGTTGATGAAAAACCTCTAGGAGTAAATCCACCTGCGTCAGACTCTATAGCTGCAAGATGATATTCACCTCTATCATTTGATGCTTTAGCGTAAGCTTTTCCGCCAGCCAGTCCATTTTCCTCATTCATAAAAAGTACACATCTAATCGTTCTTAAAGGCTCATAATTTAATCTTTTTAAGATTTGTAAAACATCCATCGAATGTACACAACCTGCTCCATCATCATGCGCCCCACTTCCTATATCCCAAGAGTCCAAATGACCACCTACTAAAATAATTTCGTCAGGTTTTTCACTTCCTCTTATTTCGCCAATCACATTATAAGATAATTTATCTTTCAACATTTCACAAGTCGTTTGAATATAAACCTGTGTTTTTTCTTTTTTCAAAACTCGGCTTAAAACTTCTGCATCATTGGTTGAAATTGCTACTGCAGGGATTTTTTTTACTCCGTCTTTATAACCCAAAGCTCCAGTATGCGGAACATCATCCAACCTTGTTGTCATCGAACGAACTAAAACTCCAACAGCTCCATACTCAGCAGCTTTTGATGGTCCGCTTCCCCTTTGATCTACTGCGCCTCCATAAGCATTAAAGGTTCGCAACTGAGTTGGATCCATTGGACGATTATAAAATACAATTTTGCCCTTAATTTTAGCTGCACCCAATTTCTCCACCTCATCTAAACTTTTCACCTCTATTACTTCTGCTGTAATTCCCTCTTTACCAGTACCTATTGAATTTCCTAGTGCAAGAGCATTTAAGTCCATAGATCCAATAACCCCAGAATTGACAATTCTAACTTGTTCCTTTTCTCCCCGCACCCAATGAGGTACCATTACCGGTTCTAACCAAACAGAATCTAAATCCAGTGTATCTAACATTTGTTTTGTGTATTCCACCGCTGCCGCTGCCTGAGGAGAACCAGCCAACCGTCCTCCTATTTTAGTCGTCAAATGAGTCAACCAAGGATAACATTGCCCTTGAGTCAAAGCAGTATCGTATATTTTTTTAATAAAAAATGCATCTTCATCAACTTTAGAAAGTTCTTGGCCAAAAGAGGTATTTTGAAAAAAAACTAAACAAAAAGAAATTAGAAATAATATTTTTCTCATCATTGATAATATTTTGGAAAATTTTACGATTTCTTCATCAAATATTTAAAAGGCTAAAAATATTTAAAAAAATAAATAAATCAGTGTAATCACTGGTAAATAAAGTATTTCAAATTTTACTCGATGCAAAAAATCAGATAACAAGTGTTATTTTCTGCGGATTCGTTACATTTGCGATAATAAAAATGTGTTTTTTCAAATTTAAAATGTTCCTGACGATAGCAAAATAAAAGGCGATTTGACCTTTTATTTTATAGAAACTAATATTTAGTTTTTTTCAACAACCTATGTACTTCAATACCCGTTGTCAACGCAAGGGAAAAGAAAACTGGAAAACTTTGATTTAGTCGAATTAGTTATCAAAACTCAAAGACCTGGCTATTTCAATATACTGTACCAAGGGTATTCTGGTAAAATATATAGTAAGTATATTTTTTATTAAAAAAATGACGCACGAGCCAAGAGATTTTCAAAAAACTTTTCTAAAACTCTCAAAATTTAATGGTCGGTCTGAATTTTCCACTTGGGTTTATTCAATCAACTATAATTTTTGTGTTGATATTATTAGAAAAAGAAAAAGAGAAAAAAACATTTTTCTGAAGAGGTAGATGATGCACCTGATACTATCGAAGAAGTTGAAGACATAGAATTATTATTCCTTTACATAATTTTGCTTCAGAGCAAATTAAAGTCTTAAATGACTTATTATTGTTCTTATTTTAGAAAAATATTTCATACAAAAAACAACAATTAAAAAATGAATTCAAAATTTATTTCAATTCTTATTTTAGTTTTCTTGATGACTAATCTTTTGAATGCACAAACAACTGAAGAGATGCAAAAAGTGCTTAATGAGAAGCAAGCTGCGGTTGCTACAAAAAATGCTGAAGTAAAAGCACTTGAAGAGGAAATCGCTGGTATCAAAAAGAAGTTGATTGTTTATCCTGACTGGAAGATTGGAGCATCTGGAACTATTGGAGCTAATTTTTCTCAATTTGATAAATGGTTAGGAGCAGGTAACCCAAATGCGCAATTAATTAATTACGGATTAACAGGTGGAGCCTTTGCCAATCTCAATCAAAAGAAATATTTTTGGAAAAATGGCTTAAATATTAATGTAGCCAAAACTAAATTAATCATAGACAAGGACGATAAAGATTTAGCAGACACTACTCGTTTTGAAACGACAGCAGATGCAATCAATCTATCTTCGTTATTTGGCTACAAAATAAATTCCCAATGGGCAGTTTCTGCACTTGGTGAGTACAGATCAACTTTTTTAAACAACTTCAATAATCCTGGATACTTAGATCTAGGAGCAGGAGCAACTTGGACACCAATCCAAAATTTAGTTGTAGTTTTTCATCCTTTTAATTACAATATTGTAATGGCCAAAGATAATGTTTCGTACATTTCCTCACTTGGTTGTAAAATTGTAGCAGATTATAAACAAGCGTTACCTATGGGGATTGCTTGGAGAACAAACCTTTCTGCTTTTGTTAGTTACTCCGATGCTAACAATTTCTCTAACTGGACCTGGATAAATGGAATTAATTTTACTGCTTTCAAAGGAATTGGAGTCGGAGTTGAATTTGGCTTGAGAAAAAATAAACAAGAAAGCTATAATACTTTCCTGGCTGATCCAACAGTTGTTAATCCAGAAATAATCACCATTGATAACTTTGACGATAGCACATACAAAGGTGATAACCCTTTACAGACATATTTATTAGTAGGATTAACTTATACTATTTCAAAATAAATAATAAACTATACCTTGAGTTGCGATTTATTTTATATCCAACTCAAACATATTTTACACTTTACCCACTCCAAAAATAGAGTGGGTATTTTTATGTTAAAAAACCACGTGTTACAAATCCTCTTATTTTCTTTTTCCCTCTCATTTTGATTAGTTTTGTCCTATATTATCTTTATAAAAAATGAATCAGCAAGTAGAAACTAATTTCTTTCTACCAATCAACAATATCTAAATATTATGTCTGAAAAAAAATTATTCCTTCTTGATGGGCATGCCTTAGTCTACCGAGCACATTATTCATTTATTACACGTCCATTAATAAATTCTAAAGGAATGGATGTTTCAGCAGTAACTGGATTTACTCGTTACCTATGGAATATTTTAGCAAAACAAAAACCCTCTCACATTGCTGTCTCTTTTGATTTAAAGGGTCCAACCTTTCGACATGAAATGTTTAAAGAATACAAAGCCAATCGAGAAGCTCAGCCCGAACCAATCTCCATTGCCATTCCAATAATCAAAAAAATTATCAAAGCATTTAATATTCCAGTTGTCACCAAGGAAGGTTTCGAGGCTGATGATGTGATTGGAACCTTGGCAAAGCAGGCCGAGAAAGAAGGTTTTGAAGTTTACATGGTGACTCCAGATAAAGATTATGCACAGCTAGTTTCAGATACAGTATTTATGTATAAACCTGCTCGGTCAGGTGGTGATGTGGAAGTACTTGGTAAAAAAGAAGTCCTAGAAAAATGGGATGTCGAACGTATCGATCAAGTTATTGATATCTTAGGAATGCAAGGAGATGCAGTTGATAATATTCCTGGCATACCAGGAATTGGTGCAAAAACTGCAGTTAAATTACTCAAACTTTATGGTTCGATGGAAGGTCTTTATGAGAATACTGATAAGCTTAAAGGAAAACAAAAAGAAAAAGTAATCGCATTTGAAGAACAAGGAAGATTATCAAAAGTATTAGCAACAATAGACATAAATGTTCCAGTGCAATTTGATGCAAAAAAATATATTGTTGAACCATTTAATAGAGATAGTCTTACTGAATTATTTAGAGAACTTGAATTTAAAACCCTAGGAAAACAAATCTTGGGGATAGAGGATGCCAATATGCCAGCTACCCAATCAAAGGTCAAGAATGATGATAAAAGCGGGACACAAGGAAGTTTATTTGGTGATGCGGAACTTAAAAAACATATTTACACAGATAATAATGCCTTCGTTCCTAAGTTTTCAATTGCTGAAAGAAATATAACTAACGTTGATCATAATTACGAGTTAACTGATTCACTTGAAAAACGAGCAGAATTAATTCAACTTTTATCTAAAGAAAATTCCATTTGCTTCGATACAGAAACAACAGGAATTGATGCCAACGAGGCAGAATTGGTCGGTATGTCTTTTTCCATAAAAAAACATGAGGGTTTCTATGTTCCTATTCCGGTTGATCTTACAGAAGCGAAAAAAATAGTTGATGAATTTAAGCCACTTTTTGAAAATGAAAAAATTGTTAAAGTAGGACAAAATATAAAATATGATTCCTTGATCCTAAAATGGTATGGAATCGAAGTGAAAGGAAAATATTTTGATACAATGGTCGCTCATTATTTATTAGAGCCAGAATTACGACATAATATGAACTTTCTCGCTCAATCTTATTTAGGCTATGATTGCGTATCCATCGAAACTTTGATTGGAAAAAAAGGAAAAAAGCAATTAACCATGCGAGATGTTTCAGTAGAGAAAGCAGGTGAGTATGCTGCAGAAGATGCTGATGTAACATTACAATTACAAAGTGAATTACAACCTCTTCTCAAAGAAGAAAAATTAGAAAAACTATACAATGAGCTGGAAGAGCCGCTAATCAATGTTTTGGTTGATTTAGAATTTGAAGGAATTAAATTGAACTCAGAATTCTTAAAGAATTATTCTAAAGAATTGGAAGCAGAAGTTGAAAATTTAAAAAAAGATATTCACAAGGAAGCTGAGGTTGAATTTAATATAGCCTCCCCAAAACAAGTAGGAGAGGTTCTCTTTGTTAAAATGGAAATCCCTTACCGTTGGAGAAAAACAAAAACTGGTCAATTCTCAACTGATGAATCTAAATTGACAGAACTTGCAAAGACATATCCTTTTGTTGAAAAAATCCAAACCTACCGTGGTCTAACAAAATTAAAATCGACTTATGTCGACGCACTTCCAAACATGGTAAATCCCAAAACTGGACGTATTCACTCTTCTTTCAATCAAGCTTTAGCAGCAACCGGAAGATTAAGTTCAAACAACCCAAATTTGCAAAATATTCCAATTCGAACGAAACAAGGTCGAAAAGTTAGAAAAGCATTTATCCCTCGTGATAAAGATCATATTTTATTGGCTGCAGATTATTCACAAATTGAATTACGTCTCATTGCTGAAATTAGTAAAGACGAAGCGATGCTTGAAGCCTTCCAAGCAGGTCATGATATTCATCAAGCTACAGCTGCAAAGGTTTATGGAAAAACGCTTGAAGAAGTTACCCCTGATGAAAGACGAAATGCAAAAACCGTCAATTTCTCTATCATCTACGGCGCAGGTGCAACTAACCTTTCTCAACAATTAGACATTAAACGAAAAGAGGCAACCGAATTGATTTCCAATTATTTCGCACAGTATAATGGTTTGAAAACTTATATGGATGAAACGGTGGAATTCGCTAGAGAGCATGGCTACGTAAAAACATTATTAGGACGGAAAAGAAAATTACGAGACATCAATTCTAGAAATGGTCTAATCAGAAGTAATGCCGAAAGGATAGCAATCAATACTCCAATTCAAGGTTCAGCTGCAGACATGATCAAAATTGCTATGATCAATATTCATAAAGCTTTGAAAGATGGAAACTTCAAAACCAAAATGATTTTACAAGTCCATGATGAATTAGTTTTTGATGTATTTAAGCCTGAATTAGAAAAGGTAAAACCAATTATTGAAAACGAAATGAAAAATGCAATGCCAAATTTACAAGTTCCGATCTTGGTTGGAATGGATACCGGTAAAGATTGGTTAGAAGCACATTAATTTAGAATATATAAGGCCTCCCAGTTGAAAAAATAGAAAGCTTTTAAAAATAATGAAATGAAATTCAAAACACCTATTCCTATCCTCGCAATTGCTGGAAAATATCATTGCGAAATCATTGGAGATAATTCCATTGCTGCTACGGGGATCAATGAAATTCATAAAGTAGAAATAGGCGATATTACTTTTGTTGATATTGAAAAATATTTTCAAAAATCTCTTAACTCCTCTGCTTCAATTATCATTTTAAATAAAAGAGTAAATTGTCCCCCGGGAAAAGCATTGTTATTTTGCGATCAACCTTTTGAAGTTTACAATAAAATAATTAAAAGTTTTCGCCCTTTTGAACCTTTAAATCAAGAGATAAGTGATCGAGCAATTATCCATCCATCGGCGATCATTGAACCAAATGTCATGATTGCTCCCAATGTGAAAATTGGAAAATATACTTATATCCAATCCAATGTTATTATTCATGAACACACCTTTATTGGCGATCATTGTGTAGTTAATTCAGGAAGTGTTATTGGGACAGATGCTTTTTATTTTAAAAGAAATGGAGAAAGTTTCAAGAAGTGGAGATCAGGAGGTCGAGTGATCATTGAAGATCGAGTTGACATTGGTGCAGCTTGTACAATTAGCAAAGGCGTTTCTGGAGATACCATCATTGGCGAGGGATCAAAATTAGATTGTCAAGTTCATATCGGTCACGGAGTAATTGTCGGAAAAAATTGCCTCTTTGCAGCACAAGTTGGAATTGGGGGGAAAACAGTTATCGAAGATAATGTCACACTTTATGGTCAAGTTGGGGTAGCTCAAAGCATACGCATTGGAGCAAAAGCAATTGTCCTTGCCAAGTCAGGCGTATCTAAAACCTTGGAAGGAGGTAAAACATATTTTGGGGCTCCTGCTATCGAAGCTCGACAATATTATCGAGAAATGGCGGCGGTGAGAATGCTCGCTAAAAAATAATGATAAGAAATTAGCTTTTGTTATAAAATTTCATCTATTAATTCAATATTATTTATTTTGTCTAATTCTAATATCGTTCCTTTTTCATTATTAGAATGAAACATTATCTTAAACTTCGCATTCCAAATAATCTCTTCGCAAGTATAAGATGTATTTGAATAAATCATTTGATTATACGACTCATCATACCCTTCCAACATTACTAAAAACTCTACGTTCATTTTCTCTAATTCTTCTTCTCCTTTAGTATAAAAAGGGCTCTCTTCATTCAAGGGATGAACAATCGTCCAACTCAGAGGGAAAAGGAAAACTCGATCCCGCTCTAATTTCAATAAAGCATATTTTCTAATCTCCTCGCCATTCACTTCTTCATGCCAAGTTGCACTAATTTTTGCCTCCAAATTCATAATTTTATTATCCCTCGTATTTGCAACCCTAATCATGAAAGCTTTTCCATTTTGAAAAGGAGCAATTACTGCGTTTTTACTATAAAGAATTTGAGCAACTGGTCTTGAAAATCTTGAAAATAATAACCCCGTTGCAACTGCCGCGGATAATAATCCAACTAAAGCTTCTAATGAAGCCACCCAGTTAGCAGCCATTCCAATTGGGTTCATCATCCCGTATCCTACGGTAGTAAAAGTTTGTACACTAAAAAAAAACGTCTGACTAAAATTTTCAACTAGTTTTCCGGAGTCAACTCCTCCAAATGATTCAACACCAATTAATAAATAAACTATTGCAAAAATGCTATTCACTAAAACATAATAAAATATAACATACATAAAAAACCCAATCCATGATGCTTCCGTCAACTGATGATAAAGTGTCCAATTCGAAAATCCTGTTCTCTCTACATTAAGGCTTCCATTTTTATTAATAAATCTTTTTTTAGATTGCAAACCAGAACCATATCCCAGATCTTCTAGCGTAATTTTTCCTTTTTTATTCTCTGCCATTTTGTAGTGGGTTTACCTCAAAACTAAACAAGCCCTGCTTGGAAGAAACAAATTAAAAAGGAGAGAATGAAAATAAACTTTCCATTCTCTCCTTTTTAATTTGTTTCCTCTATGCTTTAAGCCGTTCTTTTTAATTCTTTTCGCCTTCTAAAACTTAAAACAATAAAACAACTTAACAAAATACCTATTGCTACTCCTATTCGCAAATATAAATCTTGTTGTGCTTTTATTAAGCTTTGTAAATAGAATGGATTCTCTTTACTTGGTGTTCCATTACCTCGTATAATTTCCCAATTTTCCATATCCGAGTTATCTAAATGTGGTAATAATAGGCTCATCGTAAAAATTGAATCCAACGGTACAATATGATAAGCTGTACTATCAACAGAAGCTCCCCCATCAGTATACAGCCCTAATTGCTCTTTTTTCTTTTTAATCCCAAAACCTAAATTCCCAACAATAGGCATACTATAGTCTGGGAAATTTTTTCGAAAAGCCAATGAATCTTCACAAAGAATAAGATACGATTTTGGTTCCAAATTCACGTTAGGAAGTGTAAATCCATTTTTAGAATCTGCGAAAATCCAATCATTTACATTAACTATTTCTTCACTTGAATTATAAATCTCTACCCAATCACCTGTTTTTTTATTATTGGAACTGATCTCATTAATCATAATTTGATTGGCCAAAGGATGTTCATATTTCTCAAAGACAGCTTTCAAAATTGTCCTCTTTCTCTTTTCCAAACTAACAATTAACTCATGATCAACATTTTTGAAACTCAATCCTTCCCAACGTGAAAAACGATATCCAAAATTTGGAACTGCTCGCAAAGCAACAGGAATTCGTTCAAAATACTTTCCTTCAAATACACTATTATCAATTTTTACATTCCCATTCAAAACAACATAACCACCAATTTGAGACTCTATCTCTAAATTTACAATTGCACCTGTATTAAATTTTTCCATCAAATGCATTCGAGTAAAATTAGGTCGCTCTTTTCCGAATTTTTTCATGACCTTCAATTCATACTCCCACTTTTTTCTACTCAGTTTCCATCGCTTTAAATGTTTATCAATTTCAGGAGACAACATATTAATGTGTTCGTCTAACTTTGCTTCAACATTATTATTTTCAAAAGAAGTATTCAATGCATCACAAAATCGATTGATAAACTTTTCCTCAAACTCTTTATTCTCTAATAATTTCCTCAATATAAAAGTGCTCCATTCTGGATTCGGCCAAGCAGGTCCATTCTCTTTAGTATGAAAGGCAAGACTATTATTCCTATAGGCTCTTTCATCATGCAATCCAAATCCCCAATCTGTATCATATAAAATCCAACGCCATTTTCCAGTAGGAGTTTGTGGGCGCCAATATTTTATGTTCCCACCAGCATCTTGATTATCAAAAAAAATCTGAGCAACTTTATAATCAATGAAATTTTCAACTTCCATCAATGAATTGAGATACGCATAACTAGTTGGATCACTCAAATCGTTTTCTTTCATAAATTTGAGCATTTTTTGATAATGAATAGCGCTACCTCTTTTCCGATTCATTCGATGCTCCATCAAATCCAAGCTATCCTTATCCACATCTGTATGTTCTTGCAAATAGAACCGATTTACTTTTTCTCGAATATTATAAATCCCCCAATATTTACCATTAATATACACATGAGAAGGTCTAGAATCCTGAACTTCAATATCCCAATCATCCACCAAGCTTGTCATAAATTTATCTCGTAAATGAGCTTTCCCCCAATCACTTCCTGAATTTCGAAGAACTAAATATTTATGCTTTTTAGGGGTTCCTTTTCCAAAGATCTTATGCTTTATTCGTTTTTTCCCATACTTATCTCTTGCAACAAGAACTATTGATTTCTGAGGAAATAAACGACTCATTCCTCCAAATAATCGAAAGCCAGAATTACTTCTGTAAACACAAGTCCCATCAGTTTCGAAAATCTCACAATTAATTTTTACTTCTTTTTTACTCCAAAAGTTTGCCCCAAACTTTGCATAAGATGAATCTGCATCAGGTCCTTCAATAAATAGCCCATTCTCTTCGTCAAATAAAATTTGTGGAGGAACCAACATAGAGACAACAGGAAAAGTAGAGGGTTCCTCACCAATAAAAAAAGTATGCCCTTTGATGTTACTTTTACGGCGACCTTTTCTAGCAATAGCTCGAATGGCCGTAGTTGATTTAACTACGATTGGTTTATCATAAACTTTTGAGCGTCGAGTCGGCTTTGATCCATTAGTTGTGTAATATATTCTTGCACCTGGAGACCTTAGCTCCAATATTACATAGTCATTGTAGAACCCCCCTTTTACAGAGAATTCCAGCCCCAAAGTCTTTGATTTAACCAGAGCATCTTGGGAGTTTCCATTCATTTGGAATAACCCAAAAAGAAGTATGATGAGTATTTTTTCTCTCAAAAAAATATTTATTTTGCTATAGAGGCTTTCTAAGTGAAATTAATCTATTGGTTTGAAATAGAAGTACCACAAAAATAGGATCTTCTTTATTATAATACAAGGTTTACGAGAAGGTAAGAGAAAAGTTAACTTAGCAAATATATTATATTTTATTTACAATTTTTACAGAAATATTCCCCTTTTTTTGTAACTCTTCTTTTCTATAAAAAAAAACCTATATTAGTCGTTTTTTGAAGTTAATTAAGAAAATTATTTGCAATTCAAAAGACAATAAAATTAATCTTTAATCAAAAAATAATTTTTTAAGTTGATCTATTTCTTTGCTTTTTTGATACTTCACGCAGCCATTTATGACATTTTAAGGTATTAATAAAAAATATCATTTAGATGTTCATTAAAGATTAATATATTAAAAAAATCACCTAAAATCTCAATCTATGAAATTAAGAATCATTTACACTTTCTTTGCCTTAATGGCTGGAGCATTTTTATTCCTTGGTAATTCTGATGGCCGTGCTAGTGCTAATTCTGAGGGAAATACAGGTGCACCAGACGACAATACATCAAACAACCGTACTTGTCAAACCTGCCATAATAATGGTACATTTGGAGTAACACCTGTTCTGGAAATTACAAATGTAGGAGGAACAGTAATAACTGATAATTTTAATCCTGGCGAAACTTATAATGTAAAAATGACTATAGATGCGACAGGTAGTCCTGCTGGATATGGATTTCAAATTACTTCATTGAATGCGGCAGACGGCATGAATGGGGCCCCAGTTAATACTTGGTCAACTCCTGGCTCTAATGTTCAATTTGCGACTCTTGGAAACGGAAGACAATATGCGGAGCAAAGCTCATCGAGTAGCAATAATGAATTCACAATGGAATGGACAGCACCAGCAAGTGGTACAGTAACTTTTTACTACGGAGGTAATGCAGTAAATGACAATGGTAACACTAATGGAGACAACGCTAGTATGGGATCTATGTCTATTGATGCTAATCCAAACTCACTGAGTGAATTAGAAAAAACTGTCGCCCTTGACATTTTTCCAAACCCAGTGAGTGATATTATGAACTTGAGAACGAATGCTCTAACTTCAGACACTTATGATTTGCAATTGATTGATCAAAACGGGAAACAGATTTCGAACAAAAAAATAATGGTTCCCTCTGGTAAAAATGTTTTCCCAATCGAGGTAACTAATCTGCCAACTGGAATTTATAATTTGATTTTGTCTGATGGAAAAAATCAAATCACTAAAAAGATGTTAAAAATGTAATATCACTTTTTTAGTTTAAAAAAATCAAAAGCTCTTGCAGATTCATTTTTGCAAGAGCTTTTTTTAATTTTACAGGGTTAGATAGATTTTCAAGTTCATAAATTATTTAAATTCAATTTCAAAAAAAATATGTATTCCACTTCCGAACAACGAAGCCTTGTTGATTTATCCAAAAAATATTTAACAGAAGATGTTTTTGACAATCAGATTAGTGATTTACGAAAAATTTTAGTATTTCATGAATGGAAATATTCGATCCAGAATGACCCAGTGATTAGTGATTTCGAATATGATTCTTTATATAGAAAATTAGAAGTTCTGGAAGGAAACAATCCATCACTCATTACCTCTGACTCTCCAACTCAACGAGTTTCGAATGAATTGACAGAGGACTTACCTTCTGTGGAACATTTGGTTCCTATGCTTTCACTAGGCAATTCTTACAATGCGGATGACTTAAATGACTTTGATACTCAAATTAAAAAATTGGTTAACCTTCCTGAAGATGTTGACATAGAATATGTAGTTGAACCAAAATTTGATGGAGGAAGTATCGCACTTGTTTATGAAAACAATCAATTTATCAGAGGTGCAACTCGGGGTAATGGAACAATGGGAGAAGAAATGACTGCCAACGCTCGAACGATGCCCTCTGTTCCTTTAAGAGCTAATTTTGAAAAATATAATATTAAAAAAGTAGAGCTTAGAGGCGAGGTAGTAATTCGGAAAGATTTATTTGAAAAAATGAATAAAAAACGTGCCGTTGAAGGTCTGACGCTTTTTGCTAACCCTCGAAATACTGCATCTGGAGGGCTGCGAGTAAAAGATCCAAAAGATGCTGCAAAACGAAATCTAGTTGCTTTTGTTTATCAAATAGGTGTAGCGCTAGATACTGAAGGAAATAATGTTTTAAAAAACCAAACGACACATGATGAATCAATTGAATTACTTGGATCATTAGGTTTTAAAATACCAACCATAGAAAAAAAGGTTTGTAGAAATATTCAAGAAGCGATTGATTTTTGCATAGGATGGGAAGCAAAAAGAGAAGGTTATGACTATGAGATTGACGGAATGGTGGTAAAAGTCAATAGCTTGGAATTACAAGACAAATGTGGCTTCACAAATCATCACCCTCGATGGGCAATTGCTTTCAAATTTAAAGCAAAGCAAGCATCTACAAAACTAATTGATGTTGAATATCAAATTGGGAAAATCGGCTCGGTAACACCTGTGGCAAAACTCGAACCTGTGGCTTTGGCTGGAGTAACAATCTCCTCAGTTTCACTGCACAATGCTGATTTTATATCGAGTAAAGATCTTCGTTTGGGCGATACTGTTTTGGTGGAGCGAGCAGGTGATGTGATTCCTTATATCGTCAAACCGATGGATGATTTGCGAGATGGAAGCGAGCATAAAATTATTTTCCCAACTCACTGCCCATCATGTAACAATATACTTACGCGTGCTAAAAACGAAGCTGCTTGGCGTTGTGACAATGTTACAGCTTGCCAAGCTCAAGTTGTTCAGCGAATGATTTTTCATGTTTCAAAAGATGCAATGGATATTGATGGTTTTGGAAAATCGTATGTAGAGCGTTTTTACGAAGAAGGTTGGCTAAAAGACTTTGGAGATATTTACAATCTAGACTATGAAAAAATTTCAGAATTGGAAGGCTTCGGAGAACGTTCCGCTTCAAAGCTAAAATTAGCTATTGAAAAAGCTAAAAAAAATCCAATTCATCGAGTTTTACATAGTTTATCCATTCATCATTTAGGAAAAAAAGTATCTAAACTCTTGGCCGCTGAAATTAAAAAAGTTCAAGATTTACAAAATTGGACAGAAGAGAATTTCACAGAAATAAAAGATATTGGCCCTAAGGTTGCAGACAATGTAATAGCGTTTTTCTCCAAAGAAGAAAACATTACCTTATTAAATAAAATGGAATCGTTTGGTGTCAACATGTTTCAAACAGAAAATGATATTCCAAAAGCAATTGTAGCAGATGCATTGCTTTCGGGCAAGACAATATTGTTCACAGGAACATTAACTCAAATGGGAAGAAAAGAGGCTCAGCGTAGAGCGGAAGAATTAGGTGCTAAAAATATCTCTGCTGTTAGCTCTAATTTAAATATCCTCGTTGCAGGTGAAAAAGCAGGAAGTAAATTAAAAAAAGCAACTGCTTTAGGAACTGTTGAAATTTTAACGGAACAAGACTTTATAGATTTGCTTTCTTCGTAAAACGATTTTTTAGAAAAAACCTATCAAAAATAATTTTCGATATGAAAAATTTTAAAATAAATATTGCCCTCCCTTTTTTAATCATTTTTCTTTTTTCAAGTTGCAAGGCACAACAAAAAACTGTTGAACAAGTCATCGAAAAAACCAATGAACATGTAACTTTCAATTGTAAGTTAAGCGATTGCAAAAAGGATACTCCTCTTTATTTATATCGTTTTGATGGATATTCTTTTTCTATTCTCAAAACTGCCATGCCTGATTCTAACAATGTATTTACATTTATACTGCCAACCTCAGAAAATCAATTTTATTTCGTAGGCGCACAACAAGGAAAAACTAAACCAGTCATTTTAGGAAGGGAAAAAAACTTGACGATGCAAGGTCGATGCAGTAATATTCGAAAATCTGAATTCACCAATTCACCTATTAATTCAGATTACGAAATTGCTATTAATCAAGTTAGAGGTTACCAAGCAAAAGCGAAAAATTTAAATCGTCAACTTGCGCAAGCTGCCCGAAACCCTTCTGCTCAAACAGAAATCATTTCGAAACTAAAATTAAATGACGATGCTCAAACAGAAATGTATAATCGCATGAGAGCGAAGCATCCTTTTGTTGGAAAAATTGTAGCAACCAAAATATATTTGAGTTTCCCTAATAACAAAGGTGCATATCCAAACGAAGTGGAATATTATGTCAATGAATATTTTACTCATTTAGATTTAAAAGATCCTGACATGGATCGAATGCCTGCACTCTTTGAAACGTTTCGAGATTATACTGCGACATTGAATGCTGTCAAATTTGACCAAGCCCAAATGAAAATTACGTTGGATAATGTTTTGAGAAAAATGAATCCTGAAAGCCAAGCATATCGATTTGCTTTGGGGGCAATTGTCCAAACTTTAAAAAGTAAAAATCACCCTTCGCATGCTGATTATGGTAATTTATTTCTTCAAAAATACGGCGATGAGAAATTACCTTATATGGTTGAGTTGAAAAAAAATATTGACAATGCTAAAAACTTTTTAGTCGGTGCAGTCGCCCCTGATTTCGAACAAAATACTCCTGATGACAAACCAATGAAGTTGAGTGACCTTCGAGGGAAAGTGGTCTTGATCGATTTTTGGGCGAGTTGGTGTGGGCCTTGTCGGAGAGAAAATCCACATGTGGTTAAGTTGTATAATAAATACAAAAGTAAAGGTTTCGAAGTACTCGGAGTTAGTTTAGATCGAAAAAAAGATAATTGGGAAAAAGCGATTGCTAAAGATAAATTAACATGGAGTCATGTGAGTGATTTGAAGGGATGGAAAAACCAAGTAGCTAAGCAATATTCTGTTACCTCAGTTCCGCATACTATTTTATTAGATAAAGAGGGAAGAATTTTAGCGAGGAATTTACGTGGAGCTAATTTGGATGCAAAATTGAAGGAACTATTTGAGGAATAACTTTCGATTTGGAGATATCGGATAACTTAAAGTTATTCGATACCTCTACCTAAAAACAAATAACATGAAATATATTTTCCCTTTTCTCTTACTTTTTTCGGCTTGTGGAGAAACACCTTCAACTAAAGAAAAAAATAATCAAACTTTTACAACTTTATCTCAAGATGTTTTACTTGAAAAAGAAACTCCTAAGGCTATCGTTTTTGATTACGACACAACTCAATGGACAGAACTAATTCAATTAGATTCAACGATTATTATTGACATGCGATATGCTACAACGAATAATTTTGTCAAAGAAAAAATGTACGATTGTAACCGTTGTTTTCTCAGACCTGAAGTTGCTCAAAAAATAGTTGAGGCACATCTGATGTTGAAAGAAGGAGGGCTTGGGTTAAAAATGTTGGACTGTTTCCGACCTCGTCCAATTCAGCAAAAATTATGGGATAAATTTAAAAATCCACTTTACGTTACTGACCCTACAAAAGGTTCTATGCATAATCGAGGAGCTGCGGTTGACTTGACCATTGTCGATGCTGACGGAAAACAATTGGACATGGGTACTGCTTTTGATTACTTTGGAAAAGAGGCGCATCATGCTTATACTAATTTATCCAAAGAGATTTTAACAAATCGAAAAATATTATTGGAAACGATGCAGGAAGTCGAATTACATCCGATTACGACAGAGTGGTGGCATTACTCTTTTAGAGGCGAAAGTTATGAGTTGTCGGATATGCTTTGGAAATGTGATTGATTTTTTTTTCCTTGTTTTTTATTTTTGCTATAAAACTACTTCAGTATCTTATAGTAATTATTTATTCCTAGCTTTTTTCTTAGCCATTTCAATTAATATACGTTCAAACTATCTCTGATGAAAAATCTACTTTTTCTTCTTGCGTTATTCGTTTTTCCATTTCTCCAACAAGCTCAAATAGCTGGAATTAATTGGGGTACAGACTATAAAAAAAAGACAGCTTCAGGCAAAGGTTACTTTAGCAAAAACTATTTTGGAACAAGTAAAACATATTACTATTTCTTAGTAAAAGAAAACTTGAAGAAAAGGAGACTATTTAAATTTAATTATAACAATGAAATAGTTGAAGAGATTGAACTAGACTTTAAGCATAATGGCAAACTGATAAAATACTATGAAATGATATCTACGGTATCAGGAAATTTTGTACTAGGTACGTATTATGACAAGAAGAAGAAAATGGCACATTATTACACCTATCAATTAGGTAATGGAAGCCCTAAAAAAATGAAGTTATTATGTTCTATTCCTTATCAAAATAATGGCTCACCAAGAGATAGCGAAGATGAAACAGATTATGCAGGAATTGATATTAGTTTAGATTCTAGTTTAGTCCTATTTTCAAACGTAAAAAAGATAACTGAGTTTAAACAAAAAAAGGAAGAGGCATATAATTTTGTTGTTTTGGATAATGAACTGAATTTAAAATGGGAACTAAAAACTACAATTCCATTTATAGATAAAAAAATACTCATCACAGATATTAATATTTCCAATCAAGGAGTAATTAGTGTACTTGGTAGAGTTGACTTGAAAAAAGCCAAAGACAAAATTACTGCTTCACAGTTCGAATATTATTTGTTTAAGGTTTCTAAAGATGGTAGTCAAAGTAAAGTTAAGGTGAAGCCTCATGAAGGATTTATTAATGATCCAAAAATAGTGACTCTAAAAGATGGGACGGAATTCATTTTTGGAGGGTATCACAAAAGAGAAAAGAAGCCTATTACTCAACATGGTTTCTTTTTAAATAAGTACAATGAAAAAGGGGAAGAGATATTTGCTAATGTTTATCCTTGGTCGGATGAAATTTATAATCATATAGAAGAGAATAAACACTTTACCAAATTAGGAACGTTTTATACTGAAAATTACCATGTATTTAACAATAAACTTACATTTTTCACTCAAAGAAAGATAGATTATCATGATAGTGATAGAGGTTCACATCTCAGAAAATATCAAACGAGTACGATAATTATTCCTTCATTTTATTTTGATGGAGAAATGAGTTGGATGACTTTGATAAAAAAACAAATGATTGATAAAGAATTTAAATCGTTGATAACATTACATCGAAATGAAAATCACTATCTAATGTTTAATAAGGATAATAGTGGAAATACTTTTAGCAAAGGTAAATCAGCGGGATTGTTTGATGGTATTAGTGAAAAATATGTTACTAAACTCATATCCATAAATAACAAAGGAGAGGTTGGAAAAGAGCAAATTATTTTTGAGAAGGATGAAGGAGTTTTTGAATCTCCAAAAGATTATCTTTGGTTTCAAGGAGCTCAAAAATTAGATAATAATATGATATTGTTAGAAAAGAGAATTGTTGGAATTGGAAAAAAAGATTATACCCACGGTCTTTTAAAATTGAATTGATTATCTAAGTTTGTCTTACCTATAAAACAAAATCTCAAATAATAAAACCCATTTCTATCTTTTTGATAGGAATGGGTTTTAAATTTTATTATTAATCATTCAAAAAAGATAATTAATTATCTTTTTCCTTTTTGATAATAACCTTCTTTTTGATCTTTTTAGTCCCCTCTGTTCCTTCTTCATGGAAATGCATCTCTTGCCCTTCTTTTATTTCAATTATTTCTCCATCATCTGTTTTCCAAATCATTTTTTTACTCGATGGGATGTCTTTAGAGTCGGCTAAATTCGCTTGTACTTTGTTGACTTGACCATCTCTTTTATACATCACTACAATAGAATCTCCTGGTTTGTAACTAGACAATGCTTTAGTCAATTCTTCGTAAGTTGAAACTTGATGCTCATTAACTGATTGCAAAATATCTCCTTTTTTCAAGCCAGCTTTTTCCGCAGGACTATCTTTTACAACATCCAATAATTCCATTCCTTCTGCTGTTGGGTCAATCATCACTCCGAAAAAAGCACCATTGCCTTTTCGAGTTTTCATGATTCGAATCTCAGTGCTTTTATCTCCATCCATTTCCACATCTATATCTTCTAGAAATTCGAAAGTGTTTTCATCGCCTCCTTCAGACTTAATAATGATGATGCGTTTACCATCTTCAGTTGTGATTTCTTTTTTCTCCACATTACCATCAATTTTGATAATTGTTTTTTCATCGCCTTCCATAATAAATACATTATCACCATCAACTGTCACTTCGATTTCTCGCTCTTCGTCAGCAGGTTTTTCATCGTCTTCTTTAATTACTTTAATTTCAACATTGACATTAGTTGCATCATGTTCTCCCTCTTTGAGATATTTTGCTACATCAAAATCTTCTGCTTCTTTTCCTTCTTTGATAATTTTTTCTACTACTTCATTTCCATCCTTATCTATTGTTTTTTTGACAATCACTACTTGTTTTTTTGATTGAGCAAAAGAACTATTGGGAAAAATAAAACATCCCAACAATAGTAAAATCCAAGTAATTTGTATTTTTGAACGATTCATATTTGTTTTATTAAAATATTTATTATATATAATATGTTTTGCTTCTTCTATTTTAAAAAGAGTTATAATTTAAATTTAACGTTTCATTAGCAGAATGTATCCTTTTCCTAAGCAATACTTTCCTTTTCTTCCAAAATCGTTAAAGGTTAGTTAAACATTCCCATAACATCGTTTGATTGCATAAATTTGTAGTAGCCTTATAGAAGTTTGTTCCTATTTTACTATCTTATCTTTTGTAAATTTACAGATTACTATTCATCTTTTTTAAAATTTTCCAATACTAAATATCAATGAATAAAAAAGCGATTTGGGCGATTATTGGTCTCATGAGCGCAGCTATGATTGGAATAATATTATTGCAATTATACTGGATCAATTTCAATATCAAACTCAATGAACGGCAATTCGATAGAAATGTAAAAGATGCAATCACCCAAGTTGCGGAACGTTTAGAAGTATGGGAAGATAATGCCACTTATGATAATGCTTTGAACCTACGATCTAATACTCCTGCCTCTTACCCATCAGGAGGGATTAGAAAATCGTTCCGATCAGGAGAAGTACTTGGAGATATCTCCATGGCTCAAACCTATCGAAATGTACAATTGACAACTGCTTCAGTGAGCCCACTCTCTATCACTAATGATTCTGGGTTTTCACAATTCCAAGATAAAATGGAATACCAAAAAGTTCAAAAAATGCTTAATCTTCATCCCTTGGAGGAGAGAATCAATTTGGATGTTTTGCACGGCCTATTAGATCAAGAATTGAAGAAGAAAAGAGGTATTAAAGCAAATTTTCAATACGGTGTTTTTTCACATCAAAAAGGTTCCTTCGTTATATATAATGGCTCATTTGCAGTTATTAATGAAAATTCTTCTTCTATAGAAAATGTAGATAATGATTTATTTCATTCAAGTTATCAAACTGAATTATTTTCTAACTCCTACGCATTGGAATCACCTGGTTTGTTGATGGTTCATTTCCCAAATCGAATAAGTGTAATATGGAGCTCATCTTGGAAAACGCTTTTAGCTTCAATTATTTTTACTGGATTGATTTTGTTTTGTTTTTCTTACACCATTCTTGTAATTTTTGAGCAAAAGAAAGTTTCAGAAATGAAGACGGATTTTATTAATAATATGACACATGAATTTAAAACTCCAATTGCGACCATCTCGTTGGCTGCTGATTCAATTACGAGTCCATTAATTTCTGGAAATGCAAACAAGGTGAAAAGGTTTGCTGATATTATCCGTCAAGAAAATAAGCGAATGAATAATCAAGTTGAAAAGGTTTTACAAATGGCATTAATTGATAAACGAGAATATAAGCTTAACATGCTTCAAATCAATTTGCATGATATAATCAAGCAAGCAATACAAAATGCTAACCTGCAAGTGGAGAAAAAGGATGGAGAAGTTACAGCTCAAATAAATGCAACAAATCCATATGTCTATGGCGACTTGACCCACGTTTCCAATATAATCAATAACCTATTAGATAACGCCAATAAATATTCACCTGAAAAACCTAAAATATCTATAACTACACGCAATGTAATACAAGGAGTTGAAGTTATTATAAAGGATAAAGGAATTGGAATGAATCGAGATGCATTAAAACATATTTTTGATAAATTTTACCGCGTTCATACAGGAAATCGACATGATGTAAAAGGGTTCGGTTTAGGGTTGAGTTATGTAAAAGCATTGATGGATGCTCACAGGGGGCAAATAGATGTAAAAAGTGAATTAGGAAAAGGGAGTACATTTATACTTACTTTCCCTTATAACAATGAGCTACAAACTTTTGATATAGAGGAGTAAATACTTTTTAATTTTTCTCGTAGACTATTGAACACCAACTGATTTATCCTTAACTTTAACATATGTTAAGATTATTATTTATAATAAAATGAAACGCTGACTTTTATCAGCAATAACTAAAACATCCTTTTTTTGGAACAAAAATATTACAAATGACTGCAGCAAACAACCGAATATTACTAGTTGAAGATGACCGAAATTTTGGAGATGTATTGCGTTCTTATTTAGAAATGCATGATTACGATGTTACTTTGGCAACTGATGGAGAAGCGGGGTTGGAAAGTTATAATAAAGGTCAATATGACCTTTGTATTTTTGATGTGATGATGCCTAAAAAAGATGGCTTTACTTTAGCAAAAGAGATCAGAGAAAAAGATACTGAAATGCCTATTATATTTTTGACTGCCAAAACTATGAAAGATGATGTACTGAAAGGATTCAAAATCGGAGCTGATGATTATATTACAAAACCTTTCAACTCAGAAGAGTTGTTATATCGAATTCAAGCAATTCTAAAAAGAAGTCAGGCTAAAGATGATCCTAGAGAGGAAATTAAAGAGTTTGAAATTGGAAATTTCCATTTCAATTTTCCTTTAAGAATTTTAACTTTTAACAATGGAGCAGGTGAGGATAGTAAAAACAAATTATCACCGAAAGAAGCTCAACTACTACGAATGTTTTGCATGTACAAAAATGATATTTTACCTCGATCTGAAGCTTTAACAAAAATCTGGTCTGAGGATAATTATTTTACTGCTCGAAGTATGGATGTATTTGTAACTAAATTGAGGAAGTATTTAGCACCTGATCCAAATATTGAAATTGTCAATATTCATGGAAATGGGTTTCAGTTACTCATCAGGAATAATGAGGAAAATTCCTAGTTGGAAAACAACTAACAATAAATAATTCTTGTAAAAGGACAAAAATCAGGATCTGGTTTTTGTCCTTTTCTCTTTAAAAATATTGGTACTTTTATAAATAAACAATTATCAAAATAATTTAACTATATCTAATTTGAAGAATCAAGTTATGCGAATTTTAGGAGTAGATCCAGGCACTAATTTCTTAGGCTATGCAATAATAGAGACAAAGAAAAATAAGATTAGTTTGTTGACAATTGGAGTAGTGTCAATGAAGCATCTTGGTTCACACCCACTGAAGTTAAAAAAAATATTTGAGCGTTTACAAGAAATTATACGCGGATATAATCCCGATCACATGGCTATAGAGGCACCTTTTTATGGAAAAAATGTACAATCAATGTTGAAATTAGGGAGAGCTCAAGGAGTTGCAATTGCTGCAGCAATTACAATGGATGTAGAAATGACCGAGTATGCTCCAAAAAAAATTAAGCAATCTATAACAGGAAACGGAAATGCATCTAAAGAACAAGTTGCTGCTATGTTGGTCAATATTTTGGATCAAAAATTAGATACTAAAAATCTAGACTCAACAGATGCATTAGCAACTGCAATTTGTCATCATTACCAATCCAGTAGTATTTTAGGAGGAGGAAAGAAACATAGTGGATGGGCAAGTTTTATCAAGGACAACCCAGATAGAATAAAATAATTCTGCTTTTTTTACTTAAAATTTCTTCTAATTCTTTCCGCAATTTTAGCTAATTCTTCTTGCGAATATTTTGGTTTCTGTTTTGGAATAAATTGCTTGATTATCGGTATCAAATGAACATGAGCATGAGGCACCTCTAAGCCCTCGACAAGCATTCCAACTCGCTTACACGGAACCGCTTTTTCAACTGCATGAGCTACTTTTTTCGAAAAAGTCATTAAACCTTCATAAACCTCATTATCCAAATCAAATATATAATCCACTTCTTTTTTGGGAATAACTAAGGTATGTCCTTCCTCCCATGGATTAATATCTAAAAAAGCTAAATAATTTTCTGACTCCGCTATTTTATGACAAGGGATATCTCCGTTGATAATTTTTGTGAAAATACTTGCCATAAGCTAAAAGGAAATTTCTAGAATTTCAAATTTCATTATACCTCCTGGCGTTTGTATCTCTGCTACATCTCCAACAGCTTTACCTAAAAGTCCTAGGCCAATAGGAGAGGTGACTGATATTTTTTTGAGTTTTAAATCTGCCTCAGATTGAGAAACTAATTGGTAGGTAATTTCTTTATTTACTTTCAAGTTTTTCATTCTCACTTTTGAAAGTACTACCACATTCGAATTGTCTAACTGACTCGCATCTAACACACGTGCATTAGCCATTTCTTTTTCCATCGTATTTATTTTCAACTCAAGAAGTCCTTGAGCATGTTTTGCAGCATGATACTCTGCGTTTTCTGAAAGATCTCCCTTCTCCCTTGCTTCTGCTATCGCTGCTGATGACTTTTGTCTTTCTTCTGTTTTTAACTGTTCTAATTCAGCTTGTAGCCTATCGTATCCTTCTTGTGTCAGATAATTGTATTTCATAATAAAGTATTAAATTAAAAAACGTCTCGTGCGGTTAAAAGGTGAGAAATGAACAACAATTGAATTATTGTTTTGACTCTCATTTTTTTCGAACTAACCGAATGATATCAACAACCAATTCAAAAAATGAGTTCATTTCCGCACTTAATAAATAAAAAACAAGAACGTTTCTATCTAGTTGATAGAAACGTTCTTATTTTGAACATTGCTTAAATATAATAAAAATCAAGCAAATAAAAAAAATATTAATAGGATCCTCTTTTTCTAAAATCCTAATCTAACTGCAAGATTATGTGTTCCTCCCCAAGGATTTGACGTTCGAAATGCATAGTCTATACCAAATGTAGTACTTGAATTTTTACTAACTGGAACTTGAATTGATAATCCACCAGAAACTCCTGTGTAAACATTTTTTTCATCAGGTACACTACTTTGACCTAAGTCGTATTTGTAACCACCCCTTAGCATAAACTTTTCATTAAATGCATATTCAATCCCTGCTCCTAACTGATCTCTTGAAAATGAATTAGAAGTAAAATTAGAAACCGCAGTTAATCTATTTTTGTCTCCTAAAATAAAATCATATGATACACCGATGTTCAAAACAGATGGTAATTCAAATGCAGATGGTCTTTGCTCATAAGATAACTGATAGGTAGAATTAGCAACACTCAACTGTTGAGATAGGCCTTGTCCTCCAAAACTCATTGGAGATCCTACATTTCTCAATGACAATCCTAATTTAAAATTATCCTGCGGTCCTGAAACATACTGAACTCCTGCATCAAGCGCAAAACCAAATGCTTTCAAATCAGCAGTACTCTCGGAAATTGCTCGAAACAAAATCCCCACAGAGATTTTATTTTCAAAAATATGTCCGTAACCTAATCCTAGGTTGAAAAAATTAGGGGAAAAAGTACCTCCTGTTCCTTGCGGTGAATTTTCAGTTGTTACTGGAATATCTCCAAAATCCATAGACATAAGGCTCAATCCGAAAGTTCCATTTTTTCCAACTTTCTGAGCCAAACCAAATGCATTCATTTTGATATCAGTTCCTTCTAAATATCTAGCGTGACTCACCATAACTTCCGTTCCTTTTACCCTAGAAAGTCCTGCAACATTCAATCTCATAGCCTCGACACCATTTACAAAAGAAGTTCCCATAGAGTGAAGTCCCGCAGAACGAGCCCATGGATTCATCAATAACTCATAAGCACCTGCCTCACCTTGTCGATCAGGATTTCCTGCAAAAGCTGAATGGCACATTGTAAGTGACATAACAACTGCAAATAGGATGTAAATAAATTTATTCATAATTAAATCTACTAGTTTTAGTACTAAAACAAACTCTATTTATTTAATAAAAATAAAAGCTTTTGTAAGTACTTATTATTTTTGAAATAAAAATAAGGAAAGTTGTTTCTAAAAAACAACCTTCCTTATAATTTAATTTTATAACCCTGATGGATCAAATTTTCTCGCTACACCAAACCACTTAATTACCCGCTCACCCAAGCCTTCTGCATCTACGTGAATAAGGTAAACTCCACTAGCAACTGGGATCCCTTTATTATTTTTCAAATCCCATTCTAATGCAGGAGAAACTTGTGTTGTGTTAATTCCTGCACTAGGTCTACTTGGAGGAATATAAGTTCCAACTTCATCTCGCTTATATTGTCTGATAAATTTCCCATCCAATGAATATATAGTAACTGTACTCTTCGCAGGAAGATTAGTTATTTTTATAGTGTTTGAGAATTGAGAAATTTCATACGCAGAATACCCATAATATGGATTAGGAACAACATTAATATTATCTAATGCAGTCTCTGCTGTCGGACCAGCAACAATATCTTCACTACCCAGCCCATCTAATTTAAAGCGGTATGTAGGGTAACCTTGGAACTCATTAGTTCCTTCTTCCACTTGATACGGATTATCTACTCTCAACTGAATTCTTAACTCCGTTGGAATTAATCCCTCTTCAATAGATGTCAGACTAGAGCCTTCATTAATTACAGGAATTGTAGTCCAGGTAACCTCTCTTAAAGCCTTTCGGAAGTTAGTAACACTTCCTTCGAAATGTCCCTTAATTTCAGCACACTCATCATACTTTTGTCGAGTAACATATATATAGTGTTGCCCACCCATTATAAAATTGTATGGGAATGGTGCTCCATTAAATGCTACTTCACTCGTTGGATTCCAAATCATATCTCTTCCATTAGCTTCATAATTTTCAGCAGCAAATCCCCCTGGGTGATAAGTTGAATTTTCTCCAAAGAAAATATTCAGTCGCTCACCCGTTTCTTGATCTATTGCATATCCAGGAAAATATCCCATCCCTGTCCCCGTATTATCAACTTGTCCATCTTTACCTACTGATTGTCCTTCTCTCAATCGAATATTCTGAGCACCACCTTCTGTATCTAATTCGAGTCCCCCAGCAGTTTGTGGTGAATAATACTCTGGCAACGCTGTTTCTACAACAACACATCTACTCCAAAGATCTTTATTACTTGTAAAAACAATATCAACATTATTTAACGCATCCAATTTATTTTGACCTCTAGCTACACCAGAAACGGCTTTTACCCGTAATGCTGGAGTAAACCAATATTCACCAGCAGCAAGATTTGGATCTTCAAATACGCTTAACGTGTAAGGAGTAAATGCGCCAAATGCACTATATACTTGATCAGGATCCATTCCTATTGCAACTGGATCAACAGGGTTATCTGCCTCAGTTTGAATAAAATTAAAAGGAAATGGACCATCAGGTATATTAGAGAACCAGTTATCATTTTCTGAATAAATTTCTTCGTATCCAATTGCACCATTTGTCTCATCTGCAAGATCTCCTGCGTCATCAGTCTGACCTACTTTAATTGATATTCCATATTCTCTTAATATTTGCTCATTTAACCTTTCGATAGTTCTTTCAGAATAAATTGGAGCAGAAGGATCTGAGAGGTTAGTCAATTGCCAATACATCTCAGTATCAATATCATCATTGCCATCATTATTCCCATCAAGATCTGTAAATGTCAATTGGAATTCACCATCTACTACCTCTAATGGATTAATTACTTTTACATTGATTGGAGACCTTCCTGCTTTGTAGGTAAGTTCACCATTAGAATTCCCTGCAAGAATTTCTATCTCCGTTTCATCCGAAAGAGAAAGGTTATTTTCTCCAACTCCAACTCCATCTATTCTTGTTACTATTGGACCATCACCATAACCAGAGTTCAAGTTTTTATAAACGATTGGTCTCGGAATAACTGTATATGATGTTGCATCTCCATCTCCAATATTTCTTCGTCCTTCGAGATAAGATCTTCTCTGTCCAGTTACATCAGAAGGATCAAATTGCTCGTAGTTATTATATGCATAAGCTACGACAGTGAAATAGTATTTTTTATGATTAATCAATGAATTATTTCCATCAGCAAATTGATCTGTCTTGAGACTGAATGTGTGAGAAATTCCATTTTCCAAAACACCTTCATTCTCTAATGTTGGTACCCAAATTGGATCTGTTGGATCACTTGGATTAAACTCTGGAGTCCAATTATAGATTCTAGAAATTCCATTCTTAATATCTACAGAGGTAACTAATCGTGCTTTTTCTGGATTTGAGTTGAATTCTGATGGACTAACATTAGGTTCTGATAATTGGTAAATCCTATACCCTTCGAATTTATATGATTTTTCATCATCTGGCAAACCAACAGGAGCTTGTAAATCAAGCTCAGCATAACCTTCACCAGAATTATTTGAAGATAATTCATCTCCATTGGTCAAAATCATAACAATCTCTTCATCCAGCTCTACGAAATCTACATCTGGTGCATCTGGTCCATCTGTGATATCAAAACAATTATCAAACAATGCTTGTGCAATATCATCTGCTGATAATAATGGAGAAATATTAGGACATGCATGTGCCACATCTGGTACCCAAACTACTCCCACAATCAACTCGTTGACTGCTTGAGAAACCAATGTAAATGGACCTGATGCTTGAAGTGTTCTTCTATCATCAAAAGAAAGATTAGCAGTGCACATGTTCCAACCAGATACATCATCTGGTGCATCTGGAAATGCATACTTTGTTAATTGTCCTCCTGAATTATAGCCATCCCCACCGTATGTCAACGGAGTACCATCAGTCCATGAACCTGAAATTAAATTATAAAACTCGGCAGGCACATTAGGGTCTGTTTGTCCTTGATTTCCTCCACCAATTCCAGAGTTGGTATACGTAAAAGAGGACATTCCTAAAGGAACAAGTGTATCCACTATCTGATTGTTTGCTGGATTGGCCAAGAAAGTATCCTGTCCTATTATATTAAATACTTTTGGTGCATTCGGCCCCCGGAAATAATCTACCCCTAATAATGGAATTTTATCACAATACGTAGAAACACCACCATTACATTGGCATCCTGTAGTTCCATCTAAAGCATCCTCATTATATACGTATGCTAAACTTCGGCTTGTATCGCAACCAATGTAATCATCTGTGTAACATCCCAAATCTGGATCTACCCAAACAGCAAAAAATGTACTGTCAATAGGATCTTGAGCACGATTAATCAATTTATATCTTTGAAAAGTCATATCATTGATTTCATCACTTGTCCTCCATGCAAACGATTGTACTTGTACTTCCATTCTAATTACATCACCACCTGATTGAGTATGGTTACCACCTGCATCATTATAAATCCAAAAGTACATTTCATCTGCATATTGAGCTTGCTTAATAGTCTCAACATCACAATTAGTGATATCAATTCTTGGAAAATCCCCTAAGTGTGGCTCGTATACATCTATCTGATTTGGAATAAGGCCACTAGGGTCAATGTTATCAAAGAAAAAACCTAATCCCTGAGAACTGGTAGATTCATCTGGTAAGTCAAATCCATGAACTTGAAAGAAAAAATCATTTCCCTTTGCAGGCCATCCTAATACATCTGTTGAAATTTCTCCTGCTTCTAATTCTGTCCGACCTTCTGCTTTGGCAATTTCCCAGTTCTTAATATGAAGTGCAATATTTTCTCCTAATACTTTAAAATGTTTATTCCAATTTGCACAAGTATCAAATCCTACTGTACCTACATCTGTAAGTGGACCGGGGTAAAAATCATTACGAGTTCCTGAACGATACGTTTGAGCTGCCATTTTTAGAATTGGATTATCAGGTAAACCTGTAAATCCACCGATCCAAACAGCCCCAGCAAAAATAGAAGATACCTCAGGTAAACCTGGTTCTACTTTAGGAACAACATATTGTCCATCTGTCAAATCCCACCATATATCTCCTCCATTCAACAACATAGCTCTTACATTATTGATAGATTGGATAACTTTGGACGTACCCTGGGCACAATCCATTCTTAATGTTGCTGTGGTACTAGTTGTTGTTGCATTTTTTCCACCATGATCTGGTCCAACATGGGCGGAAGAAATACTCCAAATTCCTAATAACAAAGCCACAGAAAGTAAATATTTTAAATTACGCATGACTATATTTTTTTACGTTTACAATTTCTTCTCTAAGATTGAGTTCCTTCAGCGATTAAAAACATAATCAACTACAGAACTTTAAAAAATTTTAATTAAAAATCTACAATTGCTCCTACATAAATTCTTCTTGGCAATGTGAAGAACCCAGGATTCAACATTCTCCAAGTATAAGATGGAACATAGAATTCTTCTAATCCATCTGCAACAACACCTTGTAATACAGATTCTCCAATCGGAGAAGTAAGGAATCCATCATCGGTAGCTGATCCTGAAGCAGAATAAACACCTAACAAGTTTCTTCTATCCAATAAATTTTGAACTCTTACATATACATTCAAGTTAATCGGTCTTTTTCCTGCTTCCTGTGGAGTGTATAATCTGAAACTTTTATCTACTCTTACGTTAACTGTAAAATTCCATGGCAATCTTGCTCCATTTAACGCTCCTACCGTACCATCACCTCCAAATTGTGAAGGAACTAACTTTGCAGTATATGGTCTCCCTGATACAGCAATTATTTGGAAATTGGCTCCTGCATTTGCGAGGATATCTTTTCCAAAAAGAATCGGGCCATTATATTTTCTTCCAGATGCATATCTGTAATCCATTGCGATATTAAATCGGTGCCTTTCATCGAAAGATAATGGGAAAAGATTTCTAATATTTCCTCTACTTCCTAAATTCCTTGATGATTCAGCACTAGATCCAGTTCCATCCGCAAATTGAAGAGTATAAGCTGCTAGTAATGTAACATTCTTTGTCCTTCTCAAATCGTATTGAAGTGTAAAACCTTTTACCGTTCCAAAATCAAGATTATCAAAACCCGTATATGAAGTAATATTCAAATCAGATGGTAGGTATAAAAAATCTCTAATTTGAATCATATCTCTCATTTCCTTATAGTAAGCAGATACTTTTAAAGCAGAAGAGTTAGTCAACTTTTGTTGGAAACCTACTTCATAATCGATTGTTCTTTCTGGTTTTAAGTTCGGGTTGCTTTCCGGTGTTCTTCCAGAATCTCCAAAATAGAAATAATTCAAAGCCGTTGCGATATTATTCCCTGGAGGACGTTGTACTAATATATCGTAATGAGCAAAGAAGTTCGCAACATCTGAAATAGGGAATGAAAATGCTAAACGAGGCATTACATTAATTTGTGGTTTGTAATCCTCAAATCCATCATTTGGATCATAAGTATTTTCTTTAATCCAGTTACCATTGGCAAGTGAGTTACTATATTGCACATACCTTGGAGCAGTTCCAAAAATTACATTACCACCATTTGATGCACTACCATCAGCAAAATACCACTCATCCCCATTACGGAAAGCCTTAACAGTATTATCATCTGGACCACTAACATATACTTTATAATCATCTTCAATATTGAGTGGTCTAACTTGGTTTGAATTTGCATCCTCAGAGAAGAATTGATTTGCATCTTTAATATCATACAATGATAACTGATCTTTCAACACTTTGGTATTTGCATCGTACCTATCTACACGGACACCCAATCTAAAGATGATATCCTTATATGTAAACTTATCTTGAATATATGCTGCAGTATAGTTGGGTCGAAAAGGTGCCACTGGGAAATCTCGAATCGTATTTCCAAATCTTGTTACTTTAGTTGATTTGAAAAAATCGTCAAATGTTACTCCGGCTCCTAATTGTGCCCCCGTATGATCATATCCATAAAATGATACTAACCCTTGATCTGTTAACTCAATTGGAGAAAACATATCAATGGAAAGCTGATCTGGAGAAATCGCATCTACATTTACAAACTCATTATTTGTATTACCTGTAATTTCTCTTAATGATCTGTAGAATAATGACCCTTCATCGTTTTGTAATAATGTTTGGTATATATCCACTTCTACTGGCCCAAACGGTGTTTCCTCAATCTGAGTACCAACTACAATGTTAGTATCTACACCAATAATGTGTCTATTATCATTGAAGTCAGCAACTACCCATAAACCATTAGGAGCAACAGAATAAGACCTCTGTTCCCTTTGTTCATATAATAATCCAATCTCAATAGAGTGACGACCTTTATCAGTTCCGCCGGGGTGAAGATCAAACGAACTTGAAATATTTGCAGTAATTAAACTTCCTTGACTTTTTTGGTACCTGTTAAAAACCGTTCCCACATTTGTATGAAATGAAAAAATTTCACTTGAATTGGAAAATATTTGTCCATTTTGAGCATACAAATCATCCTCTGTTTTGAAATCAGTAACTCCATTATTGTAGTTGGCTAAAATAGGATTGATATCTCTATTTAGTGTATATCCTAATGTATTTTCACTAAATCCATTATGAGTTAAAGTTAACCCTGACGCATCAAATACACGTTCAATGTTAGCCACCGTTTCCTTTTCGACTGTACCAATATATCCATAATTAAATAGTCGATCTTCATGCCGTGAATCTTGCCTCAAAAAATCATTATATTCATATCCTCCTTGAATAATGTATTCAAAATTTGAAACAATTGAACTCTTGGCTGCCTCAGCACCTGAACCTCCAAGTCGATGTCTAAATCTTATGTTACCTCTATACCTGTTGTAACTATCTTTTGGATTATTTTGAGAATTAAATGTAGTCCATCCTCCTGGTGTAAAATAATCTCCACCAGTAAAATACGTTCCTGTAAACGTCAAGTCAATTGCGTCACTTAATCTTGCATCTAATTTAAGTGTCCCATTAAATTGCTCCAATGACTGATTTGGACGGGTTTCCAGTAACTCAACATCATCAGCTAATGCCCCTTGGCCAGATGGGGTTCCGAATCTATCTCCAATAGGATTAGCTTGGAGGGTTGCTAGTAACTCTGGTTTTGCAACATATACTCCTGTCGCGGTTGGGCTATTATCTTCGCGATATGTATATCTTCCTGACATACGGAATCCAATAATCGACCTAGATGAACCATCCTCTTTTTTTCTTTTCAAAAGTGGCCCACTTAAACTTGCTCCAACTAAACTATGACCAAATGCATCTAAATATTGAGAAGTCTCCATATCAACTCCTCCAGAAAATTTTGCAGATGGTCCCTTAGTTGTGATAGAGATAATTCCACCGGTTACATCTCCATATTTTGCCCCAATACCACCTGTTATTACCTGCATTTGTTCAATCTCAGATTCTGGAAGTAAATTTCCTCTTACACGAATACCATCAATATAATAATCTGTTGCATTCGAACGAGACCCTTTTATACTGATTGCTCCTCCTTCATCTGAGGAACTTGCACCTGCTGTAGCAGCTGCAACAGCATTAATATTTCGGGTAGGTAAGTTCCGGATTTGTTCACTTGTTACCGTTTTACCAGTTGTAGTTTCATCTTGTTTGATAAGAGGAACTTTATAACCAGTTACCACAACTTCTTCCATGATATTTCCTGCTCCAACCGAAAGTTGAACATTTACTTTTGTGGCTTGTCCTGCATTTGCAACTACGCCAGTAATCTTTTGG
Source organism: Saprospiraceae bacterium (assembly GCA_029251525.1). Lineage (GTDB taxonomy): Bacteria > Bacteroidota > Bacteroidia > Chitinophagales > Saprospiraceae > CAJQQY01. Next base: position 5,280 of record JAQXDE010000039.1, on the reverse strand, counting down.
GTAGGATATCCTGTGTAAGATACCTCAATATCATAGGTACCAGGATCGACTCTGATACTATAATTTCCATCAATGTCGGTTGTTTCCCCTTGTATGAAAACACCATTTTTCGATACAATTATATTAGCTGCAATCATTTCTTCCCCTGTATCTTTATCAGATATTTTACCAGTTATACTGGTCTGTGCGAAGGTGAATGAAGCCACTAATAGTAATGAAAGTGTAAGTAAAAAATTTCGTACCATAAGTAAATCTTTTTATAATGTTATTGGCGAAAAAATTGGCTTTTCGTAATTATATGAGAAAATAGAAGAATCTATTTCCAAATCAGCCCACAATGTTAATAAATTACAGCTCAAATATGAAAAAAATAGAAATCCCTTGTCAAAGAAATGACATAAAAGATTTCAATAAAAGTCAGCTTTTTGCCTGTAAAGCGTTGCAATAGTTTCAAATATATCTTTAATAAAAATACTTTTTTCTTTTTCAGTCTAAAATAGTTTTCTTTTTCTACGTTTTATCTCTTTTGATAAACTAACATTTCAGAGCTTTTTTATATTTTACTCTAATCTACATACTATTTTCTCTTTTAACCTTGCCACTTTTGTTTTATAAGTCAGGTTTCAATTCTTATGCTTTATTTTGAAGTTCCATTGCTATCTTTTTCAAAAGCACTTCGGCAAGTCTCTGCAAAGACTCATGTGTCCAACCTGCCACATGAGGCGTCAATATTACATTCTTTAATTCGTAAAGTTCATCATACATCCTATGTTCTTTTTGGGAAAAAGTAGTTATTTTTTCATTTTCAAAAACATCTAAACACGCTCCTCCAACCTTTCCAGATTTTAACTCGACGATCAAATCCGTCATTTTGACCACGTTTCCACGAGAAGTATTGATGAGTATGACTCCATCTTTACACTTTTTTAAAAAATCAGAATCTACCAAATGCTTAGTTTCAGACGTAAAAGGTAAATGTAGACTAATAATATCTGCGTTTGTTAGAATTTCTTGCAATGTTGTTTCTCGTACCTGCTCAAAATTATTGGTATAACCTGTTTTGTATTTATCATATGCTAAAATCTCTACGCCTATCCCGCTCAGTTTCTTTGCAAATTGGCTTCCTGTGTGCCCAAAACCAATAATTCCAACTGTCCGTCCCATTATCTCAAAACCTCGATTTCTCTCTCTTTGCCAATTTTTTTGTCTGACTTCCCGATCTGCTTGAAGAAAATTATTAGCCAATGCTAGCAACATTCCTAGCGCATGTTCAGCAACTGCATTGCAGTTTCCTTCCGGTGCTCCATGTACTGCAACTCCTTTTTGCGCAGCATATCCTAAATCAATAATCTCCATTCCTGAACCCAATCTTCCAATAAATTCAAGCTTTACAGCTGTATCCAACATCTCTTTATCCATTGAAACTTTACTATTGATTATGATTCCTTCATAATTAGCCACTATTTCTCGTACCTGATTTAAACCAATTCTAGGGTAATAATCACACTGGAAGCCTAATCCATTTAAGCCTTCCAACAATATTGGATGTACACCATCGGTTACTAGCACTTTCCTCATCAATAAAAAATTTGCGCTCAAAGGTAACAAGAATATTATATTTCAAAAAACGAATTTTAGATCCAATTATTAATTACTTCTTTTGTGAAATCATGTTCCAAAATAAATAATGTTTTTTAGTTTTCAGCAAAGTAAATCTATCTTTAGCTCAAAAAAATATCGAATTTTTTATGAACAAAATAAAACACATTTTACTTTTTGGATTTTTAGCCTTTTTAATATCTTGCCAAGGAAAAACACCGAAAGAAGAGAAATCAGACAAATCTAAGCCATCAACTTTTTCTTCTTTTTATGTGCGTTTTTTACAAAAAGAAAATCAAACGGAAGCAACCGCTACCTTCCAAAATGGAATGACCCAGCAAAGTGCTAAATCACTCAAAATTGAAAAAGGGGTCTTTTTTCATAATGGAAATATGGTTGAACGCACAATTCCAGGTATTGGAACTCGATACCAAGCTTTCTACAGTGGTTCATTTTCAGAAACTTATCGATTTCAATTTCAAGATCCTTTAAAAGGAAAAATAGATCATATCGTTCAAATGAACCCTATCTTAGATTTTTCATTTGAAAGTGAAATCAGCAAATCGAAAGGAACAATATTATCATGGGAAGGACCTCCTCTCAATAAAAATGAATCACTTGTTTTTCTGATTCAAGATGCAAAAAACAAATCGATAAGTTTTGTACTAAAAGGAAAAACAAATACCTCAAAAATGAATATCGGAAATAAACATTTAAGTCAACTTGAAACAGGTTCTGCAACAATTTATTTAGTTCGAAAACAAACAGCAGCAGAACAAAAACCAAACTTAATCATTTTAACAGAAATGGAATTTTATACTTTTGAAAAAAATATTACCATCGTGCGGTAACAATACTTTCATAATTTTCATTCAAAAACCAATTTCCTTTAAATTTTTCTTTTGAAAAAAAATACGAATAAAAAATACTTTAACATTTCTATAAAAGTGGTCATAGTCATTTTATTGAGTTATGTAATTTATCAGCAAGTATTTGCCAAAGAAAATGCTGAAGAAATTTGGAAAAATTTTCTTCAAAATCTCACCTTCGATAAAATTCATTGGTTATTTATTACTGCCGTTTTAATTCCTATTAATTGGACATTTGAAACTTTGAAATGGCAGGTGCTCATCAAAGATTTTGAGAAATTATCTTTTGGGAAAGCTTACCAAGCAATTTTATCTGGTATTACTTTTTCCCTTTTTACGCCTAATCGAATTGGAGAATATGGTGGACGAATCTTATTGGTCAAACCTGAAAATAATTGGAAAGCTGTGATTGCAACTCTTGTTGGAAGTTTTAGTCAATTATTAGTTTTGCTGAGTTGCGGAATTTTAGGCTTACTCTTATTTATTTATTTGTTCTTGGAGATAGATCAATGGATTTGGTTAAGCATTTTTTTCGTGGGAATTCTATTTACTTTCTTGATGTTATTTTGTTTTTACAATATTGATTTGGTCATTCCAATTGTCAAAAGAATTCCGTTCGCTTATAAGTTAAGGCGATTTGTTAAGGACGTAAATGTTTTGAGAAATTACTCTTCTTCTATACTCTCCCTTGCATTGCTTTTTTCATTCCTGAGATACGTTACCTATACTTTACAATATTTTTTCATGTTACAATTCTTTGGAATCAAAGTCTCTATTATTAAAGGGCTTGCAGGAATTGCCACCATTTATTTATTACAAACAAGTATTCCGCTTCCTCCGATTTGGGATTTATTTGCACGGGGGCAAATTGCTCTCGAAATTTGGGGTTTTTCGAGCGAAAACGAAATTGGAATTTTAGCCAGTACTTTTACGCTTTGGGTACTAAATTTAATCATTCCAGCGTTAATTGGTACGATCTTTATCGTCAGAATTAATGTACTTCAATCTTTAGGATATGAAAAAACCAATGATAAAAAAGATAATGTATAGTATGCTGATTTTCAGCATCATGGCATTTACAATTCCTCCAACTGAGACAGATTCTACATCAATTAACATACCTCTCCTCGATGCGGAAAAAGATGTTATCGAACCATGTTTCATGGAAAATAAGACCTTTCAAGGAGGTGAAGAAATCACTTATAAATTATATTATAATTGGGGGATTATGTGGCTATCCGCAGGCGAAGTTTCTTTCAAAGTAAATGATATGGGCAGCCAATATCATGTGGCTGTTGCGGGTCGAACTTACAAATCTTACGAGTGGTTTTTCAAAGTAAGAGATTACTATGATACCTATATTGATAAAAATTCTTTGCTGCCAAAAACTGCGATTCGAAATGTACGAGAAGGAAAATATCGATTGTACGATGAGATAACATTTGATCAAGAAAATAAAAAAGCAAGTAGCTTGAGAGGCAAAACTAAAGACGTTGCAACAAAGAAAAATTACAATCTTGGAGAGTGTATGCATGACATGCTTTCTGTGATTTATTATTCTCGAAATATTGATTTTGAAAGTTATAAAGAAGGTGAGGAGTTTCCTGTGAAAATTTTTATGGACAAAGAAGTTTGGCCACTCAATGTAAAATATAAAGGCAAACAAAGTCGAAAGAAAGTGAAAGGAAAAGGAAGATTTAACACAATCAAATTTAGCCCACAAGTTGTTTCAGGAAGAGTATTTAAAGAGGGAGAAGAAATGATGGTTTACGTTTCTGATGACAAAAATCGAATCCCACTTTTGATCGAATCACCTGTGAGTGTTGGATCCGTAAAAGCAGTTTTAAAAAACTATAAAGGATTAAAATATAATATGACTGCGAAGAATTAATTTTTCGTAGTACGACTTTCTAAATCATAAAAATAAAAAAATAGAGTTCGTCGAAAAATAAAAAAGCTGCAAGGAATAAAATAGGTTTCTTGCAGCTTTTTGTTTTACATTTATAAAAAACAAAAAACAATGTCTAATAAATTAATAAATGTAACTGTATTGTTAGGGGTTTTTCTTTTCGGAACTTGGGCTGCTAAAATGTATTATCAAGAACCAGAGATTACTACCGAAACGGATGCAACTGTTTTGATTCAAAACATCAAAGACGTTTGTAAATTAGTAACTGTCGAAGCTGAGTTGCAAGAAATCTATGATGAAAAAAGCAATCGAAATGTAACTGTTTATTTACCGCTTCCAACCAATTTTACTTTTTCAAAAAAGGCAAGTATTGAAGTGTTTGGAAAAGTCTTGGTAGGTTATGATTTAGAAAAAATCACAATCGATGTGGACTCGGCAAATAAGATTTTATACATCAGAGATTTACCTAATCCAGAAATTATTTCGATTGAACATGATGTTAAATATAGAAGTTTAGATGAGAGTTTTTTCAATGAATTTACACCCAAAGATTTTACTCAATTAAATAAAAGTGCAAAGGCAGTTTTAAAACAAAAAGCAATTGAAGAAAAATTATTGGATAGGGCAGAAGAGCAAGGAAATGAAGTTTTAAGAGTGATTGAATTTATGGCAAATGGGTTTGGATGGGAGGCAAAAATACAACCACTTTCTCAGGAAGGGATTCGCTCTATTGATGATTGATCGGACTTTGAAAACCTTTTCTTTCTATTGAAAAAATATATCTTTGCTCTAAGATAAAACGCTTCTAATTTATTCCTAACTATTTCAAATCGTTCCCCTTTAGGGGAACAGGGGTTGTATATGAATCAATTGACTTATTCTGAATTACAAAAATGGAAAGCT
>JAQXDE010000041.1 GCA_029251525.1 Saprospiraceae bacterium | reverse complement strand
TACTGATGCACCATATGCTGTTCCGTCAAATCCTGGACAAGCTGCGTTATCCATTCTTCTTACTGACATTTCTACGATTCCACAGTTGTCTGTTGAACCATCATCAAATGTTGCTGCATCAATTGATGCATTTCCATCTGATCCGATTCCTACAATAGTAAATGCATCACAAATTGCGATTGGTGCAATTTGATCTTCTACTGTAATTGTTAACGTTTCTTCAGTTTCGTTTCCACAACCATCAGTTGCTGTGTATGTAACCATATGTATACCTACCGGAAGATCAGAGAGAACCGTCCCCTCAGACCCTTCAGGATAAATCTCTAGCGCGAAAGACCAGTTTACATATGCATCAACCACGTCAGGATTACCATTTCCTTCCTTAAAGAAAAAAGTATATGTTCCTTCTCCCAATACCCCAGAAAAACCAGGAATATTAATTCCTGCTGGAGGAAAAGCAAAAGGAATGGCAAGATCATCCAACACATTATCTCCTGGTCGAGCACCTGGAAGAATACCAACTAAAGCACCACCAACCAACGCATTTGCAGCTGCAGGAAAATCATTAGGGGAATTAATCGGAGGCATCTCATCTCCAATACCAATACCGAAGAAACCACCATTACCGGCAGGTACTCCTGCAGGTTCATAACCCACTTGATCGAACTCGACCATACGAACTGCATGCAATTCAAAACCCGAAGGAATCTCGATGGTAAAATACTCAGGATCTGCATTGGCAGTCTGATAATTTGCTGCACTACCACTTATCAAATACTCCCCTGCTCCAGCAAATGATATACTCATTGGATTTGTCGCATCACTTGATACATCGCCATTATTATCTTCATTGTATGAATAAACTTCAGAAGCAGGAATCAATGTACCTGCTGATGCAGATGTTACTGATACTGTTGCAGAAGAACAAGCATCTGTTGCTGTTACTGTTGGTAATTGTGCAATTCCAGTACAATCATTTGAACCCGTTGAAATGGTCAAATCAGGAATCACATTAAAGGTTGGTGCCTCAGTATCTAATACTTTGATAATTTGAAGGTGCTCAACTGTTTCATTAGTACACCAGTCAACTAAAATATAGTTTCTTAAAAATTTGTACGATCCTTCACAAATCTCAATTGTGGATTCATTTTCTAAACCAATTCCAATGTTATCACATCCAAAACTAGTCAATGGATCAGGAATTGCATCTCCACATTCTAATACGATATCGGTTGGAAGATCAGCTATTACATCATCCAGAGTTTGGATAATCCTTCTATAAGTAGCAGTACAAGATGTTGCGTTTCCACTTGCATCGGTCGCTGTCCACGTACGAGTAATAATTTCACTAAACCCAGATGTGTTACATCCTAACTCTTCTACCTGATCATTAAATGTTACTGTTATGGCTCCACATGCATCCGTAGCTGAAATTTGAGGAAGTGGTTGTAAGTAGTGAACGGCGCCATTAAATACTCTAGGAGTAAATGGAGCAGCAAAAGGCCCGTTAGAAGCTGATCCTAATTCTATTTGAATAAATGCATCACCAAAAGATTGGTTAGCACCGTTTCCATTGGTATAGTTATGTCCAGCAGAAAGAGCGTGTAAAGCAATACCATTTATCCCTGGTGCTATTGTAATACTTCCTGTAGCTGGGGTAAGTGTACCATTTCCTGGGAAAGGTCCCGATACGGCTCCTGTACTTGCATCCATTTGGCCAGCTAAAGTCCATAGTCCAGCATTTGCTGTATTACCTACCGAGGAACCTGATTTAGTATAAACGTCTACTAAAGTGTTGGCAGTAATATTCATATCAAAAGCAGTAATGATCAAATCATTTGCTGTATTATTAGTGATATCAAAATAAGTCATTCCACCAACAGCTCCTCCATTACCACCGTCAGTAATCGTTGCAACTGAACCAGCTATTGTTGATTCTGGAGCAGGTTCACTAGGAAGTGCCTCGTCACATTCTAAATCAATATCATAACAAGTAATAATTGGAGCAATTTTATCTTCTACTAAAATACTTCCCCAGCAAGAAATACCAGCGGGGTTGGTTACCATTACATCATAGGTATTCCCTACGTGAGAACCATCCAAAATAACTGGAAGACCACTATCAACGAATACTACCTCATAATTATCATAACATCCATAATCATTACCTTCTAAAATTTGGTCAGCACCAACTGTTGCCTCACAATTTTCATCTAGCGAAATATTAACAAAACTATTACAGCTAATTACATTTGAATTGGGCACATATTCAACAACTGTTACCTCCCAAGTACATGAACTTGTATTTCCATAATTATCCGTCGCAGTCCAAGTATTTAATGTCGTTCCAATTGGAAAAGGACTACCTGAAGGAAGCCCCGCAGTTTGTTGTAAAACTGGTGCAGCACCAACTGCAACAGTATAATGAATATTTCCATTCCATGTCCTTGGATTAAAAATTCCTCCTGTCCAAATTGGAGTACCTCTTCCTAAACCAGTTTCAATTTGAACATTAGCATCAGCATAAGTATTTGCTCCATTAGTATAATCAATATCAGATCCACCATCTGTTTGGAAAATATAAATTCCATAAACCTCACCAGGTTGGATAGTCAAACCACCTGCAGGCATAGCTGAAGGATTTCCTGGTCCTGCAGAAACTACAGCTACATCTCCCATCAAGGTCCATGCTCCTGCATTGGTTTCATTTCCTGCATATCCTCCAAGCACAGAGTAAGCTGCAACGGTATGATTTGTTCCAGCAGCTGATCCTAAATGAATATCAAAAGAATTAATCATGATTGGTCCAGAACCGATATTAGAAACATCAAACATGTTTCCTGAGAATCCATTATTGTCATTAAAAGTTGTCCCTATAAAAGTAGTAGTCAACAATTCTTCACAATTATCAACAGCAGTTACATTATAGGACAGGAATTGCTCACAAGCTCCCGGATCAAGATGAATTGTTTGATCACTTGGGCAGGACATTACTGGTGGTAAATTATCTGATACCGTAACAGTTGCAGTACAAGTTGAAGAGTTTCCACAATCATCTGTTGCTGTGAGTGTTATTGTATTTTCGCCAATATTAGCACAAGAAAAATCAGATTGACTTAAAGACAATGTTACTGTTCCACAAATATCTGAAGAACCATTATTAATTTGATTAGGAGTAATTGAAGCATTACCGTCTTGATCTAGATTTATAGATATATCTTGGCAAACTGCTTGAGGTGCAGTATTATCCTCAACAGTAATCGTCTGAGCGTGAGTCATTGTATTACCACAATCATCAGTAGCAGTCCAAACTCTACTAATTGTACTTTCTCCTGTGCATCCACCATTAACCGTAGTTTCATTAAAAGTTACGACCACATTACTTTGAAATGTTTGCCCATTATTTATGGCACCTGGTGTTTCGGCACTTGGATTTGACCATGTAAAATCATTGTAAGAAGTTCCTGTTCCCATCAATTGAAGAGACAACATTACTGGATTAGAGCCTGGTTGAAAAACGCCAACATCAGTTGAAGTCATCCCTGCTGCAGTACCATTATTTGCAGTAAACGTACCTTCGTAACTTAAAAACTGAACCACAGAACCATTTTGAATTAATGCAATTCCGTCAGGCGCTCCATTTTGGATTCCTGCTATCGGAAAAGAAACAGCTCCAAAACCATCTCCTTCATCAGGAGTTTCACCTCCTAAAGTTGTCGTATTGTAAATTGTTCCATTAGAACCATTATAAAGTTCCAATGAATATCCTGATAAATCAGTACATCCTAAACCAGCTACTTCCACAAATTCTCCTATATCTCCACCTGTATTGTCATAATGAAATTCATTTATCCAAATTTCCAATCCCGTATTTCCTAAATCAACTGCATTTAAGGTTAAAGGGGTAGGAATAACATTACACTCCACAGTAATATCTGCTGGTGGGCAAATAATTATCGGAGCTGCTGCTGAAGGAACCGCTAATTCAAAATTCGCTGTTCCAATTATACATTGAAAATTATCTGTATCTCTTGCAAATACTTGGTAAGTACCTGATGTAAGACCTGTGAAATTTGGACTTGCTTGAAATATTACATTATCGATCGAATATTCTACAGAACCACACGTTGTACAATTAATTTCAGTGAATGATATAGAGCCATCTGAATCACCGATACAAGAAGGAACTGAAGAAGTAATATTACCTGTCAAATCACAACAAACAGAAGCATCACAATTACTTCCTGCCACTAGTGCAGTAGCCAAAGGCGAACCACTTCTATTAAATTCAGCACTAAACCCAACTGTTGATTCTGTCCAAAAAACTAATTGATAAATACCTGGAGCAATTTCTGGAATAGTTGTATTCACCCCATAAGTTGTATTCAAATCCATTGCATATAAAGTACCACTCACTAGGTTTGTAAGTGTCCATGTTTCTCCTGGATCGGATATTATCGTTACAAAATCATGGAAATACACTACCCCATTACTTGATAAATTTTGAGGATCATCACAAGCACAAGGGTCGGTTATATCTGAAATACCGTCACCATCTTCGTCTGTCTGACTTATAGTTGGTTCTGTTGGGGCAACAAAAACTCCACAAAGAGTTATCTCATCAATTGCAATATCTTCATCTCCTGAATTTACTGCGAAAGTAATTTCAATATCAAGTAAATCTCCTGTGACTGGTAGTGTAAAGCAGTACTGGGTAAAGTTATCAGTAATTTCTGCACCATCTCCTTCACCATCAAAATCTGTATCAATTCGAGGCAATCCATTAAATGATCCACTTAAAGTACTAGGATCAGCTTCAACCCAAATGGCTGGAGTTGTAGTACCTGAATTATCTAAATCATAATTAATGTGTAAATAATCTCCTGCATCCCAATCTTCAGCTCCATTACTTGCTTGATCTTCAGCTAGGTATACACATAATTCAATATTTGTAAAGTTGGCAATGGCCAGATCATTATATATCATAGTAGACATAGGCATCATACATGGAGAACCATCAATATCTTGCGCTGCAAAAAATGAAGTTCCAATTGGATTATTATATGTTCCGCCTACATTTGAACCATCTGTTCGAGTAAAATAATCTCCCCCCATATCGTTACATTCTACTTGACTTAAAACATAGTCAACAGATGCATCCTCAAAATCTTCAGTATAAAAGCAAGTAGGCATTGGAGGCGGAGGTGGTGCACATGATGATTCAAATTCCCAAACTCCTGGGTCAAATATTCCATCAGTAGTATTTATAGGGCCACATGACCCTGGTGCATCACTACAAATATTCCAATCTGCTGGATCAAATGGTGTTGATCCAGTACACACTCCCGTAGCTCTCTCTACTCTTCCGTCTTCAAACTCGCTAGCTGTACCTGTGCCATCTACGCCAGGTACTCCATAGGTGTCTATAATTACACCATTATTGTCAACCAACTCAAAATTATCATCTCCATTACTATTTACATTTCCCGTTTGATTGAAAGTAGCTGCTGGAAAACACATAGAAAAACCTGATGCTGATCCATTACTGCAGATTATGTAATAACCTCCTGCAGGAATAGTCCCTGAAAGTGTCGTGAGAGTAAAATTGGTATTTGCATTAGAATAGAGACGAATAGTCCAACCTGTTGATAAATCTACATCTGCTGCACTAGGATTATGTAATTCTAAGTAACGACAAGCAAATTCATCATTTGGATCAGCTATTTCCGTAATAATAACCTGTCCAAATGAACTAAAAGATATTCCTAAGAAACAGAAAAGGAAAAGAAGATTAGCGTAATTTTTTTTCATGAGAAAGTTTAATTTGAAGATTTATCTTAAAAGTTTAATTTAAGTCAAACAATAAATAGGTTTTTCTACTTTCCACTATGGAAAGAAAGAATCCTATATTTTCTTTAAAAAATTACGGTTTGTGGGAATACTGGTATTTAGAATAGTGTTGGTAAAATTAAATTTTGAGCTTTACCAAAAAAATTGAAGTCAATAAAGTTAATCCTTATTGATGCTATTTAAATGTATTAAACGGTAAGTGGGAATTGGTAATTGAAATGAGCTGACTAAAAATAATAGTTCAACTAAACAAAGTTAAGTAAAATTTACATTAATTGAAAACATTAATTTTTTTAATATTAAAATTTACCTTTGGCCAAATCAAGTCTAAAAAAATTAGAAAAATCTACTTACAATGTTTTCAACCTAGGTTTTGATAATGGAAATTCATTACCGCAAGTAATAGAATTTCTTGAACAAACCAACGAACACAATCTAAACCATCAAGTTGCAAGCTTTTAAACAAATGTATATTGTCACATTACCAATATTTAATAAGTTTTGATGAAAAGCGAAACACATCTTAAAAAACAAGACCGTTTTAACAAAAGAGAAAAAATAAAAATGATCTGTAAGTTTTTAACCATAAAACCAAGCTTTTTAAATAAAAGAAAAACTGTCAATATAAATATTTAGTGGTCTTACTTTTTAGTAAAAAATCAATGACTCGAAAATCAATCATCACTCAATCGCCAGGTCGAATTAACCTAATTGGTGAGCATACCGATTACAATGATGGATTTGTTCTACCTGCCGCCATAAATAAAAAAGCCATTTTTCGATTGACGAAAAATGGCACAGACAAAGACATCAATATTTACTCAGAAAATATTGGTAATCATTTTTCTTTTGAATTGGACAATTTCAACCCCATTGAAAATGGGTGGGAAAATTATGTAATGGGCGTAATAAATGAATTACAAAAGTTCGGAGCAAAATTGAAAGGATTCGATGGTCAGTTTGGTGGTGATGTTCCTATTGGGAGCGGAATGAGTTCTTCGGCAGCACTTGAATGTAGTCTTTCTTTCGGTTTAAATGAGTTGTTTGATTTAGGATTGAATAAATGGCAATTAATAAAAGTAAGCCAAATGGCTGAGCATAATTTTGTTGGTGTTAAATGCGGCATCATGGATCAATTTACGAGTATGATGGGTAAAAAAAATCATGTAATGTTGTTAGATTGTCGAAGTCTGGAATATCAATATTTCCCATTTGACTTAGGCGAATATCAATTATTGCTACTGAATACAAATGTTTCTCATGAACTCGCCTCGACCGAATATAATACTAGACGTGAGGAATGTGAATTAGGTGTGAAAATTATAAAAAATAAATTCCTAGGCATAAAAAAACTACGTGATGTTACTTTGGAGATGCTACAACAAAACATTAACAAATTACCAGAAAAGGTTTTTAAGAGATGCCGTCACATTATTACAGAAAACCAAAGAGTGCTGGATGCAACATCTGCTTTAGTCAAAAATGATTTTCATCAACTTGGTCAGTTGATTTATCAATCTCATATCAGCTTGCAAAAAGATTATGAGGTGAGCTGTCCAGAATTAGATTTTTTGGTAAACTTAACTTTGAAAAAAAAATATATTCTGGGGAGTCGAATGATGGGAGGCGGTTTCGGAGGATGCACTATCAATCTAATTGATAAGAAACAAATTGCAAAATTTATAGAAATTGCAGATAAAGAATACCAACTAGAATATGGAAAAAGTTTGACTCCATATTTAGTGTCTATTGAAAATGGTTCAGGAATAATTGAGAAATAACTTGTCTAATATTTTAAAAAAATAAAGGGAATCTATTAAAGTCTAAAAAATGTTTCGTCTTCAATAAAAAATCTCGTAACTATTTAATTTTCAAGACTTTCCTACTTTACTTAATATCTCTCTGGGGCAAACATATTTTGTCAAAGTATATTTATCTAATTATTTAAAATACTGACAATCGATACATTACAATTAATCGTGACAAAAGAAATGCATTTTAGCTAATCCTATTTAATAATTTTTTTTTCCATTTTACCTTTTTATTTTCAAAAAACCGATATACTAATTTAAATTTACCAAATCTAATAGTGTTCAGTTTACCAACGAATAAAATACTACATCCAAAAAAACTATAAACCATATGGAATGAAAATAGTAAGACATTGGAGATTTTTCCTATATTTTTGAACTATATTTTTTGACACAGATAATTTTTTAAATAAAAAAGCAAACTTGGAATTGTATTGTTTTATTAATTTTTCTTAACCCACACGATACTTCGACTCTAAAATTGATTTGCTTCCTCTTCCTCAAATTTGGCAGTTTCACTATATCAATGTAATGTTTGATTGGGAAAACGTCCTGCAAAGACGCCAAGTAATATTGTTTCTGTCAACCGAGATGCATAAGAAAATGGTGTAGTACATCTATCTTTACCTAAACAAGCATTATTGAATTGATGATAATATTTTAGTGCTTCCACATTATAGTCTCTAATAGGTTCCTCTAAGTTAAATTTTGAAATATTGATATCTTAATAATTTACATCATCAATTAATTTCGGCATCAATTGAAAGAATGATAAATACGATCTTCCTTTCTCACCAATAAACATAGCACTTGATCAAAAAGAGTTTCATCATTGAGTAATTTCAAATCCTCATGTGGTACAGGCGCTTCTCCATCTGACCAAATCCAAGTGTGATTTTCAGTAGTATATTTTGTCCCAGTAAATTGATAAGTAACTTCATTTTTTTCTGGAAAGCCAAATCAATTAGGTTTTCTACATTTATTAGTGATCGTTTTTGTAGAGTCTAATTGTAATGCATTATACAGGAGGGTATCTAAAATATGTACACCCGTGTCACCAAGTGTCCCACAACCATAATCCAATAGATTTCTCCATTTTCCAGGATGGTAAATTTCTTTTTTATCAAGTCTTTTGATTGCGGCACCCAACCAAAGATTCCATTCTAAATGTTCCGGAACTAGATCCTCACCCTTAGGTGCGGCGCTGTCATATCCCCTATTTCTTGGAGTCCAAGCTCTAACGGTGCTTACTCTTCCAATGATGCCATCTTGAATCAAAAGTGTTGCGAATTTATAATCATAAAAAGAATGTACCTAGATACCCATTTAAGTAATTAGTTTTTTTTCTTTTGCTATTTTTTGCATTGCCCTAGCTTCCGATACATCATGAGTCAACGGTTTTTGACAATAACACAGCCTTCCCTAATTCCATTGCCAACATCGATGCGGGTGCGTGGGTGTGGTCTGAAGTGGAGACAATTAAGGCATCCACTTCCCCTTCCATTTCTTTTAAGAGCTTGCGATAATCCTTGTATATTTTTGCTTGTGGAAAATTTGCGTCAGCTGCTTTATCAACACCACATTTTGGCAAAAGGTTAACACCAGTTGTTAAAACAGCTACTTTTTTTTAGAAATTCTCTTTTTTCATTTTTTCGTTTTACTTAGAATAAATAATTTTTCGATAATGTTAAATTTGCCATTTCTACACCGATCTTTTGTTACATCACCAGCATGTATTTTAGAACAATTGCGCCTTCTACTTTTATTTTTATAATTCACATTCGCCCATTTTAAATGCACTGTATTTTATTAGGATCTGGTTTTATTAGCTATCCTTGTTCGCAGGATTCATAGATTCCTTGTAAATCATTCTTTGGTGGAGTAACTTCAACTTGCCAACCTGTAATTTTTGCTCCCTCTAGAGTTGATCGAAAAAAGACACCACTGTTGCCATTGGATTACCGTTTTAATTCATTAATCAATTCAAAATCATCATAAAAACCTACCGATGATAAATATCCATATTCTGCTTTTGGACCGCTCTCACAAATTAATTCTCTATTTTCTAAATACCACTTCTCATTACCATGATTAATACTACTGACTAAATTTTCTCCATCAAAAAGACAAATATTAAATAATATTGTGTTTTACATTATTCCCGTTTTTAAATAAGTGCTTTTGTAAAAACCCTAGCGTAAAAAGTAAAAAAAGTTATCATAAAGAATAGAGAGAGGAAGCATATTTTTTTATTGGTTAGTTTTATTTTTAAATAAAAAGTCTAATCACAAAGTAAGAAAAATTGCTAAATCTCATCGGTCTTAATTTTATAAGAAATCAAGCTTTTTTCTCATTTTTCTGTTGTAAAAGAAGCAGCAGGCAACCCTTCCTTATTAAAAAAACTTGCTTCACTTGTGTCACGCCAAGCGTATCTCACATATTTTGGTTTCGAAATTTCTTTAGCACAAACACTAATTTTATTTCCAACAATTTTTGCATTAGCAGGAACAAAAACTTTATCAGAACCTGCAATTTCAAAACCAAGAAGTTTTGAATTTCTATTCAATAAACCTGAACCTATAGAATTAAACTCAAGGATAATCTTTTTTCTTTTTATTGTATGACTTTTGTATAAAGGTCCTGATGCGACTATTTTTTTTCCATAATCATTAGCCAAGGCTAAATCTGCGAGACGACTTCCAACAGCTTGTTTATTAGCAGGGTGAATATTTGTATTGTTTCCAATATCTAGAGTTACCACCATTCCAGTCTTATCAACTGACAAAGTATGTCGTTGAGCATCCCTTAATTTTTGAGATTGATCTAAATTGGGATCATCACTACTATTGTATTTGTAAGGTGCGATTTGAACAAAGTAAAATGGAAAATTAGCATTCCATTGAGTTCGCCAGTCATTAATCATAATAGGAAAAAGTCGCTTGTATTGTTCTGCTCTTCCTACATTGGATTCGCCCTGATACCAAATAGCACCTTTGAAATTAAATGGAACTAACGGATGAATCATGGCATTGTAAAGACAAGAGGGAGTAGAGTAAGGGCTGGGGTTAATAATTCTCGGTCGTTTAGAAAGGTCAAATTTTCCTTCATCAAAAGTATAAATTTTTCCATTGAAAAGTTCGGCAGTAAATTGATATTTCCAATCTCCTTTTAAGGAGATAGATTGGCCCTTGATATTCGTTAATTTAATGTCATTTTGAATATTCCCTGGTCCACCTAAATCAATAATACGAATGGCTAAAGTATTTTCCCCTTTTGACAATAAAGATTTTGGGATAAGATAATTTCTGTTATCAAAATAATTATTTACTGTTCCTCCAATCTTTTTTCCATTAAAAAATACAGCATCAATATCATCAACTGGTCCCATAGTAAAATTAAAGTCTGTAGATATATCGGACAAATTTACTGTTTTTCTAAACCAGAAAACACCATCCAAATCTTGATCATCATATAAATCAATTCTTTCTGGCAAAACCATTGTTGGCCAATTCTCATCATTATATTCAGGTTGAGCAAGCGATAGATCTCCAAGATCAATATGGTCATACCCATCATATTCTTTCGGGACAGGTTGGTTGTTCCATTTTGAATACCATTCTATGGCTAATCGTTTTCTATCTGGATCCTCCATGTCTTTCATCACATCTTCAAAATCGCCTAGTTTATTTATTTCCTTTTTGCTAGTCCAAGCCTCGGCAGGTGTCCCTCCCCAACTGGAATGAATTATACCAATTGGAATATTTAATTCTTGATGTAAACGACGAGCAAAAAAATAGGCAGTTGCACTAAAGTCAGGCGCATTCTCTGGATTACAAATATTCCAATCTCCGTCAAAGGTATTTTCTTCATCTAAGGAATATCTATTAGCAACATTAAACATTCGAATATTAGAATAATTTGCATTTAAAATTTCTTCTTTTGAGTTTTTAATTGGATCATTTGGTGGCCATCCCTTCAAGGGCATTGACATATTAGATTGACCTGAAGCTAACCAAACTTCCCCAATCATGACATCTTTGACTTGAATTATTGAATTTGTAGATGTAATGTTAATTTGATACGGGCCACCTGCTTTTGGAGTAATTAATGTGAGTTTCCAATTTCCATTTTCGTCTGTGGTCGTAGTTGCAGATTTGCCCCAACTGCCATTTACGTCTACTTGATTTCCACTTAGAGCTGATCCCCAAATAGCAACATTTTCATTTTGCTGCAAAACCATATGGTCTGTAAAAAAAGAAACTACGGATAAAGTTGAAGCAGCTAAAGCTTGATCAATAGCAGGTTGCACTAATTTTTCCATAACAATATATCCAGCTTCATTTGGATGAACTAAATCATCTGCTGTAGTATATTCAGGTACTTTCAATCCATTCTTATCATCCTTCATGGCTGTATGATAATCTACGTAAGGAATATCATTTTGCGCAGCATAGGCTTTAATTATTTTATTTAGTTTAATGATTTTATTCACAGGTTCAAGTCCAGTATTCCATGGGAAATCTATTGCTGGCAAAACAGCACAAAGCACCACTTTGATATTGTTTTGCTCAGCTAACTCTGTCATCGACATAATATTTTCAGCAATCAATTCAATGGGAGTATACCCAGTATTACCTGCTATGTCATTAATTCCTGCGAGAAGCACGACTACCCTTGGTTGAAGATTAATTACATCTTTTCTAAATCGTAATAACATCTGTGGCGTAGTCTGGCCGCTGATACCTCTTCCAACATAGTTTGATTTTTTAAAAAAACCAGGTCTAATCACAGGCCATGCTTCTGTTATAGAATTCCCCATAAATACCACTCTAATATCGCTCTGAGCAGGCGGCAATAATTTTTCATTAGCCTCTTGATATTTTTTAAAATTGGTATGATCTAAATAATTTCTCCAATCTTGTGCATTGGCTTGATTAAAGGAAAGAATTAAATTTAAGAACCCAAAGAGGAGGAGTTTTTTCATGTTTCTATTTTTTTTTACAATACATTTATGTCTATGTTTTTCATTTATCTTTCCCTGCAGCAATATCCATTTCCTTACTATGATCTGCACATTCTGCATACGATTCCAAATCAACATCAACGTTTACAAAGTACTTTTTGGGGACACCATCCCATACGATTACAAAATATCTAGTGACTATAAAATCATCGAACCCAATTTGAATCGTTTATTTTCTCGCTATAAATTCTCATTTCAACCAAACCACTTTCAACTCTATAAAATCATTTAACATCTTTTAGCAATTTATCTTCATATCCTCCAACTTCGTCCCAAATATATTTATTTAAATTAGAAATATTAAATCCATAAACCGGTACTCCTTATCATACCCTATTATTATAAATTTTATTAATTTGTTTTCATCCATATATAATAGAAGCTGGAAATTTACAATGAGAAAAACTCTCAACCTGATTATTTTATTTTTCCTTTCTTATCGAACTATAAAGACTTATAAAATGAGAAGGTAAAAGTCATGCGGTTAAATACCCGGACTAAAATAGTTAATCAGCTACTAAAAAGTATTGCAACTTAAGCAAAGATTGATTTGAGGCTGACTTCGCATGTCGCCCACCATTCCTTACCGAAATTACATGGGTCTAAGTTGTTTCTCTTAATGATATTGGTAAAGCACTTGAACATTCATCCATACAGTTTCCTAACTCGAACCGTATAATAGATTTGTCGTTTTATGTTTACTGTAAAAGAATCATGAATCAAAATCATTTTATAACAATAAATTCCCAACAACAAAAAGTACTCCTCCAATCCACTCAGTCAAAATAATATCGAATGGCTATTTTACTATTACTCGATAGTGGACTTCGAGTTTCCGAACTATTAAAATTTCAATGCCATCATTTTTTCTTGCTTACATAAAATCGCTCTTTAAAATTCATTAATATTTTAGATCCTAAATAAAGATATATGACAAGGCAAGTAATAGTTTATTTGCATTTGGAATGATTCCAATGAATATTCCCAGAAAAGTTAACTTAAAGTAATTATGGAAACAGTTGAACTTATTTGTTCTCAACAAAAAAAGAAGAGTCTAAAAAGAAGAGTTTAAAATA
>JAQXDE010000030.1 GCA_029251525.1 Saprospiraceae bacterium | reverse complement strand
AATTAGAATAGATGGTATATTTGGTAAAAGGCCAGAAAGCATCTCAGAAATAAAATACGCTGCCACACCTAGAAATATGAGCCACATCATTGAGGTTAAATCAATTCCTTCATTTTCATTAAGAGCTTTATCATTAATCTTTACGTTCGATTTAAAATTAGCTTTGGCTTTCCAAAAACGACCTATTGACATTGGAAAGGTCAAGGTGGCAATAATCCATAATGCGGTGATTACATTATCTACGGCAATTGTTCCAGCATATAATATACCTTTTTCTTGGAAACCATATTCTAAAGCTATCGCATTAAAATTGACACTTCCTCCAGTGTAGGTACCTGTTAACATACCAGCAATAATTTTCCCGTCTTCGCCCAAAATAATTTCTGGCGATAATACTTTCCACGATATTAATACACCAAGAGTAGTGGCTAAAGAGCCAATTAAAAACAAACCAACCATTGGGAATCCAGCTTGCTTTATAGAGGTTAAATTGACATTCAGCAGTAAATAAAAAATAGATATAGGAGCGATGTATTTAAAAATTGCACTATATAATCCAATACTATTGGAAGCAGATGGAATAAGTTTCAGATTAGCAAGAATGGCGGTAAATACAATGACAATTAAAGCAGCACCAAATTGCTTTCCAATTTTGGTTTTGCCTGCATATATCGCTGAAATTACCATTAAACAAAGTATCATTAAAACATAAATCGGGTCAGTTGTAATATCCATGGGGTTAAAATTATTTATTTTTAAGGAGGAAAAATTTGACTCAATATGAAGGTATTTTCTTTTTTAAAGGTAAAAGTTAATTTCTAAATATTGAAAATTATAAAATTATGATTTTACCTTTAAGTATGGATTTGGTGAAACATAATTATTGTGAATAACCAACCATACCTAGCAAGTTTCATAAAAATATCATTAGAAGGTTTCATTTGTTTCTATTGAAGAGTATTTTTTTAAAAATACAAAACCACTTATTGATAAAAATATATATTTTAAGGGTATTCTAAGTGAAGATGGATTAATTTAGGTCTAGAGTTCCTGTTTTTCTAGTAAACGAAGAAACTATTTAGGTAGATTATTGGGTGAGATTTTATTGGTGGGGACAGAATAATATAAGCTGATTTGGGTGCCAGGTTGTCATCACTTGAATCATGAATATGATAAGTAGAAAAGAAGCAGCAATATTTTATTTCGCTTAAACGAAAAAAACTATTTATTATCAAGTACCATACAACAAAATATTAAAGAATGTTATTGTCAGCATTTGAATCAATTTATGTTGTTTGATTTTTTCCTGTATTACAGCCTTGTCAAAGCGAACAAATCTTTGCGTTAAAAATAATTTCCTGAAAGATAATTATTAGGGTGAAGAATCAATAGTTAGATGTTTTTTGAACAAACTTATTAATTCAATTATAATGCAAATACATTGGCAAATAATACGTTAAAATAATATGAAACTATTTACCAAAAAGAATAAAATAAGATAAATCCAAAGTATATCAAGATAGTGCCAGTAAGTTGTAAGTAATTTTAATTTTAATAATTTTTCAGGATCAGAAAAATAAACTAAAACGCTAACTGGTTCTTTCATTCGCTTTTTAGCGACGTAATAAAAAAGTAGAAGAAAAGGGAGACCTGCTAGAAGGTGGGCAAAGTGCAAAGCTGAAATCAGATACAAATAAGAGGATAAGTTAGAGGCTAAAAATTGTGAATCGAGTTGACTACTTAAATCATTCCAACCGATAAACTGACCAATCATAAACAAAATTGTCAATGTTATCGTCACTTTCAGTGCGTTTTGGTAGTCACTTGTATTATCTATTAAATAGGCTTTATTCGCCCAATTTATAGACCAACTACTTGCTAATAAGACTACTGTATTAAAGAAAAATACTGGAGAAAGTCTGATCGCGGGAATTTCAGGAAATTGAACCCGAGTGTAAACATACGCTGCGGAAAATGCAAAAAATAGAGCGGTTATACTTATCAAACCTAAAGTTAGTGCGATGTTATAGGGATGAAATCTGAGAGAATGATATTCATTAGGATCGTGTGTCTTCTTTTTAAGCTTACTTTTCATTAGGAAATTTTCATTAAAAGTATTCGTCTGGAGAATTAGTTAATTGATTACATTATAATAGCAAAGGATGTTTTTTGTTCATTAGTTTATACATTTACTTCGTTTTTTACCTCAATATTGAAATAAAATGAATATCGAAGAATTTAGGAATTATTGTTTGTCTAAAAAAAAGGTGACAGAAGAATTTCCATTTGATGAAACCACATTAGTTTTCAAAGTAATGGGTAAAATTTTTGCTTTGACAGGATTGAATGCAGAAGAATTCAAAGTTAATTTAAAATGTAGCCCAAATTATTCCATTGAACTTCGAGAAAAATATGAGGATGTTATTCCAGGTTGGCATATGAATAAAAGACATTGGAATACAGTGTACTTTGAAAGGGATTTAGAGATGAATTTCCTTTGTCAATTAATTGATCACTCCTATAATTTGGTAGTGGAAAAATTAAAAAAAGCAGATCGAGAACTTTTGGAAAATCTTTAAAGCTTTGAATTATTAGAAATCAATTTTATTAATGAAAAAATAAATATCATCGAAAATATTAAAACAGATTACATCATTGTAGGGCAGGGAATTGCAGGAACTTTATTGGCCTATGAACTTTTACGGAAAGGTAAGACTATACAAATATTTGATAATAACTTTCAAGGTAATTCATCAAAAGTTGCTGCGGGTATTATTAATCCCGTAACTGGACGACGAATTGTGAAAGGTTGGTTAATTGATGATTTGATTCCTGCGGCAAGAACTTTTTATAAGCGGATCGAGAATTTACTAAATCAAAAGTTTCACCATCAAAGGAATGTTCTTAGAGTACTTTTTTCCATAAAAGAAGAAAACCTCTGGTTGGAGAAAACTGGAGATTCTTTGGTGGAAAAGTATGTGATTGAATCCAACGATTATGGTTTGTTCAAAAATAAAATTACCGAGGGGGAGGCGCTAGGTGAAGTTCAGTATTCAGCACAAATAGATATGCCCCTTCTTTTAGAGAAATCACAAGAATTCTTTTCAAATGAGGGAATGATGAATGTTGAGCTATTCGATTATGATCAAGTTGAAATTGAAACTGAGAAGGTGGTTTATAAAAATATTGAAGCTGAGAAAATTATTTTTTGTGAAGGGCATCAAGGAAGGAAAAATCCATGGTTCGGCGATTTACCATTTGAGGTTGCAAAAGGGGAAGTTTTGTTTATCAAAATTCCAAATGCTGATTTTAAGAAAATATTAAAACATAAATTGTTTATTGTCCCACTGCAAAATGATATCTATTGGATTGGATCAACTTATGAATGGGATGACCTTGATGAGAATCCTACTGAAAAGGAAAAGCACTCTTTGATCAAAAAATTAGATAAAATATTAACTATTCCTTACGAGATTGTAGATCATAAAGCAGCTATTCGTCCATCTACTATTGACCGAAGACCTTTTCTAGGGTTACACCCAGAGCATAATTGTTTGGGGATTCTAAATGGACTTGGAACAAAAGGAGCTTCTTTGGCCCCATATTTTGTCAATCAATTTGTAGAATTTCTTTTGGAAAAGAGACCAATTAATAAAGAGGCAAATATTGATAGGTTTAAAAAAAAGGATTAAGAAATTCTTTTTATGATTGCACTGATATAATCAATGCGATTCTGAATTTCTACAATATCTCTTTTTCTAATTAATGTTTCGGTTGTCTTAAAATTACTAGTTTTTTTTGGGTTATATTTGAATAACATATAAACTTTAGAAAGCTCATTTATAGCTTCTATGGAAGTTGATTTCTGATTTGCAAAATTATTATCTTTAGCTGCCTGCAAATAATGCCTTAAAGCAATCATTTGCATTTTCTTTCTTTCAGTGAGATTAACCCTGGTTTGTAATCTATTTGGTAAATGTAAATAAGCTTTTCCTAAAAAAATGTCAAAATACTTTTTTTCAACATCAAAAGTTTTCATAAATCTCTTCAGTAAATTGAAATCAGAAATATGTTCTAACAATTTATATGATAATTGTGTACTGTTCCTTTTATACGAATCTCCTATTAATTCAATCAATTGATACCTAGTTAAATCATTTTCAGGTAAAAGTAAAGTAGATTGATATTGTTTGTCTTCAATTAATTTATTGAAGTTTATTTTCCCTTGATTGAAATTGCCTGAAACTAGCCAAGTTTTGGTTTGTTTCGCAAATTCCTCTATGTCTACTTTCTCAATTTGATTACTATCATAGGCTCCCTTTGAAACCAAAGTTGGTTTTCGATTAATTTTAGGCACATCATGGAGATCGGAATAGGAAAGAAGTTCATCTGGATTTTTATTTGCTTGATTTTCAACCAGTCCATCTTTTAGAAATTGATTAACGGAATACAAATGAGAAGATGTGTAAAGAAGGATAACGAATAAGCATACCCCTACAAAAATAAAGATGTTCGAGTATGATAATTTATTGGCTGATTTTATCAACGAAATTGATTTGTTCTCTAGTGAAATCTGTCTTTTTTTGTGGTAATGACAATTCGAATTTAGACATTGATATTCTAAAATTTTCTTATTTTCAATCCATTTTTTTTTTGAAACTAGTTTATTATTACATTTTGGATTTGGGCAAGCTAATGTTCCGTATTCTTTGATTGCTTCCTCAATGTTTTTAATAAATTCAGATGAAAATATAGGATCGTTAAATATCATTTGTTTGTTAATTTACGGCCATTCAGATGTTTAAATATTATGAAAAATAAACATTTTTTTTTGAGAACAATAAATTTTGGTGTTTTTATTTCCCTTGGTATATAAATATTAAATATTTAATATAATCTGGTGGTGATTTTCATTTCAATAAAATAGTCTAGCTAAAAGACTAATACTTAAAAAAATAAATAAAATTTATATTTTTAATTCTCTTAGTTTTAGAAAATCAAAAAGAGAAAATTATTACCTTCACACCATTACATTCAAACTATCTTTTTTGTAAAAACCTATTATGAATTATTCTAAAATAAGAATGGGTGGGGTGCCGGAACATTTTAACTTACCGATACATTTGGCTCATGAATTGAATGAATTTGAAACTCGTGGAATTGAAATTGAATGGACTACTTTTCGAGGAGGAACGGGTCAGATGACAAAGGCTCTTCGTAATGATGATGTGGACGTGTGTATACTGTTAACTGAAGGGATAATTGCCGATATTATTAAAGGTAATCCAAGTAGAATTATTAGCAACTATGTGACCACACCTTTAACTTGGGGGATTTATACTGGAGCAAAAAATTCTCTTCAATCGTACAAAGATGTTTTTGAAAAAAAATATGGAATAAGTCGATTTGGATCAGGTTCACACTTAATGGCTATTGTTGATGCAAATAGCAAATCCCATCGATTAGAGGAGGATCAATTTGAAGTAATAAAAAATCTTGATGGTGCAATTGAATCCTTGACAAATTTGGAAACGGATGTATTTTATTGGGAGAAATACACGACTAAACCATATGTTGACGCAAAAATTTTGAAAAAAGTGGGGGAGTATGTTACACCTTGGTCCTGTTTTGTAGTAGCTGCAACTGATAAGATTTTAGAAGAACAACCTGAAAATATAATTCGACTGCTAAGAACAATTCATGATCGATGTGATAAGTTTATGCAAAATGAAAATGCGGTAAAGATGGTTAGTGATAGATATAAGCTAAAAGAAATAGATGTTGAAAGGTGGTATCATAGTACTGAATGGGCTATTCATGGTTGGGTAAGTGATAAGATGGTGAAAAGTATAATTTACCACCTCAGACTAGCAAGTATTATAAAAAATAACGAGGTTATTCCTGAAATAATATGGAAAAGATAAAAAGGTATTTCTATCATCTTAAAAAAAATAATAATTTTAGTTATCATCTATTTTAGATATTTTTTTAGTAAAATAAATCAATCTAAATAAAAAATAGAAAAAGTAAACATGAAAGAAGAAGCTGAAAAATATAGTACCGTCCATTATAGAGATTATCTAGGTCTTGACAAAATTTTAAATGCCCAACATTTAAGAAGTGAACAAGTAGATGGCAATGCTGCTCACGAGGAAATGTTATTTATCATTGTTCATCAAGCCTATGAATTATGGTTTAAACAAATTATCCATGAATTACAATCTGTAATTGGTTTATTTAATACAGACAGAGTAGATGAAAGAAATATTGGAACTGCCATTGGTAGACTAAAGCGTGTTGTGGAGATAGAAAAATTATTGGTTTCTCAATTGGCCATCATGGAGACAATGACTCCTCTAGATTTCTTAGATTTTAGACACCATTTATTTCCAGCCTCTGGATTCCAAAGTTATCAATTTAGAGCTTTCGAAAATTTGTTAGGCCTGAAAGAGGATACAAGAATTACGTATAATGGGTGTCCTTATTCCTCAGTTTTTACAGAGGAGAATCAAAAGAAATTACAAGATATAATAAAAGGTGGAACACTCTATGAAGCCATCGAAACCTGGTTAGAGCGAACCCCATTTATTGAACTAGGAGATTTCGATTTTTTGGAATCTTACAAAGAAGCAGTAGGACGGATGTTAGAAAAAGAGAAGGTTGCTATTTCAGCCTCTGCTTATTTGACTGACCATGAAAAAGAAATGCGACTTAAGATGTTGGGAGGGACAGATACTTTTTTTCAAACAGTACTGGATAAAGAGCACCATCAGCAAATGCAATGGGAAGGAAAAATCAGAATGAGTTACGATGCAACAATAGCTGCTTTATTCATTAATTTATATCGAGACGAACCAATTTTACAGCTACCATTTCAGTTGTTGACCTGCATAATTGAGATTGATGATTCATTGACTACCTGGCGCTATCGTCATGCTCAAATGGTAATGAGAATGTTAGGAAATAAAATTGGTACTGGAGGTTCTTCTGGGCATTTATATCTAAGAGAGACAGCTGAGAAGCATCATATTTTCAAGGATCTACATAATATTTCTACTTTGCTAATTCCAAGGTCAGAATTGCCAGTACTTCCCCTAAAAATCATTAAAAACTTAGGTTATTATTTTAATTTCCAAAAAATTGATGATTACCTCGAAGATTCGATGTAACCTTGTTAACTATATATAATTAATTAAAAAAAATGAGAATAAACGGACATTCCCACCTGCTTCCTTACCCAGAGGATATTCCTAAATTTATGAAGGATAAAGAAATATTTTGGGTGGATGAGGAGCGAAAATATATGTTACAAAAAGGTTGGAAAAGACCAATTACTGATTCTAGTTTTTTTCTAAATGAAAAATTAGAATGGATGGATAAAAACAATATTGATCATGCTGTTGTCTTAAATCTTTCTCAACTGTATGGTAATGGTTTGCGCTTAGAAGAAATGAAGCAAGTGCTCCGTTTTCAAAATGATTTTAACGCTCAAATCCAAAAGGCTCATCCTGATAAATTCACTTGTGGCTTTGTAGTTCACTCAGGATTTATTCAAGGAGCATTGTGGGAAATGGAGAGGTGTGTGGAAAAGTTAGGACTTAAAGTATTATGCCTTCCCACCCACTTTATGGATTCAATTGGAACTTGGAGATCAATTTTCGATAGAGATATTGAACCAATTTTGCAGTTGGCTAATAAATATAAATTGGCACTTGAAATTCATCCTTATGATGGAGAAAAATTCATAAAATTAGAAAATACAGCTTGGCGATTTCATCTTGTTTGGATGCTTGCTCAATGTGCTGATGCGTATCACTTTTTTACCTTACAAGGTTATCAAGAAAAATATCCGGATATTCGAGTTTGTTTTGCTCATGGAGGACAATTGACTCAAATGAATTTAGGGAGAAGAATTCAAGGCTTTGATGGAAGACCTGATTTGTTTGAAGGAATGACTCACCCAAGAAAGGCAATAGGACACCAGAATATTTTCTTTGACACTCTGGTTCATGATACTTTTTCACTAGAGCTTATGGTGAAAAGAATGGGAGGAACCGATCAAATTTTACTCGGATTAGATGATCCTTATCCACTTGGTGAAATGGAAAGCACTCCTCAGTCTTCCTATCCGGGGAAACTTTTGGATCTTGCAGTTGATGAAAAAATCATTTCAGAAATTCAGCATAAACAAATGTGGAAAGACAATGTTTTAAGGTGGTTAGGAGCTGATCATGATGAATCTCTTAAAGAAAGATTGAAAATAAAATAAATGGACAACAATAAATCTAACACAATAACAACCTTTATAAACTCTAGTAAATTTGCTGAGGAGATGGATCAAAATGATCCAATGAGGAGATTCAGAAGTAAGTTTCATTTACCTATAAAAAAAAATGGAGAACCCTATGTTTATCTTTGTGGGAATTCTTTGGGTCTCCAACCAAGGTCTACTCGTGAGGCAATTGAGCAAGAATTAAAAGATTGGGAAAACTATGGTGTAGAAGGTCATTTTCATGCAAAGAATCCTTGGATGCCATATCATGAATTTTTGACAAATGCTATGGCAAACCTTGTTGGAGCGAAACCTGTAGAGGTAGTTGTGATGAATACACTATCAGTAAATTTACATTTGATGATGGTGTCATTTTATCAGCCAACCAAAAAGCGGAGTAAGATACTCATTGAATTCGATGCATTTCCATCTGATAAGTATGCGGTAGAATCCCAAATTAAATTTCATGGTTTTGATCCCAAAGAATGCTTGATTGAACTAAAAGCGCGTGAGGGAGAAGAATTAATCCGAATGGAAGATATTGAGAAAGTGATTGAAGAGCAAGGAGCTGAAATTGCTCTGATCATGATCGGTAACACGAATTATTATACTGGTCAATTTTTTGACATGAAAAAAATAACTGAACTAGGTCACGCAAAGGGTTGTAAAGTAGGATTCGATTGCGCGCATGGAGCTGGAAATGTTGAACTAAATTTGCATGATTCAGGAGCTGATTTTGCTGTTTGGTGTAGTTATAAGTATATCAATTCTGGTCCCGGAAGTTTAGGTGGATGTTTTGTTCACGAGCGTCACTCGAATGATAATTCTTTGCCAAAATTTGCTGGTTGGTGGGGACACAATAAAGATACTCGATTTGGGATGCGAGATGGTTTTGACCCAATTTTAGGTGTGGAAAGTTGGCAGCTCAGTAATCCTCCAATTTTGTCAATGGCAGCAATTTTAGCCTCTTTAAAAATATTTGAGGAAGCTGGTATTTCAAATTTAAGAAAAAAAGCAATTCAATTGACGAGCTATTTGGAATTTTTAGTTGATAAAATAAATGATGATCGCGTTAAAATTATCACTCCTCGAGATCCAAAAGAAAGAGGAAGCCAATTGTCAATTCAAGTTAAAAGTGCTGATAAATCACTTTTTGATAAAATATCTGAGAAAGGTGTAATTGCGGATTGGCGGGAACCTGATGTAATTCGAATTGCACCTGTAGCACTGTATAATTCTTATATGGATGTTTTTAGATTTGCTAAAATATTAAAGGATGAATTAATTTAAATTAGATACGGCGATTATTCAGGAAATGGAGTTATTAATTTTTTTTTAATGGAAAAAAATTCTTTGAGCTAAGTATATTTGGGTGGTGGCTCTACTAAATTTTTATCCATATTTTCGCTGATTTTATTTTCTATTCTGTATTCTCTTTAAAAAAACAAAAGACAAGAATGAATAAAAACGAAAAAGTAATCATCATAGGGGCAGGTCTTTGTGGAACTTTACTAGCTGTTAGATTAGCACAAAGAGGTTATCAAGTAAGTCTTCATGAAAAGCGTTCTGATATGCGTAGAGAAGATGTAGATGTAGGTCGTTCCATTAATTTAGCTCTTTCAAATCGAGGCCTTAAAGCATTAGAACGAGTTGGTTTAAAGGATGCTATAATGGAGCAGTGTATTCCGATGAAAGGCAGAATGATTCACCCTTTAGGTGGCGAAAAATTCCTTTCAAGGTATAGCGGAAGAGATGAGGATTATATTAATTCTGTATCAAGAGGAGGATTAAACATTGCTCTTTTAGACGAAGCTGAAAAATTACCCAACATTCAAATATATTTTGAAAGTGATTGTACTGGTATCAATTTGAAAGAGGCTATTGCAACTTTTAAAAATAATAATACAGGGGAAAGCATAGAAGAAAAAGGGGCTGTCGTAATAGGAACAGACGGAGCAGGATCAGTAGTTAGGAGAAGTATGATGAGTAAAACGACTCAGTTACTTTTTAATTATTCCCAAAATTTTCTTAGGCATGGTTACAAAGAATTAAGCATAAATCCAACTGATGCAGGAGGATGGAAAATTGAAAAAAATGCCCTTCATATTTTTCCAAGAGGACAGTTTATGATTATCGCTTTACCCAATTTGGATGGCAGTTTCACCTTGACTATGTTTCATCCATTTGAAGGAGAAATAGGCTTTAATAACTTAAATACAAAGGAAAAGGTTAAAGCATTTTTTGAAGAATATTTTCCTGAATTACTGCCTTATATCCCACATTATTTAGAAGAATTTTTTGAAAACCCAGTTGGCACACTAGGAACAATAAAATGTTACCCATGGCAAGCATTTGGGAAAGCTTTATTAATGGGAGATGCTTCGCATGCTATAGTTCCATTTTATGGACAAGGGATGAATGCATCATTTGAGGATGTAACTGTTTTTGATGAAATCTTAGATCAGTATGAAGGAGATTGGGCAAAAGTATTTTATGAATTTCAAGAAGTAAGAGTTGAAAACACAAATGCAATATCGGATCTTGCTATTGATAATTTTACTGAAATGCAAGATCGAGTAGATGATGAAGATTTTATGAAAAAAAGGAAATTAGAAATGCAACTTGAACAACAGTTTCCAGATTATTATTCTAAGTATTCTTTGGTGACTTTTAAGCCAGAGTTGTCATATGACCTTGCTATGAAATTAGGAAGAGCTCAAGATGAGTTATTACTGAAAATATGTACGAATGGTGATGTTGAAAAATTGTCATTAAAAGAAATTCACCAACAACTCAAACATTTACAAAACAATTAATCTCTAGGAAATGGAAAGTAAAGTACTTAAAGGAAAAGCCCAACCACTCGGTAATTATCCTCATGTAAAAAGGGTTGGAGATTTTATATACGTTTCTGGAACGAGCAGTCGACTTTCAGATAACACTCATGTTGGAGCCATACAAAATGAAAATAAAGAATGGGAGCTTGACATCAGAGCTCAAACTAAAGCTGTTATGGAGAATGTAAATACATTGTTGCAAAGCCTTGGTGCTGATTTAAGTAATGTGATTGATGTTACTACTTACCTTGTCAATATGAAAGATTTTAAAGGTTACAATGAGGTATATGGGACATTCTTCGATCACACAGGTCCAACTAGAACAACAGTTGCCGTTTATCAATTACCTCATCCAAATTTATTGATTGAAATTAAGGCGATAGCTTATTTACCTATTTCTTAAATGAAATTTTTTACCATTCTAAGTTGAAGGCTAATATTTTAAATTAATAAATCAAAAATATTTTGATCTTAAGATAATAGTTCCAACTCTTAATTTTTTTTAAAAAATTTTAGTTTTCTCAAATGGAGTAAAATGATGGAATATAAACATCAATTCCTTTTGGAATTATTTAGCTGTCGAGTACGGTCTTAATGATGTTATAGAAGATGAATTAATCATCTTTTTCTCCCCACCTTATTACTATTCTAAAGTGGAAAAGTCATAATATTAGAAATTGGCTCTGTAAAATTTTTGATAAAATCTTACATCCCGTCAAAGAATTACATATTATAAAATATCTAGATCAAGGTTGCAAATAAAAATTAAACCTCTGCTTTAAAAGTAGAATACTTACCAAAGTAAATGAATAACACTATTATAAGTTATACTCGTTTAACTACTGGGAATTTTGCAATCCATAAATTTGTCTAGTATAAATAAAGTTTTAGTTCATAAAAACATATATAATGGCGATTACAAAAATGTGGACAGGGTCCGATAAATACATCTGTGACAAAGAACTTGCCCAAGCCTTTCACATGGCAAGAGTTATCGGGATGCCTTTGTTAATTGAGGGAGAACCTGGTACTGGTAAGACTGAATTACCGTTACAATTTGCGGAGGACCTAGGCGCAAAGTTATTTGTTTATCCCGTAGGATCTAAAAGTAACGTGGAGCAATTTGTAGCAAAATTTGATCATGTAAAATACCTAAGAGATTCGCAGGTTGAAATCTTAAATGCACAACGGGAAGAAAAAGGATTAGAAAATAGGTTATCTACTGGTGGTCGTAATACAGAAAATCTGCAAGACTATGTTTTAAAAGGGCCAGCTGCGGAAGCGTTTTCTACCCCTAATTCAGTTTTGTTAATTGATGAGATTGATAAGGCGCCAAGAGAGTTTCCAAATGATTTACTATATGCTTTAAGCCATCGAAAATTTGTAATGCCTGAAAGTGGAGAAATGATTGAAGTGAGCGAAGAGAATATGCCAGCAATTGTTATTACAAGTAACCGAGAACAAGAATTACCAACTGCTTTTAAAGGACGATGTGTTTATCATTACATATCCTTTCCAACTCCAGAAACTATGCATGAAATTGTGCAAAAACATTTTCCTGAATTAAATGAATCTTTGGAACAGAAATGTATATCAATGTTTTACCAAATGCGAAGTCTAGGACTTGATCGAGCTCCAGCTACTCGTGAATTATTAAGTTGGATAAAATACTTGAAATCATTCGAAGAAGCAGAGGCTTTGACAAGAGTCAACAAGGTAGAAGGTCTTGGTGTATTAATTAAAAATCAAAATGATATGGAGAAAGTCAAAGCTAGAATCTTCGGAAAATCGAGTTGATCTAATAACGGATTGTTTATTCTATCACTTGACTTTAATTAAAAAATTATGTTCGATCAACTTCCACATACTTTTCGAAAACATAAACTTTCAGCCGATGTGCGTACCTTGTTACAATTTCGTAACGCGATGAACAAAGGTTTAGTTCGGACCTTGGGTGATGCGTATTATGTACTCAAAGGTTTAGTTACCTCTGCACCAACTGAAATTGGGCCTTTTTCACAAGCTTTTTATGAACACTTTTTAGGAATCGATATCCGAAAAGGTGAGCCCTTGGAAGATGCAGTTACTCGGTCAAATGCTTTTAGAGGATGGAAAGAAAATTTCTCTGAAGAAGAATTGGCAGAAATTCCATCCATGGAATTAGTTGATAAGTTTTTAGATGAAGTCCACTTAACTACTTTTGATATTCAACGAGTTTTGGATGGGAAAGATATCTTAAAAAAGGACAATCCAGAAATGAAAGATAATGATCCTAACGGTGGCGAAGGAACTCCAACTGATAGACCTTTGGATAGAATGGCAGATTATCGAGATGTTCCTCTTGAAGAATTACTTCGAAGAATGCGGGAAGTGGCTAAGCAGCAAAAGGGAAAACACTCTGGTGGGGATCATTGGATTGGTACTGGTGGAGTTTCTCCCTACGGACATGGTGGTGCTGCTGCTGGTGGTGTAAGAGTTGGTGGAACTGGTGGGGGTAAAATGGCAAGGGCAGCAGTTAACAGTCGTGATTTTTATCCAGTTGATACAAAGGCCTTGTTGAAAGATGATAATATTGATGCTGCACTGGCTGCACTAAAGGGTATAGAGGAGGGAACAGCCGAAATTATTTTAGATATACCAATAACGATCAAAGAAGGATTGAAGCAAGGAGGAATATTTCTCCCGCATGAAAAAGAAAAGGTTCAGCAAAA
The DNA here is from genome assembly GCA_029251525.1 of Saprospiraceae bacterium. Classification (GTDB taxonomy): domain Bacteria; phylum Bacteroidota; class Bacteroidia; order Chitinophagales; family Saprospiraceae; genus CAJQQY01. Next base: position 152,769 of record JAQXDE010000030.1, on the reverse strand, counting down.
AACGCAAGTTATTTTAATGATTGACAATGGCGGGTGGTCTATGTCTCCATATGTAACAACGGTTCAGAAGTTATTTAAGAAAATGAAAACTCGTTTTTCACACGATTTAAAAACTTACTATTTTCACAATAGTATTTATGGGGGGCTGTATACCGATGCAGCTCGTTGGAAATTTGAACCAATAGAAAAGATCATTCGGCAGGATAAGAATTATTCAGTGTTTGTAATTGGTGATGCAGATATGGCTCCTTATGAATTGAGCAACGCTAGTCAAGAATCATGGACTGAATTGTCTAAGCATTTTAAAAGAATGGCATGGTTGAATCCAATGAGGGAATCTATTTGGCATACTTCAATGACTTGCTCTGTTTTAATGAGAATGTTTCCGATGTTCGGTTTGACACCTGATGGAATTGAACAGGCTATTTTAGAAATGAATCGAAGAAGAAAGTTTGGTAAGTAAACATGTATTTAAATAAAAGGGAGGCATAAATATCCTCAATAAAAATCAAAACATAAGATGAGAATTAAAAATCAATTTGACATGACTGGGAAAGTAGCTATCGTAACTGGTGCATCAAAGGGAATTGGTGAATCAATTGTCCGAGGGTTATGTGAGCACGGAGCAAAAGTAATCGTAAGTTCTAGAAATCAAGAAGCAGTAGATTTAGTTGCTCAAGGATTAAAAGATGATGGCTATGATGCGACAGGGATTGCTTGCCACGTTGGAAGAGAAGATCAATTACAAAATCTTGTTGACAAGGCTATTGAAATTTATGGAGGTATAGATATCCTAGTTAATAATGCAGCGACGAATCCAACCTTCGCACCAATAACTCAAGCAACGGGGGAAGTTTTTGATAAAATAATGAATGTAAATGTAAAGGCTTGTATGCTCTTGGGAAACATGTGCTATAAATCTATGAAAAGTAGAGGCGGAGGATCAGTTATTAATATTGCTTCAGTAGAAGGATTACATCCTTCATTTGGTCTAGGAATGTATAGTGTAAGCAAAGCTGCTGTAATTATGCTGACCAAAAATATGGCAAAAGAGTGGGGGAGAGCAGGTATCCGTGCAAATGCAATTTGTCCAGGTTTAATCCAAACAAAATTCAGTTCAGCACTTTGGAAGAATGAGGAAATTTTCAACCAATTTGTTAAAGAATTACCTTCGGGAAGAATGGCTCAACCAGATGAAATGGCTGGATTAGCTGTATTCCTAGCCTCTAACGCCTCTAGTTATTCAACAGGAGGAATATTTGTTGCTGATGGGGGACATTTAATAAAATAAAAATAAATACTTATTATCAAAAGGTATTTTTGATTTGTGTTTTTTTATTAAATTCGGTAGTGCAAATTTAAAGATAAATATGAATCAAAAATACTTTTTTTATTTAATTCTAATATCCATTTTTAGTTTCAGTAACGAACTAAAATCGGAAATCGAGTTCAAAAACAGTAAAAAAAAGAAAGAAAGTATTTTTGATGTTATGACTCAGTCAAATATTTTGGAAGTTACACTAATATTTAATGTTCAAGAATTGATTGATGATCGAAAAACTGACAAAAAGCATCCAGGAAGATTAACGTTTAAAGACAAAACTGGAATATTCCAAAATTGGAAAATTGATGTTGAACCTAGAGGCGTTTTTAGAAGGTATAATTGTCCAGAAATGCCTCCGATAAAATTGAACTTTAAAAAATCAGATTTAAAGAAAAAAGGACTTAGTAAATTTGATGATTTTAAGATTGTTACTCATTGCATGGAAGAATATGAGGACGCAAAAGCAGTTGTTTTGAAGGAATATTTAGCCTATAAATATTACAATTTAATCACTAAAAACAGCTTCCGAGTTCAATTATTAAAGATTAATTATGTAGATGTTAATTCTGGCATTATCCGACATCATTTTGGGTTTATTATTGAGGATTTTGCTCATCTCAGGGACCGAGTAGGAGCTAAAAAATGTACAAACCCAATTGGTATAACTAATGAAAACATAGATCGAGATGCCTATAAAAAAATGGCACTCTTCCAGTACATGATTGGAAATACTGATTGGAGTTTACGACAGGTCAGAAATATTAAAGTAATGTTATTGGATGAAAAATATGTAGTGATACCTTATGACTTTGATTTTGCTGGATTAGTTTTAGCACCATATGCTAGAGTAAATGCTGATTATGATTTATCTTCTTTGAGAGAAAGAGTTTACCTTGGATTTGAAGAGGATCTAGAATATATGGAATCTGTTAAGAAGCGGTTTAAAAAGAAAAAAGGTAAATTTAGGCGTAGAACGAAGCATTTAGTTTTTTTGCATAAAGCCCATAAAAATAGTGTGCTTGTTTACCTAAAATCATTTTATAAAAACATAAACGATATTCAGTTACCTTTTAAAGATTGAATAAATTAGGATAAGATTATCCTCCTTACAATCATAATAAGTAATAATACAACTGCAATAACAAACCCCCAAATCAATAAATTATCCTGTAAATGGCTTGTTCCAGTTATCAATTTTTTAGCCATAAAGCCAATAAAAGCAAAGAGAAAAATAAATCCCAAAATTCTTTTAATCATTTTTTATCATTTATATATTCTAAATATAGCAAATTAATACATCTCTCTTTTTAAAGCAATAAAAACTATTCCAATCATTTTTTCCTCATATATAATATTATTTTGAACCTTAAATCGCATCTATTCGTTTAACTTTTGTAATTCATCAAAGTTTCTATCTTTGTATCTTTTACAATTTAAAAATAATTCAAATCATGGCAGAAAATAAAAATAAGCCTGGGCAATTAAATATCGAACTTCCTGAGGAAGTTGCAGAGGGAACCTATTCGAATTTAGCGATCATTTCTCATTCCAATTCTGAATTTGTTGTAGATTTTATTAGGTTAGTTCCTAACGTTCCCAAAGCTAAAGTTAAATCACGAATTATATTGACTCCCCAGCATGCTAAACGACTTATGCGTGCCTTAGTAGATAATGTTAAAAAATTTGAAGCACAACACGGAATGATTGAAGAACCGGACCAGCAGTATCCTCCGATGAACTTTAACACACCAAAAGCTCAAGCATAGTCTTGTATCAAACAAAGAATTTTAAAAAAATATCGCCTCTTAAAGGCGATATTTTTTTTCGCAAATATTACCACCGCGACCAATAGGGGAAGTAAAATTATTTTATATCTGTTCCATTGCAAGGCAATAAATTTAAAAAATCCTTAAAGTTGGGTATTCTTCAAGTCATGAATTACAGCAAATTGACTTTTCTATTGTTTGATTTTATCCATAAAATGGTTATTTTTGAATTTAAGTTTTATTTAAAAATATAAATGTTACGTATATTTTGTTTTGACCATTAACTTGTTTTTGATTTTTTAAAAAACCTCCATACTTCCCCTCTCTTAGTGAACATCAAATAGGTTAAGACAAGTTGCTTTTGGCTTAAATATTGAACCTATATATTTTTGTTATCCCTTTTAGTTAATTTACCTTTTATCGAGACATTTTCCCAAAACTATTAAAAAGAGAAAATGAGAAATTTAATCTTAATTTCAGTAATATTATTTATTACTCTTACGAATTCATACACCCAGATAAATGATCATGATGCCCTAGAGCATCTATATAGAAATAAGCCTACTTACGAGGTGAAATTTTCTACCCATCTTAAAGAATTTGACTTTCCTGATTCAAAAGTTTTAATAGGGGTTCCAAAAGGGAGTAAGGTCATAGTTATCAATTCTTATTTTAAAGAAAGATGGGAAGTGCTTTATCAAGGAGAAAGGGGATGGATAGAGGAGAATAAAATAAGTTTTTATAAACCAGGTTTAAGGAACAAAAGAGAAATTAGTATTCTAGATTCACTTTACAGAAACCAACCTTTTTATTATGTGAAAAATAAAACTACTTTAAAAGAGCATATGTCACATAAATCTGCCACATTAGTAAACGTTCCTAAAGGAGTAAAAGTAAAAGTTATTAATTCACTTTTTCAGGATTGGTGGGAAGTATTGTACGACAATAGAAGAGGAAACCTTCAAGAAATACTTTTAAGCGACCAAGAAATAGACCTGACTCAGTTAAAAGATATTATACGACGTAAGCCTTTAGATCAAAGTAAAACAGTTATTGAATCTAAGACTAAGACCAAGCCGAGGATTGATTTGAAAAATCAAGAAATTAAGTATTCAAAAAAGATTGTCAGAAAAACAAGTTTAAGAGAAAATCCAAATTCAAAATCACAAGTAATTTTAAGACTTCAGGTTGATTCAAAGGTATATGTACTAGATGATTCTAGATCATGGTGGGCTAAAGTTAAATATCAAGAAAAAGTAGGATGGGTTAAAAAGAGTTATCTAAAAAAGTAGAAAGTTTCTTAAAATAATTTTAAAAAAACTCTAACGATTTCCATGGTTTCCAGCTCAATGGGCATAGCAAATAGTGTTCTTTAACCTTATTTTCTTTTCGAATAAAAACAATTCCCATATAAAATAAGTCTATTGAAATTGTTACTCGAGGATGAATTTTCAGTTTCTCCCAAGCCTCTTCCATTTCGTTACTCCAATGAATATCATCAAAAACAAATACTGTTTCATTATGTGCATATTTTAAACACGCCTCAAAATATTCAAGTGTAGGTACTAAACGATGATTTCCATCCAGAAAAACATAATCTAATTTTCCTAAATCATTTAAGGCACTATGGATTGTATCTTTAAACATCCCAATTCGTAATTCCACATTTTTTATATTCAATTCTTCTAGATGAAAGTTGGCTAGTTTTGCAACTTGTGGGTCACCTTCCAATGTAATGAACTGTGCATCCATGGATGCAGAGGCTTGATATATTGTCGATATCCCAAGTGACGTTCCTAACTCTAACATTGTTTTAGGTTTATAAAAGTTGACCAAACGAAATAGTGTCTGACATTGCCAACTTTTAGATGCAGCATTTTTAGCAATACTTCCAATGGTTTTTTCTATATGATTTCCAGCTTTAGATCCTGCGCCGTAGTCCGTAATTCTAATTTTGGTAGAGTTCTTTTTTACTATTGAACGAAGGTGTTCCATTGATTGAAACACATAATAATCGCGATCATCTTCCAAAACATTCAAGGCGAAATCAAACACAAAGGGCGAATGTACCTGATACTTGGTATCTGCTACAGAATAAAATTGTAAGTAACGTAAAATAGATATTAGCAATTGAATTGTTCTTTTTTTAAATGTAGACAAATGTTAGTTTTTGAATCGGGATTAACAAATTTTTAATTATAAATATTAATCATTTTGCTTTCAAGGAAAATTTATTAAATCAAATTATCGTTTTTGACACTATGAAAAAAATTAAACTGATTATAAGTCTTATATTTTTATTGTCTCAAATCACGATGTGTCAATCATACCGAACTGCGGTTGGTATTCGTTTAGGCACTGGAGCTGGGGCGGCACTCAGTGTCCAACAAAAAGTTGCTAAATATTCCACTATTGAGGGTATCTTTCATCCCAGTTTTAAAGATAATATTTCTTCTCTCGATTTAATTTATAAACAACATTATAAGATTTTGGTTAAACGAGTTAATATTTATTTAGGAGCAGGATTGCATAAAGATTGGCGACCAACGAATCATCAATCAGAAAAAAAAGCAGATGCAGGCTTTGTTGGAATTATTGGAGGCGAAGTAACCTTAAAAAAAATGAATGTTAGTTGGGATTATAAACCATCAATCAATGTATTAAAAGGAGAAAATCATTTGGCTCACCAATCAGCTATTACTTTAAGATTGATTATTGTGAAGCAAAGAAAGAAGAAAATAAAATGGCGATTTTGGAAGGAATAATAGTTGAAATTTTAAACAATTGAACCTATTTAGGCTTTTACTCCTTAAGGGTTTTTTTAAAAAAATACTAAATTTGACTTTTAATTTTAACAAATAGATAAATGAATAAAACAGCTTATATTACAGGGGGATCAAAAGGAATAGGATTAGGCGTAGCAAAAGCAATGCTAGCAAAAGGTATGAACGTGGCTATCACAGGTAGAAATAGAGAATCGTTAAATGTAGCAATCGAGGTATTGAATAAAGTTGGGAATGGAGAAATTTTAGCGATTGAATCTGATGTGCGAGATTATGAATCTGAGAAAAATGCAATTGGTCAGGTATTGAAGAAATGGGGAACACTCGATGTTGTGATAGCCAATGCTGGTGTTGGTAAATTTGCATCAATAGAGGATATGAGTTTAGAAGATTGGAATTCGGTAATCGACATAAATTTAACAGGAGTTTTTCATACGGTCAAAGCTTCTATTCCGTCGATGAAAAAATCGAAAGGATATATCATAACCATTGCAAGTTTAGCCGGAACTAATTTTTTCAAAAAAGGCTCTGCATATAATGCAAGTAAATTTGGGTTAGTTGGATTTACACAGGCTATAATGATGGATCTACGACAATATGGAGTCAGGGTGACGACGATTATGCCAGGATCTGTTGCTACTTATTTTAATGGTCATGTTCCGTCGGATGAGGATTCTTGGAAGATTCAACCAGAGGATATTGGTCAAATGATAGTTGATTTATTAAAAATGAATCCCAGAACCTTACCAAGTAAAATTGAGATTAGACCTTCTATTCCTCCCGGTAAATAATTCAATAAAAATATGAATCTTATGTTTCCAATTTTTAGAAGACTGTCAATTTCGTTTTTAGAAAATCGCTAATTTTGTATCCATGAAAGCTGCTACCGTCAAACAAATCAAAGATGAATTAAGTGAACGTTCGCCAAAAGAACTTTTGGAATATTGTCTCCGTTTATCAAAGTTCAAAAAGGAAAATAAAGAATTACTGACTTACCTTTTATTCGAAGCATCGGATGAAGAATCGTTTATTCATAGTATAAAAAACGAAATGGATGAGCAATTTGAAAACGTGAATCGTAAAAATTTTTATTATACAAAAAAAGGGATTCGTAAAATATTGGCTAGTGTAAAAAAGCATAATCGTTACTCTCAAAACAAAGAAACGGAAGTGGATTTGTTGATTTATTTTTGTCAATCAATCAAAAAATTTTCTCCATCCATTCGAAGAAGTTCAACTATGATGAATTTGTATAACCGACAAATAGAAATGATTAAGAAAAAAATCGAAAAGTTGCATGAGGACTTACAATACGATTATGGACAAGCCCTAGAGGACTTATAATAGGTTTTATTCTTCCTCATCGTAAAACTCCTCTTCATCAATTTGGTCGACTAATCCTAAAACCCAACTTATTATTTTTGGACTTAAGTATTTTGCAATACCTGTTTTTTTGCAAGCCGACTTTAAGATTTTCACATTCTTGTAACCCATTTTTTTACTTTCGGCTAGTTCAACATATTCATCCCATTCTTCGTGGGTAATCATATTAAATTGGGCCCGCATTATATCTAAGTCGGTTGGGTCATTAATATCGTATTTTGGCATTCGCGAATTTTTAGTTAGAAATAAACTAGGTTAAACTCAATAATATTGATTTTGTTTTGTCAATTGGGGAAAGCAAAAGTAAAATGTGCATAAAAACAATTTTTTTATTGTATTTTGCATACCAAGATGATCTTTATTTTTTTAAAGATCTCGAGTTCGATAAGTTTAAATCGCTCTGCCTCTGAGTTCGTTTTTTTTGCTATCAAATATTATAAACACAAGCCTGTAAGATGAGATCATTAATATCAACTTTTCTTATTCCATTTTTTATTTGCATGATGCAGACCTTTCTAATTTCACAAACTAACCCCGTTATTTGGAAAAGAACAATTAAAACTGTGTCGGATCAAAAAGAAAAGTTTTCTTCTAAAAAACTCCCCAATAAGTTTTTGACCTTTGAATTAAAAAATCAGTTAAAGTTAAAAGAGGAACTTTCGAAATCACCACTAAGATTTAGCCAAGCTTCTTTGGATCATAAAAATTATATTTCTCTTCCAATGCCAAACGGGCAATTAGAAAAGTTTAAAGTATTTAAGTCGCCTATTATGCAAGCTCAATTAGCAGTGGAATTTCCCAATATTAGAACTTATACCGCAGTTGGAATTGATGATCCAATGGCAGTAGCAAAAATTGATATTTCTCCAAATGGATTTCATGCGATGATTATATCACCAGGTAAAAGTTCTGTTTTTATTAACCCAATAGATTTAGAGGGGGAGGAATATATTTCTTTTGATAAAAAGGATTTCCCATTAGACCAAGGCATTGTGTGTTCGATAGAAAATGTCTCTTCATTTTTAGAACCTAATATTGGGTCAAGCCAAATTCCCTTAGGTGACTGTGATTTTAGAGAATATAGATTAGCGCTAGCCTGTACTGGTGAATATGCGCAGTATCATGATGATGGTGATAACTCAAATGGGGATATCACTGATGACGCTATGGCAGCAATGGTGACTTCTATGAATCGAGTGAATGGAATTTATGAAAGAGATATGGGATTGACAATGATACTTATTGCTAATAATTCTCTTTTAATTTATACAAATGCTAATACTGATCCATATACTAATAATAATGGAGTAGCTATGCTTAGTGAGAACCAATCCAATGTTAATAGTGTGATTGGATCTTCTAATTATGATATTGGACATGTTTTTAGTACAGGAGGAGGAGGTGTTGCTTCATTGCAATCTCCTTGCTCAAATAATTTAAAAGCAAGAGGCGTCACCGGTAGAGGAGCTCCTGTGGGTGATCCATTTGATGTGGATTATGTTGCACACGAAATGGGGCATCAGTTTGGTGGGAATCATACTTTTAATAATAGTTGTGGCGGGAATAGAAATACTAGTACAGCCTATGAACCGGGAAGTGGTTCAACCATTATGGCTTATGCTGGAATTTGCGCTCCAAATGTTCAATCTAATAGTGATGATCATTTCCATGGGATTAGTTTAGAGGAGATGTCTAATTTTGTTACTAATGGAGGAAATTGTGCTGCAATTATCAGTACGGCAAATGATCCTCCAACAGCAAATGCTGGGAGTGATTATTCGATTCCAGTTTCTACTCCTTTTGAATTAACAGGCAGTGCGACAGATCCAAATGGAGATTCAGTTTCTTATTGCTGGGAACAAATGGATAATGAGATTGCTACCATGCCACCAGTTTCTACGAGTACAGATGGTCCAAACTTTAGGAGCTTTTCACCTACTACGAATCCTGTTAGAGTTTTTCCAAGACTAAGCTTAATTCTTGGTGGAGGATCAGATGATTTTGAAATATTACCAAGTGTTACTAGAACAATGAATTTTAGATTGTCTGTAAGAGATAACAATAATGGTTATGGTTGCTCTGCTTATGATGGAATGGTCATAACTACAAATGCAAGTGCTGGTCCATTTTTGATTAACTATCCAAATTTAGAGGAAGATTGGGATGTTGGAGACAACAAAACAATTACTTGGGATGTCGCAAATACCACTGCTTCTCCAGTAAGTTGTTCTAATGTAGATATATTATTATCAACAGATGGTGGTTTAAATTTTACGACTACATTGGCTTCAAATATTCCGAATGATGGTTCCCATAACATCACAGTTCCAAATGTCGCTAGTTCTTTATGTCGAATTAAGATAAAGTGCTCCGATAATATTTTCTTTGATATAAATGATGCTAATATCACTATTGGGGTCACTATTAGTTGTGCTACTTTTACTAGTTCAGATGTGCCAGTAGCCATTTCTTCTACAGGTACACCAACAGTGACCTCTGATTTAAATATATCAATTGGAGAGACGATTGCTGATATAAATGTGAAAGATTTGATTGGAGATCATACATATGTTGGTGATTTAATTTTCACTTTAAAACATCCCTCTGGAGTGGAAGTAACTTTGATAAATAGAAAATGTACTGACGATGATGATTTTGATATAGATGTAGATTTGAATGGGAGTACTCTAACCTGTCCATTTAATAATAATCAAACAGTTACGCCAGAAGGAAATATTGTGGATTTCAATAATTTATCAACTGATGGACTTTGGATTTTAGAAGTTCAAGATGCAGCAAATCAAGATGGAGGAAATCTGAATGGTTGGGGTCTTGAAATTTGTTACGAAGTACCAATTGCTCCTTTACCCATAGAGTTAGTTGATTTTAAAGTTAGGCCTCGTAAAAATGATATTTTATTGACATGGGAGACTGCGAATGAAGTTGATAATGCAGGATTTGAAGTTCAAAGGAGTAGGTTGGCTGAAGATGGTTTTGAGAAAATTGGATGGATTGATGGGAATGGAGATATTGAGGCTGCGAGTTATAATTTTATTGATGAAAGTGTAGAAACAGGGATTCAATATTACTATCGATTAAAACAAATTGATTTCGATGAAGACTTTACTTTTTCTCCTATTCAATCTGCTATTTTACAAATTGGAAAATTTGAAGTAAAAATTGCTCCCAATCCTGTTCGAAGGTCAATGGTGATAGATTTGGCTTGGGAAGGAAAATATAAAGGTGAAATTCAGATAATTGATCTTTTTGGAAGAATGTTGTTTTCTAGAAAATACACTTTGGAAAATAGACAAAACATTGAATTGGATCTCTCTCATTTCCCTTCTGGTATTTATTTTCTAAAAGTTGAAAATGAAGGATTCGCGGAATTTGTTGAGAGATTTTTTAAACAATAAGATAATAAAGTAGCAGGTATGTTATGTCAATAAATAGTTAAACACGAATAATTGTGTATTGGGGCATAGAGTAAATATGTGAAGAGGCTTGTGGCAAAAACGTAGAATATGGGTTTCCACATATCCTGTAGACTTGTAGGACAAAAATAATTCATCTAATTTTTCTACCAATATTTGATACAAAACGGTGTTTCTCGTTTGCTTAGAATAGTCAATATCTTTTAAGTTCTCTTCACTTTCCTAAATTGTACAACTGATGCAAACCCAATTACCATCCAGAAAAAATTAACCATCACCGATGGCATAGCACCATAATAGGTTGAGTTAACTAGAATCAAAGCTGCACCCAATATATTTAAAAATTGAAATTTAATAGATGTGCCTTCCATCCTATTTGTGGATACTGAGTAATAGGCGTACAAGCTAATTATTGCTCCAACCCATCCGAATAAACTGATTAATAATTCTAACATGATTTTATTCTTTGAATCAAAAGTATTCTTTTTTTGATTATAAAAGTCGAAAAAGAAAAGTATTCTTTTAACTTGAGTAAAATTAAAATTACCAAAACTTTTTATATGAAATTTTTAAAAATTTTCTTTTTGGGATTCATTTCTTTACTTCTAATTGGTTTTCTTTTTTTACTATTTTATTCTGGTCCATCGATAGAATTAGATACTGCTGATGTATTCGAATATGAACCTTTAAAAACAATTGAACTCAATCAATTTGAAAAAAAGAAAAAGTATATAGACTTGTCTGATGGAACTAAGATTGCTGCAAATATTTTCCTTCCAACTATCTCAAAATCTGAGAAAGTTCCAACCATTTTTATTTTTACACCTTACAACCGAAGCATCGTTTTGCTTGATTTAGCTTGGTGGGAAAAAATTGGAGCGAAAGCATTTACTGGAAATTGGGGACCAGTATTTAATGGTCTACCAAATCGAAAAACATTAAATACTTTAGCTTCAAGTGGCTATGCTGTCGTTGTTGCAGATATGCGAGGCACTGGTGCATCTTCTGGATTCACAAGTGCAATGTCTCCACAATTAATAAAAGATGGAATTGAAATGATTAACTGGATCTCTCAGCAAAATTGGAGTGATGGGACAGTTGGAATGCAAGGGCCTTCTTATTTGGGCTGGATTCAGTTGGCTATTGCAAGCGAAAAACCTGATGCGCTAAAATGTATTAGCCCATCAATTATGGGAAGTGATATTTATACCGAAGCTCAAAAACAAGGAGGTATCTTAATGACTAAGTGGGGAAAAAATTTCAATCGACAACTTCGACTACTTAACTTAAATGCTTTAGATCGAGAAAATAAGATGCCTGTTTTTCCTGCTGAGCCTGTCATCGATGAAGATGGGGATGGAGAAATAAAGGATGAAATCCCACTATACACAGATTCAGCAGAACCACTTTTTGTTACGGCAGAAGTACCAACTTATGCTGACGGGGTTAGAAGAGAGAAGAATATTTATTTTAATCATTCTAAGGATCATTTGAAAAATATTTGGACAGCAGCTATTGCAAGAGATTGGATGTATAGAGATGATAAGATTGTAGTTTATGATGATACTTTAGGCTTGGAGGATATTACACCAGGTTTTTTTGTTCCAGCTATCAAAAAGAGCAAAATTCCAATTTTAATAACTGGTGGATGGTTTGATGGTTTTGAAGGAGTGACCAAAGTTTATGCTAGTTTAGAAAAAGACCATCCTGCTCATTTTATTATGGCTCCTCTCTTTCATGTACCAATGACTGTTCCACCTGCGTATAAGGAATTATTTGATTATCAAGGAGATTATGAAGATCAGTTACTTTCGCTAAGGGTTCAATTTTTTGATTTTTACCTCAAAGGAATAGAAAATGGATATGATAAGATCGATCCTGTTCAATTGTATACTTGCTTTAAAGGATGGGAATCGTTCGACAATTATCCTCCAAAATCAACTACTTATGAAACACTTTTTTTTAAGGGAGAAAATCACCTTTCCATAGACTCAAGTGAAATTGGATTCGATGAGTATAAAATAGATTTTAGTCATGCTTCAAATTATGATGCTGAAAATGATAATCGTTGGAATATGGCTACCACCACCGATTCCTTGATGATTAGAACTCAATTGGACGAAAAGTGTATAGTTTATGAAACTTCTATTTTGGAAAATAAATTACAAGTAACAGGGCATCCTATTGTGGAAATATTTATTTCTTCAAATCAAAATGATTCTGATGTATTCGTTTATTTGAGTGACGTAGCTGAGGATGGAACAGTTTATTATGTCTCAGAAGGACAACTTCGGGCAGGTTGGCATCGGCAAGTTGATGACGATGAACAAGTCAATTATTTATATGACATAAAACCAGATCTACCTTGGCATGGATTTGATAGGGGTGGCTATGATAATCATCCATTAGCAGGGAATGCCGTAATTTCTATGAGATTTGATTTAACCCCTACATCTTGGGTTTTTCAAAAAGGTCATAAATTAAGAATCAGTATTGCAGGTGCAGATTTTGAAAACTTTGAACTTAATCCAACTCTATGCCCTGATGGAAATTTAAAAAATTGTCAATCTACTGTATTGAATATCCATCGTGGTAATACGCAAATGTCCAAAATTGAATTGCCTGTTTTGAAATAATTTTAACCAAACAAAATTCTAACCATGAAAAAATTATTATTTTTTATTTTTTCTGTTTTTTTATTTTCTTCTTGTCAACATAATCCCTACAAATTAAAAACTTATAAGTTTCCAAAACCAGTCGACACGACCACTCGTCCTATAGAATATCAAGTTAAAAAAACTTATGAAATTGGAGATGTAAGTGCAACTAATGAATTTCCATCAGCGAGGTTGAATGATTTTACCCAGATTGATGATTCTACTTTTCAAGCAACTATAAATGCTGAAAATGTACCCATTAATACAAGTCCATGGTATGCTTTTAAGATTTGGTCAAAACAAACAAAGTCTGTCTATCTTAAATTGTATTACGTTGTTCATAGACACCGTTATTTTCCAAAAATAAGCTATGATGGTGATAATTGGGAACGCCTAGATTCAACTAGGATCACCCTAACACCTGATAGTCTCCATGCTATCTTAAAGTTAGATTTAACTCAAAAACCTCTTTGGATAGCGGGGCAAGAAATACAAGACCATCGAAGAGTGGGTGAGTGGATGAATCAATGGAAAGCTAATCCTGTTGTTACATTAGGTGATGCTGGAGAAAGTGTACAAGGTCGGAAAATGTTTTTCATGGATTTGTCAAAAGGTAACCATAAAAATAAACCGACAGTAGTTGTCATTAGTCGCCAACATCCACCAGAAGTAACTGGTTATTTCGCTATGCAGGCCTTTATTGAAACAATAATTGAAAAAGGAGCGATTAATGGATTTCTAGATAAGTATAGAGTGTTGGTTTATCCAATGATGAATCCTGATGGTGTGGACTTAGGACATTTTAGACACAATACAGGAGGAATTGATTTGAATAGAGATTGGGCAAAATATAATCAGCCTGAAATTAAACAAGTTACTACTCATATTGTAAAAGAAGCTAAAGAAGGAGAAAATGAAATTGTACTTGGTTTAGATTTTCATAGTACTCATTACGATGTGTATTATACTTTTGACGATTCGGTGGAACGGAAACTACCTGGTTTTACGAAAGAATGGCTTAGCCAGATTGAGAAAGAACTTGAATTAGTAGACATCAACGAACAACCAAGTGGTTTGAATCAACCAATTTCTAAAGGTTGGTTTTTTAAACAATTTGGTGCTGAAGGAATTGTTTATGAAATTGGAGATTCAACACCTCGTGATTTCATCAAGAGAAAAGGAGAAGTCTCAGCAGTTTCTATGATGGATATTTTGAAGAAAATGAGATAGAATGAATTAATTAAACTGATATAAAAAAGGAATAGTTCGATCTTAATTTATTCTTTTTTTTTGCTGAATAAATTGATATTACTTTCAAATGAATTTCTTTTACCAATAGTATTTATTGGAAAATTAATAAACTATGCTTGAAACAGATTATTTAGTTGTTGGTAGTGGAGCCGTAGGGATGGCATTTGCAGATATTCTTATTGCCGAAACGAATGCAAATATTATTATCGTTGACAGATTTGCCAAACCCGGTGGACATTGGAACTTTGCCTACCCGTTTGTTACTTTACATCAACCCTCTGCTTTTTACGGAGTGAGTTCTCGTGAATTGAGCAAAGGTATGAAAGATGAGGTTGGTTGGAATAAAGGGTTAAATGACTTAGCCTCTGGAGCAGAAGTAATGAATTATTTTGATGATGTAATGCGTCATCAATTTTTACCAACAGGTCGTGTTCAATATTTCCCAATGTGTGATTACAAAGGAGATGGGAAATTTGTTTCTAAAATATCTGGGGATGAATATCAAGTAAAAGTTAATATAAAAACAGTTGATGCGACTTACCTAAAAACAACTGTTCCTTCCACCCATACTCCAAATTTCTTAATTGGAGATAATGTTAATTTCATTGCATTAAATGACTTACCAAGAGTAGAAAATCCGCCAGTTGGATTTGTTGTTATTGGAGGAGGGAAAACTGGAATTGACGCTTGTCTTTGGTTGCTAGAAAATAAAGTAGATCCGCAAAAAATTACTTGGGTAGTTTCTCGAGATGCTTGGTTGATAGATCGAAAAAATACGCAACCAACTATGGAATTTTTTGAGGATGCTATTGGTGCTCAGGCTAACCAATTTGAAGCATTGGTTAATGCAAATTCTGTTGATGATTTATTTGAACGCCTTGAGGCATGCGGCTCTCTATTACGTATTGATAAAAATGTTAAACCTCAAATGTTCCATGGTGCAACGATTAGTCAAATGGAATTATCGGAGCTACGGAAAATTAAAAATGTTGTTCGGAAGGGAAGGGTTCAAAGTATTAAAAAAGATAGAATTGTTTTTAATGATGGAAGTATTCCAACTTCTGAAAAACATATTCATATAGATTGTTCTGCAAGCGCCATTACTAATTTGGAAATGAAGCCTATCTTTGAGGGTGATTTAATTACTCCTCAAACAGTAAGATCATATCAACCAGTTTTTAGTGCAGCATTTATTGCTCATATAGAGGCAACGTATGAAACCGAGGCGGAAAAAAATAAACTCTGTCAGGTAGTTCCCTTACCAAATCATGATACAGATTGGATTAGAATGATGGCAATATTTATGGTTAATCAATTTAATTGGTCACAAAAAAAAGAACTGCGCTCCTGGTTGCGTAATAATAGACTGGATGGATTTAGTCAATTAGTATCACAAGTGGTCAAAGAAGGGGATGAAAAAAAAGTTGCTATTTTAAAAAAAATGAAGGCTAACATGATGCCTGCGGCGATTAAAATCCGTCAATTAATGAAGGAGATCACTGATTAAAATTGGATACTATATCTTTCATTTTTCCATCTTTAGTTTTTGCTGAAGGTATCTAAAATTAGGAGCTTGTATCCTAAATAAATAAAATTATAACATTATATTTACATATTGTAAAGAATAATAACTAGGCTAGTATTATTTCTTTTTTTAATTTAGTGGTTAATATTTATGTTTTCCGCGTGTCCAACCTTTTCCTGATAGGAATCTATCACCATCTTCTGCAGCGGGCTCTTCCAGTTGAGTACCCATGCTATCATTCCATCGATTTAAATATCCAAAAAGAGCAATTACACCCAAGATCTCCACAATCTCTCCCTCGTCCCAATGCTTCCTCATATTCTCAGAAATTTCATCATTGTTCGAGTTCGGAACAGTTGATGCTGCGATCGCTAAGTCAAATGCGGCTCGCTCAGCATCGGTAAAAGCGGAGTAAGTTTTATATTCCCAAATATGATTTATTTTATCTTGCTCTGAACCGTATCTTTCCGCTGCTCGAATAGCATGTGCTTCACAATATCTACAACCAGCTGTCCTGCTTGAAAGATAGGCAATTAGTCTTTTTAATGCACTTGTAACTCTTCCTTTATTTTCCATAACGGCCTTATTCATTTCTTGAAATGCCAAAGCAATTCTGGGGCGATGCATCATGGTAAATAAGCTATTGGGAGTAAAGCCTAATGTTTCTTTATAAAACCCTGCAAGTTCTTTTGCTTCTTGGCTGGCATCTTTTGGAAGAGGAGTAACTAGTGGTCTTTTCATGGAAATATACTTTGGTTTTAATTATCACTACGAATAGTGATTTATAAATGAAATTTTAAAAAATGAAAAATTAATTAGTTTTTTATTAGAGAATTTAACCTTTGTAAAGAATTTTTATAAGAGCATGAGCAACTCCATCTTCTAAATTACTGTAAGTTACTTGATCAGCAACGTTTTTTACTTCTAATTTTGCATTTTCCACTGCCACTCCTAAACCTACACCAGATAACATTTCGATATCATTGAAATTATCCCCAAATGCAATTACTTCTTTTAGTGAAATGGTATATTTTTTTTCTAATAAAAAACTTAAAGCGGATAATTTAGATATTTGTTTATTCGCGATTTCTAAATAGGTATCTTTTGACCTATAGATATTTAATTCGTTTGAAAAATACATTTTTAGATAATTTTCTAATAATTGTATTTCTCCTTTTTCGCCCATGCACATAATTTTGTGTGGTCCAATCTCTTGTGTTTTCCAATCTTCACACACATTAAAAAGATTTCTAACTTCAGGTTTAACTTTAGTATTATTCATTTCCCGTTTTGCCCAATAATCCATTTCAGGAACGAACCATTTATCCGAATTGTACAAGCTCATATGAATAGTTGAGTTAGAGATAAATGTTAAAATTTGAGTGGTTAATTTTATTGGAATTTCAATAGATAATATGGTTTTACGATTCCCTCCTTCATTTGTTAAAACTAATCCACCATTATATGCAATCAACGGATTCTCTAGTATATCAAGTTCATTTTGAAGGTGAGTCATAGCTTTAGGCATCCTAGAGGAAATAAGAATAACCGGGTGCTTTTCCTTGGTTTCCTTAATTATTTCGATTGTTTTTGAAGAAAGTTCACGATCCTTATTTAGAAGCGTTCCATCAATGTCAGTGCACACTAATTTGTAGTTCATTAAGTTTAATTTTCACCAAATTTAACAAAAATTAGCTTTTCTTTAAGTTCTTTTAACTTTAGTTAATCTTATGATAAAGTGGAACCTAAAACTATGCAACATCCAAAATAATTCGTCATAATTGTAGTATAAATCATTTGGCACTTTTTGATTTATCCCTTTTTCTAATTCATTTAAAAAAATACGATTATGAAAAAAATAATTTTTAGTTGGTTACTATCACTCATTTTTCTCTCTGCAACCCTAGCTCAAAGGGGAGATGAAAGAACAGGTTTTGATGGAGATTTCTTCAGTTTGGAGGGAGCTATTGAATTGTTTAAAAATTCTAGAACCATTTCAGATTTCGAAAGAAGGTTAAATGAAGAAGATACTTATGTTAATAATTTAGATTTGGATCGTGATGGTCAAATTGATTTTATAAGAGTGGAACACATTCGGGAGGGGAGTTTTCATGCTATTGTTTTGCAAGTCCCACTCAACCGATATGATGTGCAAGATATTGCGGTGATTGAAATTGAAAAAACCGGTCGTCGTAGAGCCATGTTACAAATTATAGGAGATGAAGATATTTATGGAGACGAAGTCATTGTTGAACCTTATAATCGACCTGGGTATTCTAGAGGAAGAGGTGGTCCAAATGCAGATTACGATTTCAAAAGAGGTTATGTAAATGTGTTTTGGTGGTCACCAGTTCAGCATATTTTTGGTAGAAATTATCGAATTTATCGATCACCATACTATTGGTCATATTACCCAAATTACTGGAGACCTTGGAGACCTTGTGGTTGGAATATTTTCCGTCCAAGGGTTGTAATTTTCCACCGACATTATCATCATGTTCATTTTTTCAGATTACGTCACGTACATAATTTTTACCGCCCATACCGACATTATAGCCATCATGTCGTTCACCGTTCTAATCAGTTAAGGGTAAAGCGTGGAAGACCTGTAATTAAAAGAGAGAAAATTAATCATGGGATAAATCGAAAAGAATTCAGACCAGGATTAAAAAAAGTAAATATAGCTAGGGATAATTCTGTAGCTCTAAGGAATAAACAAGAGAAAGGAAGTCGAATCTCAAAAATTCCTAAAACAACCAATAGACAGACTGGAGAAGTTAGGACAAATTCTAAAAAATCTAGAATCGCTTCTAATGGAAATTATCAAAAAGAAGCAGAGACGAATAAATTAGGTAGATCTGATCGATTTAATTCTGGTACAACAAAGTCGAATAGATCGCCAAATGTGAACCCAAGAGGAAGAATCCAAAAAAACACCTCGAGGGGACTAAGTCGTTCAAATTCAAATTCAAGTAGTCAAAATGGTTCAAAAAAATCTAGGTCTGGCGAAAATAGATCATTTAAATCAAATAGGAAATCCTCTTCTTCAAGAACTCTAAATTCGTCAAGGTCATCTAGAACTAAAATATCTAAAAGTTCTTCTATAAAATCTAAAAGTAGCTCGGACGCGAATCGATCAAGAGGAAATCCAAGTTCAAAATATTCAAAACCTAGTCGAAGTTCTAGAACTAGAAATTCACGAAATAGATTAAAAAAGGGGAGAAGTTAAGGTTTTAATCAAATAAATATGGAAGGATCTTCGGTATTAATTCTAAAGACCTTCCGTATTTATTTCCAATAACATAAATATCTTTATTTCTATTGTAGAACTATCTTGTGGACAACTTGTGTTTCGTCATTCTGAATTTGAATCAAATAAATTCCTTTTGGAAAATTAGATAAGTCAAATTCAATAACTCCATTTGAAAAGTCAACTTCTTTAGCTTTTAAGACCCTTCCATCCAAAGTGTTGATTTTAAAAGTAGTGGAACCTTTATGTGTGTTTTTTAAATTTAGAAATATTTTTCCATCAGTTGGATTTGGGAAAATAGAGACAGCAATAGTTGCCTCTAAGTTTTTATTTGAGGTCGATGGATCACCATAAACAACCGAAGTTGTCGATTCACATTCATTTTCATTTAGACCTGAAGAGACACAAGCATTATTGGTAATCTCTCGATAATCTCCAAACAACCTAACATTATCAATATACCACCCATCAGCTTCGTCGGAATCATTTGAGGTAAATCGAAATCTAATCATAACTGTTTCTCCTGAATATTCACTTAAATCTGCCACCGTATTAATATATCCGTCACTTTTTCCAACAAAACCTAGTTTACCAGTAAGGATAGGGTTTAGCATAATACCTGTATATCCATTTTTAGTAAAATTAAATCGTAAATCATTCCAGCTTAAACCACCATCAGTTGAGATTTCGACTGTTCCTCCATCACGATTTGAATCAGCATCATATTGATGCCAAAAGGAAAGAGACGGATTATTTCCTTCAAGTTCAAATGAGGAAGCAGTTGTCAATCTTGCATCTGAAGTATGCTCTCCGTTAGAAAAATACCATGAATTGTCTCCTTCATAGCTCTTGTTACTTACTTCCCAAAGCTGAGTTCCTGTACCTGCCGTTGCTAACCAATTAGAAATACCATTTTCCATATCATCCTCAAAAGCAAGGTAGGAGAAAGGACTTGGAAGAACAAGGACATCATAGGTGCAAGAAGTAGATACACCAGAATCTAGGTTACCTATTTGAACTGTTAATAGAGAATTTTCGAGAGTATAATTTGTGCAGCTCATTGAACTCTCAATTAACTCGACACCATCAGGGAGTTGATCTGTGATAACTAGATTAATTAATTCGTCTGGTGAATCATTGTTGACATCAATTGTATAAGTTAAGGTTTCTCCAGCTGCTATTTCATTAGAAGCAGTTTTGTTGATCTTTAAACGGAATTGACAATCTAATGGAACATCATATCCTACTATCCCACCAACCTTTGCATTTAGACCAAGTCCTCGCCTTGCAAAAGTCTCCCAAATTAAACAATGATTAATTCCGCCATTATTGGCTAAATCCGCCGCTAAAATGGCATCTCTTGAATCTAAAAATGTTGGACTACAAGTTTGTAACTTTAAACCATCCATAACTAATTGCATCGCTATGTTATTTCCTCCTGTACCATTATAAATGTCATCATCAAATCCATAAACATCAATCATATTCCAATACAAATCCCAAATCATTACTGCCCAAACTGAGCCAACTCCATGTGGAACTGAACCCGTATTAATATTTGAATATAGGTGTGGATTTAACACCATGTCTCTGCTATATTGAAATTCACGAATCCCTAAACCATTTGTATCTTCATCGGTAACATAAGTTCCAATTCCTCGACCTTGATTAGCATTATTATTAGAATTTGTAGTCATTATCAAACCGAACCAATCGCTCCAACCTTCTCCTGCTTGTTCCATATTTCTAAGGCAATTTGATGCAGATGGTCCTCCAGTTAAACGATTAGAAATTCCATGACCATATTCATGCACAATTATTCCATTATCAAAATCGCTATCAAAGCCTCCAAATGGGCCTGGTGCTGGTATTGTAAAATCTGGTGCTCCTAAGGCAACAGTTAGTGTGGATAAATACAATTTAATACTATCGCAATCTTCTTCTCCAATCATTACTGCCGGAATTATTACTGCACCACCATCATCTCCGGTACTCATTGGGAAGGAAATACTGTTGCTGTTATTGCATACAACCACTCCAACAGCCCCTGCATTTTGAGCCTTTAAAACTTGACTTCCAAATTGGCAACCATTTGTACCTCGATCTAAAAGAGCAATTTTTCCATCAACCTCATTATAGTTTCCAATATTTTCACAGGCATCAAATATATTACCAATTCCATCATCTACTAATACTAATTCACTTATTATAGGAGTAAGTGGAAGTGGTGCACCAAAACCTCCGGGCATCATATTATATTGATTTACGATCCCTCCTGTGTCTGTGACAATCAATTTATTTGGTTGGGTAGTTGTATTACTGGCATTCCATATGAACATTTGCATTCTAGGCCTTAATCCATCGTTTGG
The DNA here is from genome assembly GCA_029251525.1 of Saprospiraceae bacterium. Classification (GTDB taxonomy): domain Bacteria; phylum Bacteroidota; class Bacteroidia; order Chitinophagales; family Saprospiraceae; genus CAJQQY01. The sequence continues at coordinate 131,027 of JAQXDE010000030.1, read as the reverse complement.
TGTGAAAAAATTCGCATTATTTTTGCCACTTCCATCTGCAGCCTCTGCTCTCACGTAATCATTTTCTGCTCCTCCGTTTTCATAATTGTTAGCTTGGAAATTTCCAGATACTTCATCAAATCCATATTGATAAAAGACATCGTGAATCACATTATTCCAATAAAATAAGTTGACAGTTGCAGCATCTATTGCTTGGTAAGAAGTGTCGTTATTTTCATCATAAGGAAAGTCAAATTCTAAATTAGCACCACCATCTGGTTCACCTCCAATTGATTTGTTTTGAGAGAAGATATCATGATAAGCATGAACATTATTTCCTTGAGTAATGGTATACTCTGCTCCATTTACACCATCTGTATCATGCCAACCATGAGGAGAAGCAACTAGATTTGCTGGGGCAACCACCAATTCACGATCCCCGTGATTTGGAGTTTCAATAGGCATCGGAAATACATTATAAGTATCTGCTGTGACGGGTGGTTTTACTGCTAATCCCCCTTTATTTAAAAACATAAGTGAATTAGCTTCAGTGGATTTGTGATTATTTGAATTAATTTTCTTGGTGCAATTGTCATGAGTATGATCAAAGTTACAATGGATCACCTCGTCAAAATAACCCAAAATCTTTCCATTTATGGCATCTACTGATACATTCCAGAAGTGTTTTGCGTTTAATTGATAAAATCCAACCTCCCAAATTAATCGAATAGAGTTATCTATTTGAAAGCCATATTTTAATTTAACATTTATTGGAGAAAGTGCAATTCCTTTTTTATTGAAAATAAAATGCTTTTCATTGACTTTTTCTTGAATTCTAAGAGGAATTGAATTTGTTGAATGAAACTTATTTATGACCGTTTGTAATGCTTTAATAGGTTCAACAGTGGGAGAGGAGCTATTAACTTTATTAGCTAAATCTTTTGTAAACCTATTTCCGATATTTAGTATTTCACCATTTGATAAAACATTAATATTGATGATAGCATTTTGTAAATCAATTCCTTCATGTTGTTGTTGCAAGTAAATATGAGTAATTCCATTATGTTTTGAAGAGTATAAATCACTAATTCTATAATTAGATATGTCAGTAGTTGTTAAATCAAATGCCTTCTGTTTTTCTTCTAGATGTTGCAAGGAAGCTTCTAAAGGACTTTGACTCTGCGAGAATAAAATAAAAGGAAAGCAAAGGATGAAAATAAATATTCCTTTGCTAAAAAGGTTGTATTGTAGATTCATGTATTTTGTTTTGTTAGTTTTAAAAAGTTCAATCGTTTAAGTTAGCTACAATATAACAAGCAGAATTTGAGACTCCTAATTTAGTCTCATTAGTGTTGTAGTTAGGACAAAATTAGGAGCAGAAAAAATAATTTTTTTTATCGTTTAACAATTCCTGTTTTAATATTTTATTGAAATTTTCCCAATTTGAAATAGTAATTACATCGGAGTGATTTTCACTTACATTAAAAGTGGTTTGATAAAATTGAGTTTTCCATTCATTAAGTTTAATATCTACCTTTTCTGGTGAAGGATATTCAATAATGAATTTGGTTTTTAAGAAATTAAATTCATTCTCAAAACTAGCTCATCCCTTCTTTTAATTTACTGTATGCTGCTCCATTATATTATCAATGAAATGCTTCAGCACCATGCCTGCGGGTTCTGTTAAAAACAATGTCGGCAATAATCTTTTTTATATTCGTTCGCTCAAAAATAACATTTGCAAACAAGTTTCAGAACCCGCACTTTTCCGACTTTATTGAATTCCCCAATAATTAATTTTCAATTTTTATAAACTCCGACATCATTCGATCTCCATTAGATGTTTGAATGTTTATCCAATATAGCCCAGAGGTCAATTTAGAGACATCTAATGTAGATTCTCCATCCTTTTGAATTAAAACTCTTCCCGTATCATCATATACGGTTATTGTCGAATTTGATAAATCTTCTGCCTCGATATTCAATTCATTTTTAACAACTGTTGGGTAAATGACAATGGATTGGAGACTTTCGTATTTAACACTTCGTATGTCAGATAGTGTATATTCGCCATTGACATCGATCATTTTTAGATAGTAGTAATATTGGTTATTGTTTTTAATACGATCGTCAATGAATGAATATTTGTTTTCAACCAGGACATTTTTACTTGGAACCCTACCAATGACATCCCAAGAAAATCCATCATCTCCAGATCGATATAGCTCATATCCATCCACATCAATCTCCTGCTCTGTTATCCACTCGATATCAATTGACCTATCATTCAATGAAACATCGAATTCAATTAATTCTAATGGTAATGGATTTTCAATGATTTTATACACGTACAAAAATTGCCCTGCATCTGACACTATGTACAAAAAATTATTTGCGTAGTCAATTGCAATGCCCTCTAGTTTACCCAGAGGATCTCCACCGAGAGTTCCATCTTGAGTTATAGGAAATGTTTCGATTACAGACCCATTGGTATTACATTTATATACGATTGATTCCATATCACTACCCAGCCATAAAAATCCAGTTTCTTCAACAAAATATGATGCCGAATAATCACCAGCATATGTTAGTACATATTCATTGGTAACAACAAAATTACTATCAGCGATGATGAGGGCACCGGGATTCTTTTCATTTAAAAAATATATATTTCCAGTATTGGAATCATGTGTAACTCCCTCTATACCGCTGTTGGCACTCCCTTTATTGGTGTAATTCATGGTATGTGGGACGGTATTTCCTGTCACATAATTATATTCAATTATTTCATACGTATTTTCAATAGCGACCAATAATGTATTTGGTAAGCTATACATTGAAATACCCTCTAGGTCTCCTGCGAATGTGTAGGTACTAAGTTCTACTCCAGTGATTGACATACGATATATATTGTTAGCATCGCTGACTGTGAATAATTCATTGGTAAGTTTATTATATGCTAATCCTGATGGCTCAGCAACAAAACCACTAATGTCAAATCTATCTACAAATGACAATGAAGTTTGGCAGAATGCAATATTGCAAATGAAAGCAAATAGTGAAAGTAAATAACATTTCATGTTTGTTAATTTTTAGTTATAAAATTTATTTATTGATATAGAGATTAATACATAAGTATAGTGTCATCTGTTTGAACGACATATTTTAATCGAACATTTATGGGAGGTTTATGGGAGGTTTATGGGAAGATTACAAAAGGTTTTTGAGGAAAAGTGTGTCCTACTTGGTTGAAAACAAAATGCTTATCACTAACTTTTTCTTGAATCCTAAAAGGAATTGAACTAGTTTTCTCTAGCATATTCCAATTGTTGCTTTAGTATTTCAATAGAGTTTTCCCAATTTGAAATAGTAATTGCATCCGAATGGTTTTCACTTGCATTAAAAGTGGCTTGATGAATTTGAGTTTTCCATTCATTAAGTTTGGCATTTGTTCTTTCTAATGAAAGAGGTCCATTAATAAATTCAGTTTTTAAAAGATTAAATTCATTTTCAAAACTAGCCCATCCTGCTGTTAATTTATCGCATGCTGCAGATCGTTGATTGACGAAGAGTGGGCCATAGTTAAATGGTTCACAGTTAGCAGTTATTTCTCCCCATTCATCTTTTACTGAGGTAACGGGGTTGGAATCAAAAATAATGTTCTCAAATGCGTTATCTAAATCCCAAGGGATTAAATGAAATTTTTCTGTTGATGGATTTTCGTACCAAAAATAATTGTGATTGTTGCATCCACCTCCACTGCAATACCAGTGAAAGGGGCCATCATCATGTCTGATAGTTCGGTCAACAACGGCATATGCAATGATTTCATTTATATTCATTTTGTCAGAAATAACATTTTGCAAATCAGTTCCAAAATCAGCAGTGACAATCTCTTCTGCAAATGATTTCATTAATTGCACATTTGGGTTTTCATCTTTATTGGTTTTTAAGGCATCTATATATTTTTGTTCTGATTGACTCTCATTATTAGAGTTCAATGGCCAAACTTCTTTGTATAAATTTCCTTCTCCACTGTCAAAATTAAGCCTTGTAAATCGGCCATCAATATTTTCAATTAAAGCAAAAACCCCAACATACTTTCCATTTACCATGAGTTTAGCATGAGTAGCACGTGGAGCGGGGATACCCATTTCACTAAATAACCAATACCCTAATCGATCTCTCATTTGGCTATCATCATTATTCATAGAGTGAAGTTGAATTTTTTTCAAGCCATAAAATTTTTCTTCTCGACCTTCCCAGTTTATTTTAATTTTCAAAGATAACTTTGTACATGTTTTGTAACCAGAGGGATTAATCCAATCATTTCCTGAGACACAACCTAAAAAAGCTCCAATAGATCCTTTATATCTAATTCCAATCGGACTAATTGTTTCTCCATCAAATGTTAAACTACCGGAGACATATTCCTCAGCGGTTGGATTCTCATTTATTTGATTCAAATTCGTTGAAGATAAATTCAATTCAAAGGTGTGCAATTTATTTTGATTAAAAATATAATCAGAATTTGAATTGATGTATTTTTCATCGCCTGAGACCGGGATTAATTCAGTTGGATTTTCTATAGAGTCAATATTTTCAATATCAGGCTTTTTACAAGTAAACAGCAAAAGTGAAAAACATATTGAGAGGCGGATAATCATCATAAATGATTTTAATTGAAAAATTTCAAAGATAGAGATATTAAAGAATTTCTTTTTGTTTATATGTTAGACTGACTCAAAAGTAATTGATTGAATAATTTTAAATACTAAAAAGTGTAAAATATCAGTTAACAATAAAGAAAATTTCCTTTTTGCAGTCTTAATTGTTTCTATTTGTGCTTAAAAATAACACTTTAGTCTAATTTTTGAAACACAATATCCATAAATTTAGTTAAAGGGAGCTTTTAACACTACTTTTATAACAAATAATAACAAATAATAACAAATAACAACAAATACTAAAATATGAAAAAAAATAAATTCCAAACGGCCCTATTTTCTTTGGTTATCTTACTTAGTTTATTTAGCTATGCCTTTTTAAGCACAGTTAAAACACCTTCCACAACAATTGATTCATTGTTAGGAATAGAAAATATTGAAGTTGATAAATTGCACTCTAATGAGACACTGATGCCTGATGTGAAAATTGTAAAAACTGCTGTTGAATTGCTAAAAAGTATGATTCCTATTTCAAAATAACTACATTTAAAAAAAAAGAAAGCTGCAAGGTCAAACACGACTTTGCAGCTTTCTTTTTTTTAAATTTTCTTTTTCCAATATCTCATTAATCCAGCCACACTCATCCATGCAGGATTTGCAGCTTCATATTGAGCAATTCCTTTTTCACTGATCCCAAAATCTCTTAATTGTTGTGCTGCATAATCTGCAAAGAGAGGTGTTATTTCTTTCAAATCTGCATTTGCCTCGAAATGCGGCTTTATCCAATTAGCCCAATCTAAAAGTATATTTTCCAGCCTATTTAAATGATATTCTATATCAGTTATTTTTCCAAAATGCGTTAAATATATTTCAGATAAATTCAATTTACGTATCAGTTTAATTGAATTTATCCAATCCTCTATATTAATATCAGGCGGAGGACAAGGGGGAACAATAAATCCTAAATTAATTCTGACTCCAGCAACATCTCCTGATATTAATTTATCTCCTATTTGCCAGGCAATATGATGAACCGCATGGCCAGGAGTATGCCAACCCATGACTTTTACATTTCCAAAATCTACTTCTATTTTGTTATCGCAAGAAACTAGATTTTCTTCTTTGATAGGATTCATCTGTCCCCAGAGTTTATCCATCTTATCTAGATAAATTCGTTTGGCAGAACTCATCAATTTCTCAGGAGATGCCAAGTGTCTAAGCCCTCTTGGATGAACATAAATCTTAGCGCCCATATCTCCAAATACCCAAGCCGCTCCTGCATGATCTAAATGAATGTGAGTCAAAAATACATGCTTGATATCCTCCAATTGAAAACCAACGCGTTCTATTTCCGATTTCAATTTTGGATAAGTAGAATGCGGTCCAGTTTCAAATAGGATTGGACCTTTTTCAGTTTCCACTAAATAAGCTGCAATTGTGCACTCTTGATTTAAAAATCCTAGATCTAAAGTATGAATCATATGATAAATATATTTTTAGTCAACAATAAACAACATTTGTTTTAAAATAAAAAGAAGGCAGTTTTGTATTCAACAAAACTACCTTCTAATTGCTTAAAATAAATATCTTTATGATTTTGGACTAAAATTAAGACTAACGGAGTTGATACAATAGCGTTGGCCTGTAGGTGGTGGTCCATCATTGAAAATATGTCCTAAATGTCCTCCACAATTAGAGCATAATAATTCAGTTCGTACCATGAAATGAGATCGGTCTTCCTTTCTTTCGATATTAGCTGAATTTAATTCACCCCAGAAACTTGGCCATCCACATCCAGAATGAAATTTATGTTCACTTTCAAATAGATTGAAATTACATGCTGCACATGCATAGGTTCCAATTTCATCATGCATATTATATTTGCCTGTCCCAGGTCTCTCTGTCCCAGCTTCTCTTAAAATTCTGAACTCTTCAGGAGACAATTCTTTTTGCCATTCTTCTTGAGTTTTATTTATTTTATATTTCATTGTAGATAATTTATTATTAGCCATTGAAACATGAAATTAAGCAATTTGTTCTGGCTTTTAAAGTTGAAAAATTCAATTACTCAGTTGTAATTTTCCTAATTGGAATAATGCAAATGAGTTTTAAGTCTATTAAAAAGCGCTTTAGAATTTTATTTCTAAAGCGCTTTAATATTTGAAACCAAAACTGTTTTATCCCTCGAAATGAAGGGAAACCGTAAAGGTTCTTGAAATTATTTTCTCAATAACACTTGATTGATCTAAATTATTGTTGTAAATCAGCACATTGCCCAAACCCTGAGAAACTTTAAATTCTGGAGAGAAAATAAAGAAAGGAAAGAAAAATTGAATTCCAGCTCCCACTTCAAATGAAAAATCTGTCGGTGCAATTCGAACTAGTTCATTAGCTTGTCGAGTCCTTGAATCACTCGCTACATCAAAAGAATACTTAACACCTGCAATCACAAAAACACGTTTATCTTTGAATGGAGCAGATTTGTATCTAATGTGAAATGGTAGTTCTACAAAAACGGATTCGACCTTTCTTGAGTAAGGTCGACGATCGCTATTAGCTGCAGTGTATCCAATATTTCGTTCAGCAAAGGATAGAGTAGGTAGGAATCGAAAATCAAAATATTGACCTACCTTTAAGTTACTAACGATACCTAGATTAAATCCAGGGCCTGTAACTGCCTGGGCGGTAGCAATGCTGTCATTTAAAATAAAATCATTAGAATGAAAAACTCTAAACCTTGAGGTATTGTAACCTAAAGTGATTCCGAAATAATATGCCTTTTGTTGAAAGTCAAGGAAGTTATAGTTTCCTCTTGCATAATTTTGTGATTTTGCACTTGATGCTGATAAGCAAAAAAGAAGTGCAGTAAGGGTTATTTTATACCCGTATAAATGGAGCAGATTCCTAAACTTAATCGTTTGCATGTATTTGATTTAAATCCAGTTTTGTCTAAAACTTTTAAAAAATTGTTTCCTTCAGGAAATGCCTGAACAGATTCGTATAAATAACTGTAGGCCCTTTTATCTTTTGACGTAAGCCTTCCAATTAAAGGAAGAATGTATTTAAAATAAAAATTAAAAGCTTGTTTAATTGGAAAAACAGAGGGCCTAGAGAACTCTAATACAATCAGTTTGCCATCTTTTTTTAAAACACGATTCATTTCCGCTATTCCTTTTTCTAAGTTTTCGAAATTACGAACACCAAAAGAAACGGTAATGGCATCAAAGGTATTGTCTTCAAACCTCAAATCTTCAGAATCACCTACTTCCATTTCAATGATTTTCGACAAATCACGTTTATTGATTTTCTTTTTACCAATTTCTAGCATCTCCTTTGAAATATCTAATCCAATAATTTGAGAGGGATTCAGACGTTTCGTCATTTCAATGGCTACATCACCTGTTCCTGTAGCTACATCAAGAATTTTCTTAGGATCTAGGTCAAGTAACTCATCAATTGCTTTTTTTCTCCAGATAGTATCTATTCCTAGTGATAAAAATCGATTAAGGAAATCATAATAGGGTGCGATGTTATCAAACATCTTAGAAACTTGATTTTTTTTATTTTCTTTTTGACTGTAGGGTTTTATATGTTCTGCCATTGTTGGAGATTTTATGTTCAGAAGTTAGAGCAAAGATATTATTCTGAACGTGATAAAAACTAGATTTCAGAGAATTTAGATTTTTTTTTAAAAAAAAGGAAAATTAATTCCTGTAAAATTGTCACAAATAAATTGATTTTTTAATATATAATTATAGGTTATTATTTATCTCTGTATCATTGAATTTGAATAATTGAGATCGATCAAATGAGGTACCTAATAAACTTACCAAGAGGAAACAAAAGGGGATACTTAAAGTTGTGTGGATTTTGAAAAAAAATAAAACTAATAGATGAGCTGTCACAAAAACAAGGGTTAAGGTTGAAACAATTTTACCTCATAAATTACTTTGTGTCCAGAAACGATTGAGGTCGTTCCATAAACCGAGGAATTAAGACTTTGCCAAGAAACGCAAAAAACAGGACTGTTCCGAAAACCGATTTGTAAAAATTTCTAAACATTTTTTGGCAAGTCTTATTCTCGATTTAATTTTTTAAAAAATAAGCTTTTTTGGAGATTACCAAAACAAACCTCATTTTCATTTTGCTTGGTTTGCCATTCTTGATAAAAAAAAATTAAGGTTGGAATAATTACTGGAGGGGCTATTGACAATAAATTGAAAGTCCAATTCAATGAAAATGGAGAAAAGGAGTTTAGAGGTGTTGCTTGAAAATTATTTAGAAATTATAAGGCAATAATAACCATAAAGCAATCAGCACAGAGTGGCGTTAAAATAATAAATGATTTTTTTAAAAGGGTGCAGGGAAATGAGTAGGAGATATCTTCCAGCACCCACTTTTTTAAATAGTTAAAGATTGCTAATTTTTAATATTATTTTTTTACAAGGATTTGTATTGAAAAAATAAAATGAGGTAAATCAAAATTAATGGCGCATAATTCTATTGGTTAAAGTCAGCGTTCTGCAAAGAACTCTGACTTTTTTTTTATTTTTAGGTATTAAGTTTTAATAAAATTATATTAAAATTTAATTCTAAATATTCTGTTCCTATTAAAAAATTCCATCCTTCAAAATTCCTTTCCATCATTCAATTTTTGTATGTTTGCACCTCTTTTGAGAAAATTTTTTTATAACCAATAGAATAATCATAAACCCCAAAGATTTATGGCAAATGATGGAAAAATTATTCCGGTAAATATTGAAGATGAAATGAAGTCTGCATACATTGATTATTCAATGTCTGTAATTGTTTCAAGAGCATTGCCTGATGTAAGAGATGGATTAAAACCGGTTCACAGAAGAGTGCTTTTTGGAATGACAGAACTAGGTCTTTCTTATAACAAGGCTCATAAAAAGTCCGCTCGTATCGTAGGAGAAGTTTTAGGTAAATACCACCCACATGGTGATACCTCAGTATACGACGCAATGGTTCGGATGGCTCAAAGCTGGTCTTTAAGATACCCATTAGTGGATGGACAAGGAAACTTTGGGTCCATGGATGGAGACAGTCCTGCGGCAATGAGGTATACCGAAGCTCGTTTAAAAAGAATCAGTGACGAAATTTTGTCTGATCTTAATAAGGAAACAGTTGATTTTCAACTAAATTTTGATGATACCTTAAAAGAACCAACTGTTTTACCCACAAAGGTGCCGAATCTTTTGATTAATGGAGCCTCAGGTATTGCTGTTGGAATGGCAACGAATATGTTGCCACATAATTTAACTGAAGTGGTTAATGGTGTAATCGCTACCCTTGAAAATCCTGATATTACTATTGAAGAGTTGATGCAATTTATAACCGCTCCTGATTTTCCAACAGGAGGAATGATTTACGGATATAACGGAGTTCGAGATGCGTTCCATACAGGAAGAGGAAGAGTTATCGTAAGAGGAAAAGCAGAGATTCAGACTGGAAAATCTGGTAAAGAGACTATTATAATCTCAGAAATACCATATCAAGTCAACAAGGCATCCTTAGTAATGAAGATTGCCGATTTAGTTAATGATAAAAAGGTTATTGGTATTAGTGATGTGAGAGATGAGTCTGATCGAACTGGAATGAGAATCGTTGTCGAGGTAAAGCGGGATGCAATGGCTAATGTTATACTAAGTCAATTATTTAAATACACTCCTTTGCAGTCGTCATATGGTGTCAATAATATAGCTTTAGTAAAAGGCAGACCTGTTTTATTGAACCTTAAAGATATGCTCCAAGAATTCGTAGAGTTCAGAATTGAGGTAATAGTGAGAAGAACCCAGTATGAACTTCGTAAAGCTGAGGAAAGAGCACATATATTGGAAGGCTTATTAATCGCAATTGATAATTTAGATGAGGTGATTAAATTAATTCGAGCTTCCAAAACTGTTGAAGAAGCTAAAAATGGATTAATTGCAAGATTTGAGTTGAGTGAAATCCAGGCTAAGGCAATTTTGGAAATGAGACTCCAGAAATTAACTGGGCTTGAAAGAGATAAAGTGAGAGCAGAGTTTGATGAGTTAATGAAAACTATCACTAACTTAAAAGAAATACTGGGAAGCATTGATTTGCAAAAAGGTATTGCAAAGGAAGAGTTAGAGGATATTAAAGAGAGGTATGGAGATGAGAGACGTACCGAAATTAATCTTCAGGGAGATGGGGAAATAAATATTGAGGATTTGATTGCAGATGAAGAGGTTATCATAACTATTTCTCATTTAGGTTATATCAAGCGCACTAAGTCTTCGGAGTATAGGAAGCAAGGGCGAGGAGGTAGAGGCTCAAGGGGGTCTAAAACTAGAGATGAGGACTATATTGAACACATGTTTGTAGCAACGACTCACAATTACTTGTTGTTGTTTACTGAAAATGGAAGATGTCATTGGCTGAGGGTTTATGAGATCCCTGAAGCAACTAAAACTTCAAGTGGTCGAGTTATCCAAAACCTTCTCTCTATTCCAAAAGAAGATAAGGTTAAAGCTTATATTAAGATTGTAGATCTTAACGATGAAGAGTTTGTTAAAAATAATTATATCGTTTTTGGTACTAGAAAAGGAATCATTAAAAAAACCTTAGTTGAAGCATTTTCAAGACCAAGAGCTAATGGTATTAATGCCATTACTATAAACGAAGGAGATTCTTTGCTAGAGGCAAAATTGACAAACGGTAATTCTGAGATCTTGATGGCCATAAAAAGTGGTCGAGCAATTAGATTTAATGAAACAAATGTTCGACCAATGGGACGTTCTGCTGCTGGTGTTCGAGGGATAAGACTTGCAGATGAGAATGACGAAATGGTAGGATTAATATGTGTTGACCTCGAAGATAAGGAAACAACAATCATGGTTGTTTCCGAAAAAGGGAATGGAAAACGAACTGAGTTAGAAGATTATAGGGTAACCAATCGTGGAGGTAAAGGAGTTAAAACCATTCAGGTTACTGAGAAAACAGGTTCTTTAGTCGCCTTAAAAGCTGTAAAAGATGAGGATGATTTAATAATCACAAGTAAAGAGGGTATTATGATTCGAATTGGTGTTAATGAAATCCGTGTAATGGGTAGAGCTACGCAGGGAGTTCGTGTAATTCGCCTAGATGATAAAGATGGTATTGCTGATGTCGCTGTAATATCCGAATCTGAAGAAGAAGAGATTCAGGTTTCTGAGTCAACTGATGTAACGGCTGATCAAGTTTCTGAATCAAATAAAGAGGGTAGTAGTGACGAGGAAGAATAATTTTAACCATTTTTAACAAAAAAAATCAATTTTTAACTTATTGTAAAATGTCATTTGCTGTTTTTTTAACGTCATAATGCATAGTTGTACAAAATAATAATATTCCAACTTTCTCACACGTTAGCACATAGGAAAATATTTAAATAATAAATTATTAAAACTGAAGAAATGAAAAAAACATTCCTTTTACTACTTACATTTTTAGTACTCGGAGCATCTACTGTCTATGCTCAAGAAACGAAAGCGATTAAAAAATTAGTTAAATCTTCATCTAAGGCATTAAAAAAATATAAGACTGATACATCTAATACTGGTAAATTGGAGGAAGCGCTGCAAGCAATCGAAAAGGCAATGTCCTTGGATGGAGCCGAGAATATGCCTGAAACATGGATGGCAAAAGCTTCTATATTTCAATTTATCGGACAGAACGAACTATCTATTAGACAGCAAAAGGAAGTTGAAGCTCAAGTTGCTGCTGGCGGAGATATAGCTAAAATGACACCAATTCAATATATGTTTGAAAGTCCTGAAGCTCCAAAGTTAGCATTTGAAGCACTTTCAAATGCTTTTGAATTAACCAGTAAAAAAAGCAGTCAAACAAAGATTGTTAAAGAATTAGAAATAGTTTCAAGACAATTAAATGATATTGGTCTATATTCTTACGAGAATAAAGATTACAAAAGCGCATATAAACTCTTTGACGCATTAGTTTCATCTAACAATATGGTGCAATCCAATGGAGGGAAACCATTATTGGATGATGCAGAGAAAGTGGAAAACATGACTTTTTATGCTGGTTTAGCTGCACAATACGGAGGAATGACTGACGAATCAATTGTTGTTTTCAAAAAATTGCATGCTCAGAAAAGTAAAAAAATTGAAGTTTATGATGCTTTATTTAAAGCAAATATTGAGACTGATGAAGCAGCTGCTCTTAAATATCTAGAAGAGGGTAGAGCTATTGATCCTGAGAACATAGGTCTACTATTCTCTGAAATTAATTTTTACTTGAAGAAAGGGCAATATGAAATTCTTGAGGGGAAATTAAAAGAAGCGATGGATAAAGAACCAGGAAATGCAAGCTTAAGAGCTGTTATGGGAAACGTATACAATGATTTTTATAAGAAAGAAAAAGATTCTGATAAAGCAATGGTACATTTTTTAAAGGCAGAAGATTATTACAAGCAGGCGTTAGAAATTGATGATAAAAGTTTTGAAGCTCTATACAGCCTTGGTGAGTTGAATTATAATCGTGCAGCTGGCTTAGTTTTGAAATATAATGGTCTGCCTCTAACGGCTAGTCAAAGAGAAGCAGATTCTTTAAAATCTGATTATCAAAATGCCTTTGAAAAGGCATTACCATATTTTCTGAAGGCTGATGATTTGAATTCTAAAGATTTCAATACAATTTTAGCTCTAAAAGAGATTTATGCTAAAAAAGATGATTTCGAGACGTCTAATAAGTATAAAGTTAGATTAGAGGCAATGAAATAAAATTGAATAAGCCTTGTATAATTTACAAGGCTTATTTTTTGATACAATATTACTTATAATTAATATTATGTTAAGTAGAGTATTTGGAATCTTATAATCAATAAATTACTTACGATTAGGCTCCACCAAAATCCCAAGCATCAATATGCTTTAAAAATATTTTAGTCAAATTTTCAGCATCAGATATTCCTCTATGGTGCAAGCCATCAAAATCAAATCCTTCTCGCTCTACAGCTTTTTTTAATCCAATAGGCTTATTTAGCTTCCTCAGTCTTTGGTATTGTTTTTTTAAATCAATGTGAAATGCACACCAGTCATCATCTAGCTGATGCAAAGCACAATCTCTCTCAAAAATTACTTTATCAAAGTTTCCCCAAGAACATAAAAAATAATCTTCATCAAACATATTTCCCCAGTCCTTAAATTCGTCTATCACATTTGGAAAAGTTTTTGCTCGATTAACATTATCTTGTGAGATGGAAGTTAATTGTTTGCAGTAAGGAGATAAATATGGGTGTAGAATAGGTTTAATAAATCTATTGTAACTTCCAAGTTCTTCTCCGAATCGATTCAAAAGGATTGCTCCAATTTCAATTGTTTCTTGCTCACGATTCATTGTGTTCCCTTCCCAGCAAGTTGCTTCTAAATCATATATGATATAATTCACGTTTAAATTTTTTATTTAGTCCCCTACCCTTTCTTTTTTAAAATATTTTTAAGCTCTCTTAACTCCTCAAATAAATCATCAATTTTCTTTTCCAAATCTTGGTTATTGTCCATTGTCATCTCATCAACAAATATGGCATTTGCTAATGACATTCCGAAAATCCCACCAATTAAAACAACTATAACAAAATAGAATCGAGTTAATCCAGCCATCCAATAACTATCAGGGTATTCATTTAATATTGAAGCTGGAATCTCGTTCCAGCCCTCAACCGTAAACAATTGGAAAATAGAGTAAGCTGCGATACCTGGGTTTCCAAAGTATTCAGGAGCAACTTTACCGAAAAAGTGACAAGTAAATAGCGCAAACATAAAATTTAAGAATGCTAAAACTATAATTACAAAAATGGATGACTTTAATGCTCTACCTAATCCAGCCATTATAACCGATATCCTTGGTAGAAACTTTAGTAATTTAGCCAACCTTATCATTCTAAAAAGCCTAAGAATCTTAAAAATGGCATAATTATGAGCTGCAAAAAATGGAATAAAGGTCATTAAGGATGGGATGCTCAAAATAATAATTACAAAATCAAAGACATTCCACTTGTCAGCGAAATAAGTTTTTGGTCTGTATACTTTAAGTTTAACAATTGCCTCAAGTAAAAATAGTAAAACGAATAAGTGGTCTAAATTGACTAATGCATAATTTTGATTTTCTTCAGAATGAATATTAGGGAAGTACAAAAGACAAATGATAAAGGCATTTAAAACAATAGCAATCATCATATTTTTCTCAGAAAGGAAAAATCTTTTGAGCATGGTATATTATAATTTATTAATATTTAAACCCAATAAGAAAGGTTACATGGCAGTTATTCGAGATTGAGTATTTAATTTAAACCTCGTTTAATTTAAACGCTTTCCATTTTACTGAATTTGCAAAATCATAAAAATCAAGGCGATTATGATAAAAGAATAGCACTTTGAAATCTTCACTTATTATCTTACCTTTCTTATTTATTTTTAATGGTTGATCTGCATGATAAGTGCCTAGTTTTTTAATGCCATCTTTAACCAAATCTTCTATTTCCCAGGAAATTTCATCAGTCAAAGAAATTTCACCTGCGATCTCTTTCTTGTACAATACCTCTCGAAGTTTTTCGGTTGCCTTCTTCATTTCGTTCATTGGAAAGATATAATCTTCTGGGGGTAATCTTAAAATTGCGTAAATATCTAAATTGGGATTTTGTGCTAATAAGATATTAAACGCCACAAAGGCTACCAGATGACTACTTAAAACTAGGTTGTCTTTATAGTATCGTTCTAAAATTTTATTTCCTAATCTTCTTGTATATTCATTTTCTCTCTGTCTATCTTTTACTATTTCACCATTTGTATAAAAATACTCTTTTAAGTCAACTTTCTTATTTTGCGTATCAAAACTGTTCCCTTCTTTGTCAACAAAGTTCCCTAAGACATCCATAGGTTTTCCTAATGTTAAGTTTATATCAGAACTTTCTGAGAAGGTATCCCAAATAAATTTCATCGTCTTTCGAAAACTATAACTTTCATCACGTGAATATTTAAAATACATTTCTTTTCCAGTATTTTTAAGATAACTTTCAATCAAAAATTTTCCTTCCAAAACAAAATGATACCCTAAAATTACAGGAACGATAAAAATTTTCTCCTTCTTTCCTTTTTGATAATTACTCCTTTGCGCTTCAATTGCTGTTCCCATCATTCCCAATTTAAATTTGTTTTCCATTGCTCCAGATCTTGAGCGGGTTCCTCCAGGAAAAAAAAGACTACTAGTCCCTCTTTCCAAGGATTGTTTAGAATTGACTTTAAGCGTCTCCAAATATATTGGATTTTTCTTTCTTCGATCTATTCGATAAGCTCCCAAACGATTCATAAAATAAGCAGTATAACCGGTATTATATAAATTCAACCCTGCACCAAAAGAAGGGACAGGAACCCCCACAATTTGATCCATAATATACCCAATCAATATAGAGTCTAGGTTGCTAAAATGCGTTGGAACGTATACAACAGTACCAATTTTTGATAGTTCTCGAACTTCTTCCGCTGCTCCATGGACTTTTAATTTGTCTGCTAATTGGTGTTTCCCTCCCCATATCCGTTTCAAATTTCGACTAGAGGCCGTTTTCAATAAGCGGCCAAATAAAACTCTTAAAAACTTTCTAGCAAACTCAAATGTACTTTCATTAAATGTGGCAACAATTTCCTCTGAATATCGATGAATTATCTTTTTTAATATTGTTAAATTTTTGATTTTACTTTCCTCATCATCCTGATCTAAAATTAAATTTTTACTAATTTTCCCCCAAAATATTTTTTCATTGGGTGGGTCTACTTTCCAAGGTTCTTCTTTAATTCTAATTCGTTCACTGTAAATAGTTTTAGCAATGAGTTTGCTAATTTCCTCATTTGATTTGTTTTTATATCGGCTAAAAACTTCCTCATTAATTGCTTTAATAAAGTTAGCTCTATCTGCATGAAGTTTATGTATTTTCCAATCCTTAATATTAGGAAAAACATGAGGAAATGGCCCTTTATTTTTTTTCATAGTTAGAATTGTTCGTTCAGCTCTTCAATAAAGTTAAGTATCTCTTCTTGGCCAGTTTTTTTATTGGAAGACGTTATGAATTGTTGAGGCAAATCATTCCAGTACTTCAAAAGTTCATTTTGGATGGCTGTGATATTGTTGTTTCTGCCTTCCTCTCCCCCTCTGATTCTATCTACTTTTGTGTAAACAATTACAAATGGAATATGCATTTCTCCTAACCAATTGATAAACTCCATATCAATTGATTGAGGTGGAATGTATGCATCAAGCAAAACAAAAGCACACATTAAATTAGCTCTGTTTTGTAAAAAACCAGCGATCATTTTTTCCCAGGCAGCACGTTTAGTTTTTGAAATTTTAGCGTAACCATATCCTGGTAAATCTACTAAGTTCCATTTTCCATTAATTTGAAAATAATTCAAAGTTTGGGTTTTCCCTGGAGTATTTGATACTTTTGCTAAACCTTTTTTACCAGTCAGCATATTTATCAGAGACGATTTGCCAACATTTGATCGACCAATAAATGCATATTCTGGAAATTGTGGCTTAGGACATTGATTAACACTTGGAAAACTTCCAGTAAATTCTGCGTATTTTATTTCTAAACTCATTTCCGTCTTAATTTTTGCAAATGTAAAAAAGGGTAATTAAAACCCAAAATTAAACAACAATCAATGATAACCTATGTTTATTATCTTTAATTATCGTGTTAAAGCAAATAGGATAATTTTTAAGAATGAAATATCAATAATTTGAAGAAAATATATTTCGATTATGCTATCGTTGGAGTAGGTGCAGCTGGTTTGCACTTATGTTTAGCTATGATTGATGATAATTTTTTTTCAACCAAAAAAATTATCATTATAGAAAAAGATGCTAAAACTGAAAATGATCGTACCTGGTGTTTTTGGGAAAAAGGAGAAGGAAAGTGGGATCATATTCTGCAACAATCTTGGAGTGGAGGTCACTTTCATTGTTCCAAATTTTCTAAAAAGTTAGACTTAGAAGATTATAACTATAAAATGATTCGATCTTCACAGTTTTATGATCATGCAAAAAAGAAAATCAATTCATCTCCTAATTTTTTTTGGAAGGAAGAAGAAGTCTTATCTGTTGAAAACTCAAAAGGAACATCTAAAATAATTACTAAGTCAAATGTGTACCAAGCCAATCATATATTTGATAGTCGTATCGATGATGATTTTTTTGGAGAAAAGGATGAATTTATAAGAATACTTCAGTCTTTTAAGGGCTGGATAATAAAAACCGATCAACCTGCATTCGATACTTCCAAATTTATTATGATGGATTTTCGGCTAAGGTGGAAAGATAAAACTAGTTTTACTTACGTTTTGCCCATATCTGAAAAAGAGGCTATGGTTGAATTTACGCTTTTTAATAAGCATACATTGGAAGCCAAAGATTTTGATGAAAAATTAAAACAATACATATCAGAAATCCTAAAAATAGATAATTATGAAATTTTAGAAATCGAAAAAGGTGTAATTCCAATGACTGATTTTCCATTTCATAGTAAAAGTAACAGTGCTCTTACAAAAATAGGAACATCTGGTGGCTGGGTAAAACCTTCAAGTGGATATGCTTTCAAAAATTGTGAAAAATATGCCCAAAAAGTAGTTGAAAATATTACTTCCAATCGTTTGCCATCTCATCAGTTATTTAATAAAAGATATCGTTGGTACGATAGTATCCTACTAGATATTTTATGGAACAAAAATGAAATGGGTACCTCTATTTTTGAAGAAATGTTTAAAAATAACGACATAACTGAAATTTTTAAATTTCTAGATGATGAAGGTAATTTGCTTTCTGACCTCCGTGTTATCAAATCATTCAATCCTATTCCATTTTTAAAAGCACTGTTACGAAGGTGTTTGCCTAAAAAAATGTAGGTTTATTTGTTAGTTCACTAATCAAACTAAAATCTTAAAATTTTCTTTTAACTCCCAATGAAAGTTAAATTATGTTAAGGTATCTCCAAATAGGACAATCTTTTCATTCTTACCTTCGTTTCCTCCCCAAATCAGTCAAACAAAAATAGTTTACAAATGAAAAAATTCCTAGTTTTTACTGTTGCATTGTGTTGTTCAATTGTAAGTATGGCGCAAGTGAAATTTGGATTAAGAGGAGGAGTCTCTTCTATAGACTTTAATCCAAAAGAATTAGTTGTGCTAAACCAAAATGATGTTGAACAGTTAAAAATTTCAGTTAACGAAATCAGTTATGGTTATCATTTTGGATTATTTGCCCAGTTTAGAAGGAATCGTTGGATAGTTCAACCTGAAGTTCTCTTTAACTCAAATAAGATAAGTTATAATGTTGATGACAACATTTTATTATCTATAAAAAATGAAAAATTCAATTTTGTTGATATGCCAATTAATATTGGTTATAAACTTGGACCATTGAGAATACAAGCTGGTCCAGTTGCCCATTTTTTTGTAAACTCAGCATCTGAATTAAAGACATTGGAGGGCTATAAAGAGAACTTTGATAATATGGCTTTGGGTGTCCAATATGGTCTAGGGTTGGACATCTGGAAGGCTGTGTTAGACTTCAAATGGGAAAGGAATTATGAAAGATATGGTGATCATGTTGTTTTTAATGATACTGAGTACAATTTTAATACTAGTCCCACTCGTTTTATAGTATCACTTGGTATCAAATTTTAATAATCCGATTCAATTATATAGAATTATTAATATATAATAATTCCTCTTTTTCCCAAACCGAATAAATGCAGGCTGAGTAGAAGGTTTATTCCTTCTACTCCCCTAGCTTTGAAAATTTATGTAATTCTCATTATTCAATCTTCGGTTTTTTTAAAATTTATTTTCTTGTAATTACGCATTAAACCCTGATCATTTTCCTTGTATGTATTGCTATTAATTTAAAGAAAGGTTAACTTATTCTAAAATATTTTTCTTCCTCCTATCTCTGATCCAAATATTAAAATCCAATTTACTTTCACAGACTGTTAATTTTTTGGGATCATATTACTGTATGGTTCAATTCTATAATTTTAAATACGAGAAAATTATAAATGAGGTAACTATGCTTTTTTGCGATTTGATTTAACTCAAACCAGAATAAGATCTAATTCAAATTTGAAAAGAGCATTTATCTAATAATTTTTCTACAAAAGAAAACTAAGTTATGAGGGTTTTTAAATTAAGATTACCAAAAAATAAGATTTTTCCAAAAAGAAAGAAAAGTACATTTGGAATTAGAAAATTTGATTTCCTATGGCTTTTGACTACACAACCCCAAAAAACATTTTCATCTGAAGACATTTTGAATGAAATCATGGCCTCAGGATTGATGATTCATGAAAAAAAATTTATCGCAATATTGACTCAAAATATTTGTAAAAAAACAGGAGTGCAAATTTTACAAAAAACTAAATCAATGAATGACCAGAGTAAAAATAAGTTCTTAGACAATAAAATTGATTTTTTATAAAATTATTCATTTCGCAAAAAAAAATTGTCAATAAAATATCCTCTCTTATCTGGTTAAAAACAACAAATATTTATTTGTAAAGCTGTTTTCTTACAATTTATTTCTTTTTTGGGCAACAATTCGTTTGATTTGTTGTCTTAAATCATTTAGTACCAATATCCTCTAAAATTGAAAAATATTTTTTCATATCCATTTATATTAAATTTCTTTGTTCTATTGTTTTTAGTGGGGCAACTATGGAGTAGTTCTATTAACTATTACAATTGGATGATGGATTCTGAACAAGAAATTATAGAATTAAGTACATCAGAGGACACAGAATCAGAAGAGGAAAATGAAAAGAAAGAAAAAGAGGATAAGAATAACTTAATCACACTTGAATTTAATGTGATTGATATGCTGCTTTTGATAAACTTAAATAATAACAAAAAATTTATTTCTCTACATCATCCAGATATTACAACTCCTCCTCCGGAAATAATTCCTAGTATTGTTTAAAAAATTTCAATAAAAACATTCTTATTGAAATCAAAAATGGTTCGTTTTTATGAACTAGGGAAATGCCTATGGCATTATTCTAAAGATAAAAGAGGTGAAAAATATATTCAGAATTAAAAACAAAAAACATGTTAGAGAAATTCGGGTTTGATTTCAAACATTTTAAAGGCGATCTTTTTGGAGGAATTACTGCGGGAATTGTTGCCTTGCCCTTAGCATTGGCATTTGGAGTAAGCTCAGGTTTAGGTCCAAGCGCGGGACTTTATGGAGCTATTTTTATTAGTTTTTTTGCTGCACTTTTTGGAGGCACTAATACTCAAATTTCAGGACCAACTGCTCCAATGACAGCCGTAAGTATGGTAGTTATTGCTGGAATAGTTGCAGCATTTGATGGAGAGGTAAGTAAGGCTTTACCAGCAATTTTGATTGTATTTTTGCTTGCCGGATTAATTCAAATAGGACTGGGCCTTATAGGGTTGGGGAAATATATTAAGTACATACCATACCCTGTAGTTTCTGGATTTATGACAGCTATTGGAGTTATTATCATTTTGACTCAGATACTCCCATCTGTAGGTTATTATCCCAAGGAGGATTTAGAATATGTCAATCAATTTAAGCCGCAAGCAGAAGAAATTATATTGGATAATATTCTAAAGGAAGAAGCTGGGGAAGGAATATTAGTTTTGGAAGATTTCAAGGAAACCATCCGAAGAGCCGCAGATATTTCAAATGAGCAGATAAAAGCAGAGGCTCAAACACTTGCAGGATCTGAGGCATCAGGGGTACTTGGAGCTTTAAAAGTGATGCCCAAAGCTTTTAGAAGTATTAATTGGTTGGAGTTAATCTTAGCTCTAGGAACCATAATAATAATTTTTGGATTTAAACGAATTACCACTGCTATACCTAGTACACTTGTTGCTTTAGTTGTAATGTCTGGAATTGCAGTTGGATTTGGATTAAACTATCGTCCAATAGAAGAAATACCTACTGGATTCCCGGTACCTCAATTTCAAATATTTACAAATATCAGTTTTGGAAATGTTGCTCCTTACATTTTTACTGCAATTACATTAGCTCTACTCGGAGCGATTGACTCATTGTTGACATCAGTCGTTGCTGATAATATGACTAAGACCAAACATAAACCAAATAAAGAATTGATTGGTCAAGGAATCGGAAACTCTGTTGCAGCAATATTTGGAGGTATTCCAGGTGCTGGAGCTACTATTAGAACCGTAGTAAATATAAATGCTGGAGGTAGAACTAAGTTATCTGGAATGATCGCAGGATTCCTTTTGTTGATCATCATGCTAGCTTTTGCACCAATTGCCTCCAAGATTCCAGCAGCTGTATTAGCAGGAATTTTGATAACTGTTGGAATTGGAGTAATGGATTACAAAGGACTCAAAGCGATTCCATTTATGCCGAAACCTGAAGTTGCCATTATGCTTATAGTTTTAGTATTATCATCAGTATGGAATTTGGTATATGCAGTCGGAATCGGATTAGTCATTGCCTCATTAATGTTTATGAAGAAAATTGGTGACTTGACTGCTGAGCGGTCAAATGTTAAGTCTTTAAAAGAGGAAAAAGCGTGGTCTGATGAAATCGATTTCCCTAAAAATTTAAAAGAGGAAGTATTTATCAAGCATATTAAAGGTCCTTTGTTTTTTGGTTACACAAGTGACTTTCAACAACTAGCTCGACAAATTCCTTCCACTGCATCGACTGTTATAATAAGGATGGGGAGAATGCCTTACATGGATCAATCAGGGTTGTATGCAATGGAAGATGTTTTGGTTGATTTAAGAGGAGCTGGTAGAAATGTACTTTTAGTTGGTATTAATAATCAGCCTAAGTATATGATGGAACGAATTGATATTATTCCTGATTTAATTCCGGAGGAACATTTATTTCAAAACTTTAATAACTGTTTAAAATGGATTATGGAAAATGTAAGAGATGAGCACTAAATTTTAAATTAAAAAAAAATATAATTAATGAAATCGTGAGAGGTATCAATGAGAATTCGTTGATACCTCTTTTTATCTTATACTCAGTCTAAATTTGAATTAAAGAAAATGTAAAAAAAGAGAATATCTAAGTAATTTAATAATTACTTAACCTTGAGTTAACATTGTAAAACGACATTTGCATAAATTTTAAGCTAACAAATAATCTAATATTTACAATGAAAAAATTAGTTGCATTAATGTTTCTAGTTCTGGGAACACAATTGGGGTCTACTCAGGTCGAACTTCCAACAAAATTTGGAAAAGGGATTCAAGCCTATGGAAAGGATTCTACATTTTATATGAAATTTGGAATGCGTTTTCAAAATCTCTTTTCGAACGAATGGGCAGTTGATAATGAAAATGATGGAACAGGAGAATTAATAGACTATTCCTCTAATTTCTTAATTCGAAGAGCTCGATTTAAATTTGACGGGTATGCTTATACTCCAAAGTTAAAATACAAATTTGAAATGGGGCTTTCCAACAGAGATAATGGTGGTGTTGCATCAGAATTCAATAATGGTCCTAAATTTATTCTAGATGCACTCATTCAATATAATTTTTATAAAAATTTCTCAATTAAAGTCGGGCAAGGGAAGCTTCCTGGAAACAGAGAACGAGTAATTTCCTCTGGAAACCTTCAGTTTGTTGATCGATCAAGAGTAAATTCTCGATTTAACATTGATCGAGATTTTGGAATTACCTTGATGAATCACCATACAATAAGCGGAGATTTTATCATGAAAGAAGTCTTTTCTTTATCTCAAGGAGAAGGCCGAAATATAACTGCTGGAAATTTGGGAGGTGGTTTTGATTATACTTTCCGTGCAGAATTTCTGCCTTGGGGTAACTTTAAATCAAAAGGAGATTATTCTGGCTCTGATTTAAAAAGAGAACCAAAACCAAAATTAGCGATTGGAGTAACCTATGATATTAACGATAATGCAGTAAGAGAAAGAGGTCAAAATGGAAGTTTTATCTTCGACGAAGTTGAAATGACTAGAAATTATCTTGGAAAAACACTTCAGACAATTTTTATTGATGCGATGTTTAAATATAAAGGATTCTCATTAATGGGTGAATTTGCGGATAAGCAAACAAGTGATGGTGACCCTGTTGTCATGAATGAACTAGAAGAAGAAATTGGAACATTTTACACTGGACATGGATTGAACCTTTCAGTTGGATATTTGATGAAAAATAATTGGGAAATTGCCGCAAGATATACAATCATTAATCCAGACGAAGTAGTAGCTAATGATGAAACTGAATATACAGTAGGTCTGTCCCGGTTTATTGTTGGTCATAAATTAAAGGTTCAAACTGATATATCTTATCGAGATGTTACTAATTCAAAGAATAAATTATTTTGGAGAGTACAAGTAGATTTACATTTTTAAATTCTTAGTTATTTAAAAATTAACATTGACTTAACATTTGAAGTGTACATTTGCATTGATAAGTTTTTCGAAAATATATCTTTTTCAATACCCTTTGGGAGTACAATAACAAACAATACTGTTGGGGGATGTCCTCAGTAATTTTAAACCACTAAATATAAAAAAAATGAAATTCGGACTCTGGGAGTTTTTCCAAATTACAGGCGCACTAGCCTTCTTTATTTATGGTATGAAAGTCATGAGTGAAGGAATTCAGAAGGCAGCCGGTTCTCAAATGAGAAATATTTTGAGAACGATGACAAAAAATCGGTATCTCGGTGTTTTAACTGGATTTATTACTACTGCACTTGTTCAATCTTCTTCTGCTACCACTGTGATGACAGTAAGTTTTGTAAATGCAGGGTTAATTTCTTTGGTTGAATCCGCTGGGATAATGATGGGAGCTAATATTGGAACTACAATTACAGGATGGCTGATTTCTATTTTAGGGTTTAAAGTAAAATTAGCTGCTTATTCAGTTCCTCTTTTTGCAATAGGTTTACCTATGTTAATGGTAAGTCGATCAAAGATTAAGGCTTGGGGAGAGTTTATAATTGGATTTGCTATTCTTTTTATGGGATTGAGTTTATTGAAAAAAGCTGTTCCAGACATTAAAAGTAATCCAGAGGTTCTTAATTTCTTAGCTGGATTTGCTAACTATGGTATTTTGAGTCGATTGTTTTTTGTTTTAGTTGGGACACTTTTGACTATCGTTGTTCAATCCTCAAGCGCAGCAATGGCTCTTACCTTGACTTTATGTTCTCAAGGGATTTTACCTTTCGATATTGCGGCGGCAATGATTTTGGGAGAAAATATTGGAACTACAATTACTGCAGAGTTAGCCTCTTTGGTTGGAAATGTACATGCTAAACGTTCAGCAAGAATTCACTCTATGTTCAATGTTATTGGAGTAATTTGGATGGTAATTGCATTGCCTTTTGTTTTAAAAGGAATTGGGCATGTGATGACTACACAATTTGGGATGATAGATCCTTTAGGTAGAGATGCAAATATTGCCAAGGAATCTATACCAATTGCCTTGTCAGCATTCCATACAACATTTAACTTTTTGAATGTTATATTCATGATTGGTTTCGTTCCATGGTTAGTTAGGATGGCAATTTTGACAGTAAAAGAAAGCGGTGAGTCAGACGAAAATTATAGGTTGAAATATATTGGAACAAATATTACTACTCCTGAGTTATCAATATTGGAGGCTCAAAAAGAAGTATCAAGATTTGGGGAAGTGACGAGTCGAATGACAGGTTTTGCTCGTAAATTATTAGATGCAAAAGAGTCTCCTAAAAAGCAACGAAAGATGTTGAAAAAGTTGGCTAAATATGAGGAGATAACAGATCGGTTTGAAGTAGAGTTGACAGAATATTTAACATTGGTCTCTAAAAAGCCACTTTCTCCAAAATTATCTATTCGTGTTAGAAGTATTTTGAATATTGGAAATGACATGGAAAGAATTGGAGATATTTTCTTCCAAATTTCAAAAACTTTGGAGAGGAAAATTGATGATAATATCTGGTTTAATCAGCAGCAAAGAGATAGGTTAAACGAATTGTTTGATTTAATTGATGAAGGTTTTGTTATAATGACAAACAATTTAGATGCTGATCATTATGATAAAGTTTCTAAAGATAAAGCAGTAGCAGTAGAAGATAGAATCAATAAACTACGAAATGTAATGAGAAGAGAAAATACAGAAGCGATGGAAAAAGATGAGGAATACAATATTAAAAGTGCGATGATTTACAACAATTTGTTCTCAAGTTTGGAGAAAGTTGGTGACCACATAATCAATGTTACTGAATCAGTAGTTGGCGAAATTTAGATGAAAAATTAAATGAAATAATTTTCAGAAAAAAAAGACCCCGCATTAAGTCGTAATGCGGGGTTTATTATTTCAACTTTCTATAAAAATTGTTGGAGTAGAATTGACCATTAGAAATTTATAAAAGAAAGCACCCAGCCTAATATTGCACCGCACAAAACTAAATAGACTACACTAACTTTCTTCTGGAAAAAATAAATGTAAAAACTTATACTTGCAATAATAAGGGATTTCCAATCTAGCAAAACCTCTTTTGCTAACATCAAAGTAACTACTAACATAACAGCTACAGCTGCTACATTTACAGCATCTAAAAATGCTGCCGTAATTTTGGAGGAACGCAATTTTGGAATTAAAGGATTTAAAATCCAAACAAATATAAAGGATGGTAAAAAGATGCCTAAAGTGGCTGCCATCGCTCCTTGAACGCCTTGGATTTGGTAACCTACAAAAGTAGCAGTTGATAAAACTGGACCTGGAGTGAATTGTCCAATTGCTATTGCATCAAGTAATTCACTTTTTGATAACCATCCTAATTTCTCCACTAGTTCTCCATCCAAATAAGCTACTAAAACATATCCACTTCCAAAAAGTACAGAACCCACTTTCAGAAAGACTAGAAATAAATTTGTCGTCGTTAATTTCATTCCAGCCCCAGTAAACCAGAATAATAAAATAGGTGCATAACTTCTTAAAGATTTTCCTTCCAATGTATTAGCCCAAAGCATACCTAACACTCCCCCACCTAAAATGCAAGTCACCTCATTGATCCCACAAAAGTTAGCAATTACTACGATGACTCCAATTAATCCAAGTTGCCAAGATTTCAGAGCTTTCTTACCTAGCTTATAAATTGCTCCAGCTATAATTGCTAAAACCGCAGGTTTGATGCCAAGTAAAAATGGGGCTATCCCAGGAAGTTCACCATATTCGATATACAAATAGGCTAAGATCCCAGTCAATAAAACAGCTGGGCCAATAAAACATATACCTGCCATAAATAGACCTGCAACACCTGCATATTGATATCCAACATGCATTGTCATTTCTGTAGAATTAGGTCCAGGAATTAAATTAGTAGCACCAATTAAATCTAAAAAATGATCGCGAGTCATCCATTTTCTTTTTTCAACTACTTCATCTTCTAACATGGCTATGTGCGCAGCCGGCCCTCCAAATGCGACAAATCCTAATTTGAGAAATAAATTAGCGAGGTCTTTTAATTTTCTAATTGTATTGTTTTCCAATTTCGAAGTTTTTTAATTTTTAGAGATGGCAAATATATTAATTCAACTTTTATTTCAACAAAAAATAACTATTCTTTTATGAAGGAATATGTTCCTAGGATTGCTAATGGAAATAAATGGAAATAGTTTGATTTAATTAAAGTTTTATATGCTTTATTCAGTAAGTGCAAAAAACTCAAAGCAAAAAACATATTTATGATTTTTGCTTTAACTGAAATAGATACCTTTTTTCAAAATCATTGAATAAATCTGTATCTTTTTTTATTTGATACTTTAGCATAGTATATTTTTATAAAAGACGACACCAATAGATAAAAACAATTAAAAAAAATTGTTTTACTTAAGACTTCTTTAAGGAATTTCCATAAAATTATTACATAATATTCTTATGTTTACTATTATTTAATAAAAAAAGAAATCTTATGAAAAATAATTTTACTAATCAGATTTTATTAGCTTTTCTCCTTTGCATTTTTGCAACAGGGGTAAATGCACAACTTACATTAAGCATAGATTATTCTGCTGGTATTTCAGAGGAGTATGATATGCTGCCTGCAGGATTTGGTGGCGCATTTCCAAGTCAATGTGACTCCGCACCAATTACGGGTGAGTTGAAAATTGGAGATGATGGAACGGATCCTACAACTGATGCATGTGAAGCTTTAGTTAATGATTTGACCGGTTTTATTGCATTAATTGATAGAGGAGCTTGTTCTTTTTCCCAAAAATGTGCTAATGCCGAAGCTGCTGGTGCAATTGCAATTATGGTTTGTAATAATAATAGCGACCCAATTTTTGCAATGGGAAATACTGCTGGATTTATTAATACGGTGCCTGCTTTTATGATCTCTCAAGATGATTGTGCAATCATTCGAGCTGAAATACCTACAGTAAATGTTACTATTGAATACACACCACCAATAAATAATGCAGTTGTCTTTTGGGGCAATAATGGAGAGGGAGAATTCGATGGAGGGTTAAATGATTGGACTACTATTCATGAAGCTCCTTGTGATACTGTTGAACTATGGGAATGGGTTGCGGATGGAACTACTCTTGGTGCTACAGCAACTAATATGTTTGGTGATGCTACTTCTCAAGCCACTACCGCTTGTAACGGAGCTATGGTATTTAATTCAGATGGGTTTGATCAAAATGGTATTTGTGGTGCTACTCAAATAGGAGAGTTAATTTCTCCTGTTATGGATTTATCAGCAATTGTTCCAGCTGGAACTGCTGGTGTTTCTGTTTTATTTCACCAAACTACTCGGCAATTTCAGAGTACATATATAGTATCTTATACTAATGATGGAACAACATGGAATGACATTGTTATTAATGACGAGTTTGTTGTTAATAGTGGTACGTTTAATGTTTCAAAACGTGTATTTTTACCCGGTGCTGATTTGACATCAACTAATTTCCAGTTCAAATTTAGATATGAAGCAAATTACTACTATTGGATAATTGATGATGTACAATTAATTGAAACAGAAGCAAATAATTTGCAAGCAAATACTTTCTACGCTATCGCTCCTAATTTACTAACTCCTGCATCACAAACGGATTCAGTTAGGTTTTTGATTGATATTGAAAATATTGGAGCATCAGCTCAGACAAATTCTAATGTTAACATGAATATTGTTAATAGTGTAGGAGTTGAAGCTTATAATGAAGATTTATCCTACGGGACTATTCCTGCTAACTTTTTAGATGAAAATAGAATTTTTCCTGGGCATTTCCTTCCTGATGCTGTAGTAGAGACTTATACTGGAACTTATACGGTATCCGCAGATGGTGATGATTTTGATCTATCAAATAATACACAGTCATTTTCTTTTCAAATTACAGACTCTACCTTTGCAAAAGAAGAAGCTACTAATTTATTTGGTGCGAATCCTGTAAATGAGCCTACTTTTAATTGGACGATGGCAACAAGTTATTTCGTTAGAAATGGGGAAGATCCAGTTGATCCTAATACCAAATATGAATGTTCTTCTGTACTTGTTGGTTTGGAAAACTTGGCTGATAATGTAGGTGGTTTCGTAACTATCTACTTGTACGAGTGGGAAGATGTCAATAATGATGGTATTTCTCAAAGTGGCGAAAGAGATGGAT
Source organism: Saprospiraceae bacterium (assembly GCA_029251525.1). Classification (GTDB taxonomy): domain Bacteria; phylum Bacteroidota; class Bacteroidia; order Chitinophagales; family Saprospiraceae; genus CAJQQY01. Next base: position 101,717 of record JAQXDE010000030.1, on the reverse strand, counting down.
CAGCTGGCGGGAAAATTGTAGGTAATTATACTTATGAGATTTTAGCAGGTACTGATGATGTTTTGGATTTATTAGTTTCTCTAGAAAATTTTGATGGTGATGCCGGAGATCCTATACAACTTAAAGCCAATACTAATTATGTTTTATCTGCTGGATTAACATCAGCAGGAACCTCTAAAATTGAGCTTTCAAGTACTAATGATAATGAATTGAATGCTACTGGATTCTTGACAGACTCATTGACAAATATTCCAAGGTATAGTGCATTTTGGAATGTCTCAGAAGGTGATGGTGGAATCAGTAATGATTTATCTCCTTTGAATGTTGCACCTCGAATGAGAATGCACGTAAGTGAATTTTTTGAGGTAAATGTTAACAATCCATTGGATGAGGCAAATAATGTTAAAGTTTATCCAAATCCTGCTACTGAAGTAGTTAATATGGAATTGGATTTAGTAGAAAATTTAAATAATGCAGTTGTAAGAATTGTGGATTTGAATGCTCGTAACGTTATGGAAGTAGTTTATGAAAATCTTTCTAGCCAAACATTAACTTATTCAGTTGCCAACTTATCTGCTGGTACGTATTTCTTAAAAATACAATCTGATAAAGGCTACATCACTAAGAAATTTACTGTTGTTAAGTAAATAGAAAAATAATTTATTCGATAAAAAAAACATGGGGAATATATTTTGATTAGATATTTCCCATGTTTCCTATTAAGGGATATTTGTAAAGACTTCTTTTCATGTTTCCCGTACTTTTCTATTTTATTATTTTATTTTTACCATTATTTAATTTAAAAAAGAATTATGAAAAACAATTTTACTATTATTTCACGATCATTCCCTTTAGTCGTGTTACTTTTCAGTAGTATGAGTTTATTTGGACAACCAGCTAATGATAATTGCGATGCCCCTGCTCCAATGACCTTGTCTGCTGATGAAGCGAGTTGTGTTTGGTTTGATGGAGATACTCGTATGGCCCAAGACGCAACCGTATTGACAAATACTCCTGATGTTTGCTCAGGGTCTTGGTATACAGATGATGTATGGTTTTCTTTTTCAACCGGTGCAACTATTTCAGAGGGTGGTATTGTAGTTCAAACTGAATTTGGATCTCAACCAGATGATGTATCTGGAATAGGTATGTCATTTTATACCAATGACTGTGACCCTTCAAATATTGAATTTCAATGTTTCTCAAGCGGAGATGGATCAACTAATAGCTTGAACTTAAATTGTGGTCTTGAACCTAATACATCTTACTTAGTTAGGGTATGGTCAGGAGGTAACACCACAGACTCTGAGGGCACGTTTAGAATCTGCGCCTACGAGGCTGAGGCTGCTACTAGTAACGCAAATGTATTTTGGGGTGATGTTGTAGGTGAAGGAGATTTTGATGGGGGGTTAAATGATTGGACAACTACAAGTGATGCTCCATGCGATACACTTGATTTATGGCAATGGGTTCCATCTGGATCTACTCTAGAATCGACTGTACCAAACAGCTTTGGAGATGCCTCGTCTGCTGCTCCTACTGGCTGTACTGGTGCCGTAACTTTTAATTCAGATGGATTTGATCAAACTGGAACTTGTGGTGCTACACAAATAGGAGAGTTAATTTCTCCAGTTCTTGATTTGTCTGCGATTGTCCCAGCTGGAACTGCTGGTGTTTCTGTTTTGTTTTATCAAACCACTCGTCAATACCAAAGTACATATATAGTATCTTATACTAATGATGGAACAACATGGAATGACATTGTTATTAATGATGAGTTTGTTATTAATAGTGCTACGTTCAATGAATGGAAACGTGTATTTCTACCCGGTGCTGACTTGACATCAACTAATTTTCAGTTCAAATTTAGATATGAAGGAAATTATTATTTCTGGATAGTTGATGATGTACAATTGATTGAAACAGAAGCAAATAATTTGCAAGCAAATACCTTCTATGCTATTGCTCCTAATTTACTAACTCCTGCATCACAAACAGATTCAGTTCGATTTTTGATTGATGTTCAAAATATTGGAGCATCCGCTCAGACAAATTCTAATGTTAACATGAATATTGTTAATAGTGTAGGAGTTGAAGCTTATAATGAAGATTTATCCTACGGAACTATTCCTGCTAACTTTTTAGATGAGAACAGAATTTTCCCTGGACATTTCCTTCCAGATGCTGTAGTAGAGACTTATACTGGAACCTATACTGTATCTGCTGATGGTGATGATTTTGATCCATCAAATAATACGCAATCATTTTCTTTCCAAATTACAGACTCTACCTTTGCAAAAGAGGAAGCTACTAGTTTATTTGGTGCGAATCCTGTAAACGAGCCTACTTTCAATTGGACGATGGCAACAAGTTATTTCGTTAGAAATGGGGAAGATCCAGTTGATCCTAATACTAAATATGAATGTTCTTCTGTACTTGTTGGTTTGGATAACTTGGTGGATAATGTAGGAGGTTTTGTAACTATCTATCTATACGAGTGGGAAGATGTTAATAATGATGGTATTTCACAGAGTGGTGAAAGAGATGGATCAGCTGGTGGAAAAATTGTAGGTAATTACACTTACGAGATTTTAGCAGGTACTGATGATGTTTTGGATTTATTAGTTTCTCTAGAAAATTTTGATGGCGATGCAGGAGATCCAATACAACTTAAAGCCAATACTAATTATGTTTTATCTGCTGGATTAACATCAGCAGGAACTTCTAAAATTGAGCTTTCAAGTACTAATGATAATGAATTGAATGCCACTGGATTCTTAACAGACTCATTGACAAATATTCCAAGGTATAGCGCATTTTGGAATGTCTCAGAAGGTGATGGTGGAATCAGTAATGATTTATCTCCTTTGAATGTTGCACCTCGAATGAGAATGCACGTAAGTGAATTTTTTGAAGTAAACGTTAACAATCCATTGGATGAGGCAAATAATGTTAAAGTTTATCCAAATCCTGCTACTGAAGTAGTTAATATGGAATTGGATTTGGTAGAAAATTTAAATAATGCAGTTGTGAGAATTGTGGATTTAAATGCTCGTAACGTTATGGAAGTAGTTTATGAAAACCTTTCTAGCCAAACATTAACTTATTCAGTTGCCAACTTATCTGCTGGTACGTATTTCTTAAAAATACAATCTGATAAAGGCTACATTACAGAGAAATTTACCATTGTAAAATAATTACAAGGAATAATTTCTTATAACCTATGAGAACGGGAATTATCAGATTAATCTGATAATTCCTGTTTTTGTTTTTATTGATGTTGTTGTATTTATAATTTGTTTTATAATTGTCATGGACTAAATAATTCAATAAGTAAATATGTCACCATATTATCAATTAGGTTTCAAAGAAATAAGTAATTTTGAACTGACGTTTTATTTAAACCAAAAATTATATCATGATTAAGAATTTTACTAAAACCTACTTGTTAGCTTTTACGTTATTGTTTTGTATTAATATTAATGCACAAATTTTTTCGGAAGATTTCGATGGAGGAATTCCAGCTGGTTGGACTGTTTCCCAAATGGACGGAAGTTCTGTAAATGCCTCCTCTAATTGGATTTACTCCACTGACGGTCCCCAAGGAGCATTCTCTATTGGAGCTATAACATCAACTACTGCAGCTAATGGATTTATGTTATTTGATTCGGATTTAAACTGTGAAGGACCGCAAGATGTTTGGTTAATTTCACCCTCTTTTGATGCTACAGCATTTGATGATGTAGTGGTCTCTTTTGAACACTATTACAGGAGATTTAACGACCAGATTTTTCTTGAAGTAAGTGTAGATGGAGGGACTAATTGGACAGAATATGAATTATATCCCGATTTAGTCAACAATGATTTTGCTGGATCAGAAAATCCAGTTGTTTCAAGCACTCCAATTTCTTCAATAGCCGCTAATCAAAGTGATGTAATTATAGCTTTCAGATTTTTTTCAAATGAAGGTTGTGCATATTCTTGGCAAATTGATGATATTGATGTTTCCAATATCGACCCTACTCCATTTTTTGATATGAGAGTAAATACCAACTTTTTTGCTATACCCCCGAGTATTAATACTCCTGCTAGCCAAATTGATCCAATAGGTATTGGATTTTTGTGCGATGTGGAGAACATAGGACAGATGGATGCATCTGGAGTTAACCTAAATATTAATATTTCTACAGCAACAAATGGTGTTGTCCATAATCAAGACCTAGATTATGGGACAGTAATAGCAGGAGCCTTGGATGAAAATAGAATTTTCCCAGAAAGATATGTACCTGCAGCTGATCCAAACGTAGCATATGATGCTTCGTATACAATTTCAATGGATTCGACAGATTTAGCACCAGGGAATAATGAAATTGCCTTTCAATTCGCAATAAGTGATTCTGTTTTTTCTAAAGAATTTGATTCAAATGGATTTGGTGGTCCTCCGGGAGCAGATGCAACTCCATGGACTCTTGCAAATCATTACTACGTTCCAAATGGTGATGACTTTACTTGTACTTCGATTCTGTTTTCAATAGGAAATGCTGCAGAATCTGCTGGAGGATTTATCAATGTTTATCTATACGAATGGGAAGACATTAATGACGATGGAATTGCCCAAAGTGGCGAAAGAGATGGAACTATTGGTGGTACTATTGTAGCTAATGCAGGTTACACAATACAATCTAATGATACTGATGTACAAATAGTGCTAGAAAATTGGGATACTTCACCTGATGATCAAATAAGACTAAAAGATGATACTCACTATCTTTTAGCTGTAGAAACTTCTCCACCTACTGGAGCAACTGAATCTGTATTTATCGGTGGAACAGGGGTATGGGATTACTCAGCTATGACTTTTCTAAATGATTCACTCAATACTGAAAGGTATGGATCATTTTGGAATACTACTGAAATTGGAACAGGTGCTGATTTAAGCCAAGTAATTTACGCTCCTAGAATTAGAATGCATATTAATCCGGAAGTTATGGTTGCAATTGATAATCAATTGGATGCTGAGAACATTGTCAATATTTTTCCTAATCCAGTTCAAGAAGAATTGAATTTAGAACTAGATTTCGTAGAAATTTTTGATGAGGTAATTGTTAAAATTACTGATATGTCTGGAAAGGAAATTTTAATTAAAAACCTCAGCAAAATTAACAAACAAATTTCACAAATAAATACAGTTAATTTTGTTCAAGGTACTTATACTTTGCAAGTGATTACACCAAAAGGTGTAAGAACAAAGCAATTTGTAGTGGCTAAATAACTAATTACTTTATCAAAAAAAATCCTTCTAGAAATTTATCTAGAAGGATTTTTTTTGATAAAAATTGCTATTTTATTTTAATTGGGCTAAACTTTCCTCAAGCATTTTAATTCTCGATAAACCATCTGCTAATTTTTTTCGCTCATTTTCAACTACTGCTGCTGGTGCATTTTGAACAAATCGCTCATTCCCCAATTTTTTTTCAATACTTTTCACAAACCCTTTTGTGTAGTCTAATTCTTTTGTGAATTTCTCTTTCTCAGCTTCTACATCGATTTTAATATTTGCCTCTAAAAAGAATTTATCGGTTTCGGAAACAAAAGAAATAGTACCATCTACATCTTCAGAATCAGTAAAATGAATTTCAGAAATAAAACCTCGTTTTTCAATAATCTCCCGTATTCCTTCCCGTTTGAAAATTAGGTTAGCAGTTTCTGAATTTTGTACAAATAGTTTTAAAGGTTCCTTATCCTTCATTCCTTTATCCTTCCGAGTTGCACGAATTTTTGAAATTATGTCGATAGCTTGATCTACTTCTTGAAAAGCTTTTTTATCAAATAAACCAACAGTTGGATAATTACTAATCACGCAGTCCTCCCCTTCTGATCGGTCTTTTAATTGATGCCAGAGCTCCTCTGTTATAAAAGGCATTAAAGGATGCAAAACAGTCATTAATTTTTCAAAAAATACAATTGCCTCATCATAAGTTGCTTGATCAATTGGTTCACCATAAGTGGGTTTGATCATTTCTAAGTATTCAGAAAAGAAATCGTTCCAAATGAAATTATATAAGTTCATCATTGCATCACCCAACTTATAATTTTCGTAATTACCTTCAAGCGTTTCTAATAGCTGATTTAATTTATTATCCATCCATGCTTGAGCTAATGGGTTTATTTTCTGAGCAGAAATAGAAGATGACTTTTCTACTTTTTCTAGCAGCTTAAGCATTCGCATTGCGTTCCACATCTTATTGCAAAATGCAGAACCTTGGTTACATAACTTACTTTCATCGACAGCTTTCTTGGTTTTTGGATCAATTGGTGCATCAAAAATGATATCATTCCCTGCGGAACCACTTGAGAGCATTCCAAATCGAACGCCATCTGCTCCATATTTATCAATCAAATTTAATGCATCAGGAGAATTTCCTAGAGACTTACTCATCTTTTTACGTTGAGCATCTCGAACCATCCCGGTGAAGTAAACATCTTTAAATGGCTGTTTTCCATTCTTTTCAATAAAAGCTTTTCCTAATAAATCTTCAGACCATTCATATCCTGCCATGATCATTCTTGCTACCCATAGATAAATGATATCCCAACCCGTTACCAAAACATTAGTTGGATAATAATATTTTAATTCTTCTTGATTTTCGAAGCCATCAAAAACGCTTATCGGCCAAAGCCATGAACTAAACCAAGTATCCATTACATCTTCATCTTGATGTAAATCTTTAATTGTTAAATCATTGTTTCCTGTCTTAACTTTAGCCTCAGCTAAAGCTTCTTCTGCGGTTTCTGCTACGAAAAAATGATCTTCATAGTAGTAGGCAGGAATTCTTTGACCCCACCACAATTGACGACTTATGCACCAGTCTTTTACTTTATCCTCTTCTAACCAATTACGGTACATATTGAAAAAATGATCTGGGTAAAATTTAACTTCACCTTCCTTCACAGCATTTAAAGCAGTCTTTGATAACTCTTTCATGTCTAAGAACCATTGTAAAGTTAATCTAGGCTCAACAATGGCATTGGTTCTCTCAGATCTACCAACCTTATTTTGATATGGCTCTATTTTTACCAAGTTACTTGATGCTTCTAAATCTTTTAAAATCATTTTTTTAGCTTTAAATCTATCCTCCCCGAGATACATTTGAGCTGCTTCACTCATTGTTCCATCATCGTTAAATACATCGATGATTTCTAATTCATGGCGTTGTCCAATTTCATAGTCATTCATATCATGAGCCGGTGTAACTTTAAGTGCACCAGTACCAAAATCAGTTTCCACATATCTGTCAAAAATGATCGGGATTGAACGGTTAATTAAAGGAACAATAGCACGTTTCCCTTTCAAGTGAGAATACCTTTCATCTTTCGGATTAACTGCAATGGCAGAATCTCCTAAAATTGTTTCAGGACGAGTAGTTGCGATGGTAATCCACTCATCTTGAGTACCTTCAATTTTATATCTAACATAATGTAAATGAGAGTTTTCTTCTGAATGAAGCACCTCTTCGTTTGATAAAACTGTTTGAGCTGAAGGATCCCAATTAGTCATTCTCTTACCTCGATAAATTTTTCCCTTTTTATGTAAATCGACAAAAACTTTAATGACCGCTTTCGATAATTTTTCTTCCATTGTAAATCGAGTTCGTTCCCAATCACAAGAGGCGCCAAGTTTTTTTAATTGATCAAGTATTATACCTCCATATTTATCTTTCCAATCAAAAGCATATCCTAAAAACTCTTCTCTTGAAATGTCAGATTTCTTTATACCTTTTTCTCTCAATAGTTTCACAACCTTGGCTTCCGTTGCAATGGAGGCATGGTCTGTCCCAGGTACCCAACATGCATTTTTTCCTTCCAGCCTAGCTTTCCGAATCAATGCATCCTGAATTGTATTATTCAACATATGTCCCATGTGCAAAACACCAGTTACATTTGGTGGAGGAATAACTATACTGTAGGATTCTCGTTCGTCAGGAGTAGAGTGGAAATAGTTTTTTTCCATCCAATGTTGATACCATTTACTTTCTGTATCTGATGCGTTGTATTGTGTTGAAATTGGCATAATTTAATATAATGATTAATGGTGAATGGTTAAAGGTGAACCATTAGAAAACGATGATTTTTTTTTCGAAATGCAAAAGTAGTTTTCCCATCGCTTAATTCAAAAACATAAACTCCTGCTTTTAATATTTTACGGGAATAAATGAGTTTTTCCTCATTTATTTTATCAAATTTTTCAACTAATTGCATTTGAAATTTATAAATACTGATAAACAGCTGAATTTTACTCCAAAAGTTTTTGATATCCAATGGTATTAATAATATAAAAGGATTAATGTAAATTAAAAAATTAGCAGCTTTAATTCTTGAAAAATTGCCCAAAGAAGTAAAATCATATAAATAAAAAACAGTGAATTTATATTCTGGTTGAATACTTGAATTACTATACACTGTTTGGCCAAAAGATATAAAACAATTTTAGAACAGATCAAAAGCTGGAGTGATCATATTCTGATTCGTGTTATCTAAGTCTTTATGTTTTCCTTCCTTTTATTATGTGATACAATTGAGGATATGAATTATTACCTATAATTAAATCACCCACATAAGGCTTGATCATCAATGAATATCAAAAAAAGAAAGCTACTTTAAACGAAGTAGCTCTTTTTTTAACCATAATGTTATATTCCTTGTTTTTTTATTAAAATCTCAAAATCAATGTCTTCGCTTGCTTTTTTTTGTCAATATTTATTACGAATAAGTTTCCATAATCAGATTCAGATATGGATTTGACAATCTCTTCCTTCATGAAATAGTTTAACAAAACTGGTGTTGTATTGGAGTGTCCTACTACCAAGATATTCTCTCCTTCTTTAGTTTCAACTACCATATTTCCAAACTCATTTAGTGCTCTTGGATTATAACTGGTAACCTTTATTCCTTGTGCATTTGAAGTAGGTTTTGCTGTTTGTTGAGTTCGATTATAATCAGAAGAATAAATTTGGTTTAAGGAAATAGTAGAGAGTATATCTTTCAATTTCTCTGCCCTCATATTTCCTTCTTTAGTCAAATTAGGATCTTTTTGATCTTTCATTTTTTCAGCATGACGAACCAATATAATGGTGGTTGTACATTCAGAAACCTTTTTCACCATTTTTAAAATATCTCCATTTTTCAAAATTGCTTTCGATGAATATATTTGTTGCACGTTATTACCCATTTGAATTTTAGGAATTTTAACACAACTACTAATCGTAACCATTAAGAGAACAAGATAAAATGTATTAGTGTATTTTATTTTCATTATAAATGTCTTTAAATTGTTGTAATTCAATAATTTGTGTCTACATCATAGTTTTTTAAATAATCCATGAGTCAGTAAAAAAAACTAATTCTTTTGTAAAAATATCATTTAATCCTCATACAATAAGTAGAAATTGTAATATTAAAGTTTTATTAAAATTATGTCAAACTAAACAAGTGTTTTATATTTACCACTATTAAAAACAGAGGAGTATATCACATCAATTTAAATTGTAAAAAATTGGATCAAAATAAGACGGGAGGGCGAACCAAATCAATTTCGAGCCAAATCAATAAAAAGAAATTATTAATAGGAAGTATTATTTTCATGGCAACCTTTGCCCTAATATCATACCTCCTCTTATCCTTTCCGAGAACTTCCAGCCAATTAGCATCTAATTCAAATCAAGAGGAAAAGCTATCTTTCTTTCCTGTATTTAAACCTGAATTTAAATATGGTTTTATTTTGGATACATTTCATGTCAAAAAAGCATCAATTAAGCCAAATGAATTTTTATCAGAAATATTAGATGAGCACCATGTAGTTTATGAAAAAGTTGATGCTTTAGCTCGAAATGCTGAAGATGTTTTCTCAGTAACCAAATTAAGAGCAGGGAAAGATTATATAATTTTATCTAAAGACGCTTCAACCTCAGCTCAATATTTTATTTATGAGCCAGATGTCTATAGTTATGTTATCTATGATATTGAAAAAGGAATTGCTAAAGTTATTGAAAGAGAGATTAAGACTCAAATCAAATCTTCTTCTGGGATAGTCAAATCTTCCTTATGGCAAACAATGGTTGATAATAATTTGAGTTATGATTTGGCTTCAAGATTAGAAGATGTTTTTGGTTGGTCAATTGATTTTCACCATGTACAAAATGGAGATCGATTTAAAGTGATTTATGAATCAAAATCAATCGATGGTAAAGTAGTGGGTGTAGGTGATATTTTAGGAGCTTACTATAAAAATTACAGTAATGAATATCATGGAATTTATTTTGAAAATGAACAACATGATGGGTATTATGATTTAGAGGGTCGGCCAATGAAAAAGACATTTTTGAAATCACCAGTTAAATATTCTCGGATTTCATCTGGGTTTAACATGAATAGATTTCATCCAGTTTTAAAAAGGAGAAAAGCACACTTAGGTACTGATTACGCAGCGCCTTATGGGACACCTATTTTAGCCGTTGCAAATGGAGTTGTCCTAAAGGCTAGTCGGACGAGGGGGAATGGTAATTATGTGAAAATTAAGCATGACAAAATTTATCAAACTCAATATTTGCACATGCAGAAATTTGCTAAGGGAATTTCTCCAGGTGTTCAAGTTAAACAAGGTCAGGTGATTGGATATGTTGGTTCTACCGGTTTGGCAACAGGCCCACACGTTTGCTTTAGGTTTTGGAAAAACAATAGGCAGGTTAATCATAGAAGATTAAACTTTCCTCCCGCTGATCCTATGCCCGAGAGTGATATTCCAAGGTTTAATGAGAAAAAAGATGAAATTGTTAATCAGTTAAACTTAATAGAATTTAAAGCAGAGGCTCCATTAGTTGAAGTTGATTCTGGGAGAGAAAAGACTGAAGCTGATAAAAAAGTGGGAAAATCGAATCCCTAACTTCAAATTCAACAAAAAAATAGCCGAGTTCTTTTACATAGGATTCGGCTATTTTTTTGAAATCATTCTTTCTCTAAAGTAAATCCAAATGTAGATCCTACACCATATGTACTTCTTAGATTAATAGTTTGCTTATGTGCCTCAGTAATATGTTTAACAATTGATAGGCCAAGTCCTGAGCCTCCTTGCTTTCTGGACCTACTTTTATCTGCTCTAAAGAATCTTTCAAATACACGTTTTAAATGTTCCTTTTCAATCCCTATTCCATTGTCCGCAACTTCTATTAAAATATAACTATCCATGTCATAAAACCCAATTTTAGTATGACCATCAATTTTACCATATTTAATTGAATTAACGACAAGATTCATTAATACTCTTCTGATCTTTTCCCTATCAGCCCTCACTTCAAAATTTTGGTCTGCCCCTTCTTTAAAGGATAATTCAATATTCATTTCCTCGGCAGTCATTTCCAAGTCTTCAATTACTTCTTCAGTCAATTTTCTAGTGCCAAAGGTTTGAACATCTAATTTCATTTCGCCTGTTTCTAGCCTTGATATCGCTTCTAAATCTTCTACTATAAAATGTAAACGTTCAACATTATTTGCTGCGCGTGTTAAAAATTTTTTATTTATTTTTTCATCATAAAGTCCTCCTTCCAACAACGTGTGAATATAGCCCTGGATATTAAAAATGGGTGTTTTTAGTTCATGTGAGATATCCCCTAAGAAATTTCTTCTATAAGTTTCCATAGCTTTTAAAGTTTCTATTTCTTTATTTCTATTTTCAGCCCAAAGCGCTACTTCTTCTCCAACATCTTGAAAAACATTATTCGATAAATCTATAGATTTTGAGTTTTCAGAACCTGTAATCTTAGTACTTCTGATATTTTTATAAATCAATTTTATTTTACGATAGATATAGTTTTTTAAGAAGTAAGAGAAAACAAGATAACAGGTAAAAAACACACTCAGAAATAAAATAATAATTTCTGTAAAATCAAAGTTGACTAATTTTGAGACTGAAAATACACCAAACAGTAATAGGATAACCATGGAAATTACGAGGGAGGCATAGATTGATATTGACTGTGGTGTAGGGTTTTTAATTTTATTACTCATAATTAACAAAAATTAAATATGGTATGATTATATTTTAGAAAAAAATCGATAAAGTTTAGATGAGGATAAAATGGAGGTTCCTTATTCCTCCATTTTATATCCTATGCCTTTAGAAGTTTTAATATAACTATCTCCTATTTTCTCTCTTAGTTTTCGGATATGGACATCAATAGTTCGATTACCAACGATTACATCGTTCCCCCAAATTTTCCTAAAAATTTCTTCTCTAGTAAAAACTTTACCCGGACGAGATGCCAAAAGTGATAATAATTCAAATTCTTTTTTGGCAAGATCTATTTTAGTACCATTAACCTCAACCGTAACTTTTTCTTTATCGATAGTAAGGTCTTTTATTGTCAAAATATTAATTGAAGATTTCGCAATTGTTCGATTTTTTCTTCGAAGCAAAGCCTTTATTCTACTTATCAAGACACGAGGTCGAATCGGCTTAGTAATATAATCATCTCCTCCTACATCGAAGGCTGCTATTTGAGAATAATCCTCCCCTCTTGCTGTTAAAAATGTAATTAGTGTATCGTCAAAATTTGCCTTTGCTCTTAATTGTCTGCACACCTCTACTCCATCCATTTCTGGCATCATGATATCCAAGATTATTAAATCTGGGTTTTCTGATTCGGCTTTTAAAAGTCCTTTTATTCCATTATTGGCAATACTCACATGGAAATTTTCTTTTTCCAAATTGTATTTAATGAATTGTAGGATATCATCTTCGTCATCTACAATTAAAATTTTAAATTGATTATTAACCATTAAATAGGACTATATTTTACTCAATAAAAATTATGTTTTAAGCAACTAACAACAAGTCTTTTTTCTAAAAAATATATCACATAAGATACACTATTCCTTAACTTATATTTATCATTTACTCCTAATTATTATCTCATAACTCTTAATAGAGTTTATTTCATTTGTAAACTTTATTTATCCTCTTTTGAGTTAATATTAGTGGAATCCTTTTCTATCTTGGTAACATTTAATAATTCTATGTTATCTAGTACTTTAAGATAAATTTTCTCTAGTTTTTTGGCATCTAATCTCAACTTTTCCAAATCAAGATAGAAAATTGAATCAGATATTCCATGAATTTCAAAGATCTGTTGATAATGCAAATTGGATATACTGTCTTTTAAATTCGAATTTAGGCTTAAAATTGCTGCTTCCGAGATATGTAAGTCAGTTAAAATTTTAATCATTTCTTCATCAGGAATCATAAATTTCACTTTCTCATCTTGGCAGCTCATAAATAAAGTTGTTCCAAAATAAAATAAAATAAAAACTCCAATTTTCCTCATGTTGATATTTAAAATTTAATTATTAAAGATATTGTTTTGGGTAATAAAATGCTGTCAGTTTACCATTTTTTTCAAAATCGGTCCATCTTTTAACTTCAGCCTCTACTGCTACAATCCCACAAGTCGGAACATTAGGAATATATTCTGTTGAAAATTGGTTAGCTAAACTTGTAAAGCAGGGATTGTGCCCAAACAATAAGATAGTGTCATCATTATCCGAGAGATTTCTAATAATATTTAATACTTCTTCAGGATAGGCATGATATACTTCTTTTCGGATGACAATCGCTTGTTCCGGAATATTCAACTCCTTTGCAAAATAAGTAGCCGTTGTAAATGCCCGATTTGCAGGACTACTTATCAATTTGTTAGGGGTGACATTTTTCCCTTTTAACATTTTTGACATAAAAGGGGCATCTCGTAATCCCCGATGGTTTAGAGGACGTTCTATGTCACTTAATCCAGGATCATCCCAGCTTGATTTTGCGTGTCTTATGAGGTATATTTTTTTCATTTAATATATTTGCCTGACTAAAATGGTTTTTTCCCTTAATAAACAGTAGATTTGGAAGTTATACTAATTAACTAATGAACCATCTTTAGTTATATTTGGTTAATTAGGCGGAACGTAAATATTGTAAATTTCAAGGGTATTACCAATGAATTTTGAAATAAAAAATATCGAAATATTTTTTCCTGAAAAAGTAGTGGAACAAGCTGAAGGTTTGATCCAAGAAGGATTAGTGGAAGGTATCGTTTATTTGGAGAAAAAGATTTGGACTATGAAGGTTGGTGAATCTTATGAGAAATTAAAGAAGGGAGATGCTTTTGAGGTGGAGATTCAAATGTCTGGCAAAAAGGTAAAAAGAGGGACTTGCGATTGTGACTTTTATCAACAAAATTTAACTTCAAAAAATAATCATTGTCAACATATTGTAGCTGGTCTTTTTGCTTTAAGAAAGCACCTATTAGAGAAAGAGCTAGAGCGACAAAAGACTGTCCGAGTAACTCCATTTAAGCACAAAAAGTTGACTACTATTTCTGTTTTAAACTCAGTAGACCCAGAAGCTTTAAAAAACTTTGTTCGAGCATATGCTCGAACAGATAAAAAGTTTGCCTTATCCTTAAAAGCTAGGTTTGCTCATGCGGTAGAGGTAGAAAATGATAAAGAAAAATATTTACAACTATTACAAGCAACATTTACCTCTGTTACTACAACAAAAGATAAAATAAAATATAGTTCACTTCAACAGATCCAGTTAGTAATAACAGATATTTTAGATCATGTAGATGATGCAATTGCTTTAGAACATTATTCTGAGGCCTCAGATATTTTGCAAGCTATAATTATTAAATTATCGCCCAATATAAAGAGGGCTGAGAATCATGAAGATAGAATTTTAGACCTCCTAAATTCAGCATTTGCTTTTCTAAAAAATCTAATAAAAAAAGATATACCACCAGAATTAAAAAAAGAAATTTGGCAGTTTTGTTTTGAAAATTTTGATGGTCGGGAACATAAAAAATACGGAACAAATTCGCACTTTTTAACCTTTCTTTTAGATTTAACCTCTGAAAAAAACTATGCGGTTATTTTATTAGAAAAAATTGATAGCGAATTAGGGAATACATTTGATAAAAAGAAAAGAGGTATTTTACTTTTATTTAAGATGAAGTTAGTTGAACAGTTTGAGAAAACCTCATTATCTACATTTATTGAGAATAATCTAGAGGAGCCTGAAGTCCTTTTAGCAGCCATTAAAAACTCAATGAGTCAGAAAAAATATACCGATGCAAAGCAGCTAGCATTGAAAGGGCTTGAAATGCAAAAAAACGTACCGGTTAGAAACGAGTTAGATGATATCTTATTAAATATTGGATTGAAAACTCAATTTAATCAGGATATAACAAAGTATGCACGTAGGCGATTTATTGTCACTTTTGAGTTTCATTACTATCAAATCTTGAAAAATACTATTTTAAAAGGTTGGAAAAAAGAAGTTAAAAGTCTAGTAAGTTTAATCGAAGAACTTCCTTTTTCTCCTCAAAAGAAAAATACAATTGCTAAGATTTTGGCTGAGGAAAAAATGGACAAGGAGTTGATTGAATTCATCAAAGATAATAGATCATTGGATTTATTAGAAAATTATGATGTACAGCTAATTGAAAGTTTCAGAAAAGAGGTTTTTAATTTATACGAAGATTTGTTGGATGGGTATTTGAGGAATCATTTAGGCCGACGAACTTCGACTAAAATAAGAGATATTTTTTATCATTTAAAAAAGATCGGAGCTAAAAAATTAGTTTATAAATTAGTAAAGCAGTATCGTGATGAATACCCTGAAAGACATACTTTAATGGAGGAGCTTAATATGTTTTAATAAAGGATTAGAGTTGTAATTAGTTTAAATTGGAATTTAAAAATAACAATATATTCACATGAAAGTTGAATTTTGGGTAGTTGGAAAAACACAATTCAAATATCTCAATGAAGGAATTGAAATTTATGAAAAAAGACTTCGGAAATATGTTCCTTTTCAAATGGTAGTATTGCCTGATATCAAAAATGCTAAAAATATGACTCCTGAATTATTGAAGTTAAAAGAAGGGAGCGTAATTTTGAATAAACTAGAAAAAAATGATTTACTCATTCTACTTGATGAAAATGGGAAGAGTTTCACCTCTGAGAAATTTGCTTTTTGGATAGAAAAACAACTTCAACATTCAGCTCGAAAAATTATTTTTTTGATTGGAGGAGCATACGGGTTTTCAGATGAAATATATAAAAGATCACAGCAAAAGATAGCTCTTTCCGCCATGACTTTTTCACATCAGATGGTACGATTATTCTTCATTGAGCAATTTTATCGGGCTTTAACCATTCTAAAAAACGAACCATATCACCATTCTTAAATAATAATATATAATACCATGGAAGGCGCTCAAATTTCGCTCACTTTAATTATCATTATTTTCACTTGCATCATCTCTTATCAAGGATTCAATAATCAACAGATGAGGAATGATTTTTTGATGCGGCCTGCATCGGTAAAAGAGTTTGGCCAATATTATCGGTTCTTATCTTCTGGTTTTTTGCATGGAAGTTGGATTCATTTAGGAATTAATATGTTCGTCTTATACCAATTTGGAGAGCAACTAGAGTTTACTTTGCTTCAGCATTTTGGTGGATTAGCTGGTCGATTGTTCTTCCTATTAATTTATCTTGGCTCTATTATCTTTGGTGCTTTGCCTTCATTTATTAAACATTCCAATAACCAGTATTATTCTGCTTTAGGTGCTTCTGGTGGAGTGGCAGGAGTATTATTTGCATGCAGCTTTCTTTATCCTTGGAGTATACTTCTATTGTATTTTGTTCTTCCAATTCCTTACATAATAGCTGGAATACTCTATTTATTCTATGAGAGTTATATGGATAAAAAAGGAGGAGATAATGTTGCACATGATGCACATATGAGTGGTGCTGTTTTTGGGTACATTTCAATAATTATTATATTTCTAATAATGAATCCAAATCTTTTTCAAGCTTATTTGCATAGATTGCTTAGTGGTCCATTTGGATAACATAATCTTTCAGGATGGAGGGAATGTAAAGTTTTATTCTTCATTTATTCATTAATTTTTTAATTTGATTAGGGGCTTTTATATCAAAAGAAATTTTAGAACATTACTGCGAAAGTACTCTTAAGACTGTCCTTTTTATCAAAAACCTTTTATTGGATAATTATCTTATTGGATATTTTTTTTTGCATGCGAAGGTGTAGGTTTCACTCTTTATCGTGGCAATTTTGGAGGTAAGGTTAATAATTATAATGCGGGTTCTTTATTATTTTTAAATGGCAAATGAGTTTGGTATTGAGAAATAGCGTTAAATGAAATGGTTAGGATTCTGATATATCCAATTCAAGTTTATTTTTGTATAGTTTAAATAAATAAATCACTTTGATGAATGAAAAATTGAATAGAAAAATACATATCCAAAACCAAAACTTAATATCAAAAATAGTGGTAATAAACCAAAACTATTGTAATAAAAACTTAATGCAATTCCACCCAAAAAATAGATAAATAATACCCCTTCCAAAATAGTTACTCCTCCAATACTACTCGCTAAATATTTATTTCCATACCATTTGTCAGATGACTTTTCAAGATTAAATTTTGGAGTTCTAACAAATGGAGATTTTTTCCCAAGATAACCTTCCATTACTGCAATTCCATTATGTAAAGACATGCCCATTGAGACTGCTAAGAATAACGGGAATTTCCAAATGAATTGTTTTAAAGTTGTTAGTAGATTATTTTCTAAACTTCGTTGTGCTACCCAATAGAAAATCAAAAGGAAAAACATACTTGAAATAAAACCAGTGGCATATTTAAATAGTAAAGCGTATTTTATAAAATGTAGTTTAACATAGAAAATGGGGATGGATAAAATTGCAACAGAGAAAACGCAAATAAAAATAAAACTATTCATCAGGTGAAAAACAGAATGTAACTTTGTTGAGATAGGTAAATCTTTGGTTTTTAAAACTCTAATTAAATTTTTTCGAGTACATTCTGCCGCTCCTTTAGTCCAACGGAATTGTTGATTCTTTAAAGCATTCATTGCAGCCGGTAATTCTGCAGGCGATTCAACTTTTTCTAAATATTTAAAATACCAACCTTTTAATTGGGCACGGTAACTTAAATCTAAATCCTCTGTCAATGTATCAGCGGACCAACCACCCGCATCTTCTATGCATGTCTTTCGCCATACTCCTGCTGTACCATTGAAATTAATAAAGTATTTTCCATAGTTTCGCCCTCCTTGTTCTATTGTGAAATGGGCATCTAAGCCAAAAGCTTGAATCTGGGTTAATTTTGAATAATTTTCATTTATATGGGTCCATTTAGTTTGAACTACACCCACTTTTTTATCTATAAAATAAGGAATTGTTTTTTTTAAGAAATCCTTTTTCGGTAAAAAGTCAGCATCGAATATAGCAATGAATTCTCCTTGACATATATTCATTCCATAAGCTAAAGCACCTGCCTTGAATCCAATTCTATTAGGTCTCCGAACTAGATCAAATTTAACTTTTGACTCTTTTAACTTTAAGATTACCTTTCGAATAATTTGGGTTGTTTCATCATCTGAATCATCCAAAATTTGAACCTCAAAACGATCCTTTGGGTAATCAATTTTTGAAACTTGTAGGATCAATCTTTCGACAACATAAAGCTCATTATAAATAGGAAGTTGAATTGTTACAAATGGAAAATAGTCAGGGGTAGGAATCGTTGAACCTTTTTTTATCTTCCCTCTTTTTAAGTACAAAATCACTAAATGCATCTGAATTAAACTATAAAATAAAATGAAGGTTAGAAAGAAGCCATAAATAATTATTAATAATATTTCCACTTTAAATTTGCTTTTGTTCAGTTAAATTCAATGTTATTAAAATAAAAAAAGTTTTACTGTTGACAAGTTTGTTGGTTATAGGACGACAACCAATCATTTTAAAATACGTTATTAGGGTAAGTAAAAATAAAAAAATGAATTTCAAATATATCATATTTTCTCTTTCTTTCTCAGTTTTTTGCCTAAGTGCTACTGCTCAAGATATCAATTCTTTTTTCCAAAAAACAGACTCATTTTTTAGATCAGCTGTAAAGAATGGGAATGTGGATTACTCCTCGTTAAATAGGAATAATACTGAGTTAGAAGAATTAATAATGCTTGTTTCTCAAATTAATCCTAAAAGTTTAACATCATTAGAGCGAAAAGCTTTTTTAATAAATTCCTATAACATACTAGTTATTAAAGAGGTAGTTCGCAATTATCCAATCCATAGTGTACAAAAAGTAAATGGTTTTTTTGAGAAGATTAAACACAATATTGGTGGTAGTGAGTGGTCACTAAACCAAATTGAAAATGACCAAATTCGAAAAGAATTTAAAGATCCACGTGTTCATTTTGTTTTGAATTGTGCTGCTGTTAGTTGTCCACCTATTGCCAAGTTTGCCTATAATCCAATTTTACTAGACAATCAGTTAGATTCACAAACTACCTTTGCAATTAACGATTCCAGCTTTATCTATGAAAAAAATGGAAAGAATTATATATCTAATATCTTCAGATGGTATAAAGAGGATTTTACCGAAAATGGAACCGTCCTTGATTTTATAAATAAATATAGAACCAAAAATTTAAATCCTGAGAATCGAATTATTCACTACCCTTACGATTGGGTTTTAAATGATTTTAGTAATAATACTTTTCTTGAAAGTAATGGGAGTGATTCACAAATAACTAGATCAAATTCTTTTATTCAAACATATACTCCTTCAAGTATGTTGGAAAAAAATCAAATAGAGTTTCAACTTTATAACAACTTATACACGCAAACTTCTTTTAGAAATAATGATAGGAAAAAGGTAAACTTAGGCGTCCGAGAAAATTATTTTACAGGCCTAATTAATATACTATATGGAGTAAGTGAAGATAGAAAATGGAATGTAGGATTAAATCTTAATTTAAGAACGGTGAGAATTGATCAAAAAGAATCCTCCCCTTTAGCAGTTTTAACTTTTCGAAAAAATGATCGAAAAAATCGAAGTGGTATTAGTAGTTTAGGTCCAACAATAAAACTTGCTCCTTTTAAAAGTTCTAGTATCTCAATTAAAAGTTCGTTTCTCATTCCAATTACAAAAGATAACGAAGGAATCGAACAAATAATAGTCGATTCTCAAAGTGTAAATCGGTTTCCATTTTTTGATTGGGATAGATTCACTTGGTGGAACCAATTTTTTTTTGACAAGAATTTAGGTTTAAAATGGCAATTATTTTTGGAAGGAGATTTATTATTTCGATTTGCAAAATCAGCCGATTCTTACCCTGATAATAACCCTAGGGAAAACTATCTAGATACTCCTTTAAGTGGTTTTATCAGTTATTTTCCTTCGGGAAATACAACGGTCTATTTGATGTTACAGTATTCACCAAGGTTTGGATTAAACAAAATAGAAGGGAATCAAAGAGTGAATAGTTTTAATGTTCAGGGAGATTTTGCTCAAGCTGGGATTGGTCTTAAATATCAAATTACAGGGAAAATAGGACTAGAAGTTTTATACTCTAATTTTTTTACTTCTGCTAATCAGGGTGCTGGAAATACATTTAATTTGGGATTTAGATATATAAATTAAAATATTATATCATTATTGGTTGAATATACTTTAACCAATTTTTTTAATTTTCACCCCCACTCTATCATTCCTTTTTATTTCCTCTAAACACCTCATCATTATAAAACTTAAATATGACTCATCCTGATTAAATATCCCTAATCGGTTATTGGTCATGTGGATGTAATCTACCAAAATAGACCACAATAATTCTTTTTCTGGAAATTGAGTTGATTTAATTTGATAAACATACTTTGATGTCCGATAATTTAATTCTTTTTCATTTAATCTTAATTCATCTATAATTATCTTATTTTTTCTAAACCATTTGTTCAGTGTATCTTCCTCAAAAGGAATACCCTCTTCCATTGCATTCCAAAGTTTAAAATGGAAAGGTATTAAAGAAGATTTTTGACTTTCGAATGATTCTTCAAATGCTTGAGTGGAGAGAAAAGATTGGCTTTCAAAATCTTCCTGTGTAATTTCCTCCTGAATATTTTTAAAGGTATGAGGTAACCAATTTTTACAGTGAAAATCAAAAAATGAAATAGCTTGATCGATATTTAAACCAGCTGAATGAATAAATGTAAGATGCATTTTTATTGCTATCCCCATCGCATCATCGTAGGACCATAGTGCTCCCTTTTGGTTAATAAATTCTAATACCGTTTGGGAGGAGACCATAAATTGCTTTTCGCTTAATGCTATACCAACAGGTCCACCGTATCTTCTATATTCAGGTTCGTAATCAAAATATACTAAGGTGTTGTTTGGAAGCCATTTTAAATTTCCAGAGAAGCTAGGAGGATAATTTGGTTCAATACGCCTTGAAGGTATTGATTCGAAATAGTTATTAAAATGCTCTTCGAGATTAGGCTTTAGAATAGAATTAAGCATTTCTAGATCTCCTTTAACCCGCAACCGAATGTGAGGACCCTTTTCCCAATATCGGATAAAAAAGAATTGATCAGCAATTCCAGTTTGAATAGCAGTATTGACATAAGGCTCAATAGCTTTGTGTAGAAAACCCTCCCATGGCTCATTATAATAAAGATGGACGGAGAGCCAAGTATCCTGCTGCTGTTTGTTCATAAAAGAGTATTTACTCTATATTTTGTTTCTCAAATATTGTTTAAAATACTATTTTTTTTGTTATTTCTGCATTCATAATGCTTCAGATCCTACAGAACGATCTATACGTCTAATTAGACCTCTGAGAACTTTACCATTTCCTCCTACTTCTATGTAATTATTAAATCCATCCTTTACCATATTTTGAATTGTTTGGGTCCATCTTACAGGTGATGTTAATTGGGCTATTAAATTAGCCTTAATTTTTTGAGGATTTTTTTCAGGGAGGGCATTTACATTTTGATAAATTGGACAAATTGGAGTTCC
Organism: Saprospiraceae bacterium; assembly: GCA_029251525.1. GTDB lineage: Bacteria > Bacteroidota > Bacteroidia > Chitinophagales > Saprospiraceae > CAJQQY01. The sequence continues at coordinate 79,758 of JAQXDE010000030.1, read as the reverse complement.
AATTTTAGTATTTTCAATTGCTTTGCCTAGTTCCTCTAATGCTGGTTCCATTAATGGGGAATGAAAAGCTCCTCCAACTTGTAGGACAATTGCTCGCTTTGCACCTGCTTCTTTTAACTTTTCAACAGCCATATCAATTCCAGAAATTGAGCCTGAGATAACTAATTGTCCAGGAGAATTATAATTAGCTGGGACGACAATGTCGTCAATTTCTTCACATATTTTTTCAATTATGTTGTCTTCCAATCCAACAATAGCTGCCATTGTGCTTGGAGTTGCCTCGCAAGCTTTCTGCATAGCAAGAGCTCGTTTTTTTACTAAGTTTAATCCATCTTCGAAACTCATAGCACCACATGCAACTAAAGCAGAAAATTCACCCAATGAATGTCCAGCAACAGCGTCAGGTTTGAACTCATCACCAGCTATTTTCGCCTTAGTAATAGAATGTAAAAATACAGCTGGTTGAGTAATTTTAGTTTGCATCAAATCCTCAGAAGTACCTTCAAACATTACATCTGAAATACGGTATCCCAGAATTTTGTTAGCATCTTCGAATAAGTTTTTAGCAAGTTCTGAATTTTCGTAAAGATCTTTTCCCATCCCCTCGAATTGAGCAGATTGGCCTGGAAAAACATAGGCATTCATATGAGTAGGTTTTAATTAAAAGTAAACGGTTAACTCTTAGTACCGCCATTAAATTTACTAGAATAACTAAATAAAAAGAGAAGAGTAACAATATTACTCTTCTCTCCATACATGTCGCAAAAGTATAAATTATTTTTTAAGTCCTAGTGTAAATTTGAATTTATTAAATTTAGAAACTCACCTCTAGTTGGTTGGTTTTCAAACTCACCCGTAAATGCTGAGGTAGTAGTAACAGAGTTTTGTTTTTGAACTCCTCTCATCATCATGCACATATGTCTCGCTTCAATGACCACAGCAACACCAAGAGGTTTTAATGTGTCTTGTATACAATGTAAAATTTCGTGGGTTAACCTTTCCTGGACTTGTAACCTTCGAGCAAATACATCAATTATCCTAGGGATTTTACTCAACCCTACAATGTGACCATTTGGGATGTATGCTACATGGGCTTTTCCGAAAAATGGTAACATATGGTGTTCGCACATAGAATAAACTTCAATATCCTTCACTATTACCATTTCACTATATTCTTCTTTAAACATCGCAGACTTTAAAATTTCAGTTGCGTCAAGGTCATAACCATGCGTCAAAAATTGCATTGCCTTAGCAGCTCGTTCCGGAGTCTTTATTAACCCTTCCCTTTTAGGATCTTCACCAATTCCTTCTAATATGAATTCGAATTTATCCATTAAGTCCTTAGTCAATTTCTCTGGGTAAGTTTCTGTTTTCTTGTAACTACTCATAGACGTTTTTAAATGTTTAATCTTTGGAACATTTATAAATTAAAGAATGTTTAAAACTTTAATTATTTATTCTCCAAAATATTCTGCGTAAATTGTTTCAGTTTCCCAAAGTTTTACAGAATGTAGCTCACATCCCTTTATTTTTGGTTTAAGCTGATTCCAAAAGAGGATAACTAAATTTTCTGTAGTTGGTTGCATTCCTTTTGGGAGAAAGTCTATATCTAGGTTGAGGTTAGAGTGATCAACCTTGTTTGTGATGACTTTTTTGATTATTTTACTTAGTTTTTTAGCATCCATTACGAAGCCAGTTTGAGGGTCAGGTCTACCTTTGACAGTTACATACAAATCATAATTATGACCATGCCAATTCTTGTTGGAACATTTCCCAAAAACTTTAAAATTCTTCTTTTCGCTCCATTCATCTACCCAAAGTTTATGAGCAGCATTAAAACGTTCTTTTCTAGTCAAATAAACCATATGATGATTTTTTATTTTTAGCGCTGCAAAAGTACAAAATTCTAAAATGGAATACAGAAAAATAGATTATTGAAATTATTTAAAAAATATTTTGCGTGATTTGAAATGAGATTAAATATTTCAATATGTTATATATAAGAAATAAATTTGTTTCAGTGACACTTTTCCAATAAAAAAAAAGAACAAGTTATGGTTTTCTTACATTTATCTATGGTTAAAAGGTATTTATCGAATTAGTTACTAACTTTCAGTTATTATACTTTAATTACACCATGAGAATAAATAAGAATTTTGTAACTAAATGGATCAAATAGTAAAAAGAACAATTAGAGCAAAAATTTATGACTTCGTTACACAACGAATTGTTTACCATTCTGTTTTTTGGGTTGTAATGTTTTTCATTCTATTATTGCTAGATAGCAATAATCACAGTTTTCTCACTAAGTTTAGTGTAGAATCAGTAAATGTGCTTTTCTATGGAATACTAGTTTACTTTAATCTTTTTTATCTTATTCCAAATTATCTTACAGAAAAGAAGTTTTTACAATACAGCTTTTTGTTAACTTTATCTGTAGTCGTAATTACACCTATTAAGTTGATGGTGTTCTATTTGATTTTAAGCAATGCGGAGACATTTATATTAGGAAAACAATTTTTATTTTTCATTGCTAGTTTTTTGATAGTTGGTTCATCTACCATTGGGAAAATTATTACAGATTGGGTTAGGCATTTGAGAGAGAAAAAAGATTTGCAAACGCAAACTATGCAGTCAGAATTGCGGTTTTTGAAATCACAAATTAATCCTCACTTCCTTTTTAATACACTCAATAATCTCTATGCCTTAACCTTAAAGAAATCAGACAAGGCTCCTGAAATTGTTATTAAGTTATCAGAAATGATGCGATATATGTTATATGAATGCAACGAAAGAAGAGTACCATTGCAAAAGGAGGTAAATTATATCCAAAACTATTTAGATTTAGAGAGATTGAGGCAAGGAAAAAATGTGCAAATTAATTATAAAGTGGATGGTAAAATTTTTGATCAACAAATTGCACCATTAATATTTATTCCTTTTTTGGAAAATAGTTTTAAACATGGATTGAATACACATATTTCACATGGATTTGTAAATATATTGTTAGAAGTTGAAGATCAACATATCCATTTTTATATTGAAAATAGTAAATCGGAAAGTTTGCCAACCCAAACTCATAAAAGAAGTGGTGGAATAGGCTTAGTAAATGTAAAACGTAGGTTGAATATTATTTACCCTAATAATTATAAATTGGAAATCCATGATGATCCTAATACATATGGGGTAGAATTGGATATTGATTTAAATTAGCTTTATGGTAACTAAAAAAGTTTAAGATCAAATTTTGTAAACTAAAAATTAATTGAATGATAAATGTAATTATTGTTGATGATGAGCCCCTTGCTTTGGATGTTTTGGAAACATATATTGATAAGATTCCTGATCTCAATTTAGTAACGAAATGCAATAATGCTTTAGAAGCAAATGCAGCTTTAAAAGATCATGACATAGACTTAATGTTTTTGGATATCCAGATGCCTCAATTAACTGGCATTGACTTTTTAAGAACTTTGGCAAAACCTCCAAAGGTAATTTTTACTACGGCTTACGCTAACTATGCTGTTGAAGGTTTTGAATTAAATGCCGTTGATTATTTATTAAAACCTATTTCCTTGGATCGATTTATTAAAGGTGTCAATAAAGCTCAAGAGCAGATTAGTTTAGAAAATAAAGATACCCTCCCCTCCTCTATCTCAACTGATGAAAAAGAGGATGATTTTATTTTTGTTAAAGCCGATAAAAAATTAATTAAAGTCAATTATCGAGATATTGTTTATATTGAAGGATTAAAAGACTACGTAATAATTCGATTAAATAATAGTAGGATTATTACCCTTCAAACTATGAAAAGTTTAGAACAAAAGTTGCCTGAGTCTATTTTTAAAAGAATACATAGATCATATATTGTGAATATTCAAAGAATTCAAGCAGTGCAAGGAAACATGGTTGAGGTGATTGAAAAAAATCAAGCCAAACATTTACCAATTGGTAAGAATTATCGAGAAGAGTTATTAGCAATTATCAATAAGAACCGGTTATAAGTTTAATTTAGTTTTTAGTCTAAAAAGGTACTAATGGTTAACCATTAATACCTTTTTAATTTTACTGATTTCAGAGTAACATTATTAGCAAAGTTCATTTTATGTGGTAATGGTTATTATTAAAGATGAGATATTTTGTTAAGGACAACCATAATGATTTATAGAAATTCTTTAGTAACTATTTAAGTTTTATTAAACTACTGCATTAAATTCCTACTAGCAAAACAATAACTATATTTCTGCGTAATACATTAAATTATCATTGGTAAAGATAAATTAGAATAAACACTTGTTTTTTTTCATCTTTGCATTTATTTATAAAAAGACAGAAATTGCGTCGTATGACATTTGATAATTTTGATTTTGCCCCTAGCCTCATAGAAGCACTTGATTTCATGGGTTTCAAAGAACCTAGTCCGATTCAAGCCCAAGCTATTCCACTAATAAATCAGAACAAGGACCTCATTGCCTGTGCTCAAACGGGTACTGGTAAAACTGGTGCATTTCTTTTACCTACCCTTAATAAAATAGCCTCGAATTCTGATAGAAAAGGAGTACAAGCTATTATTATTGCTCCTACTCGTGAACTAGCTTTACAGATAGATCAACAGGTAGAAGCTTTTGGATATTTCCTTGGCGTGAGTTCTATTCCTGTTTATGGAGGAGGAGATGGTGCATCTTTTGATCGACAAAAGAAAGCATTTACCAAAGGTGTTGATATTGTAATTGCCACACCAGGTCGTCTTCTTTCACATATTAGTTTAGGGTACACAAATTTTAAAAGTGTTCAATTTCTGATTTTGGATGAGGCTGACCGAATGCTTGACATGGGATTTTTCAATGATATTATGACTGTGGTAAAAAAACTTCCTGAGGATAGGCAAACATTACTATTTTCAGCCACAATGCCAGGGAAAATTAGAGACTTAGCTAAAAAACTTTTAAAGAATCCATCGCAAATAAATATCGCTCTTTCAAAACCTGCAGAGGGTGTTGTCCAAGGAGCGTATATGACTTACCCTCCTCAAAAAATTCCTCTCGTAGAAACTTTATTGAAAGGAAAAGAGGCCCAATATCCAAGTGTTATTATTTTCTCGTCAACTAAAAAGGTCGTTAAAGAATTAACTCAAGCCTTAAAAAGAAAAAGATTTAAAGTAGCAGAAATTTCCTCTGATCTTGATCAACAAGAAAGAGAATCTACCCTGCGTGCTTTTAAAGCGCACAAGATTCAGATACTTGTTGCAACTGATATCTTGGCAAGGGGAATTGATATCAAAGAAATAAGTTTGGTCATTAATTATGATGTTCCTAGCGATGCTGAGGATTACGTACATCGAGTTGGTAGAACTGCTAGAGCAGATTCTACAGGAGTTGCTTTAACTTTAATTACTCCAAGAGATCAGAGAAACTTTGGTGAAATCGAATCCTTGATCGGAAGTGAGGTTAAGAAGTTACAACTGCCTGAAGAATTAGGAGAGGGTCCTAAGTATAACCCCAATGCTCCTAAAGAAAGTAGATATGGAAGGAACCGCGGAGGTGGTGGTAGAGGTGGAGGAAGAAATAATAATAACCGAGGTAGAAATTCTAATAGTCGAAAAGGTGGTGGTAACCGCAATTCTAATCAAAGGGATTCTCGTTCTAAACCAAGATCTCCCTCAAAGCATGATTAAAAATTTTCTACATAAGATAAAAAGAACTCTTTCAATTATTTAAAAAGGCTCTTTTTATTAAAAATTAAATTAGATTTATTATTATTTCAATAGTTACCAACTATCAATGATTCTGCTGTGATTATTTTTGTGTAATGGAATACTCTCCAAAGCATTAACAATCCACTGTCTAGAATCCTTAGGATCAATAACCTCATCAAATTCTAAAAAGGATGCTGCAACAGTTGCTTTACCACGGTCGTAAGCATTTTTGACTAGTTTATCATAAAGTGCCTGTTTTTTGGCAGGATCAGTTTGAGCATCAATCTCTTTTTTAAACCCTAATTTAACAGCTCCCTCTAGTCCCATTGCTCCAAATTCTCCAGTTGGCCATGCGACTGTAAAAAAGGATTCATGTAAACTTCCTCCTGCCATTGCCATTGCTCCTAAACCATAAGCTTTACGTAAAACTATTGTAAGAATTGGAATATTCAAAGAAGCACCAATAATAAACATTCTAGAAGAGTGTCTGACCATCGCAGTCTTTTCACAGTCTGGCCCAACCATAAATCCAGGTGCATCACAAAGAGACAAAATCGGTATATTAAATGCGTCGCATAGTTGCATAAATCTTGCTGCTTTGTCCGCTGCATCGGCATCAATTGCTCCTCCTAAATGTCGGGTACTATTTCCAATTAAACCCATTGGCTTTCCTTCAATTCGAATAAAAGCAGTTACCATATTTTTTGCAAAATCGCCACGGATTTCTAAAACAGAATCATCATCAGCCATATGATTAATCACTTTGAAAATATCGTAAGCAAATTTCCTGCTTTCTGGGACTAGGTTTCGAAGTTCAAGTTGATCTTTACATGTCCAGTTTTTTATGGCTCCTTGAAAATAGGAGATATATTTTTTTGCTGTAGCGACTGCTTCAATTTCATCTTTTACTAAAATGTCTATTACACCGTTTTCATATTGCATTTTTGCAGGACCAATTTCTTTCGGATGAAATTTTCCTAATCCTCCTCCTTCAATCATAGCAGGTCCTCCCATTCCTAATGAAATGTTTTGGGTTGCGATGATAACATCAGAGCAGCCTGCTATGGAAGCATTTCCAGCAAAACAATATCCTGAAGCAATAGCTACTCTTGGTACCTTACCACTAAGTCGAGCATACTCTACGAAAGTCATCAAGTCTAATCCTCCAGTAGAAATAATATCAAAATCAACATCTCCTGGACGACCACCTCCCCCTTCAACGAAAAAAATGATTGGCTTTTTTGCTTTTTTTGCAATCTGCATCATCCTATCTGTTTTTTTATGGTTAAATGCACCTTGAGTTCCTGCAAGAACAGTATAATCGTAACTTAAAACAATGCATTTACATTCATCCTTGTTAAACCATTTTCCATTTATAGATGCTATTCCTGTAATGAGTCCATCTGCAGGAGTTTGTTCGATTAAATCCTTTTCAGATTTCCTACCTCTTTGTGCTGCAACAATCATAGATCCAAATTCTACAAAAGTATCTTGATCACATAAATCTTCAATATTCTCTCTCGCAGTTCTTAATCCTTTTTTATGTCGTTTAGCAACAGCCACAGAACGATTTTTATCTAAAAGAAATGATTTGCGCTTTTGAAAATCTTGTAGATCTTTTCGAGGAGTGGTAGATTTATTTTTCGCCATAATAATTTTTCTGAAAAAATAGAAAACCCACAAGATGACTTTAAGTAATCTTGTGGGCCAAATTTTATTTATAATAATAGGTTTTAAGGAGTCGAATAGATAATTGGGAACCAATTTTTCTATCTTTACAAAGATGCACCCCCATCAAGTGTTATAGTCTGCCCTGTTATAAATCTTGTATTATCCGAAGCTAAGAAAACGATGGCTTCTGCAATTTCTTTGGCTTCACCAAAACGTCTCATTGGAACAAATCTTAGGAGTAATTTATCCATATCGTCCCGCATCTTTAATAACTGATCTAACAATGCAGACTTTGTATAACCAGGGCAAACAGCGTTGACTCTAATATTATCATTAGCATACTCGAGTGCCGCAGATTTCGTCATACCAACTACCGCAAATTTACTTGCACTGTAAGATAGATTTTTACCAGAAGCTTTTAAACCTGCAAGTGAGGCAACATTTACAATATTGCCTCCACCATTTTTTAACATTTGAGCAATCGCTAATTTCATACAGTAAAAGACGCCAGTCTGATTTACCGCTATCACTTTATCCCAATCTTCTAATGTGTGATCTGCTACTTTAACCATTCGTTTAGGGCCGATTCCAGCATTATTTACGATTACATCCAATCTACCAAATACTCCAACTGTTGAGTTAATTAGATTTTCTACGTCTTTATATTTAGTTACATCTGATTTGACCACGAGTGCATTTCCCCCTGCCTCAATTATTCCATTTACCACATTTTGAGCATTGGCTGAATTCACATCAGACACAACGACCTTTGCTCCATTAGCAGCACATAAAATTGCAGTAGCTGCTCCTATTCCAGATCCTGCCCCAGTAACAATGACGACTTTATTTTCTAGTTGCATGATTAATTTATAATTTTAAAAGATAGTAATTTTTATTTTTCATTTAATTCACAAAAGATCAATCTAGAATCTTCTAAAGCTGATTTACGCATTTCAGAAGGATAACCATCGGTGGTTATCATATTGATGAAATCGTTTTTTTGTGCATATTCAACAATTAAAACTTTATCCCATTCTAATTCTTGTGGGCCTATTAAATTGAATTTTGCATCACCATAAAAATTTACTTTTGCTTTTGATTTTTCAAAAAAAGGAATCGCTGCTTTCATATATTCTTTATATCTCTCTGCACCCGAAATATCTGAGTCATCCATCTTATCCTTAAATTTTAAAAGATTTAACATTTGTAATGGAGCATCAATTGGCATTGCCATAAATATTTTGAATTGTCTTTTTGTGAGATCTGTAAATTTTTCCATCATAATCTTCATACAAAGGTGATCATTTCTTTTTCCAAATGTGGTAATTCATTAAAGCTCAAAAGGTTAAATTTGTTTTGAGAAAAAAGAAAACTTGTGAATGAGGTATTTCGAACTGAAAAATTCATAGTCGCAACTATTCGTTCTTCTTTAATAGCTATCGCCTCAGCAGTTATTGCAGATATAGTTCCTCCAGAGGTAAATGCACCAATAGTTTCCCCTTTCTCGGTATTTTCTAAGATCTTATTTAAACCAATTTTTACTTTATTCCTAAATGTCGCCCATGAATCGACTTCTGGTACCTCGATTTTTCCTTCCGCCCACTCATCCATAAAATGTTGAAAAACTAAAAGGTGGTTTCTTTTTTTTAATCGAGGATCTTTCTCCGCAATTTGAAGTAGTTTTTCCACCTCTGAATTATTTTCTCTTAATTTTGGAAAAACATAACGCATTGCTCTTGGTCCTGAATGCTCTCTTAATTCTTCTATAATAACTGGCTCTGGAACCATCATTTTATTCTTAGAAAAAACACCAGCAACTATCTCAAATGTTTTCTTTTGTCTTTCCAATGGACCAACAAATATTTTATCAAAATGAAAACCTTTTTTAACAAGGTACTTTCCTAATTCTTCAGATTGCTTTTCTCCATGCCCAGATAATTTATCATAATTATCAGACATAAAAGATGCTTGAGCATGACGAAAAAAATATAGTTTTGACATAAAGTAAAAACGCTTTTTAAATTTTGTTTTTATTAAACTTAAAAATACTCAGTTTAGATTGATTAGAATAAGTTATCTATTCGTTTTTTCGAAATAGCTTGTTGCCCCATGATACAAAGCAATTCTGCTGCTTTATCTAATTTTGAAAACTTGGGATCAGAGGTCATTCCATGATGATAACGATAGTAAATTTGTTGAGCGATTACGGCTATTTTATACAACCCAAAAACATAATAGAAAATCAAATTGTTAATCGATCGGCCACTTTTCTGAGCATACATTTCAACAACTTCGGTACGACTAGGATTACCAGGCATAGCAGTTGGTGATGGAATTCCTTGGTTTACTATTGGCCCATCGGAAGCCATCGACCAATAGGCAATTGATGTCCCCAAGTCCATCATAGGGTCACCTAGTGTACACATTTCCCAATCTAAAACAGCAGCAACTTCTCTCCAATTTTCATCCTTAAATATAACATTATCATATTTGAAATCATTATGAATTAAACTATGATCGTATTCAGCAGGTTGATTTTCATCTAACCATTTCATCACATTGATGGCTGCAGGGACTTCTGAAGTAGCAGCTTTTAAATACTGTTTTCCCCAATTTCTAACTTGCCTTTCTACATAACCATTTGGTTTTCCTAAATCATCTAATCCAATACTTTTATAGTCTACTTGGTGTAATTCAACAAAAGTTTCTAACCAACTATTTGCAATGATCGGAAATTCTTCGGCCGTCACTTTTCTTTTGGAGGCCTCTTTGGCTGTTAAAATTATTCCATTTACTTTTTCCATCACATAGAAAGCTGAACCAATTATTGTTTCATCTTCTGTATAGGCGAACGCTTTTGGAGCTTTTGTAAATATATTGTTAAGTCTTGACAAAACTTTGTATTCGCGCCCCATATCATGACCTCTCTTAATAGCTCCAAAAGGTGGGCGCCGTAATACATATTCTATATTTTCAATTTGTAAAAGGTAGGTAAGATTTGAAAAACCATTAGAGAATTGAAATACATCCATATTACTATGTATGTTTTCAATAAGATGATTTTTAAATAAAAAATCTTTTAGGAAACCCTCTTTTAATTCCTCTCCCTTTCTAACATTTTGCCCCATGATATTTTTAATTGTTAACACTGGACAGTAAATGCTTATTATCATTTTAGAAAATTAGCCATTCACCTCTAAGCGTTCACCATTTTATTAAATATATTTCTTTATCGTATTTTTACCTAATTGATACATGTGTACTTCGTCTGGTCCATCTGCCAATCGAAGTGTTCTCGCACCTGCCCAAAAGCTAGCAAGGAAAGTATCTTGGCTGACTCCCATTCCACCATGAATCTGGATGGCTCGATCTAATACTGTAAGTGCCATGTTTGGTGCAACAATTTTTATCATTGCAATTAAATCTTTGGCCTCTTTATTTCCAAAACGATCCATTTTGTCAGCAGCAGAGAGTGTCAATAACCTAGCTTGTTCAATTTCACATCTTGAAATGGCTATTTCTTGTCGTATACTACTAAAGTCTTTAATTGGTCGGCCGAAAGCTATTCGATTAGCTGACCTTTTACTCATTAGCTCTAAGGCTCTTTCTGCCATTCCAATTAGTCTCATGCAATGGTGAATCCTTCCAGGACCAAGTCTTCCTTGTGCGATTTCAAAACCCCTACCCTCACCAAGCAACATATTTTCTTTAGGAACTCTTACATTGTCTAAAAGTACCTCTGCATGGCCTTCAGGTGAGTCATAATAGCCAAAAACAGAAAGTGGTCGAATTATTTTCATCCCAGGGGTGTCCATCGGAACTAGAATCATACTTTGTTGTTGATGTCGTGGTGCAGTTGGGTCAGTTTTACCCATAACAATAGCTACCTTACAGTTTGGATTCATTGCACCAGAAGACCACCATTTTCTTCCATTAATTACGTATTCGTCACCCTCCAATTTAATTGATGTGCAAATATTAGTTGCATCTGAAGAGGCTACATCTGGTTCTGTCATTAAAAATGCCGAACGAATTTCTCCATTCATCAAAGGTTTCAACCATTTAGCCTGTTGTTCAGGTGTTCCATATTTTGAAAGCACTTCCATATTTCCAGTATCAGGTGCACTACAGTTAAATACCTCCGAAGACCAACGAACTCTTCCCATCATTCCAGCTAAATGTGCATATTCTAAATTGGTTAAACCTGGACTTAGATCTCCATATGCTTTTGGCAAAAACAAATTCCAGAGGCCTTCAGCCTTTGCTTTTACTTTTAATTCTTCAAGGCCTGGCCAGTTTTTCCAAAGGTTTTCGTGGGAGTGATGAAACTTATCTACTTCTGCTTCATTCGGATAAATATTTGCCTCAAAAAACCTGTTTAGTTTTTCAAGATAAGATTCTGATTTTTCGGTAAGTTCAAAATTCATAAAGTATTGTTTAAGTTATTTTCTTTAAAAAAAGTCAATAATTTTTTTTTTATAAATGTACTATTGTAAGTATTTAAATTATTAAGAAATTTTTTGCCTCTTGTTTTTCTTGATTAACAATTTCCTAAAATCATATCTGAAGCTTTCTCTGCAATCATATAAACGGCTGCATTAGTATTGCCAGTTACAATTCTTGGCATAATAGAGGCATCAACCACACGAAGGTTCTTAACACCGTGTACACGTAATTCACTATCAACAACAGCCATATTATCATTTCCCATCTTACAAGTTCCTACAGGATGATAAACCGTTTCTACAGATTTCCGGATATGTGTTTTAATGGCTTCATCAGAACTAGCATCTAATGGGGCATTAACTTTTTCAAGGTAGGGTTCGAAAGCTTTTTGTTGATAAATTTCTAACGCCTTTTTTATACCAGTTACCAATTGATCCATATCTTCCTCCTCTTGTAAGAAATTAGGTTGAATAATTGGATTAGTTAGCGGATCAGAGGATCTTAATTTAACAAAACCTCTACTCTTGGGATGTAATAGTGTTGGTAGAATGGTAAATCCATCATGAGTTGGGTAGGTGGATAAATCATACATGTCATAATCATATCCTTCTCCTACATGCATTGGTGCAAAATGAAATTGAAAGTTAGCAGGTCTACCTTCTTCTTTAAGGTCAATAAATGCACCTGACTCCAAAGGGCCGATCATAAATGGCCCTTTGTTTTTGAAAATGTAATTTATAGCAGCAGCTACTTGCTTAAAAAATGGGGAATAATGATTTAAACCTTGTTGTTGTTTCGCCTTAGCACTAACGTTTACAAAGAGATGATCTTGTAAATTTTTTCCGACCCCTTTTAAATCATTCACGCATTTGATTCCATGTTGATTTAATTCATTAGCATCTCCAATTCCAGAGAGTAGAAGAAGTTGAGGAGACTGAAAAGCACCTGCAGAAACAATAATTTCCTTTTCTGCAAAAATGGTTTGCTTACTATTATTTTTATCAAAATACTCTAGCCCAACAGCTACGCCGTTTTCAATGATAATTTTAGACACTTGAGCTTTAGTAATTGCTTTTAAATTTGGTCGGTTAAGAACTGGCTTCAAAAATGCAACTGCTGCACTATTTCGTTTACCATTTTTTATATTGAATTGAAAAAAACTTGCTCCTTTTTGTTTCTTCCCATTATAGTCTAAGTTTTCAGAAATTCCTACTTGTTGGCATGCTTCAATAAATGCAGATGAAAAAGGTGTCTTAAAACCTTGAGCAAAAGAAACATTTAGCTCTCCTTTTTCTCCATGATAATTTTCATCTAGTTGATTTGCTTGCTCATTGTTTTCGGATCGAATAAAATATGGTAAAATATTTTCGAAGTCCCAACCATTATTTCCTAAGTCAGCCCATGCATCATAGTCTGCTTTATTGCCACGAACATAAGCCATTGCATTGATTGAACTACTACCTCCCAATGTTTTTCCTCTTGGTAAATAAATCTTTCGGTTGTCAATATTTGATTGAGGTTCTGTCCAAAAACCCCAATCAATCTTTTTTTTAAAGTTCTTCACATAGGCACCAGGAATATGAATCTCAAAATCTGAATCAGGACCTCCTGCTTCTAGGATCAAAACGTTATTGTTTGGATCAGTGGAAAGACGGTTAGCAAGAACGCAACCTGCCGAGCCAGCGCCAATGATGATGTAGTCGATTTTTTTCATATTCTATATAATGAATAGTGACAAGAAACTGAAAATCAGAGATAAATGGCAACGATTTATATCTAACCAATCTAAAATTACACAAAAACTTTCTTCTCAGCGTCTTTGATCGTTAATGATTCTTCATTCATTAAAACTTCTGCTAAATAAGTTGTTTTTGATAATTCGTATTTGAAGAAAAATTTCATAGCATGAATCTTACTTTCATAGAATTCCTCCGTGTAAGTTTTTTCTCCTATCACTTGGGATGATTTTGCTTCTATCGCCATATCTAACCACAACCAAGCAATTACGATATTACTGAAGTATTCCATAAATAAGTTAGCATCAGCAGTGTATCTTTCAAAATCACCTGATTGAGCGTATTTAGCTAAATGGCCTAATACTTTTTGTACATCTTGTAATTTTCCACCTAGTTGATTTGCATAAGGTTTTAACTCATCAAACTTTATTGCCTTTTGTATGGATTCCATTATTTCAGCAGCTAAAAACTCCACAGCTTTTCCTCTTTGCATTGGAATTTTTCTTCCTAATAAATCTAAAGATTGAATCCCTGTTGTTCCTTCATACAAGGTAAAAATTCGAATATCTCGATGATATTGTTGCAGGATAAAATCCATAGTAAATCCATAACCTCCTAAAATTTGTAAGCCATTGGAAACTGCAACAGCCCCCATTTCTGATGGATATGTTTTTACTAAAGGCGTCAATAATTCTAACAACAAATGATACCGATCTCTTTCATTTTGATCAGTATGCGTTCTACTCAAATCCAAATATCGAGAAGTTAGCAGTGCTAAGCTTAATGATCCTTCTGCTACTACTTTTTGTAATAAAAGCATTCTACGAACATCTGCATGCTCAATAATTAAACTTGGCTTTTGATTGGTATCTTTTTTTCCTTCACTATTTAATCTTCGACCTTGAGGTCTTTCATTAGCATATTCTAATGAGGCTTGATAAGCTGCCATAGCAATACTTGCTGCTCCTCGACCAACGGCAATTCTCGCACCATTCATCATTAAGAACATATATTTTAATCCTTTATTTGCTTCCCCAACCAAATAACCTCTGCATTCCTCTTTTTCTCCAAAAACAAGATGAGTCGTACAATATCCTCGCTGCCCCAATTTTTGAAAATCACCAGCAGTGATAACATCATTTGGAGCATATGTTCCATCTCCATTTGGCCTATTTTTAGGAACTACAAAAAGAGAAATTCCTTTAGTGCCCTCTGGCGCCCCGTCAATTCGACCTATCAAAAGGTGAATAAAATTATCACTGTACTCATGGTCACCACCAGAAATGAAAATCTTTTGTCCGGATATTTTATAATAACCGTTTTCAGTTGGTGTCGCGCTTGCTGTAATATCAGACAAAGAACTTCCTGCTTGTGGTTCTGTCAAACACATGGTTCCTCCCCATGACCCATCTAACATTTTTGGTAGATAGGCTTCTTTTAGTTCATCACTTGCGAAATGAGCTATCAATTCTGCTGCTCCAAGAGTTAATCCAGTATACCCAGGTAAATGATTATTGGCTGCATCCATGATGTATCCACCAGCAGTTGAAACCATACTAGGAATTTGAAGTCCGCCATCTTCATATTTAAAATTAGCAGCTAGTAAACCCATCTCTCCTCCTTTTCTCATCATTACTTCAACCTGTGGATGAACGATAATTTTGCCATCTTTATAATAGGCTGCTTGTTCATCAACCTCTTTAAAATAAGGGAATAATTCTTTATCGGAAAAATCTTTAACTGAATCTAAAAAGATATCCATTGAATCTTTGTCATGTTCAGAAAAGTATTTTTGTGATAAAACTGATTGTAAATCATGAACATTATGTAATAAAAACTTAAGGGTTTTCATGTCCATATACTGCTTTGCCATATCAAAATATATTTTGTTAATTTTTAATTAATCGTTTCTGGCAAATGAAAAATATTGCCCTGAGCCAGATTGTTCAACACTCAACAAATCAAATATTATTTTCCTATTTTATCATTAAACAGGTTTATTTAATTGAATATCTAGGATTAAGAAAAGAAATGAGATAGGAAATCTAAGCATCGCAAATAGAAAATAAAATGATGCAGGGACATAAAAAAAAGTGACTGATACAACCTCAGCCACTTTTTCCATTTCTAAACCAATGGTCAATCGCAAGTAAAACATAAAATTGGCGCGTTTAACTCACTATTAACTTTGGCCATTTTGTCAGCATAAGCTGATTATAAATGAAATGAAATGAACATATTCTTTTATGATTTATCGTCTAAAAAATTCAAACTTTTTCGTCATTGGTCCCTCACTAGTCATTACATCCATGATGTACATTCCTGTTTCTAATTTAGAAACGTCTAATGTCAGTTTGTTAGTATTATTCCCCTCACGGGTTTGTATAATTTGACCCATCAAATTAATTACTCTTGCATGTTGAATAACATTATAATAATCTGTTTGAAGATTAACTATACCATCTATAACAGGATTAGGGAATACATTTAGTAGATTTTTTCTTAAATCTGGATTAAAATCTGATTCGTCTATTTCTATTTGAACTTCTACATCATTTAGTTTGGTTAGGTGCCCATTTCCGGTTAAGGAGTAGGAGTTAGTGAAACTAACAGTAGTAAACTCATCACTTCTAATTCCTTGTATATCATCAACAACAATTGAAACTGTTCCAATTTTTCCAAAACCACTTTTTGTAGTTTCATCGCTCCTCGTAAATGCAACGTCAAGATTTCCTTCATTAGGGATTTTACTGAATTGCATTACGGGTGCATCGTACCCTAACCACCCACCCTCGTCGAAAGCAACAAAAGCTGTATCAAAAATAATAGGGTTATATGCCATTTGGAAAGTCACTCCACTAAAGTCGATAGCTGGATTAGCAGGTGTTCCCATCAAAATTTCAATCTGAATGGTATCCCCTGGTTCTGGAGGTCCGTTATTAATGGTGTTGAAAATTAGCTGGTTTTGTTGAGTGGGAATAATTTGAGGAGTAATTTTATTTCTTTTTCCATAATTAATATCTATAATGTTGGCATCTGCAGATGTTATTAAACTATCCCCGTTTGCATCAATATGCTTTACATCTTGAAGGATTCCAGCCACCGTGTTGTTCCAGTTTGTTCCATGTTGACCAATCCAGTCAGATGATGGACTAATTCTCGGTGCACCTACTTCACCTATAGCAGACAAAAAGAGGATATCTTTTCCATCTACGATACCATCCTTATTGGTATCACCTGCCCACACACAATCTTCAGTTCCTACACATCCAGCCACACCATTGGGATTAGCTGAGATATTTACATTGATGTCAAAAGGGAAACAATTTCCTTTTAAACAGTATTCTAATTCGAAAGACTCAGTTCCAACAAATCCCGTGACAGGAATATAATTGACAGAATTGGAGTCTAATATTAAGGTACCGTACAAAGGCCCATTAATTAGTTTAAAATAATATGGTGTGTACGGTGAGAACGGCGGTTTATACTCAAAATAAATAGGTGTATCATCATAAGTGTCTAAATCGAATACACTGGATCCTGGTACGAAATCAGAAACTGTTACATAAACAGTTGAAGTTTCATAGATTCCAAGAGAATTTGCAACTTTATAAGTAAATTGGTCTACACCTTCAAAGTTTGAATTTGGAATATAATTGATTATTCCGCTTCCATTTATCCATGCCATTCCATTAGTTGGGGCTGAAGTAATTGTTAGCGTCCATTCTAATAAGTTTCCATAGTCATTGGTCAAAACATCAATTTCGTGCCCTGAGCTAATTGAAACGTATACGTAATCATCATTAGAAAAATTATTTTGAGCAGGCAAGTCCATTACTTCAGCTATTACTGAGTAATTACTAGTTCCATTTGTATTGTTTAAACTAAATGAAAAATTATCTTGACCGCTAAAGCCAGTATTTGGTGTATACAAATAAGAAAAGTCTTCAAGAATCTCTATGGTGCCGTTGCTTGGAGATTGGTTGATTGTATATCCAGGGTAAGGTAATAGAACGGGAATCGCTTCTTCCATTCCGGTTAAAATTTCAGTAGTTTGAGATGATGGTAAGGCGTAATCATGCACCAAAACACTGATAATACCTTTTTCACAAGCAGAAAATTCATTACATCCGATATAACTCATATGGGTTATACCTTTAAATCCATTATTGGGAGTAAATTCGAATTCATTACCGTTTGAGATAATTACCGTCCCGTCATTGAAAATCGGAGAAACATCCAACAGGCTAAGAGTACCTATGGTTGAGCTATCGTTATCTAATGGGTATATTGTTACACTTGAATTGACAATGGAACTGGCAAAATCACGCTTGGTTAAAACTAAAGTTTCAGAGACTTGAATTGCATAGCCGACAAACGTATTTGTTACAGGCGGGTTAAATACCTGAAAATAGAAGGTATCTGGTCCAATATAATTGGAATCAGGTAGATAGTGAATGTGTTCATCTCCTCCTACTATTTCTATCCATAAAGTACCGTGGTCAGGATTACCGAGAGAAGGTATGTTAGGAATTCCATTTGGAATGTCTTCTATAATATACTCCTGGTTCATTGGAATCTTTTTATTCTCATAGCTACTAGGCTGTGCGACCGCCACAATCGCTCCACCAAGAAATACAAGAATTAAAAGAAATTTAATGTGTTGTAAAATTATGTTCATTGTTCTTTAAATTAAATCCAAAATCTAAGTGCTGAAGTTGGATATGCTAAATTTTATTTTCATGAATTTTAATTATTTTCAATATATGGTTTTATAATTATTAACTTCTTGGACAAAAATAAACAATTGTAACATATTTCCATGCATAATATATTAAGAAAAATATAAAATGTTATTGAAAATCAACTGATTACAAATATATAATGAAATATTTCATTAAATTTGTGAACTTTTTTACCAAAAAAAATGATTAAATTTTAATTAACAATAACTCGTTAAAAAAAATTATATCATGCTGTTGTAAATAGTACTCAGTAAACGGAATTGTGGGGATTGGATGATTTGATAAAGAAATAATTACTTTTCTTTCTCTTAACTCTAAAAAAAAAACTCATTGAAATGTGAAATTTTCAGAAGAAAAGAAGGAGGAATATTTTAGTTACTAAAAGCTTCCATATCAAAAATTTCCTCAATATAACAAAAAAAGTGATAAATGCACAATAATAAATTAATTACTATCCTAAAACATTTTAATAAGTCAGATTTAAATCAATTCCATAAATATATTGTGTCACCCTATTTCAATAAAAGTAAGCAATTAATCAAATTTTATGAAATTATCTTAAAAGGTATTAATTCTCCTAAAATCTCTCTTTTAGAGAAGGAAAATGTCTGGAAAAAGTTATTTACTGAGCAAAAATATAATGATGTTCGATTTAGGAAACTAAATTCTGACTTGTTAAAAATGATAGAGGGATTTCTTTCACAACAAATATTTGATGAAAATAACCTTCAAAAGGTAGCTAATTTAATCGAGTCAGTAGGTATAAAAGGGATAGAGAAATTATATTCAAGTGCAATGAGAATTGCAACTAATGAAACTGAGAAATATCCCTATGAAGATGCTGATTTTCACTTAAAGCAATATCAAATTCAAAAGAATTATTACGAAATTATTCAACATGAGTTTAAACATTCCGAAAGACAAAACTTAGAAGAAATTGATAAAAATTTAGATAATTTTTATTTAGCTGAAAAATTAAGGTATATGTGTGCCGCCCTCAGTCAAAAGCAAAGGGGTGCTCACAAATATGATCTTTCATTTGAATCTGAGGTAATTAATTTAATTAAAGCTAAGAAATCAAACCTTACACCAGCAGAAGCAATTTATTATCAAATATATTTGACTTATGTAGAAGAAGAAAATGTTGATCATTACTACCAACTTAAGTCGATTTTGAAAAAGTATAGCTTAAAGTTTCATTCCATTGAAGGGAAAACACTTTATGATTCAACAATCAACTATTGCGTAAAAAAACTTAATAAAGGGAATAGTAATTTTCTTTTAGAAACTTTTGATATATATGAGGATTACCTAAAAAAGGGTTTAATATACATTGATGATGAATTAGACCCATTTCATTTTAAAAATATAGTTGTAATTGCTTTAAGAGTTGGAAAATACGATTGGACCGAAAATTTCATTCATACAAACAAACAAAGGCTTCCAAAAGCATCAAGAGAAAATGCTGTTACTTTTAATCTTGCCAGGTTACATTACTATAAGAAAGATTATGAAAAAGTAATCTCACTTTTACAGGAAGTAGAGTATGAGGATATTGTTTACAGTTTAAGTTCAAAATCATTACTTATTGCTACCTATTATGAAAATAATGAGATTGAAGCTTTGTATTCATTGTTAGAAAGTTTTAGAGTGTACCTAAATCGAAGAAAAGATATTCCTGACATTTGGAAACGTAGTCGGAGAAATTTAATCAAATTCACCAAAAAACTAATTCGAATTGTTCCAGGTGACAATAAGGCCATTGAAAAAATAAAGGAAGAAATTGAAAACACAGCAGATGGAATTGCAGATGTTAAATGGCTTAAAGAAAAAATATCAGAACTAGAAAAATAAACCCCAAAATTTAAAAAACCTATGGGTTTGAGATATTAGAGGGTAAAAGTCGGTTAATAGATATGTAAGTAAAAAAATTTTGTTCAATAAATGAAATGCTTTTCTCACATGTGACTCTTCCTCAACCATTAAAATTCTGGCTTTCCTTTTAAGTCTTGGATTAGTCTTTCTGAAAATAGGAAGATCTTTTTAGAATTCATTTCAAAAAGTCTCATTTATGTTTGTGATTATTACAGCAACCTCGTTCATTATAAATTATTAAAAAAATTATTTTTGATTTGGTCTTGCTTTGCGCCATCCTTGATTTAATTGATCAGATAATTTCTTAATTATTGAAGAATACTCTTCATTTACTGCTAAGTTATTTGTTTCGATTGGATCATTAACTGAATCATATAGTTCAGCAATTTTGAAAATCCCTCTTTCTCCTTTGTCAGGAGACCAATCGTACCATTCTATGTAGTGATAATTTCGAGTGTTAATTGAATAACCCATGTATCGTTTCCCATCAGCCGACACTTTTGGCCTTCGATGAAATTGGCTAAAAGCAGCATTTTTCCAATTTAATTTAGGATTTTTCAGTAAAGGAAGAAAACTGGTTCCTTGCATATAATTAGGAGTTGTAATATTTGCTAAATCACAAATTGATGGAAAAAGGTCGACCAATTCTGTAAAGGCAAAAGTCTGTTGTCCTTTGATCTCTTGATTAGGGTATCTAACAATCAAAGGAACTTTTAGGTCAATATTATAATTAGTCATTTTCCCCCAACTATTGTGGTCACCAAGTTTCCAACCATGGTCTCCCCAAAGAATAATTATAGTATTTTCATAAATTCCAATTTTTTTCATATGAGCAAATAGGTCTCCTAACAAAGCATCTACATAACTCACGCTAGCATAATAACCTTGTCTTAATGTAAGAACTGTATCCTCGTTCATACTATATGTTGATGTAGGGTGACCAATATGATGAAAGCCATCATAGTGCCTTAATTCATACATAGAATTCAAAGAATGGATTGGAGCATTAATTGGTAATGATGGGTTTTCAGGTAACGGAATTTTATTTTTATCATATAAGTCCCAATATTTTTTTGGAGCTGTAAATGGAAGGTGAGGTCGAAAAAAACCTAATCCCATGTAAAAAGGCTTATCCAGGTTTGCTATTCTTGATAGGGTTTTTTTGGTTAATTCATTTTGTGAACCATCATAATACATGGTGTCATGAACGTCGGCAGCTTCCCAAGCTGGTCCAGTATTCCAACCATCTGCATATCTTACTGGTCTTAATTTTAGTAATGAATCTCTTTTTAATGTTTGAGATTTATGAACGGCTTCACTTATGTAAAATGTTTCTCCATCTCTTTTTAACCAATCTGGTCTTAAATATCGCACAGGTCTAAGGTCTGGTTCATCCCATGAAATAGAATCAGGCATATAATTGTGGAAAATTTTCCCCAAATTTACGGTATGGTAACCGTTTGTTGAAAAATATTGAGGCATAGTCACAGCGGAAGGATTGATGTCTCTAAATTTATTCCCGAGATGCCAAACCCGCGTGGAGTCTGGTCTTAGTCCTGTCATTAGACTTGCTCTTGAAGGTGCACATACTGCAACTTGCGCAAATGTATTTCTAAATGTCATTCCTTCTGTTGCAAGTTGATTTATATTAGGAGTAATTGCTATTGAATCGTCATAAGGCCCTAAAGAAGGACGAAGGTCATCAATTGAAATAAATAAAACATTCGGCCTATTAACTTTTTTAGATGTATCCTGGCAACTTAAAATAGCTGTTAAAAAAAATAGAACTAGCCAATAATATTGGTATTTATTCTTCATGATAAAAACTAGTTTAGATGTAGTTTTAGATTTACTTTTTTTTAAAGATTTAATTTACCCTCTCCAATGTCATAAGTCTAAAGTCTATTGCTTGATTACCTTGAATATTCGAGGCCATTAAAGTCAATTCAATTGAACCTTCCGATAAATAAATAGGATTTAAAATTAATTGATTCCAATCTTTTACATAAGATTCTCCACGTTTTATTCTATCATACTCCATTCCTCGGAGTGTTGAGTTAAAAGCTGTTTTAACTTTTGTATTCGTCAATATCTTATTTTTATCCAGAAGATTAATAGTAACACCAATGTTCTCCTCCGAGCAAGTATAATAAATGACAGGTTGGTATTCCCCTGAAGCAAGTACTTCTCCATTCCAATAAATCTTATCTTGTTCATTTTTCCAATTCGTATAAAAAGAACAGTTCGGCCAACGATTGGAACGAATAATACCTCCCTCTGTCTTTGCATCACGAGCTGGAAGTTGTGTGATTTTAAAGTCAGGGTGTGTGATTGGAAAACTTCGATCATCTACTTTAGGCAATTCAGCTAAAACCTCCCTTTCCCACTTTGATTTTGCAGCGGTTAATCGTTGATGAATTTTTGGGAAAGAAGAAGCAACATCCTTTTCTTGGGCAAGGTCCTTTTCTATGTCGAAAAGCTGATTATTTTCATCCAATCGAAATTGTTGATTTCTTAAACTCAATTTATCATTCCAATAAGTGTATAGAATTCTATCCTCAGGGACATATTTTTCATCCAATAGTAAGTTCGCTAAATTGGTTCCATCAAATAATAATTTATTGGTAGGATTTATCTTTGTCAATGCTGCCAGTGTAGGATATAAATCTATAGCATGTGCAATTGTTTGAATTATTCGTCCACCTGATATTTTGTCTCCCCATTTGACCACAAAGGGAGAACGAACACCACCCTCATCGGTGCTCCCTTTTTGACCTTTCATGTTATTATTCCATCTACTCCCGTTAGGGCCATTATCAGAAAAATAAATAATAATTGTATTTTCATCTATACCAAGAGAATCCAATGCCTTCACTACCCTACCAACATTCCAATCAATATTTTCTGCCATTGCATACGCAGCTTTAGTTTTTTCAGTATCCTCCTTTTTACTATATCTATGATTGGGTAAGTTTACATTCTTAAACTTATTGAACCATTTATCTGGAACTTGCATTGGACTATGTGGAGTATTCAAAGGAAGATAGGCAAAGAAGGGTTTATCAGCATATTTAATCATAAAATCAATGGTATTCTCTGTAAGAACATCTGTTAAATAACCTTTAGTCTGAATTATTTCACCATTATTTTCCAGTATTGCATCCATATAGCTTCCCCAATGACCTGAACAGTATCCATAAAAATCATCAAATCCTCTAGCGTTTGGATGATAAGGAGGCTGCATTCCATTGTGCCATTTTCCAAATGCTCCTGTTTTATATCCCGCCGCTTGGAATGCTTCAGCGATAGTGTTTTCCTCTAAGTCCAACCTTTCACCACCTTCAGATGTGCTGTAAACTCCGCCTCTGACATGATACCTGCCTGTAAGTATTTCAGCCCTCGTTGGAGAGCAAACAGAGTTTACGTAGAAATTATTGAGTACCACCCCTTGAGAAGCTAGCTTGTCAATATTAAAGGTATTAACAATTGGATTTCCATTGAAGCTTAAATCTCCCCATCCTTGGTCATCAGCAATTATGATAACAATATTAGGTTTTTTAATTATCAAGGTCTCTTTATCTTTACAGCTTGAAATAAAAAACAAAAGGAAAAATAAAATAAAAGTTGTTTTTTTGTTCATAATTTTTTCTTGAGCAAGTAAGTCTTTCTGTGTACAATTATGTCCTAGTGATTTGGTCAATTATTAAGAATGACTAGCTGATCTTACTACAATTAACACTGAGAAAGTAATACTATTTTATCCTGTTTTATCAAGGAAATTTATTTTGTTTGAATTGAAATCTTATTCTATTTTAAATTTTATTCACCTGTCCAAATGGGGGATCTTTTTTCTCTAAATGCTTTTAAACCCTCTTTTCCATCTTTAGACTGCATGGTTTCTATTAATATTTTGTAAAGATATTTGTGAACTTCTCCTTTAGGTTGTATGTAGTCATAAGCGACCAAACCATTTCGAATAGCAGTTGGACTATTGCCTTTTAATTCTTTAATAATATTATGAATTGTTTTATCCATCTCTTTGGCCTTCACCACTTGTGTTACCAAACCATATTTTTCCGCTTCTTCGACGGGTAAAGTATATCCTCGAATACACCAGTCAACTACCTTTCGAGCAGGCATTACTTGCATCAAAGAAGCCATAACTTGAAAAGGATAAAGTCCTCGTTTCACCTCTGGTAAACCAAACTTTATATTATCTTGAGCAATAGCAATTGTCGCACCTGACAAAAAGAAAAACCCTCCTGCATATACATCTCCAGTTATTTTTGCAATGGTAGGTTTATGAACTTTATTGAATAACTCTCCAATAAGAATTTCCCCTTTTGGTTGTGGAATAGTAGAATCATTTGGCTCAACAAGACCTACGAATGCTTTTAAGTCTGCGCCTGCACAAAAGACATTTCCTTTTGCACCAATAACTATCATCCAAATATCTTTATTGGAATGCGCATATTGAAAAGCGTAGGTGATTTCATTAACCATTTGAGGATGAAGAGCATTTCTTTTTTTTTCTCTATTTAAAGTAATAGTTAGTACATGATCGACTTCTTCAACCAATAGAAATGCAAAAGTTTGGTTATAAAAATCTGTTGTATTTGTTTCTTTATAAAATTCCATATTTTTTGTCCATTTTAAAATTCTAAGGTTAATAGATAGTAATCAAATTAAAATCCTACATATTTTTCGAGATCAGAATTGAAAGATTTACCCATTTTTTTGAGGTAATCATCTCCGAAGAATTTTCTGAAAGATTTGATTCCTTTTTCTGTTAAATGGGGAAGTAACATACTCCATATTTTCATCTCTCCCTCTACATTAGACTTTTCTGGTTTCTCTCCATGAAATATTTGTTGGTGCAACCAGTAAAATGAAACCATCCAAGTACTAAAAGCTAAATTGTGATAAATCCCTTCAAAAGGTTCAGAGTTCATATTACCAGAAGATATAGCGAAGGCAATTGTCACCTCCATTTCTTTGACATTTTGCTTCGTCATTTCTCGAAACTGTTTTTTTACTGCAGGGTGATTAAGTACTTGGTAGTCCAAAAAAATAAAAGAGTATTTTCTTTGAAATTGATAAAATAATTGTACCTCGTTATGCATATTTTCAAAGGAAGGCAAAAGTCTTCTTTTATTTTTTTCAACATCTAATGTTGACCAAAACTCATCAGATATAGCTTTTAAAAGTACGTCCTTATCTTTAAAATGATAGGTCAAATTCCCTCTTGTCATATTTAATTCACCGGCTATTTCGAATAAAGTAATAGAAGCAAAACCACTCTTGTTAAATAGTTCTACTGCTTTGTTGATGATCTTTTGCCTCGTTGTTATTTTCATATTAATAAATATACTTTACAGCGGTTTCTAATATCTATTCCATTCTTAATAATAAAAATCCTGCCTCTATATTCTGTTCCTCTATCACAAATATCTCCATTACAGTTCCATTTTTTTCTGCCGTAATTATATTCTCCATTTTCATAGAAGAGATAATCAAAAGGGCATCACCTTGCTTAACAACTTGACCAACCTCTACTAAAATTTTGACAATTTGAGATGGCATTGGTGCATTGTATCCACCTTCCAGGTTACCTACTTTTTTAGCGGGAAAACGTTCTTTTTTTAATAGTGATATATTTCCAGTTTGAGGCGAATGAATATAAAAATGGTTTCTATTTTGAGCTACTGAAACTTGGTATTGAATACCATCTACTCTAAATGAAACATGACTGAGTTCTACTTTAATCAAAGAAATAGTTCTTTTATTTTCACCTATTTGAAATTCAAACTGCTTATTTCCTTTGGAGGTGTATTGGGCTTTCAATTCTTCCTTATTATAGATAAAGGTAACTTGTTGTTGTGAGTAAGGATTACTTCGCCACCCTGAGGGAAGTCCTTTTAGGAGTGTACGTTTCTGCTCTTTGGAAAACCATAATAATAATGTACTTGCAATCGCAGCCAGTTCTTTTTGAAAAGTATTTTTTGTATTAAAGGCATCGGCGTTAAAATAATTTTTAATATAATTTGTATTGTAATCACCTTGTTGGATAGCAGAGTGTTCAATTAGATGTAGAAGGAAATCTTGATTAGTTTTTATACCTAGACATTTTAAATGCCTTAACGTATAAGTCATTTTTCGATGCGCTGAACTTCTATCGTTATCCCAAATTATAACTTTAGCAATCATCGGATCATAGTGAATTGAAATTTCAGAATTATTTTTGATTGCCGTTTCTATTCTTAAACCTTCTACTTTTGGAACGTCCCATAAATGAACAAGTCCTGTTGCTGGTAGAAAATCATTGCTTGGATCCTCAGCATACAATCGCATTTCGATAGCATAACCATTTCCAATAACCTCCTCCTGAGTCAATGGTAAAGGTTTGCCTTCCGCAACTTCTATTTGCAATTTCACCAAATCCAATCCAGTCACTTCCTCTGTTACGGTATGCTCGACTTGCAGTCGAGTATTTACCTCTAAAAAGTAAAAATCCTTAGTTGTATCATCGTAGATAAATTCTACGGTACCAGCATTATCGTAGTTCAGTGCTTTAGCAGCTTTTACTGCTGCATTCCCCATGATAGCCCTTAATTCCTCCCTCAAAACTGGCGATGGACTTTCTTCCATGATTTTTTGATACCGTCTTTGAATGGTACACTCTCTTTCTAACACATGGATTACATTTCCATGTTTGTCACCAAAAATTTGAAATTCAATGTGTCTTCCTTTTGCAATATATTTCTCGATAATTAATTCATCATCTCCAAAAGAAGACTTTCCTTCTCGTTTGGCAGCCGAAATATTAGTTTCTAAATCATCCACTTTTTCCACTATACGCATTCCCTTTCCACCCCCACCTGCAGCTGCTTTTAGAAGTATTGGTAAACCAATTTTTATTGCTTCTTTTACCAAACGCTCCATACTTTGATCGTCTCCTTGATAACCTGATATCACTGGCACGTCATGATCTTGCATCATTTTCTTTGCTCTTGACTTAGAGCCCATTGTTTGAATTGCTGTCGAATTTGGACCAATAAATATAATACCTTCTATTTCACACCGTTCTGCAAAATCACTATTTTCAGACAAAAATCCATATCCCGGATGAATGGCATCTGCGCCTTGTTCTTTTGCAAATTTGATTATTTTATCTTGATTTAGGTAAGAAGCTGACGGGCTACTTTCTCCAATGTGAATCGCAATATCCGCTGCTTTCACAAATAAGGCTTCACTATCTGCATCTGAGAAAATAGCGATACTTTTGATTCCCATCTTACGACATGTTCGAATAATGCGGGAAGCGATTTCACCACGATTCGCAATTAATAAAGAGTTGATGTTTTTCATTAAAATAATTTAATAAGTGCTAGGTATTGAATAATCACTCTGTAACACTTATAAATATTGTTACAGATTTCTTTTTATAACAAAATATACACGTTTTTCTCTAGTGTCTCCAAACACCATATGCATCCGTGCCTTTTATTTTTTGATTATAAACAATTGCTAAAGTAAAAGCTATATAATTCCTCGTTTCTCTAGGGTCTATTACTCCGTCATCCCAAATTTCTGAAGTGGAAAACCAAGCGGAAGATTTTGATTCTGCATCTGCCATTAACATAGCTTTGAGCATAGCAGCTTGCTCCTCATCAAATTCTACACCTTTTGCTTTGGCAGAAGCTCGTTGAACAATTTCCATAACACCTGCTAATTGTTCCCCACCCATTACACCAAGTTTAGCATTAGGATAGGTGAATAAAAAACGAGGTTTATAAGAGCGACCATTCATTCCATAATTTCCTGCTCCGTATGAGTTACCTACCATTAAAGTTAAATGTGGTACTTCGCTATTAGAAACTGCATTAATTAATTTTGCACCATTTTTAATGATACCACCTTCTTCGTAGGCCTTTCCTACCATGTAGCCAGTCGTATTATGAATGAAAAGAATTGGAATATCATTTTTATTGCAAAGCTGAATAAACTGGGCTCCTTTATTAGCTGATTCTGAGAAAATCACTCCATTATTTCCAAGGATTCCAACTGGGTATCCATGGATATGTGTGAATCCTGTAACCAAAGTATTGCCATATTCAGGTTTGAATTCTGAAAAATCTGAACCATCTACAATTCGCATAATTAACTCTCGAATATCAAAAGGTAATTTTGTATTTGCAGAAACGATGGAAAGAATTTCCTCTGCAGGATAAAGAGGCTCAGTGATTTTGCCTTTAGGTATTAAATGAGGTTCTTCTACTTTGATATATCGCATAATATCTCTAGCAATATTGATAGCATCCAATTCGTCCTCTGCTAAATAATCACTTACACCTGAAACTCGACTATGCATTGCTGCACCTCCTAATTCCTCGGCAGATGAAACTTCATTTGTTGCCATTTTTACTAAAGGTGGCCCTGCTAAGAATACCTTTGCCGATTTTTTTTGAAAAATTGAAAAGTCAGACATTCCTGGCACGTAGGCACCACCTGCTGTTGCATTTCCAAAGACTATTGAGATGGTTGTAATACCCATCTTTGATCGATTAGTTATATCTCGGAAACCTTTTCCACCGATATTGAAACATCTTGCTTGATCAGGAAGGTTGGCTCCACCACTTTCTACTAAATTAATACATGGTAATTTATTTTCAAGGGTAATGTCCCCTACACGCAATGACTTAGCCATAGTAGAATAATCAACAGAGCCACCTTTGCGGGTTCCAACATTGGAATTAATGACACATAATTTTCCTTGTACCAATCCGATTCCTGAAACTGAAGTACCTCCGGGTCCAAATCCTTTTGCCTGCATTCCTGCCAATGGCATTAGTTCCAAAAATGGGCTATCTTCATCTAATAACAATTCAATCCTTTCTCTCGCAAGGAACTTTTTTCTTTTCCTCGCCCGAGCTATTTGATGGTCCCTTCCCTGAAAAAGTCCTGCTTCTTGATGTTTGAGTAATTGCTCAATCAAGGAAAGCATTTCTTCTTTATTTTTCTTTGACTTTTCATTATGGATATTGATTTTAGATTTTAGTATTGCCATTTTTTATTTACTTTTTAAAAATATTACAACCAAGATATAAAAAAAATAACAAATTAGTCATTGGTGACTAATTTGTTATAAGCAATTAACTTTAGAATATACTTTGGTAAACTTAGGATCTAATTGAAGAAATGAAAAGATTTATTAGGACTAATAAACATGAAAGTTCAGTTAATGAAAGAATTAACTATCGGATATAGCAAAAAAAAATAAAAATGACCTTTGGGGTTTGAATACTAGTGTAAATCAAGATGAATTGATAATGGAGTGAGAAGTTAATCAGATTACCGTTGATCTTTAAACCTCAAGAATCAAAAATATAGTTTATTCTTAGGCTTAAACAAAACAAACATTGTACATACAATCGTAGGGACTTAAGCTATTTAAAGGCAGCTGAATATTTTAAGACCTAAAACTGAATTAGGATTGTAAAATTTATTCAAAAGCTATGAAATCCATTTCAAGCTCAAACTCTCCTGCCTTTTTATCATACAAAATTACACCGTAACGAATAATTTCTGATAGTTTAGATTCTGTGAGATACCCCCCTGAAGGCTCACCCATTCTATGGGTTTTAAAGTTTGTGAAAGGGACTTCAATGGTCTGCCATTCATTCGGATTTGGTGTAAAATAATATTTATAATTTGGCCTCCAAAAAGCCCGATCCGTCTCAAAAAGGATGGCAAATTTTCTGGCAGTTCCTTTAAATCGGAACTTAAAGATTTCGTGATTCCCTAAATCATACCGCTTCATAGGTGCTCGTAAGGAGGCAAAACCACCATTATTTTCCAAAGAAACTTCGCCTTTAAATAAGATACTATTATCTAACAAGTATGCATCCCCTTTTGATAAACCTCCCATAACTCCGTCATTAATGATTTGCCAATTTTGACCATCTTTATGTTTTCCGAAATCAACTTTCTTTGGGGATATTCCAACAAAAAGGGCTGAAAAAAGTAATATTGCCGTCCATTTCATCTTTGAAATTTTATGTCTAAAATAATATTATTCAACTATCAAACACTAAACATCCAAAGAAGGATAAAGTTTTAAAAAGCTTTCCCTATAAAAACAACTTTGTGTTTATAAAGAAAAATTATCTATGCGGTTATGATTAAAGGATTAAATCAAACTGTTATAGTCTAAATATATAGTTGATATATTTTCAGTCCTATTTTTGTAATGTATTTTGCATAATTTTTTATTAAAACTTAGAATTGTATGTTTGTCCTTCTTAAATTAGAGAAAATATATTTTAAACAAACAATTGCCTTTTATTTATTATTTGTAATGATGTAAGTTTTAGACCATAGCAAAATGAAAAATACAAAACTTTTAGTCCTATTCCTTTTATCAATTTCAATATCTAGCTATTCCCAACCACCTAATGATGAATGTGCATCTTTAATAGATTTTGGAGAGGGACCAATCTGCCCAATCATAGATACCTTTAATAACGTCAACGCTTCAGGAAGTTTAATTTTCTCAGATATGTCTCTTAACATTCCTGCCTGTTTCAATGGAAGTACACCGAATTCAGATATATGGTTTTCATTTACTGTTCCAGCCGATGGAAGTGTAGTTGATTTCCAGATTGATCTCTCAGGTGTAGATGGCCCCAATGGATCAATTACACAACCTCAAATGGCAGTTTATCGAGGTGATTGCATGTTAGATGGTTTAGACGAATTGCTTTGTGTAACCTCTCTTGCTGGAGAGGTAAATCTAACTCTGGATTTACCTGGCCTTACTCCAGGAATTACTTATTATTTAAGAATTGAGGACTGGTCAGCAACAGCGGCTCCAAATTGGGGAGATTTTGAATTATGTATCAAAGAACCTGATCAGGTATTTAACATGGGAACCGACCTAGGATCAGCCTCCTGTAGTGGGACATTATTTGATTCAGGAGGTCTGATAGATCCATATCAAAATAATGAAAACAATACATTTACAATTTGCCCAAGTGATCCAACAGGTTGTATAACAATAGATATAGTAAGTACTACTATTGAAAATAATTACGATAATTTAAATTTTTATGAAGGGACAGGAACTTTAGGAAACCCAGTTTGGAATTTTACAGGTAGTGGAGGAGCAACATCTTTGGATATGGGAAGTGATTGTGTAACAATAGAATTTACTTCTGATGGAAGTGTTACTCAGGATGGATTTGAATTAAATTGGTCTTGCTCAAATATCCCATGTGAAACTGACCTTTTTCCTTGTCAAGAAACAGAAAATATTGGAAATCTTCCCTTTTCTCAAACGGGAAACACAACATGTGGATCAGGAGATGATTTGGATAATGGACCTTGTATTTCAGGTGCACCCATTTTGGCTGGAGAAGATTTCGTGTTTACCTATACCCCATTTAACAATGGCTGTATAGATATCATATTATCAGCAGTGAATCTAAGCACAGGACTTTCAGTTTACGATGGCTGTCCAGAAAGTGCAACAACTTGTTTGGCTCAATCTCTTAATATACAAGGTGACACTGTTTCAATTTTAAATCTAAATTTAACAGCCTTCGAACAAATCTTTATTGTAGTCAGTAATGGCACATGTACCAATTTCAGCATAGATATACAAGACGTGGAGTGTCCACCTTTACAAAATACTTTGGCATTTTGTGAAGAAGCATATTTACTAAATCGATGTGAAGATATTCCAACTAATTTTATAGTAACTCAAGAGACTTCTCCGATAGCAGCGTATTTTCAACCAACGGTAAATGATGGTTGTTGGTCTGATGAAGGAGCAGCTCACTATACATGGTTTATTTTTCAGGCACAACAAAATGGAGATTTTAGTTTCTTAGCACAGAATGGAAATACTTTAGAGAATTCAAATATCGATATTCAAGTTTGGGGCCCAATTGACCCAGATGGAGATGTTTGTACTTTTATTTCAAATAACCAACCGGTTAGAAGCACTGGAGCAAACTCAAATCCAACTTCTGGTGGGTTAGATATAACTGGACTGACCAATACTCATCCTGTTAATGGAAGTACAATTTTTGATGAGTGCGAATCTTTGACAGGAGACGGATTTATAACTGCTTTACCTGTGAATATCAATATGGTATATGTCGTTTTAGTAAATGATAAAAGTGGAAATATTGTTACTGGTGGAATTGATTACGATTTTAGTTTTTCCTCACCTGGTATTTTAGATGGACTCTTGGAAGGATCTTTTTATAACGTACCAGAGTATATATTGTCAGGAGACGCCTTTTACAATTCCAACCTAGCATCAGATTGCATTCAAATGACAGGAGATATAAATACTCAACTCTCTTGTGTTTGGTTACCAGAACAAGTTGATTTTTCTGTTGCCTTTACTAATACCATTATCATGAATTTCGGTTCCAATAATGGAGGAGCAGATGGAATGACTTTAGTTTATCAAACAAGTCCGGAAGGATCTACTGCATGTGGAATCTCAGGAGGACAAATAGGAGCTGGAGGAATTACCAATTCCTTAATTATTGAATTTGATACTTGGCAAAATGCTGATTTGGGGGATCCTGTCCAGGATCACATTGCGGTCAATATTAATGGTGATATGTCAACCACTATTGCTGGTCCCCAAATACTTCCAAATATTGAGGATGGCGTAGATCATGAGGTTACGTTTGCTTGGGAAGCTTCTATAAATACTTATCAAATATTTTTTGATGGAGTGCTTCAGATTACAGGAACTATGGATGTTGTCACCGATCTATTTGATGGTTCCTCTATGGCTTTTTGCGGATTTACAGGATCAACAGGAGGAGCATCTAACTTACAATATGTATGCACTGGTGATAATGTTTTTCCAACGATTAGTAGAGACACCATTAGTTTAAGTTTATGTGAAGGAGAATCATTATTAGTAGGAGGTGGAACACAAACAACAGATGGATTTTACACTGATGCGTTTACTAGTATAGAGGGTTGTGATAGCTTGGTGATTACCAGTTTATCTTTTACTCCTCCATCCTCTATGTCATTTGCTTTTACGCTTTGTGAAGGTCAATCCTTTGTGGTCGGTGGGGTTAGTTATTCTACTAGCGGAACTTACAGTGACACTCTAATCTCTGTTTCTAATTGTGATAGCATTATAAATACAGAGTTAACTTTTCTTCCTAATATTTCAGAAAATCAATCAGTTACTTTGTGTGAAGGAGAATCTATTTTTGTAGGTGGTGCGGAACAAACAACTGCTGGAACATATATGGATACTTATATGGCCATGA
The DNA here is from genome assembly GCA_029251525.1 of Saprospiraceae bacterium. Taxonomy (GTDB): domain Bacteria; phylum Bacteroidota; class Bacteroidia; order Chitinophagales; family Saprospiraceae; genus CAJQQY01. The sequence continues at coordinate 46,280 of JAQXDE010000030.1, read as the reverse complement.
ATGGTTGCGATAGTACAGTAATCGTTGAATTGTTTTTTATCAATACTGAAATTATGATTGCTGATCCAGAGTTTCTCTCTTGCGAAGTTAATTGTATTACTCTTGATGCAACAGGCTCTTCTACAGGTGCGAATATAACATATCAATGGTCTAACAACGGAAATATTATTGGTGGACAAAACACTTTAACTCCCTCGGTATGTGAGCCCGGAATTTATGAATTAACTGTTATTCAAAATACAATTGATGTAACTTGTACTTCTTCAATTGAAATAACTGTAGATGAGGATTTAACCATAGCTTGTGGTTATGAGATCCCTAATGCATTCACTCCTGATGGAGATGGGTTGAATGATGTTTTTGAACTTGTAACTCAGGGAAATGGCTATGAAATTATCTCATTAAAAATATTTAATAGGTGGGGGCAAAAGGTTCATTCAGGAAGTGGCACAAGTCATGCATGGGATGGATACATTGATGATAAATCAGCCCCCTCTGATGTGTATGCTTACCTGTTTTTCCTTAGAGATGCTGCTGGCGAAGAAATCGTTGAATCTGGAGATTTAACATTGATTAGGTAAGAAGAGGTTTTAAATTTTAGAAAAAATAAAAAGGTTCGTTTTATTGAATAAAAAAATGTTTTTCTTTAGAAGCCCAATCTCTCTAAAATGATTGGGCTTCTAAATTAATCGAGTGGATTTTATTTAAATCAAAATTCAATTGACCTTGAAAGTAATTACATAAAACCCAGACATAGTTTCGCTTAATATATTTCAGGAAGAATCCTATCCTTAAAAAGACACAAATCAATGCTGACCATGTAAACTATTAGGGATTTAAAAAAATTAATCAACACAACAACTTACTTTTTCGCAAGTACAATATTTTCGATTATACAAATGAAAAAAGACCAAGCTAAAAGCTGGTATATAAACTACTGTGTGAGGAATATCAAAATAATAAAATCGTTCATGCAACATCAACAACGTAAGAACTCCCCAGCTCAAATATAAGGCGAAAGGCATCCATTTAAGTGAAGTGGTTTTAGCAGAGTAATATATCGCTACTAAAGAAATTACTAAGAAGAAATAGTCAATTAAACTCCACCACCATGGTCCAGCATCACAACAACTCGTAGTGCATGCTTGCACCACAAAAATTAATGGAGTTATTAAGCAATGTACCATACATAAACTACTTGCTATTAAGCCAAAAAGGTCTGACTTATTATTGACTGTGTTAACTAATTGTGAATTGTGCATTTGAGAATAATTTTAAAATTAGTTTGATATTAATTTGGCAAAACATTGGCTTAGCATTTTTTCTAATGGCTCTTTTTGAATATTTTTTCCAATAAATACAATTTTGCTTTCTTTGTTTTCGTCAGCCCTCCAAGTTCTTTTTTCTTCAATCACAAATCGTTTTCCCACCGCTTGTAAAAGGAATTGTTCGTCTTTACCTTCTAACCAAATTAGTCCTTTCATCCTATACAAATTCTTAGCTTGAAATGTTAAGTAAACTAATAATCGATGTTGCAAAGTCATTTGATCAAATGGATGTTTAAAAAACAAGGTGAAAGAATCGACTTCGTCAGTATGATCATGTGGATAATGTGAATGAGGTTTCTGTATCGGAAAGTTATTATTATCATGACTACTACCCTTATGATTTTCAAAAAAAGTATCATCCAGTTGAGAATTATGCGCTTCGATTTCTACTATGGGGAAATCATGATAATTTCCAAATACAATTTTTGCTAGAGGATTTAATTTTTTCAAACGTTTGGATAATTTGTTCAAATAATCCTCTGCTACCAAATCTGTTTTATTAATTAATAAGACATCGCTAAAAGTAATTTGGCTAATAGCTTCCTTTGTATCATGCAGTTGGTCTTCAATAAGTTCTGCATCAATTAAGCAAATAATTCTAGTGAGTGGAAATTGATTTTTGATAGCTGGAAAAGAAATAAACGGATCTGCTAATCCCCTTGGATCAGCGACTCCTGTAGCTTCAATCAGAATTTCGTCGTATTCAGCTTTCCGGCTAAAAAGTTTATTTAAAATATCATATAAATTATCATTCAAGGAGCAACAAAGACAACCGTTGTTTAGTTCGATAATATCGTCTTCTGCTCGAAGAATTAATTCACTATCAATACTTTGTTTTCCGTATTCATTTTCAATAATAGCATAGCGGGTATTGGGTTTACTTTTAAGTAAATGATTTAAATAGGTCGTTTTACCTGCACCTAAAAACCCTGTTAAAATAGTTGAAGGTTTGGTATCCATTTAGAAAATTATATATCGTTTATTAAAAAAATATTTATCCTACCTACGGATTTACATTTAATTCATCCTTTAGAGGTTATTCAGTTAAAGTATAAACTTTTTGTACTGGCCATTCATCAGAAAACCCGTTCTTCCATTGCTCTGTTTTAAGTTCTTCATCAGTCAACAAACATGTGTCAAGGGTTTTTCTTATAGCGGTCTCATCCATGTTTTGACCAATAAAAACAATTTCATTTTTTCTATCACCAAAAGTTTCGGACCAATCGGATTCAATCATTTGTTGATTTTCTAGAAAAGCAATATAATTTATTCGTCTTTCCCAAGGCATACTATCCCACCAAACGCCTGCACTATCGGTTCTCATGGAACCACCTGCTTGCCCCCAAATCATTGCTTGCTCAGGCCGAGAGGCAATCCAAAACATACCTTTGCTCCGAATAATGGTATAAGGAAAATCATGTTGAATATAAGTCCATAAACGAATTGGATCAAAAGGTTTTCTACTGCGGTAAATAAAGGAACTAATACCATATTCATCAGTTTCTGGCGTGTGTTCTTCCTTGTTCAATTCTTCTATCCAGCCTGCGCTTTGTTCTGCTTGCTCAAAATCAAATAGTCCTGTATTAATAATTTCTCTTGGTTTGACCTTACCAAAAACAGACTTAATAATTTTAGCAGAGGGGTTTAGCTTTTGGATAGCGGCTTTGAGAAAGTCAACAGTCTCTTTGGTCACCAAATCCGTTTTATTCAAAATAATTACATCGGCAAATTCAACTTGATCTGTCAAAAGATTTACAATTGTTCTGACATCACCATCTATATCTGTCAATTTTCTATCTACCAACATTTCTGGGCTTCCAAAATCTTCAAAAAAATTAAACGCGTCCACCATCGTGACCATCGTATCTACATAGCTCCATTTAGAAAGGTCAACCCCATTTTCTTCATCAACAAAACTAAACGTTTGGGCTACAGGGATGGGTTCGCTAATCCCTGTACTTTCAATTAACAAATAATCAAATCGATTTTCTTTTGCTAGTTTTTCAACTTCGATCATAAGGTCTTCTCGAAGGGTGCAGCAAATACAACCATTGCTCATTTCTACAAGTTTTTCCTCAGTTCTCGATAACACATTTTCACTCTTCACAAGGTTGGCATCTACATTAACTTCACTCATGTCATTAACGATAACTGCTACTTTTAAACCCTCCTTGTTGTGTAAAATATGATTAAGTAGAGTCGTTTTTCCGGCTCCTAAGAAACCGCTCAACACAGTAACAGGTAATTTTTTTATTGGAGTCATTTTAAATTGTTTTATTAATGTTTTTTTTAATGTAAATTATTCTTTTTGAGGAGCTAAATACTGATTTAATTTAAAGTAAACTCTTCGTGGTAAATTTTATAAGAAAAAATATCATCAAACTTGAGTTCCTTTTTCCTGTATATTTTACCACTTAAATTAAAATCACCAACCATTAATTCACTTAACCCCTTTTTTAATTCTTCAATTTTTTTATTCAAGAACGAGGACAGAATTAGAAAATGAGGGTTTTGAATTTGCCATAAAATTTCTAAATATTCTTTTTCTAGCAACACCTGGCTATAGAATTTTTTCAAGCCCGTGACATTTAAAAATCTTTGTTCATTCAGGGCATCTAAAACGATTCGATTATCATCAGCTAAAATGAAAGAAATTTCTCTAATCCCTTTGTCGCAAATTAATTGTTTAGCTTGGTTCAATTCACACTCGTTAAAATTAACAGAGTTACCAAGAGAACTGTAGAAAAAGTTCTCTTGGTGAAATGTACTTTGAATAGTAGATTCAAGGCAATCCGTAGGACAAATAAAATATAAACATTTCTTCATTAAACTACAGGGGTTGGATTGTAAGGAAAAGAAGAATGATGTAAATCAATTTTCAATTCATTATTAATTAATTGGTAACCGAAAGTGTATTCTACTTTCACTTCAACACCATCCACAGTAGTAAAAAAATAATTTCCCATAGCAATTGCACGGCTTTCTTCTAGAATAATACCTGCGTTTTCGAATCTTACATTTGTCCATGGAGCTATAGCGAAACCATTATCCTCATGGCATGCTCGGTCATCACCTGCAATAAAGTAGGATTGTGCCTCCGCTTTAGTTGGTCTAAATTGTTCTACTGCGCATTTCGTTGGTTTAAATAAAACTGGCGCAGTTTCAAACGCATAATGTGAATCAAGAAAATCCTTTGCAAAATTTTCACACTCTGACCGACTTTCTTTGAGTGAACCGATTTTCACTACTCCTGCACCCCAACTGTTTTGTGCATCTAAAACTTTTTCTTTTGTAATCATTGTTATAATTTTTATAGTTTCAAAAATTAGTTTATTATAGAGAGAGGCTTATTGTTCTATTTAAGTATTCTGTGCCGAATAAATTATTTAACTACTTCAAAAAAATTTTCATTATTTATATTTTATTATCGATCTGATTACTAACCCTCAATAATTGAGGGATGAGTAACAAAACTAAGAGATGTTATCATTTCCAAAAGTTTACAGATTCATTAGTATCAATGCGTAATAAAAGTCGCTTTTTTCCAGTTTCCTCAATTGTTGGACTCCGGTGTATGATAGCTTTAGACTCTGGGTACAATGCTCCTTTTAAAATTACTACATCACCAGTATCTACCTGTTGAATTAAATTTTGATCTAACACAACATCTTTATCATCTCCTCCAGTGCGATAAGCTTTATTATTGACAGCTTCTTCTGGCAACCATAATGTTCCAGGGCCAGCATAAGTACAGAGCATTCTTAAATTATTGATGTCTGTATGAAATTTGCGACACATATTAGTATTAATCGTCGCTAATAAAAACCGAAAAGAAGATGAGTTGGAAACTTTTTTGAATAAACTTAAGAGGTTTAAAGTATCATCCAATAAGACTCTATGTTCAGGAAAATTCTTAGTGAAATAAATATCGAGAGCAGCAATAATTTCCTCTTTTTTGCCACTCGCTCTAAATTCAATAGATTGTTCTGTAACACGATCAAGTGCAGTTTTCAATGATTGTATTTGCCGATGATAAATTGCAATGTTTTTAGTTTTTATATGGATATCTTGTAAGCCATTGGCATCATCACTAATAACTGCATTATCAAATTTAAAATTAGTTTCATTCATTATTATTAACTATTTATTAGTTTAATAGCAATCTTGTTATTCCTTTATTTTAGTTTCGAGATGTATAGAAAAACGAGGGTGTATATAAGTTCTCATCGCTTAAATTCTAGTTATCAAAAAATTTATTTATCTGTGTCTAATATTCTTTTGAAGATGAATCAACAAGGTCTTTCCCTTACCGATTTCCTAAATATTACTATTTTATACCTTGTGAAAATATTGTAAGTTTATATATCTTAATACTTTATTTTCGATTTCTAAACTTATAAATTCGTGGTAGAGGTTATGTAAATATTTCACCCAATTATCATTTATCAACATATTTTTTTAACCAATAAATAATATTGTTCAAATGTTGTTTACCGTATAATTTTTCAAAGTTTTTTGTTTCAGGATGATTAGAATCCTCGTAAATACTTAATCTTTTTTTTGTAAATTCTTCTGTCAATTTAATATTGCAGTCATTAACAATACAGTTTTTCCATTCTTCAAAACTAGATGGTATCATGTCTAAAATTTATTGATTTAGAAATTTTAATAATTGGTATATTCATATAAACAATTCAATGGTTATAAACCAAAATCAAAGTAAATTCGATAAAAAAGAGGTGAAAGCCCTTTCATATTTGTAAAAAGGGCTTTCACTTTTATTGAATATTCAATACAAATTGTAAATCAAAATCAGTATCTCCGTCCGTAGCACCAGAGGAAGCGGTTTTTACATCTGGTTGGTGTTGTAGTCTAACCGCAAATGTACCTCCAGAGATAGTAGTGGATGAAGTTGTCCAAGAAGTAGACAAACCTAAAGAGTTACCATTTCCATCATTATCATTGTAATTAATAGGATCAGAAGCAGAATCAATATTTCCATCTCCAGTTGGATTAGCAAATGCATTAGCAGTGAAACTATAAAATAGTTGATGTTCATCATCTTCCTCCTGAATCTCAGCGCCAATATCCTCTCCAGGACTTTCTAAATTATTGAAAATCTCATATGTCAGAGTGTAGGTCTTGTCAGCATCAAGAGTAATTTCTCCTAAAATCTCAAGTTCCTCGACTCCTTCTCCATCTGGATCTTGAGCACTTGCTTCGACTACGTCTGTTGCATCAGCATCATTAGTGAAAATGAGTTTCACATCTGTGATTACCTCTAGTTCATTTTCCTCATCAGGAACATCATCATCTTTACATCCTGTGACTAAAACACCTATCGAAAAAAAAGCGATAAGGCTGAACTTGTTAAAATAATTAAATACTTTCATTGTTAGTTTGATTTTATATTAAAAAAATAGTTAATTGATAATAGAATATTTATTCCAGGCTCGTCGGCGAAATATCTCATCTCATTGAGATAATTTCGGTACCGAGTATTAAATACATTTTGGATTGATATACCTGTCTTAATTTTTTCTGACTCAAGCTGCCAAGCAATATCAAATAAAAGATATCCTGACGGAGTATCTTTGAAATCAAATATCTTCGAATCTTTTGTAATAGGAACTGAACCATCTATCAGATCTTCTGTTTGGATTGTTCGAGGTGCATTGAATTGTTTAAAAAGATAACTTGGCTTTAAAGAGAGTTGAGAAGATGTCGCTTTACTGAAGGTTTTAATTTTCCAGTCTAATTGATAATTAATCTTAATGGGGGGTTGATTAATGAGTGCTTCGTCTTTTTTTAAGTTTTTTGACCAGAGGTAACTTATACCTAGTGTTCCATTTATAGCATCTGACCATTCTTTTTGCCAAGAAAGATCTGCACCAGTAAATAAAGCATCAGCTTGGTCATTTATAAAAACAGGCATTGGTCCTCTAATCGTTCCTATAACTCCCAGAGGTCGATTAAATATAAAATTTTGAATATAATGAGTATAAACTGTTATAGTATATGTATTTTTCTTTTTTTGTTTTATCCATTCATTAATCCATTTATAACCCTTTTCAGGGGAAATATTACTTTCTTCCAAGTCAACAACTTTATCCGTTCGTAATGCACCATTCTCATTATCATCTGTATAATATCGGAGTAACCCAAAGGAAGTTTTAAAACCATTTTGTCCATAACTGTATAACTCTGCCATGTTAGGAGTACGCCAAGCTGTTGCCAAATTACTTCTAAATGAAGTATTATCTGAAAATTGAAGAATGTATCCTAATGAAGTAGTTAGGTTTGTAAAACTATAATTGTCTCTAAAGATATTTTGGCTAGTTTCTCTTCCTCGTACATTATTGTATTCATGGTCCAACCGAATACCTAGTTCAAAGGTGCTTTTGTATTTTTTAAAACTTTCAATACCAAAAGCACTAAAACGAAAAGTGTTATAATTAGGAATAAAAGGAGTAGTTTGAGTACCTGAGTTATTGTCATTATTCTGTGTAAACATTTGTAAGCCGACTAAACCATTAAGCTCAAACCAGGCAGGGTGTTTCCAGTCTAATTGGATTTCATTTGTGACAATATCAAGATCAATAATTGGTAAATCAGCATTCCTTCGCACATCATATTCTTCTCTTTTATTGAGTTGACTTCCTAACCTTAACATCAATTTTGCATCATCCGCATATCTCCAGTTTATCTCTATTTTTCCTAAATGATGCTGAACAAGCTGGTTGGGTTGATTAATATTATAAGAAAATTCATTAATGATAATTGGTTCATTAGAATTAATGGCTTTAATAAATGCAGTACCGCTATTTGCAATTGAAGCCCGCAACAGTCCTAAGTTTTGGTTTAAATAGCTATAATAAATTTTGAAGTCCAAGTCATTTAAGTGGTAACGTAAACCTCCATTAAGAGCTCTTTCCTCTTTACTCGAATTTGTGAGTAAATAGTCTGGAGTGTACCGCTCACCAATCCGAGAATACTTAGTTCCTAAATGATAACTCCATTTATCTAGTCCTTGCGAAATTTCAGAATTTACAAAGTAACCTTTTCCATTAGTTTGATAACCAGTACCCACTTTAGCTTCAAATTGTTGAGCTAAACGAAGAGGATTACCTTCAACAATTATAGCTCCACCTAGTGCTTCAGGTCCATAACGAACGCCGGCGGCACCTTTCAATACAGTCACACGATTAGCTGATGAAATATCAATTTCAGGTGCATGATCTGAACCCCAATTTTGAAATCCATGTTTAATACCATTGTTGAGGATGAGTACACGATTACCATACAAACCATGTATAACAGGCATTTGTACATTATTTCCGGTTGAGGTAAAAGTCACGCCCTCTACTTTTGAAATGGCAGCAGCAAGCGATTGATTTGGATCAATGGATAACACCTCTTTATCAAGACTTCGTTGTGAAATAGATGCCGTTCCTGCTTCTTTAATCCTCGCTGCAGTAATAGTTATTGTATTTAAATAATTTTTTTCTTTTTTTAAATATATGGTAGATTTTTCGCTGTATTCATTAAAATGTTGACAAGTGGTATCACAATACCCTAAGCATGATATGGTGAGTGCATTAGATGAATTACATAATTTTTTAATTAAAAATTCTCCATTGGGATCTGTTAGTGAAAAATGTTCAGTCCCTTCAATATTTACAGCAACATATTGCAAAACCTCTCTTGTATCTGCATCTAGGATAATTCCTCTCATTTCATAAATACAAGAATCTGATTTTTGAGCAAATAATGGAGCATTAATTACTAACAAGGTGAATAAAAATAGAACATGTTTCATCTATGTAAATGTGTTTTTAAAAAATAGTTTGCCTCTTTTTCGCTTTTAAAGTAAAAAAACGCAACCGAGTTGCAAATATAGTAATACCTATAAATTAAATGCAACTTAGTTGCGTTTAATTTAATTATTTGTGATAATTACATTAACTTTGCATTATGAATAAAGAATATATTCTGGAGCTTTTGTTAACCAATAAAATTAGAAAAACACAATTTCGAATAGAGTTATTAGAGGTATTTATGAATACTAAATATGGTCTTTCTTTTAAAGATGTTAAGGAGAGAATAAGCTCAACCCAAGATAAAGTAACCATCTATCGAGCATTAACCATTTTCGAGAAAAAAGGAATAATACATAAAGTTCCTAACACCAATGATGTATCCAAATACGCCATATGTCCTGAAGCGTGTTCAGAAAAAGCACATCAACATAATCATGCCCACTTTATTTGTACTCAATGTGAAAAGACCTTTTGTGTCGATGAGATAGAATTGCCAATATTAAAAAAAGTTAAAGGGTATAAGATCAAAAGATCAAATTTAACGCTAGAGGGAGATTGCCCTGATTGTATTTAGGCACTAATTACTTAACGCTTTTTTATATTGGATCTGCCTTGCTTAAGATGTAATAATATTCCTCTGGGTCATCATAATTCAATTTTAGCACTCCTCTAAACTTTCTAAAATCATCCATTTTATATCGCTTCTTTTTCTTAGTGTACATACTAATAACTGAGGCGGGACTTGCTTTACCACAAAAAAAGCAAGATGCAAATGGATTTGCAGAAAGTGCTAGTAGATCACCACTTTCTTCAAATGGAATCACAAAACCTTCAATAATTACTTCCTTTCCATCAATGGCTTCCAATGCTTTTGTAAAAACTGGGGAATATATTTCCATACTTAAAGCTTCGTAATATTTAAGTTGATATTCAATATCTTGCAATAATTCCCAATCGATAACAATTGGCTTAGAGTTCGGTTTCAACAATGGGGAGGAAGTAAAAATAGGATTTATTAACTGTTCTATTTTTTTTTCTGGAGGAGGGAAACTTACCCAGTCTAACAAAGTTTCGTCCCACTTGTACAATGAATCATTGATTAAATAATTTGGTTTCGATTCATTGGCTTTCATTCCTGTTTTAGTTCCTTCTATTAACTTAGAACTTAGATTGTTTTTTACCCCCTTAGGGTTTAAGTTTTCCTCATTTTCATTTAAGTTGATTATCAAAAACACAGTAATTACCGCAACTATTATTTGTAAAAAGTATCTCATTTTTAATTAATTTTCTGATAAAGTGGCCGATACATTCATTCTAATCGCTTGAAAAGCTGGAATTAAGGCAGCTAGAATTCCTACACCAATAGTTAAGAGTAGTAAATTTCCTTCACCTGTGACTAATCCATTATCAAACTGTAAATTAAAATCATGTTGAGCCTGTTGATTTAAAAAGTGTAATCCTAAACGACTTAATCCCCACCCTACTCCATACCCTAATAGCGCTAGAAAGGTTCCTTCAAAAACTAATAAACTAAAGAGATGTAGTTGCTTGTAGCCGACAGAGCGTAAAAGAGCAATTTCATATTTACGTTCTCTTAAACGATTGAAAAGCCCAAAGAATACGCTTAAACCAGCCATCAAAATAATACCACCTGCTATTAATTTCAAGGTAGACCCACCCACACCAATCATATAAAAAAGTCTATTTATTTCTAAGGCTGGCAGTACTGCTTGCATATTAGTTTGCTCGTTAATGAAACGAGGTATAGTCATAATAGATCTTTTGGTTTTATATTTCAGCAGAATAGCAGTTATGTCCATACTATCCGCAGTAATGACTAGGTCATCATGATCATGATGATGGTCATGCTCATGACCATGATGGGCATGATTGAGGTCTAGTGTGGTAGCATGAAGTGTATCAATAGAATTCTTATTTTCAGAATCCTTAGTGTGCACTTGCCAAACACTTGCTACATTTGTCAGTAATAAATTATCCAATACAGTATTAGACTTTTCTAATATTCCAACTACTTCATACTTATGGTTTTCATGAACATGACCACCTTTAGCTTCCCCATGTGTTCCATAAAAAATAGAACCGACAATTAGGCCAGTCCTTAAAGCCGCATCAGCACCTACAGTAACTTCCATTTTTTCAGAAAATAGCCTTCCATCTCGAATTTGAGCATCATAATTTTCTACATACCCTATAGTTGTTCCTAAAATACGATAACCTTGATAAGAATCACCATAAGCTAAAGGAATAGCTTTCTTTACTATTGGATTATCCATTACTTTTCGAGCTTCCGCTAAACTGATATTTCCAGTAGGTGCATCCAAGTGGTATATTGCTGAAAGCACTAACTGAAGAGGGCTTCCTTTGGCTCCTACCACCAAATCTATATTATTTAAATCACGACTAAACTTTTGCTCTAATTGATATTGCATCAAAATTAAAAGAGAAATGATGCCAACACCAAAAGCCAATAGAATTATACATAATCCAGTATTCCATGGTTTGTGAATTAAATTTTTCCAAGCAATTTTTATAATCATAGATTAGTTCATTTGGTTCGTGATTGGAAATAATTCAATATTATTATGAACTTCTTTTTTCAAGCGGTCATCGTGAGTCACTATCACCAATGCCGCATTATTGTTAACAGACTCTTCTAAAAGTAAATTGATTACATTTTTGCAATTACGATAATCCAAGGCGCTCGTAGGTTCATCAGCGAGTAATAACATAGGTGCATTCATTACTGCCCGACCAATACTTACTCTTTGTTGCTGTCCAACACTTAATTGTTTAGGATAACGATTTAGTATTTCCTCGATTCCTAATCTTTTAGAAATAGTTACTGCATGATCCTTATTGTTTGAATAAGGAGAAACAATAAGATTATTCAAAATATTGAGAGATTCAATAAAATAATTTTTTTGAAAGACTAGACCAATTTGTTCTCCCCTAAACTGATCCATTTGTGAATTATTTAATTGTGAAACTAATTTATCATCTATCCAAATTTTTCCTGAGGTAGGACGTAACAAGCCTGCCAACAAATGTAGTAGAGTGGTCTTACCGCAACCTGACTCCCCTAAAACTAAAAGAGATTCACCGCCTTTAACTTCAAAGTCGGGAAAATGAATTAATGGTCCACTGGGGTACTTATAAGATAACTGTTTTACTTTGATCATAGCATTTTAAACTGATTTTCGAGTGAACAGAAAAGTGATTAATATACTGTTTACAAGAATTAATAATTTCATTTTTTTTTGAAAATTTCAAAGTGACATTTTCCACTCCTTTGAAGTTTCATTGCACAAAGTAACAATGAAAGACTGACCAAAAGTAATGGCAATAATTCCTACCAATTCACCTTTCGATTATCATTAAAATACTCCAATTCAATTTTTTTTCCAATCCTCTGAATCAATCGATTTACTCTCAAAAAATTTAGGATAAAAGTATAACCGTTGAGCCTCATGAAATACTATCAACTGATTTTGAAAATTTAAGTAGTTACTCAAGTCTGAATGACCAAGGTCATTGAGAATAAATTGGGTAACATTAAAGTAAAGAATAACCAACAACCAACTAATCGAATCAAAGCAGTTTTGGAAGTTTTGAATAGAGCTGAGATCCAAGCTGATAGAAGAGACATAACTAATAAATATAATAAGAAACTGAAAACGAGTAAACTAAAACTTAATAATACGTCTAAAGAAATTGAATTAAAGAGAAGTAGTTTTAAAGCAATGATAGAAGAAGGAATTAAAAGGGTTAAAGAGAGAAAAAAGAGTCCCATTGTTTCACCGATTAAGAGTTCGGTAAAGCTCACTCCCTGAGATAACACCAAACGAAGTGTTTCTAATTCTCGTTTACCTTCAACCAACACAAATCCCCCAAAAAAAATAAATAATGGTAATAGTAATTGCAAAATCAAGGCTGCTGAAATTTCTCCAAATCGAACTACATTATTGGGTAAAATTGTCTTTGAAAAATTAATAGCATTTTGACTCTCTTTGCTGTAATGCTCAACGGTATGTTGATGTTTTTGCAATGAAAAAAAAGCTGTTGATAAAGCAATTATCAATAATATATTGAAAGTAACAACTTGCCACTTAACTCCCTTACTCTTTAAGAGGTTGGTAAATGTGTGACGAAATAAATGCATTACTATCCTTATCCTCATCAAATTTGTTTTTAAAAAAACCGTCAAGTGTTACGACGAACACTCGACGGAAGACTATGCCTATGCACTAAAATGGCGTGTGATAGTGAACACAAAAAAGTCAATATGTATTAATAAATAATATTCATCTTTTTATGTTTTAGAAAAATCAATACTCGAATTATTATTGATTTTCATTGTTTCTAAATATAATTTTTCTAATTCGTTCAATTTGATTTCATCACTTCTTAATGAATGAATTAACACACCAGCTTTCATTATCCCAATATGAGTACCTGTCTCTTTTGCTCTAAACAAATCATGGGTAGCCATCAAAATCGCAACATTATTTTCACGCATATTTTGAAGTAAGCGACCAAAATCATTACTAGCTTCTGGGTCTAAGCCAGAGGTAGGTTCGTCTAATAAAAGATTCTCTGCTTGCTTTGCTTTAGCAATGGCAATACCTACTTTCTGACGCATACCTTTGGAGTACTGAGACACCCTTTTATTTACCGCTTCATAAGCCAAACCAACTGATTGGAGTAGTTGGGTATCCATCAAGTTATCAGGTTTTTTGTTACTCAACCCTGCAAAAAATTGGAGGTTCTCCAGTCCTGTTAAATCACTGTAAAGGTTCAAGTTTTCAGGAATATAGGCTACGTGTGTTTTTGTAGCACTACTATGTTTGCTTACCTCCATATCGTTGATATAAACTGCTCCAGCTGTCGGATGAATAAAATCCATAAACAAATTGATCGTAGTTGTTTTCCCTGCACCATTCGCACCTAAAAGGCAAAATATTTCTCCAGAGTTTACAGTCAAATTTAAACTCTCAAGTGCTATATAATTCCCGTATTTCTTTGTTAAGTTTTTTGCTTTCAACATTTTTTTGTCAAGTATTAGACAAGCGATATTGTCAAAAAAATAGAATTAGAGTACTATTTTTGTTTATTTTTTTAATAGAATAATTTTCTAATGTGTAGAGAAAAGTAAATTATTACAGGCGTGGCCATATCTTATTTGAGTATTTAATACTTAAATAAAAATCTCTATTCTCATCCGGAATAACCAATATGTAGTCGAGATCGAAAGGAACTAATGAAATGGTAAACAAACACTCTGACATCTTTTCCTTCCAATGAAAGTAAACCACAATCAGTATTTTATAAAAAATGAAATGTGATAAACTATTCAAGGTTTTCTAAAAACATATTGATTATCCTAATTTAGAACATAGGAGGACGGAAAAGGTCTTCAGACTTGATTCTACCATAAAAAGAAGAAAGGGATGTACTGGTAGAGGATGAGATTGGAAATACACTCTTGAAATAAAGATAAGGATAAGTTAAAACTATTTGCTTAAACTTATTAGATTCTACTTTAACTGGAATTTGATTTTGTTTGTTAGTTGGAGCAATCTTACAGATAGTCTGACAGTCTTTTATTAGGACATGATTATGGTTATCTTCACTCGCACAAAATATATGAGTGTGTGCAACAACATTATGCAGAAAATTCACATTTATCAAGAGTAATGGAATTAACATAAGGCTCAGTAATGAAATTACAATTAATTTTTTCATCTAAAGCAAAATTAGTTATTAGCTATATAAAATCCAAAATATTTTTGTTAAACAGTTAAAATATTAATTAAAAGAAAGGCGTAAATATTTTTAATAGTTAGATTACAAAAAAAAAATTAGAAAAATAAAATAAAATTTTAATCGGGGGTAGATAGAAGATAAATAAAACATCATTATTTATAACCACTTTAGTTTGTGAAACTATTAATATCATTAGTTTAAGTTTGCACTTTAAAACTCCGCAAGATTAGAAATCGTGAAAATCTTTTTTAAAAAAAATTACATCTTTTCTACAATTCTTTTGTTATTCACTTTTTATAATGAAATTAGATAAATGAAATCAACAGCAATTATTATTGGTGGTGGACTAGCTGGGTTGTCTGCTGCTAGGCAACTTCACACACAAGGAATTGACTTTAAATTATTCGAAGCAACGGAGAGAATCGGTGGACGGGTAAAAACAGAGGTGGTTGATGGTTTTCGACTTGACCGAGGTTTCCAAGTTTTACTGACTGAATATCCTGAAGCCAAACGCTGGTTAGATTATAAAAAATTAGCTTTAAAAAGCTTTACCCCAGGTGCTCTATTACTTTTGCCTGGAGGAAAGAAATCTCATATCGGAGACCCTTTGCGAGATTTCTCTAGCCTGTTGCCTACGTTATTTTCTAGTACTGGAAATTTGATGGATAAACTGCGAATACTAAAATTAAAAACTCGACTCGCTAAACTTACAATTGAGGAGATTTTTCAACAAAAAGAAAAAACGACTCTAGAGGCTTTATCAGGTGACTATGGATTTAGCAATCAGATGATTGAACAATTTTTCACTCCTTTTTTTGCAGGTATTTTTTTGGAAAAAAAATTGACGACCAGTCGTAGAATGTTTGATTTTGTTTTTAAAATGTTTGGAGAAGCTGATACAGCAATTCCAAATTTAGGAATGGAAGAAATTCCAAAATTACTCGCTCAACCCTTACCTGAAAACCTTATAACAACCAACGCACGGGTTTTAAAAATAGAAAATCAAACAGTTTACCTTGAGGACGGTTCTGCTTTTTCTGCACCCAATATTATTGTCGCAACGGAAGCTACGAGCTTTGTCAAAGAACTTGAGAGAGTAAAAACTCGATATCAAAGCACTACCCATTTACATTTTATTGCAGAAATACCTCCACTTAAAAAACCCATCATTGCGCTCAATACGAATAAAGAAAGATTGGCAAATAATATCTGTACTATAAGCCAAGTTGCATCTGGCTACGCTCCAGTAAACAAAAGCCTAGTTTCCATTTCAGTTGTCGGCAAATCAGATTTTTCCAAAAAAGAAATAGTCAAAGCTATTCGGAGTGAATTAAAAACATGGTTTGGAAAAGCTGTTGAAGATTGGGAACATCTGGACACTAAGGTGATAGAGTATGCTTTACCTAATCAATCAAATGTTCACCATGAGATTTCTAAACAAGATTTTAAAATCAGAAAAGGATTATATCTATGTGGTGACTTTCAATTAAATGGTTCTATCAATGCTGCAATGAAATCCGGTAGAGAAGTAGCTGAATTAGTAACAAAAGATTTAGTTTAAATTTAAAGAATAAGTAATATTTTAAAAAAAATAATACATTTGCAAATATGAAAACAATATAAATAATAACTTATCATCTTATTCACCTTTTTATTTTTTTTCATTCGAGTTTATCCTAGTTTTTTTTCAACTTCATACTTTAATACGAAAAAATTCAAATAAAGAAACATTTCAATATAAGTCAAAATTAATGTAGGAACGTTTGAATTGAATGCCAAATCAAACTAAGGAATGTCAAAAACTTATTGAAAAAGAGGTTTACCCTGCAACGCCTGAACAAGTGTCACTAAAGCTAAAAGTCCATAAAGCAAAGCCAAAACAATAATAGCTTTCGTATTTCTCAACAAATAAAAAGAAAGCAATGGCAACACTTGTAAAGCATGCATTCCAATGAAATGAGCAATACGCAAATCACCAACAGTTTTACTCCATCCCAAAACAAACAAATTTGAATTATCATTAATAGCACCAACGCTATGATTCATCCGAGCCCCCATCAACGCTCCTTCAAAAGAAAATTTCACAGAACAAGATTTAAAAAAATTACAAGATATGTCAAGACAATAGTCAGTAATGAGGAAGGATTGCAAAAATTCATAACAATACAATTACAATTATTGAAAATAATTAAATCAAAAATAATTATTTATGATTATAAACGTAGATAATTTATCAAATCAAGTGCTTGGGATTTGTCAATATTACGATACAACCCAATTCCATATCTTCCTATGCACAAAAAGCAAATGGTCATCTTGAGAAATGGAATACTGACACTCCTCTAAATTGGGATGTTTTTCTTTTGAGCGCCTTTCAAAAACAGCATAGACCCAACATCAATTACCATGAGAACAAAAAAAATATAACACTCAGGTAAAGCAATTATTGCTTGGATGTAATTTCCAGAATTTGAAAACATCAAAAATAAATTTGAAGCCTATAAAAATAAAAGACCAAACTGGTTGAATCCCAAACATTAAACTACCAATTTTATTTTTAAATATCCCTAATTCAATTTGAATAAGGGGAATATATCCCGCATCATGACCACCTTGAAATGACAAGAATACTAAATGAGGTTTCAGGAGATATCACAGCTAAAAATTATATAACAGAAGAACAACTCTCCTCAACTAAAGAAGTCCTAAAGGATGGATGAACTATCCGAGAAGTTGGAAACGGCAAACCTCTTTTACTATTGAAATGGTTGAGAGATATTCCAAAGAACCTGGGATGACTTTAGAAGTTATTGATGATTATCGACATACAACAGCTCTGAAGGAATTTTATTTTCCATTAATCCTCGTCCCCTTTTACTCAGTCTGATGGTGCTTCGATACGTAAATGGTGAGTTAGGTGCACGATGATCCGGTATTTTTTCGAAATCACTTCGTAGATTTTTTATTAAATAATCATGGTTTAATCTTTTTCGAAGTGGTGCAGGTGGTTTTGACACACTCTAATTTACCCATTTTAATTAGAGTCAGGAAGAATGATTTTCCTAGGAAGAGATAGAAAACTAGTAATTGAGCTTTCGTTTGCCCACATAAGAAACTGTTGCCATAAACAAAAAACCGCTGTAATCTGTTGATTATCAGCGGTTTAACCTAATGGTTTGTACCCGAGGCGGGACTTGAACCCGCACGCCCCGAAGAGCACAGGATTTTAAGTCCGGCGTGTCTACCAATTCCACCACTCGGGCAACTTAATGAAGAAAGAATTAAGAATGAAGAAAGCCTCTTCTAATCCAGTTCTACAAAAAAAAGTCTTCAAACTAGAAGACTTAGAGCGAAAGACGAGATTCGAACTCGCGACCCCGACCTTGGCAAGGTCGTGCTCTACCAGCTGAGCTACTTTCGCTTTTAATTTTGGTTAGTATTAATAACTCATGTGTTATTCACTAAAGCGGTGCAAATATAGAATAATTTTTTACAAAATGTCAAATCGTCAATAAAATAATTTAACTTTTTTCAGAAAAAAATAAGACTGGTTTTTGAATCTACGAAAATCTAAAGTAGTTTTGATTTTTTTATTCGGTAATTAACCGTTTTAAGTTACGTGCTACTCAAAATATTCTTGTAAGTTTAATGTTATGAACCATAAAATATTATTAGTTACTCCCCCTTTTACCCAATTAAATACGCCATACCCAGCAACTGCATATTTAAAGGGTTTTCTGAATACTCATAATATTGATTCATATCAAGTTGACTTAGGAATTGAAGTAATCTTAAAAATATTCTCTAAAAATGGCTTACAAGGTGTATTCAATCAAATTAGTACAAAAGCTTTAGACCTTTCCGATAATTGTTTCAGGATTTTTTCACTTAGAAAAGAATATTTGAAAACTATTGATCCAGTTATTTCTTTTTTACAAAATACCAATCCAACATTGGCACATAGCATATGTGATCGAAGTTATTTGCCAGAGTCTAATCGTTTTGAGGAATTGGAGGATTTGGACTTAGCTTTTGGTTCGATGGGAATTCAGGATAAAGCAAGGCATTTAGCAACCTTATACTTGGAAGATCTAGGAGACTTGATCAAAGAAACCATTGATCCTCACTTTGGTTTTAGTCGATATGCAGAGAGGTTGTCGCAGTCTTTATCATCTTTCGATGAAATGGAAGTCGCATTAAATGCTCCTGAAACTATCGTCACTGACATATTAATTCAACTTCTAGATGAAAAAATAAAGAAGGAAAACCCAACATCAGTTGGTTTATCTGTTCCATTTCCGGGTAATCTTTTTGCAGCATTAAAGTGTGGACAATTTATCAAGAAGCAATATCCTCATATTTCAATTATCTTAGGGGGCGGTTATGCTAATACTGAACTGCGAAGTTTATCGGATGAGCGTATTTTTGATTACTTAGATTTCATCAGCCTAGATGATGGAGAAGCTCCTCTCCTATTACTTTTAGATTTTCTAAAAGGAAAGAAAACAAAATCTGAACTCAAACGAATTTTTGCTAAAACTAATGGTGGGGTTTGTTATCATAATACTTCAACAGTCCTAGATATTCCTCAGAGAGAAACTGGGACTCCTGATTATTCAGATTTCTACCTAGATAAATATATTTCAGTAATAGAAATTATAAATCCGATGCATCGACTTTGGAGTGATGGTAGATGGAATAAATTGACATTAGCTCACGGATGCTACTGGGGGAAATGTACTTTTTGTGATGTGTCCTTAGATTATATAAAGAGGTACGAACCGGTCACTGCTGAATTGCTTTGTGATAGGATCGAAGCAATTACTGATCAAACTGGAGAAAATGGTTTTCACTTTGTAGATGAGGCTGCACCGCCTGCTCTATTGCGAGATTTAGCGATTGAAATTCTTCGAAGAGACTTAACAGTAGTTTGGTGGACCAATATTCGATTTGAAAAAAGCTTTTCTCCTGATCTGTGTCGCTTACTGAAAGCCTCGGGTTGTATCGCCGTCTCGGGAGGATTGGAGGTAGCTTCTGATCGCCTATTAAGCAAGATGAAAAAAGGAGTAACAGTAGCACAAGTAGCAAGGGTTGCTGATGCTTTTACTGAAGCAGGCATTATGGTTCATGCTTATTTAATGTATGGATTTCCTACTCAAACAGAACAAGAAACAGTTGATTCACTAGAGATGGTTAGACAGATGTTCGAGCAAGGTGTGATTCAATCGGGATTTTGGCACCAGTTTGCGATGACTGCACATAGTCCAGTAGGATTATCACCAAAAGAATTTGAAGTAGAAATGGTTGGTCCTACCTTCAATGGGTTCGCTAATAATGATTTGGTTCATAATGATCCCTCGGGAACAGAGCATGAATTATTTTCAGAGGGTTTGAAACGATCTCTGTTTAATTATATGAATGGAGTTGGCTTAGATTTTCCAGTTAATGATTGGTTTGATTTTGAAACCTCACCAACAACAGTAGAAGATGATTTTATTGAAAATAGTTTAAGCTGGTTACCCAGTAATAAATACCGGCCTAATGATTTAATTATATGGAATAGTAACATCCCATCTATTACTATTCAAAATGATAATGGTGAAGAATTTGGAGAATTAGTTTTTTACAATAAAAAAGATGAATGGGGTTTTGAAACAGAAAAACCACTTGCAAAATGGATTGTAACAATACTATTACGACTAAAATCTAAAACAGATCCACCGCTAAAATTTAAGGAATTTCAGGCTAGTTTTGAAAAAAACAATTTGGGAGATTTTAAAGAATTATTGGAATCTCCAATATGGGAGGCTTTGCATGAAAATGGATTATTAATTGTTTGACCTATTTGTTATCAAAGATACTAGCTCTCGGACGATTGCTTTTTGAAACTTCTTTCATTTCAATTACTTTTTCAATTGATTGATTTGAGTGGCAAGGATTAGAGCTTTTTGAAATAATTTTTGTTCTTGTCATAAAACCATTTTTCTTTGCTATAACAACATATTCACATCCACACATAATATCAAACCTATAATTACCATCCTCGTCAGATTTTGTAGTTTGTTTACTTCCATCACATTCGTTAAGTAATTCTATCTCTACATTACCCATTGATACCTGACTTACTTGTTCCATCATTTTCCCTAAAAATAATTTATACTTTCTTTTGTTCAGTAAAACTATTGTTTCCTTTTCATTGTATATAATATCCTTAGTCAATATTGCAACATAATCAAAATACCCTTCTTTTTCTATATTTAAATTATAGATCTCTGCATCAATAATTTCATAACCGTAAGTTCCAAACTCTATATTTTTCAATATTGAAGGACTCCAACTATTTTTTTGGTTTTCAATAAAAATTTTTGCGCCATTTATTTTCTCACCGGTTGATTGATCTATTACAATTATCTTTTTAACAATTTTCTTATTAACCAATTTCCATCCGTATATATCATCATTCCCGTTTCCTCCACTACGATTAGAGGAAAGGTAACCTTGCTCTCCATTTTTATCAATAAAAAATCCAAAATCATCCCATTTGGAATTAATTGGCTCTCCAATATTCATCTTATATTTAAACCCATTTCCATTTTTTTTGCACAAAAAAATATCTAATTTCCCAATTGTCCCGTATCCATCAGAAGAATAAAACAAATGACCTACTTCGTTGATATATGGAAATAATTCATTGCCTTCTCCATTAACATTAACACCTAAATTTTGAGGATCTCCCCATTTCCCATCTTTCATGATAGTTTTGTAGATATCCATCCCTCCATAACCACCTGGACGATTAGAAGCAAAATATATGGTTTTGCCATCTTTCGAAAGTGAAGGATGGCAAGAAGAAAACTTATTACCATTAAATGAAAGTTCCTTTAAATCAACCCATTTTTCATTTTTCTCCTTTGCCGAATAAATTTTTAGAGAAACCAATCCTTTAACTTTTTCATTATTTCGAGTAAAGTACATTATACTGCTAGTTTGATTGAAAGAAGCAGGACCATCGTGTAAGTCTCCGTTTATATCTCCTCTTAATTTTTTCGGATCCGTATAATGATCATTTCCAGTTTTTTCAGAGTAAAATAAATCGAAGTAATTATTATTAAATATATTTTTTAATCCGTCTTTATCAGAACTATTTCTGGAAGAAGTAAAAACAATTCCATT
This sequence comes from Saprospiraceae bacterium, assembly GCA_029251525.1. Lineage (GTDB taxonomy): Bacteria > Bacteroidota > Bacteroidia > Chitinophagales > Saprospiraceae > CAJQQY01. The sequence goes on along the minus strand of JAQXDE010000030.1, from coordinate 24,175 downwards.
TCGAAATGGAACAGCACAAAAATCTGAGCCCTTGGAGTTGAGCTCATTAATATTGTAAACTTCAATTTGTTTTCCATTTAAAAACAGATCCTCAAAAACAAACTTACCCTTGTTTCCTTCAAATGACATTAACATTAAGGAAACAAATAGAAAAGAAAAGTATGTTTTAGAGTTATCACCCATTATTTATTCTCAAGTATTATAGAAACTAGTACCCTATGCAATATTCCACTAGAATGAAAGATTATTAAAAAACGAACCAATTAAAAAAACAATTCATAAACTAACATAAAAGAGATACATGTACTTGTGGGATTGAAGGTTTCCACGAAAAATCCAAAAAAACTATAATTGTTTTATTTACATCGAATTTAGTGCTTTTGGAAAAAAAACTGAAATTGATTAGGTTTTTATTGATGGCCAAAGATCACAAAATAACTTAATCGGCTAAAACATGCTTATTTGAATCTAATGGCTTTAACTGGTGAAATCCTTGTCACCATATAGGATGGAATAATTAGGAAAATTAAAGTCACTATCAAAGTCCCCAAATTTAAAGCAACTACTACCCACCAATTAATTTCAATCGGAGCATAAGACAAGTAATAGTCTTCCTCCGATAATTTGAAAAACTTAAATTTATCTTGCAAAAAACAAATAAGCAGACCGATTCCATTTCCCCAAAGTAATCCTAAAACAATAATATAGGAAGCGTAGTACAAAAATATTTTTCGAATATTCCAATTAGTTTGTCCTAATGATTTAAGAATACCAATCATATTTGTTCGTTCTAAAATCAATATCAACAAGGCAGTCATCATATTAATAATCGCAACCAAAAGCATTAGTGCAATCAGAACTCGTTCATTAGTATTCGTTAATTCCAACCAATCAAATATACTTCGGTTTCTATCCTTGATGGATTGGGCAAAAAGATTCGCGGGTAAAATATCTAAATATATATGTTCCGTCAAGGGCTCCAAATCATCAATATCATCTAGAAAAACCTCAAAGCCACCTACTTCATCTTCTGACCAGCCACGCAAATTTTGAATTTGTCGAATATCAATGATTGCGATTAATTTATCATATTCTGCCAAACCTGTTCGATAAATTCCAGCTAATTTAAATTTCCGAGGGGCTTGACTTCCTTTTTTGATGTAATAAATAGTAAAAGTATCTCCAATTTTTAAATTGAGTCGATTCGCAGTATGTTCCGAAATAATTATTTCGCGAGACATCGTAGAGTCTTGCAAATTGAGTGGTTTCCCTTCTACCAAGAATTTTTTTAAATATTGCCAATCAAAATCTTTTCCAATTCCCTTGGTAATGATACCTTCAATTTCATTCTTAGTCTTAATGACACCCGCCCGATTGGCATAGACTTGAATATGCCTTATGCCTCCTTTTGTTTCTTTTTCCACTTTCCAATCCTCCATTTCATAGCCAAACAAGCTTTGATATTCCAAATATTTTGTTTTTCCAACTGTATCCATTGAAGGATAAAAATCTTGGTTAATATCGACTGCCACTTCATCATCAGTCAAATAAGCGCTACTTGTATCGGTAATTTGAACGTGTCCCCAAAAGCCAAAAATCTTATTACTAATTTCACTTTTAAATCCTCGAATCAAGGCGGTTGCCACAATCATAACAGTTACACTCAAAGCAATTGCGACAATTGCAATTCTAATTATCAATCTTGAAAATGATTGACTGCCTGACTTGGACACTCGGGTGGCTATGAAATATTCTAAGTTCAATTTTTTACTTTTAAGGATTTAAGGATTTAAACATTCATCTTCCTTAAACCAGCTTTATCATTTATACACAATGCTATAAAATTATTTCATCAAAAATAAATATTTCCACACCATTCTCTATCAAAGGAACAATTTATCTAAAACTATCTTAAACCATAAATATAGTAAATAGATATGTTAGAATTAGCTGAAATTAATTCCAACAATATTGACATAGTTTTCCTAAATTTGCAAATAAAAAATAACTAATTATATTTTACTATGAATTTCATCGAAGAACTTAAATGGCGGGGCATGTTACAGGACTCAACCCCCGGAGTCGAGGAACATTTAGCTGAAAAAATGCGCGTGGGATATATAGGATTTGATCCAACTGCTCCGGCATTAACTCTTGGTAATTTTGTCCAAATCATGATTTTAAAATTATTCCAATTATCTGGTAATAAGCCTGTCGTTTTAATGGGTGGTGCAACTGGTAGAATTGGTGATCCTTCCGGGAAAGACAAAGAGCGAATTCTAAAATCATTTGATGAGCTGGATGAAAACTTAGCCGCTCAAAAAGAAAATTTCTATAAATTTCTAGATTTCGATTGTGGTGAAAATTCAGCCATTATGAGGAATAATATTGATTATTACAATGAAATGAATGTCCTTGATTTTCTTCGAGATGTGGGAAAGACTTTGACCGTCAGTTATATGATGTCTAAGGATTCAGTAAAAAATAGATTGGAAAGTGGGTTATCTTTCACAGAGTTTAGTTACCAATTATTACAATCTTATGATTTCCAAAAATTATTCGAGAACGATGAGGTAACTATGCAAATGGGGGGGTCTGACCAATGGGGGAATATTACTTCGGGAACAGAATTTATTCGCAGAAACCTAAGCGCAAAAGCCTACGCTGTCACTACCCCACTTTTAACAAAATCAGATGGGAAGAAATTTGGCAAATCTGAAAAGGGTAATATTTGGTTAGATGCTGCAAAAACATCACCTTATAAATTTTACCAATTTTGGATTAATGCTGACGACAAAGACGTTCAGAAATTCACTCGTTACTTCACATTAAAATCTCATCAAGAAATCGAAGCTAGAGAAGTTGAGCATGCAGAAAATCCAAGAGAATTAAAGCGTCTATTAGCTGAAGAATTAACAACAAGAGTTCATGGACAAGAAGCTCATGATGCTGCACAAAATGTTTCTAATCTTCTCTTTAAAAAAGCTGATAAAGCAACCTTGTTAGCTATGGACAAAGGATCTTTGGAAATTGTTTCCCAAGAAATTCCTTCTTTTAAAATCAAAAAAGAAGTGTTTGAATCAGGACTGAACATCATTCATTTATTAACTGAACACACAGGAATTTTTTCTTCTAATGGAGAAGCTCGAAGAGCCATCAAGGGAAATTCTATCTCTGTAAATAAGGATAAAATTGGTAGCCATGAAACAAATATTTCCACAGGTGCGCTTTTACATGAAAAATATTTAATGGTGGAAAATGGAAAGAAAAATAAATATGTAATTATCACAGAGGAATAACTTAAAAAACATTATTCTTTAAAAACTACTATTGCGTTTCATTTTCTCCTCTTGCATTATATTCTTTTTTAGAATCGTAATATCCTAGGCAAATAGTTTTAAAAAAAGTGGAACTACAATTTATCCCTTGATTTAATACTATTTAGATAAATCGAGACCACAGTTCTAAGGTCTAAATAGTTGTTACAGTTGAAACGTGCGATTATAAAAAATAATTATTCTGTATTAGTAAGCTCTATAAATAAATAAAAGATGAAACAAATAAGTTTATTTTTAATAATTTTCCTCCCTATCTCTTTTTTGTTCGGTCAGACTTTTACTGAGATAGAAGAAACGCCTTTTGCTGGGGTTTCTTTTTCTTCAATTGCATTTGCCGATATTGATGGAGATAACGATTTGGATGTACTCATAACTGGAGATACCTCTAATCAAAGTGAACCTATATCTAAGTTGTACACAAATGATGGAAATGGCATTTTCTCAGAAGTCGCTGGAACTCCTTTTGAAGGCGTTTCTTCTTCTTCAGTTGCCTTTGGAGATATTGATGGTGATGGTGATGTAGATGTATTAATTTCCGGGCGTAATTCTTCTTACGAACCGATATCAAATTTATTTACTAATGATGGAACTGGTGTATTTTCCGAGGTCATTGACACTCCTTTCGAAAAGGTCTCCTCCGCCTCTGTTACTTTTGCTGACATTGATGGAGACAACGATTTGGATGTACTAATAACCGGTGACTCTTCCCCCTCTTGGCCGAGCCAACCAATATCAAAATTATATACCAATGATGGAAGCGGCTTATTTTCAGAGGTGGCCAATACCCCTTTTGATGCTGTTTTTAATGCTTCAGTTGCATTTGTCGATATTGATGGAGATAACGATTTGGACCTTTTCATTTCAGGAAGTACGCCTGCAATCTCACCAGCAAGTCCAGCATTCGTACCAAAATTATATACCAATGATGGAAGCGGCTTATTTTCAGAGGTGGCCAATACCCCTTTTGAAGGAGTTCGTGGACCTTCAATTGCTTTTGCCGATACGGACGAGGATGACGACTTAGATCTTCTGATTACGGGACGTAATTCCTCTTATCAACCAATAGCAAAATTATTTGCTAATGATGGAAATGGTATGTTTTCGGAAGTGGCTGATACCCCTTTTGAGGGAGTTTCCTCCTCTTCAATTGCTTTCGCCGATGTTGACGGAGATACCGATATGGATGTCCTCATAACTGGTGATACTTTCAATCAGTCTATCACTTTATTATATATCAATGATGGAAGCGGCTTATTCTCAGAAGTGGCTGGAACATCGATAATAGGTTACAGTAATTCGTCCATTGCCTTTGCTGATATTGATGGAGATACTGATTTAGATATTCTAATGACTGGAAATGCCTCTTTTCAACCAACATCAAAATTATACTCTAACGATCAAATCAGTTCTACTTTTAATCAGATAGAGAAAACAAATGATGTAATAGTTTTTCCAAATCCTGCACATCATGAATTGAAGGTCTCTAACTTAAAATTCATTGATGCTGTTACGATTTATGATTCACAGGGACAAGTTATTCAACACCTACCAATAAATAATGAAGAGTTAACTATTGACGTCAGTAACTTACCTCTAGGAGTTTATCTATTACAATTTCAAGTAGAAAATAGTAAAACAATCACAAAAAAAATCTTGAAATTGTAAAAGTCTAGTAATTAGAATAAAGAAGGCTTTATCTAAGCATAGAATATTAAACCCCAAAAAATTAAAAATAAAATTTGACTATAAGTGAGTGATTTAATCTATTAATGTCAGGCTTTTTAAAATTTAGAAACATGAAACATTACACTTTATTTTTTCTACTTTCCTTGCCACTAGCCTTCATAAATGGGCAAGTATTTACAGAAATAACCGGGACACCTTTCGAGGATGTTGCCTCCTCCTCCATTGCCTTTGCCGATATTGATGGAGATAATGATATGGATGTCCTGATTGCGGGAGCTCCCTCTTTTGCTACTTTTCCAAGTCCCATCTCAAAATTATATACCAACGATGGTGATGGAGTTTTTTCTGAGGTAGAAAATACTCCATTTGAAGGTGTTTTTGCCCCTTCAGTTGCTTTTTCTGATATTGATGGAGATGCTGACATGGATATTTTGATTACAGGAGCTATTTCACCTTTTACTCCACCTATCTCAAAATTATATACCAATGATGGTGATGGTGTTTTCTCTGAGGTAGAAAATACTCCATTTGAGGGCGTGGCCAGCTCTTCCATTGCTTTCACTGATATTGATGGAGATGCTGACTTGGATGTTTTGATTACGGGAAATTCAATCTCAAAATTATATACTAATGATGGTAATGGAATATTTACAGAACTGACCAATACTCCTTTTGAGGGTGTTTCCTCCTCCTCCATTGCCTTTGCTGATATAGATGGTGATTTTGATATGGATGTTTTGATTACAGGAGATACTGCATTCTCCTGGACAGCACCATCGATGCCTGTATCAAAACTATATACTAACGATGGCAATGGGCTATTTACTGAAGTGGCTGCAACACCTTTTGATGGCGTTCATAACTCTTCAATTGCCTTTGCCGATATTGATGGAGACAATGATTTGGACGTCTTGATCACCGGGGATACTTCCGATTTAATGCAGCCCATCTCAAAATTATACAAAAACGATGGTTCTGGAATTTTTACAGAAGTGATAGATCACCCATTTATAGCAGTATCTACCTCTTCAATTGCTTTTGCTGATGTTGATGGAGATAATGATATGGATGTATTAATTACGGGGAAGACAATAGATCAAACGCAAAACATTTCAACTTTATACACAAATGATGGAAATGGAACATTCACAGAGGTAAATGATATGCCCTTTGCAGCCGTATCTTCTTCTTCAATTGCCTTTGCAGACGTAGATGGGGATGCCGATTTAGATATTCTTATCACTGGAGATGTTTCAACTATGCAAGCAATATCAAAATTATACAAAAACGATATAATCAACTCTGATTATGAACAAGTAACTGAAACAAATGATGTGTACTTATTTCCAAATCCTGCAAATCATGAATTAATAATTTCCAACATGATCGCAATTGAAACATTAAGGATATACGATTCCTCTGGGCAAGTGGTAAAACAATTATCCGTAGACAGTAAAAAAATGACTGTCGATGTAACCAATTTGCCAAGTGGTAATTATATACTTGAACTTAAAGGGGATAATAATAGTGTAACGAAACAATTTGTTAAATAACGGATAGTATTTTTTGATAAAAATATATTTATTTCAACTAAGATAAGTTCATTTTGCCGGAAATGATGAATCAAGTAATACAGCTGATACACTGGCAAAAAAATAAAATCTTTGAAGTGCCTGATTTCTTTTGTTACCTTAGTTATTGTGAAATTCTAAATAATACTTAGCAGAGACTCTAAACTTTTGATTGACACAATTTGATACTTCTAGTACCTTTTATTGATTTTTATTTTGAAAAAATGAATTGAGCATAAGCTGAATTCATTTTCCTATACAGAAATAGTATACAAAATATCTTCACTCCTATTTGATACAAAAGCTATTCTGAGAGGTGGTAATTACTAACCATCTATATCAAGCCTCAAAGTTTTGAATAATTCATACTTAAACGCTTTGAAGACCACTTCTCTCTAATTGACCTTTTATAAAATTGTTAAAAGAATCTCCAAATATGAAAAAAAATCAAACCATTTATCAAGTTGATGCTTTTACAGAAAATATATTTGGAGGCAATCCAGCCGCAGTTTGTCCACTAGAAAATTGGCTGCCAGATGATTTGATGCAAAATATTGCGATGGAAAATAATTTAGCAGAAACTGCTTTTTATGTCCCCCAAAAAAATCATTTTGAACTTCGATGGTTTACCCCAACAATAGAAGTTGATTTGTGCGGGCATGCAACATTAGCCTCTGCTCACATAATTTTCTCAAACGGCTTTGAAGGAGATAAAGTGCTTTTTATTTCTCCAAAAAGTGGAGAACTAAGTGTGCGAAAAAATGAGGGCATGTACACCATGAATTTCCCTTCTGATACCCTAGAAAAAGTTAATGCTCCCACTGAACTAATTAAAGGTCTAGGAATTACACCAATGGAAGTTTTTAAAGGGAAAACAGATTATATGGTAATTGTTGAAAATCAAACCATCATCGAGTCACTTCAACCTAATTTTAAACTATTAGAAAAAATTAAAGCAAGAGGTACCATCGTAACTGCTCCAGGTCGAGATGTAGATTTTGTCTCAAGATGCTTCTTTCCTCAAGTAGGTGTCGACGAAGATCCAACAACAGGTTCTGCTCACACTTCCATGATTCCATATTGGGCAAATAAACTTAGAAAAAATGAATTGACTGCGGCTCAATTATCTAAAAGAAAAGGCAATCTAAAATGTAGTTATTTAATTGACCGAGTTGAGATATCTGGCTTTGCCAAAACTTACTTGATGGGAAAGATATTTATTTAAAAAACAACTACATGAATAATATTTTTTTTTGCAAACTTAAATCAACCTAATCATGCACTTAAGTGATATTTTATTTCATCATGGAGAAAACCGGAAAGAGTATTATAATTCTGTTTCACCGCCAATAATTCAGAGTAGCAATTTCGTATTCGAAAACTTAGCTGATTTTAGAAAAGCATTTGGAGAAGAAATGGAATCAGTTATTTACACAAGAGGAAATAATCCAACCGTTTCTATTTTAAGAAAAAAAATTGCAAAACTTGAAAAAGCAGAGGATTGCCTGGTTTTTGGAAGTGGAGCAAGTGCAAATGCCATGGCTATTTTAAGTCAAGTTCATCATGGAGCTCATGTAGTTTGCGTTAATAATGCATACTCATGGACTTATAATATTTTAACTCAATATTTACCCAAGTTTGGAGTAAGTCATACCTTTGTTGATGGAACTAACTTAGAAGAAATCGAGGCAGCTATTCAACCTAACACCACCCTTCTATTTTTAGAAAGTCCGACCTCAATAGTATTGGAACTGCAAGATTTGAAAGCCTGCGCTGCTATTGCTAAAAAACATGGGATTGTAACTGCCATAGATAACAGTTATGCCTCACCTATTTTTCAAAGACCAATAGAACATGGAATTGATATTGTCATTCATTCTGGAACAAAGTATTTAAATGGACATTCAGATGTAATAGTTGGAGTAGTTTGCTCTAGCAAGGAGATCATTAAAAAAATGTTTTATGCTGAATTTATGACCTTAGGAGCAATTATTTCTCCCAACGATGCCATGTTAGTTATTCGGGGATTAAGAACTTTAGAATTGCGTATGAAAAGATGTCATGAAAGCGCGATGGAAGTAACGTCCTATTTGGAAAATCACCCCAAAGTTGAAAAAGTAAATTATCCATTCTCCCCTAACTCTCCTCAATTTGACTTAGCAAAAAAACAGATGGATGGTGCAGGAGGTTTATTTTCTTTACATTTAAAAACCGACTCTTTTGAAAAAGCAGAATTATTTTTTCATCAATTAGAAAGATTTTCTCTAGCTGTTTCTTGGGGTGGACATGAATCATTGGTACTACCATTTTGTGCCTTTTATAATGTTCCAGGAAAAGAGAATACCAACCTTCCTTTCAATTTAGTCCGATTTTATATTGGCTTAGAGGATCCTAAATGGTTAATTGAAGATCTGAAACAAGCATTAGAAGTTATTTAAAAATCTAATACAAGCATTTTTCTCGAAATATAAGCTATTCGATTCTTGCAAAAAAAATACCAAGAAATTATCAAATGAGTAATAATTAAAAAGATATAAAAACAGATTGTTTTTGTAATGAATATTTTTGTTTAATGGAAAAATGATTCTATCTTTGCTTTGTCACCAATCGCTAACTAATTGATTATCATATGAAAAAGCAAGCAGCAAATAGGATGCACAACTTTCCAGATGCGGATTTATACCTTCAGAGTATGGATAGAATTCGTTTTGCATTACGTGATATTAAAGAATTTGAAAAATACGGGTATGATAAGCATCGATTAAAAACTTTTCAGACCAATTGTGAAAAACTTAGAGATCTTCCAGATGATGATGAAATGGTAGGAGATCAAATGGTTGTAACAGATAAAAAATATAAAGCAGCTGAGAAATTAAAATCTTCGATTCGAAGTTTGATGACACGTGTAAATATGAAGTTTAGCAATAGAACTGGGCGATACCGAAAGTTTGGAACAGCAAAAATGGGTGACATGACTGATGCTCAACTTTTGTTTTGCGGGCGTCGAGTTGCCAGAGTTGCTCGACAACAAATAGATTTTTTAAGTGATGTTGGAGTTAATGAAAATGTAATAAACAAAGTAGTTGATGCAACCACAGCGTTTGAAAATGCCTTAAATATTCAACAAGATCGAGTGGCAGACCGAGATATTGCGGTAGAACGTAGAGTCGATGTAGGTAATCTGATCTATAAAGAAATGGTAACCCTTTGTGATATAGGCAAAGACATTTGGGCAGAAACTGACCTTGCTAAATATGAAAACTATGCAATTTACGAGAGTAACAATGATCAAAAGATAAAACGCAAAGAACAATTAAAAGCAGAAAAGAATAAGATCTAATTTTTTTATTAATCTTCACAGTACTATAAATCAAGTAAATTCTTAATTTATTTACTCGATTTATCGCTTTTATGATCAACTCCATTTTGGTTTGAAAATAACAAAATACGTCTCACCCACCACCAAGCTTAAACATATATATTTTTTACCTTATTTATAAAAACATGATAATCAACTTGTTTTAATTGATTAAAAATAATATTTGTTTTTAGTAGTTCATAGTTATTGAAACCAGATATTATAAGTTATATTTATATAACATATTATGAGAAAACTACTCTTCAACCTTTAGAGTACTTTATTAAAAATTACAAAACTAAATACTTTCCTAAAAGGGATACCAGATAATTAGCCACTATACTGACACATAGGTAGTATAAGACGATGGTTAATTTTCATTTTCAGAATATTATAACACAGGTAGCACCCTATCGTATCCGATAATAGAAACTAGTCTAACATTACAGATGTTATCAAAGCATATAATAATAATGAAATATTGGCTGGTGTGACTAAGGATAATAAAATTACTATTACTACTACTACTAATTTTCAATTAGCTGTTGAGTATAAAATGCGAAATTAATTATAGCTCGCCTACGCTAGCTAGCGCAATACACACAACATGATTTAACGCTAATTGGATTTACAACACTTTTAAATGATGGAGAAATCCTATTTTAAATTTAAAACAAGAATTGTCTGCTATTTATTTAGCAGGCATTTTTTTTTAATAAACCTTTGTCGATTCTTTCAAAGGAATGAGCACCTATTTTTCGGATACCACCTTTTTGGTTACGTCAATCTTTTGAATAAATATTCTCCAACCCGTCTATATGAGCCAAAAGATCTTCTAATTCCCAAGCATCCCTCAGTTGGAAATCACCAATAGATGTTCTAACTAATTTGGTTAAGTACGCTCCACTTTCAACTGATTTACCAAAATCATGAGCTAAGGATCTAATATAAGTCCCCTTACTTACATCGGAATAAAAGTCTATTGTTGGGAATCTTTTGGCATCAATCTCAAATTTAAAAATGTGGACTGGCCTAGGTTTAACCTCTACCCTTTCTCCCTTTCTGGCAGACTTGTACAACGGAACTCCATCAACTTTGATAGCTGAAAACTGAGGTGGATATTGTTCCAAATCACCTTCAAATTTCAGTCGAGCCTCTTCCAATAATTCTGAAGTGATATGTTCCGTTGGAAAAAATGCATTGGGTTCTTGTTCCGCATCAAAAGAAGGAGTGGTTTTTCCGAGTAAAAAACTACCCGTATATTCCTTCTTTTGAGATTGAAAAGACTCTAGCCGTTTGGTAAATTTACCTGTACAAATAATGAGTAAACCTGTCGCTAAGGGATCAAGCGTTCCAGCATGACCGACCTTAATTTTTTTTACATCTAGGTGTTTTTTAATTGTATATCGAAGTTTGTTGACAACGTCAAATGAAGTCCAAGTCAACGGCTTGTTAACCAATAAAACAGCACCAGCTTTAAAATCATACGGAGGAGAAAATTCAGACATTTAATTTTTAATTTATTAGAACCAACCCAATCCTTTTGCAATGGCAAAAGCTGCTACCATAAAACAATAATATGCAAAATAAGATAATTTACTTTTTTTAACTAAAGCTATCATCCAAGTACAAGCAAGCAAGCCAGTTACGAATGCAGCAACAAATCCTGCTGCCAGAGGAATTAATTCACCTTCTGCATAAGTAATTTCCCCACTAAGAATATCCTTTGCCATTTTTCCCAATATCAATGGAACTACCATCAGAAATGAAAATTTTGCAGCACGAGTCCGGTCTATTCCTAAAAGGACAGAGGTTGAAATGGTAGCTCCTGATCTTGAAATCCCTGGAAGGATGGCAACCATTTGAGCAATTCCTATTATAAAAGCATTTCCCCAACTCACTCTTTTACTTGTATTTTTAGCTTGATCAGCTAGGAATAAAAGTGCCCCTGTTAGCACTAACATCAAACCAACAAGTAGTATCTGTCTATCAAACAATGCTTCCAAGTGATCATCAAATAGAACTCCTACAATAGCAGCAGGAATCATAGACAAAATAATCTTACCTGAAAAATCAACTTGTTCTTTATCAAAACTAACAAGTCCAGTAATTATTTCAATAATCTCTTTTCGAAAAATCACCATTGTACTTAGAGCAGTTGCAGCATGTAAAATAACTGTTAGTAACATGCTTTCCTCAGCAGATTTATCGTAACCAAACATAACTTTGGCTAACTCTAAATGACCACTACTACTTACAGGGAGAAACTCAGTTAATCCTTGAATAATACCTAGCAGTATAGCTTCTATTAGATCACTCATTTATTATCAATCAATTTTATTGTTAGATTAAATAAACTTAAATAACGGGAATCAATTACCTAAACTTATATTTTAAAAACACAAAATCTTCTTTATTCAAGGGAATAAAGAAGATTTTACATAACAGAGAAAGTCTTATTTTTTAAAAATAGCGTAAATCTCCAACACCAATCCAGCAATAATTAATACCGGACCAACAACCGTTATTCTTGAGGAATAAATTATATCTGGATCCCACGTATTTGGATCTGGCATTCCCCCTCCCAACATCATCATCATTCCAAAAAATACTAAAATTGCGCCACCAATAACAAAGGTGAAATTAGTTTTTTCAAAAAGTAAAGTTTCTGGTTGAGTAGAAATGGAAGAAGTACGTGTTCTTCTAGAGGTAGTAGCGGTAACTTCTCTTTTTTTACCAACAGTAACCTTTTTCTTTGATTTACTTTTGCTCATATGTTTAAAATATTTTTATTTTTAAATTGATGGATAAATGATTCCTATTTATTTTTAAAAGCCGTAAATCAATACAAATCATCTAATCGCATTTTCAAATATCGATTAACTACAAAATAGGTACTTGTAAAACAGATCAAGACACCTAATAAAATAAGACCAATCATCACTAAAAATAAACCTGGAATATCCTCCAACCAAATATCTAATCGAAGCTCAGGAAATTGAATATTGATTAATGTGATTAAAATAGACAATAAAATAATTGAAATTAATCCACTCCAAAATCCATTTGATAACCCTTTTGTAAGGTATGGTTTTGTTATAAAACTCCAAGTTGCACCAACGAGTTGCATATTTTTTATCACAAAACGATTAGAATACATTGCAAGTCTTATGGTATTGTGAATGAGTACTATTGCAACAATAATAAAAAAGAAACCTAAACACAAAGCTACCAAACCAATTTTCTTTAAATTCTCATTAATCTGATCAACTAATAATTCTTGATAAAATACATCCCTGACAAAATTATTCTGCATAATATTTTCTCGAATAATCCGCATTCTATCATCTTGCATGAAATTCGCATTCATATTAAAATGAACCATATCATAAAAAGGATTCATCATATCTAAAGTATTCTCAGTCGCACCTAATTCTTCTTTCATTTCTTCAGCTACCTCCTCTTTACTAACAAACTTGACAGATTCATTTTTTACATAATTCTGTTGATGCAAATAATTAGTTATTTCTAATATTTCTTCCTCAGTAGCTTTTTCTTTTATTTCAATCATTACATTAACCTGCTCTTTGTAAACCTTAATCCATTTGGGAGCATGCAACAAAAACAACCCAAAAAACCCCAAAAGAAATAACACCAAAGAAACACTCAATATTACATAAGTGTAACTCGGTTTGTTTTTATTGGATTGGTTTGTTCCAGATGGATTTGACATCATTTTTCTTTATTCTTAATCAGCGTTTTTGGGAATCATTCTTTCAGATCAAAACAAAATAAGGTAGGACAAAAGTAAGAAATATTGTTTTAATTTTTTAAGTGTTTCTACTTAACAAATAGAAAGTGCTAATTTATTTTCTTTAATGGAACTATTTAAAATCTATCAATTAGAATTTCAAACCCTAGTTGGATTCATTTTTCACATAACCAAGCTAAATATGCAATTTTAAGATTTTAAGGTTCGTTTTTCTTTAAAAGCGATATATTTACATAAAAATTAGAATTATTGTATGAATTTAATTCCAAAATCAAGTTATTTTTTATTTGTGATAGGACTTTTCTGTTTTAGTTCAGATCTATCTAGTCAAATATATTTTGACAATGCCTCCTTTGAAGGAATTCCCGAGGATGCTATTATGCCAGCAGGCTGGCATAAATGCGCAGATGGAACTACACCAGATCTACTACCTGGCCCTTGGGGAGTAACCAAAGAAGCATATGAAGGTGATACTTTCTTGGGATTGATATCTAGAGAAAATGGTACATGGGAAAGCATCGAACAAAGAATTAGTCAACCAATGAGGCGAGGAGAATGTTACCAATTCGATTTAATGTTGTCTTACACAAAAAAATATGCAGGTTATAATCTACCGCTAAAATTAAGAATATGGGGAAGTTCCACTAAGTGTGGAAGGAATCAATTATTAGCAGAAACTAGATTTGTCAAGCATAATGAATGGCGAAAATATAAATTCGATTTTTATCCAAAGAATGACATCAACTATATAATTTTTGAAGCTCACTTTGCTGATGGTGTCTACATTTCGTACAAAGGAAACATTCTGCTTGATAATTTATCTCAAATAAAAAAGTGTGATCGAGCTATGTTAGAGAAGAATGATACATTTATTTTATCAGGAAAAATATAATAAAACCATTTATACAAACGGAATAAATTCATATTAGGATATAAAATAACGAACAATAATTTTCATTTAGACAAGTCTAAGATGATACAACCCAGACTTGTCTCAATTCTCTCCATCATTAATTCCCATTCTTTAAATCTTTCAACACTTGCCCCGTTTTCTCAGTTAAATTTTCAAACTGCTTTTTTAATTTTTCTATTTTTTCCTTTGATATTTCTCCACCCGACCCCTGTGATTGTTCTAATTCCCCTTCTATCGATTCCTTTTGCTTTTCTAAATCATTGATCCGGTCTAACATTTCCCCATCAACTCCTTCAACTTGATTCTTTATATTGGATATCAACTCTCCAACTTCTTTTATTGCGTTATCATATTTCCCCTCATCAAATTTTGCTTTTTCCTCTTTTAACAAAGCAACACCATCTTTTCCTAAGTCCAACAAAACACCTCCAATCACTTTACCAGCTTCTTTTGCTTTAGAAATTGTATTTTTTGCTTTTGCCTTTTCGTCAGGTGTTCCTAAAAAATAATTAAAGAAAACTAATCCTACCACCAATAAGACACCAAATTTCACAATAGAACGAATCATAGTACTTGAGTTTGTAGCCACCGATATCAACTTGGTAGCAGTTTTTTTCTAATACACAAAGATAATACAATCCAGAAACTAAAAACAAATCTCTTCTTTCTACGTGTAAATATTTGAGACGAAATAATGTAGTAACTCTATCAACTACTATCATTATTCCTACTTATTTTATATTTTCGCACCTTTATTTTAACCGAATTTAATTTTAATCGTGTAATACGCTATAGAGTTTAAAAACAATCAAAAAAATGGCAATGTACAATCCTAGAGAGATCGAGAAAAAATGGCGAAATTATTGGGAAGACAATAAGATTTATAAAGTCTCCAATGACTCTGATTTACCTAAATATTATGTTCTAGATATGTTCCCTTATCCCTCTGGCGCAGGTCTCCATGTAGGTCATCCACTAGGGTATATTGCTTCTGATATATTTGCTCGTTATAAGAGATTAAAGGGGTTTAATGTATTACACCCTATGGGTTATGATGCTTTTGGCTTACCCGCAGAGCAGTATGCAATACAAACAGGCATCCACCCTGCTGAAGCGACCCGAATAAATATCCAACGATACAGAGAACAATTAGATAATATCGGTTTCTCATTTGATTGGGATCGAGAAGTTCGAACGTCCAGCCCTAAATACTATAAATGGACACAATGGATATTTTTGCAAATATTCAAACATTATTATTGCAAAAATACAGATAAAGCACAGCCAATCTCTGATTTAATTGCTCAATTTGAAAAAGAAGGGAACATCAACGTCAATGCATCTACCACTCAGGATACTATTTTTAGTGCAGCCGAATGGGCAACAATGACACCAAAGCAAAAAGATGAAATCCTAATGAATTACCGATTAGGTTATCAAAAAGTTGGATACGTAAATTGGTGT
Organism: Saprospiraceae bacterium; assembly: GCA_029251525.1. GTDB lineage: Bacteria > Bacteroidota > Bacteroidia > Chitinophagales > Saprospiraceae > CAJQQY01. Next base: position 8,073 of record JAQXDE010000030.1, on the reverse strand, counting down.
GAAGCATTAGGAACCGTCTTAGCAAATGATGAAGTCAAGGATGGTGTTTCAGAGCGAGGTGGGCATCCCGTTGAGAAAAGAGCAATGATGCAATGGTCTTTAAGAATAACCGCATATGCAGAACGATTAATCAACGACTTTGATGATTTGGAATGGTCTGACTCTTTAAAAACCATGCAAAAAAATTGGATCGGGCGATCAGAGGGTGCACAAGTTTTTTTCAATATTGAAGGAACAGAAGAGGAAAATCAAATTGAAGTTTTCACCACTCGACCTGATACTATATTTGGAGCCACCTTTATGGTACTAGCCCCAGAGCATCCTTTGGTAGAAAAGTTGACCACCGTTCAACAAAAGCAATCAGTTGAAGACTACAAAAAATATGTAAACTCTCGATCAGAAAGAGAACGAATGTCCGAAGTAAAAGAAGTAACTGGAGCTTTCACTGGTGCCTATGCATTCAATCCAATTACAGGTAAAAATTTACCCATATGGATTTCAGAATACGTACTATTGGATTATGGTACAGGTGCCATCATGGCGGTACCGAGTGATGATGATCGAGATCAAGCGTTTGCAAAAAAATTCGATCTTGAAATTATAGATGTAGTCGACAAGTCTAAATATCCAAATGCGTCTTTGCACGATAAACTAGGAGTTATGATTAACTCTGGATTTTTGAATGGAATGGAAGTGCCAGAGGCAATCACGGCTGCTATTGCCAAAATCGAAGAAATGGGTATTGGTGCTGGAAAAATCAATTATAAATTACGTGATGCCAATTTCTCCCGGCAAAGATATTGGGGAGAGCCCTATCCTATTTTATTTGACAAGGATGGTGTAGCTCATGCTGTTCCAGAAGATGAATTACCTGTTGAGCTACCTATTCTTGATGACTTCAAACCTACGGCAAGTGGAAAATCCCCTTTGGCTAGAGCAACAGACTGGGTAAATGAAAAACCAGGGTTCACTCGTGAAACTGATACTATGCCAGGGTACGCTGGATCTAGTTGGTATTTTTTAAGGTATATGGACGCAGAAAATAACAATGCATTTGCTGGTCCCAAAGCATTGGAATATTGGAAAGAAGTGGACTTGTATGTAGGTGGAACAGAACATGCTGTTGGCCATTTAATGTATTCAAGATTCTGGCATAAATTCCTTTTTGATAAAGGAATGGTTCCTACTAAAGAACCATTTAAAAAATTAGTAAACCAAGGAATGATCCAAGGAGTTATTGAATATGTTTACTTAAAAAAAGAAAAGCAGAATGGCATTACTCAGTTTTATTGTTCCAAAATTGCAGATGCACAGATGAAAGAAGGGGTAGAATTTGCCAAAATTCCAATTCATGTTGACTTTGTGAAAGATTACGGTGTACCTAACTCATATTTGAACATCGACAGCATCAAGCAATTTATTGATTGGAGGCCCGAGTATGCAGATGCTGAATTTGTTTGTGGAATGGGGAAGTACGCCAAAGGAAGTTTCACCCCAAATGGCGATACAACTGATAGCCAACTAATTACAAAGTCAGAAGTTGGAAAAATGTCCAAACGATACTTTAATGTAGTTAACCCTGATGATGTAGTTGAAAAATATGGTTCTGATTGTTTTAGAATGTATGAGATGTTCTTAGGGCCAATTGAACAAGGAAAGCCGTGGGATACAAAGGGGATCGATGGTGTTTCTAAATTTTTGAGAAAATTCTGGAGCTTGTTTCATGAGAACAATACAGATGAAAATATTTTTTCTATTTCTGAAGAACCTGCGACTAAAGATGAAATGAAAATTTTGCACACTGCGATCAAAAAAGTAAACGATGATATCGAACGGTTCTCCTTCAATACTTGTGTGAGTGGATTTATGGTAGCGACTAATGATTTGAAAAAAATCAAATGCAATAAAAAAGAAGTGCTGACACCCTTAGTACAACTATTGGCACCATTTGCTCCACACGTAACAGAGGAACTCTGGAATAAATTAGGCCATCAGGAGGAAGTAATTTCTGTGCATAAATCAACTTACCCACAAGCCGATGAATCCTACTTAGTAGAAGATTCTATCACTTACCCGATTTCCATTAATGGAAAGAAACGGGCAGAAGCGACCTTCCCTGCTGATGCATCAAAAGAAGACATTGAAGTTACTGCTCTAGCAATGGAGGCAATTCAAAAGTACACGGAAGGGAAAACAGTTCGTAAAGTAATTGTTGTTCCAAAAAGAATGGTAAATATTGTAGTGGGATAAATCTCCCTTGCTGTAAAATAATCAAGAGAAAGTCATCTCTAATTTATTGATTTGACAAAAATTAGTATGACTTTCTTTTCTTTTTCAATAAATCTCCTAGTTTATTTTAAATTTCACTTTTCTTTTTTAATTTAGTTTGAGATTTAAAACACTAGAAATTCCTTTCTAGTGAAAACAATCCACTCTCTACTCAAATATATCTTCACGGTAATCAATCTATTCCTTACTTATAAAATTTATATGTAGCTGTTTGGTTATTTCTAAAAACTCATGTCCCAAAGATAAACGCATTGATATTAAATTCAAACACTATGAAATTTTCATTAAAAGGTAGAACTTATTAATGAAAATAAAGATAAAGTTGTTGCTTTCACCAATGCAACAATGTTGACAGCTAGTCAATTATGAAACAACAAATCTTTACATTAAATATTATACAGAAATATAAAGAATCTCCTGATTCTTATTGCTACACGCTTCGTATTACTGATGAATTAAAAAGTGAATTCCTATACATTCCTGGTCAGTACATAATAATTCATTTAAAAGATAAAAATGGCGTCAAGCAGAGTAGACACTATTCAATAACTAATTCCATCAACTCGCAAAATATTACCTTTTGCGTAAAACTAGTTCCAGGTGGTATAGTTTCAAACTTATTGCATTTTGAATATAATATTGGCGATACATTGCAGGTAAGCCCCCCAAAAGGAAAATTCATTTTAAATAATTCTATCTTAAATAATTATCAAAACCTTGTTTTTGTAACCGGCGGGAGTGGTATTACACCAATAAAATCCATGATAAATCATGCTCTGATTAATAAATTCGATGGCCGAATTTTCCTAATCTATGCTAACAGAGTCGCCAACAGTATCATATTTTTTAAACACTTTCAAAATGTAAAACAATCCAATTGCCAGTTTATATTCACGATAGATGAACCCAGTGAAAATTGGACTGGGGAAGTAGGACAGCTTTCAATAGCAAAAATTGATGAAATCTTTTTAAAGTACAACATACCTTACGATGATTCTATCTTCTATACAACGGGGCCCTCCATAATTATAGAAAACACACTCAATCATCTAAAAGACAATAAAGTTAATCATACGGATATAAAATTTGAAAACTTCTTTGTTGCCTCTCGTGCTGAAAACCCTTCGTCAAAATCGCAACAAATAAAAATAAGGCTAAAGGGACTGACTCATAACGTTACCGTTAACGCCAACCAGAGTATTTTGGACGCAACGCTGAAGGCTGGTTATAAAATTGATTATGAATGCAAAATAGGAAATTGCCAATCGTGCAAGGCTGCGCTTAAGTCCGGAAGAGTGAATTCAATAAATAAATATCAAGTTAGATCCAACAAGATTCTAACATGTACTTCTTTTCCAATAAATGACCAAGTGGTAGTTGATTTTGATAAAAGCCTATTTAAGTCCATTATCAAAAGAAATTACCTAATAATAATCAGTATCTTCTTTTCATTTTTTCTTCTCTTATCTCTTACTGACGAGTCAAATGAATTGTATTTAGCCAAAGGTCATATGAATACAGGACATGAAAACTTAAGATGCGTTGATTGTCATACAGCAGCAAATGGCACTATTAGGCAGCAGCTACAAAATAACGCCAAAACATTTTTAAACTTAATCGATGATGAATATGTAGAGTTTGGCAAAATGAAAGTTGACAATGATAAGTGTTTGAATTGTCATGTTCGCCCAAATGATGTTCATCCAACTCACCGGTTTATCGAGCCTAGATTTGTAAATGCAAGGATGGAAATACATCCAGAAAATTGCACGAGTTGTCATAATGAACATACTGGAAAACGTTTATCAATAGACCAAGTTGATTTCTGTAAGCATTGCCACCAAGACATAAAAATAAATAATGACCCTTTGGAAACCAGTCATGAGCATTTAATGCTCACAGAGCAATGGAGTACTTGTTTACAATGTCATGATTTCCATGGCAATCATATTTATGAAGTCCCTAAAAACTTAACAGACACTATTTCATTGCAGCGCGTGAAAAACTATTTTCTAGGTGGAGATGATCCCTATGGCGAAGTAAAAAGATATATAGTAGATTCGATAAAAAACCAAAATTAAGCCCCTTTCAGAATGACTAAAAAAAACATATTTTTACTCCTAATCACCTTGGTGTTTTTAACACTAAACTCGTATTTGTTTTTTACAGCTCCTGAACCTCTCAAGAAAATGTACAGGAAAGAATCCTATACCTACTCCGTCAATGATGGCTTCCAAATAGTCGCAAACCTCAATGATAAATACAGGACTTGCTATACTAAATTGATAGTTGGAGATGGGACAAGAGCAGGGATGAAATTCGATGAAAATTGGCAGAATAATGAGATCGAAGCAGGCCCTTTACCTGCGCTATTTTTAAGGTCAACATCCGCTTATCTAGAAAAAAGCCCTGTCCCTCTTAGCTTATATCTCGGATCAGACTTCCCTATATCTGGTTCAAACCTATTAAAAGGCATTCAAGCAGAAAAGTTTAAAGAAATAAAAAAAGATTTAGAGCCAAAGTTCTTTAGAGATAATGAAACCAATCGATATATTGGCATGTTCCCTGACTTCGCCTCTACGGATGCTTGCGTCAGTTGTCACAACAACCACCCTAATTCCTCTAAAAAAGACTGGATCCTCAATGATATAATGGGCGCAACAACATGGGCGTTCCCCAGGGATTCCATCACTACAAATGAGCTTATCAATTGGATTAATGTTTATAGCCAAAGTGCAAATCGTACATACTCCTCCTATTTAGATAAAACAAAAACATTTCAAAACACCAATAAAATAAAAATAGGAGTAAGATGGCCTAGTGAAGGATATTTTTTACCTAATACGAATTCTTTTTCTGACACAATACTTAATGTTGCAGCATTAGATTTAATTAAGAGTTTTTTATATGGAAAAGATTAAAAATCGTGTCGGTCTAATACTGTTCACCTTATATTTAGTGCAATACTTAGTAAAGTTAGAATTTGACTATTTAAACCAACTACAAACTAATTCTACTTATCAATATTGGAGTGGGTTTGTACTTTTTTTATTTATTCTTAGTCAGTGGTTTTTACCAGTCCAAAGATTTTTCTTTAATGCTACCGACAAAGACATGAAAAGAATGATCTCCTCTCATAATTGGCTTGGAGTGATTTCCCCAGTTATTTTTTACCTCCACAGCACCAGACCAGATTACGGCATACTACTTTTTCTAACAGTTGTATTTTTCATAAATATGCTAATAGGCCTTTCAATAAATAGTGACTCTTTAAAAAGGTATTACCACATCGGAATTACGTTTCATATTTTTATGTCAGTACAAATTATCATGTTGGTGATTCTTCATATTTGGTTGGTCTTTTATTATAATTAAGAATGATAGTAAACTGAATAGTAAGATTTCGATTACAAGCAATTATTATAAAACCATATTATTCCCTTTGAATATTTTGTTCAAAATATAGAGCAACTCTCAGATTCAAAAAGTAAATCTTTAGTAAGCCCAACACACCAAGTAAAAACTTATAACCCAATAGATTTATCCATTAAAAATGAATCTTTATAATGAAGTAGATCGGTGATTTTTTTAAAAGAAACTGTTTTTCTCTAAAAATTATACCTTGAAAAAAGTAGGATGATTTTTTAATATTCAAACCATTTTCCGTTCGTATAATAATGGATATAGGCAATCTTTCTTATCGATGACCAGTGATTAAAGATTAAGTCTTAGTCATGTTAAGGCCTCAAACTAAACGAAAAGAAAATCAATAGTTGAAGCAAATTTAGTCCCCCCATAATGGTTTGGATAATTATGACTTAAACTTTCTAAATCATGAAATTATTGGAAACACCTGTCAAACCAATTTTCTTTCTGGAGTTAATAATTTGGAACTTTTATCCTCTCTATCCCTTATTTAAAAATTAAAAAGTATTTTCAAGTTTTGAAAATTTTATTTTACTAAATCTTTTATTAACTTAAGCGACAGTAAAGAAAATACTAAAGCTCGACTCCTTTTTTTTCAAAAAGAGGAATCAAATCTATTTCTATGATTAATTTATCCAAAATCGAACACCGAAAGGATACTCGGATTGCTATTAAGTTTGAGTATGATGATATACTTATTCAAAAAATAAAATCCATTGGTGCAAGATGGAGCCAAAGCAAACAATGTTGGCATCTACCCTATCTAAAAAATTCATTTGATCAATTAGAATCCACTTTTGGAAAAGAGCAATTAGTTTTTCCTACTAAAAAGATACCTGTTGTAACCGATCAGCCATCTCCTAAAGTTTCTTTTGCTTCCTACCAGTCAGAAGGGAAAACGAAGTATAAGATAGTTGGAGAAAAAATAATTATTAAAAAGAAGAACCAAAAATGGTTAAAAGTATATGTACCATTTGATAAAAAAGGATGGGCAGATGTCCTAAAGAACATTGATGGAAGAAAATGGAATATGGAAAAAGTTTGCTGGGAAATCCCAAATGTAAAAGCAAGTTACAGGAGGATTAAAAAGCAAATCGGAATGAAATATTTGGTATTTGACTTTGTTATCGATAAAGATATACCAGAGGCATATCAATTTAATGGAAATATTCGGTCATCAAAACAATTCAGTTCAAAAACAAAGAAAGAGGAATTAAATGATCAACAGGTAGAAGCTTTACAAAAAACCGAGGAACAAATAATTTTACTGAGATATAGTCATTCTACTTTAAAGTCATATAAATCTAACTTAATTAAAATCTTCTTATTTTTCAAGCATATCGATCCTATTGACTTAACTTCAACTGATATTCAAAAGTATCTGTTACATCAAATAAAATTTAGTAAAATATCTGAATCAACTCAGAATTCCATTATTAATTCAATTAAAGCATACTGGGAAAAAGTATTAAAGCGTCCAAAGGAATTTATTAATATTCCAAGACCAAAAAAATCAAAATCACTTCCAAATATTTTTTCTCAAGAAGAGGTATTGAAATTGATAGAATCGCCTAAAAATTTAAAACACAAATTAATATTACTAATAATTTATTCTGGAGGGCTACGATTAGGTGAAGTGATTAACATTCGCAAAAAAGATATAAGTTTGCATAGACGAACTATATTTATTAAGAACGGTAAAGGAAAAAAAGATAGATTTGTAACTTTAGCTGAACAAGTAGTTCCATATTTGGATGAATACAAAAAGAGATACAACCCAAAATACTGGTTATTTGAAGGGCAACATGGAGGGCAATACAGTAGGAGTAGTATTCAAAAAGTGTTTAGAATTGCTTTACAAAAGTCCCGTGTTTTTGCTTACGGAACAGTCCACACCTTGCGCCATAGTTATGCAACCCATTGTATTGAGAATGGCTTTAGTGTTGCACTTCTTCAAGAAGCATTAGGACATGGATCTATAAAAACAACTGAAAGATATCTACATATTTCAAACAAAGCATTAAAAAAACTTAAAAGTCCTTTAGACATAATAAAAGAAAATCAAAGTTGATTTATTAATATATATTAACTGGTCTATAAATATTTATAATATGTTATATAAAAAACCAATTAAAAAAAATATAAACAATTCATTTTCAATGAATTACACGGCATCAAAACCGAATTACATAAATTAATTTATTTGACATATATATGCACCAAGTAAGTATATAAACAAGTTACAGCCAATAAGAAAAAAGAAAAAATGACCATCAAAAATATAATCATTCAAATTACATTCATACTAATTTCTATAAATGGGTTTAGTCAATTGGATTTTACAGAAAATCCGATGCA
>JAQXDE010000016.1 GCA_029251525.1 Saprospiraceae bacterium | reverse complement strand
CAAAGAGAAATATGAGGATGCAGTCAAACCACTCAATAGATTAAAAAGGAAAGATGCTGTGAAGGCGATCCTTCTCAATCCAACATATTTTTTAAAATATGGAAGTGGTTGAAATTTCTTTTCTAACCTTTGAAAGAAGAGGTTGTCCGTGAAATCTTGAAAGCTATCCTCATGGGGGTTTGAGGAAGTCATGATTAATAAATTTTAAAGTGAAGAATAAATATTAGTTAAGTTTGAGGATAACAAACCTTATGAAGTCTATATACCTATTGTAGGATGGAATAAATAATATTGAAAATTATTTTCAGGAGAAATAATAATAAAAATTATTATTGAGGTAGAAATGAATATTGTTTGAGAAATACTCGGAAAGAAATAAAAAAACCCTCATAACTCATTGAGTTACAAGGGTTTATGTGCTTTACTAGTAGCCCCTAGGGGAATCGAACCCCTCTTTCCAGGATGAAAACCTGGCGTCCTAACCGATAGACGAAGGGGCCAAAAATATTTATCAGATGAAGTCATCTAACAAATATTTCTAGCCTTTTTTCGCTGCTGTCCGATCGGATTCTTTTTATATAATTAAAAGCTTTTCTTCTAAAGCGATGCAAATATATGTTCTGTTTTTTATAAATTCAAAATTTATTTTGTTTTTTTTCAAAAAAAAAAAAACTAATCTAAAAAGCATTTTTTATTCGCCAATTCCATGTTTCCTCAAAACAAAAAATAGATTTTTTTTGTTCAAAATGTATTTCATAAAATAATTATTGTTACTTTTACACTAAGTATTTAATCAGAGAGCTTAAATACCTGATTAACTTTAAACCTATTTGATTTTTTTTCGTATTACTATTTTACTCTAAACCAAAAATATTTTCTCAAATGGCAAAAAGAATTGCAATTAATGGATTCGGTCGAATTGGACGATTAACACTTAGAAACCTTTTATCAAAAAAAGATATTGAAGTAGTCGCAATTAACGACTTGACAGATAATAAAACGTTGGCTCACCTATTCAAGTATGATTCTGCTCAAGGCATGTTTAAAGGTAAAGTGAGTGCCGATGATAAATTCATCACTATCAATGGTAAAAAAATTACTGCATTAACTGAAAGAAATCCATCAGCTCTTCCTTGGAAGAAACTAAAAGTAGATGTGGTCTTAGAATGTACTGGTATTTTCAGAGATAAAACCAAAGCTGGAATGCATCTAGAAGCTGGTGCCAAAAAAGTAGTGCTTTCTGCGCCTGGAAAAGGAGAAGGAATACAAACTATTGTTTTAGGTGTAAATGATCAAACTTTAGACATTAAAAATAATATATTCTCTAACGCATCTTGCACCACTAATTGTTTATCTCCAGTTATCAAAACCTTAAATGAGACTTGGGGAATCAAGTATGGTTCTGTTAACACAACTCACGGATTTACATCTGACCAAAATATTCAAGATGCTCCTCACAGTGACTTGCGAAGAGCACGAGCTGCAACAGTCAATATAGTTCCTACCACAACTGGAGCAGCAGTTGCAACTGGATTAGTAATTCCTGAAGTAGCTGGAAAATTATCTGCAATGGCTTTCAGAGTTCCTGTTATCACAGGTTCTTTAGTTGAAGTAAATGTTGTTCTAGAAAAAGATACAACTGCTGATGAGGTAAATGCTGTCTTTGCAAAGATGGCAAAAGGAAAAATGAGAGGTATTTTACAATATAACGAAGATCCAATTGTTTCATCTGATATTATTGGTAACAAATACTCTTCAGTCTTTGACAGTTTGTTGACTAACGTAATTGGTGGAAACTTTGTTAAAGTAGTAAGCTGGTATGATAACGAAGCTGGATACTCTGCAAGATTAGCAGACCTAACAGTTAAGATTGCAAAGTTATCTTCTGCTAAGAGAAAACCAGCTGCAAAGAAAAAGCCCGTAGCTAAAAAAAAAGCAGTAGCAAAAAAAAGAACTAGGAAGCCAGCGATAGCTTAATCCTATTTTAATAAAAAATAAAAACACCGTGAAGTGAATTCTTGACGGTGTTTTTTATTTTCGCACTCTCCTATTCTATTTAATCATTTCAAAAATACAGATTATGAATTTAGAGTTCAAAAACAAAAAAGTATTAGTTCGAGTGGACTTCAATGTTCCTTTGGATAACAAAAATAAAATCACGGATGATACTCGAATTAAATCTGCTTTACCAACTATCAAACATATTTTAAAAGCTGGTGGTGCAGTAATTTTGATGTCGCATCTCGGAAGACCTCAAAAGAAATTAAAGGAGGATGGTAGTGTCAATGTTAACAAATTCACCTTGCAACATTTGGTTTCTCATTTGAATAAAAAATTAAGACTCAAAGTAAAATTTTGCCCTGAGACTGTAGGAAAAGAGGCTACTAAAATGGCAAAGGTTTTGAAATCAGGTGAAGTTTTGTTGATGGAAAATACTCGTTTTGAAAAAGGGGAAACCAAAGGTGATCCAAAATTAGCTAAGTCAATGTCAGCCCTTGCTGACTATTATATAAATGATGCTTTCGGAACTGCTCACAGAGAGCATGCTTCAACTGCAGTGATTGCAAAGCATTTTAAAAAAGGAACGAAAAGCTTTGGTTTTTTGATGGAAAGAGAAATTGAAAATGCCAACCGGCTGCTTAATAATCCTGAAGGTCCAGTTACTGCAATCGTTGGAGGAGCGAAGGTTTCTGATAAAATCATGTTATTGGAGAAATTAATGAATTTAGCCAATAATATCATTATCGGAGGAGGAATGGCTTATACCTTTATGAAAGCACTAGGAGGAAATACAGGAAACTCTTTGGTAGAGGAAGATAAAATAAAGTTGGCGACCAAGCTTTTAGCCAAAGCTAAAAAGAAAGGTGTAAAAATTTACTTACCCAAAGATTCTGTAATTGCTGACTCGTTTTCTGAAAAAGCAAAAAGAGAAACGAAATATTCTATGCGAATCAAAAAAGGCTGGATGGGATTAGACATCGGACCTAAAGCCCAGAAAGAGTTCTCTGATGTGATCATAAAGTCAAAAACGATTTTATGGAATGGCCCAATGGGCGTTTTTGAAATGAAACCATTCGCAAAAGGAACGATGACTATTGCCAAAGCTGTAGCAAAGGCAACTTCAAAAGGTGCCTTTTCTCTTGTCGGGGGGGGTGATTCTGTTGCTGCTGTCAATCAAATGGGATTAGCCGAAAAGGTAAGTTATGTTTCTACCGGTGGTGGTGCTATGCTAGAATTTTTAGAAGGAAAAGAATTACCTGGAATCAAGGCAATGAGTAAATAAAGTATTAATTTTTATTTAGCCTATAGTAAATCCATTTCATTTAATTCTAAAAATGAAATGGATTTTTTTAGTTTTTTATTGCTTTTATTTGCTAAAAGAACCAAATCATATTTTTTGATTTCAAGATTGACCCATCATATCTTTATAAGAGCCCTGCCTAATAATTACAACTAAAATTGATTATTCCGGCTAAACACAAGGGCAACATGTCCAGGTTATACATTTAAAAATCAATTACTAAATATGCCTTCTAACTACTTTTATCCCCCAAGGTTTTGCCGTAAGAAATTATTCTAGGTTAAATCCGGTGCGCATACATTTTATCGTAATACTTCTGGTAGCTTCCTGAAGTAACATTTTCCATCCATTCTGCATTTCTTAAATACCATTGTACAGTCAATCGCAAACCTTCTTCAGATTTAATAGACGGTTCCCAACCTAGTTCATTTTTGATTTTTGTCGCATCAATTGCATAACGTTTATCATGACCTGGTCTATCTTTTACAAAATGAATTAACTTTTTCGAACTTCCTTTTTCACGTCCTAGTTCCTCATCAACAATATCACAAAGCACATCAATCAAATCAATATTTTGCCACTCGTTATTTCCTCCAATATTATAAGTTTCCCCATTTTTCCCATCATGGTATATTACATCAATCGCTGTTGCATGATCCATAACCCAAAGCCAATCGCGTGTATATTTTCCATCTCCATACACTGGAAGTTGCTTTTCTAATTTGATGTTATTAATAAAAAGTGGCAATAATTTCTCTGGAAATTGATTTGGCCCATAGTTATTCGAACAATTAGAAATCACAATTGGTAAACCATATGTGTGATAATAAGCTCTTACGATATGATCAGAGCTTGCTTTACTTGAAGAATAAGGAGATCGAGGATCATAAGGAGTTTTTTCCGTAAATAATCCAGTTTCGCCTAACGAACCATAAACCTCATCTGTAGAAACATGATAGAACCTTTTTCCACCAAAATCCTTCCAACTATTACGAGCGGCATTCAATAAATTAACTGTTCCCAAAATATTGGTTTTGATAAATGCCATTGGATCTTCAATGGATCGATCCACATGAGATTCAGCTGCCAAATGGATTACTCCATCAAAAGCATACTTTTCAAAAAGCAAATTGATAAAATCTGTATCGACAATATCTCCTTTCTCAAATGTATAGTTATCTGCAGATTCAATATCACTTAGATTTTCTAGATTACCAGCGTAAGTTAATAAGTCCAAATTGACAATTCTATACGTTGAATATTTATTAACCAATAGTCGAATAACATGTGAGCCAATAAACCCTGCCCCTCCAGTTACTAAAATACTTTTTTCAAAAGCCATATTTATTACTTGTTTTTAATGTTTTGAGAACTAAAACTCAAATCAATTATTTATCTACCTTAACCACCGTTTTGAAGTATTCGTATGTTTTTAACATTCCTTCATTTCGAGAAACTTTTGGTTCCCAACCTAAAACTTCTTTTGCTCGTGTTATGTCTGGCCGCCGTTTTTTAGGATCATCAGTTGGAAGTGGGTGGTGCGTCAAAGTTGCCTTTGGGTTTCCAACCATTTCTATCACTTCTTCCGCAAATTGGGTCATTGTGATCTCATGAGGATTTCCAATATTTACAGGTTGAGTATAGTCGCTCATTAACAATCGATAAATTCCTTCTACCAAATCATCTACATAGCAGAATGACCTTGTTTGAGTACCATCACCAAAGATTGTCAAGCCTTCTCCCCTAATCGCTTGAGAAAAAAATGCTGGCATCACTCGCCCATCATCTACTCTCATTCGTGGACCATATGTATTAAAGATTCGAATAATTCGAGTTTCTAATCCATGAAAAGTATGGTATGCCATTGTCATTGCCTCTTGAAATCTTTTTGCTTCATCATATACGCCGCGAGGACCCACTGGATTTACATTCCCCCAATATTCTTCCACCTGAGGATGTACTAATGGATCTCCATATACTTCTGAAGTCGAAGCAATTAACAATCTCGCACCTTTTGCTTTAGCTAACCCACATAAATTGTGCGTTCCTAAGGCTCCAACTTTCATCGTTTGAATGGGCATTTTTAAATAGTCAATTGGACTTGCTGGAGATGCAAAATGAAGGATATAATCTAAATTATCTGGAACATGAACGAATTTGGAGACATCATGGTGATAAAAATCGAAATGCTCCTCCTTAAAAAGGTGAGCAATATTATCCAAATTTCCTGTAATTAAATTATCCATTCCAACAACGTGAAATCCTTCAGCTAAAAATCGATCACTTAAGTGGGACCCTAAAAAACCAGCTGCTCCAGTTATGAGTACTTTTTTCAATATTAGGTAGTTTTATTATTTGTGATATTTTAAGATTAATTTAAAACGAGAATTGAACTGTAATATTTCGAAACCATAAATAAAAATTACCAATCAATATAAAATAGCGCATAAATTAACAATGGTTTTTTTTATATAAAGAAACTTTACTAAGGTTTAATTTTAGGATAATTATTGAGTATTCCATGGTTCGGAGCTAAAATATAAAAGTACTGTTTAATTTTTAAAGTTTAACAATTTACCATTTGTTGCTTTTTTCTTACATGGGCAAATATAGTTATATATGAAAGATATTTGAAAATATCTTTACTCAATAACTTGCTTGCCCCACTATTTTAAGTTGAAATTATTTTTTATCAAGAGCCTGACTTTTTATAGAATAAATCAAATTAATAGCCTAACTAAATTTTGTTTTTACTTACTTTTGTAAGTCAGATAATGTTTAATATTATTGACAAAAATTTTCTATTCGTTAACAAAAAAGAATTGATGTGAGTATTAAAAAATTTGCTTTTAGCTTTTTGGTGTTTTCTTTTTTCTTTGGAAATTCATCTACTAATGCACAAGATGAGCAGGTAGAAAAAAGAAATAATCCAACTTATGTTCTGGTTAATTTATCTTATTCCTTTCAAACACCCAAAGGAGATATGTCCAACCGATATGGTAGGAATAATTCAGCAGGCCTTGGTCTAGATTATCTAACAAGTGAAAATTGGATTTTTGGTACTCAAGTAGATTACTTATTTGGAACAATGGTTAAAGAAGATGTTTTAGCATCTCTACGTAATCAGAATGGAGATTTAATTGGCAATAATCGAAGTATTGCAAATATTAGATTAACGGAACGTGGCTGGAATGCCAATGTTTTATTTGGAAAATTAATTCCATTTAAAAAAGAAAAAAGATTATTTGGGATTAGAGCTACTGTAGGTGTTGGTATTTTGCAGCATAAAATAAGAATCCAACAAGATCCTGCCTCCTTGGTTCCTCAAACTACTGGAGACTATCGGACAGGATATGATCGAATGTCAAATGGATTTGCATTCACAGAATTTATTGGTATTCAGAAAATAAGCTCTAATAGAACCATCAATTTCATTTTAGGAGTAGAATTGGTTCAAGGATTTACGAAAAGTCGAAGGGAGTGGGACTATGATAAAATGACCAAAGACCAAAATAATTATATTGATTTATTAATTGGTGGAAAACTCACTTGGACCATCCCTTTTGAAATTGGAGCAGAAGGAGAAGATCTTTTTTATTAAACTTTTCTAAAAAACGGAATCAATTTTTTTAAGTTGATTCCGTTTTTTTTTAATGAAAAAGTTATCTTAGGGTTTATCTTTTTTTAGAAAAAATCGAACATAATGAAAAATATTAAAACAACTATTTTATTCATCTTTACTTTTTTGTTAAGCTTCTCTCCTATTTTTTCTCAAGATCATAAGCCTAATGAAGAACAATTGACCATCCAAAATCTGGAGGCCCGAACACAAGAATATGGTAACATAGCTCATCAAATTTGGGAATATGCAGAATTAGGATACTTGGAGACTAAAAGTGCTGGCTTACTTCAATCACATTTAAAGAAAGAAGGTTTTATCATAAAATCTGGTGTCGCTGAAATTCCAACTGCTTTTGTGGCAGAGTTTGGAAGTGGATATCCTATCATCGGAATTTTAGCAGAATATGATGCTCTTCCTGGAATTTCTCAAGCAGCAGAACCAGAACGGAAAATAATTGAAAAAGGAGGATCGGGACATGCATGCGGTCATCACCTATTCGGCACTGGCTCTGTTGCAGCTGCAGTAGAAGTCAAAAATTGGTTAAAAAGATCGGGAATAAAAGGAACCATTCGATTATACGGAACCCCTGCTGAAGAAGGTGGTGCAGGGAAAGTTTATATGGTTCGCGCAGGGTTATTAAATGATGTAGATGCTGTTTTACATTGGCATCCAGGCAGTAAAAATGGAGCATCTGCCGCCTCTTCCTTAGCTAATAAATCTGCAAAGTTCAGATTTTATGGAAAAGCATCTCACGCTGCATCTTCTCCTCAGAGAGGTCGTTCTGCATTAGATGCAGTTGAAGCCATGAACTATATGGCTAATATGATGCGAGAACATATGCAAATGGAATCACGGATGCATTATGTTATTACAAGTGGTGGCGAAGCTCCAAATGTTGTTCCAGCATATGCAGAAGTTTTTTATTACGTCCGACACCCAGAGATGCAAGCGGTACGAAAGTTATTCGACCGATTAGTTAAAACTGCAGAAGGAGCAGCGATTGGAACCGAAACTAAAATGGAATATGAGGTAATTCATGGAGTATATAATTTACTGCCTAACGAAACTCTTTCTGAAGTTATGTATAAAAATTTACAAACAGTAGGAGGAGTTGAATACACAAAGGCTGAAGAAGAGTTTGCCAAAAAGATTATCGCAACTTTCAATAGAGAGGGCTTGACTCCAAGTGATGCCAAGGAAATAGCACCTTACACCGTTTCTAATCGAGGCAAAGGCGGTTCAACAGATGTTGGGGATGTTAGTTGGATGGTTCCTACTGCTGGAATGCGATCAGCAACTTGGGTCCCTGGAACAGGAGCACATAGCTGGCAAGCAGTGGCTGCAGGTGGAACAGATATCGGAACAAAAGGGATGATGGTCGCCTCGAAAACTATTGCCCTAACAGCAATTGATCTATTTAAAAACCCAGAACTTTGTGAAAAGGCAAAAAAGGAATTGGCGAAGAAACGAGGAAAGGATTTCAAATATGAGGCTATGCTAGGAGATAGAAAACCTCCTTTAGATTATAGACAATAAGAACTAAATTAAGGCGGTTAGCAATTTGACGCTAGCTGCCCTAATTTATTATTTACTAAAAAACTTTATCTCAAATTAAATTTGTGTTGAGCCCCTTGGGTAAAAAATAGTTGGCCTAAATTACTAAATTTTACATTAACTAACGTATCAATCTAAAACTGCATCAAGTATTCCTTCCATACCTAGTTGTAATTTTAAAGCTGAAGCTCTTGCTTTTTCAGCAAAATCTTCCCCTTCACTTGCAAAAATAATTCCTCTTGAAGAATTAACTAATAAGCCACAAACATCGTTTAATCCATAATCGGATATTTCTTGTAAATCACCACCTTGAGCTCCAACCCCTGGAACTAATAAAAAATGATCTGGTGCAATTTCTCTGATTTCATTAAATTTCTCAGGATGAGTTGCTCCGACAACAAACATTAATTGCTCTGGTGATCCCCAAGTCTGCGCTTTTCGCATTACTTTTTCGTATAAAGGCATATCACCATCTTGGCTAGCAAATTGAAAATCGTCACTTCCTTTATTTGAAGTCAAAGCTAAAAGAATTACCCATTTATTATCAAATTCTAAAAAAGGCTGTACTGAATCTATTCCCATATAAGGAGCAACAGTTACTGAGTCAAAATTAAGTTCCTCAAAAAAGGCTTTTGCATACATTTTTGAGGTATTACCAATATCTCCACGTTTTGCATCTGCAATTGTAAAGTGTTCAGTTGGAATATAGTTCATTGTTTTTTCTAAGGATTGCCATCCCTTAACTCCACGCGATTCATAAAATGCTAAATTAGGTTTATAGGAGACACAAAGATCTTTTGTTGCATCAATAATCTGTTTGTTGAACTCAAAAACAGGGTCATCATACTTTAGTAAATGTCTAGGTATTCTACTTAGGTCGGAATCCAAGCCAACACAGAGGTAAGATTTTTTAGTTTGGATTTGTTGAAGGATTTCTTTTCTAGTCATTTAAAATTAATAATTGATGTTTTATATAATTAGGTATAGAAACAACAAAAACTATCAAGCAGTCTATAGACATGATCATTTAAAAGGTGATTTACACAACACCATTTATTGCCACTACTCCTTTAATTTCGGGAATTTTACTACGAATAGCCTCCTCAATTCCAGCCCTCAAAGTCATAGCAGACATATTACAACTCTCACAATTACCCATCCACTTAATTTGTACATGCATATCCTCAGTCACTCCTACTACCTCAACATTTCCGCCATCAACCTTTAAATGAGGACGAACACTTTCTAGTGCCGCATCAACTCTTTCCAGTAATTCAGACATTTCAGTTACTGACATAATTATTATTTTTTAATTAAAATTTAAAACTTCACTGAAGACTCAAAACAATTAAGATTTCACATCTACAATTTGAGTAGGAGACTTTTGATTATTTCTTAAAGTAACCTGATGAATAGTATTTTTAGCAACCTCCAAAAAGTAATCTTGCAATCCTGAACCTTCTTGAACTACAGCTGGTTTCCCAGCATCTCCAGCTTCACGAATTCCCTGAATTAAAGGAACCTTTCCTAATAAGGTAGATTCACTTAATTTTACCATTTTCTCACCACCACCTTCTCCAAAAATAAAGTATTTGTTATCTGGCATCTCCTCTGGTGTAAACCAAGACATATTTTCAACAACTCCTAAGATAGGAACGTTAACGGAAGGCAACAAGAACATATTCATTGCTTTAACTGCATCTGCAACGGCAACCTCCTGAGGAGTAGTTACTAGAACAACTCCTGTTACAGGAACTGTCTGAACTAAAGTTAATTGTACATCACCAGTACCTGGAGGTAAATCAACCACCAAATAATCCAAGTCTGTCCAGATGGTATCTTGAAAAAATTGCTTGATTATCGCTGCCAGTCTTGGACCTCTTAATACAACAGCCTGCTCAGGTTCTATAATAAAACCAATTGACATAACGGGAATCCCATATGCCTCTAAGGGCACTATCTTAGCCTTACCATACACATCTTGAATCTTCGGTTTTTGACCGACTAGGCCTAACATAGTTGGCATGGATGGGCCATATAAATCTGCATCAATCAACCCGACCTTTTTACCTGCTTTCTTCAAACCAAGAGCTAAATTTACCGCAACAGTTGATTTTCCTACCCCTCCTTTTCCTGAGGCAACTGCTATGATGTTCTTGATTTGAGGAACACTTGAAGTGTTCTCTTTGGCTTCTATATTGGGGTTTTTTCCCATCATATGAACATGTACGTTCGCATTAGGATAAATATTTTGAATCGCTTGAATACAAGCAATATTTAAATCAGTTTTGCTGGGTGTATTCACTGAAGTCAACTCTAATTTAAATTGTACATTATTGCCATCTATTGTCAAATCACGCACCATACTTTTTTCAATCAAATTCATTCCTGAAATTGGATCAATAACAGTGGATAGTGCATTTATAATTTTACCTGTTTCTATCATATATTTATAAAGATAATGCTTCTAAAATTTAATGTAAAATTACGAAAAAACTATTAGTAAATATAATCAAAGAAAAAGTGAAATTAGATTATATTTTCGAATGGTGACACCTAATAATTTAAAACTAGCTCTGTATCTCAGCAGTAACTTTAAAAACTAAAGCTGCCGCTGCTGCTCCTACAAAATTTGCTACTAAGAAAATCCAAATGTCATTCCATTGAGCCAATCCTGACATCGAAATTCCAACTGCAACTGCTGGATTAAAAACGCCTCCTGAAATCCCGCCAAAGGCATAGGCTATTCCAATAACTGTGAAACCAATAGCCACGCCATAAAAAGTATTTCCTGATGTCCCTTTTGCTATTGCCACATTCAAAATTACTAAAGCGAGAATAAAGGTGCCTAAAAACTCTGCCACTAAAGCAGGAAATATTTTGATGGACAAATCCATCATCGCAATTTCTGGCAAAGAAACGTAACTTTCTAACAAAAAACCTGCTGTTAAAGTTGCCAAAAATGCTCCTCCTATTTGTGCAGTGAGATATCCAAAAATATCAGAATTCTCAATCTTATTACAAATAAAAAATGCAAGGGTTATAGCTGGATTATAGTGTGCTTTGGAAATATGTCCTCCCATATAAATTACACCAACCAATGTCATCCCAATTGCGATTGGAGCCAAAGTACCAAGTCCTCCAATTACTGACATACAAATAGCCAACATTAAAAAATATGTTCCTATAAATTCGATGATATATTTATCCATTTAATTATTTATGCTTTGCAGGATTAATGAAAAATTACGGCAGAAAATTATTTTTATTATTTAGCCTCAACTCTATCTTTTTAAATACAAAAAAATAACTTATTTAGAAATTAAACTAACGACTTTAGGATGGTGAAAATTTAAAAAATATCATTTAAGAATCACCGAAGAAAATATCGTATCCACTCGTCTTTCTAAATTTTCATTTTTTCTAACAAAGAACTTAAAGTAAATGAAGAAAATTAGTGATATTTCAGATTTTACAAAAAAATCAAGACTCAATTGACTGTTTTCAATAAATATTATTTCCTCTCCTCCGCTCAATACGAATTCACGTGCTTTTTTTAACTTAAAACCAAGATTTGACGATTAAAATTACTATTCAAAACATTATTTTAATCATTTGTGGCGATTAAAAAATATAAAAGAAAGCTATTACAAATTAATGAAATAGCTTTCTTTCCTAACTTTTTAATTTGGCAAATTTTACTCAGCCAAACTTTTATGCGATCCATCGCAATATGGTGGATTCGAAGTCATTTTACAAGTACAAATACCTGCTGTTTTTTCAGCTTCTTGAGTGAATACCATTGGTGTAAAAGGAGTTCCTTTATGTGCACCATTACACCAGGGTTGTCCATCAGATTTACCACAAGTACAGTAAGCATATTTTTTTCCGACTTCTAATGTACATCTTATTGGAGATGTTCCTCCTATTTCTGGCTTTTCCATTTGTGTCTTATTTATTTTTTGTTAAAGTGATTATAAAATAAAAGGGAAGATAGAAAAAAATATTCCTAAAAATTATTCATCCAATAATATGGATTACATTGAATCCTTTTCATTTTTCTTTTGATTGTAAATATCAAAAAAAATTGGAACACTTCGCATTAAAAACCTTGAAAACGAATTTGATAGTACTACTATTCCAAAATCTTCCTCGAGACAAAAAGCCATTTCAGCTCGATATCCATTTAAGTAACCACCATGATAAATTAATTTTTGGCCCTTGTAATTAATCGTCCTCCATCCCATCGCATAACCGACAGATATTACATTCTCCCATTTTCGAGACCAAGGATTATTTTTAGGCAAAAGGTTGTTTTGTTTATAAATTGGTCTCAAAGATTCTAAAGTGATTACCTCTGGATGATGACCTAAGAGTGCATTTACCCATATTGCCATATCAGAAATACTTGCATTTACCCCTGCAGCAGGTAATACAGAAAAATAATCATCCTGTTGTTCCATAGGACGACTATTTCTGGAACTATGAGGTAAGGCAATATTATTCTCTAACATCAAACTTTCATAATCAGTTGAAGCATTAAACATTTTCAAGGGCTTGTAAATGTATTGTTTCAATAAAGAATCGTATCTCAACTTAGTCGCTTTCTCCAACATAGGTTGAACCAAACTATATGCTAAATTTTGATATGACATTACTTGACCTGGTGCAGCGACTAAAGGAACTTCTTTTAATCTTGGAATCATTTCCTCCATTGATTGCCCCGCCTCAATTAGATTTCCATACGTATGCCTTGGTAAACCTGTTGATTGACTCAACAAATGCTTCATATTTAGCACTTGAGTAGCAGAATCATTATTTAACTGAAAATTAGGAATATAATCTTTGACTTTGGAAGTCCAATTAAGCTTCTTCTCCATCACAATTTGTGAGGCTAAAACAGCAGCAAATCCCTTTGACAAAGAAGCAATTCTAAATACAGTATGTTCGTCAATAGAATCCTTCCCCCCTGCTTCTTTCCAACCAAAACCTTTTTTCATTAATATTTTCCCATCTTTTACAATCGCAGCTGCCATTCCGGTAGGAGCATTTTTTAATTGAAATTGTTCCTCAATAGTATTAGTTATCTCATCGATTAGAACTTGCTCGGAAGCAGATAAATTAGATTCCCCTAGGAGATTATTTTCCTCAGAATGGGTCGAGATACAACTTTTCAACAATACAATTACAAATAATAACACAATATAACCAAACCATCTCTTTTCAATTATCATCAAAATATTTTTAGATATAAAATAAGAGGTCCCAAAAACCGAATAATAATTTTAATCTCAAAACATCGGTAAAAAAAAATCCAAGATTAATATTTTTTTGTTTGTTGTAAGTATATCCTAGAAACAAATAAAACCCAGTAAAGTCATCCTTAAACATCCGAAAACAAATTGCTAAACCATGTCTTATATTTTGGTGATTTTGAAATAAAATCATGTCAAATTCTATCTTAAATTTTAAGAAGGAATAATAATAATAATATTAAAGTCGCTCTTAAAAAATAAAACGGTGTTAGTCCTTGAAGGATTAACACCGTTTTATTTTTAAGCTAGGCTCTTATTATTTAGAAATCCTGCCTGAACCATCACATTGTTTACATTCTTCTCGATCTCTTACACCATACCAGTAACCCTTTCCCTCACAATTTGGGCATCCCCTCGTACTAGACAATGCTTGTGGCACCCAAGTAAATAATTTAATAGCCAAATAAATCAAACCGAAAACAATTGCAATTCTTAGAAGTATGATAAACATCAGAAATAATTATTTTATACAATAAAAATTCGAAGATAAAACTTCTTGGAGAAAATCTCAACTCCATTTTCTAATGAGGCAATTTACTTTTCAATGCTCCATACACCAAAGTACCAAACAACGCACTTAAAATAATAATCAGAACAATCCAATGTCCATGCCCAACCAATACATAAAGTGGTCCTGGACAAGCTCCAGTCATCGCCCATCCCAAACCAAATATAAAACCACCAAACAAATTTGCTGTGTATATTTTAGGTTTTTCTTGAAATTGAATAACATCGCCAAATATATTTTTTAAATTAAACATTTTTATTAAATATTGCATAGCCACTCCTACCACAACTGCTACTCCAATAATTCCGTACATATGAAAACTTTGGAATCGAAACATCTCTTGAATTCTAAACCAAGAAATCGCCTCTGATTTTGTCATCACAATTCCAAAGAATACACCCACCAATAAAAACCTTAATAATCTCATGTCTTTTCTTTTAATCATTCTATAAAGAAAAAATAAATGGAAACAATAAATGTGTCATCACTAACCCACCAATAAAAAAACCAATTACCGCAACTAATGAAGGAAATTGTAAACTAGAAAGCCCCATAATTGCATGTCCTGAGGTACAACCACCTCCCCAGCGGGTCCCAAATCCAATCAAAAATCCTCCCAAAACAATTAAAATTATTCCTTTCAATGATTTCAAAACCTCTAGATTAAAAATATCTGTTGGCAAAAAATACGAACCTTCCTCAGATGTTTTTGGGTAGGAAATTCCCAACGCAGATAAATCATTTATCGTTGCTGTAGAAATTTGGATAGGTTCAGAGTTAACAAGAAAAGTAGATGCAATGACACCTCCAATGATACTGCCTACAACAAAAATTAGAAGCCAATCATGCTTTCTCCAATCATTATCAAAATATTCAAATTGAATCCCTGCTCCTCCAATGGTACATATTGCTTTAAAAGAGGAGGACACCCCAAACCTTTGACCGAGGTAAATAAGGGATAACATGACTAAGGATATCATAACTCCTGAAACAGACCAATGCCACGGTTGGCTAATAAATTCTATCATTTTCTAAAGTTTAATATGTTTTTCTAAACAAAACCCAATTATTTTAAATTCCCCAATTCAACTAAACATCTCAAATATTTAACCAAAACTTTATTTTCAATATAAAAACCGCCAGCAAAGTTATTTACATAACTATTAAAATATTGTGATAATCATTACACAAAGAATCATCTAATCAAAATAATTGGTAGAAAGCCCTAAAACAGTGAGGTAAAATTTTTCTAATACAGCTATTATTTATAAATAGACATAAGCTGTTCGTCCATAAATAGTTAATGAGTTAGTTTTCACCATCTATTATAAAAAATATCAAAAAATATTTAGGTAATTGTAATTAAAACTAAAGGAATGTATTTTGCGATAGCCCGTTCTTAAATGGTTTTTGGGCATCAGTTGGTAAGTTTGAATAGTTAACTTGAAAAGCCAAGAAATGGTTTTAATAGATCATCTTTTTAATTAAGTTTGTAAACCTATTGTTACAAAAATCGAAGGTGTCGCTGATATGAATGAAAAATCTCTTTTGGTTACTTCACTTAGTTTAGAATTTTTAGTTTTTTTAAACTCATAATTGAAACAAAAATATTATTTTCAAGATATTACAAAAAATAGTCAATTTAATAAATGCGTAAGAAAGAATGACTACTTTTTTGAGAAACGAAAGCCTATTCAGAATCAATAACGAATATTTAAATATTATAAGATATAATAAATGGCAAGGTATACTTCAGTTGTTATAGGTACAGGTTTTTCAGGGATTTGCATGGGTATTAAACTCAAGCAAAAAGGTATTCATAATTTTATTATTCTAGAAAAAGCTGATGAAATCGGTGGCACTTGGAGAGAAAATACTTACCCAGGAGCAGAGTGTGATATTCCTTCGGCTCTTTATAGTTTTTCTTTTGAACCTTATCCTGATTGGGAATATAAATGGTCTCATCAACCACAAATTTTAGCCTACTTAAAAATGTGTGTCGCAAAATATGATCTCAAATCTAATATTCATTTTCAAAAAGAATTGACTTCAGCACATTGGAATGAAACTAATTTTTTTTGGACTATAAAAACGAGAGATGGGAGCATTTTTGAAAGTAAAACTATTATTCCGGCTGTAGGCCAACTGCATTTCCCATCTATTCCATTATTTTCAAAAAAAGAAAATTTTAGAGGAGTAAGTTTTCACTCTGCTCGTTGGAACCACAAAATTTCCCTGAGTGGAAAAACAGTTGGAGTCATTGGAAACGCAGCGAGTGCTATTCAGTTTATTCCAGAAATTAGAAAGTCAGCTAAAAAGATAATTGTATTTCAACGATCGGCAAATTGGATTTTACCAAAGCAGGATCGTTTATACAAAAATTGGGAAAAGAAACTAGTGAAACTTTTTCCTTTTCTATTAAAGCTGTATCGGTTGAAAATTTGGTTGATGGCTGGTGCACTTTTTTTATTGATGAATAAAGGTTTTGGTTATCTGCGTAAGTTTTTCCAATGGCAAACTAAACGATATATTCATGCAAAAATAAAGGATCCAAAGATACGCGAAGAACTCATTCCAAAATTCCCCTTAGGTGCCAAGCGGTTACTTTTTTCTGATGAATATTATCATGCTTTGAATCAAGAAAATGTTAGTGTGGTTACAAATCCAATTCAAGAATTTACTTCGAAAGGTATTCAAACAGAAGATGGGGAAAAACATGAATTAGACGTGTTAATTTATAGTACGGGTTTTAAAACTCAACCCTTCTTAATGGGATTAGAAGTGGTTGGAAAAAAAGGTATCTTAATAGATGAATTTTGGAAAAATGAATCTAAAACCTACTTAGGCATGACTACCTCCAACTTCCCAAACCTATTTTTTATGTACGGACCGAATACCAACTTAGGCCATAATTCAATTATTTTGATGATTGAAGCTCAAGCCAAATATATCGTTCAATGCGTAGAGCACATTGAAAAAGATCATGTGCCATCACTTGAAGTAAAAAATGAGGTAATGGAAAATTATTACCAAGCCATCCAGTTAAGATTAAAAAAAATGATTTGGACAACAGTAGAAAAAAGTTGGTATATCTCTGAGGATGGAAATTCCCCAAATAATTGGCCAGGTAGAACTTGGGAATATATGAGAAAAACGAAAAAAGCTAACTTTAACGACTTTAAGTAAAAATTCCGTTCATTATTTAGCCTATTTATAAAACAACAAAGTCCTCCCAAATCATGGAAAAGCTTTATTGTTCTTAATAACTTTGCCTCTTATCTTAATCTATAAGTTTCCCAACCAACTGAAGTAATTGAATCTCTCTTAATTTAGTATCAAACTTTGCATTATTAAAACTCGTTTGTGCATTCAATAAATTAAGCTGAGCCTGTCTGAATTCAATAGAAGTTAATCGACCAATATTTATCTGTTCCTCCGTTCTAACGAAATTTTCTTTATTAGTTTGTACTGCATTCTCTTCTACCTGCAAAACAAATAATGAATTTTGATAGTTTGACCAAGCATTAATGATGTCTCTTTCAATTTGTTGTCTAAGCTGGTCAATTTGTAATTTTTGGTTCGATAAATTGATTACTGCATTTTGCATTCGAATGTTTCTACTTCCATCATATATTGTCCAATTGACTCCAACATTAGCAGCAAGGCCATAGGAATTAGATTTATCGATAAATGCTCCTACTGGATTATCTGAATAATTAAATGCATACGATGCTCCAGCAGAAACAATTGGCTGTTTTTCTGCATCGATAATTTGCAAATTCATTTCACTCACCACTAAATTTCTTCTATTTACTTGGAGATCAAGATTCTCATTTTTTGATTGTTCAATCAATGATTCCAAATTAAAATTATCACTCAACACCATATCAACCTCTACTTGAAAATCTTCGCTAGTAGTTCTCCCCATAGAAACATTTAAGTTTCGTTTGGCATTTTCTAAGTTCATTTTGGTATTTAACAAATTAACGCTATCCCGCTGGATATCCACTTTAGCATTTAAAACATTCAACCCACTACCCTGTCCAAAATCCAATTGATATTGTGCTCGACGCAATCGCTCACGTGAGACAATAACCGTTTCCAACAATGTGTTTACATTTTCAGATAATTGTGCCACTTGAATGTATCCATTGTAAACTTGAAATAAATTCTGCTCAATAGTTTGCTTTAATTGAAGATTAGAGAGACTAAGAGATGCTTTCAATTGCTTAAAAGTCAAATCACGACGCTTGTCAAAAATCGTATAATTAGCGTTCACTGTAGCATTCCCTCCCCAAGTAAATGCGTTGACCGTAGAAGCTTCGCCTCCACTACCAAATGACTGTGAGGAGCCACCAAAATTTCCGCTCAGTCCTGCATTAGCAGAAACAGTTGGAAGATAACCGTTAACACTTTTATCCGTTTGATTCTGGGAAATAACCACATTGTTTTTTGCGATTTTAATTCCAAAATTATTAGTAAGGGTGATTATTTTAGCTTGCTTCAAGGTTAAAATATTTTGAGCATTTAAACTAAGCCCAAAAAACAATATGATAACTAATACTATATTTTTCATATAAAGAATGATTATTATTTTCTACTTTCTCGGAATATTACTTTTGCCAAAGGGATAAAAAGTCTAGTTATAACTTCTCCGACTTCAATTCTAAAATAGCTCTTTCTACCTCTTCTGGCTCAGGTTTTCTACCTGTCCATAACCATTGAATCCCAACTTTGAAACTGTTTTTCATCGCCAATAAAAGTGGTAGTAAAAACAACGTCATAAATGTCGCATAGGCAATTCCGTATGCAACCGAAATAGCCATCGGAATTAAGAATTGCGCAGAAAAACTTTTCTCAAAAATCAAAGGAGCTAAGCCTGCAACGGTAGTAAGAGATGTTAAAAAAATGGCTCTAAAACGAGAACGACCTGCTTGAACCATTGCCTTACGATAAGGCATACCTTCTTTTAACAAGAGGTTAAACTTCTCTATCAAAACTAATCCATCATTGACCAGAATACCAATAAGGGCTACAATTCCTAAACCAGATAGTACATTAATACTTTGCCCATGAAACCAATGCCCCCAAGCTACACCCACAAAACAAAATGGTATCAAAATAAAAAGTAAAAGTGGTTGACCATAAGATCTAAACACAAAAGCAAT
This sequence comes from Saprospiraceae bacterium, assembly GCA_029251525.1. GTDB lineage: Bacteria > Bacteroidota > Bacteroidia > Chitinophagales > Saprospiraceae > CAJQQY01. Next base: position 304,122 of record JAQXDE010000016.1, on the reverse strand, counting down.
TACCGCATACATTAAAATTAAAATGATAGGTAAGACCTTCATCATTGTTTCTTCGATTTTAGAAAATCCCCGATTTTGACCCTCATATAAAGGTGTTACTGTTGGATACTTTGCCATAATTTCTGGCATAATAGAACTTCTTATCACTCCCAAAACCTCTGGAGCAGAATCTTTTGAATCACTCAAATCTGCCTCTACTCGTATCTCTCGACGACCATCCAAATGATTGATAACAACATCTCCGCGTTGGATCTTATAGCTCGCAATCTCAGCCAAGGGAACCCGATTCCCAGTTGGCGTAACAATTCGCATCTCATCTAAATCAGTTATACTACTACGGTTGTTAACGTCGTATCTTACCCAAACCCTAATCTCATCTCGACCTCTTTGAAACCGCTGCACCGCTGCACCAAAAAAACCAGATCTTACTTGAGACATCACTGCATTTAAAGTCAAACCTAGCAAGTAAGCATTTTCTTTTAGTTGAATATTTATCTCTTTAATTCCAGCAGGATCATTATCTGTAACATCAGCCATTCTTGGATTTTCCCGAAAGGCTGTTTTCAAGTCTTGTTTGGCTTGTTTTAATTCAGCAATATTATTTCCCACCAGAGATACGGAAACAGGTTTTCCGCCGAATTGATTTCCTGCTCCAAAAACTACACTTTCTGCATCGTAAATTGGGCCCACTAGTTCTCTAATAGCTTTAGAAACCACTGCAGAGGGGACGTCTCTTTTTTCTCCAGGAAGAAGATTTAAAGTCAACGAAGCATTGGAAGATCCCGGACCTATTCGTCGAACTGAATTTTCAATCACAGAAAGATTTCCCGTTTGATTTTTTGTCAATTCCTTATTGGCCTCCCATGCCAATTCTTCAATCATGGTGATTAAAGAATCGGTAATATCTTCACTTGTCCCTTGGGGCATTTTTAAATTAATGGCAATTCTATCAGAAGCAATATTTGGAAAAAAAGTAAATCGAATAATTCCTCCCTGCATAGCTCCTACAGTCAATAAAAGCATGGCAACAGGGATAGCAAAACCGAAAATTTTATAATTTAAAAAGAAGCGAAGCATTGGAACGTAAAGGTTATCTCTTACCCAAGAAATAACTTTATCCGCCCAAACATTTAAGATAAATGGTTTAGCTTTTTTATCTAACGCCCTCGAATGAGCTAAGTGAGCTGGTAAAATTAAAAATGCCTCCACTAATGAAATCAATAAAATGATTCCCACCACCTTAGCAATTTGCCCAAAAAATGAACCTATTCTTTCTGGTAAAAAAATAAAAGTAGAAAAGGCAATTACCGTAGTTAAAATTGCTGCCATAATCGGTGGAAAAACTTGCATGGTTCCATCAATCGCTGCTTGGACTCTAGACTTACCTTTTTCATATTGATCATAGATATTTTCAGCAATCACAATTCCATCATCTACCAAAATCCCAATTACTATAATCATCCCAAAAAGAGAAATTACATTGATCGTCATAAAACTAGGAGCAAAAATAAATAACCCCAAAAATGAAAAGGGTAATCCAATCGCTACCCAAAAGGCAATACTTGGTTTTAAAAAAATGGAAAGAAAAACTAAAACTAGAATAATTCCAATTATCCCATTATCTACCAATAATTTTTGTCGAGCATTCAAGGCGATTGAAGAATCATTGCTTATGCTTAATTTTAATACATCATTCTTATTATTAAAACCAATGATATATTCTTTGATTTTATCTGTTGCGTATAGAAGATCTTCATTATTCGTAGTACTTACAGATATTTGTACCGCTGAGTTTCCATTAAAGTTGATTCGATCAGGAACTTCAGACCATCTATCTCGAACTTCTGCGACATCTTTCAGTCGAATCACTTGTCCTGAAGAACTTGCTTTAACAATGATAAAATCTAATTCACTTCCGAAGTATGAACGATTACTTGCTCGAATCAAATACTCCTCAGTATCTGTTTTGATATTCCCACCCGTAGTAATCAAATTAGAGTTTCTAACTGCCGCAGCTACTTCCGCAAAAGTTAAATTGAAAGCACGTAAATCATTCTCACGAACAGCTATTTCAATTTCTTCATCAGGAAATCCACTTAATGCAACTTGCGAAATATTTGGGATAGTCCGAATATCATCTTCTACTTTTCGAGCAGCATCCTTCAATGTTTTGAGGGGAACACCTCCACCGCTAATAGTAAAAGTAATCGCAGGATTGATATTTTCTTGTTTGGAAATTACTGGAGGTTCCATATCCACAGGGAAAGATGGAACTCGATCAACTGCATTTTTTACATTAGCCAGAACAATGTCAATATCAGCACCTTCCTCAATCTCAACGCTAATAGTTGCCGTATTTTCTTGCGAAGTAGAAGTCACTCGATCAATATCAACTAACCCTCGAAGGTTGTCTTCAATTTTCAAAACTACCCCTTCTTCAATCTCTGTAGGAGAAGCACCGGGGTATACAATATTGATGAAAATAAGTTTAGAATCATCAAGTGGAAAAAAAGATGATTTGGTTTCTTGCAAACCTAGGTAGCCAAAAATCGCCACAGAAAACATGATTACATTTACCGCAACAGGATACTTTATAAAAAAAGAAAGAAAGTTTTTCATATTATTTGTTGAATTTCATTTCAAAAGAGAAAATGCGATTCTCTTGAATCAATATTTAGGCAGCCTGATTTAATAAACTGGTCATTGTAGAATTGTCATTCCTATGGGTTGCCGGACCTCTGATTATTTTTGAAAACGCTTCACAGTCATACCTTCATAAGCTCCCGGCAGCATCCTTTCCAACAGTTCAGTTCCATCAGAAAGACCTCTAATCACCACTGTTTTTTCCATAAAATGAATGGTCTCAATTTCTTTTAATATTAATTTATCACCTTCTAAAACAAAAAGTTTATTATTGTCTTGAATCAATTTTCTAGAAACTTCGAATGTATTTTCTTCATCCTTTGCCGTTAAATCTGCTTCAAGGTACATGCCTTCCCGCAATCCCTTCCCGCTTACCCTAATGAACGCTTGAATTGTTTGAGTATTTGGATCAATAAAACTATTAAGCCTATTGACCTTACCTATCCAATTTTTAGTTCTTTCAATATTATTAAGTGTAACCGAATTACCAGTTTTTAGTAAATCAGCGTAGGTTGAATTTACGGCTACTTCCAATTCGTAAATATTTGGACTAATAAATTCTCCTAATTTTTGACCTGCACGAACTAAAGCTCCTTCATCAATATTTGCCTCCGTCAACACTCCACTAAAAGGCGCATGAATGGTATACTTCGCCAAACGTTCCTCCATATTTTTGACATTAAACCAAGTTGTATTAATATTTCTAGATGCAATAAATAATTTCTCTTTGTCAGTGGTCGACTCAGGCAGTGGTTTGAGAACTTGCTCCACATCAAATGCAATTACATAGTCTTGCCACTTTTGGAAAGCATCCGGATAATCAAAACGTAAATCTGGAAGTAAACCAACTATTAAGTTGAAGAGACCACTTTTTTGAGCACGCATGTTTGCGCGATATTCATCACTATTCAATTGCATCAAAACAGCTCCTTTTTTGTAATAAACACCTGGCTTAAATTGATTAGCGCTAAAATCAAAAATTCCTTGAACCTCAGAAAAAATTTCAATACGATCTCTCGCTGATAAATTTCCACTTGCAGTAATAAAGATTGGCAAACTTCCATTCGTTACTTTTTGAGTAAACACAGTTGGGATAGCTCTTACTTCTGCTTCCGGTTCTGGCTTTTTGTTAGCAGCCATTTTCTGCATTCCAAAAAAACCTACGGCAATAATTAAAATACCACCAAAACTAATAATGATTTGTCTTAAAATTGGTTGTTCCATAAATATAAAATTGATTTTTTTTAAACAGGTCAAAAGGTTGCATCTGCAACTTTAAATTAATCTGAAATATTATTCTGTATTTTCTCTAAAATAGAAATCATGGCTTTGACTTCTTTTTGGGTTAAACCTTTTTTTACTTGGGCTTCACAATCATCTAAAACAGGTTTTAATTTTTCAAAAACACACCTTCCTTGCTTGGTTAAATATATTATGTTGACTCGCTTATCTTCTAACGATGGAACTCGAACTACAAGGTTTTTTTTCTCTGTTGTATTTACTAATCGTGCTAATGAACCTTTATTTCTCTCGGTGATAAAGGCCAAATCTTTTTGATTAATTCCATCTCTATGATATAAATGTGCAATTAAAATAAACTGTTCATGTGTTAAGTCAAAACCATGTTCCTGGAAATTAATTTTCAAAAACATCCTTAACATCTTACTAGTTTTACCAAGCCAAGGCATCAAAAAATTTTCAGGAAAGTCTATTCTAATAAATTTATTTATCATAATTATGAAAAACAAACATCAAAAACCAAAAAAGGTTCATAGTGCAACTAATTTTCACCAATTAACGCGTATTTAAAATAAAACCTGAGACTCAATACTAACAAATTGCATTTTTAAATATCCCTATTCCTTAGATAATTTAAAAGAAGATTTTATCAACTTAACGAGAAATTTCAGCGACTAGCATAAAACCAGTTGATTGTATAAAATTATTGCCTCTTCAAAATCAAAAAATGATCATCCATCACATTTCCCACAAAAATCAAATCTTCATAGGTAGGTGCCACGGTGGAACCGGACATATTTGTTCCATCATCCTCATAAATTTGCTCTAATGTATAATCTCCTTTTCCTCGGTAATCAATGGTGATAATTTCTGAAGGAGAAATGGCTCTTTTGCCTTTGGCATATTCTCCAAAATGAATCAAATTAGGGTGACAACCAATCCATAGTTTTCCATCTTCCCCGAATTCAATATTATCGACACCAGTCCCACAATCTATATCCTCGATAAAGGTTAAATCTCCATTGGTTTCCACTTTAAAAACTTTAACTAGAAAATCTCTAGGAGAGGCTACAAATAACAATGACCTTGTTGGATCATAATTAATTCCATTTGCATAAGCAATCCCAGATGCAACCTCTCTAAAATTTCCTCCATCATAGAATATGATATTAGATACCTTTAATCCAAAATAATCCTCTGCTAACTTACCAAATCCACTTTTAAAGCCATGATCATTGGTGAAATAAAATTGGTGCTCATCTATAGCAACGATATCATTTGGACTAAAAATATTCTCATCTACATATATGGAATCTTTTGTTAAAACACCGTTTTCTAGCATACAACTTTCAATCATGTGAACGTTTTCATCAGGATGGTTAATCGCATAAACTTTATACTTTGCTGAATCTATTTTTATCATTGAAATTCCATGAGGATAAAATGGCTTAGAAACATTACTTTGATTTGTCAATAATCGAGGAGCAACCAATGGATTTTTTAAATCTAAAAAATATAATCCTCCCTGGCTAGGTTTCCCATCTCTGCGTCCAGCTCGATCATCTGACGAAATAATCATAAAGTGATCATCTCGACTCAGTTGGATATCCTCTGCTCCAACGATCGGAACTTTCATCATAATCTGTCCATTAAACATATGCTCAATTGTACGAAATGAACCTGTGCTAAACAATATATAAAATACAAATAAAGCTAAAATGAGCGATAGGCTTAAAACAATTTTCAATATCCTTTTCATAATTCTCTTTTTAAAGTTTTAATATTTAGTTTTTTCTAAAATCTTAAAAATCTACTTTTCATCGAATGGTGAAATTTAATAATATTTATTTACGTTTATTGGATAATTTAAAGAAATTACCTTCTTTTGATGCTTTCTTTACTAAAACCTTGCAACACATGGGAAATCTATTTGATGGTCTATTTTTATATGAAATAATTTTAATGCTTTTAGGCTCTATTCTATTTGGAGTGGTTATTTTTTTAATGGTGAGAAACAAAGAATTGAATAAGAACCATTTAATGGGAATTGGGCTGGCAATAGTAATGATTGCTTTTCCAAGCATTAAATCATTTTCAATCTCTGACGGAATTATCAATATCGAAAGAGATCTAGAAGAACTTAAGTCCAAGCCAAATGATATAGAACTGGAAAAGTTATTGGAACATGATTTAGGAACGATTGGTGATCGACCGATCAGCAATGCAGAGAGCTTAACTACTTTGAGTGAAGCAAACCTAGAGTTAGGAAAAAAGGAAAAAGCATCAACGTTAGCCAAAGAAGCACTTATAAAATCTCCTCAAAATTTACAAGCTGCAGAGGTAATTAATGTTATCGAAGTGGATAAGAAAATTGAAATATTAAAATCTAACCCTACTGATACAAATGCCATAAATGAACTCGAGACTGAAATAAAAAAGCTAAAAGAAATTCCAACTAATAGTGGAAGAAGAACTAGTCAAATTGCTCTTGGGTATCAAGCGCTTGGTAATGAAGTCATGGCTAAGGCTTATGTTGATTCTACTAAAATGTATCAACCAAAACATCCTTTTATCAAAAAGTACGAAAATAAAAAACCGTTAACTCCCTCGATAGACAAAAACGAAGTAAATGAAAATGCTGGTAATAATTAAGTAAGTTTATTTAATAAAAGTGTTTTAAACTAATAAATTTATATATTTTTATTTTTAAATAAACGCTTTTTTACATTTATCATTTAATCAAAAATTCAATATTATCTCCCTTTGATTTACCACCTTAATAATTAACTTTATAATAGTTACCAATCAGAAATAACAGTAAAATAACAATACTTTTACATTACTCATAAAACATTCAACAAATCAAAAAACAGTAAATTTAAACTAAAAATACATCCTTGCGGGAGTAAATGCTAAAACACACATAAATATCATAATTTTAGATTAGGTAATTCAAATTATCAAAGACCAAGAACTATCGAAATTAATTCTATTTCTCGGAACAAGTAATGAATTAATATTTATTAGCCTAAAAATGATTCAATAAATGAAATAACTGATTATTTCATGGATGTTCTGGTAACTCCATTTAAAAAAAGAGAATTAAATTACTTAAAATCATTTTTAATTCACCAACCTTATTAACTCTGTGTTGTTTATCAATAAAAAAAGTAAATAAATAAAATGAAGAACTTTCAATTTAAAAATCCTACTAAAATAATCTTTGGGAAAGATACCATACCAAAATTATCAAAAGAACTTCCTAAAAGTGCAAAAATAATGATGCTATACGGTGGTGGAAGTATCAAACGAAATGGGATTTACGAACAAGTAAAATCTGCATTAGAAGGATTTGAGGTGATTGAATTTGGCGGAATTCCTGCCAACCCAGAATATGATATTCTAATGAAAGCATTGGAAATCATTAAAAAAGAAAATGTCACTTATTTACTAGCAGTAGGTGGAGGCTCTGTTATTGATGGCGTGAAATTCATTTCTGCAGCAGCATATTACGAAGGAGATGACCCATGGGATATCCTAGTGAAATCAATTCGAACTTACAAAGGTATGCCGTTTGGAACTGTTTTAACTTTACCAGCAACAGGCTCTGAAATGAATTCAGGATCAGTAATCACCCGCATTTCCATAAAAGAAAAAAGAACAATGGGTGGGCCTGGATTATTTCCTCAATTTTCTATCCTAGACCCACAAGTTGTTCATTCAATTCCCAAACGGCAATTAGCGAACGGAATTTTTGATGCTTATTCTCATGTCCTTGAACAATATATGACTTATCCATCAGGAGCATTTTTGCAAGACAGAATTGCAGAGGGAATTTTACAAACCTTAATTGAAGTTGCACCTCGTATAATTGCTGACCCTACAGACTATGAGGCAGCCTCCAATTTTATGTGGTGTTGCACTATGGCATTAAATGGTTTAATCCAACTAGGAGTACCGTCTGATTGGGCTATCCATATGATGGGACATGAATTGACTGCTCTTCACGGAATTGATCATGCTCGAACTTTAGCTATCATTGCTCCTAGCCACTACCGATATAATCTGGAAACAAAAAAAGAAAAACTGGCGCAATACGGTGAAAGAGTCTGGAATTTAGCCGAGGGAACATTGGAAGAAAAAGCAAAAGAAGCAATAGTAAAAACTGAAAATTTTTTACACTCCCTAGATATCAAAACTACCCTTAAAGAATACACTGAAAAATATGAAGGAACAGCTGAAACAATAGCTAAGCGATTTGTTGATCGAGGCTGGAAAGGTCTAGGTGAACGTAGAAATTTAACTCCAGAAGATGTAGAAAAGATAGTAAAGATGAGTTACTAAAAAATCTTCAAACCGTGTCATTTTTTCAAAAACTATGACACGGTTTTTTCTAAACTTATCAAACTCGTTGAATAACCAAAAAGTATCTAATACATTGCTTTATCAGCGGATAAATATCACCTAAAAATTAGGTTTTATTTTTTACCATAAGGAATATGAAATCAACTCCCACCAACCATTTTCCTCCTAAAAAGTACATCTCCAGATTTATCGCTAACTACTAAGAAATAAATTCCCATTTTTAGTTTTTCATCAAAGGAAATAACCTCTTTTGAGCTTTGTAGATAAGTTGTTAAAATTTCTTTGCCTTGCAGATTAAATATTTTTAAAATTGGTTTTTCCAATAAATCAAAATGACGAATTTCTATTTCAATTTCGTCTAAAAAAGGATTAGGAAAAACAAAAAAATTGCTCCTTTCTAAATTTTCATTTTCATAAATTGAAGTAGAAAGGCAGTTTTCATTAAAAATATAATTACAAATTAAGGGCGGATTTGGATGAGTGAAAATAATCTCACTATCATATCTATAACAATTTAAAAAGGGAATATAATCAGGTGATTCGTTCGGATTGACTCCTCTTGAAAGAATTCCAGAACTACTTCCTATTCCCTCTATCCATACTTCCTCAACTCCTCCTCCTTGTGATTTAAAAACTATAGCTCTCCGTAGAACACCATCTGATGTTGTTATGTACTCATTCGATTTGGCAACCAAAACATTTTGACTACCAGTTATTGTTTGAAGACTAATTGTTTGCGTGCTTTCTAATGACCAGTCATATAAAAGTATTTCCATTGATTCGTTTTTTGGAATCCAAAAAACGAAATCTGTTTCGCTTCTGAGAGCACCTTCATAGAACCTATTAGATTCTAATCCTTGATTATTAAATATAATCGAAAATATCTTTGAATAGGTTTTATTATTAATGGTGGAATCACCGCAAAGTACTTTACGTTCAGGAATAATTTGATTGGCAGATAAATAATACCCTTCCTGCCAAGTAGCCATTTGTGAAGGAAAACTAAGGGTAGATTGGGCTTTAATTAATAAGACATTTACAATTATAAAAACAGTGGTTAAAAAGTAAATTTTATTATTCATCATCGATATTTACATTGAGCAAAAAGATAAAATGAGCAGAGAAACCAAAAATTAGTTTAGCTAAATTTACAGATTATTTATTATTATTTTTTATTTCTGATTTTAAAAAAATTAAAAACTTTGTTTTCTAAATTTAATTCCTTCCATTTTTATATATTGCTTATTGATAAAACCAAATAAATTATTCCCTAATCAATTTTTTATTGATCGTATTTAAATAAAACAAGCAAAATGAAAAAACATTTTATTTATCTCTTATTCTCAACAATAGCTTTTGTTCTTTTTATTCCAATCTCAGAAGCACAGATATTCAAAAAAGGAAAAAACAAGAAAAAAGAGACTATTACTAAACCAAAACCTAAGAAAAAAAATAAAGACAGTAAAATTAAACCTTATGATGAAGTCATTACAAAAAAAGCGATTTCAGATAAAGGGTTATTTACCGTTCATAAAGTAGGAAGTAAAAATTATTTTGAAATTCCGAAGGATATTTTGGAAAAAGAAATATTAATAGTCAGCCGTATTTCTGGATTTGTAAAAAACTTAAACTTTGGTGGAGCGGGTGTTAAATCTCGACCTCAACAAGTGATTCGATGGCAAAAAAAAGATGACGTCATTTTATTACGATCTGTAAGTTATAACAGTGTGGCAAGCGAGGACGATCCTATTTACAAATCCGTAAGAAACAACAACTTCGAACCAATTGTGGCAACTTTTGACCTAGCAGCTTACAATAAAGATTCCTCAGCGTATGTTTTTGAGATCTCATCCTTCTTTACCAAAGATATCCCTATGATAGGTGCAATCAGCCCAGGACAAAGAAAACGATTCGGAATAAAAGGTTTAGATTCAAAAAGAAGTATGATATCAGGAATGAATGCATTTCCGCAAAATGTTGAAGTTCGCCACGTACTAACTTACAGAGGAGATAAATTACCTGATAATAATATTACACAAACTATGTCAGTTGAAATGAATCAATCTTTTATTGTCCTCCCTGACGAACCTATGCAACCCCGATATTACGATGGAAGAGTTGGATATTTCTCAATTCGACAAACAGATTATAGTTCTGAATCTCACTATACTGAGACGAAACAATACATCACACGTTGGCGACTGGAGCCAACGGATATGGACGCATACAAAAGAGGTGAAATCGTAGCTCCTAAGAAACAAATCGTTTACTATATCGATCCAGCAACGCCAACTAAATGGGTACCATATATTATACAAGGAATAAATGATTGGCAACCTGCATTTGAGGCAGCAGGGTTTAAAGAAGCTATTATTGGAAAAATTGCTCCAACAGCTGAAGAAGACCCAGATTGGAGTCCAGAAGATACACGTTATTCTACTCTAAGATATGTTTCTACAGATATTCAAAATGCGATGGGACCTCATGTTCACGATCCAAGAACTGGTGAAATTTTAGAAAGTGATATTATCTGGTATCACAACATTCAAAAACTATTAAGAAACTGGTTTATGACTCAAACTGCAGCAGTTAATCCCGCTGCTCAAAGAGTAAAATTTAGTGATGAATTGATGGGACAATTAATCCGATTTGTGGCAGCACATGAAGTAGGACATACATTAGGCTTACCTCACAATATGGGATCAAGTGTTGGTTACTCAATTGATTCTTTAAGATCACCAACTTTTACTAAAACCCATGGAACAGCTCCTTCAATAATGGATTATGCTCGATTTAATCATGTGGCCCAGCCGGGTGATGGGGTAACTAATTTTTATCCTATGATTGGTGAGTATGATGTGTGGTCAATTATTTACGGCTATAAGTTAATCCCTGATGCTAAATCTGCAGAAGAAGAAAAAGTTACTTTAAATAAATGGATTAAAAAGCGAGCTGGAAATCCTTTATTTAGATTTGGAAGCCAAAAAAGAAATACGTTTGATCCTACTGCTCAAACAGAAGACTTAGGAAATGATGCAGTTCAATCTGGAAATTTAGGTATCGAAAATTTAAAACGAATTGTACCCAATTTGGTTAAATGGTCTGAAGAAGCAGGAGAAGGTAACAACTATGATCAATTGTCAGAAATGTACGGAGCGGTTTATGGTCAAATGGGAAAGTACCTACGGCATGTAGTTACAAATATTGGAGGTGTAATTCAGTTAACAAAAACAACCGAAGAAAAGGGAGCAGTCTTTTTTCCAGTTTCTAAAGAAGGTCAAATGGCGGCGATGAATTTTTTGGATACACAAGTTTGGCAAACACCTAATTGGTTATTGGACAAAAATATTTTACAAAAAATTGCACCTACTGGGGCAATGGAAAGAATAAGCAGTATGCAAGGTCGAGTACTAAATCAAATGTTTGACTCAAATAGATTGAAAAGATTAGATGAAGCAGAAGCTATGGCTCGAAAATCTCATGAAGTTTTCACTTTACTAAATGTTTTCTCTTATTCTAAAAGTTCAATTTTCAGAGAAGTTTATACCGCAAAAGAGATTGATGGATTTAGAAGAAACTTACAAATAGCTTACGTAAATAAAATGTCTTCTATTATGAAAATGGAGGATAGGAGATTTGATCAAACCAATATTAAAGCAATATGTCGAGGTAACCTAAATGTTCTTAAAACAGAACTTCAAAGTGCTTTGCCAAAATCCACTGATACTCTCACCAAATATCACATGGAAGATTTAGTAGAAAGAATTAATCAAATTCTTGATCCTAAATAACTTTATTTCAAAAGGACTTTCAGATTATATTAATCTGAAAGTCCTTTAATTCCCGGGGCATAAAGCTATTTGATTTCTCTAAATACCACTGTAACTCTCACACTTCTTTCTTCCTATTAATTCTCTCCAATTCAATTTTTTTCGTTATTATTGTTATGAAAAATCTCCATTGGCATAACCTGAATAAAAAAATTCCAAAATATGGATAGCTCCTTTGATGGACGTTTGATAGAAAAACAAGAAGAAGACAATTTCGAATTTTATCGCAACTTTCAATTTCAAGAAGATGCCCTTCCTTTCATTGAACTTATAAAAGAGAATGATATACCTTATAAATTTGATGGTTCCAAAACAATCATTACAGAAGCCATTGTTGGTAGTTCAAATTATCCAAAATTTGTATTGAAAATATTACGAAGTGATTTCCAGTTAGTTAATTCTATTATTGAAAAAGAGGTCTTAAAAAATTCAGCAGACTTTCATGAGCATTACTTATTTGAATTTACCGATCATGAGTTATTAGATATTTTAAAAAAACCTGATCAGTCCTCTATAGAAGATATTACCATTACAAGAGAACTATTGAAGCGAAGAGGTATACCTATTGATCCTTCCGCATTAGTGGAAATGAAGCAAGAAAGATTGACAGAATTACAGAAAGGAAAAAGGGAAAATATTAACTGGATGATACTTTTCTTTTTAATATTAATAGTTACAAGTATTTTTTTCAACATGTTTTTCATCATTGGAACCATTGGCTTATCATGGCATTATTGGAAAGATAAAAGTGCTGACATTGATGGGAATAATTTCTATACTTATGACGAACAAACTAGAAGGAATGGAATTTCTCTCGGCCTTATAAGTATTTTTTTGACTATTGTATTAACCACTGCATTCGTCTTCTTCATGGTTAATACTTCAATTAATTTGTAAAAAAACTTATTAGTTATTCTTTTTTCATTAAATAAAATTCAACGATGAAATCTTTAACAGTCCTTAGTTTTATTCTAATTTTATTTACTGCGTGCCCAAAAGTAATTAACCAATCAAGTAATAAATTAGGTGAAGTAATTAAGATTTCTCTCAATCAATTAATCCAAATTGAAAGTGAAAAAATTTCTTTGTTATTTACCAATATACAAGAAGGTAGATGTCCTTCAGAAACAAATTGTATTCAAGCTGGGAAAGCCAAAATAAGTATGGACTTTGCTATAGAAGATGCAGTTTCAACAATTTCTCTAAGCGCAAAGGGTTTATGTGAAGATGAAGCTGGAAAATGTGGAAGCAATACAAATGCACAAGGGTATAACATCAAACTATTATACCTTTATCCATATCCTTCTGAAGTCAATAATGGAAAACGTGACTATCAGGCAAAACTAATTATCACTAAATAATAATTATGTAAAGGAAACTATTAATGATTAATCTCGCAAAAGAGACTAACCATTAATAGTTTCCGTTTTCTATCCTTGCTTCTTTCTTTCTACGATTTTTCCGTTTTTGTAGACATAATCCATCGATATTGTTCCATCCTCTTTGTAATATCTATAAACCCCATCTTGTATTCCATTACTAAATTCAATTTCTTCCTTTACTTGGCCATCTTTTCCTGTTTTATAAAAAGTTCTACTGAAGCCATGAAGCTTTCCATTTTTATAATCTTGCTCAATTTCTCTTCTTGAAAAATTATATGTAATCCATTTTCCATGTTTTACATCATTAGAATAAGACCCTATGGTTTTAACTCGGTTATTCTTTTCTGCTTCAAGATATAAACCTTCCTTTTTTCCATTTACATAATTATTCACAGTATAAACAGTCAAGTTATCATTTGGATGGTAAGTCGTCCATGTTCCGGTTTTCATTCCATTATAAATAAAACCATCTTCGGCCAACTGGCCAGTTTGAGCATTTTTTTTAATAGCCTTTTCTAACTCCGAACCTGCAATTTTTGAAACTTCAAAGCCTGAAAAGTCACCTGAAGTAGCTACTGTTACTACTGGTTCAGTTGGTCCTCCACAAGCAAAAACTAAAACAGTTGTCATTAATAACATAAAATTTTTCATATGATCCAATTATTATTTTTGAAAATTAAAGAATATTGCAAATTTAATAGAATTGATTTTTATTCCAAAATTGAAATTACAAATCAATTGTTAATCAAGCATATAAATAAAAAATATTTAACTAAAACAACACCTTTATTAAGACTTACATAATAGAAACAAACCAAATTTAATGTCGTAAAAGAATTATAAAATAAAGTTAATTTGTTTATCATGACCTTGGGGTTCATCCAAACAAAAGTTAATTAATAACATTTGCCCTAAACTAATTCAAAAGATTAAAATATAATCCTTTAACAATCATTTAAAAAAACGGGTAATATGAAGCCGAGATTCCCACAGCATAGAATTTCAATTTTTGTAATAATATTGAATTTATTTTGTGTCTTTACGAATATATCTTTCTCTAATGTAAATTCACTTTATACTTCCATTCCAGACAGACAAATTAGTACCAATTGCATAGATTTTAATACATTTCCAAGTATTATTCAACCTATCCATAGCCTTTGTTCAAGTCAAATTGGTCCAATAGCTAATCAATTTACTCCAACTAATATGTCATCTCTAAACATCAATTATTTTGACTTAGGATTAAATAAATCAGAAGGTTGTTTTGACTTTTATGATGATCTTTATCATTGTAATGCTGAAAATGTCTCATTCAATACTATACCTACAAATTTGACCTTTAATTGTGATACTTTAATTGTTCCTGAGTTTATTAATGCAAGTATTTCAAGCTGTGGATCGATGGCCTTTATATGTTTACCAATTAGTTTTGATGCATACAATACGCTTGAAATTTATGATAATGGCGTACTTTATTCAAACGGAGAAGCAGGATGTAACATGGATACAACGGTTTCTTACAACTACAACAACCTATTTGGACAAGGAGGGATTGGACCATATCTTTTAGATTCATGGACAATTAATGGTGTTGAATATTCTGGAGAATTTCCGGATATACAAAGTTTATTAGATTCTATGAACATATGGGATACTGAGGGATTATGGGAATTTGATAGTATTGTTCCATTTACCATTCTAGGAGGATTAAGTGATAACTTTTATGGGCCAATAACTGCTTCTAAACCTGGAGTAATAAACTCAACTTCAATATTAGAAGCCAATATTAGTTTAACACCCTTAGGAAGTGAAATTAAGTTATTTCAAGGTATTCACCTTATCACTTTAGTAGATACGGCAAATTCATGTATTGATTCAGTTTTAATTACAGTAAAATGTTTGCAAAATGATTATTTATCCTTGACCACTTATTTAGATATTTCTGGAAGTGTCTGTGTAGATACAAGCGATTTAGTTGGTAATTTTGTTAGTCTTGAAAATGTTTGTTCAGCTACAGGAGTTGGCTTAAATATATTCCCTAATGATGTTTGTGTTGATTGGGAAACAATAGAGGAAGGCTCTCAACAAGTTTGCTTAATGGCTTGTGATGATTTAGGATTTTGCGACACAACATTTATTTCTTTTGTTGTAGTTGCCACAACAATTGATACCATTGATATAGTTATGACAGAAAATGATTTCCAATATTTCTGCATTGATTCTACTGAATTATTCGGGGAAATAAATAATTATTCAATTTCTACACCATCTGTTTTAACGAGCTTAGCTTTGGATACTATAGATTATTGTTTAACTATCTCAAGTATTACTCCAGGAAGTGAAATTGCATGCGTGGTTATTTGTGATAACATGGGAGGATGTGACACAACGTGCTTTAATATAGTTGTTGAAAATAGTAGCCTTGGCTTACCAATTGCAATTGGGGATGTGGACACAACTGCATTTGGAACATCATTTTTCATTGACTTTTTGGACAATGATAGTTTTGACTTAACAGACACTATTTCTATTATTTCCCTCCCTCAAAACGGAACATTAATACAAGATTCATCAGGTAATTATTCTTACATTCCAAATGAAGGAAGTTGCGGAGATGATAACTTCAGCTACCAAATATGTAATATGATAGGATGTGTTCAAGCGACAGTCTCTATTTATGTTGGATGCGAGGAAGTAATAATATTTAGTGGATTTTCCCCAAACGGAGATGATGTCAATGACTTTTTTAATGTCCAAGGCCTGGAAGGATACCCCAACAATAAAGTGATGGTATTCAACAGATGGGGAAACCTAATTTATGAAGTAATAAATTACCAAAACAATTGGTTTGGGACATGGAATGGGACTAGGCTTCCTCAAGGAACTTATTTTTATATTGTAGAATTAAATGATACTTCCAACACAAAATTATCAGGAGCTGTTTATATCGCCTATTAAAATATCGTTTTAAACAAATAAACTTAAAAAAATGCCTACACCTAACTATATTAATTTGTAATCAAAAAGCCTTTAAGTCCAAAGAATGTACTTAAAGGCTTTTTTGATCTAATGATATTCTTTAAAAATCTATAAAAGCCATTTAAATGGTACATTTTTAATAACTAAAGATTCCTCCTCGATATTCCTTCAAATCTTTCACTCATTTCCACTTTCTTTCCTACATTTGTGGGGTATGAATGTCTATAATAGTCTTTCGGATTTACCTAATTTTAAGAATGCTGTCCTCACGATTGGATCGTTCGATGGCGTCCATGCTGGGCATCAAAAAATATTGGAGAGAATAAATCAGCTGGCCAAAAAAAATGAAGGTAAAAGTATAGTGATTACTTTCCATCCTCATCCCCGTCAAATAATCTATCCAAATGATAAATCCCTTCGATTATTAAATTCAATTGATGAAAAAGTAGCTTTGTTTGAAAAATATGGTATTGATAATGTTGTGGTTGTTCCTTTCACAGTTGAATTTTCACAACAAAGTGCAGACGAGTATATTCAGAAATTTTTACTGGAAAAATTTAATCCTAAATATATTGTAATTGGATATGATCATAAATTTGGTCTAAATCGACAAGGTGATATCAATTATCTAAAATCGTACAGCAGAAAGAAAGAATTTGAAGTAATTGAAATCTCCCGACATGACATTCAAAACATTGGAATTAGCTCTACCAAAATTAGAAACTTCCTATCAGAGGGCGATGTCAGCCAAGCGAATAAATTATTAAATCATAACTATTCAATTAATGGAACTGTCGTTCATGGACAAGGGATCGGAAAGGATCTAGGTTATCCTACAGCTAACATACGAGTAAAGAATTCATTCAAATTAGTTCCTCTCGGGGGTATTTACGCAGTCCAAGTTATTTATCGAGATCAACGATATGGTGGAATGCTGTACATCGGTGACCGCCCCACATTGACACAACATAATAACCAAACAATAGAGGTTAATATCTTTGATTTTAATAAAGATATTTATGGAGAAAAACTGACGATAGAATTTATTGATCATATCCGTGGGGATGAAAAATTTGAGGATCTTAATGGATTAAAAAGTCAGTTAGCAAAAGATAAAATCTCCAGCCAAAATATTTTAAAAAAACAAAAAACTACTACCGTTGAATTGATAAATCCTCAAGAGGAATCAATTGTTGCAAGCGTAGCAATTGTTATTTTAAATTTCAATGGAGTAGATTTTTTGAAAAAATTTCTTCCATCTGTTTTAAAAAGTGAATACGAAAAACTCTCTATACATGTAGCTGACAATGGAAGTAGTGATACATCAATTGCCTTTTTAAAAACAACATTCCCAGAGGTAAATATTATTGATTTAAAAGGAAATCATGGATTTGCAAAAGGTTATAATCTTGCTTTAAATCAAGTAGAAGCAGATTATTTGGTTCTATTAAATTCCGATGTAGAGGTAACTCCTAATTGGATTAATCCTATCATAGATTTGATGGAAAGAGATAATACAATTGGAGCTTGTCAACCCAAAATTAAAAGTTATCACGCAAAGGATTATTTTGAATATGCAGGTGCCTCAGGCGGATGGATTGACCACTTAGGATATCCATTCTGTAGAGGTAGAATTTTTGATAAATTAGAAAAAGATCAAGGTCAGTACAATACAACCTCAGAAATATTTTGGGCGAGCGGAGCTGCTTTTTTTGTTCGAGGAAAATTATTTAAAGCCATAGGTGGGTTTGATTCAGATTATTTTGCCCACGCCGAGGAAATTGACTTATGTTGGAGAATCAAGAGGGCTGGCTTTAAAGTAATGGTTAAACCTCGTTCCGAAGTTTTTCATGTTGGCGGAGGTACATTAGACTATACTAACCCTCGTAAAACTTATTTAAATTTTAGAAATACCCTTTTCACCATTTTAAAAAACGAACCAAAAAGAAAATTATTTTGGTTAATTCCAACAAGATTAATCCTAGATGGAATTGCCGGAGGATTATTCTTGTTTCAAGGTAAATTTGCTCACATTAAATCTATTTTACGAGCACATTTTTCCTTTTATAGTTCCTTTTCAACAATGGTAAAAAAAAGGAAAATCTACACAGAAAAAATTCAAAAAGTAAGTATCTCAACTAAACCAAACAAAATTGGAATCTATCAGGGAAGTATGGTTTGGCAATACTATATAAAGAAGGTCAAGTTCTTTAAAAACCTTAAATAATTTTAAAATCAAATATTTTTTTGCTGGAAAAAAACTCACGAATACATATAAAGGCTACTTCCCTATTTGATAATTTAATGACAATCTAAATGTTCGATAAGTCCAAAGAAATTCACTTTCTCGATAAATACTATTCGTTTCGGTCATTCCTCTGAAAACTGCTGAATTAAATACATCAGCAATATTAAAAGTTAGTTTCCCCTTATTATTAAGCACTACTCTACTCACTCCCAGGTTAAAAAAAGCTAATGATTTACTAACTCCTTGCGCTTTAGCTTGTGGTGCTATGTAATTAAAAGTAAGCTGAAGATCCGTTTTAGTTTTTATTTTAAACCTTGAATTTATTTTTGCAGTCCATGAATAATTGTGGTTTTGATAAGATACATCTATATTTGAGGCATCGTTTGCAACATAGAATAGAGCAGTATTTGCATTAAAATTCCACCAAGCTGCTGGTTGGTATGTTACAGTGAAATCCAAACCAATATCTTCTCTAGATTTTAAATTTTCAGTCCGAAGCAAAGTAGTATCACCATTAATTTGTTCCAAAATCCTACTAATTACATTCGTTCTTTGACGATAAAAAATAGCGGATGACAAGGAACCATTTTCCCAATATTTCACATGGGATAATTCATAAGAATCCGTATACTCAGGTTTTAAATCAGGGTTACCTTTGAATTGATTCCTTGGATCATTGTAGGTGAAAAATGGACTTAGATCATTATATGTTGGTCTACGTACCCGACGAGAATAACTTACTTTTAAAGCATTGTTATTTTTTAAATCATATTTTAAATTTACACTTGGGAAAAAGTTAAAATACTTCCTTGGATTCTCTATATTAGTTTTTACTAGAACAGTTTGCACATCAGTATATTCCATTCGAGCCCCAATTTGATAACCTAGGCCACCTTTTGTGTATTTATAAGTTCCATAAATTCCATAAATATTCTCATTATATTTGAAATCATTACTTACGGATGTTAACTCTCTCCAATCATTAATTGTTCGTTCCTCAACCTTGAAATTATTTTTGATTTTTCTAAACGCCCCTTGATAGCCTAATTCTATTTTCCCATTTTGAGAAATAGGACAAGAATAATCGATTTTGGTTATCAACCTTCTTTCGCCTTCTACATCACTTGACCTTTGCTCTAAATTTTCAATTCCAATTAAATTAAAATTCGAGTCAAAATATTTCCCTATCAACTCAGATCCATCTAATTTTTGAACATCTTGAAATCGAATATCACCAATCAATTCATGCCCTTTTATCCCAAGTTTTCGAGTGTATGTTAAAGAATACTCCAAATTAGTTTCGTCCTTGACTGTGTTGTCATCTCGACTAGAAATACCGATAGGATTTGAAAGGTCATCTACATAATCTTGATAAATCATATTGACTTCATCATTATCTTGCCCTTGCTGAAAATTCACTGCGGTTGTAAGTATATTGTTATTATTGAAATAGTAATCTATTCCTAATCGTGCATTTCCCCATACCCCTCCTAATACATGGTTTCTTTCAAATTCCATTATTGTCAAAGAATCATTCCTTATCTCTTGGTAAAGTGTACCAAATCCATGATTATTTCGATAATCTAAACCTATATTAGAAAAGAAATTAAATCTATTTTTTCGATAATTTAAATTAGCTACAACACCATAGATATCTCGATGTCCAACTGTCAAATTAATTGAACCGTTGATCCCCGGTTTATTTTCCTTTTTTAAAACTATATTGATAATGCCAGCAATTCCTTCAGCCTCATACTTTGCTGAAGGATTAGTGATGACCTCTATTCTTTCGACTTGGTTAGCTGATAATTGTTTTAATCCCGCTCCATTTTTCCCTGCCATAGCAGATGGTTTTCCATCAATTAATATTTGCACTCCTGAATTACCACGCAAAGAAATAATACCTTCCTCGTTCACTTCTACACTTGGGACATTACTTAGAATATCAGTTATTGTCCCACCGCTGTTTGAAATATCTTTACCTACATTATAGACTTTTTTGTCCAAGGTCATTTGCATATTACCTTTACTCGTCATCACTTCTACTTCTTTTAAAGAGGTTGAATTGAACATTAATTCTGTAATTCCAACATTCAAGATATTATTTTCAGGAGTTAAGGTGAATGGCGTAATAATATGAGAATGATAAGCGATAAATTCTATTTTTCCAAAATAGTTTCCATAGGGTATTTTAATGAAATAATCTCCCTGAGCGTTCGTGGTTTCCCCAGAAATCATACTACTGTCCTTCTGAGAATAGATAATAATTGTAGCATAATCTAAAGGATTTTTGGAGTTAAACTCTAAAACTTTCCCTTTTACCATAGCCTCATTTTGAGAAGAACTAGAAAATGGTAAAATTAGAAAAAGTCCCAAAATCAAATAAATGATATTAGTTCTTTTCATTGTGTTTGCTGCTTTATTAAGTCTTATATTACAAAAGTGCTTGGCTGCCTAAAATAATATTTTAGTAAAAAATTCAGGGGATGGGTAAAAAATCTAATGGCGAAAATATTGAATCTGATAAAAGTACAACTTTTTTTCATGAAATGGTTTAAAGATTGAAAAAGCAATTTCAGGGATTCTCTTGCTAAACAATACTTTTACAAAGAAATATTACAACTAGTGAAACTATTTCATTAGAGTGATATCTCCTTTGAAAACTTCGGTTTCACCATCAATAAATTCAATCTCGACTATATAAATATAAACTCCATTTTGCATTTTTTCGTTATTAAAATATCCATCCCATCCTTCTGTCTCCATATTTGGAATTAAATTTTCTTTCTCAAAAACTAAGTCTCCCCAACGATTAAATATTCTAAAACTTGGAATAGAGCGAACACTAACATCATCAGCAAAAACTGTAGCATAATCATTTAATCCATTTTCATCCGGGGAAAATGCGTTTGGTATAAAAACCTTTCGTTCCTTTGAAACATAAACCCAGACTACATCAGAGTCAGTACAACCTGTAATAGTATCGATTGCATTAACTTGGTAGGCTGTAGTATTTAAAGGTATTAAATCAAGTATTGGGCAATTTTTACAACTATCCAAATTCCACTCTAACAAAGCATTATCTGATCCAATAATGACCTCTAAACTGACTGATTCTCCTAGATTAATTTCAAAATCATCTCCCAAATTAACTTCTAATTGATTAGGTGAATTTATAACAGCTGTTTCATTTTTGTTGCAACCATTTTCGTCTTGAACATAAACCTGATAAGTTCCAGAATTCAATTGGTTAAAACTAGGTGCACTACTATATCCATTTTGTTCAATCGCATAGACATAAAGACCAGTTCCTCCTGAAACATTCTCAACTACAATACTTCCACTATTTAATCCATTCCAACAATTTACATCCGTAATCTCTAAATCAAAATTTATTGGGACTGGTTCACTTAATTCGTAGGTGGCAACAGCAGTGCAACCTGCTACATCTAGAACAGTAACTTCATAGGTTCCAGATTCTAAATTGCTATTAAAACTTCCAATGTTTGTGTCACTCCATAAATATTGAAAATTAGTTCCAGTACCTCCAGTTGTAGCAGCAGATAATTGTCCATCTGCTTCACCTACACAGCTAATAGATTCTAACTCTTCGATAACAACTGAAAAAGAAACGGGATCATCAATAGTCAAATTATAGCTGATGGTACAATTATTTGCATCAGTAATTGTAACCATATAATCGCCTGAACAAAGATTGACTGGATCAAAAATAGGTGAAACTCCACCAGACCAATTAAAGGAGTATGGTCCAATCCCACCTGTTGCATTCAAAACAACACTCCCGTCACAATCACCTTGACAAGTAACATTTTGATTAGAGATAGTTTCGACTTGTAAAGGTAATGGTTCGAAAATTTCTACTGAAATAATTTGCGTAACGTAGGTATCAGTTATCGTAATATTATAATTACCTGTTGCCAAATTAGTAATGGTGGTTGATCCAATATTTCCTTCTATCATTCCAACTCCAGTTGTTCCACTCTCAAAATTTATCCAATTGAAATTATAATCTCCTAATCCATTTGTTACCGACAACGTCAAATTCCCATTAGAATCTCCAAAACAATTTAATGTATCATTCACCACTATCGCAATATCTGGCTCGTATAAAATAGTATCACAATATTCCTTCGTACATCCATTTCCGTCAATGATACTTACACAATATTCAGAACCTCCTATAAGATTATTTGCTGTAGTAGTTAATTGTCCATCTGACCATAAAAAGGTATAATCCCCGTCTCCACCTGTAACTTGTGCTGTCATCATACCATTAGATTGATTATATCCTGTTGGTAAAATATTGACCTCAAAAACGATATTAATCTCGTCTAAAACAATTAAATTCGTCGTAATTATACTATCACAACCATCTCCATTAATTAATGTATCAAGATAAATCCCGCTGGCAGAATAAAGTGAATTGACTATTAAAATACTTTCTCCAAAACAAATAGTAGAATCAATAGTTAATGAAGGGTCTGGATAAATAGTGACCATTCCTGTAATTAAGCTATCACAACCATTTGCGGCAATAAGCGTTTCAGAAATTGTCCCTGTTTCATCGTATGTTGTATTTCCAATCATTAAACTTTCTCCAAAACACAAAATAAAATCTTGACTAGAGCTTATCTCCATGGGCTCTGAAATTATTGCAAAAGCCATAGTTGTACTTCCACCATTATCTTCAATCTCAATTTGATAATTACCAGCAGGCAGACTATTTATAACAATCAAATCACCATCAACGTCAATAGCTCCAGAACCGATTATCGCTGGGTTATTGGTATTTTCGTAAGAATAAGAATATGGTGAATTTCCATTGGAAACTGAAAATGAAATTATCCCATCTTCATCACCAAAGCAATTCAGAACATCACCAGTTGCATTTGCTGAAAGTATTGAAAAATCTAAATCAACACAATCTTCTGCAGTGCACCCAATAGCATCTGTAATGGTTACACAATAATTTCCGGCAGGAATACCATCATTCAATTGAGAAGTGGCTCCATTACTCCATAAATAAGTAAAAGGAAATATTCCTCCTGTTTCGTTTGAAATAACACTTCCGTCTGCCATAGTTGAAGAACTTGCCAAAGTTGCTGGAAGTGCAATTGCAGCGAGAGAATCTGCGACTATTAAATTTGTATAAACAGTGCTGTCACAACCATTTACTTGGTTAAATACATTTGTGAAATTTCCAGTTGTTGTATAAGTCGAGGATCCAATAGAGAAACTTCCCCCAAAACAGACAATAGTATCAATAGTTAGTTCTGGTGGGTAATTTTCCAAATCTGTCACAATCACATCAAATATACCGGCAGTATTGGATCCTGAACCATCAACCAAAATCCAATAATTATCTCCAGCATCTAGACAGTTTAATTCAATAGATTCATCATTATTGAAAGCAGTAAAACTACTTTCAACTTCAAAGAAAAATCCAGTACAAGTATTATTAAATGAGCGATAAACTCCAATCTGGGCTCCAATTCCATTATTCCATGGTGCTCCATCTACACTTAATACCTCCACTAATACACTTCCAGAAAGAGGTGCTTGAAAAGTAAACCAAACTGAATTTTGACTAATAAAAGCTGATGGATTTGGGTCTCCAATATTATCCGCACATTCGTTGTGCACGTTATATACTCCAATATTTCCACCTACAGGTACCATTCCTAAATCATAAGCATCACATCTGACATCTGGAGCAGCCATCACACCAATATCCGAAATTTCTATTCCAAAATGTCCTTCCATCTCTAGATCAAAATCTCTTCCATCAACTAAAATAAAATAGGTTTGATTTGGCTCTGGACAATCAAAAGCTAGGGATTCATCAAAATCACTTCCAATATATGACGATGCAATCAATATCATATTACCACTACAAGTCCCATCATCGGAAGTGTAAACAGCCAACTCTATGTTCATAGCATTACCTATATTTTGTGGATCATTCAGCGCATCTATAACAATCTCGTATCCGGGTGTATTCGATGTGGTAAACTCCAACCAAACACCTTGCTCATTTGGCCATTGGCCATCATTTAATGGATTAGGTTCATTAAAATTACTAGAACATAAATTATTATACCCTCCAGCACTCGCATCGCCAAGAGTTTCACCTGTTAATAACACTCCAAAATTTGTGGCATTACATAGTTCATCATTCAAACTTTCAAAATACATCCCTGTAGCTCCAATTGAAAAATCAATAGTTGCTTCAGATGCACCACCAACAGGTAAGCTAAATGTATAATTTGATATATTCCCAAGTGTAGGCACAGCAAAATCTAGGCAATCTTCCTCAACACAACTTTCTCCAAATAAATCGTCTTCAAATGCACCTAAACAAACTTGAATAGAAGTTGGAATATCTTCTTGACAATCAAATGGAAAACCCCAAGCTAAATTTGGGTAAGTTGCCACATTGGGATCAGAATTATTATTAGAATAGTTTACCCAAGCTCCAGTACCGACACGAACTCTCCATAAGGGATCGGGTGATCCAAAAATATCAGTACAAGTAGTGGTCGAATTTCCGGAATTAATAGTTACTCCTACTTGGACTTGGGCAATATTATTAGAAGGATATAAAGAAATAATTGCTATCGCAAGAATGATTTGTTTAGCAAATTGAAAGAGGCGGTTACGATTTTTCATCACGGGGTAAATATCTTTCGGTTGTTTAATTATTTAAGGTTACGATTATATTTAACTAAAGTACTACTCTTGTTTTATTTATTTATTTTTAAAACGTTGAATATCAATATTTTACAGAATGATAGCATATTATATCAACTGTAATAGTTGGTAATTGACTAATGTAAAGCACTAAAAAGCTATTGATTGTTGGAGTTAGGCTGAAAAGAAAGGATCACCTATTTGATAAATCCTTAATATAAATCCCTTTTTTGGGAAAAATATTGTGAGCTTTTAATCTTTTTCATAGGATTAATCTAGGATCTAAAAAAATTCTTTTGAACATCATACCAAAGATAATTTTATTTTTTTTAAAAATAACTTCCCTGATTAAAGTTTATTCCGAATAGTTTTGTGCTATTATCATCTAAATACTAGTTTCTAAAGTAAAGTTTTAATACGCTAGATTATTCAAAAAAACACCCTATTTAGCTCTATTCCTAATAATATATATTCACTTTGGAAAATAGTAAACTCACCAACCTAAAAATAAAATTAAAAAGTAAGCTCATCAGGCGAAACTACTCATACTTTTATTGCGTTTTGAAATAAAATAATTTTTATGAGTACAAATAACCCCTGGAAAACTATTTCTATTAATGAAGTATATGATAATAATTGGATCAATATTACCCATCGAAAAGTAATCAATCCTTCAGGCCAAAATGGAATTTATGGGAAGGTACATTTTAAAAATATAGCAGTAGGTGTACTCCCTCTAGATCACGAAAATAATACTTGGTTAGTAGGACAATATCGTTATACTTTGGGAGAGTATTCCTGGGAAATTCCTGAGGGAGGATGCATAAATTCAATTGAACCACTTCAAGCTGCAAAAAATGAATTAAAGGAAGAGACTGGAATTACAGCAAAAAAATGGACTAAACTTTTAGAAATTCACACCTCGAATTCTGTAACCGACGAATTTGGAGTTTGCTACATTGCTCAAGAGCTTTCCTTTGGTAAATCAAGTCCAGAACCATGTGAAGAGTTGATGGTAAAAAAAGTACCTTTCGAAAAAGCATTTGAGATGGTTATGAATGGAGAAATAACCGATTCCCTTTCTTTTGCTACTATCATGAAAACTAAATTATTGCTCTTTTCTTAATCAGAAGAAATCCTGTAACTCTCCGAATTAAATTTAAAACGCCAAACTCTCTCTTATACAAGAGTTTGGCGTTTTAAATTTAATTCGGCCAGCTCCTCTTGTAAGGATAACTGGTCAAAAGATAAATATTTAATAAAAATTGACTTATTTTATATGAATAACTATCAAATTCTCTGAAACTATCTTATTACCACGATAATTTATTCGTCCCTAAAATTCATATCGATATTCTACCGCGTTATTTAAAGTGAAAACTCCAAATCCATTCTCAAAATTACTATGAACCAAAACTGGTTCTGCAAAAGGGTTTCCTTGTGCATCTGAATTTAAACTTCGAGTAGTTTCATAAAAATAGTAATCTTTCGACAAAGAATAAATAATCACATTAGCAGAAATTAACTCATCTCCTTGACTAACACTCCATTCACTTTTTTGTAACAATCTTAAATCATAGGAATTTCCGTTAAAAGAAATATCTGGAATTATTTCACCAACATCATAGCCATATTCTACAACAGGATCATCCGTAAAAGAATATGCTTCGAATGTTATAGTATCTGCATTGAAGCTACTTTTTACCGTAAAATATAATTCGAAAGCATAAAAATTTTCCTCATCTGCAGGATCATCTATTGTCACTTTCAATAGATCGTATAGGTTTTCATCAAAATCATAAGGAACTTTTTCAAACTCATAAGTTACCTCTTGTATTTTAGCCTTCGATGGCATTACTTGTGTAGTAGAAAGAGACTCATACCCATCTGCTGAAACATCCATTCGATAGGTTCCTTCAGTTAGCTCTATAGTTTCTGGCCCCTTAAATAAATTATTATCAGTTTCATAAGTAAAATCAAATAAGAGTTCATCCTCTTTATAAAGTTTAACTGAAGCGTCAGGAAAAATAGAAAAATCTACATCTTCTACAATTCCTAAGCTATTTCCAACAAAAGCAGTTGGTGCTGTCTGATAAACAAATTCAGAGGATACCGGTACTGATAAATGAGACGTAACCGCCAATTTTGAAACATGGTCAGGAAACTCAATCACCTTCGTGGATGAAAAACGATCATCTTCGCAACTCACCAAACTCAATAAAAATAATGTGAATACAAAATATTTTAAATCATTCATTTTATATCTATATTTTAGTTTTTTTTAATTAAAACTTAAAAGAATAAGTTACCGAGGGAATAATCGGAAGTATGCTAATCTCCTTTAACTCTCTTTTATAAGTTTGAGTATTTGAATCGTAAACTCTTTCTGCAAAAAGATAATATGGGTTTTTATTCCAATAGGCATTATAAACGCTAATTATCCATTTTCTCTCAAACTTAGCTTTTTGCTTTCTAAACTCCACACTAAAATCTAATCTGTGATAATCTGACATACGATAAGCATTCTTATCACCTAAAACTTCTACATCAGAAAAAAATGTTCCCCACGAATAACTACCACCTGAAACAGAGTACCTAGCCGTAGGTAATGATATAGCGTTTCCGGTACCATAAACCCATGCACCTGAAAAAGCAATTCTATCATTCAATTCGTGAGACACTACTACCGAAAGATCATGTCTTCGATCATATCTAAATGGATATCTTTGCCCACCATTGATATCTGGAAATTGTCTATAATTCCACGACAAAGTATAACCAATCCAACCAGTAGTTCTTCCTTTTTTCTTTTGAACAAAAAACTCTGCACCATAAGCTTCTCCATCTCCCTGAGTAATTTTAGTTTGCCAATCAGTTCCAAACCCTGTGAAAAAACTTGCTCCTTCTTTATAAGAAACTACATTCTTCATTTGTTTGTAAAATCCTTCCACAGAAACCTCAAACTTATCATTTATGGTTTTTGCAGCACCGAATGCAGCCTGCCATGATTCTTGTGGTTTTACATTTTCAGTACTTGGAACCCATAAATCAGTTGGTAAACTTAGAGCTTCACTTGTCAATAGATTGATAAATTGAGTCATAGTAGTAAATGCTCCTTTCAAGGCAACTCCATTGTCTAATAAATACCTCATTCCTAATCTTGGTTGGATAGAATTATAAAATTTATCATTTACCCGCAAACCTGAGGCATGTAGTCCAACATTAGCTTTAAAGTTTCCAAAATTCATCTCATCCTCTAAATAAAGATCATATTCCATCGATGATAATTTTTGAGAACCAATTAGAGTATCAATTGGTGATTCACCTCCTGATTCTAATTTTAGGGAAAGTGCCCCTGGTCGATATGTATGATGCGTAGCACTTACTCCAAAACGAATATAATGATTAGGATTTGGAATAAAATCAAAATCTAACTTACCAGATACATCTTCTATTCCTGAAATATATTTAGATGAGAACTTCTCTTTGTTAGTAGAGTCTTTATTCTCATTAGAAACATCGAAATTGATATTATAATTGCTGTAAGTCATAGTGGTGTTCAAAAATAACTTATTATTAATCTGGTAGTTCCATCTTAAAGCACTAATTAGATTCCCCCAATCAATTCCTCCCTCAGTAATAAAATCTTCATCCTCATATTTATTGTAAAATACATCAGCACCAGAATAGGCACTTACAAATAACCTATGCTTATCATTGATTTTATGTTGAATTTTAGCATTTAAATCATAGAAATAAAGCTTGGGCGTAATTTGTCCTCCACCAATAGAACTTTGTTTTTTAACGATTGGGCGAAAAATAAGATCAGCATAGGTTCTTCGAGCAGAAATTAGAAAGGATGTTTTATCCGAAATAATTGGTCCTTCTAACGTTAATTTTGAAGAGATCAATCCAATTGCCCCTTCACCATGAAGTTCCTTAGTATTGCCTTCCTTCATATTTATTTCTAAAACAGAAGATAATCGACCGCCATATCTTGCTGGAAAACCACCTTTGGTAAGTGTAACATTTTTTATCGCATCTGCATTAAAAACTGAGAAGATTCCTAACACATGACTTACATTATATATTGGAACCCCATCTAACAATACCAAATTTTGATCTGGACTTCCTCCGCGAACATACAACCCACTTTGCCCCTCCCCTCCTGATTGAACTCCAGGAAGTAGTTGCAAAGTTTTTAATACATCAACTTCTCCTAGCAATGCGGGTAACCTCTTAATTAGTTCAATGGGTACCTCAATTCTACTCATTTGGGTTTCTTCCTCTATCCGACCAAAACGTTCAGCAACTACCTCCACCTCTTCTAGAGATAAATCATCAGATAGTTTTATATTTATGCTCAAATCTTTATCTAAATATACAGGAATGACCTTAGTTTGATAACCAATATAAGAAAATGATAAATAGACAGAATCTTTAGGTAAGCTAAGACTATAAAATCCGTAGGTATTGGTAGTAGTACCATCTAAACCTTTAGCATCAAATACATTGGCTGCAATAAGTTTTTCACCAGTCCTCTCATCTTCAATATAACCACTAATGGTAAATTTTTCTGGTGATTTCTTTTTTGAGTTAACTTGAGAGAAACTTAAGTTGGAGAAGAACACCAAAGTAAGTAGTACTATAAAATGTTTTCGTTTCATAAAATACTTGAAGTTTTTATAACTTTTATAATGCGTTGCCAAAACAAAAATGAGTAGATGCATATCTAAACTCAATTTTTCATTTTTTATTTTAATTAAAAAAAAGCTTTACTATCAGTTATTTCTCCTTTTTTTGAGAAGAATATCTTAAAAAAGTAAAAGAACGAACCATCCTAGACGTTACCTAAATGGTTTTTTAGAAGTCCCTTTTATTTATCTTATATAGTCAGGTCAACCATACTTATTATTCATTATTCTTTTTCTCTATTTTTTCTGAATAGTTTTAATTTAATAGACTTGTATTTTGCGAAAATCAATATAAAGAATAATACCTCATTTTTTGATTATAAAAATGTTGTATTTCGTTCTTCTAACCTATAAATCAGCAAAAGGATAATTCCGCTGCATAGGGTTTCAGTATTTTTAAAATAAAATCAATGATGTCCTATTTTAGGCACTTTGCAAAATTAAAGAACTTCCTCAAGACACTACTATTAAGAATCTGAAAAAAATTCAAATATCAGTTTCAATAAAAAAATCCAATTATGAAAAAAATCACCAATTGATATTATTTACCATCCCAATTTTTAGAATTTATCCCTTTTTCTCCTCAGTCACCTAGGTGATTTTTCTACTTGAATAGACTAAAATTTAGAGCATTAACAAAAGTACTTTTAGCCATTGATGTAATTTGCGGGAGATGTTTTTTCCTAATTTAATGGGAAATTAAAAACTCTAACTGGATAGAACACCATATCTACGGAATACATGGTGAGTTGAATTGCTAGTTATACTATTTTTATTGTTTTCTAAAGGAAGAAACTTTTTCAATGAAAACTTAACTGATCTCTAATCAATTATTCCATGGATAACTCTGACCATTGTAAACGTATTAATAATTAGGTTATCCAAAACTGCTTGATAAAAAAGAATCTAACAGAACAAATATTTGACAGATTTTAACTTATTGGCTTTAGGCACGATATTAGTTCTTTTTAATTTAACTGATATCATTATCATCCCCTCTGCCAATTTCGAATCTATATAATTTCAAACTTTGAAAAAGTTAACCTTATTCATTATTTTAATTGCTTTTAGCATCCATGCCGCAGGCCAAATGCCACTTCCGAAGAAACCTAACACCTCTAGGTATAGTGGTTTACCAAAAGCATATTATTTTTCAGACTGGAGCTTAGGACTATCAATCAAGTCATCTTTAGAAAATATTCAGCCTGATTTTGTTGCTACATCCGAATATAAATTTGAGTACAAACCAAAATTTTCATATGAAATAGAATTATTTACAGAACGAAAATTAATTGATAAATGGATATTTGTAGGTGGGATAAATTTTCATAAAGTATCAATTGCCTACAAGCAAAATTTCCCTATAATTTTTAATAAAAATAATAATTCCTCAGTTGGTAATAAATTTACTAATCAGCATGAATTGAGGATAAATAATACATTTGAGCAACTGAAATTTATTGGTACAGTTGAGTACACTATTTTAGCTGATGAAAATGATTACCAAGATGGAGATGAATTAAACTTAGGAGTTTCCTCTGTTAATACCATTAATTATTTCGGAGTTCCAATTGCACTCAAAAAGGAAATTGGCTATGGAAAATTAAGGTTAAGCCTTAAAGCTGGTATCGAACCTGCAGTAGTTGTAAAGAGCAAAAATAATTATCAAAAATACCATCAGCCAGGATTTTATGTTGAAGGAAGTCGTCCTGACTTTGAAACCAATAGAATTGGAAGTATTCCTATCCAAAGAGCAAAATTATCTGATTTAGAAATAATTTTTCAAGCAAATAATTTACGAGCAGTACAATTAAATGGTTTCTTTAATATCGGATTATTACATACCTACAAATATTATACTTTCCTATTAGAGGCTGAGTTCAAGCGAGGAGCATTAAAACTATCTCAAAATAATATACATAGTAGTCATCTCTATAGCTTAGGTTTCAAAACAGGATTTATCAAAAGATTTAAAGAAAATAAAGTCATTGATTTATCTCGAAGGAAATTTAGATTTAAGTGGTAAACCGAAAAAAATAAATATACAACTATAAAACCAAATTGATCTTTAACGGCCTAAGTTGTTTTTCTTCTTTGAATCTACTAGATTGACCATTTTCGTTTCTAAGGCCGCTCTAGCACTCCAATCATATAATATATTATCAGAGGGATTAGTTTCTACAGCTAGAGTAGTAGTTATTAGCTTGAGCTATATCGCCAAAAGGGTAAGAAAATAAATTGGTAATTTCTACCCATTCTTCTACGGTAACAGTAACTAATTCATTGGCGGTGATATAAAATCTTTTTATCAACAATGTAAATTGTATATTTCGTAGTTTAAGATAAATTGATAAATGGGAATTTCACCTTACTTAACCAAGGTTTAACGTTCATCATTTGAAGGCTGGGCAAATAGAACAAAAGAAGTGAAAAAAAAATAGAGGATGCAGTATATTGATTCTTTGAATAGATATTTCTATAAAAAAAATTGTATTTCTGAAATCTATGATAACCAAATATTTTTTTGTGAAAATTAATTTTTGGGAATAAAGAAAAAACCGATTTATCATTTTAAAAAATTACTTTTGCAAAAAGAAAAATTATGAACAAGCTTTTTTTATTTACTCTATCCCTGATAGTCTCTGCTACAATTTTAAGTTGCAAGATAAAAAAAATGCCTAATGAGGTTATTACTCAAAAGAACTTTCGAATTGGCTTTTATAATGTCGAAAACCTTTTCGATACAATTAATATTGATGGAAAAGCAGATGAAGAATTCACTCCTAAATCAAAGAAAAAATGGAATACAAAAAGATATTTTAAAAAATTAAATGACTTAGCGAAAGTTGTAGATGGT
Source organism: Saprospiraceae bacterium (assembly GCA_029251525.1). Taxonomy (GTDB): domain Bacteria; phylum Bacteroidota; class Bacteroidia; order Chitinophagales; family Saprospiraceae; genus CAJQQY01. Next base: position 271,171 of record JAQXDE010000016.1, on the reverse strand, counting down.
ATGAATTATCCTGCCATCTTGGGTTTATGTGAAGTCGAAAACGCTGCAGTTCTCAAAGATTTTATTGCAGAGACTAGTTTAAAGAATCATGACTACAACTATATCCACTTCGAATCGCCAGACTTCCGGGGGATTGATGTGGCAATGATTTATCAGGAAAATGTTTTCCAAATTTTAGAATCTGAAACGATAGAAATTAATTTTCCGAAGTCAATAATAGGTGAAGAAAAATATACTACTCGAGAAATTTTACATGTGACGGGAATTTTTTCTAAAAAAGATACTCTTCATATCTATGTAAACCATTTTCCTTCTCGAAGAGGTGGGCTAAAAGCTAGTGAACCTAAGAGGACTTATGTAGCTGAACAATTAATGAAATCTGTCAATGGAGTTTATTCAAAAAATAAAAATGCCAACATTTTGTTGATGGGAGATTTTAATGATGAACCTGAAAACAACAGTATAAAAAAAACTATTGGTGCAAAAAGTCTCACTTCTACTCAGACTAAATCTAGTTTCATCAATTGCTCTGCTAAACTAGATTTTATCAAAAAGGGAACTTACAATTATAGAGGAAATTGGAATATGTTAGATCAAATTATTGTTTCAAATACGATGCTCCAAAAGGATGGTAAATTGAAAATCGGTGAATTCCAAATTTTTCAAAAAGAATGGATGATGTATAAAAGTGATAAATATGGCATGACCCCAAACCGAACTTATGGAGGACCTAATTATTATGGAGGATACTCTGATCACTTACCTGTATTTGTAGAGCTTCGAATAGATTAATTTTAAAGCTCTCTACTCACAAGTTAATTTCAAGTCAACTTGTGAGTAGAGGCATTTATATAAAATCTATCCATTCGGTTTTTTCTTCACCGTTTTTTTCGCATCTTTAACTAGACCTTCAAAAAACTCTTTAAATGTATTAAACTGTCTTCTATAATTAAGGCCAATACCCATTCTATTATTTCTATTCCCATCCAAAGCCTGTTCAGATCGTTGATAGAATCTAACTTTAAATCTTCTATTTTCAGTCAAATAATATTCCGCCACAAAATCGCTTCCGTAGAAAGTTCCAGAAATGGTCTCTGTGCTTCTAACCACTCCTCCACTCACACTTAATTGATCATTCAAAAATCGAGGATTCAAATTCACTTGGACCTCCGAACCTGCTAATGCTGTTGTCTGTCCTCCTCCAAGATCTAATTCCCCTGCTTCATAAGTATTATATGCAAAATCAAAATCAACCCCAGAAACACCGCCAACTTCACTAAATGCATCCGATAGTAAATTAGTAATGTACATAGAGACTCTTGTAGTTAAATACTCAGAAACTGTATTGATTGAACTTGATGCCCAATCAAAATCTGATAAATTCTCTTGTCCAGACGGTATAAATCCGCCGATCACAATTAATCCAAAAACTTGCCGGTTCAATTCACTTTGATCTTGACGTAACACTCTTAATTTAGTATCTACGTAGTTTTTCACGTCACCTGTTAAAAGATTCGGAAAAGAAATATCAAAATTAATATCAGGCTTCAACAAATCGCCTGTTAAGTTCATTTTTAAATCTACTTTAGTAGGTTTCCTTGATTGAGATTTTAAATTCCCATCTCCTAGCTCTATATATTCCAAGATGAAATTATAAACAGAGGTACTCAATCGATCATATTTTGCATCCAAATTAATGATTGCACCAAAAGGATCACCAGTCCATTTAATTCTTCCCCCTCTTTCTACTTTAAATTTTTTATTTACAATATTGTAAAGGGTAAATAAATAATCTCCCTCTGAAATCACATATTCACCGAACAAAGTAATGTCTCCATCCCGAGGAATAAACATTTGTAAGAAACCGTTACCTTTTCCTCGAATAATATCACCAGCTCGCTCGTCTATAATAAGAGAAACTTCTGCCTCCTCTGTCATCTCTACATTCATTCGAATTTCCATTCCTCTGATTTCTTTAGCAAATTTTTCTTTCCTATTTTCATTCTTTGCTCTAAACTCAATAAAACTAATTTCAGAACTATTTTGGGTATCATAAGTAATTGGAATAAAGAGCTCAGAATCTTTTCCAGTCTTTGCATTTATAGTTAGATCAGTCTCTGTAAACCTTCCAGAAAATGATGCATCTACTTCTCCTATCGCATGACCATAGTAAAGTGGATTATTTATTTTTTCAGTATCAAGAACCAGTAATCTATCTGAAAATAGTCTAGCTCTTAAACCTGGATATTTAAAATTAGTGTGGAATATTCCACCGGTCACATCCGCCACATTTCCATATTTGTCCGAAAACGTATTACCAGTAAAATCAAAAAAGTTATCTATAATTTTCACTCGAGTAGGAGCTTCTTGACCAAAGAAATATCTTGTATTTAAATAATCAACAGTTATTGCTCCATTATAAATTTCAGCATCTCCAGAAGATTTAATTTCTTTTTTTGGAATTCCACTTAAGTTAGTCCTAATATCGACTAACCCATCTGTATCAGAGGCATGTTGTCCGATAAAATATTCTAAAATATTTAGTGGGTAATTCAATAATTCTAAGTCAATATTAAAGTATTTTGAAGGGTGTATTTTTTCATTGTACTCGACCTTGGATCTTCCCGACATCTTTTTAGTGAAGGGTAAAATTACATAGCCATTCACATTTAATTCTCGTAACCCACGCTGAATAGATAGGCTTGTTGTCAATTGACTCTCTAAATCATCTAAATTTGCATTCAATTCTAGCTTTCCCCAATCATCTCCATTTACCCAGAAAGTATCACTTTGAACAATCGCATGAATATTTCCTAAATCATAAATATCAGGCGTAGTTAAATCCATTGAATATTCTCCCGCAAAATCCATTTGCTTATAATTCCAAACACTATCAATAAATCCAGTATTGAAATTTTCCAATCTCATGTGGATTCCTTTCTTATCAATATCATCAAAACTGACTATTCGATTATCATTTTTTAAAATGAAATTTTCAGTTTCAATAATCCTTTTACCTAATTGGATATAATTATTATCTTTTATATCCCATTTTTCTCCAAAAAGAACCAAACTATCATTTGAAAAACTAATATTAAATTCACCATCTTTAAAATACACCTTCCCTCCAATATTAAATCGATCAAAAGTTCCTCTTTCCCCAACTATTCCAATTTCAAACTCAACTGTATCTCGATTTAAATGACCAGCAAGACTAATTTCGGGAACTCTATTTTCTCCATCAAGAACGGCATAAAAAGGAATCAATGAAGTCAATTGCCCTATACTTTTAAACGCACTTGAATTTAATTTAACCCCTCCAATCTCAAAATTATCATAAGTCAATTCTTCAACATCTAACTCTATATTTATCTTATAATTAATGCCATCATAATTTCCTTTGACAATAAAATTTTTGATTGTATCAAGTTTTGGATCAATCAAATAGGTGAAATTTTTGGAGTCTACAATTCTTACATCAAAATCAAACTTAGTTGATTTCAATACATTCCTTCTAGCTTTGATAGTTAATTTTTCTGAAATTTCAGGATAGTTTTTTTCAACAAAAAGTAAAAAAGCATCAGGCACTTCTTGAATGTCAAAATCTCCAGTTATCTCTCCCTCAAAAATCTCAGATTTAGCTGAAAAAATCCGCTGGCCATCTGTTCCAAAAATAGAATAAAAAGATAAAGTATCCACCTCGTATTTTTCAATACCATTTTTTTGAAAAACAAGATTCCTAAATTTAGCATTCCCCTCCAAATTCGAGATATTTATATCTCGAATATTAAGATCCATTTCACCTGTAATACCAAAATCTTGTTTGACCAAATTCAAATCATCTAAATTCAACTTATTAATCTTGGCTTGAAAATCAAAAACTGGCACCGAATCTCTAAAATCGACACTTCCATCAAACGACAAATCTATATTTTCATCCTTAATAATAAAATTTCCATCAAATAGATTTTGTGTCAAACGACCATCCATTTTAAAATCGTTATAAACATAATTTCGGAAAGTAAAATTATCTATTTTGGCATCAATTTTTGCTTTAGCTGTAGCTGCTGAAATCCCAACACCTTCTGAAATTTTTGAGGTAACAGTAATATTTCCTAATTGATCGTTACCTGTCCAAGTCTTTAAGTCAAAATCTACCAAGTTTAAATTACCTGTATATTTTGCTCCATCACGTCCATCTTTAGTATCCAACCGCATATCCATTTTTGCACTACCCAAATCTGTATTCAGATCACCATAAGCAACAAAATCAACGAAAAAACCATCGAATCGTCCTCTAAAGCTTATATTACCTAGCTTATTAAAATTGTCTGGCGGATTAAAATTGGGCACTAACTGGCGTAATGTCCAAACATCAGTTTTCAATCTTCTCAAATTAAGGTTTAAACTTTCATCTCCTTTTTCCACTAAATCCCTGGAATTAAAATCGCCTTCGATTATCGTCTTTTCACCAATTACTAACTTCAGGTCTTCCCCTCTCAAGTTATTAATTCGACCTTTGATATTTCCATCCAACTGAATGACCTCATCTGCGTTATCAACAAAAAAATTATTCTTTTTTAACTTAGGTGCAAAGGAAATTACGTCACGAAGTGCTATACTGCTTTTCTGGAATTTCAAATTCATATTTACCTTATCCTCAAAACTTCTGAAGCTAGTAAAATCTTTGTATTTAAAAATAATGGTGTCTTGAATATGACTGTAGGGTGTTATTAAATTAACTCCATTTAAATCTGTCCTTCTAGAGGTAATTCTGACATCAGGCGAAGACAAATTTTCTAAAACAAAACCACTAGTTTCTGTAGCTGAAACTTTTTTTAGATCCCCGGTGAAAACCATTTCTGACATTACAAAACTATCAATCTCAATATTTATATCAAAAGCCTCCAAATGAGTAAAATCTAATTCTTTTTCGGTTGTGGTTTTAACAGGGGATTTCCGATAATTATGCAGGCTTAGTTTCCCATCTCCAAAATCAAAATCATGTATCAAAAGTTGGAATGGTTTCTTCAAGGAATCTGATTGAGTATCAACCTCCGCTATTTCTACTATGGCCTCGATTAAAGAGGTATCCTTAATTATGGGTTTCCTTTCTTTCAAGTCGATTTGAACATAAGAATCATTAAGATCGACCGAATGGATAGATACAATATTTTTTACCAAATCAATTTCATCAACCCGTATTTCGCCATCTTTGATCAAAACATTGACACGTTCTCCTTTTACTTCATCGTCATTTTCAAAAGAGACATTTTTTAAATACAAAACATCAGCACCAATGAAAAAAGGTCTAGATTTTTTTGATCCTTTCTTTTCTTTCGGTGGAAATAACTTTACTAATAATTGATTTAAGTTGGACTGTGTTTCGCCTTCCTTTCTTTTTAATTTTAGTAGTGCATTTTGTAAAGTAAGATCACTTACCTCTAATTTATTTTGAAGGAGATTAAAGAAACTTGAATTAAAATTAACAATCAATTTTTGGCTAAACAGTAGGGTATCTCCATCGAAATCTTCAACATAAAAACTATCTAGAACGAGTTTGTCAAAAACCTCGAATTCAATGTGATTAAATTCGACCTTTGTATCCAGCTCCTTGGAAAGCTTTTCAGTAATTTTTTTACCAGCCCAATTCTGAAAACCCTCTATCCGGAAAAGAATTGTTATAATAGCCATCAACAGCAAGAAAAGCATTGTGACTAACATCACTCGGCTTACAATTCGTTTCCTCAAAGATAGTTTTTGAGGCTCCACTATTTCTTCTTTGCTATTGTCTTTTTTCATTTTAAAAAAATGATAGAATTTTTATTAAAGACTACCTACTTAGTAAACGGCAAAAGTACGGAAATAGATGCTAAAATTGGGCGATTTAACGAAGTTTTAAGTGTTATCTCTTTTATCAGATCAAAAATTTAATCTTGAAATAAAAATTGATTTTTTGATTTAAAAACTATTTATTACAAATTCTAAAACTTGCTCCTCTGACCAATAAACTCCCTTTGGATGAAATTGAGGAAAACCAACATGTCCTCCATATTTTGGGGTTAACAAATAAAAATTAGAATTTGTTTTAGCTGCCTCAAATGGATAGCATGAGGCACTTAAAAAAGAATCATCTTTTGCATTGATGAGCAATGTTGGAATAGTTAAATTGTGGAAAAAATTTCGGCTAGAACATTTTTCCCAATAATCATTTGCACTTGCAAATCCATGAACTGGCGCTGTGAAGTTTCCATCAAAATCACCAAAAGTTTTGGAAGCTAAAACTCGCTCAGCATCTAACTCAGGATATAAATGCTGTTTAAGTTTAAATTTTTCTTTTAGTGATTTTAAAAATCTTCGTAGGTATATAAAATTACGTCTTTTTTCAATTTCTTCAGTGCAACCTACTAAATCTACTGGTGCCGAAATGCCTATTACATTTTTTATTTTAGGGTGGATATTTTCTCCTTTCTCGCCTGCATATTTTAGAACAACATTTCCTCCTAGACTAAAACCAACAATAACCATTTCTTCGTAGTCATATTTTTCAAAAATAGTACAAATAATAAAATCCAAATCGGTTGTTTCTCCACTATGATACCCTCTTCGAACTAAATTTACCTCTCCGCTACAACCTCGAAAATTCATAGTAACAGCATCCCAACCTTGTTGGTTAAAAATGCGGTTCATTCCTAATATATAATTGCTATTCGACGAACCTTCCAACCCATGTAATGTGATAATTATTTTCTTTCCTCCAACTCTGGACCAATCCAAATCTAAAAAATCACCATCGGGTGTCGAAACTCGCTCGCGTTGGTATTTAACTCCTTTTATTTTTCTAAACAGAGAAGGATAAATGGTAGAGAAATGATGATACTTAAATATTATCGAAGGGTTATATTCTTTTGACTTTATAATTGGCATAAATAAAAAAGTAGTTATTATGAATTCCTAAGTGAATTAATATATGCTGAAAATTATAATACATCAATATCTTGAGTTGCTATATTCATTATTTCATATTTAAAAAGGGTATTCAAAATTGTAACTTATAAATTTATTGCCTGAATGATAAAAGGTTTAATCTAATGAGACCAAACTTTCCACTCGCACTCCTACGCCATTCAATGCAGCATTTCCAGTTAACTCATCAATTCTTTCATGATCCGTCAATTCATTAATACTGATACCTGGGTGTTCCTGAGCAACTTTCATTTTCACCCCTTTTCGTCCATGTCCCCAACCTTGCGGAATAGAGACAACTCCTTCCATTATTTCATCACTTAATTGCGTTTCAATTTCAATTGACCCGACTTTTGAAGTCACTTTTACTATATCTCCATTTTGAATTTGAAGTGCCTCTGCATCTCTTGGGTTAAGAATCATTGTACATTCATTTTTTCCTTTGACCAATCGATAAGAATTATGCATCCAAGTATTATGACTTCGCAGTAATCGTCTACCAATCATTTGGAATGGGAATTCGTTACTTAAACTTTTATTTGAAAAAAAAGTAGATTTAAGACGCGCCAAATCATCCACCAAAATTTGAGGTGCTAATCGTATTTTATCATCATTTGTTTGAAGGCGATTGACCAAACATGGCTGCAATGCTCCTAAATCAATTCCATGAGGATGTTGTTTTAGCATTTCTAGATTCAATCCTTTATCTGAATGAATTCCCGATTGAAGCATATTATCTAATACATATTCCGGAGTCAGTTGACTTTCAGGCTGATCTGTCAAAATAGAAATAAATTTTCTTAAAATTTCCCAATCATATTTTTGATCTAATCTTTTTTCAAATAGAGGTGGAGAATATTTTACCGTATTTTTGACAGAAAATATATTGAAGAAAATATCAAAATGTGGGATTTCTAGACCAGTGGCAACTGGTAAAATAATATCAGCATGCCGAGAAGTTTCATTAAGGTAAATATCCACAGAAACCATAAAATCTAATTTGCTTAAAGCGCTTGCCAATCGTTCTCCATTTGGACTTGATAGAACAGGATTCCCTGCAATACAAATCATGGCCTTTATCTGCCCATCACCTTCTGTTAGTATTTCATCTGCCAAGGTTGAAACTGGAAACTCAGAATTATAATAAGGCAAATTTCGAACCCGTGATCGGTACCGCCCATATGATTCCAATTTCCCCTTTTTATTAGTAATTTTTAAAACATCAAATGCAGGTTGAGTAAACATAGCACCTCCAGCTCTATCAAAATTACCTGAAATGATATTTAAAACATTTGTTAGCCATTGACAAAGTCCGCCAAATAATTGGGTAGATGCACCCATTCTGCTATAACAAACTGCACTAGGAGCACTAACAAATTCTGTTGCTAATGATTCAATCTTGTCAACTGAAATTCCAATGATAGATGCTATTTTTTCTAGGGAAAAATCTTTTGTAATTTCATCTAACTTTTCAAAATCAAAAAGACTTTCTCTTAAATGTCTTAAGTTCACCAAACCCTTTTCCTGTATCGTTTTTATCAAACCTAACAATAATAATGCATCTCGTTCTGGTCGAATAAATATATGCTCATTTGATTTTCTTGCTGTCTCAGTTCTTCGCGGATCTACAACTACAATTTTCCCTCCCCTTTCTTGAATTCTTTTCATCCTTTTGGAAAAATTAGGAGCAGTCATCATACTTCCATTTGACACCATTGGATTACCTCCAATAATTAACATAAAATCAGTTCGATCTATATCAGGAATTGGCATAATTAATCCATGACCAAACATAAAATTAGATGCAAAATGGTGTGGTAACTGATCTGCGGAGGCAGAACTATAACGGTTGTTAGTACCTAGTGCTTTAAGATACAAAGGTAAAAATACGCCATTCCCAAAATTATGAGCATTAGGATTTCCTAGGTAAGATCCAACTGCATTCACCCCAAATTCCTTTTGGATTGATTTTATTTTAGTACTAATTTCTTCGTATGCAACATCCCAACTGATTTCTTCCCACTCTCCAGTTTCCTTTTTTCTTAGTGGAGTTTTCAACCGATCTGGATCATTATAGATATCTTGAAGTGCAATAGCTTTTGGGCATATATGACCTTCACTTAGCGGATCTTTTGGATCTCCTTTAATACTTTTTATTTCCTTGTCTCGATAGGTAATTTCGATACCACACATTGCTTCACACAAATTACAAGTGCGATAATGCTTTTTTAATTCATCCATATTTAATTTTTCATGAAATAAGGGAAAAATCTAGTGAAATTGAAATAAGTTAAAATCAATTTCCAAATTTTAGCAATAAAAATGGAAGTCTTAATGTGAAGAGAACAGTATTAGAACAGAAATTCATGAATTAAGAATCAACTATTTTAAATATTGAATCTTTACTTAATCTTCCGTATCTTTAAGAAGGTCTCCAATCCAAATCATGTTTACACAACAATTAAAAATATTCCAAACGAAATTAAATTGTTAAAATCTTAGTAAAATTTCATGCTCATCAATTTATTTCATTAAAAACTTTAAAAGACTAACTATCACAAGACAGCATAAATTATGCTTTTGGAATCAATTAGTAGAGAAATTGTGAGTTATTTTTTACTAAAAAAAAAATCGTTTTAGAATAAATTATTTTTGTTAGATTTATGTCGCTTTATTAGTCCACCTACTTATTTTCCCAGATTATACCAAAGTTAAAAGTTCAAACTAATTGTATTAACTGACCTCTTGAATAAAATTAAAGCCAGAGGCATTAATCAACTGACTAAGATTAACAAAATTAGACCTCAAAGTCTATCAAATTCAAAACAAAGTTTCCAAAAACTATTAAACAAACACATATGCGTAATTTCTACATTTTCGCTTTTATATTTTTACCATTCTCCATTTTTGCTCAAACTATAAATGATTGTGTTGATGCAGAAGTAGTTTGTAATAACGGAAATATCACATTTAACCCACAGGGGGCTGGAATAGATGATTTTGCAAATCCAAATAACAATAGCGGATGTTTAGCCACGGGAGAACATTCAAGTGCATGGTATTATTTTGAGATTAATGCAACCGCTCCACCCAATCAAACTCTAGGATTTACAATTAACCCAAATGGAGGTGCTGGACAAGATTATGATTTTGCATTATTTGGACCAGATGTAATCTGCTCTAATTTGGGGAGTCCAATTCGATGCTCTTATGCAGGACCAGGATGTGCATTTTGTCCTCAAACAGGCCTAGGAATGGGAACCAATGATCAAACAGAAGGAGCTGGAGGAGATGGATTTGTAAGTGAGATAATTGTTCAACCCGGTGAAGGATACTTTCTTTTGGTTGATAATTTTGCCAATAATGGAACTGGTTTTGATTTATCATGGACAGGAGAAGCCGCAGATGACTTGGAATGTAATGCAGACCCACCCTGCGCATTAGTTGCAGATGCTGGAGCTGGAGTAACAGGATGTTCAGGAGGTACAGGTTTCTCTTTAAATGGAACTGCTATTGGAAACTCTGGAAATGAAATTTACAGTTGGGTAGGAACTAATGGATCAACTGCTTTTTTAGATGATCCAACAAGCCCAAATCCAAATCTAAACTTCCCACCCAATGTTAGTGGGACATTTGATTTCACTCTGACAATTACAGATGACGCTTGTTTTGATGATGATGTAGTAACAATAACTATTAATCCTTTACCAGTTGTTTCACTCACTCAACCAGATCCAATTTGCGATGATGGAAATACTTATACAATAACTGCAAATCCATCAGGTGGTATTTGGAGTTCAAATATGCCTAATGGTATTGTTGATCCATCTGCGTTAGGTGCTGGTACATACCAAGTTGATTACACATTTACTGATGCAAATGGATGTACCAATATGGATATGACCACAGTTGTAATCAATCCTAGTCCAACCGTTAACATTGACTTTTTCAACACTCAATTATGTACAAATGATTTACCTGTATTTCTAACAGCTACCCCTGCTGGCGGTTCTTGGAGTTCAAATGTTCCGAATGGAACTTTAATTCCAGGAAATGTTGGTGTAGGATCATGGACAATCACCTATACTTATATTGATGCCAATGGATGTGAAGGAACAGACCAGGTTGATATTAATGTTTTTCCAGAACCAACTGCGATAATTACGGATCCTGGCCCACTGTGTGATTCAGGAGATCCAATATTTTTAAATGCCGATCCTTCGGGTGGGACTTGGAGCTCGAATGCTACAGGGGGTGTTTTTATTCCAAATAATTTCACACCTGGATTTTATCCAGTAACTTATACCTACACTGCTGTATTTGGATGTGTGACTACAACCACAATTAACATTGAAGTAGTAAGTGCACCAATTGCAGATATCTTAGCTCCACCGGTTTTATGTACTAGTAGCGCCCCTTACACACTCACTGCTGATCCAATAGGAGGAACTTGGGGGTCAAATACTCCAGGAGGTGTTGTTGACCCAAATGTTTTAGGAGCTGGACAATTTACTGCAATTTACAGTTATTTTGACCCAACTGGATGCTTAGTTGTGGCTTCTGAAACAGTTACTATAGAGGAACCTCCAGCAGTTACATTAAATATAGTTCCAGATATTTGTATTAATGCAAATCCATATACACTTGTCGGAACACCAGTTGGTGGAACTTGGAGTACCAATTCACCAGGAGGAATTTTTGACCCTTTAATTGGAATAGGTAGTTATATTGTAACTTATACCTACACAGACCCAGCTAGTGGATGCTCTGAAATGGCAAATACAAGTATAAATGTTGTTAACCAGCCTACAGTAACTATAATAGGGGACAATGCATTTTGTACAGGAACTACAACCACTCTAAATGTTGATACTAGTTTTACCAATTATAATTGGTCAAGCGGGGGAAACACTAGTTCAATTATTGTTAATATGCCAGGAACCTATACCGTAACGGTGACTGATGGTAGTGGATGTACAACTACAGCTGAACAAACAGTAATTGAAAATTCTTTACTTAATCCAACTATTACTGGTGGAATAGCTATTTGTGATGGAGATACTACTACTTTAGATGCTGGAATTTTTGATCAATATAACTGGTCGAACGGTACTACAGATCAAACCATTTTAGTATCAACTGCTGGAACTTATACAGTTACCGTTACTGATTTAAATAGTTGTACTGGAATTGCAGAAACAACTGTTTCTTCTTTTGTTATTCCTTCACCTAATATCAGTGGGAATACTACTTTTTGTCCAGGGGGTGGAACTGTTTTAGATGCCGGAGTTTATGATCAGTATAGTTGGTCAAATGCTACTTCAATGCAATCGATTATGGCTACAATTGCTGGAACCTATACTATCACCGTTACAGATGGAAATGGATGTACTGGAACTGCGGAGGAGATCGTTTCTGAAAATATTGTAACTACGCCAACTATTTCTGGAGGTTTAACTATTTGTCAAGGAGATAATACTCTTTTAGATGTTGGAAACACATATGCAAGCTATGCATGGTCAAATGGTTCTAATTCTTCTAGTACAACAATATCAACAGGAGGAATTGTTGGAGTAACTGTCACTGATGGAAATGGATGCACAACTGAAGCATCTGTAATGGTCGTTGTAAATACGCTTCCCTCACCAACGATAACTGGCTCAACCTTAATTTGCACTGGAACCTCAACTGATCTAGATGCTGGTGCAGGATATACTAGTTATACCTGGTCAAATGGAGAAACTAATAGTATTTTTACAACTAATCAAGCTGGTACGTATACAGTTACAGTTACAGATGGAAATGGATGCTCTGGAACAGATCAAGTAGAGGTAAATTACACTCAAAATCTAGAACCAATAATTACTGGAAATTTATCAGTTTGTGATGGTGTATCGACTACTCTTGATGCTGGGGGTATTTATACTGATTATATTTGGTCAAATGGTGAAACTACTAACACGATTTCTACAAATCAAGTTGGAACTTACACTGTTACAGTAACTGATGACTCAGGATGTACTGGCACTAATCAAGTTGCTGTCTCCTTAGCTCCCGGTCTATCGCCGATAATTACAGGTGACCCGAATTTTTGTAACAACACTTCTACAGATATAAATGCTGGAGTTTTTAATTCTTACATATGGTCTGATGGGTCTACCAATCAAATATTAAATGTAACTGCTAGTGGAACTTATACCGTTACTGTTTCAGATGTTGTTGGATGTACAGGTATTGATGAAATGATTATAACTGAATATCCAATTCCTGTTCCACAAATAAGTGGCTCGACGTCATTTTGCACTGGAAGCTCAACTACTCTGGATGCAGGTATTTGGATCAACTATTCATGGAGTGTAGGATCCACTGCGTCATCAATAAATGTAATGGCACCTGGAGTGTATACCGTAACAATAACCGATGGAAATGGATGCACTGGAATAACATCTGTAGATATTATCGAAAGTACCTCATTAAACCCTACCATCGTAGGAAATCTATCCTATTGTCCCGATGGATCAACAACTTTAGATGCAGGATTTGGTTTTGAAACTTATGTTTGGTCAGATGGGAGTATTAATCAAACTATTGACGTAATAACTTCAGGAGACTTTACAGTAACCGTATCTGACGTCACAGGATGCTCAGGAACGAGTGTAGTCTCTGTTGCTGAAAGTATCCCTCCAAACGCAAATATTGTTGGTCAAAATTCTTTCTGTGCTGGCACTAACACTACTCTAGATGCAGAAGGTGGATTCCTTAACTATATGTGGTCTGATGGCTCTTCAAACCAGACGTTAACAGTTAATCAAACTGGAACCTATGCTGTTACAGTAACCGATGCGAATGGTTGTACAGATGAAACTTTTCTTGATGTTGAGGAATTACAGACTTTAGAACCTATGCTTTCAGGTATAAATTCTTTCTGCGAAGGAAGTGAAACTACTATTTCTGCAATAAGTGGATTTTCAACTTATTTCTGGTCAGATAATTCGACTGATGAATTTCTTCTTATAAATTCTCCCGGAACATATACAGTGACAGTAACAGATGCTAATAATTGTACTGGTTCAGAATCATTTATAATGACTCAAAATGATAATCCAATTATTAATATTACTGGCGATACGCAATTTTGTCCCGGCTCTAGTAACATTTGCCTTGCTCCTCCTGGATACGTCAATTATTTATGGTCTGATGGGTCAATAGCTGAAAATTTACAAGTAAATAACGCAGGAACCTATACAGTAACCGTTACCGATTCCAACGGTTGCACTGGCACTGATGAAACTACAGTCAATGAGTTGTCCCCTCCTACTACTATCATAACTGGTATTCCAAATTTCTGTTCTGGAGAATCAACTATTCTCGATGCAGGGGCAGGTTTTACTAGTTATGTATGGTCAGATGGATCAACTAACCAAAACCTAATAGCCAATCAAGCTGGAACATTTACTGTAACTATTACAGATATAAATGGATGTACAGGTCTAACTTCAATTGTGGTTTCCGAAAATATTCCAGTTAACGCTGGTACCGCAAATCCGACAACTAACTTTTGCAGTATTGATGCAACCTTGATTCATTTACAAAATGAAATAATCGGTGCTGATGCAAATGGAACCTGGACAGAAATTTCTGTGATTCCATCTCTTGGAACTGGCTTTGACTCAACTGTAGGGGCATTCAATACAGGAGGACAAAATCCCGGAACTTATTCTTTTGAGTATTTAGTAGTTGGTTCCGGATCATGCCCTAATGATACCGAAACCGTCACAATAGTAGTCGATCAAACTCCAATTGCATTAATAGGTCAACCTACCGCTCTAGATTGTAATAATCCTACTACTTTTTTAGACGCTACAAATTCTATTGGAGGAACAGATTTATCATTCCAATGGTCTGTTGATGGTAATTTAATCCCAAGTTCAAATTCTGCAATGTTAATGATTGATTCCGGAGGAAATTACGACCTATTAGTTTCCCTGCCAAATGGTTGTTCCGCAACTACCTTTATCGAAATAGTGGAGAACTTTGAAGCTCCTGATGCAGATTCAGGAATGAACCAACAACTTACTTGTCAAAATGGTCAGGTAACTTTAAATGGATCAAGTTCTATCCCCGGAGCTATATATACATGGGAAGGTCCAGGTATAACTTCTGTCAACTTAAATGATCAAAACCCATTAGTTACCTCTGCAGGAGATTATTCTTTGATTGTAACCAA
Source organism: Saprospiraceae bacterium (assembly GCA_029251525.1). Lineage (GTDB taxonomy): Bacteria > Bacteroidota > Bacteroidia > Chitinophagales > Saprospiraceae > CAJQQY01. The sequence goes on along the minus strand of JAQXDE010000016.1, from coordinate 255,978 downwards.
TCCTCAAAATGGATGTGAATCTTCTTCTACAATGGTAATGGTCATTGCTGATATTAATTCTCCAGCATTTACCCTAGAAGAAGTAGCCCCTCTAGATTGTAATAATTCAACACAAGTTTTGACAGGACCATTTGCAGATAACTTTGCTTACCAATGGTTTTTAAATGGAGACCCAATCCCTGGTGCCACTAATCAAGAATATGAAGCTGATGTTCCTGGAAATTATTCATTAGAAATTACAGATATTAACAATGGTTGTGACGCTATAGAAATAGTTTCGGTTAATGAATCAATTGATCCTCCAATTGCCGAAGCTGGAACAGCTGACATGATAACTTGTATTATTGGTTCAGTTTCTTTAGAAGGAACTGGTTCAACAGTCGGTGATATAACTTACCAATGGATTGACTTTAATGGAGATCCTATTCCTAATTCCAATACCCTAAATATCTCAGTCTCTCAACCTGGAACATATACGTTAATAGTTACTAATAATGAAAACGGATGTTTTGCAACGGATGAGGTTACAGTTGAGTTAGATAATAATCCACCTACTGCTGATGCAGGTACTGATGCAAGTTTGGACTGTGATCTCACCCCTATACAAATTGGAGGAAACTCATCAATTGGGTCAAACTTCATTTACAATTGGACTACTCAAAATGGGGGAACTATAATTAATCCAACTAGTGCTAATCCATCTATCAACCAACCTGGAACTTATCAAATTGAAGTAACCAACACAGACAATGGTTGTACATTACTAGATACAATATTAGTCTCTGAAAACCCTAATTTTCCAGTACAGATAAATTATGAATTAATGCCAATATCTTGTGATGGGGAAGATGATGGTTCAATAACTATTTTAAATGTTGATGGAGGAACCCAACCTTATCAATATTCATTTAATGATGGGATATTCTCAGATATTAATACTTTCCCATTTTTAGGTGAAGGAAATTACTCTTTATTGGTTACAGATGCGTTGGGTTGTGAACTGGAAACAGAAGTAAATTTAGTTGCTCCTGCTCCATTCATTTTGGACCTAGGAGTAGATATCACAATTGAACTAGGGGAAACTGCCCAAATTAATACTACAGCAAGTCAACCGTATGATAGTTTATGGTGGAGTTTTGATGCAACACTTCCTTGCAACAATTGTCCTAATCCTATTATCGCACCAATAGAAACTACTGCCTACCAAGCAAATGCATTGAACTTCAATGGTTGTGAGGATACAGATGATATTACCATTTTTGTAGAGAAAAATCGAAACATATTTATTCCAAATGTTTTCACTCCAAATGACGATGGAAACAATGATGTTTTTATTATTCACGGAGGAATTGATGTAGAAAAAATCCATGTTTTGAAAATCTTCAACCGTTGGGGTGAACAAATTTTTGAACAAACCAATATTCAACCAAATGATTATTCTGTTGGCTGGGATGGATTTTTTAAGGGCGAAAAAATGAATCCTGCGGTTTTTGTTTATTTTGCGGAAATCGAATTTAGAGATGGCTTTAAAATCATTTACAGAGGAGATGTAGCTCTAAGGAAATAAACAAAAGAAATAGAAATCAAAATCCGTTGAAAAGAAATTTTCAACGGATTTTAACATTGGAAAGTAATATTATATTTTATCATATTTATGTAATTTGGCTTAAAAACAAGTCTCTGAAAAACTTTGATTTCTTACTGCCAACTACTTAAATTTATGTAATTACCCTTCAATCTAAAATATAAACCATGAAAGAGAGTATTGTCCTTAACATTTTTATTATTTTATTTTCCACTCTTGGGTATTCTCAAATGCCAGTCTCTGAATTTGGTAAACTTACACACTTAAGACAGCTAAGAGATGGAATTCTTTTAGTTCAATTACCTAATAGAGATAAAAAAATAACGAAACTAAAAGAGATTGGTTCAAGCAAGAGAGTTAAGACTGAAGCGAATGAGGTCAAATTAGAAAGGGAAGGAATCATCGAAGGATTCAATAGAGAATTTGAATTCTGTAAAGTTCTATACTTTGAAAGGGAACACACAAAAGAAATTTTAAATAAAAATTACAAAAATGTGTTCAATTCACAATTTACAAACGTAAGCGACTTTTCAAAAGTAGCAGAAGTATATGTCGCTCAATATGGGGTCGGTCATCCTAACGGAGAAGTCTATTCATATAACGGAATTGGTATTCAAATTCGGCATATCCATAATGGACAATTAGAGACTATTAACCATGATTGCTTTTACAAAAGATCAAAAATTGGGATAATCATGGGAAGAAAAAAGGCAGTAATTAAAGGAATTAGAAATTTAAACTACAACCTAAATAAAGTACCCGTTGAAAAGTATTAACCTGCAAGAAAAATTTAATAAAATTAATGATTATTGGTCACCAAAAATTATTGGTGAACTCAATGGTCAGCTGGTGAAATTAGCTAAAATTAGCGGTGAGTTTGTCTGGCATTCACATGAGAAAGAAGATGAATTATTTATGGTAATTAAAGGGAAACTCTTTATGGAATTTCGTGACCGAACAGAAATTGTCTCACAAGGAGAGATTATCATTGTCCCAAAGGGAATCGAACATCGCCCACGAACTGAAAACGATGAAGTCCAAATTATGCTTTTTGAACCAACTTCAACCATTAACACAGGAGATATTATCAACGATCTAACTAAAAAGGATTTAGATATAATTTAGTAACGGAAACCGATAGAACATCACTTATTTCAATAGACGATTATTCAATAATTAATCAAAACAAAAACAATTTACTCACAGAACTCTTGGATTGATTTTGCGAAAAGCCTTACCTGCATATTTACCACTTCTTTTTCCCTCACCTTACTATGTAGGATAACTAATCTACCCATAAATCATTTAATTAAAATACAACCTTACCATGTAATCAAAAAATCACTACTCAATCTCAAGAAAAAAATACACTTATTCTTTTTCAAAAATTTCAATTTAAGAGGAAGAGATATCCATTAAGTAATGGACTAAAAACTTCCCTCTAAACTATGGGTATGACAAAATGTTCTTTTTGAATATAACTTCAGTGAAAATAGGTTTAAAATTATCAATATATTTTGACATTCTACTTTCCATGAACAGATTGGAATAACATCCTCAAGCATAACTTTATCAAGTTAATTATTTTTTATAAAATTGGGAGTATAAAAACAATAGATAAACGAACAAGTAGATAAAACATTTTCTTAGACTTCACAGATTAAAAAACAATAAAAAACAAAGGTAAGACTAGAAACAAAAGCTTTATTTTCCAAAAAAAAAAAACGATGAGATTATTTTTTAGAATCCTTGGTGGATTTATTTTACTATTTTTTATTATTGTCACCTATTTTCATTTTTTAGGTACCATAGATTTGAGAACTCAGGAAGCTAAAAATAAGCCAGATGAAAAACGTGCAAAAGCATTACTACGAGAGATGGGTGAAGCACATGGAATCCTTAACTGGGAAAATATCAATACGTATTCCGCCATTTACGAACAAGTCTTTTTCGGTAATCTTGGCTCTAACAGTCATGGATACCCTGAAGATTCTGTTCGGTTTTTACTACAATACATTCCAAAAACCTATGATGGAAAACTAGAGTTTATCTCTGGTGAAAATGAAGAATGGTCATGGGGAATTCAGTCTGGAAAAAGTTATGTTTATAGGGATGGAAGTGGATTCAAATTCAGGGAGGATAAAGATATTATGTTTTGGATTCCCACTTATCAATACTTTATAGAATTTCCCCTTCGCATACAAAACGCTACTTCTTTCGCATATGCCGGCGAGTCAGAAATTGATGGAAAACTATGCGAAGGAATCATCGCATCTTGGAATACAACTAAGCCTCAAAGAGAAATTGATCAATATTTAATATGGTTAAATAAAAGATCTAAACGAATTGTAAAAATTGAGTTCACCATTCGAAAAATGTATAACTTCTTATCTGGAGCAGCTTACTTTCGCGATTACAAAAATTATGGAGGAATTTTATTGCCTTCCTTAATACCTGTTGAATCTAATTTATTAAAAGATGGTTTTTTACATGAAATGCGTATTTTAGATTTTTCTATAAATTCTTTTCCCATGAAAGAATTGAGGCCAAATCGTGCATTGAGTCCATTGGGTGATTTAACCCAAAAAATAAATTTATTTTAAAAATTCATCAACCCTCTTTTCAGTTTGTTAAATAGTTTCCATTACTTTTCTTTACCTCAAATCCAGGAAATGAAATACCTCAATTACTATTATTTTTTCTCATAAAAAATTGCATCAACTCAACAGTTTATAATTTTCGTTCAAATAAAATCCAAATTTATTGCACACTATTATCGTGACTATATTAATGCCGAGACTGACAACAGAAAACTATCAACTGCCAGTATTTCTTAAAGAAAATAAGCTTTGTTTCACGATAATTCTCTTTTAAATCTAGAACAATCCATTTTTTCCGACTTACCAGTAAATAGTTAACCGAAAATAAAATTTAATTTGATAATCTACATTATTTAAAATTCATGAAATTTATTTAACGGAAAATTATCAAAAAACATAATTGCATTTCTTCTCATGAAAAATATCCTACTCGAAATTAAAACTAATTTTTATTACAAAAACAAAATTATATTCTCACCAACTCACACGAGAGAAATCTTTTTTTACAAATAAAAAACTTTTATCAAAAAAATAATAAGAATCTAAATCAAATTATTAATAGAGACTATATTCAAAATATTATTTTGCCAATAGTTATTACCAACCTTGAATCTCCCTTAGACTAAACAATTTTTTTAAAAAAAACATTGTCTCTTTCCCCAAAATACATCAGACATTTTAAGTTGAATTCTTCCATTTTACTGCCTTTTTGTTAATTTTACAATCTACATTTTTACAAACATAATTATGAACGAGAACTTACAAGAAGCATTTATTATTCTGGCAGTTGGTATGATAACAGTTTTTGCTATCTTATCACTAGTCGTATTTACTGGCCAAATTTTAATAAGAATTACCAACAAATACGCTCCTCTGAAAATTACAAAAATAAATTCCCTAGATCAACCGACCTCTCGAATTCCGACTCCTCCTAATTCTATCAATAAAAAAAAATTAGCAGTTATCATTGGAGCTGTTGACCACCTAACCTGTGGAAAAGGAAAAATTGAAAAAATTGAAAAAATTTGATAGATATAGGGTACCATCTTAAAAAGATAAAATAAAACCTAACCAAAATAGAACCATGAGTAGAAAAATCAAATTAGCCCTCGTCTATAGAGACATGTGGCAATCTGCGGGAAAATATGTACCGCGTGTAGATCAATTAGTTCGTGTTGCACAACCAATTATTGATATGGGTTGTTTTGCCCGAGTAGAGACAAACGGTGGTGGATTTGAACAGGTCAATCTACTGTTTGGTGAAAATCCAAACCAGGCCGTACGAAAGTGGACACAACCTTTTAATGATGCGGGTATACAAACTCAAATGTTAGAGCGTGGATTGAATGGAATTAGAATGAGTCCTGTCTCAGCAGATATTCGTCGAATGATGTTTGCCTTAAAGAAAAAACAAGGAACAGATATCTCTAGATCTTTCGATGGATTAAATAATCCTCAAAATTTAGAGAACTCATTTAAGTTTGCTAAAGAAGGTGGAATGATTGCACAAGGTGCATTGAGCTTAACCTTTTCTCCACTTCATACAATTGAATATTATATCAATTTAGCAGATCAATATATTGACCTAGGAGCTGAGGAAATTTGTATCAAAGATATGGCAGGAATAGGTCGTCCCGTCTCTGTTGGAAAGATTGTCAAAGGTATTAAAGATCGCCACCCTAATATTTTAATTCAATATCACGGACATTCTACTCCTGGTTTTTCAGTTGCTTCTTCATTGGAGGCAGCTCGTGCAGGTGCAGATATTATTGATGTCGGAATGCAGCCACTTTCTTGGGGAACTGGCCATGCAGATTTGTTGACTATTCATGCGATGCTCAAAGATGCTGGTTTTGAAGTAGAAGACATTAATATGAATGCATACATGGAAGTGAGGAGATTGACACAAGAGTTTATGAATGACTTTTTAGGTTATTACATAAATCCTCTTAATCGTCAAATGAATTCCTTGTTGATAGGTTCAGGACTACCAGGCGGTATGATGGGAAGTTTGATGGCTGATTTGGAAAAAAACATTCGTAGCTTAAATAAATGGATGGCTAAAAATGGAAAACCAGATGTTTCTCAAGATGACCTTTTAATAAAGTTATTTAACGAGGTAGAGTATGTATGGCCGCAAATGGGTTACCCTCCTTTGGTTACCCCTTTCAGTCAGTATGTCAAAAATGTTGCATTGATGAATGTAACCCAAATAGAAAAAGGGAAACAACGATGGAGCATGATTGATGAAAATACGTGGGGTATGTTGATGGGACGATCTGGACAATTACTAGGTCCTTTAGGAGAGGATTTACAAGCATTAGCTCTCAATCAAAAAAGAGAACCTTATACTGGAAACCCTCAAGATTTATACCCAGATGAATTAGAATTATTCGCAGCAGAAATGGAGAAGAATGGTTGGGATTACGGAGAGGATGATGAGGAGCTTTTTGAATTAGCGATGCACCCAGCTCAATATAAAGACTATAAATCTGGAAAAGCGAAAGAAAAATTTAATGCAGACTTAGAAGAAAGAAAGGCAAAAAAAACCCAATCTACTAGTTCATCAATTACTCCTGCTGCTATTGGTCCCATTAATCAAGTACATTCTACTCTGCAGCCTAGAAATATTACTGTAGATGTTGATGGAGAAAAATTCAAAGTCAATATTTCTTATGATGACGCCCCGATAGATAATAAAAATAATTCATCCACACGAAATTCATCTCAAAGCACTACTACTCAAAAAGCTGAATTAGGAAGTTACCAAACAATTGAAGCGCCCTTGGAAGGAAAATTTTATCTAACCAAAGAATCTTCAGATCGACCTGCAAAAATTGGAGATATAATCCATGAAGGGGATACCGTTGCGTTCATTGAATCCATGAAAGTTATCAATGCCATTGCGGCCGATAAATCGGGAAAAATTATAGAAATAACAGCAAAGCATGGAGAAGACATTGAAGAAGATGATGTGATGTTTAAGATAATCTAGAAAAAAATTAATTTAAATGAAAATAGAATGTTATTAAATCACTCTAACACAACTTTCACAATTTTAAAATAAACACGGACTACGAAATATTAATAATGGAAATATTAGAAAAACTATATGAGATGACTGCATTTGGGGATTTGATCGAAAACCCTGCAACTTTATTCATGATTGGAATTTCTTTTCTGTTGCTTTATCTAGGCATTTGGAAAAAATTTGAACCCTTACTTTTAGTCCCAATTGCTTTTGGATTACTCCTGGCAAATTTCCCTGGAGGAATGATGAGTGTCACTCCGTCAACTCCAGAAAACGGAATCGCACATATGACCATTTTGGAAATTGCGAAGAATCATGGAATCATGAACATGTTATACTATATTTTGATAAAAACCGGTTTATTGCCTCCTTTAATTTTTATGGGTGTTGGAGCAATGACCGATTTTGGTCCAATGCTTCGAAATTTACGGTTAGCATTTTTTGGTGCAGCGGCTCAAATTGGAATCTTTACTGTTATGATTTCCGCAGTTTGGATAGGTTTCCCAATAAAAGAAGCAGCAGCTTTAGGGATCATCGGAGGAGCTGATGGACCAACAGCTATTTATACCGCAATAGTTTTAGCAGATCGGTTATTAGGCCCAATTGCGATTGCAGCATATTCTTATATGGCTTTAGTTCCTGTAATAATTCCTTTGGTAGTGAAATACACTGTTAGTGAAAAAGAGTTAGGGATAAATATGAAGGAGCAAGAAAAACTTTTCCCTAACAAAATAAAGATCAAAAATATTCGAACACTAAAAATTCTCTTTCCCATTGCTCTAGGAACGATCGTATCACTTTTAGTTCCCTCGTCTGTCCCATTAATAGGAATGCTATTATTTGGAAATTTAATCAAAGAAATTGGAACTGATACTAATAGATTATTCAAAGCTGCTTCTGAAACAATAATGAATACTGCAACCATCTTTTTAGGACTAACCGTTGGAGCTACAATGACTGCCAATACTTTTTTAAATCAGGAAACTTTAATGATAGTTGGGGGAGGATTCTTAGCCTTTGCTATTTCAATAGCAGGAGGAATTTATGCAGTAAAACTTTATAACTTATTTTCTAAAAAGAAGATTAATCCACTTATTGGAGCAACTGGTTTGAGCGCAGTGCCTATGGCTTCAAGAGTCGCAAACGAAATTGCATTGAAAGTTGATCCGAAAAATCACATTTTACAATATGCTATGTCAAGTAATATTTCAGGAGTGATTGGTTCTGCAGTTGCAGCTGGTGTATTAATATCATTTTTGAAGTAAATCAATTACTCCTAAACTAAAAAAGGTGTTATCGTATTCACGATAACACCTTTTTTAGTTTATTAAATCTCTTTTATTTGATCGAAATTTCTTTTTGAATAATTTTAGTGTAGGACCTCAATTCAACGGTATAATCTCCAACACCCAATTCTTCGAAACTCAATTCATAAATTGCATTTACAGGCAAACCTTCCAAGTCATCTTTAAACACAATCCTTCCAACCTCATTTTTAATAACAACGTTACTTAGGTTTACATTAATTTTCTCAAAATCAACATAAAAAGTTCGCTCGTCATCATCTGCATAAAATGACCAATTGGCGTTGTCTAATGCAACAATAGAGATATTTTCTGATCCAGGAGCTGCGGCACCTCTAGCAGTCTCTTGTGAAAACAAGGAGAATGAGGAGAAAAACAAAGCAATTATCAATATTAAAAATTTCATGATCGTTGGTTAAAATGTTAATTGTTAAAACAAAAATAAAAAATAATTTCAATCTTAAAAACTGATCCAAGTCATATTTAATTTGCCTTTTGGCATAGTATGTAGAATAAAAAATTGGATTTATAGTAAATACAATTTTAATAAAAAAAATACATTAATAAAGCAGAATTATGTTTCGAAAAACGGTAAATGTTAAAACTTGGGGATAGGTTCCAGGAAGCGAATATTCTTCTAAACATCCACAATAACGACAAATTTCAAATATTATTGTGGTCAGGGAAATTTTCTCTTAAGAGCTTAATTCACAATACTTTTCAAGTACATCTAAAATGTTGCCATAAATTTCTTTTGGCTCAGAAAAGAAGGATTCAAGGTTAGTAAAAACAGCTTTTTCAATACCTTCTTCCTCCTGAGGAATTAATTCTGATTCAGTTGTTTCCATAGTATACCAGTAACTTACCTTCAAAATTCTTTTACCTTTTTTGTTAGAATAAGTATGATATGTAGTATGTATAAACTCTTGTAAATAAACCTTATCTATCCCAGTCTCCTCCTGCACCTCTCTTATTGCTGCCTCTTTTTTCGATTCCCCTAGTTCAATTTTACCTTTTGGCAAGTCCCAGAACCCAAGTCTATAAATCATTAAAACATCCTTTTTATCATTCACAACAACACCACCAGAAGCTTCAATAATTTTATAAATTGATTGAAAATGATCCCACATTTCATCCAAATTAGAGGAGTGTAGGATAATTGCATCGAAACTGGTGTTCTTTTCCAAAAGATCAATATAGTTATGCATAAATTTCTTTTTACCTATATATCTCATTTTTATAGAATTATTTCCTTTTAGCTGGATACTAGGAAAATCTTTTGTTGAAGTTAAAAAAAGAGGTGTTCCATTAATATAGATTTTGTACATTTGCAGCCGTTTAGGTCGAATTTATAGTTTAGAAAATTTTCTCAAAAAAAATAATTTCCATTAGAATGAGTGTAGCCTCCGAAGTAGCTAAAAGGTTATTGCAAATTAAAGCAATTAAACTAAATCCACAAAATCCTTTTACGTGGGCATCTGGAATTAAATCTCCTATTTATTGTGATAATCGAATCATTCTTTCTCATCCTAACATTCGTGATTATGTCATTTATTGTTTAGAAAAGAAAGCGACAAGCATGCCTGAATTTGATGTTGTAGCTGGAGTAGCTACTGCTGGAATTGCTTTTGGAGCCTTACTAGCAGATCGATTGAAAAAGCCTATGGTTTATGTTAGAAGCAAGGCCAAAGAGCATGGTCGGCAAAATATGATTGAAGGGCAGTTGGAAGGTACAGAAAGAATCCTAGTTATTGAAGATTTGATTTCAACAGGTGGAAGTAGCCTAAAAGCTGTTGAAGCATTAAAAGAAACTGGTTGTGAAGTAGTTGGAGTGCATGCAATTTTTTCCTATGGATTTGATAAAGCGACGACTGCATTCGCCTCTTCAAATTGTCCTTTTGGAACACTAACTAATTACCAAGAATTATTACAGGAAGCTGTTAAATCCGATTATATTAAAGAAGAACAATTAGTTTCTCTATCTAAATGGAGCGAGTCACCGGCAGATTGGTTTAATTCCTAATAATTATTTTCCAACCCAATTTCCGATACTGAGAGATCATTTCTTCTTAAAAAACATTACTGACCTTGAAATGATGATACTTTTATTTTGTTATTTCACAAGAATTTATTTAAGCTTATGCCAATTATTACAAAAAAATCAGAGACATTTCTCAAAAAGTATTTAAATAATGCTTCTCCAACAGGTTACGAATCTAGTGGTCAAAAATTATGGTTAGATTATTTAAAACCTTATGTTGATGAATACCATATAGATAATTATGGGACTGCCTATGGAGTTATTAATCCTAAACATAAATATAAAGTTGTTATTGAAGGTCATGCTGACGAAATTTCTTGGTACATCAATCATATTTCAGACGATGGTTTCCTAAACGTTATTAGAAATGGAGGGTCTGATCACCTTATCGCACCTTCAAAGCGCGTGAATATTCACACGAAAAAAGGTATTGTTCAAGGTGTTTTTGGATGGCCAGCTATACATGTTAGAAAAGGTGCAGATGCAAAACTAACACCAACATTAGAAAATATTTTCATCGACGTAGGAGCCAAAGATAAAGTAGAGGTTTTGAAGATGGGAATTCATGTTGGCTCTGTTGTAACATTTGAAGATGAGATGTTAGTTTTAAATAAAAAATACTACGTAGGACGAGCTTTAGATAACCGAATGGGTGGATTTTGTGTAGCAGAAGTTGCCCGATTATTAAAAGAAAACAAAAAGAAATTACCATTTGGTCTGTATATCGTAAATGCAGTCCAAGAGGAAGTTGGACTTCGTGGAGCTGAAATGATTACACAATCAATCAAACCAAATGTGGCGATTGTTACTGATGTCACTCATGATACCAGTACTCCGCTCATGAACAAAAAGAATTTGGGTGATGTAAAATCTGGAAAAGGTCCATCTGTAACTTATGCCCCTGCAGTTCATAATAAACTACTAGACTTAATTATCGATACAGCAGAAAAGAAAAAAATTCCATTCCAAAGAGAGGCTTCTTCTCGGCGAACTGGAACTGACACGGATGCCTTCGCCTATTCAAATGGTGGTGTTCCCGCAGCTTTGATCTCATTGCCTTTGCGATATATGCATACAACTGTGGAGATGGCACATAAAGATGATGTTGAAAATGTGATTAAACTAATTTATGAGTCTATTTTAAAAATAAAAAACAACCACAACTGGAAATATTTTTAGACAAAAAAAAATACAATGAAGTCCTGCTAGATACCCTGTGTTCTGGTAGGACTTTTTTATTAAAAAAATAACTTTCATAATTTTAAGACGTTTATATTAGATATGGAATAGTTTAATTAAAAGTTTACAACCCTAAAATACCATAATTCACTTTTAAAAATAATAATCTTGTTTTTAAAAAAATTCATTGATCTTATTTTTTACAGTAATCTTTGGATTGCCATGTGTGCTACTGCTATGTGTAGTCAGACTCAGTTCATCTTAACTGGTAAATTGGCTTTAAATTGGTTAATGGGTTTGGTCTTTTTTGCAACGCTTTTAGTTTATGCATTACATCGAATTATTGGCATATCAAAAGTCTCAGAATTTCGAGAGAATGAAAGGTATGCTGTAATTAAAAAATTTAAACACCATATATCATTCTATGCTTTAGTAGCTGGATTTGGCTGTGCGATATGCTTTTGGAATGTGTCATATTCAATTAAGTTGAGCTTAATTATCCCCGGTATTATTTCGCTTGGATATGTTATTCCTTTCTTAAAAGGAAGAAAGCGATTAAGAGATTTCAACCATATAAAAATATTCTTAATCGCAATAGTTTGGTCATGGGTTACAGTTTTTTTACCAGCTTTAGAAATAGGACAAGCTACTAATCTACCGATTGGGTTGATGACTTTAGAAAGGGCACTTTTCATTTTTTCAATCACCCTTCCTTTTGACATTCGAGATTTAAAAGTAGATTCACATAGTGAGGTACAAACTATACCTGCTGCTTTAGGTATTGAAAAAACTAAGACCCTGGGGACTATAAGTTTAACTGCAGCTTCACTAACAGCATTAATAAACTGGTTTTCATTTGATTACAATCTAAATATATTATTAGGAGTTTCTTTTTCTTTTTTATCCACTTGGCTTTTTATTCGCCAATCTGATAAAATTAAGCATGACTACTTCTTTACTGGACTAATAGATGGGACGATGATTCTTCAATTTTTATTAATATGGAGTCTTTCAACTTTTTTCTCAAATTAGTTCTAATTATTTTCTTTCATTTTCTTTGCCATTCAAAATAGGTTTATTAAGCCAATGACCCTCTTCTAAAATAAATTTACTTTGCCCCAAATAAAATAAAATAGACAAAGCAAAGCCAATCATAGCTCCTAAGTAAATATCTTGAAAAAAATGTTGAACCAAATAGTTTCTCGACAAACCAATTAATAGGGCAAAAACGAAAAAGACTATACCCCAAATCTTTTTCCTTGAAAACATAAATGCTACTAAACCATATAATGCAAAAGCTGACATCGTGTGTCCCGATGGAAAACTAGTTTGGCCAATTAACAATTGTATCCCTTCTACGAAATTAACCTGATCAGCTAATCCCATATTTTCTAAATATATTAATGGTCGATCATGAGCAAAAAATGATTTAGTCAAATAACTAATCATTGAAACCGTAATCCCAATCAATGGAACCAATATCGCATATCTTACTTTTATAAAAAGAAAAGAAATAAGAAAAACAAAATACATAATCTCCTCTCCCATTTTTGTAAAATAGGTAAAAAACAAATCAAGGAACGGAGTTCGTCTTTCACTAAAAAAAAAGATCACATCTGGTTTTTCAATAAAAAATAACAATACTCCTCCAAATGTAAAAAATAAAATACAACAAGAAACGTACTGAATGTTATTTCGAAATAATTGCCTCATTAAAATGTAAATGTATTGTTACGAGCACCCATAGGCACCTAAGTTAATTAAATCTTATTAGTAGTTTTATTAAAAAAAGACTGGAGGAATTTAAGTAAAGCTAATGCACTAGCAATATATTTATCAAAATTCAAAATCTTTTTGTCCTTTAAAGCTCTAGTAGTTAAAATGTAACTAACTGGAATTAAAACCAAGAGCGGACACCATGCTGCAAATTCAGCTGGAAGCACAAAACTCTCTGCTAATTTCTGAAATAAAATATTCAAAACAATAAACATCATAAAGAATAAAATAGCAATTAATAATGGGTAACCAAATCCCCCTTTACGAACGATTGCTCCCATTGGTGCTCCAATAAATAGAAAGACGCAACAGACTAATGCAAAAGTGAACTTTGAATACAAAACAAAAACATGTTTTACTCGAGTTTCGTTCTTAGGGTTAATACTTCTTTGAATTGCTTCAGCTTGATTTAAGATACCTCTAGCAGTTGTTTTTGCTCTTTCCTTCAGGTTGAACCTTTCCTTTTCTACATTTGGAAATGTTTCATAAAAAGATTCATAATCTTTTAGAGGTTTGTCAATTTTTTGTTTCAAAATCTGAGCTAATGCTTTCCCTTTTTTTAATCCAGCAGCTTTTTTCTCTTCCTCTTTTTTTAATCTGGCATCATATTCCTTCTTCTTTTTCATCTTATCTCCAGCCTTTCTCACCTTTGAATTATTAATTTTTTTGGCTTTATTTTTTTGAAATTTCTTTTGTTTGTAAGTTTTCCTTTTTGATTTTTTTGATTTGGGACTGTTTTTTTTCTGTTTCGATTTTACTGACTTTGCATTTTTCAAATTCAATTTAGATGCAATTTTATCCTCTTTTACATTTTTCTTTTCTCTAATTATTTCTAGTTTTCTACTCTTTTGCAGTTCTTTTGCTTTTTGTTTTTGCACTATTAACCTCTCAGCATTTAAAATTTTCTTTTTTTCCAAAAACTCCTTTTTCAAAGGATGAAAAGCTTTCTGCACATATTCATCTAATCTAGTATTATAACTTCCTATTCTAGTATCTATTGAATCTATGGCATTCCATAATTGCCGAACAGATAACATCGTATAATGATTCTTAAATCGATCCTCCTCTGTCAGATCAATATTGAATTCACCAGTATCAAATACTTTTTTCCATTCATCAAATTTGGTTCTAGTGAAAGTATATTTCTCTTTTTTATCCTTTTTGGCCTTAGCGCCTTCTTGATAATGATAACCATTCTTTAGGTTCATGACAAAATAAGCATTATCACTAGTCATATACATTTCCCCTGATTCTGCCGTAATCATACTAAATACTCCCCTATTATAATCTTGATGATCATAAATTATGACATCCCTGATAGTTCGATCGTCTTGCTCTTTCTTCCCAATATGAATGATAAAACCCTTAAAGTCTTCGTTAAAAACTCCTTCTTCCAAATTAAGAGTGGGTTTTTGAGTTCGTATATCATGAAGACGTGATTTAAACTTTAGATTAGCAATTGGTACTAAATTATTAGAGGAAAAGAAAGAAAAAAAGGTAACCCCAATAACAAAATAAAGCATTGGTATCATAACTCTTATTAGAGATATCCCTGCAGATTTTAAACTGGCTAATTCATATCGTTCTCCCAGGTTTCCCATTACCATCACAGAGGAAATTAAAATGGCAATCGGCAAAGCCCATGGAATCAAAGAAATACTATTGTAGAAAATAATTTCTAGAACTAATCCAAAACCTGCACCTTTACCAACCATATCATCTACATATACCCAAATAAATTGCATCAACAAAACGAATAACGCAATGAAAAAGGTAGTAATAAATGGGCCGATGAACTGTTTTATTAGATATTTATCTATTGTTTTCAAATCAAAGAATTCAATTAAACTTTATCTTTCAAATATTTGTCAAAGATATAACCCTTGTTGCTAAAAATTGCTTTATAATAAGTCTTTAATTTATATTTAACGAGCTAATATGCGTTTTGTTAAATTAACTTTTTGTGAAAAAATTTAACTGAATTATTTCTTAATCTACTTTACAAAGGGTTAAAGTAAATTTGTATAGTTTTGTCTATCTAAATTTATTAATTAAACAAATAAACAATTTATGGAAAGCTTATTTGACGGCAATATTGTAAACCTCTTTACGATGGTTTTAGTCGGTGCCTTAGCAGGAACTTTAGCCGCAAGAATTATGAAGGGAAGCCATTTTGGATTTGTGACAAATGCTATTCTTGGAATTGCGGGGGCTGTCGTGGGAGGTACAATTTTCAACTTTTTAGGCCTTACTCCAGGCGTTGAAATTGTCAAAACTATTGATACTACTTTTGGAGTTCAATTACCTCAAAATTTTGTAGGAATGATTGTTTCAGCAACTTTAGGTGCTATCTTGATTTTATGGATAGGAGGGTTCATAAAAGTTGGGGGGAGAAAATAAAATTACTGTAAAATTTGAACAATTAATTAAATAAAATAATCTTCAACTTAAAAACGCCAATCAGGAATTTGAACGCTTTGCGTACATCGCTTCACATGATTTGAAAAGTCCCTTAAGGATTATAATGAGTTTTTGTAACCCTAACAAACTATATAAAAGTCAGGTAGATTAAGAAGGACAAGAGTTTCATGACATCATTTCTACTAATGCTGATCAGGTACAAAATTTAATTGAGGATATTCTAAAATATTCCAAAACAAAAAATCGAAGCTTAAAAAAAAAGTCTCATTTGAAAGTTCAAATGGGACTTTTTAATTTTTAATTTTTATTTTCTTTCTTAAAATTTTCTTTTATTTTTTTCAATTTCTCTTCAGCAATTTTAATTTCCATTAAGATATTCTTATATTTTTTCAAATCTTGCTCTGCCTGAATAAGTTTATTCTGAGTTTCTTTTAACTCACTCTCTTTATTTTTAAATAGTAAAACCTGTTTATTTACTTCTTGTTTAATATCCTTTTTCAATTTTTTCAATTTCTCTTCTTCTGTACTAACTTGTAACTGAAGTCCCTCATATTTTATTAGATCTTGTTCTGCTTTCAAGCGTTTTTCTTGAGCAGTCATCAATTTTATTTCCTCTTTTTTGACCAATAACTTTTGTTCATTTATTTGTCCTTTTGCATCTTCTTTTACTTTTGAAATCTCCAATTTAGCTTGTTGTTTAGCTTCATAAATTTCGTCAGAGCTCTGTTTTTGGGAAGCCAAGATTTCCTCTAAAGATTTTAATCTAGCTTTTTCAGCATTCTTAACGTATTGATCTTTTTTAGATTTACTTTCATTTCTAGCTTTTGCTTCTTCTTCCACCATTTGAATTTTCAAGGCTACCATCTCTTCTTTTGCCTTTTGCTCTGCATCTACGACTTGTTCTGCTAGCTCTTCCAATTTGATGATAGTTTCTTTATTAGATTTAGCAATAGCTTTAACAGCTTGCATTTTTATCGTAGCCACTTCATTTGCAGAAGTCTCTTGAGTTGCCGAAACTCTTGCGGCAGATACCTTTCTAGCATCCAAAACAGCAATTGCAGCTTCTTCTACAGCATTGGCTGCATTCTCTTTTGAGGCTTTTACTTCGTTAGCTAATTGTTCCTTTATCGTTGTTAATTCTCTAGCTGCCCGTTGTTTAGCTTCCGCCACTTGATTAGCTACTCTTTGTTTTTCATTAGCTGCATTTTCTTTTGTATTTCTTATCTCCTCTGCCTCAGCTTGCTTAATTTTTGCCACAGCCTCAGCTGCATTTCTTTTAGATGCAGCAACATTATTTGCAGACTCTTGCTGAGCCAAAGCTTCTCGTTCTTTTGCATTTGCTATTTCTCTCACAGCAGCCTCTTGTGCCTTTCTTACTTCACTAGCTGCACGCTCTTTGGCAGCTGCCACCTCACTTGCTGACATAGATTTTGTTTCTTTCTCTTTCTCTTTTGCAGCTCTAATTTTAACAGCAACTTCATCTTGAATTTCTTTCATCCTATTTTGAGAAATTTTTTGAGAAGCAGCAATTTCTTGAGCATAAGTCTGCTTTGCCGCCTCTGCTTTTTGACTAGCAGTTAAAACATTTGTAGCGGCTTCTTTTTGGGCTTTTGCTATTTCTTCTTCTGCTCTTCTCTTAGCTGATAAAACAGCCTCCGCTGCTTCCGTTTGAGCCTTAGCCTCCGCTGCCTTTGATGCTTCAATTTGCTTCCTAACCTCCTCCTTGATTCTTGTAATCTCATCCTTAGCTTTTTCTCTGGCAAGTGCTACTTCATTAGCAATCACATCTTTTTCCTCCGCTGCTTTTGCTTGAGCAACTCTAACTTTTTCAGCTTCTTCTTTATTAATATATTGAATAGTTTGCGCTGCTCTAGTTTTAGCATCAACCACTCCCTGAGCAGTTAACATTTTTTCCTCTTCAGCTTTTGCTTTTGCTAAAGCAATTTCTTCAGAACTTTGCTGTTGAGTATTTTCCATCTCAGACTTAGCCTTTGCTTTTTCTTCAGCTACTTGTTTCTTAGTATTGCTAATTTCTTCTGAAGCATTCTTCTTAGTTTCAGCAACTTCTGTTGCAGAAGCTTCTTTTTGTTTTGCAAAGTTCTCTTTCATTTCTGCAACCTCGGCAGCATTGTTTTCTAAAATTAAAGCCTTTTCTTCCTCACCTTTTCTTCTAGCTTCTGCCACCTCAAAAGCAATTCTTTGTTTTTCCAAAACTCCATTTTCTCTCACTTGAGCAACCTTCTCAGCTGTCTCTTCCTTTACTTGTAAAATTTGTTCTGATGCAGTTTTTTTTGATTCAACAACATCTTGAGTTGTTTTATTTTTTTCCTTTTTAGCATTTTCTCTTGCGGCTAGAATAACTTGTTCCGTTTCTTCCCTAATATTTAAAAGTTCATTTTGTGCATTTTCTTTTGCTGAAGAAACCTCATCAGCATATTCTAATTTTGCCAAATCAAGTTTCTCCTTAATAACCTTAATTTCATTAGCAGACTTTTTCCTAGCATCAGCGACTTCCTGGGCACTATCTAACTTTGCTTTTTGTATTTCTTCCCCTGCTTTTTGTTTTGCTTCAGCAACATTTAGGTTTATTTTATTTATTTCGCCTGAGGCTTTTTCTCTAGCATCTCCGACTGAGGCTGCAACTTCTTGTTGTGATTTCTCAATTTCACGTTGTGATTTTTTTCTAGCATTTAATACCTCATTAGCATATTCAGATTTTTTTTGGGCAGCTTGCTCTCTTGCTGATGCAACTTCTTTTTGCAAAGCTGCTTTTATACGCTCTCCCTTATCCTTCTCAGCCTTAATTTCATCTTTTAAACTTTGCTTTATTTTTGATAATTCTTTTTTTAGCGCTCTTGTTTCTTCATCATTTAGTAAGCTAGCATCTGTAATTCTTTGCACCCTACCTATTCCTGATTTTGTGGAGGCACCATTATTATTACCTGATTTACCAGAAGAACTTCCACTTGTTGGAGAAAAATCATTTCCAGCCAAAACTGTATCATTTACTTTGGCTTTATCTACTGTAATATTAAAACAAGTTGAAATCGCTTTAAATTCTTTTTGACGATTAGAATTTACTGTAAACTTCACCATTCGACTACTTACATAATTTCTAATATAAATAGTACTTATAGTGGTGTTTGCAAACCAATTTATTGCTGCTATATCTATATCTAAAATATTGGTTTGAGTCGGTGCACCTCTTTGGTTGGTTATTTCTCCAGTTTCAATGAATCGATAACTTTTTCTAATATTACTTTTATCCATAAAAATTACCTCATCTCCTTCATTCAAATCAACCCCATTTTTAGAGGTAAACTTGGCAGTAATCCCTTGCTCATCGTTTACTAATTCAAGGCTATATGAATAGGTACCTCGAACAACTAAAATTTGTTCGGAAGTTCTTAAGAAATGTGTCCCACCAATTTTTTTATTTTCAGAAATTATATTTCCACAATTTTGAGCGGATAAAAATCCAAATGAAAAAATTGACAAGAAAAGAAAAAGAAAAAATTTTGAAAGGCTCATATGTTAAATTTTATCACAATATAACTAAAGTACAACTAAAAATTTTAAACGTATTCCTTAAATAAAAAAGTGTTCATTTTTATTTTCTATTAGCAAATAGAAATATTAATCCTTTGGAGAAAAAGAGTTTAACAAATTTTGATCCTTTTTTTTAAAACCCAGAAAAATAAACATAACGCATTGATTTAGAGTTCCAAATAGTTACATATAAGTTTAGATGTAATTTATTAGTTTAAAAAAATTAATGGCCAGTCAGATGAAAGTCAAATAATAATTAAAGTAAATTATCGTTTTGCTGCCAAAAGGTAAAGTACAGCCATTCTAATTGCAACACCGTTTTCTACTTGTTGCAAAATAATAGATTGATCAGAGTCTGCTACATCACTTGTAATTTCGACACCTCGATTAATAGGTCCAGGATGCATTATAATTACATTGCTATTTAGACTATCTAACATCTCCTTATTCACTCCATAATATTGGGTATATTCCCGAATAGAGGGGAAATATTTAATGTCTTGGCGTTCTAATTGAATTCTCAAAATATTAGCAACATCACACCATTCTAATGCTTTTCTGATATCATATTCAACATCTACATTTAACTCTTTAATATACTTAGGGATTAGAGTTGGAGGTCCACACACTTTAACTTTTGCACCTAATTTTTGCAAACAAAAAATATTACTTAAAGCTACTCTTGAATGTAAGATGTCTCCTACAATGACTATTTTTTTGCCTCGTAGATCACCTAATTTTTCTCTCATAGAAAAAGCATCAAGAAGAGCCTGAGTTGGATGTTCATGAGTACCGTCACCAGCATTGATAATATTTGCGTCAATATGGTTTGCTAAAAAAGCAGGAGCCCCAGGAGCTGGATGACGTATAACCACCATATCTACTTTCATAGATAAAATATTATTAACCGTATCTAAGAGTGTTTCTCCTTTTTTTACTGAAGAAGAAGAAGCAGAAAAATTTACAGTATCTGCTGAAAGTCTTTTTTCAGCTAATTCAAAAGAAATTCTGGTTCGGGTGGAATTTTCAAAAAATAAATTTGCAACAGTTACATCCCGAAGAGAAGGGACTTTTTTGATAGGGCGATTAATAACTTCTTTAAAACTTTCAGCCGTTTCAAAAATTAATTGAATATCCTGAGGAGTTAGATATTTAATTCCCAAAACATGCTTGGTACTGAGTTCCTTCTGAATCATAGTCTTAATTTAAGGTTGCAAGGAAGACTTAAGCCAGTTTGTTTAACTGGCAGCAATGCAGCCTATTTATATTTATCTTCTTTTTTTGCGTATAAAATTATCTTATCATTCCCTGTTTCTTCTTGCCATTGTACCTCAACATATGCCTCATCAACTGCATCGACTACTACTCCAATATAGTCAGATTGAATTGGTAAATGGCGATTAAATCTTCGATCTACAAGAGCTACCAACTCCACTTGCTTTGGACGACCATAATGGTTTAGGGCAGTCATTGCAGCTTGTATCGTTCGTCCACTATACAAAACATCATCTATCAATATTACCTTTTTATCTTCAACTAAAAAATTCATTTCAATTGGATCTGCAGAAAGCGGTTTAATCCTAGTTCGAAAATCATCTCGGTAAAAAGTAATATCTAATTTACCATATTCGATGTTTTTAAGCTTGAGTATGCTAGTCAAACGCTCATAAATTCTATCAGCTAAGAAAACCCCACGAGGCTGTACACCGATGATACAAGCATTATCAAAACGGTCATATCCTTCTATCAATTGGTGACAAAGTCGTTCAATCGTTAACTCAAATCGCCTATCTTCTAATATAGTTTTACCTTTTTTCATCTTACTAACAAATATAGTGTTTTTGTTTTAGTTGGATATTATTTTTCATTCATTTTCATTTCTTTCCTTTTTTGCATTATTTCAATAGTCTAAAACAGTTTTATTCTTTTTTTCTTTATCAAGAACCCATCATAAACTAATTATGTTATCTAAATTTCATTTACCTAGTTGATAATAAAGACAACTATCACCTGTTCTTTGTTAAGTTTAAGAACTTATCAAAAATACGTTCCAATATTCTTCGATCTTTGGTAATGATATTTCCAGTCCCTCCCATTTCTTGCAAAAATGGAATTGATTTTCCATAGGTAGTAATCAAACTATCTGGCATTTTTAACTCTATTAAATAATTTCCATTTTGAGGTAAAATTGATTTACTTTCCACTGTCGCCTTAACCACGCCAAATTCTTGATATGGGTAACCATCTAATCGAATATTAATTTCAAAACCCTCATCTACTTTCCCATTATTTGCAGCAGGTAAATAAGCTTTACCCATCATCTCTCCTACTCCTCCTTGAGGTACGATTGTCATTATTTCATCTCCATTTTTTAGAAACTGATTTTTAGAAATGACTTTCGGGAAAGATACTTGACCATCCATTGGGGAAAAAATTAAATATTTTTGTTTCCAATTTTCAATCTCACTTAATAATACATCTATTTGTTCCTTAAGTGAAATAGACTTTTCATTTTTGCCATCACTCCTATTCTCATTTAAATCGATAATCGTCAATTCTAAATTCTTAGCTTTCATTTTATTATCTAAATAATCTGTTTGCATCCGTTCAAGTTCTCTCTCATTTCGAAGTACCTCACTTTTCGCATCTTCTACATCTTTTATGCTAACAGCTTTATCAGCTAATAATTTAATCATCCGGTCTCGATTAGACTTCGCTAAATCAATAGCTCTTCCCATGGTGATTTCTTGCTTTTTTATGGACGCATTTTTACCTCCTAAATATCTTATCTGGGATTTTAAAGCCTCGATTTTTTTGACTAATTCATTTTTGTTTTCGAAAAAATTAAAATCGTTTAAATTCTGGGTGAAATCAGAATAAGAGGATTGAATTTCTCCGAGTTCTAAGTTTTCAGGGTAAGCCACATCAGACAAATCAACAGTTTTTCTAACTTTTACTTTTTCTAAAAAATTTTCTAAGATCACAATATCACGATGATTGGCAGGATTTTGAATAATCACTAATAGGTCATTTTCAACAATGACTTGTTTGTCCTCAACTAAAAGGTTTTCAATTTTCCCTCCACTTTGAACAAACAAATGTACTGGTGGGATTTCTGTGGTCAAAATTACACGAGCTTGAATAATGTCTGGAAATTTCACTAAATAACTCATCCAAATCAACATCAAAACAGTCATAAAAATAAATGAAATCCCCCACTTTAAAATCCACCCAGGAGGTTTACCCAAAATGGTTTGAACTTGATCTTGCTCGGTAAGTTGAATGTCCGATGGATCGGTGATGAAATTTTCTTCAGGCATTTTATTAAAAATATTTATAAATGTTATTTGGAATTCTTTGCCATAAATTTATTCTCCAAGCTCTAACTGATTTTTAACTAAGTTAAAATAAGAACCTTTTTTCACAATCAGATCTTCATGAGATCCCTGTTCAATAATTCTTCCTTTTTCAAGAACAATGATTTGGTCTGCATTGCGAACTGTACTCAATCGATGGGCAACCACCACAACTGTTCTTCCTGAGAAAAATTGCTCTAAATTTTCCGTAATTATTCTTTCATTTTCAGTATCAAGCGCATTGGTTGCTTCATCAAAAAACAAATACTCTGGGTTCTTATATACAGCTCTTGCTATCAATAATCTTTGCTTTTGTCCTTGAGAAATACCATTACCTCGAGAACCAATTATAGTATTATAACCCAAAGGCATAGTTTCTATAAATTCTTGAATATGAGCTAGCTGTACAGCATTCAATAATTTATCTTTATTTACAACATCTTCACTTTCTCCTATATTATTGGCAATGGTATCAGAAAAAATATAGCCATCTTGCATAACAGCCCCACACTTTTGTCGCCACATTTTTTTTCTAAAATTCTTTAATAAAAAACCTCCTACCCTAATATTTCCATGTGTAGCTTCGTAAAAACCTAAGATTAGCTTAACAAGTGTTGTTTTTCCACTCCCACTAGTGCCAACAATGGCCGTAACTTTACCTTTGGGGATTGTTAAATTTATATCTCTCAAAACTAAATCTGACAATTTATTATATTGAAAACTTATGTTTTCAAAAACTATATCAGAAGTTTCAGGAAGTATCTCAATCTGATTTCCAACATTACTTTCTTCATCATCTTTACCATGAATTTCTCCTAATCGTTCCAAGCTCAAAGTAGCATCTTGACTACTCCTAATAAAGTTAATCATTTGAATAAGTGGTGCATTTAACTGTCCAACAATATATTGAACTGCCAGCATCATACCCAAAGTCATACTGCCATCTATTACAGCCTTGGCTGCGATAAATGAAATAAAAATATCTTTCAATTGATTGATGACTCCTGTGCCCGTATCTTGATACTGAGTAATAGTCAAGGATTTCATATTAGCTCGGAATAGTTTAGCTTGAATCTCTGTCCATTCCCAACGACGTTTCCTTTCGCTATTTTGCAATTTGATTTCTTGCATTCCTTGAATCAACTCTATAATCTTAGACTGATTTTCCGCTTGTTCTTCAAACTTCAAGTGATCTATTTCTCTTCTCTTTTTCATAAAGATTAATACCCACAAAATATAAAAAAAACTACCCGAGAGAAAAACCACAAAAATCGTTATATTGTAATATAACAATATAATTCCAAAAACGATCAAATTGAAAAATGAAAAAATGGCAGACAACGTACTTCCTGCCATAAACAACTCTATTCTTTTATGATCTTGGATCCTTTGTAATAAGTCTCCTGTCATTTTAGTATCAAAAAAGGCAATTGGCAACCGCATTAACTTAAAGAGAAAATCAGATAACAAGGCAATATTTACCCTAGTTCCAATATGCAATAAAATCCAATTTTGAATAATACCTACACTTGCTTGACTTAAAAACAACATCAGTTGTGCTCCTAAAATCAAGTATATAAAATTTATATTTTGATTTTCAATCCCAACATCAACAATGGACTGTGTCAAAAAAGGAAAGATCAATTGCAGCATACTTCCGAAGAGTAACCCGAAGAGCAATTGAACCATTAATTTTCGGTATGGCCTAAGATATTTGAAAAGAAAAGTAAGACCTGTCCGATTTAAAGTTTCTCCTTCTTGGGCGTAAAACTCAGGCGTTGGTTCAAGTAATAATGCAATCCCTGTTTCTTTTCCACTTAACCAATGATTATTAAATTCTGAAATTTTATATTTAATTCTCCCTTTCCCAGGGTCTGCTACCCAAATATATTTTTTGTTAATTTTATAAACAACAACGAAGTGATTTTGATCCCAATGGACTATTGCTGGCAAAGGTGCATCAACCAATCCACCACCTTCCCCATCATCTGATCTTAGAGGTAACATCGCTGCAAAAGTATTCATTCCAATATGTTCCGCGCCTTCGCATATTCCTTGCAGGGATACACCTTCTCTATCAAGATAACAATGCTCCCGCAAATATTGTAAGCTAAAGGATTTCCCATAAAACTCCGCAATCATACGAAGGCAAGTAGGACCACAATCCATTTTGTCAAGCTGTCTAAAGTGGGGAAATGTCATTTTTATGTTTTGGTTCAAGTAGAAAAAAGGCCTATCTTTCATCTACAAAATAATCATTAATCATTCAATCTTGGAGCGAATTTATTTTTTATTTTTAACTCATGTCTTCGAGCATAAGTATCAAATAATTTTTCTTGTTCTTTTTTGCTCATCGTTGGATTATCTTCATAAAACCCTTTTACCAACCTTTGACGTTTTGCCTCGTATATAGATACAGCACAAGCAACTGAAATATTTAAACTCTGAACCATTCCAACTTGTGGAATTAAAAAATTTCCATCACAAAGTTTTAAAGTTTCATCCGTCACTCCAGCATGTTCATTTCCAAAAAGTAAAGCGACTGAAGCTGTTAAATCTAAATCATAAAGTGATTTACTATCTTCTGCCATATGAGTGCAAAATACGTGGTCATAATTTTTCCGGAGATGTTCAAAGCATGGTTTCGACTTGGTGTAAAAATTTACATCCACCCATTTACGGGCACCTGAAGATGATTTTGCTGCAAGATGAATTCTTTCTTCTGTTAAATGTGACTCAGTATTCAATATAAAAATCTCCTTGATTCCAACCGAATCACAGGTACGCATAACTGCCCCGATATTATGTAAATCGTGAACATTTTCTAAAACTACGGTAAGATTAACTTGTCGTTTGCTGGCTACTCTTTTAAATTTTTCGGTTCGTTCGGGAGTCATCATTTTTATGGTATGTTTACTAGTTGATCCGTTTATTCGATGAATTATTTGAAAAATAAATATCTTTAAAACAAAAGTTCAAAAAGTTTTTCTATTCTACAAATCTTTTTAGATCTTCCACTGAAAAATTCCATTCTGGAGTGTATATATCTTGATTTGGAACCAATTCATACCAAGGACTTAGTTTTTTATTCATAGGATTCTTTAGAATGTGTATATTTTGTGCCGGCATATAGCTTTGCGCCAACAAATATAACTTTTTTCCATGTGTATTTTCAATCATATCAACAATAATTATCGCGTGCCCTGGATAACCACCCTGAATAAATATATCTCCTATTTGCATATCTTCCAATGAAATAGATTTCATTTCTTTCTCCAAAGATGCCGTTCCTGCATAGGAGAAGATCTGAATTAAGTATTTTTTAAAACTAGAATAGGTATTATCTTTTTTTCCTGAATTAAAAAAAGTTACTCTATTGTCTTTGACTTGAGGTTTTCTACCTTTCCGCCAATCATCAAATGATACTTCTGTTCCATTTGTATAGTTGAAATGAATTTTTTCGAATTCTTTATTACTAAATAAAAATTCAGACCGTAATCGTATAACAGCATCTGCACATTGTTGTAGATCTCCTTTTCCGATATCAATATCGATAACACGAGCATGAACCCGCTGATTCCATTTCAAAGAACCATCAAACGTTTTCACTTTTTGATTTGGAGGGAATAATGGTAAATATTGTAACCATTGTTGAAAGGAATTATTATTTGTTTGTACTCTTTGAAAATCTTTCGGAGTTGGAATTTGATTGATGATAGAAGTCTCAGGATTATATACGGATTGCCACTGGTACTTTATTCCAAGAGGTACCCTTTTTTGAATCACAGTAGTTTTAGAAATTTCTTTATTAATGAAGAGTAGTCTATCATTTGAATCTATCTCTGTCTGACAACTCAAAAGTAACGCTACAGATAGCTCAACTATAAAAAATAATAAAATGGTTTGATGATTAAATTTCATTTTTAATATTTTATATCAGATGGGAAGTAAATACCATAAATTAAAAAAAGTCTATAACTTCAAACAAGTTATAGACTTTTTTTATTGCAAAAGACAATCTGATTTAATTTACTTTTTGGAAATGAAAGTCTTCAAATTTTAAAATATTCACAAACTTATTTTCGATGTAATTTATTTTATCAAATCGCTCGTTTGCAGCATCTTCTGGTGTAATAAATCTTTCAAATTCATACTTGGTAGACAACATCTGCTGATCTTCCCTATCAATTACATCTTTAAAATACATTCCATGCTTCATTAATTGCCTACCAGAATATAAGGTTATATCATACCCTCTAAAAGCTTCTTCTCTCGGAAGAGCTCCATATTTTTCATAGAATTTTGTAATAAATTCTTTGGTTTTTATATCCTCTTTATCTATAAAATTAGCAGTACTGACATGAAGCTGTAAGTTCTCAAAATAGTCGAATGAAATCCTTTCAAATTCCATCCACCGAGGCATACCATACATGACAACATCATTCTTAACTTTCGCAATCTCTACCTGACGCATCAGGTTACTAACAAAAGTTTCATTGGAATAAGAAGGCACAATAAATACTGTTGTTCGATCTTCTTGGATATATTGGGATAAATCAAGTTCTCCAAATTCTTGTGCTATTACAGGATCAATCCGATATTCTTTCAAAGGGACTGCATTAACTCCTGAAATTAATTTATGGGTATTTTGAAAATATTTCAATCGATTAACTTCTGCTATTTTATCTCTCACAACCAAAACAATTTGATCAGGCGAATAGAGATTCAAGGCATGTTTCATAATCATTTCACAATGACTTTTCAAACTTGGATTTGCTTGAAGGTAAAAAGGATTATCGGTTGTTATTTTTTCGCTTGTATTTACGGGAGATACTATTGTTTTTTGATTAATCTTTGCGAACTCTGCGACTTGCTCCAAAGGTTTTGAACCATATGGACCAATAATTAGGTGAGCATTTTGAAGAGCAGATCTATCTAAAATTAAACTAGTTTCTGCTTCAGATCTTTTGGTATCAATTACAGAAACATTTAATTTTGCTCCTTCGCTAGAAAGTTCATTCAAAGCTAATTTTGCTCCCTCATAAAAATGCAAAGTGGGCATCGAGCTAACATGAATTCCGCCCTCTAAAGTATTGACTTTATCAGAATTGAATGGAACCATAATTGCAACATTATAATTTTCTAAAATTCCTGACTCCCCATAATCAGCATTTATATCCGTAATTCCTGGCTTTGGTCCTAAATATTGCAATGAATCAGATTCAATTGGATCGTTGGCTGACGGACCTGCATCAGTCCATTTTACCGTATCCATTTCACCTTTGACCTCTGTAAGAAATTCATATCGGCCAGTTTTTGGGTTAAAAACTTTAGTTCCTT
Organism: Saprospiraceae bacterium; assembly: GCA_029251525.1. Classification (GTDB taxonomy): domain Bacteria; phylum Bacteroidota; class Bacteroidia; order Chitinophagales; family Saprospiraceae; genus CAJQQY01. Next base: position 227,796 of record JAQXDE010000016.1, on the reverse strand, counting down.
CTGGTGTAACTATTTCAGGAGATGGCGTATTGATTTTACCAAACCCGCAAGAACTTATTATTGTTGATACTAAAACAATTATAAAAAAACAGTACACATTTTTTAATACAAATGTTTGACAATTGGATCTTTTCATTTCTTGAATATTTGAATCTAAGACAACCTAGTGACCAGAGAATTTATTTCATTTATTCCCACTCTATAGTTGCGGGCGGCTTAGTACTTATATCATAAACTACTCGATTGATACCTTTTACATTATTAATAATTTCACTTGATACAATTGCCAAAAAATCATGTGGTAAATGACTCCACTCAGCGGTCATTCCGTCTAAAGAATTTACAGAACGTAGTGCAATCGTTTTTTCATAAGTTCTCTCATCACCCATAACCCCTACCGATTGAACAGGCAATAGTATAGTCCCTGCTTGCCAAACCTTGTCATAAAGATCGTATTTTTTTAGATTTTTTATAAAAATATCATCTGCCTCTTGAAGCATTTTAACTTTATCTTCTGTAATATCTCCGAGTATTCTAATTCCCAATCCAGGTCCAGGGAATGGATGTCTATTCAAAATATGTACTGGAATATTTAACTCCGCTCCTACTTTTCGAACTTCATCTTTAAATAACATTCGAAGCGGCTCTACAATTTTCAAATTCAATTTCTCAGGTAAACCACCAACATTATGGTGAGATTTAATCGTTACACTTGGCCCATGAACTGAAATAGATTCAATTACATCTGGATAAATAGTTCCTTGTCCTAGCCAAACAATATCTTCCAATTTATTAGCTTCTTCCTCAAAAACTTCAATGAATACTCTACCGATAATTTTTCGTTTTCCCTCCGGACTAGTCTCACCTGCTAACTCATCCCAAAACCTTCGGCTTGCATCTACTCCAACTATGTTTAGTCCCATATCCTTGTATGAATGTAAAACTTCTTCATATTCGTTTTTTCTCAACAAACCATTATCAACGAAAAAACAAATTAAGTTTTGCCCAATTGCTTTATGCAAAAGTTCAGCACCTACAGTTGAATCAACTCCGCCTGATATACCCATCAACACCTTTTGATCGCCAATTTTCTTTTTTAAATCTGCCACCGCTTCATCCACAAATGAAGCTGGTGTCCAATTACCAAGGCAACCAGCTATATCAATTAAAAAATTCGATAAAATATCTTTCCCCTCTAAACTATGAGTTACTTCTGGATGAAATTGAATGGCATAAACTGGTGCATCAAATACCCCATCTTTACTTTTAAATGCTGCGACTGGAATACTGTCTGTTCCTGCCAATAATTCAAATTGTTCAGGAATTTCAGTGATCGTATCTCCATGCGACATCCAAATTTGGCTATCTTTAGATATTCCTTTGAAGAATGGATCATCAAAAAGTGGTGCATTCAAGGTCGCTTTTCCATATTCTCTTTTCTCGGAACGTTGTACATTTCCACCATAATAGTTGGCTAAGTATTGTGCTCCATAACAAACACCTAACATAGGTTTTTTGCCAATAATTTTATCCAACTCAACTTGAAGGGCATCTTTTTCCAAAACAGAAAAGGGACTTCCTGAAAGAATTATTGCTTTGATGCTATCATCTATTTTTGGAATTTTATTAAATGGTACAATTTCGCTGTACACATTTAATTCACGAGTTCGCCGCGCAATTAGCTGCGTATATTGCGAACCAAAATCGAGGATTAGTATTTTTTCAGTCATATGCGCAAAGATAGTTTTTAGAAATTGAAAAATTGATATTTGATATTTGATTTTTGATTTTTGAGATGAAATAAAAATTAATCGAAATATAATATTTGAAAAATAAAAAATTTACAGGTTAGCTTAATTAACTTTAAACAAAACGTTTCATTTTAAAGAAAAAAAACTTATTTTTATTTATCTAATCTTTTACTCAAAAAAAAACATGCGAACAATTACACTAAAAAAATTTATACTTTTTTCATTAATTTTCTTCTTTTTCACTTTCTCATTTGCTCAAAGGGAGGAATGTGGTTCAATCCTTCCCAATGATTTTGAACTTCAGAAATACAAAAAACCTGAGCAGTATCAAAAATTCATGGAAACTTTTGACAACAACTATCTAAATCGTCCTCCCACAGCAGGCAGTTGTATCAATAATATCCCTATGCAAGTCCATATAATTCGCAGATCAAATGGTACTGGTGGATTAACTATCTCTGAATTAAATTCAGCCATGACTACTTTGAATTTAAGATATGAAGCAGCCTGTATGGCCTTCTATGTTTGTGGTTCAATTAATTATATAGATGACGATCAATATTACAACTTTAATACTAATGATGAACCTGCATTAACAGCTGCAAACAATGTGAACGATGCGATTAATATTTATTATGCAAATTCAGTAGGAAACGGTTCCTCAAATTTTTGTGGTTACGCATATTATCCTGGTGGACCAGATGTGATATTAATGGCTAATGGTTGTGCAAATAATGGAAGTACTTTACCACATGAAGTTGGTCATTTTTATGGCTTACCACATACACATGATCAGGGTAATGAATTGGTCAATGGATCCAACTGCGCCACTGCTGGAGATAATTTTTGTGATACACCTGCTGATCCTAATCTTTCAGGAGTTGTTAATTCAAGTTGCGTTTATACAGGAACGGCTACTGATGCAAATGGTGATACATATATTCCTGACCCAACAAACATTATGTCCTACTCTAGAAAACTATGTAGAACTTTTTTCTCTTCAGATCAATTAGCTGAAATAGTTTTCAATAATAACTTCGAGCGAAACTATTTTGATTGTCCTGACTTTGATGTAGATTTTACTGCAGATATTACCCAATCTTGTACCTTCCCTATAACGGTTAATTTTACTGAAACCGCTGTTGGTGAAACTACTTATGAATGGGATTTTGATAATGATGGTACTGTAGATGCCACGACTCCTAACCCTAGCCATACATATACATCTGTAGGCAGTTACACTGTGAACTTAACAGTCTCAGATGGAACAACGTCTATCGCTAAAGTTAAAACAGCTTATATTGAAGTAGGATCTCTATCTTTTCCTCACTCAAGTAACTTAGATAACTTTACTGCCAACACAAACGCCACAGGCTTTGAAGATGGATGGACTGCTAGTCCAAGCGGAACAACAAATGCTTACAGATGGAATACAAATAATGGTGAAACTCCATCAAATAATACTGGTCCTGAAGTAGATCAATCTTTAGGAAATGCAACTGGAATTTATGTTTTTTCAGAAGCAAGTGGATATGATCAGGGAGATATTGCAGAAATAACTAGTCCTTGCCTAGATGTTCCATTGAATGCCGTCGACCCTTATGTAAGTTTCCATTACCATATGTATGGCTCAAGTATGGGCAACTTGCATATTGATTTATTTGACGGAACAAGCTGGATTAATGATATTACCACCGCAATAATTGGTCAACAACAATCGGCTATGTCTGATCCATGGATTGAAAAAACTTTTGATATAACTGCTTACAAAGGTTCAGCTATTCAAATAAGATTCCGTGCAATACGTGGTAACGGATGGCAAAGTGACATAGCTATTGATAATCTTGAGTTATTAGAGACAATGGCTCTTCCTATCGAATTAGTAAATTTTGAGGGAAAATCAAATTCCAAAGGAGAAAATATTCTATCTTGGGAAACTTCAAGCGAAATTAATGCTTTTCATTTTTTAGTAGAACACTCTGAGGACGGAGTACAATTTGAAACAACAGGAAAAGTTGAGGCAATTGGTAACACTAATTCAATTTCTAATTATCGATTCATACATTATTTCCCTTCTACCCCCCATAATTATTATCGCTTAAAAATGATAGATCGAGATGAGTCATTCGAATACTCCTCTATCATTTATTTGCCTTCTGAAAAACAAGATTCTGAAATAACCGTTTTTCCTAATCCAAGTTTAAATATTTTCCAACTTCATCGATCAAAAGAAAATAGTAATTGGGAACTATTGGTATTTAACTCTATTGGACAATTGATTAAGTCAACTATGTGGCAGGTGGGAGAAGAAAGATACGAATTAAATCTTGAGCAATTCGCAGAAGGAGTTTACACTATCCAGATCTCTAACCAAAATAGTCTCATCGGAATTCATCGACTGATAAAAATTAAATAATATTCTCCTTAAAATAAGCCCGATTTTCTCACTTAATAATTCGGGCTTATTTTTTTTTGGAAACTATGCTTTACCCGATTTAACAAAATAAGTCTTACCTAGCCAACTCTCTCTAATTTTGACTAAAGTTTCATACAATAATAACATGGAGATCTTAAAAATTTTACCCTTCCTTTTTATATTTCTTTCATCTTCTTCCCTCCTCTCTCAGACTGTTGATTGGGAAACTTTAGAAAATGCAGAATTAAAAGAGACAGAAGATTTCGTGAAAATTGATTCCCTAATTTTAAAATTAATTAATTGGTTAGGAAATCACCACCTTGATCATAAAGATCGAATTAAAGCCAATTCTATCTTTATGAAATGGATGACAGGTAGTCCAAGTGTAACCGTGAACCTCGATAACTATTTAATGAGTTACACCAAGAAGAATGGTGATTTTTTATTGCTTTATATGGCAGGATGGTCAAAATATGTTTTGGAAAATCCGGATAAAAAAGAGGATACCTTTGGGGGAAGGATGGCTGGTGTAAATTACTTTTTAGATTATTATGAAAAGGGTAAAGACTCTGGCGTAAAAAAGGACCGAAAGGTGGTTAAGCTTTTGAAAAAAAGAAAAGCCGGTAAATTAGAGAAATTCATTGCACAGAAAATTGAATAAACTATCAATGCAGTAACAAAAATCAGCTAAGACTAAAAATGCAATTACCTAAATTCAATTTTAATTTACAACAAAAAGACTCCTGCATAAAATCTAGAGAGCTCCTTTTTAAAAAAATAAATGATTTTATTCAATAATTAATTTTTGGTTAATTTCTCCATTTTTATTTTTTACGAAATACATTCCTTTCGCAAAATTGGATAAATCAAGCTGATCGCCATTTTCTATCAGTTCTACTTTCATTAATATACCTTGCAAATTATATATCTCAATCACCTCATTTTCACTACCTATTAGCTCAAAGGAGATAATACCTATACTTGGGTTTGGGAAAAACGAAATAGCAGTATTCCCCTCCCTAACTTCCACCGCTGCAATTGAACTAAAACTAAACTTTCCATCAAAGTCAACTTGTTTAATTCGATAATAATTAACTCCCAGTGGTGTATTGTCATGATAATAATAAAAATCAATTTCTTCTTGGAGATTTTCCAAAATCTTTATTTCTCCGATCGATTCAAAATCACTTCCATCTCGACTATGTTGTACCACAAACTTTTCATTATTAAATTGTTCAGCAACTGACCATTTTAAATCAGTTTTTCCATTATTATATAATGCTTTTAAAGGTGTAGTCCAAGTCAAAGGAAGCGGCTCAAATAAATCAACAGACATATTTATTTCATCCCAACTCAAAATATCATTCGTTACAAAAAGAGAAGCTTCATAATTCCCATAAGCGGAATAAGTGTGTGATGGATCTTGAAATGCACTTGTATTCCCATCTCCAAAATCCCAAAACCAACTAACAGCCCCTGTAGTCAAATCAGTAAAATCAACTTCTAAACCTCCTGTAGAAAAAGTAAAATTTGCATCGGGCTTGTGTTGCAACCAAAGGAAATTAGATGACTTCATTAAAATAGAATCCCAAAACATATTTCCACCTGTTCCATTCTCCCAAGTTCCGTTAGATGTTCCATAAAATTCATGATCTTCTCCTGTTAAAAAATAAATTTCCTTATTCACCGCACCAACACTATTCAACTCATTATTAATTAAATTACTCCCATAAACATCTGGAAATAATGATACTCCAAAAGGGGATCCACTATTAAATGGCACAGTGCCATCATCAGATCCATGAGCCATAAAGATTGGTTCATTTTCAGCAGCTGAAATCAAATTCACATCAACCACAGCGCCCCAAAGAGATATAATACCATTGGGTGTTCCACTCTCACTCAAATTGCTTCCTCGATCAAATAGACCTAAATCTGGAGCAGTGTGAAAAAATGGAAAAATTAAATTCGAATAATTCACTTCACTTGCTAATGCAGGTTTCTCAGAAGCATCTGTCATGTAAATACTATGCAAAGCAATGAATGCCCCAGCACTACTTCCCGCTATATAAACTTGATTCGGATCAATACCCAAACTTACAGCATTAGCTCGGAAGTGCCTTACAGCAGACCTTCCATCCTGCAAACCTCGGAAAGCAGCTCGAGTAGAGTGCATTTCTGTATTGAATAAAAAATACATGCCTTGTCGATAATCAATAGTTGCAGTCACATAACCTTTTCGAGCAAACGAATCACAAAAAGCAATCATGTCATCATGATTTCTATTACCCGTGATAAAACCTCCTGAATGTGCAAAAATAATAACTGCTCGGTTATTACTTGTATCCCCAGTCGGCTCATAAATATCCATTATTAAATCTTCTGTGGTAGTATTACTCTCAACACCATATGAACCTGCCAAAAATGGGGCAGTATCAAACACCACATTTGAAGTTACAGTTGATGAAGGAAAAATCGTTTCAGTATAACGTTTGACTTGTGCAACTACAGAAAAATAAAAAAATATGAATACCAAGGGTAAAAGTATTTTTCTCATGGAAAATTAATTTATTAAAAAAATCCTATTTCTTTACTAAAGATATATTTTTTGGTGCAAAAAAATTAATTAGAAATAATAAAGTAACACTTTTTCGTAATTTTGTTTAAACAATGAAGCTTAAAAAAAAAATTAGATGGCAATAGTAAAATTTACATATGCTTTAAAGCGGTTTTACCCCAATCTTAGTGATTTAGAATTAGAGGTAAAAAATGTAAATGAAATTTTAGAAAAAATTGACACTAGGTATATTGGGATTAAAAACTACTTGGTTGATGAAAGAGGTGCTTTGCGAAAACACGTCAATATTTTTGTGGATGGAGAATTGATTTTAGACAGGATTAAAATGACAGATTCGGTAGATCATACAAGTGAGATTTTCATTATGCAAGCATTGAGTGGAGGTTAATAAATATTTTCTTTTTTCTTAGCTTCCCTTAAGGCAACTTTTTAATCCATAATGAATACAAAAACCACTTTTAAATTGGTATTCAAAAGATTGATGATCCATCTCTACGAAGCTGTCAAATTGATATGTGAAAAATTACATTTTATGGAAACCCTTGTAAATTTGGTTAACGTAAAAATCGAAGTAAAACTAAAATAGGCTTACTTAAATCATAGACATTGAAAAATATAATTACATTAAAGTGAAGACGAAGGCAAAACCTGGGAAGAATTAGAAGCTCTTACAAATACCAAATCTACTATCCTGCAATACTTTTTTGTTTTTTCAACCCATTCAAGAATTGAAAAAATAACGAATAGGTTGGATTAAATAATTTCAGCAGAATTATTTAAAGGTACAAATAGTGATAATGGATTTCAATTAGTCAAATCTCTCTAGAATAATTCTTCAATAATGTAACATTTATCTGGCCGAAGTTTTGACTAACCTTAATCTCATTCAATTATTATTGATCCTTAAAATAGTGATCACACTTATAACAAAGTTTTAAAAATAATTTCTTTTCTTATCCTAATACTAAATCTGGGCAAAGCCTTCACTTCGTTTTAACTAATCAAAATCTAATTTCACTCTTAACTATTAAGCACTTTAAAATTCGATTCCCCTTCGTAATTAGTTTTATTCAAAAGGATATTTTAATCCAATTTGACCGCGAATTTCATCTGTAATTTCAATCAAATCTAAACTATTTTGATGAGACCATAAATTACTCTCTATTTTATGTTGTGAAAGACATTTTTTACATTCCTCAATTTCATAAGTGTATCCTTTTCCAAATTTCGGTAGCGTATATTTATTCTTCTCATATCCATTTTTATCGCCTTTATTACCTTTGATAAGAGTATAACCTTCAGATTCGTGCCAGACTGGATCAATAAAAATTCGTCCTTCGGTTCCATAAATCCTTGCCATCATATCTGATTGAGAAACAAAACCACTCATTATGTTGGCCATTCCATTTTTATATTTAAAAATAGCTGAAGTTTGTAAATCAGCACCTGTGGTGTGCATTCTACTTGCGGCCAATATTTGTTCTGGTTTACCAAAAATAACATAAGCTAGAAAAACTGGATAAACTCCCATATCCATTAATGAGCCTCCTCCTATTTCCAAATTTAACATGCGGCTATCATCTGCATCATTCCTAGCAAAAGTAAAATCTACATTTAAGTAATTTACCTCACCGATAGAATTATTCTTAATTTGATTTAATACAGCACGCACTGTTGGATTGAATCTTGCCCAAAAAGCTTCCATCAAAAAAACATTACATTTCCGGGAAACTTCCACCATTCTTTGAACATCTTTCCGATTAATTGCCAATGGTTTTTCACATAATACATGCTTTCCATTTTTCATAGCTTCAATACTCAACTCAGCATGTGAATCATGAGTAGTTGCAATATAAATTATTTCTACCTCGTCATCTTTAAAAAGTTCTTGATAACTCCCGTAACTTCTTCCAATTTCATGTTGTCCTGCAAAGTTTATTGCATTTGACATTGACCGAGATGCACAAGCTACAACTGAAACATCTTCAATTAATTTTAAATCATTGACAAACTGACCTGCTATTTTTCCTAAACCTAAAATACCCCAATTAAGTGATTTATTTTTCAATATCATTTGAAAATTATTGTTTATTTTAAAACTATAAATGTGTATTTTTTATTTCGCCTTATTTCTTTATTGATACCCAATCAATTACTCACCGTATGGCAGAACACCAAAACCAGGATTAAAATAGTATTTCCTGTGAACTAATAAATTCCCTCCCTCACTTTCACTTATCGCTAAAATATTAATCAGGTTAAATACCAAATCAAAATCAATAGGAAATTCTATGGAAGCTTGAATAAATCCAAAAAGTGAAGCTGGCGCATTTAAATTAAATTTGTGCATTGGATTTAAAAGAAAAATAAATCAAATATATTTTTAAAATTCTTTAATAAAATTATTGCAAGCTTCTTAGTAGATTGGTAAATAATACTTTAAAGATACATTCTAACCTTGGCCTCTCTTACCTAGTTCAATAACTTCCATAGCTTTTATTTTTCTTCCATCAACTGCAAACCTTACCATGGTTTTTATTTTATGAAAACCAGAAATACCAGCAGCACCCGGATTAATATGCAAAAGATCGTTTTTCCGATCAGGCATAATCTTTAAAATATGTGAGTGCCCTGTTATAAAAACATCGGCATTAGTTGCCTTCATATCTTCTCGAACTCTTGAGTTGTATCGTCCGGGATAACCACCAATATGAGTAATCCATACTTTCATCTCTTCACACATGAAAATATTATTTAAAGGAAATGCAGCTCGAATGGTTGCATTATCAATATTTCCATAGACAGCACGAAGTGGTTTAAACGCCTCTAATTTTTCCACGACTTGCATTGAGCCAATATCTCCTGCATGCCAAATTTCATCTACCTCACTAAAATAATCATAGATTTTTTCATCAAAATAACTATGTGTATCTGAGAGTAATCCAATTCTCTTCATAGATTTTTACATATTTCCAGTTAATCTTCCTTTTCAATTTCAACCTCAATTAATACACTTTCTAACCAATTTTTTATTGTCAAATCTTTTCAAAGCTCCCAAGTTCTCTTAGTAACTAATTCAACTTTTCAATAGACTTACAACGACAAAACACCCACCACCGCAAACCACCATATATTCAACTCCTGATGCTAGCTTTTCATTTTTATTGAAAAATGTAAAATAGAACTTTTTTAAACATTATTCACAAAACAATAGATTAGATTTCCACGTATTTTTTTTTACATTTGACTTTTGTCGTAGGATAATAGGTTCTATTGACCAATACCATTTTAAATTAAATTTTTAAATCTATGAATAAATTAGTTGCGAATGTTCAGGAAGCGGTAAAAGATATCGAATCTGGAATGACTTTGATGCTAGGTGGTTTTGGGTTATGCGGTATTCCTGAGAATTGCATTGCTGCTTTAGTTAAAAAGGGTATCACCAATTTAACTTGCATTTCAAATAATGCCGGTGTTGATGATTTTGGTCTTGGGTTGTTATTACAGAAAAGACAAATTAAAAAAATGATCTCATCATACGTAGGAGAAAATGATGAATTTGAACGACAGATGTTAAGCGGAGAATTAGAAGTGGATTTAATCCCTCAAGGTTCATTAGCTGCAAGATGTCAAGCTGGTGGTTCTGGAGTTCCTGCTTTTTTCACACCTGCAGGATATGGAACTGAAGTCGCTTTTGGAAAGGAAGTAAGATATTTTGATGGTAAACCTCATATTTTAGAACATGCATTATCGGCTGATTTTGCTATTGTTAAAGCTTGGAAAGGGGATCGATATGGCAATCTTTTATTCAAAGGTACTGCTCGGAATTTTAATCCACTAATGGCTATGGCTGGACAAATTACGATTGCTGAAGTTGAGGAGTTGGTTGAACCTGGTGAACTTGATCCAAATACGATTCACACCCCAGGAATTTTTGTTCAAAGAATTTTCCAAGGAGAAAAATATGAAAAACGGATAGAACAACGAACGGTGAGACAACGTGAAAACAGTTAATGAAAAAGGTTATCAGTTTTAGGTTTTGTTCCTTTCAATTCGGTTAATCAACTATTAATCAATCACAATTAACCATTAAAAAAATGTTAGATAAAAAAGGTATTGCTAAAAGAATAGCACAAGAATTACGGCATAATTGGTATGTCAACTTAGGCATTGGGATTCCAACGTTGATCGCTAACTATATTCCTGAGGGGATTGATGTCGAGTTCCAATCTGAAAATGGAATTCTTGGAATGGGGCCATTTCCATTAGAGGGAGAAGAAGATGCAGACATGATTAATGCAGGTAAACAAACGATTACTCCTATGCCAGGTGCCTCTATCTTTGACTCTGCGACTAGCTTCGCGATGATAAGGGGAAAGCACATTCAATTAACGGTACTAGGGGCAATGGAAGTGGCTGATAATGGAGACATTGCTAATTGGAAAATCCCTGGTCGAATGGTTAAGGGCATGGGTGGGGCGATGGATTTGGTTGCCTCGGCTGACAATATTATTGTTGCAATGATGCACACAAATAAACGTGGAGAAAGTAAATTGCTGAAACAATGCTCCCTGCCATTGACAGGGGTCAAGTGCGTCAAAAAAGTAGTAACGAATTTAGCAGTCTTAGACATAACTCCAGAAGGCTTCAAATTAATTGAGCGTGCCCCAGGGGTTACTGTTGAAGAAATAAAAAACGCGACAGAAGGTCGATTAATCGTTGAAGGGAACATTCCTGAAATGAAAATTGATTGACCTTCTCCAAAAGTTACTATATGAATCTTTAAACTAACAGCGAATAATTTCCCTACTGTCTATTTGCAATCACCTATGACCTTTTAGATAGTTAATAAACCTACTAAAGTGTTTTTTAATATCTAACAGAACAAGAATCAAAGGTAAATTATCAAAGTATCCATAACCTTTCTAATATTATATAAGTTCATTTTAGACTAGACCACACAACTGAAAATAGAATCAACTTTTCTATCAAACTTGAAATTAACGGCGAATAGTTATGTTTAATAACCATTCGCCGTTTAGCATTAATTATTGCTCTGTGACATTTTCATTGCTCTTCTTTTCGCTTTCATTTCCTTAAAGTAATCAGAGAAAATTGCCCTAGCAATCATCAACTTCATTATCTCATTGGTTCCCCCATAAATCCTTGATACTCTGGCATCAGCCACCATTCTTGTAATGGGATATTCCCACATGTATCCATACCCACCAAACAATTGAAGACACTCATCCAACATTTTTCCTTGCATTTCAGTTGAAGCATATTTAGCCATGGAAGCAAGTTCAGGAGTTAGTTCTTTTCGTGCCAAAAGCTCAGTGCATTTATCAACAAAAGCAGTATTTATTTCCAGCTGAGTAGCTACTTCAGCCAGTTTGAATTGTGTATTTTGGAAAGCACAAATTGGTTGTTTAAAAGCAGTTCGTTCCTGGGTGTAGGCAGCTGTTAATTCCAATCCTCCTCTTACTGAACCAATTGCTTGGAGAGCAATAGTCAATCTTTCTCTAGGTAATTCTTGCATCATGTATATAAATCCCTTGCCTTCTTCTCCAATCAAATTACCTTTAGGAACTTTTACATTATCAAAAAACAATTCACAAGTATCACTTGTTTTAAGACCTAATTTTTTAAAGGGTTTCCCTTTCGTAAAACCATCTAAATCAGCATCAATTATAATTAGACTAATTCCATTCTCTGTTTTGCAAGCCGTCAAAGTAAAATCCGAAGTATAACCAATTGTGATGAAAGTTTTACTGCCATTTACCAAATAATGATCACCCATATCAACTGCGGTAGTTCGAATAGCCTGAACATCGCTTCCTGTAGAAGGTTCAGTCATTCCAAGGGAGCCAATGCTTTCTCCTGAACACATTTTTGGCAAATATTTATCCTTAACTACGTCACTTCCATGTTTTTCGATATAAGGAATAACTATATCTGAATGCATTGAAATTCCTGGAGAATCGGCACCAGTTTTTGCAAAAGTTTCAATTGCCAATGCACTAAAACTAAAGTCCAAGCCTGAACCTCCATATTTAGGATCAAGGGTCAGCCCCAATAAACCTAACTCTCCTGCTTTTAACCAAACTTCACGGGAGCAAGCTGTATTTTTTTCCCATTCCTCTCGATTAGGTTCAACCTCTGTTTTAAAAAATTCTAAAACTGTCTCTCTCAACATTTGATGTTCTTCAGACCCATAAACATCTCGAGGTAATTGAATACTTGAGCTCATTTATTCTTTTTTTACTTATAAAATAATCATTTACTTGTCAAAATTATTGGTAAAAAAAACTAAAACCGTATAACTAGGGAAAGTAAAAACAAATTAATCTTCAGTTGTGGACAAATCCTATTTCATTTCTTTTTCCAAATTTTTCCTTAAAAATATACGTGCATCAATTGCAGTAAGTTCAGGTAACTCTTCCATCGGAACATGTCCAGCGTTTGGATAGATGATTAACTCGGCTCCTTCAATATCTCTCTGAAACTTAGGAGCATCTTCCACAGAAATCCATTCATCAGTTTCTCCCCAAAGAATTAAAGTAGGGGTTTTTATTGCAGCAATTTCTGACGTGTCTATTGTTTCTTTTGACATTGCTCTGTCTACAAATGCTTGTCGATTTCCTTCTCTCAAATACAATTCATAATAACGATTAACTAACTTATCTGTCACCAATTCATCATTATGAAATACCTCGTTCATACTTTTATAAAACAAAGATTTTGGTGTAATGGTTTTCAAAAATTTACTCGCATATTTATTTGAAGCTAATCGCAAGGCAAATGGTAATTCACCTTTTCTAGGATATCCAATCGGATCAATTAATACCATACCTTTTACCTTATTTGGAAAAAGTGAAGCATATTTCCAAGCAATCCCACCTCCCAAAGAATTTCCTGCAATGCTGAATTGATCTACATTAATTTGCTTAAGAAAAGTGTCTAAAAATTTAGAATAATATGCTAAAGTATATTCTTTGTCAGGATTTGGACCAGTCAACCCAAAGGCTGGCATATCTAGACTAATTACTTTAAAATCCTTTTCTAAAACTTCTGTCCAACCTTCCCAAGTGTGCAATGATGATCCTGTCCCATGAATCAGGACTAATGGTTCACCTTCCCCATTAATTCTGTAATGAACTGGCATTCCATTCATTTCAATAAACTGAGAGTTATCATATGCCCATTTTGATTTTAATTCCTCAAACGACTTATCAGATGCATAATTCATCCAAGTGTAACCTAAAATTATCAGGATAATAACTCCTATAATAATTAGTACTTTTCTTAAAATAAATTTCATTTTTTTTTACATTTTTATTAGTGATAATTCCTTCTTCATTTTTAAAAAGAATCAAGCTTCCCAAACTACTTTTTCATTCGCTTCATGCCACGCAAGATATTTATCATTATATCTTTCATCAATTTTTCCTCGGCGAATTTTCAGAGTAGGTGTCAACATTTCATTACTTTCTGACCAAATTTCTTTGTTAATGATAATCGTTGAAATTTTCTGATAACCTGATAAATTAGCATTTGTCCTTTTCAACTCTTCATTTAGAATTTTCTCAATCTGTTCTTTTTCTGTTGCCATAGCAATCTCTGAGAGATTTACTAAAGCAACTGGTTGAGGAGTAGTTAAACCTGCTACGCAAACTTGTTCAATAAAATCACTTTGCGATAATTTCTCTTCTATCGGATTTGGAATAATGAATTGTCCCTTCGACGTTTTAAAAGAATCTTTGACTCTTCCTACAACTCGAAGAAAACCATTTTCATCTATCCATCCTCTGTCTCCACTATGCATCCAACCATCAATTATAACTTTTGCAGTTAAATCTGGATCTTTATAATAACCCTTCATCATCCAAGGGCTTGCCATCAAAATTTCTTGAGTAACTGGGTCTACTTTTATTTTACAATTTGGAACTACCTCACCTACCGAATCGGAAGGTGTATTTCTTCCTGGTCCGTTAGTTATCGAGCCACATACTTCAGTCATTCCATAAGCTTCAATCAAATGTAAACCTAGCTTTGCATACCAATCTTTTAAATATTGGGGAGTGATTGCTGCTCCAGTTGCAGTAATTTGAGCATCGCGCAGTCCGAGCGCAGTTCGTAATTTTCTTTTAACAATCCCTGAAATAATTGGAATTTTAAACAACATATCCATTTTTTTTTGAGACATTTTAGCTAATACCCCTAGGTAAAACTTTGTCCAAATTCGTGGCACAGCAAAAATTGAACTGGGCTGAGTATCTTGTAAATTTTTCGCAAAGGTTGCTAATGATTCTGCAAATGAAATTGATCCTCCATAATAAATTGCTGGTGAAGAAACACCTAATCTCTCTGCAACATGATTTAGAGGTAAAAAGGAAAAGTATTTATAGGACTTTAATTGATTTTTACCTAAAAAATTTGTCAACTCCTCATTCCTAAATATCATTGCAGGAGCCTTGTAGGTATGCATAACTCCTTTAGGCGTGCCTGTTGTTCCAGAGGTAAAAAGGATTGTCCATAAATCATCCAAATCAGGAATATAATTTTCTTTAAATGGAATATTTGATGCTATTAATTCATTCCATTTTTCGCCAATTTCAACTTTCGAATTCCCTGTGTAATGGGGGAATCTAATTACAATTACATTATCTGGAATTCCCTCTGCTCGATCACCCCAAGCATCATACTTACCACAAAAAATTGCTTTTAAATCAGCTTTTATTATTACTTCATTCAATTGATCTTTAGGCAGACTTGGATAAAAAGGAACCGAAATATAACCGCCCATCATAATGGCTAAATCAGCTAATATCCAGTGATAACAATTCTTAGATGAGATACCAATATGATCACCTTTCTTAAGTCCTGCGGCTCTTAGGGCTGATGTCATTTTCCTAGCTTCTTGGCCTGCCTCGGCATAAGTTAATGTTTTCCAATTTTCACCTTGTGGTTGTCGGAGAAAAATACTATCTGGTGTTGTCTTTTCCCAATGAAAGAAACATTCATTAAGTGTTTTTAGATTTTCGTATAGTTTTGACATTATAAATTAATTTTGTCTTAAGATACAAAAACACTAATGAAACCAACCATTTTATACTATTTTTCAAGCAAGCCAAATTGCCCTAAATGATACCTATAATGATTGTAATTAAATAACTCTAATTGATCAAAGTCCAATTCGCCAAAGAATTTGTTATAACATTTAAACGTTGGATTTGCTTCATAATGAGCGTAAAATCTTTCTATTGCCACTTCAACTTGTTCTATGGCACTTTTTAAATCCTTGAACTTTAAGTCCGGTAAATCCTCCTTAGTTTTATCGCTGGGACGGTATTGAAAGATAGCACCTCTCTCAATAAATTTTTGAAATCCCACTTGTCCCTTTGTTGGCGGCTTTTCCACTTCTCCCACTCTTTTGGTACAACTTTTTAAAGTCCAAGAAAGATGTTCTACCATGTGCTGAGCAGTCATCAATCCAAATTCGGGGGACGAATCTGAATTCAACTTTGATAAAAGTTCCATTACATCTTTGTGCATAAAATCTTTTTTATTTTGTGTTATACTCATTGATCAAAATAATTTAATGAATAAAAAGGTTAAGTTAGAAAAACATCAAACAGATACCGTTTTATTAAGTGATTAAAAGGAATTTATTAATACTTAGTTATAAGAGTATAATTTTTTACTCTAAAAAAGCATTAGCCTTTTAACAAAATACCCTTCATTTTAAATCAAATAAATTAAAAAATCATTTCAGCCCCCCAGATTGACATATTTAATTTAAAACAAAAAAGGTGAAGCTAAAAGCTTCACCTTTAATATTTACATGATCTCTCAAAAAGAAAAATGAATTACTTTTTCTTTTTTGGTGCTACTTTCTTTACTACAGCTTTTTTAGGTGCAACTTTCTTCGCTGCAACTTTTTTAGGTGCTACCTTTTTGGCTACAGCTTTCTTTGGTGCTACTTTCTTTGCTACAGCTTTTTTAGGTGCAGCTTTCTTCGCTGCAACTTTTTTAGGTGCTACCTTTTTGGCTACAGCTTTTTTAGGTGCAGCTTTCTTTCCTACAGCTTTTTTAGGTGCTACCTTTTTGGCTACAGCTTTTTTAGGTGCAGCTTTCTTCGCTGCAGCTTTTTTAGGTGCTACTTTCTTTGCTGCAGCTTTTTTAGGTGCAGCTTTTTTAGGTGCAGCTTTTTTAGGTGCAGCTTTTTTTGCTACAGCTTTCTTTGGTGCTACTTTCTTCGCTGCAGCTTTCTTTGGTGCTACCTTTTTGGCTACAGCTTTCTTTGGTGCTACTTTCTTCGCTGCAGCTTTTTTAGGTGCAGCTTTTTTTGCTACAGCTTTCTTTGGTGCTACTTTCTTCGCTGCAGCTTTAGCTTTAGCTTCCGCTTTTTTCGCAGCAACCTTTTCTCTTGTTGCTTTCTTTGCAGCAGATAAATCAGCTCGTGGGATTACATTTATTTTCCCTTCATCACCATAAAATTCTCTTGACTTCTTATTGTAAGCATCAGCAGCTTCCACGGCTGTATCAAACATACCAATATGAATAGATTTTCCTTTATTAGAAATCACCGCACGAAACCTTGTACTTTCTTTGTAGACACCAGTAAATCCTGCCTTACTACTAGATTTTCTTTGCCTACTAGCTGTAGAACGAGAACGAAAAGCTAAATTATCAATTCGACAATCTAATTTATTTCCATTCAATGCACCTACTAATTTTTTAGTCTTAGATCGTCCTTTTTTAATGAACTTTTCTGCGATTAATTTATGTAGATATATTGTTTCAGTCTTATAACCACCCTTTTTCTGTTTCTGAGTTCTTTGAAAAACAGCACATCCACTTGAATGTTTTCTTAGTCTTGTGATTATATCTATTCCACTTAGATATTTATCTGTCATTAGAAACTTGTATCCTTTGTCATCAAGAATAACCTTTTCGCTTGAATTTCGAAGATTGATTTTATGAGCCACTTTTTGAAATTTTAAGAATTAAGAAAAGATGGAAAAATGATTTTAATATAAAAAATTCAGGTATTAAATTACACCTTTCCGGGTTAAAATATAAAAACGACAATGCAAGTGTTTTGTTACAAAACTAATCATTTTTATTTTTTTTAAATTTTAAATAGCAAGAGAAAAACTAAAATAATTAAATGTTTTCTCATTGTTATAAAGTAAAGTTAAAAATAATTTTCAACAAATTATTATTTCCCTACATTTGTTCACCAAAAATGAAAATATACTGTTAGATATATAAAGCCAATATATAACAATATAATTTTAAAAGATATAAATAAATAACAAGACTCTTACAAAAACATTATTTCATTTAAAAAACAAAATGTCCTTAGTTTAATTTAACTTTGGTTTCTAGAAATTAAATATAAAAACCTTTAATTCAAAATGAATCAATTTTTTTCAAAAAAACAAGAACTATTCATCCGAAGAGCTTTTGATTTAGCTAGACTTGCAGAGGGATCAGCAGTACCCAATCCAATGGTTGGCGCAGTAATAGTTTTTAAAGATAGAATTATAGGAGAAGGATTTTTCAAAGGATTTGGAATGCCTCATGCAGAAGTCAATGCCGTTAATAACATAAAAACAGATGATCGAAAATATTTAACTCAATCTGAAATTTATGTTTCGCTTGAACCTTGTAATTTTTTTGGGAAAACCCCAGCGTGCACCTCTCTTATTTTGAAATCGAAGATTCCAAAGGTTATTATTTCCTCAATTGATAAAACACCGCAAGTTTCTGGAAATGGAATAGATTTACTAAGACAAAACGGCGTAGAAGTTCTTACTGGGATTCTAGAAAAAAAAGGGAATGAATTAGTCAAATATCGAACAAATTATGTGGAACGAAATACTCCTTTTGTTATTTTAAAGTATGCTAAATCAAAAGATGGATTTATTGGACGAAAAGATGAGAATATTTGGATTACTAATCAGTTTTCCAAAACCTTAGTTCATAAGTGGAGAAGTGAAATTAATGCTATCATGATCGGGACAAATACCGCTCGTCAAGACAATCCTAAATTGACCAATAGATTATACTTTGGTAAAAACCCTTTAAGAATTGTTTTAGACCGAAAAAATGATCTACCAGAAAATCTTCATATTTTTTCTGATGGATTACCAACCTGGCAGATTACTGAAAATATATCTCGTACCTTCTCCCAAACTCATATCACACAAATTGAAATACCTTTTGATGATTTTTTATTAGTAAACCTTTTAAAAAAAATGCACCAAGAAAAAATAGGAACCCTACTTGTAGAGGGTGGTGCTCAATTATTACAATCTTTTATCAATCAAAATTTATGGCACGAGGCTCGGATCTTTGAAGGAAATAAACTAATAAAAAAAGGAATCCTTGCCCCCCAACTCCCCGTTTCACAAAATGAAGAATTTGAAATTGGAAATGATATCTTAAGAATTTTTCATAATCAATAAAAATCGAGAATATCAAATTCTCCTCTTTTTTAAACTCATTAAAAAAAATTCAAACTATTGACTATCAATGAATTAGGTTATAAATTGCGAATAATTAAAAGAGTGTTAATCTTTTCTAGGAAATTGGGTATCTGTGGGTAATATTCTACAGTACTAAATTGATTTATTAAATTAATTCCTTCCTACTCTTACTTCAACTTAACTACTGTCAGAAAGTTACTTTTATTTCCTTGGAACCTTAACATACATACAAGAAAAACAATAAAATGGATATTCAATACTTTTTTAATATTATAAAAAAGCGAAAGTGGCTCATCATTTTCCCGATGTTTATTACCGCCTTTGCCACCTTTTATTTTGTTGACAGACAACCTGAAATGTATGACGCTAAAGCCTCCATTCCTACTGGAATTGTTGAATTTACAGGAATCAACGTAAATGAAAACAGTCCATTTATTCAAAAAATGCAAGTGGAGATTAGTTTTGCCAACCTCATCAGTTTTATCACAACAAACAAAACGACACGATTTTTAAGTTATGAATTATTAATTCATGATATACTAGCAGATTCAACAAGTAATGATCCGCCCTTCAAAACAATTAATACAAAAAAGCTTGGTTATTCTCAATCTGATTTAGAAGCACTTGCTAGAGTTTTACAAGGTCGAATTGATACATTAAATAGTGCCTTAGATGAAGAAGCTGATCGTATTTATAGGAAAGTGGCAAAGGCTTATGGGTATGATGTTGATTTTTTAAAAAAAGAAAAGTTCTATGTAAAAAGAGATGGAGAAACAGATGCACTAGAAATTAAGTATGTTGATAAAAATCCTACAGCGTGCTCCTTTTCAGTTAATCAATTTTGCAAAATACTTAAACCTTACCATCAACTTGCCCAAAGCAAAGGAGATTTAGAAACCTATTATGAATATGATAAATTAGCCAAATCCAGAGGCAAAAAACTTCGAAGTCTTGAAAAGGAATTGGAAAATTATAAATCAGGAAAAGGGATCTTAAATATATCTGTTCAGTCTGAGGAAACACTTGATCAAATTGGAAAACTAGAAGGCGAACTAGAAGAAGCAAATAGGAAAGTAAATGCCAATAGAACTATTATAAAGAATTTGGGATCATACCTAAATGATAATGATAGATACAAACTAGAAAAGAAATCAGGTAATATTTTAAGCTCAAAAGCAATAGTAAACCTTGATGCAAGAATTAAAAGATTAAATGACGAGTATATTTCTTCAGGCCAACAAGATAAAAGTCTTAAAAGTCAAATTGAATTAACAAAAGTAGCAAGAGATCAACAAATCAAGAGAATTGCCAAAAGTGAAAGTAAAGATGATCCTGGCACGATGGATCAGGATGATGAATTTCTCTCTAAGAGAGTTACTGCTGAATCAGAATTGACACTGGCTCAAGAAACTATTAAATCCATAAATAATGAGTTAAATAAATTAAAGGGAAAGAAAAACGCATATATAAATGCTGAAGCCTACACTAAAGGTTTAGATGATCAAATTGAAATTGCAAGAAAAGAGTACAAAAGTACATTGGATCGAGTAAACGAATCTAAATTTAAAACAATTTCATCCTCTTTTAAATTAGAACCTTTAGATTGGGCGGATAGACCAGAGGAGCCTATTCCTAATCATAAATATTTACTAGCAGGTTTTGCTGGTTTAGTAACAGGCTCATTAACAACTGTATTATTATTGTTGTTAGCATTATTTGATTTGAGTTTGAATACACCAAATCAGTTTAGCAAATTTACCAAATTACATTTACTAGGATCTCTTAACAAAGTAAAAGACAATAATCTAGACTTAAAGAAATTATTTGCATCTTTTTCGACAAATACTAACTTAGAAACCTTCAAAGAATCCCTGAGAAAGTTAAGATATGTATTTGAGGAATCCAATGCCTCAGCTTTCCTCATTACAAGTACAAAAGAGGGCGAAGGGAAAACATTTCTAATTTTGACTTTAGCGTATGCCTTAACATTGAAGAATAAAAAAATCCTGTTAATAGATACTAATTTTAAAAATAATACTTTGACAAGGATGTCAAATAAACAGATCCAAGAAAACCTCTTGCATACTCGTTTGATCGGCGAAAATAATTTAGCTGGTAAATTTGAAGCGAAAAAAATTAAAAACATGTTCAATTTGGAAAATGTTGATATCATTGGAAATAGAGGAACTAACCACTCCCCATCTGAGTTTTTTACAGGAAGAGATTTCCAAAACTTCATTAGTGATTTAAAAAATAATTATGATTACATCTTTTTAGAGGGTCCTTCTCTAAATAAATATTCTGATACTCGCGAGTTGGTTAGGTTTGTAGATAAAATTGTTTCCGTTTTCTCAGCAGAGTCAGAGATTAAAGATGCAGATAAAGAGTCAATTGATTATTTATTGAATACTAATGATAAATATTTTGGTTCAATTTTAAATAAAATTGATTTAAAAAATATGAATTAATTTACTTGGAATTGATAAGTATAAAGTGACTTATTAAGCACACTTTTTATTTATAATTCTTAGTTTGTTACTAATAAACAAATGAGTAAAGGGGGAAAATCTTATTGGGTCAAGTCAGGAAGTTATTCCATTTCAGAGCGAATTTTCGGTCAATTCATTGGCTTTGGAAATATGTTCCTGCTCTTGCGGATCGTCTCAAAAGAACAGTTTGGATTATGGATCCAGTTTTTAATACTTGCTACAGTGATAGAAGTAAGCCGAACAGGACTCATTCAAAATGGACTTATCCGATTCCTTACAACTTCCTCTGAGGAGGAAAAACCTAAAATTAATACAGCGTCGTTGTTCAATGCATTGGCACTCACCCTTATTGTTATTATACTTATTTTTACAATTGTAGAGCCTATTACTGCTTATTTCTATCCTCAATATCCTGAGTTAGTATTAATGTTTTTTTATTACAGCTTGACTACTATTGCCTTACTTCCCTACTTACAATTCAATTATATTTTACAAGCTAACCTTGATTTTAAAGGTTCATTTTGGTCGAGTTTAACTCACAAGGGAATGTTATTTATCTATATATTTTATCACTACTGGAATGGGATAATAATTGATATTTTTGAGATGTCCTTGTTTTTAATTCTTGCAGCCAGTGCAGCTAGCATCGTTGGATATTTTTTTGTGAAAAAATATTTAATATTTTCCAAATCAATAGATTGGAAATGGGTTAAGGAATTATTCCATTTTGGAAAATTTACTTTTGGTACAAACATAAGTACTATTGTTTATAAATTTACAGACCGAACAATGGTCGGAATAATGGTTGGGGTTGATGCAATTTCAATTTATGAAGTCGCCATTCGAATAACTAACTTAGTAGATATCCCGGCGATATCAATTGCTGCAGTTGTATTTCCACAAAATGCTAAAAATTCTCTTAAACAGGATAAAGACAGTATTCGTGAGGTTTACGAAAAATCAGTTGCAGCAATCCTTGGATTAATTATTCCAGTAATTTTTTTTATTTATTTCTTCGCTGAATTAGTGATTATCATTTTAGGAAGAGAAGAATATCTTGATTCTGTCCCAATATTGCGAGTAACTATTTTCTTTGCTTTATTTGTTCCCTTTGCATTGCAATTTGGAACTATATTGGATTCTATCGGCAAACCTAAAATCAATTTTCGATTCGTAATTTTAGGTTTAATATTAAATTTAATCTTCAATTACCTTTTAATAAAAGAATATGGAATGATGGGCGCCGTTTATGGAACACTTTTAACCTATGCTTTGATGTTCCTAATTCAAATGTCATTTTTCTATAAATGGTACCATGTCCGTCCATGGAAACCATTCACGCTAATCCCTTGGTTTTACAAAAATTTATTGATAACCATTCTGGATTTTTTAAAGAAAAAATAAGTTGATAACACTAATTGCTAAGTAATGATATACGATAATTTATTTCCAGCTAATTAAAAAAAAATGCGAAAAGATATTGACATAATTTACTTCAGCCTTTTCCCATGGGATCACCCTTACTCCTCTGTTTCATTTTCTATTTCCAAAGAATTCATCAAAAACAACCGAGTATTTTACATCAATCCGCCTTACTCCTACCGAGACTTCGCTACACGCTATGGAGAGAAAATCACCCAGGAAAGAATGTCAGATTTAATCATGCATCGATTACGTTATGAACATCCTCCACAATTGAAAAACACCCTGTATAAAGACAATTTCCTTGCTGCCTTGCCACCTATGGTTCCTCCAGTCAATTTTTTAGGCAAAGGAGAAATTTATAATTTAGTAAGAACTCGAAATAATCGAATAGTTTTAAATACAATAAAAAAAGTAATAAAAGATAATAATATCAAAGATTACATATTCATGAATTGCTACAACCCTTTTTATGCAGGTTTTTTACCAAAGAATGAATTTAATCCACTCCTAAATATTTACCAATGTATCGATGATATTTCACAAAATGCTTATACTGCTAAACATGGTTTTGACCTTGAAAGAAATGCAGTTCAAAATTCTGATGTGACTATAGTTACTTCGCAAGAGTTAAAAAATATTTGGAGAAAAGATGCCAACGAAATTCATATCGTTCACAATGCAGCTGACATTAATATTTTTGAAAAGACTCTAACTGAAAAATTTGAAAGACCTGAAGAGATAAAAAACATAAATACTAAGATCATTGGCTTTGTTGGCAACTTAGATGACCTAAGAGTGAACTATCCTTTGATGAAAAAAATTGCGGAAGTTCATTTTGATAAAACTTTATTGCTCGTAGGACCAATTAATAACAATCAGGTCTATGATTTAGGAATGGATAAAATGCCTAATATTATTTTTACAGGAAGCAAAGACATTCAAAATTTGCCTCCATATCTTCAGTACATAGATGTAGCAATTATCCCCTTTTTACTTAATACTTTGACTAAGAGTATTTACCCTTTAAAGATAAATGAATACTTAGCGGCTGGTCGAGCAGTTATAGCAACCAACTTTTCTGAGGACATTCGAGCTTTTAAAGATGTTATTCATATTGCTAAAAGTGAAGATCAATTTGTAAATTTGATCGACAAAGCTATCATTGAGCAGATACCAGAAAAAATCCAAAAATGTATGGACGTTGCTAACTCAAATACTTGGGGGGCAAGAGTTGAACAAATATGGAAAATTGTTGAAAAAAAAATTTAATAATATGTTTAAACCTAGCCAAGAAGATAAAAATAAATATGGCATGACCGAATCTAATCGGATACTAGAATTGATAGCATTGGGTATGGTTTTCTTTTCTTTAGCTGCCTTTTTCTTAAAAATACTTTTTTTCTAAAAAAAAAATAGGAATAAAAGTAAACACTGCATTCCTAAATTCATATAATCAAACATCCATGAAGAATCAACCTTCTATTATATTTGAAGATGATGATATTATCGTTTTAAATAAACCTGCTCATTACTTAACAATCCCTGATCGCTTTGTTGCAGAAAGACCCAACCTTGTTACTTTTTTAAGAAATAGATTAGAAGATATTTTTATTGTCCACCGATTGGATAAGGAAACAAGTGGAGTAATTATTTTTGCAAAAAATGCAGCAGCTCACCGGAACTTGAGTATGCAATTCGAGGCTAGAACCGTTGACAAAATATATCTTGCTCTTGTTGAAGGAGCTGTCCACAAGGAAGAAGGAGAAATCAATCAACCAATTGCTAGTAATATGAGAGATAAGGGTCGAATGATTATTGCCAGTAGAGGAAAACCTTCTTTGACCCTTTATCAGGTGATAGAACGATTTAAAAATTATACTCTAGTGGAGGCAAATATTAAAACAGGAAGAACACATCAGGTTAGAGTCCATTTTGAAGTAATCGGTTATCCTCTAGCTGTTGATTCTCTGTATGGTCGAAAGGATGCTTTTCTACTTTCAGAAATAAAAATGAAAAAATATCGAAGAGGAAAAGATGTAATTGAAGAAAGACCTCTGATGAGTCGAACTACTCTTCATGCTACAAAAGTAACTTTCAACCACCCTTCTTCAAATAAAAAGATGACTTTAAAAGCTGAATTGCCAAAAGACTTTCGTGCGGTGCTTAACCAATTACGAAAATGGGGAAATTAAAAAATGACTATTTAATAATCTTATTGCTGGGAACCCTATTTTACTTACCATTCTTAGGCAGTGTTCACCTATTTGACTGGGATGAGATAAACTTTGCAGAAGCAGCCAGAGAAATGATTGTCTCTGGCGATTACTTCCATGTACAAATTGATTACTTACCTTTTTGGGAGAAACCACCATTATTTATTTGGATGCAAGTCTTGGCAATGAAACTCTTTGGAATAAATGAGTTTGCAGCACGATTTCCAAATGCAGTTTGTGGAATAACAACCCTCCTTTTTTTATTTTCTACAGGTAAAAAACTACATGGGCGATCCTTTGGATGGATTTGGGTATTAGCATATTTAGGTTCTATTCTACCTCATTTATACTTTCGTTCTGGAATAATAGATCCATGGTTCAACCTTTTAATTTTTTGCAGTATAAATTATTTAATTTTAAGTTTTTCAAACCAAGAAAATCATGGACAAGTAAAATCATTTTATAAAAAAAATAAGCAAATCTTTTTTGGAGGTATCTTATTAGGATTAGCAGTTTTGACAAAAGGACCAATAGCAATTTTATTAGTTGGTCTAACTGGATTTGTTTACTGGCTTAGTGTGAAATTCAAAATGTACTTCACAGCTTCACAAATCTTAATTTACAGCCTTGCAACACTTTTGGTAACCGCACTTTGGTTTGGAGTGGAATGGATTATAAACGGAAGTTGGTTTATTAAAGAATTCACAAACTACCAAATTCGCTTATTTAGTACACCTGATGCAGGACATGGAGGTTTCCTAGGGTATCATTTTGTAGTACTTTTACTCGGTTGTTTTCCAGCTTCCATCTTTGCGATTCCAACACTCTGGAAATCTCCTCTCCCACTAAATTCTGAATCACAAAAATGGCAAATTGATTATCGAAAATGGATGTTGATTTTATTCTGGGTCGTTTTAATTTTATTTTCAATTGTACAATCTAAAATCGTTCATTATTCTTCGCTCTGCTATTTCCCTCTGACTTATTTATCAGCCACCTATCTGTTTTCTATTACTGAAAACAGAAAAAAAATACATTTTAAAGTTATAATTGCATTGTTATTTGTAGGCCTTATAATTTCACTTATTTTTATCACTTTACCTTTTGCTGGTAAAAATATTGAGATACTGAAACCACTTTTTGAAAAAGATTTATTCGTTATGGGGAATCTAGAGGCCGATATAACTTGGTCATTTTGGGATATTACTCCAGGACTAACTCTCCTCATCACAACTTTATTCTCTGTTTTTATTTTCTGGAAAGAAGATCTTTCAAAAAAATATTCTTTCCGTAAAAACATTGTTTTACTTTTTGGTGGATCTGCTATTTTTATTACTCTAAGTTTAATATTTTTTATTAATAAAATTGAAGGCTATTCTCAAAATGCAGTTATTGAGTTTTACAAATCATTGGAGGGGAAAAATGTTTACGTGAAAAATGTTGGATTTAAAAGCTATGCTCCACTTTTTTATACCAAAAAACCAAATCGTTTAAAAAAAGAAAACAGAAGTTACAAATGGCTAACAGAAGGGAAAATTGATCGAGAAGTCTATTTTATAACAAAAATAAATAATGATGGAGGTTTGAGAAATTTTGATGATATCAAAGAAATTAGAAAAAAAAATGGTTTTGTCTTCTTTAAACGAAGTCCATAGTTAAACCATTACATCTAACTATGGAATACTTTTATTCCAATTGAGCCTGCGCATTTTCCCAATCTTCCATTGCCTTATCTAAATCCTTTTTTAAATCTTGATATTTTTCAATTTGCTTTTGAGAATCAGGTTGTTCATAAAATTCAGTCTTAGCCATCTTTACATCCCATTCAGCAATTTGATCTTCTAATTTTTCGATTTTTCTCTCTGCGTTTTGAACTGCTCTTTGCAAACGTTTTTTAGTTTCATAATCTAGTTCTGGTTTCTCATTATTTTTAGTTTCAAGAGCCTTTTTCGCCTTAGTTGCCATTTCTACTTCACGCATATTATCCATGGCTCTTTTTTTCAAATAAAAATTGATGTCACCCAAGTATGTATGCAGTTGTTTGTCTCTAAATTCTAAGGTCTTATTAGTTAAACCTGCTAGGAAATCTCGATCATGTGAAACAATAATCAATGTACCATCATAATCTTGCAAAGCATCTTTAAGGATTTCCTTAGAATTAATGTCCAAGTGATTCGTCGGCTCATCTAAAACCAATAGGTTAAAAGGACGAAGTAGTAAACAAGCCATTGCCATTCGAGCTTTTTCACCTCCTGAAAGAACAGAAACTTTTTTCTCTGCATCTTCACCGCTAAACATAAAAGCCCCTAGGATACCTCTTACTTTTGTACGCATCTCAGCAGGAGCCGCATTCTCCATAGTCTGGAGCAAAGTCAATTTTGAATCTAAAGCTTCTGCTTGATTTTGTGCATAATATCCAATTTCAATATTATGTCCTAACTTGATTTCGCCAGAGGTAGCTGCCAAATCATTGACAAGCATTCTTGCTAAGGTTGTTTTTCCTTGCCCATTCTGACCAACAAAAGCAATTCGATCTCCTCGATCTAATTTTAAATTAATATCTTTTAGTATTTCAAGACTACCGTAATTTTTATTGACATTATAGGACTCAACTGCAACCTGTCCGGACCGAGGTGCTGGTGGAAACTTTAATACCATTGACCGATTATCAGCAGAATCGATTTCAATTCGTTCAACTTTATCTAATTGTTTCTTCATGCTTTGCGCCATTTTGGTTTTGGTCGCTTTTGCCATGAATCGAGTAATTGTTCTTTCTTTTTCAGCAATAACTTTTTGTTGATTTTTATAGGCTTGCTCTAAAATCTCTCTTCGCTCTATTCTCAAATTGACGAAATCAGTATACGACGCTTTATAGTCAAACAATTTCCCCCACTCTAATTCTATAGTTCGCTTAGTCACATTATCCAAGAATTGCTTATCGTGAGAAATGGTTACTACGGCTCCAGAATAATTTTTCAAAAATTTCTCTAACCAAATAATAGATTCAATATCAAGATGATTAGTAGGCTCATCCAAAAGCAGGTAATCAGGATGCTTTAAGAGCATTTTAGTTAATTCAATTCTCATTTGCCAACCTCCACTAAATTCGTCGGTCAATCGACTCATATCTGAACTTTTAAAACCTAAGCCTTTTAACACTTTTTCAGCATCCGCCTCCATTGATTCTCCTCCTAAAATATGGAAACGATCACCACATTCTGATAATTCATTCAACAGTTTAGAGTAACTCTCAGACTCATAATCTGTTCTGGTAGCTACTTCTTCGTTTAGTTCAACTAACCTTCTTTCTAATTTCTTTACCTCGTCAAATGCAGTAAGAGCCTCTTCCATGACAGTTTTCCCTTTGGGAAGGTCCATATCCTGATGAAGATAACCGATAGTTTTACCGCCAGGAATAATTACTTCCCCTGAATCCGGATTAATATAACTCGCTATTACTTTCATAATAGTAGATTTCCCTGACCCATTCCTTCCAACTAAACCTACCTTATCCTTGTCACCAATCACTAGATTGATTTTATCTAATAAAATTCGGTCACCATATTTTATAAAAATGTTATTTGCTGAAATCATAGACACAAAAGTAGAAATACTTTTTTTGAGGAGATAATCTATTTCTATTTTTTAGAAATTTATTTTAATAAAAAAATAAAATATCTGTAAAGGGGAGGTAACAAATGGATAAAATGAAATTAAATTATTTTTTGTCTAATATTTAATTTCTTATGGCATGATTTTGTCTACAACTAAGACATAACCATTAAATACATAATCCATGAAAAAAAGAAAATTTTTAGGACTTGTCCTATTCCTTTTCACATCTTTTTATGTGAAAGCACAAGTAGGTATTGGAACGGATGACCCAACCAACACTTTACACGTGAAACCATCGGAACCAAATGAGGATCCGATTAGATTTGAAGATATGAACCAATTAATGCAAGGAGATTCAGCTTTTGTTGTTGTAGATCCCGCTTCAGGAGAGATTCGGTATATGCTCATGAACAGCTTTTTGGACTATGTTAATTTTACTTACGATACAAGTAATACCAACGAGCTTCAAAATGCCTTTGAAGTACCATTAAATCCAAATTTTGATGTAAATAATAATGGGACAATTGAAGAAAATGTTCAGAATGCAATTGAAGCTTTAGCTGATAAGTTACCCAAAGGAACATTTAAAACCATTGCGGAAGCAAGAGCTTCGGGACTTGTCAATGGTGAATCTTTTTATACTGACCCTGCGGGTGTATTTGGATGTAGTGGATGTATCATTACTTTATATGAAGGGATGTAACAACATACAATTGAGCAATTTAAAATGAAAAACTTATAAAATATTTCTCTCTCTCTACTATCATTCTTCGTTATTTGGTAAATAGCTGATGTTCCAACAAACATCAGCTATCTTCTTTTTAAATCTTCAAATATTTTATCAATTCGGATTTCATGAGGTGGAAATCTCATTTTTTTATATTTTATCTACTAATTATTAAATAACTCTTGATTATGAGAAAGAAAATTTTATTCATGCTTTCAGCATTTTGCTTTATGGGAGCAACAGTTTTTGGACAAGCCATCGAAGGTGGTGCTGGTGTTATTCATGTTGATGGAAACCCAAACTTGATTGTAGGCCTCAATACAGTCACTGTCAATGAAGGTAATTTAGCTTATGATAAAGATACTCAAATTCTTTATTACTATGACCCAACAGGTACTGATGCAGCGGGAACACCAGTTACAGCAGGTACGCACTGGATTGCAGTTGATATCACAAACCTAGTAGATCCAATTACTAACATTCTAACACCGGAGACTGAATTGTCTACAGTTATTGTGGATGGTGTTGCTACAATCACGTTTGAATCAGATGCGACTATTTCATACGTTGCAAATACAAACGTTCTAACATTTACAGATGTTGATGGTGACGGAACCGACATCGATCTATCTGAGTTAGATGATTATGTAGACGCTGCCAATAGTAGTATTACTGTTACTGGTACTGGTACATCAGCGGATCCTTTCTCTGTTGAATTAACTGGAGCGGCCACAAGTGGTAATAACGGGTATGTACCTGTGACTAATGGTACTGGAACCTTGACATGGACCAACGTAATTAAAGGTATTAGTGTAACTAGTGATGGTACGATTGATATAACCACCACAGATGGCACCGTGGCACAGTTAGATATGGCAAACATTCCAACTGTAGCTAATATCACTGAATTGAATTCCGCAGCAACAGCGTTAGGTTCTGGTGAAGAGGGGCTTGTAAGAGCAGCCGTAAATAATACTTTTGGCTTACCTGCGACATCTGCAGTAGGAGTACTTTTCTTTATTAGTAACTAATAACTAAAAGTTCCGTAAAATAGAATTTCGAGGTCGTCTATTATTAAAATGGCGATCTCGGAATTTTTATTAAATCAAACTAATTATGGTCTTTATTATTTGTCTCGAAATTTAATTTTTACAGAAAATTAAAAAACTAACAACTGGTAAGCTCTTAAGAAAAAAATAATGAAAAAAATTATCCCCCTGATTTTTTCAGTTTTGTACGTTATTACATCCAATGCACAGGCAGTTGGAGGCTGGGGTTATTGTGAGTTTGCCACAGTTGCATCTATGAACGCCTTTGATCCATCAACCAATTCCTTTGACTGTAAAACGGTGTTTGTTCAATCCACCAATAACCATTATCAATGGAATGGAACCATATGGGTTATTATTCAGGATACAGATACTGATGATCAAAATGCATCCGAAGTTCCTTTCACTCCAGTCGGCACAATCGTCGCTACTGATGTCCAAGCTGCAATTGCAGAAATTGAACCTGATATTTATGGCTCTATCGATGTTCATTCTGACGTTGATATTACCTCTTCTACTCCTTCGAGTGGAGATTACTTAGTTTGGGATGGGAGTAATTTTGTACCTACAGCTGCTAGTGCTGCTGGTGATTATACCGTTTTTAATATTTTTGCTGAAGAATCAGCTGCAATCGCTACGAACGGTGCAACGGAGTGGTCCTTTGGTAATGGTGATAATACGCCATTGGGACATGGAATTGTGATTCCAGTCGATTGTGAACTATTCGCAATGTCTTTAGACCATGAAGGTGGTGTTAATACCACTGTAAGAATAATTAAAAACACCAATACTTCCTTATCTTCCTATCAAGTGACTAACTCAGGCACTGAAAATGGGTTTACTACATTTGGTACCCCTTTATCATTTACAGCAGGAGATATTGCAAATTTTAATACTATTTCAGCTTCAACACCAGGAACTTCAGGTCGTGTTTCAGCCTGGTTTAGAATACGATCTACTCCAGCTTCTACTAGCCTTGTCAATGATATGCTTGATGTTTCTGCTGGCTCAATAGCAAGTGGAGATATTTTATATTTTAACGGCTCCGTTTTTGTCCCTCTAACCTTAAACTCCTCAAATATTCCTTATGATAATTCAACTTCTGGACTAACAGCCACAGATGCTCAAGCTGCAATTGATGAATTAGCTTCAGGAAGCTCATCTGATAATATTTACAATACCGATGGAACCTTAGATGCCAATAGAGAAGTTTCTCTTGGGAATTTTGATGTAGAATTTAATAGCACTGGTACTGGAGATTTCTTTGTTTCAGATAACGGAACAATTGTTTTTGCGGTAGAAGATGATCATGTAGGAATTGGATTAAACTCCCCTACAAAACCTTTACATATCTTTGAATCAACAGGAACAGCAGCTTCTGCTACAAATGGAACTATATTTTTAGAAAAAGGAAACTCAGGAGGTTCACAATCTATCGTATTTCAAAGTAAATCAAATGCTGGTAGCGACTACGGTTATATTGAATACTCGGATGATGGAAGTGGAAATGGTAGTGGTTCTGAAAATTCTCTTCTCAAAATAGGAATTGAGAATGATAATAATGGCCATCCGGGTCAAGATGACATCGCAATACTACCCGCAGGTAGTTTAGGCATAGGAACAGTCTCTCCAGATGCCTTTCTTGACGTTGAAGGAGGACAAGTAAGGTTTTCAAATTATGGAAGTGGAACTTATGACGATGCATCTCCAATAAAAATACTGGGTGTTCAAGCAGATGGCGATATTGTTGAGGTTGATCCATCATCAGCCGGGCTTGGTGGAAGCCACGCTGTAGGAAGCATCTATTTAGCCTCTGGAAATGCCGCTGCCACCGATTTGGTCCAAGATGTACCTAAAAAAATATCAGGTACAACCACATTAATTAATGAAGAAAATGTAGACATGCCCTTAAACAATAGATTGAGATATACAGGCAGTGGAACAAAAACATTTTTAATCAATTGTACTTTTACTTCTTATAATCAAGGTAAAGATGAATTAATTTATTTCTACATTTACAAAAATGGATCTCCCGAAGCATCATTAACGACTGCAAATGATACCCATCATAACGATAGTAGTAATAAATTACAAACTAGAAATATTACAGGTACTCTTGAACTTTCTACTAACGATTATATCGAATTGTGGGCAGAAAATATTGATGACAATAATGATTTGAATATTGAAAATATGAATTTAACTATCGTCTCAATTGAGTCAGGTGGAAGTTCAAGTGGATCCTCAAACTCATCTCTTTCTAAGACGATAACAATTGAATCACCCACCTCTTCTGAGGATATTACCATTTTCAGAACTGATGTAGCCATAACTGTTAAAGAAGTTATCGCAGTTAGTACAGGATCCTCACCAAATACTACATTTAGGCTAAGACATAGTACAAATAGAAATAATTCAGGAAACTCTCTAACTAATAGTCTCGCAACAAACAGTACCACTACAGGTAATACAGCGACTTTAAGCGATGACACAATACCAGCAGACAGCTGGATATGGTTAGAGACAACAGCAGCAAGTGGAACTAATGTTACATTTTCCGTAGATATCAGATACGAGATTGATTAAATTCTTTGAAACCCTAGATTTTGTAATTGGGTTAAATATTGTCTCAACAATATCAATATAATCCTTTTAATTAAAATCAATTTTTCTTGAAGCTAAGTTACTCCAAACACTCATTGGAGAGAGGGAGACTTTACTTTTGAAAGCTCTTTTAATTGATAGAAATATATAAGCTGATTAAAAAATAAGCTCAAATAGCAGCAATTATCTGTTTTTATAAAACTAAAACCCTGGCATTAATGGTTCCTATTTGTTAATGCACCAGCTAAGCTAGCTGATCTAGTTAGCGTTACTTTTATAGTGAATTAGCATGATCAGGAAAAGAAAAGATTCCAATCAAATGAATTGACTATTACTTTATTACTTTATATTCAATTTAAAAATTAACGAGCCAGCAGTCATCTATCTACTAAGGATTGAAGCTGCATATCAAAAAGCTGGAATCACACTGAAAAAACCTTTATTGTAACTATCTAAAGTTAAGTTAGCAGGGCATTCCCTTAATTTTTTTTCAACCTAAGTGATTAGAATATATATTCTAAGATTAAAAAAACATTTTTTCATTTTTACAAAAAAAGAATGTTTTTTAGCGAAAAAAATAAACGTTTGCCAACATATCTTAAAATGCACAAAAATAAAGCTTAATCAAACTGATTATAACACACACAAGAATGAAAAATATAAATTTAATTGTTTCATTTATGCTCTTCTCTAAAATAATAGCTGCGCAGACAGGTCCAGCAGGAATAGGTAATTCCACTACCAATAGAATGTGGTTAAAGGCAGATGCAAATGTTTACAAAAACGCTGGAACAACATTGGCTACTAATGGAAGCTTGGTACAACAGTGGAACGATCAATCTGGAAATAACATTAATGCAACTCAAGGAACTTCTGGAAACAGGCCAATTTATAAAACAGGAATAATAAACGGAAAACCTGCCATACAATTTACTGGAAATACCTATCTCGATGGATCAGCTCTTGGTATTGCAGGAACTGGAGGGTTTTCTTTCGTTTTTGTTACTCGAGCTACCTCTTACAGTGCAGGTGGTATGTTTGATGGGCAGGGACATTACATAATGGACAGAACTTTAGCAACCAATGAGTTAACAGGCCTAAAAATCACAAACACTAATAAGTATGGTTTTCAAAAACGGACAAATAATGGTAGTGGCCTTAATGGTCCTGTTTCTACTAGTGCTATAAACACAGCTGGATTTGAACTCATAAATTACAGAAGAGATAGAGGGAGTGCTTATCATTTTTTCTTAAACGGAACATTAGAATCAACATTAGCTGATGGAGATGGTAATTTAACTCCTCCAATTCCAAGAATTGGAAGGCATGCCACCACAGCTAACTATGGATTAAATGGTTATATTTCAGAAATGATGATTTTTAGCTTTGATCTAAATAATGCTCAAATTAATATTGTAAATAGTTATTTGGCCTCAAAGTATAACCTAACAATTGCCAACGATAAATATACTTATGATAACACACATGAAACAGATGTTGCTGGAATAGGCAGAGAAGATGCCTCAAATGAACACAGTGATGCGCAATCTGCTGGTATATTAGAAATAAATACACCAAGTAGCTTGGATGATAACGATTACCTTTTGTTTGGTCATGATGATGATGATATAACCACATGGACAACAACCGAAGCTCCCAATAACAACCCAAATATTAACCGTTTAGCTCGAGAATGGAGATTTAATGAAACTGGAGATATTGGAACAATTAAATTTACCATAGATACCACTTTGTTACCTGCAAGAACAATCAATTACACTAAATTTGTATTAATGGTAGATTCAGATGGTGACTTTAGCAACGGTGCATCTATTTATGATTTGAACTCTCCAGCAGCCAACAATTATTTCGAAACAGCGGCAAATATTACCATTGCCGATGGTGACTTTGTAGCAATTGGAGAAGTTCTATCTACTGGTTTAATTGAAGGAAATAAAACAACAGATGTAAGAAACCCATCAGGTAGCAGTAGTTATTCGTTTTCGCATACCCAAAACGTTGGAGCTAATGGCTGCTTAGTTGTTGTTGTTGCAGTCCCAGTTAACTCAACTACCAGTGTTACTTATGGTGGAGTTAGCATGACCAATAAAAGAAATCAATCAACCCCGTATAGCACAAATTGGTCTGTATGGGAATTAAAAAATCCTCCAACAGGTGCAAATACGATACAAATTAATTTAAGTTCAGGGGGCTGGAATAGTACCTCAGCTGTATGTTATTCCTTCATTGGATGTTCAGGAGTTGGAAATACTGGCTATAATGGTTCTCAAGCAGTCAATCAAAGTACTAGTCTTACAATTTCTAATAATTCAATGATTATTGGAACTTGTATAGGAGGAAACTCAACATCTGCATACATTGGAATTCCTCAAGGAACAAATAGACCAATTGATTGGAATCACAATATTAATAATAAGACGTGGGGGGGAATTTCACCATTATTAACTGCTGGAAGTAAAACTATAAAAGGTGGGTCTACGGCAGCTAATATCATTTTAGGAATTGAAGTTCAAGAAGCCACCACCACCACTACACGTAGAGTATTTATTGTTAATTGAGCAGCAGAAACCAAGCCCTTTAAAAACTTAGGCATAGAACTTCCAATTTAACTGTCTGGCTCTCTCCCTACTCTAGTCAATTTTATTGGTTGATGGCAAACTAGGAAAATATAATTCTTTCAAAGTTAATACTGATCAAAGCTTAAAGTGCAAC
This sequence comes from Saprospiraceae bacterium, assembly GCA_029251525.1. Lineage (GTDB taxonomy): Bacteria > Bacteroidota > Bacteroidia > Chitinophagales > Saprospiraceae > CAJQQY01. The sequence continues at coordinate 191,699 of JAQXDE010000016.1, read as the reverse complement.
AGCTTTAACAATTGGTACAACAAACCTAGGAAGTCCATGTTTTTAAATGTCGATTATTAGGTGCAATATACAAGTCACTTAAATTACGATTTATTGAATGATCTTGCTTATGATCAAGAAATATCCAAATATTCAAATAGAAAATGTAGATGGAATTATATGGGTACCAGGTTTTTTTTATAGTTTTTAACCAACCATAAAATATTGTTTTGGGCATACTAATGATATTACCAAAGTTCTAAATACATGCGACCAAAACCATATTAATCGAAATATTATCAGGTTTATAAAAAAAGCAAGTAAAGACTTAATCTTTTTATCAAATTATCACTTTTTGGTATGATTATTTACATCAATAAGGCATATGAAAAAGTATTTGTGGATCTTAATCATGCTATTTTTGTTCCTTCATTCAAAAAGAACTTTTTGTCAAATTATTCTAACAAACGAAGGACAATTGACTATTATGAATAGTCAAATAGTGCATGTTGAAGGTCATATTTTTAATAAGTCATCTCTTTTTTCCAATAGTGGAGATTTGAGGCTGACAGGTAATTTTTGGAACGAAGCTACCGTAAATAATACTGGAAATGGAATATTGCGCTTTATTGGAGGGCAAGAACAAACTTTCTTTTTGATTGATTCCATGGAAGTATTCAATCTGGAAATAGATAATCCTTCGGGATTATCTTTATCCGGAGATTTTAGTCTAGCCATCTACAATGAAACAACTTTCCTTGATGGTGTGGTTAATACAAATCAAACTAACCTAATGGCATTTCAAGAAAATGCCATTCATTCATTCGCTAACGAATTTTCTCATATAAATGGTCCAGCTACCAAAACTGGTCTTTCTAGTTTCATTTTTCCAATTGGCAGAGGTGGTATGTATCGACCATCTGGAATTGACAGTGTAACAGAAACCACTACTTTTATCTCAGAATATTTTAATTTTGGATACTCAGACCTCCAGACTGATGGAACTATCCAAAAAGTAAGTGAAGAAGAATATTGGAATTTAGATCGAGTAAATGGAATAGGGAATGCTAGTATTTCATTTTTATATGATGAAACCATAGGAGGGTTTGATTCAATAGAAAATGTTCAATTAGGTTATTTTAATAATCCTTGGACAGAAGTGGAATCAATGAATATTAGTGTTAGTCCCTCCTTTATGGCTTCCAATAATATTATTTCAAAGTTTGGTCTTTTCACATTTGCAGAAAATCAAATTGATCAACCTATAATTGATTTTGACGCATACCAAAGTGACATTTGTGCTATGCAGTTAAATTGGATAATACCTCCTGAAACTCAAGCAATAAATTTCGAATTAGAAATTAGTTTTGATAGTTTAAATTTTACAAAAATTGGAGAACTTCCTGGTGATTCACTTCCTTATTCCTCTTTTGAGGTTTTAGAATTTTTAGACTATGAATTATATGATGAAGAATTTATTACTTACAGAGTAAAAATTCTTCAACCAGGTGATGCTTTTTACTATACTAAATCCATCACTATTGAAAACAAATGTATTTTCAAAAACTTCTCAATATTCCCAAATCCAGTCAGTTCATCAGAGAATATAAACTTAAGAATGAGTAGTGAATTTGACCAAACTTTAAATATAAAAATCTACGATATGCCAGGCAATCTAATTTTAGAGCAACAGATAGATATCAAGGCAGGAAATAAAGTTTACGAAATATATACCGAAAAGTTAGGATTACCATCCGCCATGTATCTATTGCAGTTAACACCTAGAAAAAGTTTAAAATTTGTAGTCGTCTACGATTAATAAATCTTCCAATTACATAAAAAAGGGTCTGTTGTAATTCAACAGACCCTTTTTTTCAGAGAAACTAATTCCAGGTAATTTCTTCTGGCACGTTGGCAAGTACAGAGAAAACATCTCCTTTGTGTTTCATTACTTTACTCCACAAATCCCTCTCCCCCACTTTGAATAAATAATTTAAATCCATTTCTGCAATCACCCAAGATCCTAATTTCAATTCTCCTTTTAGTTGTGATTCAGACCATCCAGAATATCCAATAAAAAATCGAATATTATCTGCTTTAATTAATTTATTAGATATTAGTATTTTAAGTTTCTCAAAATCTCCTCCCCAGAAAACTCCAGGCATTATTTCCTCACTATCTTCCAACAAATGTCCTGCAGTATGAATATAATGAATGGTGTCAGTTTGGACTGGCCCACCGTAATACACAAATGATTCAATATCAGGAAATTCCGAAACCAAATCATTTATTTTCATCTTTAATGATTTATTTAAGATAAATCCTAGACTTCCTTCCTCTTCATGTTCACAAACCAAAACAACAGAACGTTTAAAATTAGAATCCATCATAAAAGGTTCAGCTAACAATACTTTACCTCGTCCGATTTTTCTGTCAATCATGCATTATTCATTTTAGGAGATGAATTAAATTAATTAATATTTGAGATTTCTAAAGTTTGTTTAATCTTTTCAAGATACTTGAATTGAGAACATTGAAAAAAACGATTAATTTTTCAAAATTCACTACAAATATTGTTAAATAAGTCGAGAATTAGAGCTAAACAATTTTATTTTTTCAAAAAAAATTGAAAACAAACTATTCAAAAGTATGGCACAATAATTTTCTAAAAAAAACAAAGTACCATCATTTAAAAATGATAAATTAAGGATATAGATGTGTAAATAATACATTAATGATAGTTTTTGAAATCTCAATTTTAAAAAATGTTTACTTCATCTATAAAACACTCATTAAAAATGATATTTGCAATAGGCTAATTATACCTTTGAAAAAAGGAAGTCTATTCTTAATATTTTAAATCATTTTGATTAAAACCTTTTCCTTACTTTTGCAAGAAAAAATATGTCTTCTGACAATTCAAAAACAATTAGTTTAAACAAATACATCAGTGAATCAGGCGTCTGTTCTCGAAGAGAAGCTGATAAAATTATAGATGCTCATAGAGTTACCATCAATGGATTGGTTGCCAAGAAAGGTAATCGAGTGGCAGAAGGAGACATGGTAGAGATTGATGGTAAACCTTTAAAAGGGAAGGAAGCACCTATTTATTTGGCCTTCAATAAACCACCCGGAATCACTTGCACTGGTGATAAAGATGTTGACGATAACATCATTGATTTCATCAATTACCCTAAACGAATTTTTTATGTTGGACGAATTGATAAATACTCTCAAGGATTGATCTTTTTGACTAATGATGGTGATGTGGTAAATAAAATTTTGAGAGCTGGCAACCAACATGAAAAAGAATATTTGGTAACAGTCAACAAACCTGTTACTCATTCTTTTATCCAAAATATGGCTAATGGAGTTCCAATTTTAGATACAAGAACCAATCGTTGCTTCGTACAAAAAGAGAGTAATTACACTTTTCGAATTATTTTGACGCAAGGCCTTAACCGCCAAATAAGACGAATGTGCGAGTACTTCGGTTACCATGTAACAAAATTGATTCGACTACGAATTATGCATATTGAATTGGGAGATTTACCAGAGGGAGAATGGCGAAATTTCAGCAAACTTGAAGTTAATAAATTAATGCAATTGGTTGCTAATTCTGAAAACTTAAGTCAAAAAATGAAATTGCAAAAAACTAAAGGCAAACGATCTAAATAAGAAAACAAAACCGTTTCACTGTTAAATGAAACGGTTTTACAATTACCTAACTTTAACTTAAAATAAGTTCAATAAAATTTTAACCTGGATAGGCTACCGCAATTTCAGCAGTTCCAGAAATATTTTTTGTTTCTCCACTCCCCTCTTTCCCTAAAATACATTCATATTCTATGGTTAGTTTTTTAGTATTATCTCCATTTTCATTTTGGTCGTAATCTTCTATATCGGTTATGGTAAATGTATTAACGGAAGTATCCGAATTATCCGCAAACTCAGAACTATATGTTCCTGTGGAATCCTCATATTCTACTATCACTGCTGAAAATTGTTCTCCTACATTTATCATTTCAAATCTCGAAGTATCTTGAACATTAACCTCCAGCTGAGGAAATATTGGTGAAATCGCTCCTTGAGCAAAAGTACAAATCCCCATACTAGCATTACAATCCGAATTAAATGCCTCTAGGGTAACATTGTTAGGTAATGTTATTGGATTAATTTCGAAAGGGGTGTTTATCGTGGAATCACCATTCCAAATAAATGTGTTTGACATTTGATTTCCAAAGATTGGCGACCAGAATAAATTGCCCAAAGAATCATAATTATTTTCGACAAAGAGCTTACAAAAGCTAGAGGCATTAATTCCATTTGGAATAGTAGTTTCAAAATAACTTAGACAACCAGTAGCGTTATCAAAAATATTTAATCGGACTTTTAAATCCTCTGTTCCAAAGTAATTATGACCTATTGTCTCTCCAACATAATTTAATATAACACCATTTCCTTCTGTTATTTCCCAAGAAAATAAGGCACTTGTAACCGCAAATGTATCTACTATTGCTCCACTAAAAGAATAAGAAAAACCTGGAACTTCAATCATCTCATTCGATGAAAAGTAAGGGGAGAGGGAATTAGTTACAATAGCCTCATCGATAATAAAATCTGATACATTTGGAGTAACATAACTACTTCTTATTGAAATACTCAATGATTCTTCACAATCGAACGTACAATTAACATCTTTTGCAAAACGACCTGTCAATGAGTATACATCAGAATTATCTTTCGAAAATTCTGAAAACATATAAAAATCAATATCACCCGCAACCAAGTTGAGTTGATTACCATCCAATGTTGCATCTACATAAAAAACAGGATCACCTGATCGAACATTATTCAAATCTATTTTTTTGCATCCTACAAACGCAAAAACAATTAGGATAAAATAAATTATTACTTTTCTCATCTTTATAATTTCAAATATTGTGTAAATCTAAAGGACAAATAAAATGGCTTTGATTCTTGAAGTGCTGTAACAATTCCATTTGGAAGGATAGCTCCTTTGTCCAAAATTCCTCCTCTAGTATAATTTGCTCGTAAACCAAGGTGTATATTATCACTGATACGATAATGAACACCTAACAATATACTTACATTTTTCTTTTTAAAACCTAAACTAGGTACCAATCCTGATTGAACTTCACCATCCAATCCAGTAACTTCCCCTTTCACTCCTAACAAATAATTAATCGAAGCTCCCGTCTCAAAAGTCATTCTGCTCCTCTGATATTTCAAAAAAATTGGTAACTCTAAATAATGTAAATTTTCCGGAGTCAGTTTTTCCTGGGTGATACTCCGTCCAAAACTATAACTCGTAACATCATTTTGCTTAGTTGCTACAAAATTTCCACTACGATAATGGTAAGTTAATTCTGCCCCAAATGCCAATTGAGATTTTCTGATTTCAAAATTACGTTCTACAAAAAATCCAGTTTTAAATCCAACAAATGGATTATCTGAACTATTTTCAATCAATGGGTAACCAACAACTCCTCCAAAAATACCAAAAGCAAACTTATTTCTTAAAGGAACAAATGAACATATTGGCTCTAAATCTAAACGGAGTATAGTTGTGTTTTTGGTTGAAAAAAAACCTTTTGATGGCATTAGAATTGATGAAATGGAAGCGAAAGGTTGAATAATATTTACCTTTGCCCTCTTCATATTTTTATTTTTACTTGCTAGAGTTTGCTTTTTATTAATAAAAAATAGTTCATTTTTTTCTGAGTATAAATCCGTTTCTAATTTTGATTGATTGGAAAAAAAATTTTCACCTAAAATAAATGCAGTTATATTATCATTTTTAAATTGATTTGAACTACTACTTTCATTTAATTTATTTACTAAAGATTTTGCTGAAACTATTTTCAAAGCAACACCTGAACCTCTATTTATTGCTATTGTGTTACTTATGTTGGTATTATTTTTTATTGTTCCTTCATTATCATTTAATGCATTGAAACTAATTTTGTCGTCAGAGATATTCTCCCTCGAGATATTATCTTTTGAAATATCAATCTCAAACTCATCACTTTCTGATTTAAGATTTTTTACAATACCCGTTAATGTATCTATTTTTTTTTCAGTGGCTACTAACTGATTACTATTAACAATTCCCCAAACAAAAAATATACTTAAACCTGCAAATGATGCAAATCTAAACCAAACAAAAAACCCACGCCGATTTCCACTTTTCTCATCCGCCTCAATTAAGGCCTCTGCTCCTTCCCAAAATTCAGGTTTCATCTCAAACTTTCGATGTTCAAGTTTATTCTTAAAAAAATTGTCGAAGTTATTTTCCATTTTTTAACTTTTAATAAGCAACATATCCTTAATCATATTTTATAAAAACTAATAATCAAAGCTTTACCGGGCATCTATTTTTCTTTTTACCTCCTTTCCCATAGTAACCTCTATTAATTCTCTCAGCTTTTTCCTAGCAAAGGATAAATGCCATTTGGACGTTCCATCTGAAATATCCATCATTATTCCAATTTCTTTGTGACTATAACCATCTATTGCAAAGAGATTAAATACTTTTTGGCTTACTGGAGGAAGTCGTTTTATCATATTTCCCAACTCTTCTGCATCAAAATTTAAGTCAGCTACATTCATAGTCACCAAGTCATCATGATTATAATAATCCTCGAAATTAGTATGCTCAATTAGTTCTCTAACTTTTCTATTTTTTCTAAACTCATCGATTACCGTATTAATCATAATTCGTTTTATCCATGCTTGAAAAGGTACTTTAGAATTATACTTATCCAGATTCTTTAATATTTTTAAAAAAGCTGTATTTACAACTGCTGCAGACTCTGATTCATCTTTTTTATATCTCATTCCAACACTCATTAAGGTATTAAAACAACTTTGGTAAAGTTGAAACTGTGCCCGTCGATCACCACGATGACAATCCATTAATAATTGAGCGCTAACTTTCATTAAATACGTTAAAAGCTTTTAATTAGGTCGTTAATAATAATGATCCAGAGTATTAGTTAATCAAATAGATAGAATCTATAAATATAATCATGCTAACTATTTGATCAACTAATTAATTTTTATAAACTACCACTTCATAATTTTATGAGAAATTATTTCTTGTCCATCACTCAATTTTAAAAAATAAACTCTTGTAAGTAGATTTCTAAGATTCATATTTATCGTCTGAATATATCCTTCAAATATTTACTTTCTGAAAAAATTATTTGTTCTTGTAAATTATTGACAAAAATATCCAAGTTCGTATCTTGACGAATTTCAATTTGAATATGTGCTTTTTAATAACCTACAATTGTAATTATTTTATGATTACCAATTGTTTTTTTCCGGATAACAAACCATCTAGGAACGACATTGATATTATATACTGACCATTCTCAAGATTGCTTGTCTAAATGGGAATCCCCCCAAATAGGCTAGCTATATTAATTGAGGACAAAGATTTTAATAATTGACCTGTCATTGAAAAGAATGATATGAAAGGGCCATCACTTAATTGATAACTTATTATGCAGTTGCCGAGGGATGGAGTACCTTTATTTTTAAATTTAAAACTTGGAGCAAACCTCGTACTGCACTCAATATTTCCCTCCCAATTTAATTCATCCATGCCGGTGCCACCATCAGTTTCGATAAAAAGTACAACTGCATTATCGGCCAAAACTCCAGATGGGCCAAAGTCATCATAAATATGATAAGGGGCTCCAGACTGATGCGAGTCCCAGCAAGGTGCACACCGTATTATAGAAATTTCAAGGATAACAGTTTTGCCATCATTTAGCAAAGATTGAAGATTCCAGGTGTTTCCATCAATATCGACAAGAGTGAAGTCAGGGGCAGTTGTCCCATCTGCTTGCTGTGCATACGTAGATGTGTTTAGAATTAGTAATAGTAAAGTAATTTTGAATAGTTGGTTCATTTCTTTTCTTTTTGTGGCACCAATCATAACAAATAAAGAATTTAAATAACTAGTATTATACCACATTGATATTTCGATTTACCTCAATAAGGGATATCAAATAACTACAATACCTATTTTACGTACTTTTTGAATTGGTCTTGAAACCAAAACATCTCAAAATTTTCTTGAGTATGTCCAAGATCAGTTTTTACCGCACCAATGTTCATTGGTGGTGAACTTGGTTTGATTTTGGTCAGTAATTCGATGATCCATAAACATTCATCTCTACCAAGGCTGACATCAACAGATTCTCCCTCGTTTGAAATAGTAATTTTCATTAGGTTAAATAATTGTCCTTCAGCTGTATCAGTTATTGTAACTCAATGACTATAGAAATTTGCGTTGACTGAAATTAACCCTAAAACTAGTTTTAGGGTTAAAATTATTTTTTTATGTTTCCTAACATTATTATTATTTTGATAAAATTATCATTGTTAGTCCTAAACACGAAAGTTTTTATCTTTAGGTTGGGTTCGTGTGATTTTTTTTTCAATTGGTATTTATAAATTTAAATTTTCCTAAAATAAATTATAAACCTAATCATGAAAATTGAATAAATTGGGATGAGATATTGTAAAAAATAATCACTCTTTTTTTCAATTACCCTATTTTTAAGTTAATAGAAAAAGTGAAATTGTAAAACGAAAAACCTCTGCTACCTTTTTACCCATTCTAACTCTTCAATCATATTTTCTATTTTATTTTGAAATCTTATTAATTCAGTTGGAGCAGCATGGTTATTTCTGATAATTATTTGATTAATATTATCATTTACCATGAGATAAGTATCTGGAAGATCTTCAATAACTCTTTCATTAGATGGATAAATGGTAGACATATTGAAAAAATGACCTTGATTAATTTCATTTTTAATGGAAAGGATGAAACCCGCTTTTGCTGTTGCTTTAAATCTTCCTATTCGAGGAACATTCTTTTTGCCTATATAAATAGCATGGCCATTTGAGTGTAAAATAAATTCAAAATCTGGACAACTTCCATAGCAACCAGTTTTTTGAATTGTGACTACTCGGTATACCGCCGATATTTCAGAAATATTTTTTGTTGATTTTTCATTAATTAAATTTCCCTCCATTTTTGATTGATTCAATTCAACATCATAAGGTGAAGGTGAGACTATTCTTTTATTTTTTTTTGAACAAGATAAAACCAAAAAAATTCCGAAAATTAAAAACACCCAATTGATATTACTTTTCATATGATTTTTTCAACAAAAATATAAATTAGATTTTAAAATCAATCATTGTTTTATTCTAAAACGACAAAAAAGAGTTCACTTCTCAATAAATAATGCTTAATCATTTTAAAGGCCTTTTTTTAAACTAAAAAAGTTTTTAACATTTCAACTTATTGACAATCGTATACTTACATCTCATCAAATAACTTTAAAACCAAAATTAATAATGAAGAAATTAATAATTTTATTTACTGTTTTATGCTTTGTTATAAGCTGCCAAAAAGACGATAAGAAAACAATCGTTTCTAATAACAATACTCCTCCAAACGAAAATACTCTTACTAATTTAGAGGATAATATTAAAGTTAATGACACATTAATCCTACCAGATAAAATTTCTGATTTCTTAGAAACCAAAATGTCAGATTACGAAATCGTTCCAAAAGAAAAATGGCTCCCTAAGGAATATTTAGAAAAATTTTCCCTTTCATTGCGACCACTATACAAAGATGATATTTTAGTAAAAGGAGATTTCAATGGAGATGGTGAAGATGATTTTGCCACATTCCTAATGGATAAAAAAGGTAGTATTAAATTATATGCATTCCATAAAACCTCTTCAGGATATAAAAGATATGAACTACAAAAAGAAGAAAATAATGATTTCCTAGGAGTAGGACTAGAAACTGAAGAACCAGGGTTTATTTATGGAGGAAATAAAGAGGTTGGTTTGGAATACAACGGAATCAATTACAACATTTATGAAAAAACAGGAACGACTTTTTATTTTGATTCAGGGAGATATCGAGAGATCTTGATAAACTATTAGAACATTTACACCATTTATTTTACTAAGAAAGCTGAATATTTATTGAGTACTCAGCTTTTTTTTTCCAAAAGAAGAATTATTACTTTTCATAAAGCTTAGATTAATAGAACCAATAAAATTATCACCTAGACCATTTAAATACTTTTAGAAATAGGAAAGCCACTATAAAGCGTTACTATTAAAACAAATCCTAAAACAACAATCAACATTTTTCGACCACACTAAATTAATAATGAATTAAACCAAATCGAATCTACTGTCAAAAAAAATTAAATAATCCCTAGTTGACTAATCATAAATTAAATTGATTCAAATAAATTTTTGAATAGCCAAAATATCTTTTTGATAATTGTTCAAACAAATATTTACAATCAAAAAGTATAAACAGATTCTCAAGAAATTTTCACAAAAATTCTCATTTATTTTATTGTAAAAAATTATATGAGATACCTCTCATTTAATAACTGAATATGATGAATTTCATGCCCTGCTATCATATATCCTAGTGCCAAAGATGAAACTGGACTACCACTAGCCTCTCCTAATCTTCCCTGATCTTCATCACTCAAATTTTCAAATAAAGAGATGGTTGAATTCCTTATCGATTCATATTCAAGCATGATCGAGTTTCCTGTTCGATGCAAGGCATTATAAAAAGGTACATAATCATTTTGATCAAACCCAGGCAAAGGAGTCTGATCATTTCTGGCAACTCGTAACGCTCTATAGGCAAAGATTCTCTCCGTATCCATTATGTGAATCATTACTTCTTTAACCGACCATTTTTCAGGAGAATATTTATAATTCCATTTCCCATCAGAAAGCTTAGAAAGCAATGCCAACGTCTCATTTTTTTGATCTTTTAAATTTTGGATGAAATTATTCCCCTTAACCTTTCTGATATAGGTATCATAATAGGGATTAAACTCTGTGGATCCTGGTCTTCTACTGATTGCCATTTTTTTATTTCAAAGAAAAGAATTAAAAATCAATTTATCCGAAAAAAAATATCAAATAAATTAATACTTGGAAGCTTTTCTTTTAGTAAGGAAAATTATTGTTCTCCTTTATAGTAATTTATGATAGCTTCCACTTTTGGATTTCCTACCAATTCTGGAACAAACTCATAAACTTCCTCTCGCAATGAAAAATTTTCTTGCAAAGCACTTCCCAACAGTTCCAATCCTCTCTCTTCTTCTCCCAAGCTAAAAAGAATACCTGCATGATGATATACCAATTCAATATCTGGTAGCTCTTCAATTGCTTCGGCAAGTATTTTTTCACAACTTTCAACTTCACCAATATTCAAATAAAAGCTAGCCAACTCAGTTCGGTAACCACTATGATATGGATCATTTTCGATAGCAATTTCAAAGTGACATTGAGCCTTATCAAATTCTGCTAAAATAAAATAAATTTTTCCCAAGCTTTTATGAATATCATCTCTACTGTAATCAATCTCCAAAGCCAATTCATAATATTGAATAGCCAGTACATATTTTTTTTCTAAACGATAGGTTTCTCCTACTAAAAAAAGTAAATCTGGATCAGAGTCCTCAATTATTAAACCTGCCTTTAAAGATTCTCTAGCTGTTCTAAATTCACCACTTTTAATTAAACTTTCCCCATACTGAATAAATCGATCCAACTCATCGATCTCAAACTTCTCAAATGCTATTTTTAAAAATTGAGTCGCTTTTTGAAACATCCCTAATAGCATACACACCTCCGCTAAATCTAAATATGCTGTTTCAAAATCTTCATTTATAATAATACTAAATTCAAATGCTTCTATTGCTTTTTCATACTCTCCTTCTGAATAATAAGCATGAGCTATATTAAACCATGAAATCGCAGAATAATGCTCTTTCTTTATCAAAAATTTATTTAATAAAATCCCTTCTTTTGATTTCTTGGATAGTTCTGTTGTCATCAAAATTTTTCCGATTGCATCTTGATGATTCGGATTTACCCATAATACCTCCCTTAATGCTAAAAATGATTTATCAAAGTGATCTAATTTTTCATAAGCTAGTGCTTCTAAATAAAATACTTCACTTAAAATATTCCCTGTTTTCTTATACTTGAATTTTAAAGATGGAATAGTAGATAGCGCCTTATCGGTTTGATTCCTAGCAATTAAAATTTCTAATTTTAAAATATCAACTTGAAAAGGTTTTAAATAGGAATGGCTTAGTTTTTTTAAAAAAGTAATTGCTTTACCATAACCATAATTGTAAATAAGCAATCTAGTTTTTCTAACTAATAGTTCTGGTGAATTTTTAAATTTTGAAATTCCATAATTTATTACCTCTAGAGCCTGGTCTTGAAGTTTCTCAAATTCGAAAAAATCGGTAAGTAGTATAAATTCTGCCTTGGATAAGATGTAGCTTTCTGGATTTTGTGACAAATTTTCATATTTGCCAACAAGTGTTTTTAACCTTTTATCAGGTTGATTTGGATAGTGTTTCATGGAAAAATTCAATTTGTTCTTCTTAGAAAATGGGATTCTATTGGTAATTTTTTTTTATATGATGATTATTTTAGCTGTACCTATTTATTATTTTTTAAAAGATGTTTATTTATAACGTATACAAGATAGAAGCTGTTTCAAATTTAATACAAATTATTAATAACAATAATATCAACACACAGTTTGATATACAATTTGTGATGCTTTAATTAGTATGAAAAATAAACAAGGTTGAAAAAATTTGATATTGAGAATGATTATTAAACTTTAACTAAATTAATCTTAGCTTATTCATATGATTTAACCAAACAAATGATAAAATTTCAACTAATTTGAGTTTAGTTAATAGGAAATATTAAAAAAGGAGTGTGTAATTAGTAAATGGTACCTAGTAAAAATACAAAAGGAATCCACATTTTCAAAAAAAAACAAATATAATTTCAATTTAATTTAAAATGCCCTATTTTATTTTTTTTTATTTTCTATCTTTTTATTTTTCTTGACTATGAATTTTTTCAGATCTCTATTGACAGCAATAGCTGCATTTAATTCAAACCCAATCAAAATAATAAAGCAATTAATTTGGATCCAAAGCATGATTACGATAAATGTTCCAATCGTTCCATACAACTTATTATAAGCACCAAATGAATTGACATACCATGCAAAAATTAGAGAGGTAGCAATAGACAAAAAAGTGGCAAGAGTTGCTCCCGGAGAAAAGTATTTTACTTTTTGTTTTATGGAAATGCCAAAATGATAAATTAATGCAATGGCAAAATAAAAAAGGAAAAACGAAATAGCCCATCGCAAAAATTGAATACTAAATTCAGTAAAACTATCTGTATCCAAATACTCAAATAAATAACTTAATAACGTATTACCAAGAATAATCAAGAGTAATGATCCTACCACTAATGACCCAAGCAAAATAGTAATCCAAAATCCAATAATTCTCTTTTTAAAAATTGATCGTTTTACAAAAGTAGCTGTATGGGATTTTTCAAAGCCTCTCATCATTGTTATCATTCCATTAGAAGAGAAAAACAAGGCTAACAAAAAACCTAAAGAAAGTACATCAAACCTTGATTGAGTTGTAACCTCATTGATAAAATTGACTAATTGATCTCTAGCATTGTCAGGTAGAATTTTTACCTCATTTATTAGATCTTTAATCTGAGCAATGATGGTTGAATTGAAGTCAATTGAACCATTGGGATTAAACTCTAATAAATTATTTGGAATATAAGGAATTATAAATCCTGAAAAGTACGGTAGTATAAATGGAATCAACGTGAAAATTACTAAAATAGATGGAAACAATGACAGGAAAAAACTAAACGCCATCGAATTAGCCCGCATAGTCAAATTATATTGTTTGATTTCAACAAGTATAAAACTGATTACATCAAAAAGAGGTACATGAAAAAAACCAGGGAGAGAATTATCCTTTGACCATTTTATCAAGAAAGATATTAACGGTAATTTAAAAATAAAATTTTCTATTTTTTTTGCTGAGGGAATTTTCAAATTGATTCTGATTTGGTAGTTGCTTCAAAATATGGTCTTAATTTTTCTAATAAAAATTCTGGAGCTTTTATCGATTTATTACTCCTTGCATCTACAAAACATAATTTCACAGAACCTCCATTGACTAACTTATTTTTCTCGTTAAAGATTTCATGATGAAATGTAATTGTACTTCCAGGTAATTCTCGCAAAATAGTTTTCACCGTCATCAATTCATCATATAATGCTGGACGAACAAATCTCATATTTAAACTCATTACCGGCATTAGTGTTCCGAATTCCTTTTCCATAGCAGCATAAGTCAGACCAATTGATCTAATCATCTCCGCCCGGCCAACTTCATAATACTGAGCGTAGTTCCCGTAGTATAAATATCCCATTTGATCAGTCTCTCCATACCTAACTCTAATAGGTGTTTCTGTTGTAAACATAGATTATTTTTTCAATGATGCCATTGATTCATTCAATCTTCATCATATTTAGTTTAACTTCTTTCAATCGGACAAGTCATACAATGAGATCCACCTCGGGCACGAGATAACTCATTGGAAGGCAAGGTAATAATTGTTTTTTTCACCTCCGAGGGTTTTAATTCTCCAGATTTAAATTTCTTTAACAATTCATTTGCATGTACAACTTGAAAACCCGCTTCCTCAAAAGCTTCGCTAGTTTTAGTATTTCTATCATAGGTCAAAGCTACTCCAGGCTTTATCGAAACCAAATTACAACCATCCGTCCATTGCTCTCTTTCTTGGTATGGTGACTCCCCTTTGCCACTCAAAATAAACTTCATATTTGGGTTAATCTCATTGATAAAAAACTCTTTAACCGAATTATAAAATTTACTCGTTCCATTTATCTTATGCACTTCAACGTTGGAACTCATCCCATCTATTACAATTGGTTTGAATGCAACTACAATGTCTTTGTCTATTTGAGTAAAAATGGTGTCAATATGCATACATGAACGATCATTAGGAATATTCACTTGGACAACATTTTTTACCACCCCATTCTCAAACAGAATATTTCGAAGTGAATGAACAGCATGTTGATTTGTCCGCTCACTACAACCTACCAATATATAATCCTCATTAATGATCATTACATCACCTCCCTCAATAGAAACTGATTCTCCTTTTTTTGAAGGTGGAAATTTCTCTTTATAGTTTAAATTAATAATCCGATTATTTCTTTTTAATTCCTCAAAAATGGGATGGCACCAAAAAATAAAACGAGTTAAAAAATTCTCTCTAGCCCTAGCTGTTTTTGCAGCTTTGGTAATAATAACGTGATCATTGACCGTTATTGCAATATCTCGAGTAAAAATAAAATTTGGTATTGGATCAAATAGTATATGATCATTTTCCTCATCATAACCTGTAATTAAGACTTCTGCCAATCGTTCATTTGGCATATCTGATAACTTATCTTTGAAGCTTAGCGGTAACTCTTCAAAATCAATAATCATATCAATAATTTCACTTCGACCATCACTATCATTTTCGAGTCCTTCCAATAACAATTGTTGGGTTTCCAAAACATTGTCCTCTCCTAAAAACGCTTTGAGTACACTTGTAAAAATATCGTGCTCTTCTTGCATTTGGGGTAAGTAAACAATATCATCAAATAACAACTCCTCTGCCCGCTTTGGAGATATTCGTTCAATACCGTCATCTGGTCTGTGTACAATTACTCTTTTTAATTGCCCTATTTCCGAAGACACTTTTATTTTACTCATATTCTATATTATTTGGCTAAGTTTTTTTTTCTAATTTTGAATTGGTCCAAAAGTAAAAATTGTTTTCCTCCAATTCAAATCCAATTGAAGGATATAAACTATTTCCAATCTCATTGTTTGTTTCAGTTTCCAAAAGCACACCACATGCTTGGGTACTTTTGCATAAATCTTTAGCCTGATTTATCAGTATTTTGGATATACCATGTCCTCGAAAACCAGGATCAACAAAAAGATCATTCAACAACCACATCCTTTTCATACGAGTAGAGGAGAAAATAGGGTACAATTGAGTGAATCCAATTATTTTACCTTCATCATTTTCACAAGCATATATAATTGATTCTCTATTTTTAATTCTTTCGGTCAAAAACTCCCTAGCCATTTCTTTATTCGATTCTTTTCCATACCACACCCTGTATGCATCAAACAAATCAATCACTTCAGTGAGTTGAGTTAATTCAGCTTGGATAATTTTCATAAATATTGATTAAAAAATATGACACAAAGCTAATCAATCTCAGCTTTGGACAAAAAAAGAAAGAAAAGAGTTTTAATGTTTTTTCAAAAAAAAAATTAATATTCTTATTTATTTTTACAAAAATTAAAAGTATGAAAGGTAAAAAAGTTATCGAATCAAATATTTCAACTAAAAAAAAACCAAAATGGTTACGAGCACTTGAAACTCAAAGTTGGCAAGCAGAATTAGTTATTTCAGGATTAGCAATATTCGGTTCATTGCAATTACCCTCACTTTTAAACAATTTGGTAGATTATTGTCTATTTAATTTTTCAGAAGAATATATGGAGGTTTTCTTTTTCCTTTTTATCTATCCTTATTTCGCAGCAACTATTTTAATATTTAGTTTTATTGCGCACTTAATTTTAAGAGCTTTATGGATAGGAATGCTCGGTTTAGTCTCTGTTTATCCTAATGGAATCAATCCTGACCAGGATTTTTTCTCGAAGGATTACATGAAAAAATTCTTAAAAGAATATCCTGATGTAAATCTATTTAATAAAAAATTAGATGACCTTTGCAGTACAATTTTTGCATCTAGTTCCTCAATTGCAATTGTGATGATCATGATAAGTATTACACTTAGTCTCATTATAATTATTGCAACCTTCATCAACTTTCTTTTCCCATCCTTCAATATTTTAAGAATAGTCTTAATATTAGGAGGAATTTTCTTTTTATTTTCTTTATTCGCTAGTTTGTTGAATTCAAAAAGCCTAAGAAATAAACTGTGGGTTCAAAAAATTCATTTTCCTTTTACTCAATTATTTGGGAAGATAGTTTACCTATTTGCAATGAGACCAATCAGCTATATCTCAATGATCTTTATGACTAATTCTAAAAGTAAAAAGACTTCCCTCTTATCTCTGACTGCCCTTGTTTCCGTTTTCACTTTTGTTTTTGCCATACTTTTAGTTTTTCCGCTATTAAAAAAAAGCAATATGACATACTTCCAACAAGAAAACTATTTTAGCTATCGAACAAATTCATCACATATAAAAGCAACAAAATATGAAAATCTTTTCCCCAAAAAAACTACTTTATTAACCCCTTTTATTCAATCTGACATTATCGATGGAGCAACTATCAAATTGTTTATTCCTTGGCTTAACCGCGAACAATCTTTTGCAGATATATTATGTGGTGAATACGTTGAGGATAAGGAAATGACTAAAAATGAAAAAAGACTTGCCTCAACAAAATATAAGGTAAATTGTAGTAATAAATATTTTGAAATATCACTCAATGGAACAATCATAACTGATTTAAAATACTATCAACACCACCATCCAATAAATGGTACGATTGGATTCCTCACCTACATTCCAACAAAAGATTGTTTTCCAATGGAAAATATTCTCAAATTAAAATCCCATTACAAAAATGAAGAAGGAAAAATGAGAGAAACTGAAATACCATTTATATTTGAAGGGGAATAAAAAAAGTCGTACCAAAATAATTGATACGACTTCCTTTGCTTATTGAAAAGTAGTTAGTTCTGAATAACCATTTGTTTTGCAGTAATCGCATTCCCAACTTGAAAAGTCACTAAATAATTTCCACTTGGATAATTATTCACATCAATTTCTACCAATTCTTTTCCATTTACTTTTCTCAATATCCTGGATTGTAGTTGTTGGCCATCTATTGTCCAAAGTGTCAAAACAACATCATTGGTTTTTTCTGAATCCATCTGGATTGTCGCAATATTTTGAACTGGATTTGGTAAAATTTGAACATCAAATCCTGGAATTGATTCTACTCCTTTTACGCTTTCTAGGAGTCCATCCCAACGCGCCTCAAATTCTTGAAGAAATATATTGGCAACAATTGGACTGTGAATAATTAATGTATTTTCGTCATTGGAATTCTCAGCACCAGCTGACCAATTGTGAGAACCAGTTACTACTTGAGGATCTGAAGCAGGATCATTGGCATCTATTATAGCGTACTTATGATGAATATCATAAGTCTCAGGATGTGCTTTAACATTAACACCTGCTGCGACAAGTGCATCATAATCTCCACCAATATCATTAATATTTTCAATCAAACCTCTTACGTCAACTCCATTGTTATTTCTATTAATCAAAGCGTCCCTCATATCATTCATCGTGAAAGAAAGAACTGCGAATTGGACATCATTGTCTGCAGTCAAAAGACTTCCTGCTATAGCATTTGTGGTATTATCTGAAGGAGAAAAATAACTCTCAACTAAATCACCACCAATAATAAAGTTATGAGGAGTATTGTCTGTCTTTTGATCTCCAACTTTGACTGAAAAAATATTTGGGCTTGGGCCATCACCACCCCACATTTCATTGAACTCCAAAGTATATGATTTAGCTAATGATTGATCTTGAACAAATAAAATATTATTAAAGTCATCACTAATATTGTTACTTGTCATATTCATAGAACCAGACATTACCCAAGATCCATCTTCAGAATCTTGATCGATAATCATGAATTTATTATGCATCAAAGCTGAACCATTTAACTTCAAATTTGGGAATTCTACAGGAACAATGCTACCATCTAAAGCACTATTCAGAGTTCCACTATTTGCAATATATCGAACCACAACACCTCGAGTGATCGCTGCATTTAAGGCAACCACAATTGATAATTGATTGATATTGTAAACGCACATATCTACTGAAGTTTGTGCGTTGTCAATTAGGTTTACAATCTCACCGATAATCTCTGAACCTGGCTTATAGATTGCATCGACGCCTGTTGAGACTGAATTATCAACTGCTCTATTGAAAAATATTTTCATCTCACCAGTCGAATTAGATTCAGTAGAAAAAATTCGAATTGCACTTTGAGCTTGGTTTGTCCCATTTTCAGTTGAAACTTGAACATAATAAAAAGTAGTTGCATCCAAACCTGTTAATGAAATGGAATGAAAAGTTGTTGAACCTCCATTATTAATTTCTTGAGTCAAATTAGTTGGATCAGTTCCAAACTTCAAGTTAGAACTTCCTGCAAAATTTGATTCCCAAGAAATATCAAAACTGGTCTTAGTTATATTTGCCTGTTTAATATTATCAACAAAATTACCATCGATATCTGCTTCACCTCTAGGCAAAACTTGGTATGTACCATTATATTGGGATACAATCCCAGTCAAATTTATAGGTGTTTGAGGAATAGTAAACCCAACAAGTGGACTCCCAGTTCGAACATAAATCACTGCTGCTTCTCCATTTGATGTAAAACCAAAAGTAGTATTCCCAGTAAATTGAGATCCTCCTCCTCCATCAGAAAAAACCACATTATTTATGGTTACTATTTCTGCCTCTGTATTCTCATTTAATTGATTAGGCGTAACTAACTGAGATGCGGGTAATGCATTGCCTGTAGAGTTAATCGTATAATCTACAACACTTACCACTTGTTTTAATCCATTAAAAAAACCAATCTCGCCAGTAACTGTCACTTCATCGCCAGTATTTAATAAATCAGCAATGGTTGGATCATAAAATGGAATTCCTCCAGTGGCATCTTGAATATATCGAATAGGTCCTAACTCATCATCATTTGTTACAATTCCAGTTACCGTTACACCTAATCCTTCTGCATAAGTTCGTGCATCAGCGATATCAGTTTGAGCGAACTGAGAAGTAATTTGAAAAAATAATAACAAGGTGATTACAAATATTTTTCTCATTTTATTTATATTTTATGCGAACGGAGATAAGTCAATTGTTATCTTCCTATTCAAATTTGTTTATTTTTAAAAAGAAACTGTTAAACCAGTACTCCACCTTCTTCCTTGTCCAAAATGAACAGAAGCGGATTGGGCATTAAATCCGTTGTTATTTGAAGTAACAAATGAATCATTATTTCGAGCATCACTTAAGTAAACGCTATCCAAAATATTTAAAACATTAAACCTCAAACTAAATCTCAATCCTTTTACTCTAAATCGATAACCAGTATGGAAATCAAATAGAGTGTAATCAGGCAACTGCCATGATTCTCTTCCTGAATCGTCTCCACGAAGGGACTCAGGTGCGAAACTCGCATAGTTCCTTCCGAAATAAGTTACTTTAGCTTTTACATAAAGTCCCTTAATTGGCTCGTATCTAATCATTCCCCCAAACTGCGTTTGTGCAGCATCCCCCACATGAACTCCTTTGGCATCAAAGTCATAGATAAATCCATTTGGTAGAAGTGTTTCTGCAGCTGAATTCCAAATCCAATCTCCCAATGAAGCTAAACCTTCGATCGTTAACTTTTTATTAACTCTAAATGCAAAATCTAATTCAAGTCCTTTGTGCAAAGCAGATATTCCAGAAACATTAATTGGAATTCTTGGTGATTCTGGATCAGAAGGATCTTCCAAAACAGTTGGTAATCGATCTAATGGTTTATTATCCCATACGGTATAATAACCATTTAAATTAGCAGATAATTTTGGACTTTTAAATCCATAACCCAACTCAAGTGCGTACACTTTTTCATTTTCAGAATTTGCAGTTTCTACCACCTTTCCAGCTTCTTCTACCCAACCTATAGTAGCTCCACTTCCATCCTCAATAGGATTTCGATTTTGATATATTCTTGAAATCACATTATTGTATCTGGGTGCACGAGTAAAATAACCTAGATTCCCAAACACTCTGTGATTGTCATTTATATTATAGGAAGCTCCAGTTTTAACAGTAAAGGTCGGCTTCCAAATATAATCAATTGTTTGATTTTTTGCTGAGGTAGAATCAACTGTTAATCCATTTGCCTCTGCATAAGAAAGTGATTCTAAGGATGGTGAATCGACGGTGTACATGGTATTTCCATCTACCACTACCCTTTCTAAAATATCTGCTGCACCATCTTCATCATAATAACCAACAAATCTCTTCTCTCCATCAATAGTAATTTCTTTATCCCAAAGGTAATCTATCTGCTTGTAGCCAGTTGCTGCAGTTGACACGTTTACAAATGTGCTTAGCTTGTTTTTGGAGTATTCCATTAAACCAAAAATTCCGCCCCATCTAACAAACCCATTATAATTATAACCAAACTTATCTCCTTTTACTAGTCTAGTTTCTTGATTATCTATTCTAGAATTTCGATCTTCAATAATAAAATCACCTCCCATCAAATCATAAGCAGTTCGATAATGACCTCCTTCATATTGACGTAAATCAATACCACCTGAAAATGAAACATTTTCGGAGGCATCATATTTAAATGTAGAAAGCACTCCTACCCAAAAATGATTATTAACACTTGAACGAAGAAAGTATTCAGATTTACCATCTTCCTTAAAAATCGTGGGAGTGGTATTTATATCATACATTCGAGTTAAATCCATTTGACCATTTTCATCATAAATACGGCTATTAACTCTTGCTCCTCCCCCATTTCCAATTGACAAATAAGCAACATTAGAGAGGAAAAACTTCTCAGACGCCTGCCAAGAATGTTTCGCACTAAATTGTGGTTTATGGTAATAATTTACACTTGAATTAACAAACTCCCCATTCAATTCACCGTAGTATTCATTATACCGTAAACCATTATCTTTCAAATTTTCCAATGGATCAATTTTATCTTGAGGTATACCTAACTCTATTGCCTTTTTCTCACTATACTTTGCAATTGCTTGTGTAAAAGGTCTCTGCCCATGTTCTTGTGGCGCACCAAAGCCTGAAAAACTAATCAAGTGTTTTCCAATTTGTTTATCCAATCTTAAATAATAAAAATATCCTTTTGTAAAAGTTCCATCAACCCACCCATTACCTTGTTTGTAAGATCCCGCTAAGGAAATCCCCCAACCATTGTTCATTCTTCCTGTAGTCAACCCAAAGGTAGTTCGTAAGTATCCATTATTTCCATATTCTTGTTTTACACTCCCACCTCGTTTTGCATCAATTCCTTTAGTTAAAATATTTATCGTTCCTCCGACAGAAGGTATCGCTAATTTTGAAGCTCCTAAACCACGTTGAACTTGCATCGTTTTTGTCACCAAATCCAATCCAAACCAATTAGACCAATAGACCCACCCATTCTCCATATCATTTACAGGAATCCCATCTAACATTACTGCTACATTTCTTTGGTTAAATCCACGAATTGTGATTCTTGCATCACCATCTCCACCTCCAGAGGCAGTTGCGTATGCACCTGGAGTTGAATTTAAAATCATCGGAATATCTTGAGCAGCTAATTCTTCTTGTAACTTCAATGTTGGGATATTTGAAAATGCGACTGGGGTTTTTCTCTCAATCGCAATATCTGCCGTTACATTTACCTGAGTCAAAATTTCTCCAGAGTTCATTCTCAAATCCAACTCGATTGGATCGGATTTCATAGTGATATTCCTGATTACAGTCCGGTAACCTACATAAGAAAAAGTAATCTCATAATCACCTTTAGGCAAATCTAAACTATAACTTCCATCATACTCTGAAGTAGTTCCTCCCTCAGAATAAATGATATTCACTCCAATTAATTCCTCTCCCGTTTCTGAGTCTAATAGAATTCCGTTTAAAGTATTTTGTGAAAAAAGAGATAAAGAAACCCATAGAAAAAGAAAGGTAAAAATGTAATTTTTATTCATAGTCACGAAGGTATTTCTTGGTTCAAAATTATAAATGATAAAATCTTAATTTCGTTAAAAAGGAGTTTTCTCAGAGATTGGAATAACATTTTTTTAAAAAAAACTCCGTGTAACTCTGTGAAAACTCCTTTCCTATTTTTACAATAAAAATTTATTATTGCTTAATAAATTTTTGAGTAGATTGATGATCACCATCAAAAAGCAAACTAATTATATACATACCTGTTTCTAATTTCTTTACTAAAATATTCGTTCTGTTTGATGCGTCCGTCCCAAAGTTCTGTTCTAGCATTCTTTCTCCTAATAAATTATAAATCTCTACTCGCTCAATATTTTGCTCTGCTTCAATCCATAATTCAGTAATTGTTGGATTTGGAAAAATATTGAATGCAATTTGATTCAATTCCTCCGTTGCAACCATGAAATCAGGATCACAAGTACAATCATGTTCGCCAATCCCATAGAAGCTATTTTTGCCCCAAATATTATATTCAACATATGCAAAAGTATCTTGCACTACTCCGACAACCGGACCAGTACCTATTTGAATATCAGATTTTCTCTCCAAAGTTTTGTCTCTGGTCAACCATCCACCATCGGCACCAACCCAAGAATCACCTGGATCCTCACCAATCACTCCTACAACATCGATTACATTTGAACCGTCTCCATTAACGGTTAACCCTTTTACCAAAGCAACTGCATCGTTCCCATTGAAATACATGGCATTATTTACATTGTATACAGGGCAGAAAAATCCATTTGCTTTTCCTTCCAAATCCAACCACTCATTATATTCCGTTCCGTAAAGATGCAATCCATCTGAATTATATTGTACACAAAAGATGGTATCTCCATCAGCGTATAGTAACGTATCTCCTGTGTCATTATCAGTACAGTAATCCCATAATTGGTATCCATTCCAGATCGGAGTTTCTAAACCAGTTCCAGTTGAATCTCTTTTGTCTAAAACCGCTACGAAAGTTTTGTATGGTTCTAAGTTTTGAGCAGGAAGTGCAATTCCCACGTAAGAAGAACCTCCATTAGAAAATCGTCCAACTGAATAGGCTGACAAATCAATTGCAGTATTGGTAGGGTTATAAATTTCTAAAGCTCTATTATTTCCATATCCTTCGACATATTCAGAAATAAATAATTCGTCGCATTGTGCGAAAATTCCAAGTGTAGTAAAAGTAAAAATGATTAGAGGTATAATTTTATTCATAGAAAAAATTTATGGTTTGGTTGATAAAATATGGGTTAATTTTTAGGTAAGTTAGTTTTCGCTAGTTTTATTTAGAGGGTTGTTTGAAATCTTAGATCAAAATTAATATAAAAAGGAACAAAACTAGTGTTTCCGAATGTTATTTTTTAATGAATTGTCGTACGAAAGGTGAATTATGGATAGCTTATTAATCCTAGTTTCATCTTTGAACCATTCTCACAGTAAAGCTGTAAACGACCATACACCTACCTTCCTTGATTGGTATGAATCAAAATAAAATCTTTTTTTCGAAACGTAAACTGTTCTTTGATCTTCTATTTCCCCATTTTTATTAAGATATGTTGCATCAACATACATTTTAAAACTATTCGGTGTATACTTTATTCCTAAGATTTTAAACTCTTCTTTTTTAATATTAGGATACAGCAAAATCATTCCTCCGCTTGAATCATACCCAAAAGTATAAGAAACACCCTTATACCTGAAAAATTGATCATGCTTTGATATTTTTGAGATATCTACTGACCAATTATAATCACCTTCAAATGATAAAGAAGTAATTGTAATAAAGTCAGTTATCAGTTTTAATTTTTTATAATTCCTTTTAATATGTTCAGCCACTATGGAAATTGTATTATTATCATAATTAACAAGCACATTTTTTATTTCTAAAAAGGAACAATCCCGCTTCTCTCTACTTTCAGCGATTCCAAATTTCCCAAGGGTATATTCCCCATCAGTTAAGGATATTTTTTTTTCAAAAATTAGATTACCCTTTTTATTATATTTAATTAAAAAAAATCAGTAAGTCTCTTTTTGGTATTGGCTTTAATTTTTGCCCAACCTTCTAACTTCTCTTTTGACAAATCAATACAATATCCAGCCACATAAAAATCGTCTGATGTTGTGTTAAATAGAACTGTATTTTTCAGATACGTATTTTTCCGGATAAAAAGCTAATTCTTCAAATTCTTTTTCACATGGTAATTTGTATATTTTAGAATTCCCTTTCACTTTTCCTGTAACCCATATGTCACCATCATTATTTATTTCATAATCCTTGACATCAATATCATTATCTTTTAACCCAAAAGAGGATTGTCTTTTAAATTGTAAATCCATTCTATCATTAAACACCAAAAATTGGTAATCTTCTTCCTCTTTTGGTTTTTCTTTTATGGTAAGTGAACGTCCAAAAATAAACAAACTCGAATCCTGGCTTATTCGAATTAGGCTAGCATCTTCATCTCGGTCCCTTTCGGACGTAGCAAAAACACTTTGATCATATTTATAAGTTGCTATAATTTGAAGGTTTTCTCTCACCAAATCCTTTTTCATATCTAAATAGTGAATAATGTTTTTGTTCTTCTTTCCATTTTCGCTAATACCTATCAGATAATTACCTCCTTTTATTTTAAGTAAACGCTTAAACTTGACCTTCTTCCTTTCATATTTAAAATTTAATGGAGTCTGTCGAACTAGATTGAGTTCATAATCGTATTCCAATAAAATTTGTTTGCCTCTACCTACTACTAAATCTAAAATATATATTGATTTTGAGTTACTCCCGAGTACTTTTTGAGTAATAGCACCCGCATGTTTTTTTTTATAATTTTCACTCCAATTAAGACGAGGTTTTTTTTGGCTAAAACAATAAATATTTGAAAATAAAATAAACAAAAGTAGTAACCGTCTCAAAGAGATTATTTTGATAAAAAAACAAATAATCGTAAAACTATTGCTTTTTTACCTAATTTCGCCTCAGATGAAAAATGATCTACAACCCATACAACTCAACGGCGATTTTAAAGCGGCACTAGACCTTTTAGAAAAAACCAAAACGAATGTCTTTGTAACAGGACGAGCTGGAACAGGTAAAAGTACCTTGCTTCAATTATTTCGAAATACGACCCATAAAAAATGCGTAGTCCTAGCACCTACAGGTATTGCAGCCTTAAATGTACAAGGCACAACCATCCATTCTTTTTTTAGATTCCCCGGAAAACCGCTTCAGCGATCTGAAGTTAAAAAAGTAAGGTATAATAAAATTTATCAGAAATTAGACGTAATTATCATCGATGAGATTTCGATGGTTCGTGCGGATATGATTGATAATATGGATGCTTTTTTGAGGTTAAATGGAACACAGCCGGGATTACCTTTTGGAGGAGTTCAGATGATATTTTTTGGCGACTTGTTTCAATTACCTCCTGTGGTTAGTTCAAATGCGGAACGCCAACTTTTTCAATCATTTTATGATAGTGCATATTTTTTCTCAGCAAAAATTTTCCAAAATGGGTTTGAAATGGAAATGCTGGAATTACATCAAACTTATCGACAAAACTCTAGACACTTTATTCGTCTTCTTGATGCAGTAAGATTAAATCATACAGATTATGATGATTTGGATGACTTAAATGAAAGGTATTTGCCAGATTTTCAATCGGAAGATTTTTATATAACGCTTTCTCCACGAAATGCCACCGTTGATGCAATCAATAATCGAGAGCTTAAAAAATTAAACACATTAGAACGATCTTATATAGCTAAAGTCTCAGGAACTTTTAATGACCGTAGATTTCCAACAGAACCTCTTTTGCAGTTGAAAATGAATGCACAAGTAATGTTCATCAAAAATGATCCTGATCAAAAATTTGTCAATGGAACGATTGGAAAAATCGTATCTCTTGAACCTGATGAAATAAAAGTAGCTCTGGAAAATCCTGATGGTTCTCAGAGAATTATTAAAGTGGAACAACTCGAATGGGAGATCATGAAATATAAAATCAACGCTAAAGATGAAATTGAAACAGAAGTGACAGGAAGTTTCAAACAATACCCTTTACGTTTAGCTTGGGCTGTCACGATTCATAAAAGCCAAGGAAAAACCTTCGATAAAATAATTATTGACATGGGAAAAGGAGCATTTGAAAGTGGACAAACTTATGTTGCTTTAAGTCGATGCAGGACACTGGAAGGCATTGTTCTAAAAAATAAAATTACTCCAAAGGATGTAATAACGGATGAACGGATTGTTCAATTTTATGAGAGAGGCAGATAAGTAACTCTTATTCTCAAAAAAAGGATAAAAAATTTACTTTTATTTGTTTCCTTTAGATTTTTATGTTTGACCTTCCAACTCAGATTTAATTTCTAAATATACAAAAAATGGCTTAGATTACTTTTAATTTTTTAGAGTCAAATTTAGCATTAAACCATATGACATCTATAAAACGAGTCCCCTTTCGAGGCACTCGTTTTGATTTAAAGTTTGCTTCCTGTTTTCAAGGGAGAATGAAAATAGAGTTTTAAAGATTCTTTCCTGGACAACCAAACTCTCTACCTGTAGGATTTCGACCTTTATAATTTCTAGTTCTTGTAGAAAATTTATATCCAAAAGTGACGCCAGCAGTAAAATACCAGTCGTCCTGAAGAGGGTTTCCTCTTTGAGAGCCAGTTGGTAGTATTTCAGGAATGTTTCCCTCTTGATTTAGCTCCCCTGACCTATTTCCAAGAGCAGCTGCCAGTTGTCCATTCCCTTCAAATAAATCATTGTAATTGACATAAGTTCCACTCACATCATCCAAATAATCGGTAAATGTCTTTCGAACTCCGAAATCGACTCCGAGATTGATTCTATCGGTAATTTGGTATTTCACCCCTACCCCTAACGGAATTGAAATCTGAGTCAACTTATATGGTTTATCAAAGTCATCCATGCCTTGACCTTCTGTACCTAGAGGCTGTAATTCAACCAATTGACCATTGTAATTTGTTTCAGGATTAAAATGAAAAACTGCAATACCTCCAAACAAATAAGGTTGTATTTTTTCTCCAGTTGAATTAGTTCCAAAAGGATTTATTTCTCCAACTAATGATAATTCAAGTAAGTTAGACTGGAAACTTAAATTTCGATTTTGGATACCCTCAATTTTTGAATTAGCATCATCACCAGAATATTTTCCGTAAGTAAATGTACCTCTTACGGCTGTAAAACGATTAAGATCTTTTCGTAAAAAAACTCCAAGAGATGCATGCCTTTTGCCGGTACTAAAATAATTATTACTCGGAGTAATATCACCAGTATAGCCTGTTGTTCCGAGAATTAAACCAACTTCGGAATCTTGAGCAATTAATAAAAACGGGAATATTAAAACAATACAAGTTGTTAGAAAACGATTCATTCTTATCATATTTAGAAATTTGAAAATAGGTAGTTAGGTATCGAAATTACCAGTTATTGAATCGTAAAGTTTGTTACATATAAGATCTTTATTTAATTTTTTTGGACTTTATAGAGAACTAAACGTCTTCGATTTTTGAAAAATTGTTTTTATGGTAGAAATTTAGGCTATTTGATGACATTTTTTATCACGAAATAAATTAAGAATAGTTATGTTTGGGTTTAATTAAAAAATTAAATTTAATATTTTAAAAAATATGGAACCAACACTTATCCAAAATCTTGGAACACTCGTAATGCTTGTTTTACTTCAAGCTGTATTAGGTTTTGACAATCTACTATATATTTCTTTAGAGTCGAAAAATGCTCCTGCAGAAAGAAGAAGTTATGTACGAAAAGTAGGGATTGGATTAGCGATAATTTTAAGAATCATACTACTTTTTGTTTTGATTAAGTTAATTGATCTTGTTCAAGGAGAACTCTTCACTATTGATTTTGGGAATATTTTCCATGGAGTATTCAATGGACATAGTTTGATTGTTTTGGCTGGTGGGGCATTTATTATTTATACTGCCATCAAAGAAATCTGGCACATGATTGCCTTCCAAGATGAAAGTGATGCTTCTAAGAAAGGTAGAGAAAAATCTGTTGGTCAAGTTATTTTTATGATAGTAATAATGAACTTAGTCTTTTCATTTGATTCTATTTTAAGTGCAATTGCTTTAACAAATATACTTTGGGTAATGGCTACAGCCATTATCATTGGTGGGATATTAATGATTGTGATGGCTGATAAAATATCGGATTTTTTATCAAAAAATAGAATGTACGAGGTCTTAGGCTTATTTATTTTATTCTTAGTTGGAATCATGTTGGTGACAGAAGGTGGTCACCTTGCCCACCTAAAAATAGGCGGACAACCAGTGGAACAAATGAGTAAATCCACTTTTTATTTTATCCTAATCATTTTAATTTTGACTGATATTGCACAAGGAAAATATCAAAAGAATTTAATTCGTAAACAGGAGATGAAAAAACAAAAACATGAAAATGCTTAAACTAAATACTCAATTCTTTGGAGCATTAAAAAAATAATAGTTTTGATACATTAAGTCATTTTCACAAAAAAGCCTCGAATCAAATTTAATTGGTTCGAGGCTTCTTAATATTTATAATGTCAATTTAATCAGGCATTTTCACCTCCAATCTTCTCTAATCCAAAAACTACTAAAAACCCAATAACCATTAAAATAAAAACTGGCATCAAATGTGGCTCCTCCAAAAAATTATTCGGGGAAACACTCACCTCTTTTAATATTTTCAAATTAGCTGGAGCTACATAATTTTCGACATTCAAAAGAATTTCTCCAGACTCTTTATCTATCCATTGAGTTGTATTTCTCCAAGGCCAAACTTTATTTAATGATCCTACCATAAAACCTGTCAACACAGCTAAAGTTGTATTTTTGTAATGATCAAACATCCATGAAATCACTCTTGATATCGAAGTAATTCCAACCAAACAACCCATCGCGAAAACTCCAGTAATGATCAAACTCTCCGAGCTAAAAGTTGTCAAAGCTTCTTTTACCTTTGGTAAAATAAATGTATACATCCCCATCAACAACAAAATAAAACTCCCTGAAATTCCAGGTAAAATCAAAGCTGATATTGCTATCATTCCAGAGAGAAATACAAACCACAGCGCTTCATTTCCACTTGCAGGGCTAGCAATAGTAATATAGTAAGCAATTCCAGTCCCTAATAATAATCCAACTATTTCAATCGCTCCCCAACTCGAAACTTGCTTGCCAATGTATATGGCTGATGCGATAATTAATCCAAAGAAAAAACCCCAAAGATGCTGAGGAAATTCTTCTAATAAATGAGTCACTCCAAAAACTCCGACAACAATTCCTCCAACCATTCCAAACAACAATGCAACTAAAAAATTACCATTTATCGCTTTCCATACACCGGTTAATCCATCTTTTTGAAAAACACCAATCAAAGATGGACTGAAAGCTTTTATTGTATTAATCAATTTTTCATAAATACCAGTAATGAATGCAATGGTACCGCCAGATACACCTGGAATTACCTCAGCAATACCCATTGCCACTCCTTTAAATACTAAACCAATTTGACCTTTAAATAAACTCATTCTTTGTAATTGTTAATGATGAATCACAATGGAAAAATCCTAAATAATTTTAATCATCGTTTTATTTGGTGTAATGCTAGGCTTAATGGTTAAAACAATGAGAGAGATTCTAACTTTAAAAATAATTAACTACTAATTAATGTTCTCGTCCTTTAATATCACCACTACGAACTGAATTATTCAATTCCTCCAATTCTTTTTTTTCTCGTTCTGTTAATTCCTCATTTCCTAGATCAGCCAAATCTGGTTGGCCAGCATCTACCCATGCCGTATACCAAAGACTTCCTAAAGAGTAGACAGAACTTGTCATCCTTTCCTCTACCATTCCTTGCATCCGATCAGAATATGCTTCAGCAAAAGCTCGACATTGTGTTCTAACTGTTAAGTCATTTCGATTGTCAAAACAAAATTGTTTATCCTCTGGAAATGCCTTCACCATATCAGCTTCAATTAATAAAACACTATCAACTAATTGATGACTTGTCAATATTATATCCCAAAAATAATCTACTTTATTCTCAACGTATTCAGCTTTACCTACAAAAAAATCATATTCTTCCTCTGCGAATAATTCAGGTATTCGACTTTCCCAAAAGGCATGAATTCCAATTTGATTGGTCAATTGACCGTTATAATTTTCGGTAGTGTGTAACGGGACATGAGCATCACCAATATAATGTCCATAATCAGCTGAGATTCGCAAAATGGATTTTGCATCTTTATTTTCAAATGCTTTAGTCAATTTATTTTGCATTCTCATTAAATGGAAAGGTAATACACCATATTCTGAAAACTTATCCTCTGCGATAACTTTGTACCCATTCGATGTCGGAAAAAACTCATCAAAATACAACTGAAAACTATCTAAATCTAGTTCCCATACATCATCATAATATTTTGCAAGTATATTGTTATAAAAAAAAGATTGGAATTTCTTTTTTGGAATGACTACTTCTTTGTTCTCTTGATATCGAAACTTAATAAAAAATTTATCTTCATCTATTCGAAGCTCATTTCCTAAAACTAGGGTTGTATCATTTTGTTTATCAATAACAAACACATCCGTATATTTCATTAATGCACCAATTTGAGTTCTTGGAAAATTTTCAAAAGGATATTCTCCCCAAATGTCCAAATCGATATAATGTCGAACTGCCTCATGCTTTGTTGCATACCTTCTTTTGTCAGGATCAACGGCATGGTCAGAAACATACTCAATGTTTTTTTTATAAAAAATCATCATACCAGGAGGCAAAGTAAAAACTGCCATACGATTGATTAACCGATGCCCAAAAAAACCCCATTCTAAATTAAGGTGAGCACTTTGAAAAAGAAAAAGCACCAAGAAAAGTGTAGTTGGGTAAATTGTTTTCTTCATAGGGAAATTACCAAAATTGACGTTTACTTAACCGCGTAACTATTGAGAAAAAAAGTAATCGTAACTCCAAAATAATCTTTCAAAATTTCGGTGTTGCACCAACCTAAAACTATCACCATATTCATCTTTATAGTCAGCAAAATATCGATAAATAGATTGCTTACCTTTCATTCCAACTCCTGTACTTAAAACTGGATTACCATATTGATCTAGTTGAGGAATAGGGAATAATCGACCTACTTTTGTATTCCCTTGGGTATTGGTTATTGAAATTGATGCAAATGGTAATGTATTGACAATGGAATCACGCAATGAGTTTTTATTTTCAAAAGCCTCTGCCATCATAACACTATACCCTGTCAAATATTTTTCAACTGCCGCATTCAAAACAGGTTTTTCAATTTTAGGAGTTCCTTCGTAAAATGGTTTGACGGCATACTCACCTGCACCTTTTCTATCTATGATAAAAGATTTACTTTTTTGCTTGGGATAAGCAACTGAAACAGATTGAATATCTTCCACTTGCTCCCCATACATAATCAAATCTTTCCAATCATCATCTTGCTTCATAAACTTTCCTTTTAGCATTCCTTGAAAACTTGGAATATGCATCACATAAGGCTCAGTTGAACCTTCCATTATGTAATAGGTTCCAAGACTATTAGCGGTCGAACCACCTACGTAGTATACTTTTAACTTATTATCATTCTTGTCATATATTTCCACCTTAACACCAGAAGTGGCCAAGTTTTTACGCATATTATCTTCAGCACCACGAGGAGTAGTATATTTCATTCGGACCCCTCTTATAGTATTTAGCAAGTCATTGATTTGAGTATTTTTTGCTTTAAATTTTTTATTATATGTCCAATATCCATTCTTTCTTTCCAACAAAACTCTATAATCTTGTCTATCTGCAATAAATATTTTATATATTTCATCGACATTATCAACAGCAAAATCACCTGCTTCGTTCCAAGAGGTTGTAGATGAATTATCTTTATTTTTCACTAAGAAATAAGCCCCCGTTCCTAGAACTAAAAATAGAATTAATAAGATTAATGTTCTTTTCATGTTTACATTTTATGTTTTATGTTTTGAAAAAATAAGTTTACACCAATTTCAACAAAAACGTTTTCTCAAAAAATTATTGCGATGCAAACCTCTTTCGTCGCAACCAATTATAAATAATCCCAAATAATACTAAACCAACAATAGGAAATAAAATATTGAATAACTGCCATTTCGTTTTCTCCTCTTTTGCTTTTACTCTATCCAATAGACGCAATTTCACCTCTTTTCCTCTTGCCTCAATCACTCCTTTATCATCATGTAAATATTCAATGGCATTCATTAAAAACTGTTTATTTGCATATTGATATTTATCAAAAGGATTTAATCCCAGTGGTAATGGTTTTTGAGTTTGTCGATCTAATCTACTTATTGCTACATCACCATCCGAAACCACAATCATCCGTGTTGGTGCGCTCACTTTTTTATAATCTATATTTAAATCTCGTAAGCCAGAAAGTAGTGATTCAGTTACTCTGTTTTCATATTCAGAGGGAAAACGACCTTCAAGTAAAACAGCTAATGGTAAGTTCTTTTTATTATAGACATCAGGATTTGGTTTGTCCCTTAATATTTCAAAGGTTAAATTCACAGGTACTCTTTGATAACGGCTGTAATCAGAAGTCGTCAATAAGATCTCTTTTTTAACAGCTCCTCCACGTGTTTCGATTGTATCTATCACATTTGGAAAAAAGAGGTTGACTCGATCAATACCCTTTACTACTGGATGAACAGACCTTGAAGAAACTCTTGGATAAAAGAACCACGGAAACAACTCAAATTGTGGCTTATCACCGATAACTCCAGTTTGTAAAGCAATTGGAGTACATTCCAAATCCATCACTAAGTTAGGTTGGATCCTTGCCCCATATCTGAAAAGTAGCCTATCCAAATTCAACTCCATTGGCATCGCCAAATGTTGACCTGTGATCCTCATACTATCGATACTCGCTCCAACCTTATCCAAAAGCCATAAAACTCGACCTCCATTCATCACATATTGATCAATTTTAAAATTGTCTTTTTCAGAAAAAGGTAAAAGCGG
Organism: Saprospiraceae bacterium; assembly: GCA_029251525.1. Lineage (GTDB taxonomy): Bacteria > Bacteroidota > Bacteroidia > Chitinophagales > Saprospiraceae > CAJQQY01. The sequence goes on along the minus strand of JAQXDE010000016.1, from coordinate 157,811 downwards.
CTTTGCCACAATAAGTACATCAACATCTGAATTAATCTGAACTACACTATCCAAGTTGATTCGATTAAGATCATAATTTTTTATTAACTCTGCATCTAGATCAGACGTTTGAATTGGACTAAGTTCCTGGTGTCCAGTGGTATAGAGCACCACTGGCTTTCTAACAGTCATCAATTTCTTTACAGCTCCAGTAATTTTATACTCTAACAAACTAATAGAGTTATTAATAGCCAATTCAGGATTCATACCAGGGACATTATTTTCTAATAAGTTTACTGCCGTTTCACGACCTTGAAAAAATATTAAAGCATAAGGATATGTCAATTGTTCCTTTTTGGAATCACTAGTTAACTCTTTCAAATTGATTGGAAATATCCCACTTTTTGCAAATAATTCCTTTCGTGCATTAACCTCCTCTATCGAACCTTCCAAGGGATTCTCAAAGTCATATTCTAAATTTGGAGAAACACTCCTGTAGTCATCCAACAATTCTCTTACGGAATTTTGCAATCTTTTATACCCTCCTCCAAACTCTCCTTCCAACAATACTTTTACATAGACAACCTCATTAATATTATCCATCATTTCAACTGATGAATTAGTCAATGTAAACCTTTTATCCTCTGTTAAATCATAATAATTATAGAGGGTATTCCCGAGAATATTGATAAATAACAATACTCCTGCAAATAACCCCAACTGAAACAAACTCTGATTTCTTTTACTATTAATCTTCATCTAAAGTAAATAATTGACTACATTTAAAAAATATAAAAATCAATATTTCATATAAAATATCATTAAAATTAACTAATCAAAAGTTAATCTCAAATTATAAAACCTTTACCATTTTCGTTTTTCCAATGACACTAAAGTCATTGCTATAAATAAGGCGATAATGGAAATAAAATAAACTATATCTCTGGTATCTATGACCCCTCGACTAATTGAGCTATAATGATAATCAATTCCAAACATTTGTACAATTGTATCTGAAGTTCCAAAGAAGAATGGCATTTTACTAATGAACAAGAATCCGGAATACATGAAAAAACATAGGAATGTTGCCAAGATAAATGAGACAATTTGATTATCTATTAGAGATGATGCAAATACTCCAATGGCAGTATAAACGCCTGCCAAAAGAAACAACCCAATGTAACTTCCTTGAATTGCACCTGAATCCAAATTACCCGCTGGAGAACCTAATTGATAAACCGTATAATAATATAATAGTGTCGGTATAAGTGCGAACAAAACAAGTATTAAATTTGCAAAGTATTTCCCCATCACAATTTCAATATCGCGCAAAGGTCGAGTAGTCAACAACTCTATGGTTCCAGTTTGGATTTCCTCAGCAAAAGATCGCATTGTAACTGCAGGAATCAAAAACATAAAAATCATTGGAGCTAAAGAAAATAACTGATCTAATGTTGCATAATTATAATCCAACAAACTCGTATCAGGAAATACAAACATCATCAAACCTGTCACTAATAAAAAAACCCCTATGGCGATATAGCCTATCAGAGAACTAAAAAACGTATTTATTTCTTTTGAAAAAATTGTTAACATAAGTATATTTCTGAATGAAAAAATTTGAATTTAATTTTCACCAATGACAAGCAAGATTCTCATCAATCTATAAATTTATTTTTTTCTAACTTTTACCAAATTTCTATCGTCATAGATCAGCAAACATTTAAATAATTTATCTTCAACCTCTTGAGTTGATAATTCACTAACCGTCTCGTATAATCTTTTATCATCCTTAATCCATTCTTTAAAATTCTCTTTTGAAAAAACTGCTGTTTCGCCAGTTTCAAAATGAAGCATATTTTGATGAATCAACTTTACCTTGACATCGACATCCTTTGTTCGAAAAGGGTACCCAGTAACTGGATTATACGCAGACATCTCTTTTTTCTCTATTACAAACTCCTCGTATTCGTAATAGCAAATTTTCCCTCGTAGTTTCATTCCAGCAAAAACAACATTTTCCTTTTTTAGTTCCTCTCGTGACAATCGAATGTAGGGAATTCCATCTAAACAAATCCCCCAAATAGATTCCAAATCAACATTCCGATATTGAATTTCTTTTTCCTCTGAAACTTCAACCATCTCCACTTTTAAACCATACATCTGAGCTAAAAAATTTTGAGGATTTGAATGAACGCCTGCTAGCACCTCTTTCCACTTATAAGTCGGCTTATTATTTTTGAAGTCTTCAAAACTTAAAAATATGCCATCTTGGAATTTAAAATTTTTACTCAAATACACCATATCGCCTTGTGCAATTAACAATGCATTTACGCAAATCGAAAGTGATAAAATTATGAATATTCTTTTCACATTAAAATAAATTATAAGTGATTTATCTATGGTAAAATATTAATCTTTCGTTAATTCTTGGAAAACATCTTCCACACTAAAAACATCTTTTTTCATACCCAAAAGTGTAAGTTTATTTTGAACAGCAAAATCAAAAATATCTTTTCGGATATCATCCTTCAAATCAGCAGTTATTTTCCATTGATTATTTCCCAAAGATTTTATGGTTTTGACTTTTCTTATTTTCCTCAAAAACTCTTTCTGAGTTTTCTCTAGGAATTCTACCGTTACAGTGGTTGATCCTGAAATTCTATGCTGTAAAGCTTCTACCGGATCGTTGGCTACAACTTTTCCCCGATTAATAATCAAGACTTGATCGCAAATTGCTTGAACCTCTTGCATGATATGAGTTGAAAAAATAACTGTCTTCTCTTTTCCCAAATCAATAATCAACTTTCGAATTTCAACTAATTGATTAGGGTCGAGTCCTGAAGTTGGTTCATCCAAAATCAAAACATCAGGATCATGCAACATAGCTTGAGCTAAACCTACTCTTTGACGATAACCTTTGGAAAGTGCTCCAATCAACTTATGCTGTTCCCTACCTAGCCCAACTCGCTCTATCATTTCTGCAACTTTCTTCTTTTTATTTTTCAACTTATGTAATCCTCCCACAAATCCCAAATACTCCTTTACATACATATCTTTATACAGCGGATTATGCTCTGGCAAATACCCAATCTTTTGTCGTACCTCCATAGGAGAAACTTGAGTATCGAAACCACAAACCGTCACTTTACCATCCGTTTGGGGAATAAAACAAGTGATGATTTTCATGGTAGTTGTTTTACCGGCACCATTTGGACCCAAAAAACCCAATACTTGTCCTTTCTTTGCATCGAAAGAAATTTCGTTAACTGCTTTTTGAGTTTGATATACTTTTGTTAATTGCTCTACTTTTACTGACATTTTTCTATTTCGTGATTTGTCTTAGACAGATTTAAACGAAATGCAAAAGTAGTAAATTTCATTGCGGCAACAAAAAGGTATTTATAGGATATGTCAGGAAGCTGAATAGATTACGACATTTAAAAAATTTAAATTTCTAATTCTCTAATTTAATAAAATACCTTTTTTATATAATTAGACAATAATTAAGTGGATATCTATTCATTTCTTTGATTTTTAAGTTACTTTCCACAATAAACTTTTAATTAAATTATTATATTTTGGATCAAAATACCTCATGTCAAAAAAATATTTTCATGAAAAATCTATCTTTTATTTGCGTACTATTCTTATTCCTCAGTTGTGATAATAAAACCAATGGAACTAATACTATTTCTACAAAAGATAATATCGAGAAAACTCAGCTACAATCGAAAGTTGAAAGTCCTCAAAACTCTTCATTGAAGGGAACTAAAATTTTAGTAAAAAATAAAATAAATGTGGAGGTAAAACCAGATAAAATGGCATTAGATATTTCATCAAAAAATACTTTAGTTGAAACAACTCCTAAGTTTAGCTCATTAGATAATAATTCACCAAACTCTGAAATTATGAAAGAGGAGAATACTAAAGCTGGAGATGAGAAAGAAAGATTGTTGATTGAAAAAATACTAATAGAAAAGGAAATGAAACAACCTGAGTCTAATAAAGAAGTAAAACAGACAATAGAGCAAAAGATTGAAATGGAACGAAAGACTCCAAAAAAACAAGAAAAAACTATTAATCTTCATGATGATTTTAATAACCTATTACAGAGACATGTAAATAATTCAGGTGTTGTCAATTACCGAACCTTCAAAAAAGATCAAGATAAATTAGATGCATATCTTAAAGTATTGGAAAAAACTATTATTGAAAAAACCTGGAGTAGAAATAAATCTCTAGCTTTTTGGATTAATGCATACAATGCAAATACGATTAAATTGATTTTGAAAAACTACCCAATTAAATCAATTATGGATTTAAACAATGGAAAACCTTGGGATGTCAAATGGATCAAAATCGATCAGCGAACTTTGAGCTTAAACAATATTGAAAACGATATTATTCGCCCAAATTATAGTGAACCTAGGATTCATTTTGCCGTAAATTGTGCAGCAAAATCGTGCCCACCATTATTGAATAAAGCATGGACAGAAGGCAATTTAAATTCAAACCTAGAAAGACAAACTAAGTCATTTATCAATAACCCAATTTACAATACCATTACTTCTAGCAACGTAGAAGTCTCTAAAATTTTTGATTGGTACAGAAAAGATTTTGGTGATTTAAAAAGCTATTTAAATAAATTTTCAAGTTCAAAAATTGGGAAGAATACCTCAGTTAATTTCAAAACTTATGATTGGAACCTAAATAATTAATGGATCTAACTACCCAAATGATTCAATTTTTTAGATTCATCTAACTTTAGAAGTTGACGATGATCTTTCTTCGAGGAATTTCAACGATTAGGAGTTAATTGTTTTCCTTAGTTAAAAAATATATCCTTATTTTAGTCTTTTTGCATCTCAAAAGGATCCCTTTGTAATGATGAAAGATAAATTATAGCTTATGACAATTTCTAAGGTCAGTATTTTAATACTCGTTTTAAGTTTTTTCTCTTGCCAAAATAATTACAAAGAAAATAATTTTGAGAGTAGTGAATTACTTGAAGATACTAAACTATTACAGTTACTTTTTTTCAAAAAAGAACAAAAAGTAGAGCTTTGGTCAACTAACTCCGTAAATAAATTTACCCTCATCAAATCCTATCTCAATGTTCGTTGCAACAAAACTCCAATTGGAATTTTTCATTTAAATATTGAGAATACACCTTTACTAGTTTTAAAAACTCCTTATGATTTTTTTGGAAAAAAAAGTAAAAAAAAACAATTTGAAGATATATATATTGTCAATAAATTGAGAAAAAACACCAACCAGCAATCTATCATTTTTTCAGAAAACGACTTAATAGAATTATTAAGCTTCATCAAAAATAATAGGAAACCAGAAGTATTTGTTTTCCCAAATGATTTACGACAAGATGGAAGTTTTGAGGCTTGTTTTGGATGCCCTCATCGTATGGCTGAATTGTATAGTAGCCTTGAATTACATTTAAGACAATTTGCGAAAAAGAATTAATTCTGAATCACTATAAATATAAAACTTTAAACTATTTGATTAATATCACATACATTGATAGACAACACATTAAAACAAAAATCAATATGACTAAAATCATTGCTCTAGATGGATATACATTAAATCCAGGAGATCTTAATTGGAAAGGTCTAGAATCAATTTCTAGTTTTTCAGTTTTTCCACGCACAAAAAGGAATGAAATCATTGAAAGGGGAAAATTAGCTGACATCTTGATTGTCAATAAACTTGTGTTAGATCGTCAAATTTTAAAGCACTTGCCTCGTCTTAAATATATTTGTGTTTCAGCTACAGGCTATAATAATGTTGATTTAGATTTTTGTAGAGAAAAAAATATTCCTGTTTCAAATGTGAGTGGCTACAGTACTCCTGCAGTAGCACAACATGTTTTTGCGCTACTTTTTGGATTAACTAATCAAGTGGAAAGATATAATCAAGAGGTTCATCTGGGCATCTGGTCAAAACAAAACGATTTCGCATATTGGCATGAGCCAATTAATGAAGTCCATGGAATGGTTATGGGAATATATGGTTTTGGAAAGATTGGGAAAGCTGTAGCAAATGTAGCTTTAGCATTTGGAATGAAAGTTATTGTTAATCGAAAAAACCCAAATAAAGAAACTTTTGAGGGTATCGAATATGTTGAATTAGATGAACTATTTTCTCAAAGTGATGTATTAAGTCTTCATGCACCTTTAACCGAGGAAAACAAAGGAATTATTTCACTCCTCAATCTTGCCAAAATGAAACCTACTTCGTATTTGATTAATACAGCTCGTGGTGGTTTAATCAATGAATCAGCATTAAGAAATGCTTTAGAGAATAAAAGAATCGCCGGTGCTGCACTAGATGTACTTTCCTCTGAACCTCCATCGCCCGATCACGTATTAATGAATTTAGATAATTGCATTATCACACCACATCAAGCATGGGCTAGTCTTGGAGCAAGAAAAAGACTATTAACCGAGGTAGTAAAAAATGTAGAAGGATTTCTACAAGGAGAATTGAGAAATATTATTTAAAGGTTAACTATAAATCAAGTATAAGAATCCAAGCAAATAAATTTACATTTTGAATCATTATTTAGAAACCAAAAATTCATAGTTAACCATTAAATACTTTACTTTTTTACTGAAGGAATCCTAAGGACTTGCCCAGGGAATATTTTGTTAGCACTTTTGAGCATTGGTTTGTTAGCCTCAAATATTTGCTTGTACATACTCGCTTTACCATAATGTGTTTTAGAAATCTTACCAAGAGTATCTCCTTTCTTCACGGTATAAAATATGGCTGATGGAGTTGACTTCTTAACCGTAAGTTTATCATTTACTGTAGCCACACCAGAAACATTACCCAAAGCAAGAATAATTTTTTCTCGATCTTCATTACTACTAACCTGTCCAGAAATTGTCACTTTATCTAAAACAAATTTTACAACTAAATCTTTAGTTTTAACTCCAAGACTTCCTACAATCCCTTCTAAAACTAGTGTTTTCTGTTTGTTCAAAAGTTTAGCTTCTAACTTTTTAATTTCGTCAGTTTTTTCAACTTTAGCTACTTCTTTTTTTGTCAAAGAATTAGCACCTGCTTTTTTTAGAAATGAAAATAGTCCCATTTTTAGTTGTTCGATTTAAGGTTTGGAAAAATACAATGGAAGATAAAAAGGAATGTCAAAAAAGTGATCCTAGTTAAATAAAATAAAATTAATTTTAATAAAAACAAGGCAATTTCATCAACAATACTAGTTTCTCATCGTAAAAATTCTATAATCGCAAAAGTAGAATAGTTTTTGCACATTCACAAATGCCAAAAAAACGAGCATTTATTAGTATAATCTTGTATATTTGCGCGATTTTATTTTAACGTATTTTTAATATTTAAAAACTTTTTACAAATGCAAGGTAAAGGCCTTATCAAATTCTTTCTTGTGCTAATGGCACTAGTTTGTATTTGGCAGTTTTTCTTATCAACCAAAACTAACACGGTTGATCAGGAAGCAGTTGAATATGCACTAAGTCATGGTGAAGAAGGAACAGCAGCCTACAACGAAGAGTTAGGCAAGTATCTGGATTCAATATCCAGCGAAGTGGTATGGGAGAGTCCTTTCAAGGATTACACCTACCAAGATTTAAAAAATTCTCAATTAGCTTATGGACTAGATTTAGTCGGTGGAATGAGCGTTGTGATGCAAGTCGATTTAAGTGAATACCTCATGGCGCTCGCCAGGGATAATAATACAGGTCCTCCTTTTGAAGATGCGTTAAAAACTGCAAAAACGAACCAATCAAATAATAATACAGATTATATCACCTTATTTGTAGATGCTTTTGAAGCTGCTAACCCAGACCAATCATTAGCTCCCTACTTTTTGAATACCGGTGACGATGACAATACTCTAAATATAAACTCTTCAAATGATGTCGTAGCTAGTTGGTTGCGTACTAAATCTACAGGAGTTGTAAAAAATACATACGAGAGACTAAGAGAAAGAATTGATAAATTAGGAGTTGTTCAACCAAACATTTCTTTGGATGCTGCTCGTGATATGATTGTAGTAGAATTACCAGGAATTAAAAATCCAGCAAGAGCAAGAGCCTTCTTAGAAGCAACTGCAAAATTGGAATTTTGGCAGACTTATAGAAATAGTGATAATAATTTCCAAATCATTCAGGCTTTCTCTGAGATGGATGAAAGGTTAGGTAAAATTGGAACAATTGAGGATACAACAAAGATTGATATTCCAGAATTTATTACTCAACAGGATACAATTTATGTTACAGATTCATTAGGAAATGCAACTGCCGAGATTCAAGAAATCAACCCTATTCAAGTTCCTAATCCTGAGTTTACTCCAAGAGAAGCTGGGCCATTATTTTCATTATTTGCCCCAAATACCTCAGGTGGACAAGACGGACAAGGAAGTCCTATTATGGGATTTGCCAGACCAAATGATACTTCAGCAATTAATGATTTATTTCAAAATCCTGCTGTTCAAAATATGTTACCGCGTGATTTAACTTTGATGTGGGGCTATAAACCTAATGTTGACGTTGACGCTGATGGTGTTGAGGTATCACAGATGTTCTTATACGGAATTAAAAAGCGTACTGGTGACGTTGCACCTTTAGAAGGAGACGTGATTACAACAGCTTCGACTCAAAATAACCAAGGTCAAATCGAAGTTACATTGGGGATGAATAATGAAGGAGCTACAACCTGGTATAAAATGACCAAATTCGCTTCTGAAAATGGATCTCGTGAAGTAGGAATCGTTCTTGATGGTGAAGTTGTTTCTTGCCCTAGTGTAAGGAATGGTCCCATTTCAGGAGGTCGAACGAGTATATCAGGAGGGTTCGATGTTCAAGAGGCAGACGATTTAGCCCGTATTTTGGAAATTGGAAAATTACCTGCAAGACCTGTTATTATTCAAGAAGCTATTGTAGGACCTACTTTAGGAAAAGATAATACTCAACGAAGTTTGACAGCGTTAGGTGCTGGAACTTTGTTAGTTCTTTTATTCATGATGAGTTACTATGGAGGAGCTGGTATTGTTTCAATCATTGCTCTACTTTTAAATGTAGCTTTCATATTTGGATCATTGGCTTCCTTCGGAACTGTTTTGACTTTACCTGGAATTGCAGGTATTGTTCTTACAATCGGTATGGCGGTAGATGCTAACGTAATTATCTATGAAAGAATAAGAGAGGAACTAAGAGCAGGAAAATCAAATTCTGCTGCAATTAGAGATGGTTTCCAACACTCTTATTCTGCCATTATTGATGCCAACGTTACAACCCTGCTGGTAGCTGCTGTTTTATCATATTTTGGTTTAGGGCCAATTAAAGGTTTTGCAGTTGTATTGATCATTGGTGTAATTTGCTCCTTGTTTACTGCCGTTTTAGTTGGACGATTAATCATCGACTGGTGGACTGGTAAAGATAAAGAATTGAGTTTTTGGACTGGGATGTCTAAAAATGCATTCGCTAATATCAAGGTAGATTGGTTAGGAAAAAGGAAGATGGCATACATTTTTTCAGGTGCTATTATTTTAACTGGTCTTGGATCTATGTTCACAAAAGGATTTGAATTGGGTGTTGAATTTAAAGGAGGATATGCTTATAATGTTCAGTTTGCAGACGATGTAACTGTTGACATGGCAACCTTAAAAACTAACTTAAAAGAAGCTTTTGTTGATGCTCCTGATCCTGTTGTAAAATCTGTTAGTACATCTAACACATTTGCAATTACAACTAGTTATTTGATTAACGAAAATGAAAAAGATACTCCTAGTAAAGTAATGACTGCATTATTTAATGGTGTAAACAAAACGGCAGGAGGAAACTTAGATAAAGATGCTTTTCAAACTGATCAACTTGGGATTACTCACGTAATCAGTTCTAGTAAAGTAGGACCAACGATTGCTGATGATATTCGAAGAACATCTTTCTATGCAGGTATTTTTGCCTTATTAGTTGTTTTCCTTTACATCATGATTCGATTTACTCGATGGGAATATAGTGCTGGAGCGGTTGCCGCTTTGTTCCATGATTCCTTGATTGTATTATCTATTTTCTCTCTTTTACATGGTGTCTTACCTTTCCCTATGGAAATCGACCAAGCATTTATTGCTGCGATTTTGACGGTGATCGGTTACTCAATCAATGATACCGTTGTTGTATTTGATAGAATTAGAGAGTACATGAATCAATATACTGGATGGAGTAAAGAAGAAATCGTGAACAAAGCGATTGATTCAACTATCTCTAGAACAGTTATTACATCTTTGACAACCTTATTTGTAATCGCTATGCTTTTCATCTTTGGACGAGGAAGTATTCAGGGATTTGCATTTGCTTTGTTAATTGGTGTAGTTGTCGGAACTTACTCTTCTGTCTTTGTTGCAACTCCAGTTTTCTACGATTTAAGTGGAGACTTGAAACCAAAGTCGAAGACTACTAAAAAACAAAAAGGATTTAGAAGACCAGTTTCTTCTGATAGCTAATAAGCTTAATTCTTTTTAGACATATAAAGACCGCCATTTCGATTAGCTCCGAAATGGCGGTTTCTTATTAGGGCAATAAGCCTTGAGGCTCAAAAAAGTTGACTTTGGTAATAAGCTCAATTTCACCAAATCCTTACTATATTTTTGTATTTACTGCTGCTGCTTTAATCTATTAAATAGTAATAGTGGGATAACCAAAAAAGCCTTTATCCCGATTTCTCGAAATAAAGGCTAATATTTTAATGAATTTGATAAATAACCAACAGATCAATAATTAAGTTTTACTTATCCTGCCTTGCAAAGACCTTAGTTAGCAAATCAGATGATCTAGCACTTTTATTTTCTCGAATATCTAATTCTTTAACTTCAACTAGACTAAACATTCCATCCAAAGCTTTATTGGTAACATGCTGATCCAATTCTGTATTTACCTTTTTTCCAAAAGAAACCCTATTGTAAGCTTTCGCAATTTTAGTCCAATAAGTTCGTGCATTTACCTCATCCAAGGATTCTTGAACAACAGGTATAAATTCAGTAAATAATTGCTTTCGAGTTGTTTTATTTAAATATTGAGTAGCTGCATTTTTTTCACCCATCAAAATATCTATTGCATCATTGATCGTCATTTGTTTGATTGAGTTAATAAAAATCGGTTTAGCCTTAGAAGCTGCTTTTTCTGCAGCCGCATTTAAAAGCTTAGTCATTTTTTCATCCGCATTTTCAAAACCAGGTACTCGTTTTACTTTTTTTATAACTTTTTGAGCTTCTTCTGGCAATAAGATTTTATATTGACTATTCAAGTATCCATTTTCAGTGGAAAGAAAATCTGTTGCATCCCCCACCCCAACATTTAAAGCTTCTTTTAATCCTTTTCCTATTTCGTCACTTGACAAACTACTACCTGTATTTTTCAATTTAGCCTCAGCTTTTTTAGCAGCATTTTTCAATTTCCCAAATTGTGCATTAGACGAAAATTGGAATAAACACAAACAGAATAAAAGGGTCATTATTTTTTTCATAAAATCATATTTTTAAAGTTTATAGAGAATTTACATAACTATAAACGTTCTAAAATCCCTTTGGAGTCTAAATAAAATCTTAAGATTTTGCTAAAAATATAAATGGTTTAAGAATTCTTTGGGATTACCTCTGTTTTCTCTCCAAAATACTGAACAAACTTTTGCATTTCAACTGCTAATTCTCTATTCTGAGTAGCTTTGTAATAAGTATCTGCTAATCCTCTGAAAGTCTGATAAAAAAACCTATCCATTTCCATTACTTGCATATCATAAGTCCACAAGTCGATTTTCAATGTTTCTTTATTCTTTTTATCAAACATTGACAACAACATTGCTTTTGCCATTTGAGGAGAATCATCTGCATTTGGATTATCATCAGATTTCCATTCAATTTGAAGAGGAACATTTTTGTCATTAAGTCCTACATTAATTTCAATCTTTGTTTTTTTCGAAACTGTTTTTTCCTTATCCATTATTTATTCTTTTTTTTACATTTAGTTTAACTAACTCACCAATCAAATAATTACTTAAAGTTATTCCAATAAATCCCTTTCACCTTTACCTATTTCCACCATCGCATCAGAGGTTAACCTATTAATTCCTCCTTCCAAATTTTGCGCCTCCATGACCATTGCCTTTGCCACATCTTCTGCCTTTACAGGTTGGTATTTCCCCAAGAGGTCTCCTACTAAAAAATCCATTCCCTTAAAAAAAATTATGCCTATTTTTTCCAAAGGCCTCCTTTCTTCACGTTTCCCGAGCAACATCGAAGGTCGTAAAATATGAATCCCCCAAAATGGCAACTTCTTTATCGCATCTTCCAGTTCACCTTTTACTTGACTATAAAAAACCTTAGACTTTGAATCTGCTCCGACTGATGAAACTAAAATAAATTGGCTAACTCCATTATTAGAGGCAATAGTAGCAATCTCTTTTGGGTATTCATAATCAACTTTCCGAAAAATTTCTTGACTGCCTGCTTTTTTGATCGTAGTACCAAATGTACAAAACAGATCATTCCCGCAAATTAAATTTTTAGCTTTAGCAAGATTATCAAAGTCTACGATAAATTGTTCTAATTTTCTATGCTTCCTATTTAGCTTACTTCTTCCAAAACAAAGCACCTTCTCATAAATTGGTGAATCCAAAAGTAAATCAAGACAATACCCTCCCACCAAGCCTGAACCTCCAAAAAGTATTGCTGTTTTTTTTCCTTCCTTTATTTTTATCTTCATTTCTTTGAATGTAAATATATTGTTTTATGAAATATTTCATACAGATTTCACCTTCAACCCTTTCTTTTTTAAATACCTCAGTACTCCTTTTTTCCCTGACAAATGAGCGGCCCCAATGGCACAAACAATAGTTTGTTTTGAGGCCATAATTGCAATTCGATCAGCCATGATTTTATTTCGATCATAAAGTAATAGTTTACGTTCCGAACCAATTGATTTTTTTGAGCTTTTGTATAATTGTTGAATATCAGCCTTTTCATAAAGCTCTGCCATTTTTAAAACTTGCCTTCTAAATTGTTTAAAACTTTTAAAGGTTTTCAACAAAGATTTCAATTGATTCTCAACTGGAATTTTGGCCATTATTGCCAATTGTTCCTCAAATGTTTCAATTCCTAATAATATTTTTTTTTCGTCTTTGGCAAATTGAAAAAGAGATTCATCAAGTGATTTTAACCGATCTTTAGACAAAACTACCTCAGCCATCATATTAGTAACCTGCATAGGCAAACTATGATTAAATTGCCTTAGATCATATCCCGTCAATCGATTGAAACGCTTATTAATTTTTATAAATTTCTTGGGTCGAATCATGGATTCTAGCGTTAATCCACCTGGTAGATTCATCATCTCTGCAGTAATATTTATATTTGCTGTTTCCAAATTAAATTCTAGTGCAAAGGCATTACATTCTCTTATTTTTTCATGAACTAAACTTTCAAAAGTAAATGCCCTTTCATCACTCACATGCATCGTTCCGAAAACATAGGAATCGCCAGGATTTTTTTTCCCAGAGATTTTCCACAACAACGAATTATTCTTTTTTTTCATGTATCAAAGATTAGCAATTTCCGATTCTAAACTGTATTTTTTGTGAAAAAATTAGGTAAAAAAATAAAAATGATAACATGACAAATATAAACCTAGTACGCTGCATTGCAATGATTTTGATTTATTACTTCCATCATGATAATTGGTTTGTTATCATAAAATAACTAATCTCGCAACTTCAGAATTTTCATATTGAATAATTTTGTAGTACATACCTTTGGGAATTCTTTTTATGTCTATCGATATTTCACTATTCCCACTTGTTTAGATAACATAACCTACTTTACAATAATACCCACAGATTTATTATTTATATCTTGATTTAATAATTGTATTGGAAACTGAACTGTTAAATTATCACATATCGGATTAGGATAGATTTCCATTTTGAGACAAACTAGAAATAGAGAAACCATAATATCTGAATATAATATCACATCCACATTCTACGTAAACAACAAAGGTGACGAAATATGTACATCAGTAGAAAGACACATATACATTTAACTCACCTATTTGAGCGCCAAATATATGATAAGCAAATAATAATAAATTGATTCTAAGACACTTAAACATAACTTCAGACTTGGATACACAAAACGTAGATCAATATTAACAGCATCGAATTTAATATGTGCATATGATTCTTATCAGAGCAACTATAGTTTGAAAATAACCTTTGAATGTATTATTACATTTGATGGCTCCGAAGAGATGAACTGGCCTATCGAAAAACTAAAGCCAGATTATTTTCTTTTACGACAAATTTTTAAATAAAAAACTTTTTATTTTATTTAATCTGAAACTATCCTATTGAAAAAATTAGAACAAGATAAATCTAAAGAAAAAATACTAATCAATAGTTCTTATTCTTTTTTTATTGCGATAATTATACATTCTACGCTTTTGAGAAAAAACAATGAATTCTGAAAAAACCTAATAAAAATTAAAATCTCCAAAGACAATTTTAAATTAGATTCATTAAACAGAAAAGCTGCTACTGTTATAAAACAGTAGCAGCTTCAGAGGATTCATATCTATATTCTTAACTTTCGTAATTGAAGGGTAATAGTTTAGAATCTTTAACTGTTGACAAAGTCATTAATGTTTTTAATCTTTCAATTTCCTCAATCTGAGATAAAGTCTTAAACAATAACTTTTCGTAGGTTGGAATATCTTTACAAACAATTTTGATTAAAAAATCAGCTTCACCCGTGATGATATAACATTCTGTAATTTCTTCAATCTGCTTAATTTTCTCTAAAAATGCATTTAGGGCATTTTCCTTCTGCCAGGCCAAAGAAACTAAAACAAAAGTCTTTACACTTAGCCCAATTGCTTGGGTATCCACTAGTGCATGATAACTTTTTATTATGCCAGATTGTTCTAATTTTTTAACCCGTTCCAAAGTTGGCGCAGGAGAAAGTCCAATTTTCTTTGACAAATCAAGGTTGGTAATCTTACTATTCTCTTGAAGAATTTTCATAATCTTCAAGTCGATTTTATCGAATTTCGTTTCCATAATTATTTAGTCTAAAGTTTAAAATTTAGTGTTTTAAGGATATTGGCCTAAAATTGCCACAAATATATCCATAAAAAAATAAAAATCAAAAAAACAACATACTTACCTAGTATTATTTCCTAACAAAAGTATTTTTCGACATATTTACCAATAAAATTTTGTCACTTTAAAATAAAACAACCTTAACATTCTTCAGGTCGAACTCCAATTCCAGATTCTTCTAGTAATTCCATTAATCTTTTTTCATAAAAATCTAATAATAGGTTAGTGATATTTAATTCGATTTCAATTTTTCGGTATTCTCCACCTTTCTCACTTTTTGGATGTTCCCACGCTCCTATTGTTATTGGAACTTCCATAAAGTCTAATTGCTGTTTTACCGTCCAAGCTCGCGCAATTCCGAGGTGCATATTACTTTTCAAGGTTTTAGTTATTTCATTTTCGGTTTCCTTTTCCATTATCTCATCTCCCAAAAAATGTGTAAAAGCAGTTCCTTCTGGAATATCCAATGAATTTTTGTATCGGGCTCCTCTAAATGGGTTTCCATCAGTATGGCCTTCAAGGTAAATGAAAAAGTCTTCTTTACATCTTAGATCTTTTTCACAATATTTAGCCAATACTTCAGTATCGACCCAGGTAGCTATTTTTTTATAATACTCTGGATCTCCCATTTTTGCTAAATCAATATCCTGGCACAAATAAGTTGAAATAATATATTTGATCCCGATGTTGCCAAGTGGAGTATATTTAACACCTGTCTCGCAAGGTTGCTTATCACTATTTAAATCTATACTCATTATTCCTGCTGAGGCTGGACCAAACCGTTCTCGCTCCTCATGGGTTTCTTTTCTAGCTTGCATAACTAATTCCCAATATCGGCAATCCCAGACCTTGATACGCAATCGCTTAACTCGACAAGCCAATTCATCATCATATTCCAAACTTTCTAACTTTTGTAATTTATCAATGTGATCTAAATACCATTGACCTTTCTTGCATGAATTCATATGCCCCTTAATTGTCCAAGACTTAATTTGAGCAATTTTATCACAATAGTATCTTGCCAAAATAAAGGACTCAGTCAGTGTATCATCATTTGCAACGAATTCTTTCCAAATAATATTTAAATTTTCAAAATCATCTTTTTGGCCCTCTACTTTGGCTTTTAGCTTTTCAATTTTAGATAAAGTATTTTTTTGTAACTTTGGCTTAAATTCTTTTTGAATTTTAGCAATTTCTTCAATCATCACATCTCCTTTTTCACAAGAATAAATAGTCCCTTCCATTATAAAAGCTCTTATAACCGCCTCTTCAGAACAATAGTCAAAACCAAATTCGATCCCGCTCGTTAAGGTATCAATGGGCATAAACTCTTTCCAAGCTTTATTTAAATTGGCAATTGCTTCGTTATTCTTTCCAACTTCAGTTTCTAACCACTCAATCTTTTCAACCAAAATTTTATTCAACGTGTGCGTATTGTTTTTTTGTAAAGCTTTTATCTTTTTCAACATCTCATCCCCTTTACCACATAAATCGGCTGCCCCTTGCAAAACGTATGATTTCATAGATGGAATCGAATAACATTCCACTTCAGGAATTTCCAATGTAAAACCTGCCGACTCGCCACTATCGATAAATTGCTTCCACGCCTTTCCTAATTTAGGTAAGTTGATAAATAGTACTTTCATCATTTTAACTTCTTCCTCTAATCCTATAATATCTGATACTTTAAGGGAAGTTTTCTCAGCTAATTTTAAAACTCTCCCTTCAAAATCACTCTTTGCCTCAGCAATCTCAGCCAAGCAATAATGTGCATGCGCTTCCATATAAAAATATTTTGCCAATGTTCCTTTTTCGCAAACTTTCTTCGCCGCATCGACTGCCTCTATCCTTGACAAACTAATATCTCTAGTTTTTAAAAACTCTTTCCACAATCTTTCTACCTGGTGGTAAGCTTTTATTTTGACTGCTAAATCGTCGTATTTTTCTTTGTAGCCTTGAATTGTTTTGTAGGAAGCTGCTCCCATTTTCTTAACTTCAGCCATTTGAATTTCGGCATCAGGAATATCTCCACTACAAAAATGAGTATTGGCAACCATCAAGCAATACCTCAAATAATCAATAGGTTGATTTTTTTTAGGTTTAGGCATTTCACTGATGTTAGAAATTTTATTATTAGCTAAAAATTCTTTCCATGTATCTTCAAAATTGACAAACTGACTTTGCATTGAAAGAGAAAAAGACAAGAATATTGAAAGGTATAAATAACGAGTGATTGTTGATCTCATAATTCGACTAGATTAGATTATTTTTAGTTTAATGAAAAATGAATACGAAAGTGAACCTATTTCTTTTTATTAAAACATGATAAACAGCTTTTATAACTTAGGTGAGTTTTGGGAAGGTCGAAAGGATAAAACAAATATAAAAAATAATTTTAATTTAACATTCGAATATTGTCTCCTCAATATCAAACTCAATACGTTTGTCATAAAAGGAATATCACTATTTATGATTCCAATTATTTGGATCATCATTTTCATTTGGTGACAGACCTAAAATGTCTCCATCAATATTGACTCCTAAGCCTACAACTGTACGATTGACATAATTAAAATAACTCACCAATTGATTGACTTCTAATATCTCTCCATCATCATACCCAACACTTCGAAGTGCTTCCATATCTTTTTTAGAAATGAGATGGTGACTTAAGGTCAATTTCTTTGCATAACGAAACCCTTCCAACATTTTTTCATCAAAAGAATTCTCTAGTTTATCTCTTTCAATATTCGTTCTTATTTCTTTATATTTTTCATCATTTCCCAATAATCTTTTTAACCCTTCTGCATGATGATCGACACAATAATTACATTGATTTAGGTAGCTTACATAAGTTCCTAAACTCTCTAAATACCATTTGGGAAGTGTATTGTTAGAATTATGTAAAACATTTTTGTATAGTGCCATATGCCCCACCAAGGTATGTGGCCTCAGACTATGAATCTTCAGAACATTGTCAACATTATTATTAGGACCAGTGACCCGTTTGTAAATTTTCTTTAGTGCCTCGGATGCTTCAGTAAAATCTATCGTTTTTATCCAGCTCACTGTTTTTTAATTTTGGGTAAAGGTAAAACACAGACTTAACATTATGACTCATCATTTGATTTCAATGAGGGCTATTAAGCCTATGTTTAAGCTGCAATTAAATTTTTAAATTATCTGGTCTAATAAATCATCATCTACTATATTAGGCAGAGTTACTTTTAACTCTGGAGTTCTTTCCATCTCTCTCTTTATGGCAAAAACTGCTTCATCATTCCTCGCCCAGCTTCTTCTCGCAATTCCATTATTAACATCAAAAAATAACATTTTTTTCAATCGTTTTTCTGCCTCCATTGACCCATCAAGCAACATTCCAAACCCACCATTTATCACTTCTCCCCATCCAACTCCACCTCCATTGTGAATTGATACCCAAGTTGCACCACGAAAACTATCTCCAATCACATTATGAATTGCCATATCAGCGGTAAACTTTGAGCCATCATAGATATTACTTGTTTCTCGATAAGGTGAATCCGTTCCACTTACATCATGGTGGTCACGCCCCAAAACTATTGGGGCAGAAATTTCTCCATTCTTAATTGCATCATTAAAAGCTTTAGCAATTTTAATTCTACCCTCTGTATCAGCATATAAAATACGAGCCTGCGAACCCACCACCAATTTATTTTTCTTTGCATCTTGAATCCACTTAATATTGTCTTGCATTTGCTGTTGAATCTCTTCTGGTGCAGTTGCTTTTATCTTTAACATTACCTCTTCGGCAATTTTATCTGTTTTATCTAAATCAGACTCTTTACCAGAGGCACAAACCCAACGAAAAGGACCAAAGCCATAATCAAAACACATTGGCCCCAAAATATCCTGAACATAAGATGGATATTTAAAATCAATTTTATTTTCAGCCATTACATCTCCACCTGCTCGAGATGACTCCAATAAAAAAGCATTTCCATAATCAAAAAAGTAAGTACCTTGAGCAGTATGTTTGTTGACAGCATTGGCATGCCGTCGAAGTGATTCTTGTACCTTAACTTTAAAATTTTCAGGATCGGTTCTCAACATTAAATTAGACTCTTCGATTGTCAAGCCAGCTGGATAATATCCTCCAGACCAAGGATTATGTAATGATGTTTGATCAGAACCTAAATGAACAAAAATTCCATTTTCAAAAAACTGCTCCCATACATCGACTACATTTCCAACATATGCTATTGAAACCACTTCCTTTTTTTCTTGAGCAATTCTAACTCTATCCACTAACTCATCTAAATCAAAAATCAAAATATCAACCCATCCTTGATCGTGTCTTTTGACAGCAGCCTTTTCATTTACCTCTGCACAAATAGTAACACAACCAGCAATATTCCCAGCTTTTGGTTGAGCACCAGACATACCTCCAAGACCCGCAGTGAGGAAAACTTTCCCTTTGGTCGTTTCTCCTTTTTGTAATTTTTTTCGAAATGCATTCATGACCGTGATAGCTGTCCCATGAACAATTCCTTGTGAACCAATATACATGTAGGAGCCAGCCGTCATTTGTCCATATTGTGTTACACCAAGAGCATTATACTTTTCCCAATCATCAGGTTTAGAATAATTTGGTATCATCATCCCATTAGTAACTACAACTCGAGGAGCATCTTTAGAGGAAGGAAAAATTCCCATTGGATGTCCTGAATACATATGCAGAGTTTGCTCATCCGTCATCTCTGAAAGATACTGCATCGTCAAAAGATACTGCCCCCAATTTTGAAAAACAGCTCCGTTTCCACCATAAGTAATTAATTCATTTGGATGCTGTGCCACGTTCGGATCCAAGTTATTTTGTATCATCAACATGATAGATGCAGCTTGCTGAGATTGCGCAGGATATTCAGAAATAGGCCGTGCATACATTTCATAATCTGGCTGAAACCGATACATATATATGCGGCCGTAATCATTTAATTCAGTCGCAAATTCTGGTGCTAAAGTTGAATGCCAATCCTCAGGAAAATATCTTAAAGCATTTTTTATCGCTAATTTTTTTTCCTCTTTTGATAAAATATCCTTCCGTTTCGGTGCACTATTTACATTGCGAGGAAAAGGATTTACAATAGGTAATTCATTAGGAATTCCTTGTTTGATCTTAACTTGGAAATTTACGATTTTATCTGTCATTATTTCTTTCTTTGAAGAGGTTTAAATCATTAAAAACAATTTTACTTAAAATTGAGACATTAATATTTCTCAAAAATATTTTCAAAATCACTATCAACTGATCGTTTAAACTTATTGGTAATTACAATCAAGCTTTTACTTTCTATTAATTTTGCCACTTTTTCAATATCCTTTGAAAAAATACGATCCTCCCTTGCATGAGTTACATTTTTACGAATTTCGGCATGTACTTGCTCTAAAATCCTACTAGATTTCAATGGTCTTTGGAAATCAATAGCCTGAGCAGCACAAAGCATTTCAACAGATAAAATATTGACAAGATTATTGCAAACTTTTAATGCCTTTCTTCCTCCTATCGATCCCATACTAACATGATCTTCTTGCCCCAATGAAGTTGGAATACTATCTGCGCTTGCAGGAAAACATAAACCTTTATTTTCACTTACCAATGCTGCGCTAGTATATTGTAAAATCATAAAACCAGAGTTCACTCCAGTATCTTTCATTAATAATTTTGGCACATCACCGTATTTCCCTTCCAAAGAAAGGTAAGAACGACGATCTGAAATATTTCCTAATTCAGCAGCGGCTAAACAAGCATAATCTATAGGTAAAGCCAATGGTTGTCCGTGAAAATTACCACCACTAATGGTGAAATCTTTTGAAAATACAATAGGATTATCTGTAACAGAGTTAATTTCAATTTCAACACTTTCTTTCAAATGCAACCAAGCACTTCTTGAGGCTCCATGAACTTGTGGAACACAACGCATTGAATAGGGATCCTGAACTCGATCACAATCTTTATGCGACTTCAAAATTTGCGACCCCTTTAAAAAGCATTGTACTCTTTTGGCTACATGAATATTTCCTTTATACGGTCTAATCGCATGTAACTCTTGCATAAATGGTGAAGAAGAACCTTTCAATCCTTCAATCATTAAACCTGCAATTATGTCTGCATGTGCTAGACAAGTGTGCAACTTTTCCACCACCATTACAGCATGAGCAGCAATAAATTGAGTGCCATTTATTAAAGCTAAACCAGCTTTTGGACCAAGTTCTAAGGCTGAGACTTTTAGCTTCTTATAGACGTTGGAGGTATTTGTAATTTTGTTTTGATAAAAAACTTTTCCCTCTCCAATCAAAGGCAAAAATAGATGCGACAAAGGTGCCAAATCTCCAGAAGCACCAACTGATCCTTGCTCAGGTACTACTGGGATAATATCATTCTCTAGCAAAAAAATAATGCGGTCCAAAACATCAGGAGCAATTCCTGAAAAACCTTGTGACAAGGCGTGGATTTTTAAAATCAGCATCAATTTTGAAATATCTTTTGCCACAGGCTCTCCTACTCCAACACTATGACTAAGCAAAATATTCCGTTGTAATTGTTTGGTCTTATCCTTTGATATTTTGGTATTACACAATGGACCAAATCCAGTATTAATACCATATACTGCCGCCTCACTTTGAGCAATTGAGACGACTTCATCGTAACACTTTTGGATTTTCTTCCGAGTGGAAATATCAATTTTAGCTATTAATTCTCCCCGAAGTAATTGCAAGGCTTTTCCTGTGGTTAGATTATCTTTTCCGTAATTAAACATTGGTTTGGTCTTATTTTTGGCAAATTTATAATTTTGTTTCAATAGTACATAAGAGCAGCATCAAAATGTTAGTTTCCCTCAAACTATTTGTCTAACTAATAGTTATATCTAAGAATATTAAAATACTAAATCTATGTTAAACCTTATTATAGGTTAGTACTAAACCAAAGTTATAGAACATTCAGACAAATAAGTAAGTGAACAAATTACAAAAGAAACTTCCGTACCTCTTGATCAGGTATATCCATTAACTGAAATAGTTTTAATTACCTTTTACATCTTCTAATATTATTGTACTCCTCAAAAAAATGATCGAAATTTCCAATTAAATCCTGAATATTTCAAAATTCAAAATTTCTCGATTGAAAAAGTATTTTGTGCACTCTTTTTCCAATTCTAAAGGCTATCATAGTATATTCATCCTTACTCATTATTCTCCCTAACAACTATCAATATCAATAGGATTTAAATCGTCCTGCTGCTATACATTATCTGAACTAATAGCCTAACCTCCCAAAAGCACAGACTTCCCAATTTGAATCATTTAATTTTTTGATCTTGCGTGAAGTCTTTATTACTTACAAATTCTAAAATCACCTTTCTCAGCACCCCAGACTCAACTAACTGAAACAATCACCTATCAAAACTTAAATCAGGATAAGGATTTACTTGGTTTAATGTGGTAATTATCTTAGCAATTTATACTTATTATTACCCAATTAAACCAATCCTATTTGGAGTAATAACATTGTAAATGTTATTCTCGATTCCCTTTTAAACTAATCTGTTCCAAGAAATAAGGTCTTGACCCTATGTAATTAAGTTGCTGACCCTAATAAGAAGGTGCCTATTCCCTCTACCTTCGCCAAATCATAAAAGTTTTTCTATTCCTATTCACTCACTAAATCTTCTCAAAGAATGAAACAACTACTATTTTTTGGTTTTACGCTATTTTTGAGTTCCACTCTTTTTTCGCAAACAATCAAAAAACAACTTATTGCGAATGCTGGAACATCATTTAGTAATTCCAATTCTACAATTTACTGGTCAATTGGTGAAACGATGACTAAGTCATATTCAAACGAATTATTAATATTTGAGGGATTTCACCTTCCAAAAGAGGAAAGCATTACCTCCACATCCAAACATCTTAATTCACAAGCTGCAGCAGTATTATTCCCTAATCCAAATTCTGGTCAATTTACATTACGATTAAATCAAGTAAATTATCCAATGGAGTACACTCTTTACTCTGTTCATGGTCAAGTTGTTAAAAATGGAATATTATCAAATGAAAAATATGACTTTGACATAAGCAAATTCCCTCAAGGTGTTTACCACCTGAAAATTCAAAATTCAAATTATAACTCCTCAATTTCTTTCATTAAACTCTAAATTTTCTTAGTAACATGAAAAATTATATAATATTTATTTTTTTATGCTGGTCATCCTATTCTTTCGCCCAATCTGACCAAGGCTTCAATTACCAGGCTGTTGTACAAAACGAGCAAGGCGAAATCATTAAAGATGATTTCGTAAGTATGCGTTTTTGGATAGTTAAAGGTTCAGCAAATGGTGATATACTGTACAGAGAAACACACAATGCAATATACACAGGATCTGAAGGTATTCTAAATCTACAAATTGGAACTGGCTCCTCAGATGTGGGTGATTTTTCATCCATTGACTGGTCTGCAGATCGGCACTTTATCCGAATTGATTTAGATGAAAATAATGGGAATGACTTTAATCAAATGGGAATCACTCAACTAATGGCCGTTCCCTATGCTATGCACGCCTTCAGTGCAGATGGTGGATCCTCGGGAGATGACTGGGGAAGTCAAACGGTTACCACAGATAATTCTATTAATGGAAATGGAACCCCATCTAGCCCTTTAACTGTAAATACATCAGCAGTTAACACAGATAATCAAGAACTAAGTATTAGTGGCAACCAGCTAAGTATTAGTAATGGAAACACTATTTCTATTCCTACAGGGGGTACCGATGCCGATGCTGACCCTACCAATGAAATTCAAACACTAAGTATAAATGGAAATCAGTTACAAATCAGTGATGGAAACGAGATCGTCCTTCCAGGTGATGCGGATGCAAATCCAAGCAATGAAATCCAAGATTTAAGTGTAAACACCACGGGATCAGATGTGAATCTTAACATATCTAATGGCAATACTGTTTCATTTAGTATTTCTGATAACGATGATGACTCATTGAATGAACTCCAGACCTTAAGTATTAATGGAACTGAACTTAGCATTAGTAATGGAAATACAATTTCTATCCCAACTGGAGGTACAGACGGCGATGCCGATCCGACCAACGAATTTCAAGACTTATCTATCACTGAAAATGGATCTACCGTTAACGTTTTGATTAGCGATGGAAACGGTGCTAGCTTTAACAATGATGACGACGATGCCGATCCAACCAACGAATTCCAAGACTTATCTATCACAGAAACTGGGTCTACCGTTAACGTTTCGATTAGCGATGGAAACAATGTCAGCTTCAACAATGACGACGACGATGCCGATCCAACTAATGAGTTTCAGGATCTGAGTAACCTCAAATCTGGAGATGATGTAACTATAAATATTACAGACGGAAATTCAACGACACTTAATGTTAGAGACGGAGACTTTAGTGCTTCAAATGAGTTGCAGAATCTATCTTTTTCAAATAATACTTTGTCAATCACAAATGGCAACGCAGTATCTATTGCAGAAGGGAAGTGGACAGAGAATTCTTCTGCAAATGCTGTTTATTATGATGGTAAAGTCAATGTAGGAATAGATAATTTCTCCAATAATACAACGGGGGCTGAGCTGTATGTTAATGGTCAAGGTATGTTTCAGAATGAATTTTTCCCGAATTCTTACAGCAAAATTGGCGATCAGGGTTCTATTGATCTTTATAATCAGGGGACCAATGTTGTTTCTTTGGGTGGCAGTGGAATTCTAACCTTAAGAGATCCTCTCAATGGTACCGGCAATCAAATTATTTTAAATTCAAATGATGGTACTGGGATTTTCCTTCGAAATAATAATCAGCCATTGATTGACTTAACGAAAACATCTGCTGGTGGCGGTAGAATTGACATTACGAACCAATTTGGCAATAATGCCACTGTTCAATTAGGTACAGATGCTGTATCCGGAATGGGATATGTAAATACCTATTTTGCATCATCAATTAACACTAATCTTTATGTTTCATCGGCTAGTAATGAATATGGTGGCATCGCCGTTTATGATGCTTTTGAAACAGCACAGGCTGGATTAGCTATCGATACTAATGGAGACGGTATTGTATTTGCCGATGTGAAAAATTTCCGAATGGATCATCCGGAAAATGAGGAAGAGGAGATTTGGTATGCCAGTTTGGAAGGGCCTGAAGCAGGTGCTTATGAACGAGGAACTGCGCAGTTAGTAAATGGTGAAGCCTTAGTTCCATTTTCAGATCATTATACCTTAGTAATTGCAGAGGATGGTATGACAGTGATGCTATCCCCACTTTCTGCCGAATCGCTTGGCTTAGCTGTGATTGAAAAGACTAAAGAAGGATTTAAAGTCAAAGAGTTATACGGAGGAACGGGTAATTATTCCTTTGACTGGGAAGTGAAAGGTGTCCGTAAAGGATTTGAAGATTATAAGGTGATAAGAGAGAAGAAAGATATGGTTGTAAGACCAAAAAGATAAATAATAGAGTATAGGTGACAACAATCAGATTAGTATGGTTTCAATTACATACTAATCTGATTCTGTCAATGTATGATGGTTTTTAACGTATTTTATCCTTGATATTTTTCACTTTGTTTTGAGTGCTATGTGGGGAATACTCGTAAAAACATATGCTAGTGTATTTTCAGGGTGTGGATTCAAAAAAAAATACCATTGAATTCAATTTGGGAGGAATTGTTTCTGCTAGATCAAAACATTACACTTTGTAGGTCTTCCAGACAAAGCTATCAGTAAGGCGCAACAAAGATTTAAATAGATATTAGGATGGTGCGGACCGACTTTCCATATGGATGATTTTCATCCTTATATTTCTTTTTATTAGTTTAATGGATGATCAGGGATACCAATGGTTATACTTCTATCTATTTGGGGATAATGGATTAATCCCACGTTATTTAAATTTCTATGGATTTCCAAATAAACAGATTGTATTAAATAAAAAAGTAGGAAGATGGGGAAATCAAAATAAACCAGACAAATGGAATTTAATCCTCACTACCTAGATAAAAAGGATAAATTAAGACAACCAAACCAGAAAATGGGATGACAGAGGTTTCAGAGTGGAAAATCTCGAGCAGCTTTTCTCAATAATCCTTTCACTACTTCAGGACCATAATCACTAGGAAATCCAGATTGTGAACCATCATATTTCCATTCAATTCTTCCCTTCCTTTTTTCGTAAGCATAAATAACTGCAGAAATTTTGTTGTTCATTCCTGAAAAAGTTACTTCCTCATCTTTATCCAAATTCAACTTGTTTTTATATTGATAAACGCTTCCAAAAATAACGGCATCTACTTTTAATATCTTTGCTAATTCTTTTTTAGGAGTATTAAAAATCATTTGCCTTCCCATCCCATTTTTCTTAAAAACACTGTTGGTATGATTGACATCTTGGAACTTCACCTTGCGAGGTGATTTGGCTAATTCACGAGTAATGTATCGAAATAAATCTCTCTGCATCACCCTACTTTTTCTACCCTCTGCTTTTTCAATCATAGAGATAGTCACACCTTCTGGCAAGTTTTTAACACTAGTGTAAATTTCAAATGGTAAAATCGCTAAAGTTTTATAGTGAAATTTTTTACTCGAATAATTCGAGGGATTGAGGATCTGCTTGCAAGTGCAGAACAAAAGAGGTAGACAAAATAATAGAAGTAGATTTTTCATATCGATTCTTTTATGATTGTAAAACATAAAAAAAGAGGAAGATGTTTGAAAAAAATTAGACTTAGTACCTTAGTTTTTTAGGAAAAAAAGTTAAACTAACTAAATATAAGTATTTTCTATTTTTATTAGAAAAAAAGGAAGTTGCTGACTGTGTTGTCTCTCGGATTATTATATGCCACCTATTTTTTAATATATCGGAATTGAAGAATCTATTTTTTTGCAATAATCAAGAATCCCACCTTTCAAATTATACAAATTATTAAAGTCACCTATATTTTGTAAATCTCTAATCGCCTCAGCACTTCTAACTCCACTTCGACAATGAATAATCACTTTTTTATTAGTCGAAATTTTACTGAGGTTTTGCATCAATTCCTTTTGTGGAATGAGTTCACCTCCAAGATTAGCAATTTCATATTCGTAAGGTTCTCTGACATCAATCAATTGAAAATCAACTCCTTTTTCTTGCCATAGTTTCAAATCATTTACAGTCACTTCTTTAATTTCCCTTTCTCCATTTTGATTTTCTAGACCACAAAATTCTTCATAATTAATCAATTCTGAAATATGAATATTCGAATTTTTTCTCACCTTCAAAATCCGCGTAGTAAAACTTGAGGCATCAAATAAAAACAATCTACCAGCTAAGGGTTCTCCTACCCCAGTAATTACTTTAATAACCTCATTCGCCTGCATACTACCTATAATTCCAGGAAGCACCCCTAATACACCTCCTTCAGCGCAACTTGGCACCATTCCAGGTGGAGGTGGTTCCGGAAATAAATCTCTATAATTAGCTCCGCGGGTTCCATCTTTATTTAAAAAATTAAAAACAGAAACTTGGCCTTCAAATCTAAAAATACTTGCATACACATTTATTTTTCCTGCCAAAACACATGCATCATTGACTAAATATCGAGTTGGGAAATTGTCTGTACCGTCTGCTACTATATCATAATCTTTAATAATTTCAAGGGCATTATCTTTTGTAAAAGCTTTGTTATAAATGGTAAATTTAACATATGGATTTAATTTCTCCAATCTAGACTTTGCTTTCTCTACTTTCGATTCACCAATATCATCCACTGTAAATAAAACTTGCCTTTGTAGATTACTATCATCCACTACATCAAAATCTACAATCCCAATTTGTCCTACTCCAGCTGCAGTCAAATACAAAAGCATAGGACTTCCCAATCCTCCAGAACCAACAACTAAAACCTTAGCAGCTTTTAATTTTTTTTGCGCAGCTATATTAAAGTCAGGAATAGCAATGTGCCGACTATATCTTGCTAATTCTTGAGGACTTAACTTTATTGATTCACTCATAAATATTTATTTTTTCAAAAATAGTTTTTTTTGAGAGATATTGGTATTTAAAACGACAAGGCAAAAGGTATAAATACAAAAAAACCTTCCCAAGATAACTTGGAAAGGTCGGATTATAATTTGTTGTAGCAAAAAGGGTTTGTTTACTGCGAGTTTAAAATTTAGACTCAGCAGATTTTTAAAAAGTGATATGTATAAGTGAGATTAATTTCTTATTATGAGTACAATTTACAGGGTTTAAATTTAAGTGTCAATTACTTGATGAAGATTATCACGAGAAACCTTAAAATTACCTAATAAGGGGTATTAAGTATATTCATTTATTTAGTTATCTTTCTCAATAGACTAGGCTAACCCAGTATTTCCTATGTAATTAAATTTATTTTTTTAAATGCTCTGTATTATTTTTCTCCAAAACAACAAAGCCACCTACACTATGCTCTATCAAATATAGACCGGTATTTGAGTGAGGATAGTTTTCCATTTCAGTCAATTTTTTTTGCTCTAATAGACAAATCAGACAACGCATCGCTCGACCGTGGATACAAACTAAAATATTCTTTTCCATCCGAGTGGGCAAATGGTCTATGAACTTTTGCAATCGCTCCGCCATCTCATTAATACTTTCACCACCTTCAATTCGCTCATCAAAATTTCCACTAAGCACTACTCTATCATAATCTTTTTTCATTTCCTCATTCCCAGATTTCCCTTCATGAACCCCCCAATTCATTTCTACGATTTCTGGAAATTGTTCCCAGGGTAAACCAGTTTGGATAAATGGATGAACAGTTTGGTGGGTTCGTTTTAGGGTGGAGGTTAACACCACTTCAAAAGGATATTCCTTATATTTTTCATAAAAAAGTTGTCCTTGTTCACGACCTCGATCATTCAAATCTGAATCAACGCCTGAACCTTGAATGATTCGAAGTTTATTAAATTCAGTTTGTCCATGGCGGATGATGTGTATTGTTTTTTTCATTTTTTCAAAATATTTGCAATTTGATACTTTGGATTCTATTTTTTCTACCCTTTAATCTCATCTTCACATTTAATTATCAATCCGTTTTAAGGTAATTGACTTGAGTATTTTATCTATTTTACTTGTATTCTTTCTCTCTCAAGAGAAATTTCCTTTATCAAAAACTTAATAAAACAACTAGAAAAAATCCCTCTAAAATAAGTCCTAAAAAACCAATCTTACATAAATTATTCTTTTCGTCAAATTCAACTTATAAATTTTCTGTAGCCTCAGAATTAAAAAACGGTTTACCGAATTATCAGCAAACCGTTTTCTAAAATTTATATTTAAAAAAGTCTATGCTTTTTTATTTGCTTTTTCATGATCTGCCAAAAATTTCGCTAATCCAATATCCGTCAACGGGTGATATAATAATCCCATAATCGCTTTCAATGGGCAAGTCACCACATCTGCACCTGATTCAGCAGCTTCTACAATATGCTTTGGACTACGGATCGAGGCAGCTAATATTTCTGTATCAAAAGATTGAATCGCATAAATCTCTGCAATCTGATGAATCAATTCAATTCCATCCCATGACATATCATCAATTCTACCTATGAATGGGGACAAATATGTTGCTCCGGCTTTTGCAGCCAAAATTGCTTGGCCTGCAGAAAAAACTAGAGTACAGTTTGTGCGAATATTATTTTCAGTAAACCAACTGATTGCTTTAATTCCATCTTTGATCATAGGTACTTTTACCACAATATTTGGAGCCAAATCAGCCAAAATTCGACCTTCTTCCACAATTCCTTTAAAATCCGTAGAAATTACTTCAGCACTTACGTCACCATCAGTCAATTCACAAATGGCCTTGTAATGCTTCATTACATTGTCAGTTCCAGTGATACCTTCTTTTGCCATCAATGACGGGTTAGTAGTTACACCATCCAAAATACCAAAGTCTTTTGCTTCTTTGATTTCGTCTAAATTAGCCGTGTCAATAAAAAATCTCATTTGAATATTTTTTTAAAAGGATTAAAAGATATGGTTTGAATACAAAATATATGGTAGGAAGTAGTATCAAAAAAAGAGGTGAGAAACCATACCGCTCCGCTCAACCATCTACCCTTGCTGCGTTTCCACCCTGGGGGAGTTCGACAGGAGCTGGACGAATGGCTCTCACCAGTCGCAAAAGTAATTTTATTGGTTGAAAACTGCCAACTTTTTTAGTGTTTTTTTTAAAAAAAGATAATATTAATTTTTGATAAAAAAGATAGCAAATTATTAGTAGATTAAATTTTAAAAAACCAACTTTTTATTTTGGTAAAAACCTTTTTTGCCATTTTTTTTTGAAAAAAAATAGAAGTAATTATTTTTTTCCTAAATTAGTTGTACCAAATTATTACAAAAATAAACAATTCACATATGGCTAAATCAAAAAAACAACAACGAATCGAGGCACGTCAAAAAAAAGAAGAAAAGAAAATTCTTACTGTCGTAGCATTGGCTACTGTAATTTTAGTAGCCTTCTCGTACTATTATTTTATGAGTTAAAATAAAAAGGGTTAAATGAGAATTTCTCATTTAACCCTTTTTATTTTTGGTGAAAGTATTTGATTTACTTTAAAATTCTACCAATTCATAGTTCTCTGCTTTTTTCAAAAAATCCTTTCCACCCGTAATCGTGTATTTTTTATTTTGTAAAAAAATATGATTTGAAGGCAGTTTCTCAAAAAAGGGAACAGATACTGCAGCGAAAGCATTTTGATCTTTAGATGTCATCGAAACCATTTTAACAGAATCAACCGCAATTGACTTTACATTTAATTCTTGTAAATAAACCTTCATATTTTTTTGATAAAAAACCGAATCAGAATCTAAATGATATAGTTCGGTAATTTTTAAATTTACTCCCACCCTTCCAACACCTTGAGTTTTTAATTCTTGGAAAACTTGTTTAGGAAAATTTCTTTGACTTTCCATTAACGGATTTACCTGCAACCAAAATAGCCAAGTACACATTAATCCACTCACCGCCATACCACCAGTCACCAAAGAATTTTTATGCATAAACAATCCTAAAACTGCAGCCATACTTCCAAACCAATACAAAATACTTAATCCGAAAACAGAGCGATAACCTTCGCCTTGAAAGTTCATAAATCCACCCAACAAAACCATAAATAAGATGAAGAAAGTAAAAATCATGTTAAGCAAAGTAAACCCTTTCACCCAGCGTTTATATGGATAGTTTTTACCAAAATAAGCAATCAAGTTTTTTGCAATCAAAAAAGAAAAAGCTGCAACAATGATCATCGATTGACTAAACATAGCAAATAAAATCCAACCTAAATTAATGATTGCGAGTTCTTCTTTTTTCCTTATTTTTTGAATCATATCCCAAATCGAAGCGGGTAAAAATCCAAACCACGGTAAAACTGCTAAGAGTGCAATTACAAAGAAATATTTAAAGTGCTCAGATCCTATTCCCATCAAAAAATTTGGCATTTCCAAACTGATAAAACCAAAATACCACAATGGCGCGTACACGATAACAAATAAAGGCAACAAAACTAGGCTTTGCAAATTTTTTCCTTTTGGATGAAATAGTTGTAAATACCCCCACAATCCGATGCTCCAAATAAACATACTTAACGGATGAATCATCGCTCCGAGCACCACAAAAAACCAAACACTCCATTTCCATTTACCAATCGGTTGCTTTAAATACAAAATCATAAAAATGAAACTCATCAATTGGGCTCCAAAAAGCCAAACATCCCCGGTAATAAATTTTGAAAGATTAACAGGTAAAAATGAACTTCCTAAAACCAACAAGGTTACCACGGTTGTTTTCAATCCAAATATCTTTTTCCCAAAAAAGTAAAACCCTAAAAAAGTCATAAATAGCACTAGAACATTTGGAAATCGTAATCCGAATTCACTAAATCCTAAAGACTTATACAAATTCGAATTAACCCAGACAGGTAATAATGCTTTTGTATCTGGATTTAATTCTCCTTTCCCTAACAAGATTTGTACATCAAGGAGAAAATTAGATTCTACTTCATCAAGTATGGTCGTATACTCATTCATAATGAGCATATTTATCACAAATACGAAGGCTGAAATAAAAAGGAAAAATTTATACTTTTTTGAAAAAACCATAATTATCTTTTAGAAAGAGCGAAACTACTGAATTGTGTTTAAATATTAGACTTTATGACTAGTGCTTTTACAAAGAAAAATTTAGCCTTCCTTTTTACTTTTAGGTATCCATATAACCTAAAACCTATTACAATAGTTTCCGTAAGTTCTTTGATTAAATATAAAATCCAAAAATTTCTTTTTACAAAACCCCTATTGATAAAATCTATTTTTTCATAAATTGCGGAAAAAACAAATATGGATTATTCTACTTTGAAGAAATTAGTCGCAATTGACTCCCCTTCTGGCTATTCAGAGAATGCCTCTAAATATATTTTCAAACTTTTAAAAAGCTATGGTTGGAAACCTGAACGCACCAATAAAGGTGCTGTAAAATGTTCTTTTGGAAAAAATCCGACCTTGGCAATTGCCGCGCATGTCGATACTTTGGGTGGTGTAGTTTCTGCGATTTTACCGAATGGGAATTTACGTTTTTCAAAAGTTGGTGGCATTCAATTGAATGGCTATGAAGGTGCTTATTGCCGCATCAAAACTTTGAATGAGAAAACTTATACGGGTACTCTCCTTCTCGATAATCCTGCAGCGCATGTCAATCCAGATTTGAATTCAAAAAAACGAACACTTTATAATATGCATATTCGACTCGATGAATTGGTCGAATCAAAAAAAGATACTGAGAAGCTTGGAATTCAAGTAGGTGATTTTGTGTGCTTTGAAACAAACTATAAAGAAACCAAAAATGGTTTTATTAAATCAAGATACATGGATAACAAAGCAGGTTGTTTTGTCCTTTTTGAAATTGCGAAACGGATGAAGGATATGAAAAAAATTGCTCCGGTAGAAATCTTCTTTTCTAACTATGAAGAGGTTGGTCATGGAGGAACAGTGGGGTATTCTGATTCCGTAAAAGAGTTACTAGTCATTGACATGGGTGTAGTCGGTGATGGTTGTACTGGAAAGGAAACAGCTTGTTCGATTTGCGCAAAGGACTCGACAGGGCCATATGATTTTGAGATGAGAAAAAAACTGACAAAACTGGCTCGCAAACATAAAATTGCTCATGCAGTAGATGTTTATCCTTTTTATGGAAGTGATGGTTCAGCTGCTTTGCGTGCAGGGAATGATTTTCGAGTTGGATTAATTGGACCTGGAGTTTCCGCTTCACACGGTGTGGAACGGACGCATAAAAAAGGGATTGAAGCGACGATAGATTTATGTATGAAATATATTTTGAAATAGTTTTACTTTCAAAATATTTTAATCAAAACCATAAACAAGGTAAGGGAAAAAACTCCCATATCTTAAACTTAACTTCTATCCTTTATAACCGTTTTGTAAAGAATTCCTTTTAAGTCCATTTCTTTACAATAAACTCTTGTTCTGACTATCTTGTACTTTAATTTTTTCAATATTTAATATGGACTATTAAAAACTTAATATCCTTTTAAAAAAGAACATATCAACGAATAGAAAATTTAATTAGTTTTATTGGAAAACATAAATGTAATTTATCTTTTAACTTTATTTAAATACTTCATCCAAACCGTTCATCACCTCGCCATGCTAATCGTTCCATCTGTTCCACTTCCACACTCGGAAAATCAAAATCCAACACTACTTTCCCGTAAATCAAATAAATTCCTTTTCCTCGAAATGACGATCGCTGTAATGATGGCGGAAAATGTACCGTATCAAAATATTGTCCTTCTGAATCCACCCAAGTTCCAAAACTCATCAACTTCCCATTTGATGTTCGTACTGATTTCCTACAAACATAATAACCTATAATTTTTATTTTTTTATTAGAAAAATGAGACATTTTTTTTGATAAGAGGGTATCTTCTGGAATAGTATTTTTAAGTAAATCAAATGGTGAGCATAATGGAAATCCAAGCAACTCAATTTCATCAAATGCTTGGTCACATTCTCCTTCTACCAATTGCGGTAAAACATAATGCTCCGAAGTATCTGCAAATAAAAAACCAGTTGTTTCAAATTTATTTTTTGGGTTAAAAACCGCATTTTTTTGCCACATTAATTCATATTTATTCATTCCTGTAAATCGAAATGCACCAATGCGAATGAGTAACTCCAACTGATCTGCTGTAATCTTAACTCGATTGATAAAGTCTTCCAAATTTTTAAACGCACCATTAACATTTCTTTCGTAAACAATATGACGAGCAACTTTACTCTCAAAACTTTTTAGATGAACAAAACCCACATAAATATCTGACTTACAAATAGTTGTCAAGTAAAAACTATGATTTACACAAGGGGCATATAAAGTCGCCCCACACATCTTAGCTTCATGAAAATAATACTCTGTCGAATAAAAACCCCCAAAATTATTAATCACCGCAACCATAAACTCTAAAGGGAAATAGGTTTTCAAAAATAGACTTTGAAAACTCTCCACCGCAAAACTTGCTGAGTGCGCTTTGCAAAATGAATATCCTGAAAAACTCTCAATCTGTCGCCAAACTTCTTGCGTCAATTCATCGGAATAACCTCTAGCTTTACAATTAACTAAGTACTTTTTTCGCAATTTTTCGAAGGTATCTCCTTCATATTTTTTACCTGTCATAATACGTCGTAAAACATCACTCTCGTCCATATCTAAGCCTGCAAAATGATGTATAATCTTCATTGTATCTTCTTGATAAACCATCACTCCAAAAGTCTCTGAAAGATTCTTTTCAAAAACAGGATGCAAATACTCAAATGAGTGCGGTGCATGGGATCGTTTGATATATTCTCGCATCATCCCACTCTGCGCCACGCCTGGGCGAATGATGGAAGAAGCTGCCACAAGGTGTTTATAATTATCGCAATGGAGCTTAGTTAGTAGTCCTCGCATTGCAGGACTTTCAATATAAAAACAACCAATACAATGTCCTGAACGTAATTGAGCTTTCACTTTCTCATCATTCATAATTTCATCAATTCCATGAATATCAACTGCTCGACCTTGGTTTTTTTTAACTAAATCTACAGCATCTTTAATGTGTCCCAAGCCTCGCTGGCTCAGCACATCAAACTTATGAAAGCCTAAATCTTCTGCATGGTACATATCAAAATGAGTAATCGGAAAACCCTTTGGCATCATTTGCAAAGCAGTGAAATAATGAATTGGCTTTTCTGTAATAATCACTCCGCCAGCATGAATTGAAAGGTGATTCGGAAAACCTTTCATCTTTTCTCCGTACTTGAAAATAAGATGTGCATACTTGTGATGTTTCGCAGTATTCTCAGGTTTCTTTATTAAGTTATCGATTTCCTCTTTTGGCAAACCAAACACTTTCCCTAATTCTCGAATAATACTTTTTCCTTTAAAAGTGCTGTAAGTAGCGAGTAATGCAACATGCTCTCTACCATACCTTTTGAATATGTAATCCGTCACATCATCTCGCTCGTCCCACGAAAAATCAATATCAAAATCAGGTGGTGAAGTTCGATAAGGGTTAATAAATCGCTCAAAGTATAAATCTAACTCCAACGGATCAACATCAGTAATCCATAAAGAAAAAGCAACAATAGAATTAGCACCACTACCCCTTCCCACGTGATGATAACCAGAAGTATGCGCATAGCGAACGATATCCCAAGTAATCAAAAAGTATTTACAAAAATCTAATTTTTTGATAACCTTAAGCTCTCGACGAATACGTTCTTCTGCTTTTGAATGGCGATTACCATAGCGCTTCTTACATCCATTTAATGCTAATTTAGTGAGTAGTTTAAAATCACTCTCTTTACTTCCTGTAAACGTGCGCTTATTATTATGCAACCCACTTTCAAACTCGATAAAACATTCACTTAAAATTTTTTCCGTATTTTCAATAACTTGTGGATATTGTTGAAAAATCGTTTCGAGTTCGTTTTTTTTATAAAAAACCTCTTCTCGCTTAGCACAATATTCTGGTGATAGTTTACTTAAAAGGACATTATTATCAATAGCTCTTAACAATCTATGCACGTTAAATCCTTCTTGATTTAAAAAAGTGATTGGTGAAAAAACCACTAATTTTTCCATATGTTTTTTTAAATCAGAACGGAATAATTGATTCACCTGGTTCGGCCGAATCCCGAAATATTCATTGTCGCGAAATTCTTGAATTGACTTAGGGAAATGTACATAAATAAAATAGACATTTTCTATCCTTGGAGCTACATCAGGTAAAGAAACACCATCTAAAGAGTGATCTGTCAAAAACAAATTCAAGGCTCGAAAACCTTCGTTATTCTTTGCAATTCCCACGTATAATAATTTATGATCTCGATGAAACTCAATACCTAAGATTGGCTTAATTCCTTCCTTGACACATCTTATTACAAACTCATAACTACATGAAGTATTATTGACATCGGTTAGTACTAAAGTATCAACATCATTAGCTTTTGCGGCTTCGATGAGTTGTTGCGGAGACAGAGTTCCATATCGCAAGCTAAAATATGTATGACAGTTGAGCATCACGTAACAATCTACTTTAAAGTGTTGCAGCTTTCAATATTGCTTTCGTTCCAAATCGTTTTCTTACCTTATCCATCTGCTCCATCAAACGAATTTCTTTTAGTGTATCATCAAACAAATTGATTTGATAATTCCCGTTAACGAGATGACTCATTTTTACACCAACAAGCCGTACAAGTTGTCTACGTTGATACAATTTTTCAAAAAGTTGGTAAGCATAATTACTCAATGTTTTATCATTAGCGGTATAAGAAATTTTCCTTTGGAGTGTATACGTATTGAAATCAGTATACCGAATTTTGACCGTAATGCAAGAAGTTAATCGTTGTGAATTCCGTAATTCAAAACCCAACTTACTGATCATCTCCGAAATAATATTTTTCAATTGGGTTACGTCGATTGTATCCATTTGAAAAGTCCGTTCGGTAGATATAGATTTTTTTTCCCGATAAGGAATAACTGGACTATTATCAATCCCATTCGCTTTTTTCCAAAAAGAAATTCCCGTTTTCCCAAACTCTCGTTGTAATAATTTTGGAGGAATTTCACTCAATGTTTGAATCGTACGAACCCCCATCATACTTAACTTTCGATTTTGAACGTTACCAATACCGGGCATTTTACGAACAGACAGGGGAGCTAAAAATAACTTCTCATTACCTTGTGGAATCTGAATCTTCCCATCAGGTTTTGCTTCACTTGTACCTACTTTTGAAACCAGTTTATTGATCGACAAACCAAATGATATGGGCAATCCAACTTCATGAACCAATTTGTTTCTCAACTCATTCCCCCATTTCCAACAACCGATGTGCTTATCCATACCAGTAAGATCGAGATAAAATTCATCAATGGATGACTTTTCAAACTCGGGTGCTTCTGATTCAATAATTTCGGTAATCATTTTTGAGTAGCGAGAG
Source organism: Saprospiraceae bacterium (assembly GCA_029251525.1). GTDB lineage: Bacteria > Bacteroidota > Bacteroidia > Chitinophagales > Saprospiraceae > CAJQQY01. The sequence continues at coordinate 120,096 of JAQXDE010000016.1, read as the reverse complement.
TAAGTATCCATGTCACCTTTGAGCACGACCACATCAGGACATCTTTGTAATGCTATCCGAACAGGCATACCTGAATAGACTCCAAATTTCCGAGCAATATAATTGCAAGAAGCGACAACACCTCGATTACCTAAACCTCCAATAACCAACGGCTTTTCGTTCAATGAACTGTTTTTCAGGCATTCAACGGACGCAAAAAAGGCGTCCATGTCAAGATGGAGAATGGCTCTTTTGTACATTATTTATATGTTTTCTCTATTAAAAAATAATTTTGAATTTGTTTTGTTATAAACATACTTTTCCTTGTATGATTATAAATACAATAATCAGATTACGTGATTACACATCCGAAATACAGCTCTAAGCAGCACCATGGATAACATAATTTTATCAATCTTTTTTTAAGCTTGTTTCGAAAAACGGCAGACTGGAAGACAGTTTAGTAAACTATCAATATTGCAACAATTTGTTTCAAATATATGTCTTTATTCTTCTCCCTGCAAATCTATGAGTTCTTTTTTTCAACATACAAATACGACATTATACATAACACATTTTTTATTACATTTTAAAAAGCTGTAAATCAGAGAGTTGCGAATACTTGGCAGTTTGATTTATTTTATAAAAAAAATGTTTTAACATTAAAAATAGCATCCTGCTAAAGAGTACCGGTTACTTGGCAAGTAAACTACAAATCAGCATTAATCCTTTTCCTATTTTATAAAAAAGTCAATTTTTAACTAGATATTTGATCTTGTAATTTTCTTTTTTTTTTTAAATCAAATTTATGGTTAAACTTTACTGTATTCTTGTTTTTCTTTTATTAGTTCAAATATCATCTGCCCAGCAAACTGTTGGCCTATTCCTCAACAATTCTACATCATTGAATGGCTACACGTTGTTCACTCATGGTAATAGTAAGGTTACATATTTGATTGATAATTGTGGCAACGAAGTACATCGATGGGATCAAAGCACAACTAATCCTGGGGCCTCAGTTTATCTTTTAGAGAATGGAAATTTATTACGAACAGGCAGAATCAATAGCAACTTCAACGGGGGCGGAACAGGAGGAAGATTAGAAATTTTTAATTGGGAGGGAGATTTAATTTGGCAATACGATTATACAAGCAATACTTATCACCATCATCATGATGTAGCACCAATGCCTAATGGAAATATTCTACTAATTGCCTGGGAATCTAGGGTTGAATCAGAATTAGAACTAGCAGGCAGAAATCCTACAAGTATTTCAAATCCCATTTGGTCGGAGAGAATTGTTGAGATTAAACCTATAGGATCAGATGAAATTGAAATAGTCTGGAAATGGCACCTGTGGGATCACTTGGTTCAAGATCTTGACTCCACCAAAATGAATTATGGTGTTATTGCTGAACATCCAGAATTAATGGATATAAATTTTGGAGTGACAGCACAAGGCAATAATACTGATTGGATTCACTTAAATGCAATCGACTATAATCCAGATTTGGATCAAATAATTATAAGTTCTCGACACTTAAGTGAAATATATGTCATTGACCACAGCACTACCATGGTGGAAGCAGCTAATCATTCAGGGGGAAATTCAGGAAAAGGAGGTGACTTCCTTTTTCGATATGGTAATCCTCAATCTTATGATAGAGGTACTTCTAGTGATCGAGTTTTTTATGGTCAACATGATGCTAAATGGATCCCAGAAGGCTATCCTGACGAAGGAAAAATTATGGTTTTTAATAATGGTCAAGGAAGACCAGGAGGAAGTTACTCTTCGGTGGACGTAATTGACCCACCTTTAAACTCTAACAATACATATACAATTTCTGATATAGAACCATTTGACCCAGCAAATTTATACTGGACATACGAAGCTGACCCTCCAGAAGATATGTATTCTTCAAATATTTCAGGGGCACACAGACTAACTAATGGTAATACTCTAATATGTGTGGGACGTGAGGGTAATTTTTACGAAGTAACTAACAACGGCGAATTAGTCTGGCATTATCTAATGCCAGTCGGAAATGCTGGACCGGTAGCTCAAGGAACAGTTACGACAAATTCGAATGCATTTCGAGCAACTCGATATGGCACAGACTACCCTGCTTTTGTAGGTAAAGATTTGACTCCAGGAGATCTAATTGAAATCAATCCATTACCTTCTGATTGTGAAATTTATAGTAATCCAGTTGCTATAAGAAACTTCCCTAACTTGGAAGATATTCAAGTTTTAAACAACCCTATTGGTAATTTTATCTTTATAAAAAACCAAACTAAGGAAGAAATAAATATCGAGGTATTTGATCTAATGGGGAGATTGTTAGCAAGTCAGATCTCTCAAAATGAAAATATTGAAATATCCGCCAGCAACTGGAAAAATGGATTTTACACTATCCATATTTCTAACAGAGAAAGAAAACGTTTTTTTATAAAAAAATTAATTAAATAGTAATATACTATACTGAATACCAATACATTATACAAAAACAAATTTTATGATTAAAAATATACAACTTATCCTAATTTTCATTTTTATCGGAGGAAATCTAGCTGCACAAAATACAGTTGGTTTGATTTCATATAATCCAACAAAATCTTATAATGGATACAATCTAGTCTATCCTCATAACCAAGCCAATGTTTATTTACTCAATAATTGTGGTGAAATAGTCCACCGCTGGGATGATGACACAGACTTTCGGCCTGGGAATACCGCCTATCTTTATCCTAATGGAAACTTAGTAAAAACTAAGCGTCCTTCAGCAGTAGCAGGCAACCCTATTTGGGCAGGTGGAGGTGGTGCAATTGTTGAAATGCGAAATTGGGATAATCAACTTTTATGGAGTTTCGAGATAAATAATGATAGTATGCGATTACATCATGATATTGCACCATTAGATAATGGAAATGTTCTGATGATCGCTTGGAAATTACGTACACTCGATGAAGCAATTCAAGCTGGAAGAGATACCTCTTTTGCCCCTTTGACTCAAGAGAAAATGTGGGAAGATATTATTATCGAAGTAAACCCAGCTGGCGACATTGTTTGGGAATGGAATGTGTGGGATCATTTAGTTCAAGATCGAGATGCAACAAAAGATAATTTTGGAGTAGTCTCAACAAGCCCTCGTCGTGTGGATATCAATTACGATGCAAATAACGGAAAGGCAGATTGGATGCATGGAAATGCATTAGATTATAATGAGGAGCTGAAACAAATAATGATTAGTGTTCCTACCTTTAATGAACTTTGGATTATCGACCATACGACGACGACAGCTGAAGCAGCAACTAGTTTTGGTGGAGATTCTAACAGAGGAGGCGACTTAATGTACCGTTGGGGATTCCCCGCAGCTTATGGAGGTGACTCGGCTGATCAAAAATTATATTACCAACATGATGTACATTGGATAGATGATTACTTACCAACTTCCCACCCTCAGTATGGTTATATCGCGTTTTTCAATAATCGAGTGGGTAGTGATTTTTCAACTGCAAATGTAATTATTCCGCCGTGGGATATGTATAGTTGGGAATACACTTTAGATAGTGATACTTATGGGCCTACAGATTACCACAAAACATTTATTCATCCAACTCCTCAAGAAATGTATTCAACGGGGTTATCGAGTGTACAACTTTTGCCAAATGGAAATACTTTGCTCTGTTCCGGACGTTGGGGATATAGTTTTGAGTTGACACCAGATGATGAAATTGTGTGGGAATATATCACTCCTCGAAATGGAGTAAATACTGCGACACAAGGTGACACCTTAATGATTAACAATAATTTGACTTTCAGGATGAAACGAATTCCTACAGATTATGAAGCATTTGACGGAAAGGACCTGACTCCTCAAGGATATTTGGAATTGGAACCTAATCTAGATTTCTGTCCTGATATTATTGATAATATTGAAGAAATTTCACAATATGACCTAAAAATATATCCAAATCCTGCTAGCGGTATTTTGACTATAGAATGGGAAAAAGGAGGGAAAGAAGTTGGCTTTAAAGTTTATGATTTGATGGGTCGAAAAATCGAAGATATGACTGCTACTGGTGGTCGAAAGTTTTTAAATATTTCTCATTGGGAAAATGGAATGTACATTGTAATTATCAATGACATGGAATTGAAACGTGTAGTAGTAGCAAGGTAGTCAAATGGAATAACTAAAATAGAACGAGAATTTGAGATTTTTGTCGAACTAGCTTTATCAAGACAAGGTCTCAAATTCTTATTCTTAAAACATTTTCATTTTTCATAAAAAAAACCACGAGGGAACGCCCCCGCGGTTGAAACAAAACTTGATTATGTATAAGGTTATTTCTTCTAAATATTTTTGAATTAGATGTTTATTTATTTCTTACTCCATCATTTCCAGTTGGAACAGAAAATTCATCTTTCTGAGTTTTTATTTTTCCAAAAAGTAAATTCATCCCAAATCTCATATTCACATTTTGTCCTTTCATTGGATTTATTAATGGAATGACATTATCAGATGAGAAAAAAAGTTGAACTGGTCCTAATCGTAAAGCAGTACTCAATCCGATATTGTTTTCACTTCCTTTGATATAAGCATACTGAGCACCAATACTAAATATATTTCCAAAGTCTTTTTTGACATTCATCGCTATGGCTGTTGTTAAATCTGACTGCCCCCCTTGCAATAGCAACAATACTCCTACACTTAATTTTGGTTTCACTTTGTAAGTAGTACTCATGTAAAAAGAACTCGGTAAAACAGTATTAAATCCATTTTGCGAAGTAGTAAATTCAAACGTACTAACAAGGGTATCTATGATATCCTCTGGACTATAATCTCCATCTTCAAAAAGTGGTTGAAAATCTAATCCTGCAAAAGTAGTCGTTCCATCACTCCAATAATTATTGACATTTTCTTCCCATTTAATTTTTCCAATATTCAATACACTCGTTTGGATATTAAGCCTTTCATTGAAATCGATACTCGCTCCAAAGTCTAATGCGACTCCTCGATTATTTCCAAACAAAGAAGGTTCAAAATCATCTAAGTTTAAAAACTCTCCTTTATTAATATCACTTTCAGGCACCCCTCCAGTGTTTATTAAATAATCAGTATCTGCTGTCAATTGATAATATTCAGGATCAGTGTAAATGCTCGCTTTAGCATTAGCAGTTTGATAAGCTGCATTTCCAACTAAATACTTTAACCGTGTTCCTACGGTCAAATTATCACTAATTTTATATCCAAGACCAACACCGAACTCTTGGTAAGCTAAAATATTTTGAGAAGGTGCAACATTGATAATTTCATCTACAAACTGAGCATTCCCTCCCCAAGCAAACTGCAGCATAGATTTTGGTATAGTATGAAAAGTATTTACTCGAATACCATGATTCAAAGTCAGCTGCCATCTTTTTGCCTGAAAAGAAAAAGTGAAAGTTTCAATATTTAAATTGGTCTGAATATTTATCCCATCGACTCCAATTTTTTCAATTAACCCATCGATATCAAGATAAAGTGATCTTCCATTTCTTTCTAAAACGTCACCAGGAACAATCGAAGAATTATAAAAACCAGCGTAAACTGAAGGCAACAAACTCAGATTGACTTTGTAACCATTATCTATAAATGAAGCTGGATTTGTCAAATTATTTTGGGCAACATTGGACATAAAATGTGTTCCCAATTCTATTTGAGCTTGTATCGAAAATGATAAACAAACTCCAACTATGGAATATATATACTGTTTCATCTTGTTATTTTATTCTTATTCTTTTTGAAAAAAATTATTTGCAGCTAATTTATTATAACAACTTAATTACAAAAATTTATTCTTTTAACCTTGCAATTGCGCCAAGCTTAAAACTAATATCATAATCGGTGTAAAACTTCACCGCTACCGTTCCCATTTCAGCAGTTGATATAATTCCTTTAATAGATATTTGAGTAGCATCCTGAATTTGTACAATTCGATCAATCGTGAATTCTGCAATATTCTCACTCGAGCTTTTCTCAATGAGTTCTCCTTGTGCATTAACTTCTGCGGCTGGAATCAGAGTTATATTACCTCCATCAAACAAAGAATCTAGAATAACATTATTATCATCCATAAAATAGACTTGTACACCAGCCTCGATAGGTAACCCATTTTCAGTAATTAACTTAAACGAAGCACTTTCTATACCTTCAAAAAATGAAGCATCAAATTCGCTTACTTCTTCAACTACAAAATCTCTTGCACTTAACCACACAGGAAGTTCTACTTGTACATCAACATCAAATCGACTCGTATCTGAAACAAAACCTCTTATACTTGGATCACCGGTAGGATTAGTCAAAGCACTCAATTCGTAACTTAATTGTGTTGGATTGTTTGAAATAATTTCACTCAAATTCGAATTATCTTTATTCACTCCAACGTCAGTAACCATAGACTGACCTACTTCCATCAAGGAGGGATAGTTGAATGCAATCCCATCATCTAAAACAGAATAAATATCCATCGTTCCTTCCGACATAGTTTCAGCTGTTATGTTTTCCACAACCATACCAATGGGAATCCCAAAACTATTAGAGATTTTCAAATTTATTTTTGGGTCTTCTATTTTCAAACTCCCACTTACCGCCGACTCAAAAAGGTTAAATAAAATAGTATCACCTGGTAAGTCAAATTCATATTGATCAAAATATCCTTGTATGATAGAATACTCGAAATCTTGAAATTGTAAAACCATATCTTGCATAAATTTTCGCTCACCTGCTGCATTAGTTGCAATATATTTTACTTTGATTTCGTCATTTAAAAAATCCATAATATAACCAGTTAAGTCAATCGATCCACTCACATGTGTTGGAGAACTCCCAGAGTACTGAGCAGTTGTGAGGTAACTTAATTTGACTCCGTTTTGAGTTAAGTTTTCCACTTCAATTATGACATTCATATCTTCAGTATATGGTGACTTAAAATCAAAATTTAATTTTCCATTTTTCGCAGCAAAAAAGTCAATGTCAAAAGATGTATTTATTGATCCATAGGGAAAAACTATGCTAGTATCGAACATAGGAATGGCAAAATTTGGAATACTAACGATATCCTGTCCTGAAACAGAAAAGAAATTACTTTCATAAACTAATGTCATGAAATTTTCATCATCGATATTAAGGTACCCTTGAGAATCAAAATCATCTAAAAAATCTTGAATAGAAACGGTTGTGTTGGCAAGTGCTACAGCCACTTCTGGCTGCCAATTTCCGACCTCAATATTGTCTATATCTTGAAAATCTTTAACACAACTTTGAATTAGGAATAAGGATATTAAAAGTAATAGTCCCCTGGTCAATTTTTTCATCTTAAAAAAAATTTCTGGATTAAAAAAAATAAAAGGGGAATCTTTGTGGGGATAATTTTTTAAAAAAAAATCATAAAACACTGTAAATCAAATGATTATATTACATCTTATTTTAAAGTAACATTTCTATGAATTTAGAAATATTCAATTTAATTTTCTTCTATGCTTAGGATAAGGCTAAAAACCGTGCCTATTATTATTACTTATCAATATCTCATAAAATAAAACATCACATAAAAACAATAGATATATGTTTTAAGTAAGATAATGGATAAAGCAGCAAACAATCTTAATTGGTGGAATCGGGCAGCGAAAATTAATAAGATGATTCTATCTGGATGGACTTTACAAAAATTATTATTCGAATTATTGGAATTTTATTTTTAATTGCACTTTACCCCTTTGTTATCTAGGATTAATTGTTAGAGCAACTGCTACGTTTTAATATTTTTAAAATGAGTGTTCTCCAAAACCCAACTTGATTACTTTATTTTTCTCAATCTATATTACATCAGGCATTTAAAAAATATTAGTTTAGAATATAACTATTTTAGACATGCCTATATTTACATTGTTGTTCGGAAGAATTCATTGGGATTTATAGAATAAAACAGTAGCCTTCCAGTTTATGAAAGCTACTGTCAAACTCCTTTTCTGCAAAAAGTTCACCTCTACTTTCGCCCTGAAATTTTAATCCCCAACCCCTTGGCCATCAACATCAATTTTTCTAAATCTCTATTTGTAACAAAACTAAGAGAAATACCTTTTTTTCCTGCTCGTGCAGTTCGACCACTTCGATGCGTATAGTATTCCGTCTGGTCAGGTTGTTCAAAATGCGCAACAAAAGCTAAATCTTTAATGTCAATTCCTCTAGCAGAGATATCTGTTGCAACAACCATTTGCAAATTTTTCTTTTTAAAAGCTCGCATCACTTTATCTCTTTCAATTTGTTTGAGATCACCATGCATAGCATCCACTTTGAAATTTCTAGCCTGTAATTGTTTGGCTAAAGTTTGAGTCATTTTTTTTGTTCGACAAAAAATTAAACCTTGCTCCTCACCTTGTCCTTTGAGGAATCGAATCAATCGATTCAATTTATCTTCTCTATCACACAACACGTACTCATGAGTTATATCGGGATTAACTTCGTGATTTTTTTGTACTCTTATACGATGCGCATCAGACGATAAATAGTTGTGAATGATGTCTTGTATTCCTTTCGGCATGGTGGCAGAAAATAACCAAATATTACCTTTTCCTTTCGTGAAGGTTAGAATTTTCTCCAAATCTTCTTTAAAACCTCGTTTCAACATCTCATCTGCTTCATCCAAAACAACCGTTTCGACTCGACTTAAATCCACCGCTTTTCGTTCCACCAAATCAATCAGACGACCAGGAGTTGCAACCACAATATGTGTAGGTCTTCGTAAAGAAGTAATTTGCTTATCGATTTTTTCACCACCATAAACTGCTTCTGCAAAAATTTTCTCAGTGTACTTTGTATATCGAAATAATTCTCTTTTAATCTGAATTCCAAGTTCACGAGTCGGGCAAAGAATCAAGGTTTGTACTACAGGTTCTTTCGGTTTTATTTTTTGTAAAATAGGTATACCAAAAGCTGCTGTTTTCCCCGTTCCTGTTGGTGCTTGTCCAACGAGATCGGTTTTTGCTCCCATCAAAATTGGAATAACTTTCTGCTGAATTTCAGATGGCTTAACAATCCTATTCTCATTAAGCGCCTGAATAATTTTTTTTGAAATCCCAAGTTCGTTAAATGTGGACATATTTTTTTTGGGTGCGAATTTAAGTAAATTAATGGAATGATGCTTTTTTATGTGAAATTCATTACTCCATGAAGGTTTCACCATATATTTAGAATAACATAAAATAAACTTTCATGGATAGCATACTAGATAATTACTATTATGAATCACTATCAAAAGAACTTTTTAAACTATAAAACAATGGAAAGGACAAGGGTTTTACTTTAATATTCTTGTTGTATTTACAAGTCTATTACCTTTCCTTATTTTTCTTTGGTCATCTACAACAAAGATGAAATTTCTATTAATTTTCATTGGTATTTTTGTTTTTGCATTTTTCGGTAATTTATGCTTTCATATAAACTGGGCAATTCATGTTTTAAAGTCCTTTTATCTAAAAAACCCTACTTACTGCATTCCGAGAGTTACTTGGCTCATCATTGAATTATTTTTTCAACCTTGTTCAATTTAGTATTCTCTAGCTACTTGGCTTCCAGATCTCTTTTAAAAAAAATCATACAAATTATTCAATTTTTTTCTTAAAAATCCATTTTAATCATACCCATTTTTCTACTATATTTGCAGCCTTAAATTAAAAATCAATTTGGTTGCCTCAATCAGCCATCCCAATATTAAAAATTATGTTTGAAAATTTACAGGACAAATTAGATGGTGCGTTTAAAAATCTGAAAGGAGATGGAAAGTTAACAGATCTAAATGTTGCAACTTCAATTAAAGAAATCAGACGTGCTTTGGTGGGAGCAGATGTGAATTACAAAATCGCCAAAGAGTTTACTGATAAGGTAAAAGAGCAAGCACTAGGAAGTAAAAACATTTTGTCGGCAGTTAAGCCTGGTGAAATGATGGTAAAGATAGTCTTAGATGAGTTAGTTGAATTGATGGGTGGACAATCTGTAGGAATTAATACTGGAAAAGGAACAAAAGATCCAGGTATTATTCTTATCTCAGGTTTGCAGGGATCTGGTAAAACGACTTTCTCAGGTAAGTTAGCACACTTCTTAAAAACAAAAAAACAACAGAGACCTCTATTAGTAGCCTGTGATGTATACAGACCTGCCGCAATTAATCAGTTAACTGTATTATCTGAACAAATTGGTGTCGCTATTTATAAAGAAGTTGAAAATAAAAATCCTGTCTCTATTTCTCAAAATGCCATCGAGTATGCTCGTAATAATAATCACGATGTCGTCATTGTAGACACAGCTGGTCGTTTGGCAGTAGATGAGGAAATGATGACGGAAATTTCAAATATCAAAAAAGGAATTAATCCAACAGAAACACTTTTTGTAGTTGATTCGATGACTGGTCAAGATGCCGTAAATACTGCTAAAGCATTTAACGACCGTATCGATTTCGATGGAGTTGTTTTGACAAAATTAGATGGTGATACAAGAGGTGGGGCTGCACTTTCTGTTAAATATACAGTTGGGAAACCAATCAAATTTGCTAGTACCGGTGAAACAATGGAAACTTTAGATGTTTTCCACCCGGATCGGATGGCCAACAGAATTTTGGGCATGGGGGATATTGTTTCGTTTGTCGAAAAAGCACAAGAGCAATTTGATGAAAAAGAAGCAAAACGATTAGAGAAAAAAATCAAGAAGAACAAATTTGATTTTGATGACTTTTTGAGCCAGTTAAACCAAATTCGGAAAATGGGTGATTTAAAATCATTGATGAAAATGATCCCAGGAATGAGCAAAGCGCTGAAGGATGTAGAAATTGACGATAAAGCTTTTAATAAAGTAGAAGCAATTATTTACTCAATGACTCCAAAAGAAAGGGGAAATCCTGAAGTATTGAATATGAGTCGAAAGAAAAGAATTGCAAAAGGTTGTGGTCAAGATATCCACCAGATTAATATGTTTATCAAGCAGTTTGATCAGATGAAAAAAATGATGCACTCTATGAGTAAAGGGAATATGGGTAATATGATGGGTGGACGAAAAAGACGGTAGATTTTTATCCTCTAAATAAGAAAAGCCCCGTTTACAATTTTGTAAATTGGGCTTTTCTTATTTGAATAACGCTCTTGGTTAATCAAAATAAAGTTAATAAAAAAATATAAAGAGCTAACATTGCCCTCAACTACCCCAACTAGTACATCTTCTCTCCTTTCCTTAATTACATATACGAACTAAACAAAATTATTCCAACACAACCTATAGATGAGGTAATTGTTGTCTCAAGCAGAGATCCTTTTTGACTGCATTTATTTAAAGACTTTATTAACTTGGCCAAGTTCTATGAATTAACTATTTCAAATGGAAACATTGCTAGAGCCAAACTTGAAATATCAAGAATAATTTAATCTTAGTCTAACTTCTTCTTCAACTCATTTAATTTCATCATCGCCTCAATCGGCGTCATTGAATTAACATCCAAATCCATCAAGTCATCTTTTATCTCCTCCAATATCGGATCATTCGCATCAAAAAAGGTCAATTGCATTGGTTGAGAAACTTGCTGCAATTTTTTCCCAATATTTTTATCGGGCTCCGCTCCTGTTGATTCCTCCTCATTTGAAATAGATTTTTGTTCGAGTTGTACTAAAATATGTGCTGCACGTTCAACAATACTCCGAGGCATCCCAGCCATTTTTGCCACATGAATTCCGAAACTATGATGACTTCCCCCTTCTATTAATTTTCGAAGAAAAATCACTTTTTGTCCAACCTCTTTGGTTGCAATATTGAAATTCTTGATTCTTGTAAATTTATTGGCAAGTTCATTTAATTCATGGTAATGAGTAGCAAAAAGTGTTTTTGGACGAACGCCAGCTTTGGCCCCAATCTGATTATTATGCAAAAACTCTGCAATTGCCCAAGCAATAGAGATTCCGTCATAAGTACTGGTACCTCTTCCAATTTCATCCAATAGAATTAAACTACGATCGGAGATATTATTCATGATACTTGCCGTTTCATTCATTTCGACCATAAAAGTCGATTCACCTGAAGAAATATTATCAGAGGCTCCTACCCTAGTAAATACTTTGTCAATCCATCCAACCTTTGCGCTCTCAGCTGGCACAAAAGAACCCATCTGAGCCATTAAACATATTAAGGCAGTTTGTCGGAGTATTGCAGATTTACCCGCCATATTTGGGCCAGTTATCATCATAATTTGTTGCTCCTCATTATCGAGGTACACATTGTTAGGAACATAATTTTCGCCAAGCGGTAAATGTTGCTCTATTACCGGATGTCTCCCATTTTTAATATCAATGGTCATCGAATCGTTGATTTCTGGGCGGCAATAATCATTTTTTACAGCGACTTTTCCAAAGGACAAAAGACAATCTAATTGCGCAATTAAATTAGCGTTTATTTGTACCGGTTGAATAAAATCAGCAATTGAAAAAACTAGCTGCTCAAACAATTTATCCTCCAATGCAAGTATTTTTTCCTCCGCTCCAAGTATTTTAGCCTCAAGAACTTTTAGTTCTTCTGTAATATATCTCTCCGCATTCGTCAAAGTTTGCTTTCGAATCCAATCCTCAGGAATCAGATTCTGGTTTTTATATTTATTGGTTACCTCTAGGTAATAACCAAAAACATTATTGAAACCAATTTTCAAATTAGTAATACCTGTTTTCTCCGCTTCTGCTTTCTGAATCCCCAACAATAAATCTTTACTATTTTTTACAATGTGTCGAAGGTCATCCAATTCTTGATTAAAGTTATCAGCGATTACCCCTCCTTTAGCTAGGTTAACAGGTGGATCCTCTTTTAATTCGTTAGCAATTTGATCTTTGATTGATTTACAGGGATTTAAACTATCTCCTATTTTTTGTAAAAACGAATTTTCACTTTTTTCTAGTAAAGCCTTTGTTGGAACGATTGCTTCCAAAGCTCGTTTTAATTGAACTACCTCCCGAGGATTAATTTTGCCTAATGGTACCTTTGAAATCAATCTTTCTAAATCTCCGATTTGACGAATATTCATTTCGATCTCAGAAGCTTGTTCATTATTCCTTATCAACCAATCAACCATATCTAGACGTGCCTCAATTGCTGTTTGATATTTTAAAGGAAGAACAACCCACTTTTTCATCAGCCTTGCTCCCATAGGAGAAACCGTCCGATCCAATATATCGATCAAAGGAATCCCACTCGGATGATTACTAAATGCTAGTTCTAAATTTCGAACAGTAAATCGATCCAACCAAACATATTTATCAGGTTGAATTCGACTAAGTGCATTTATGTGCTTGAGGTTAGTATTTTGAGTAGTTGCTAAATAATGCAAAGAAGCACCTGCTGCAATTTGTGCCATTTCTAAGTGATCGACACCGAAACCTTTTAAGCTGTTCACTTCAAATTGTTCGATCAGTTTTTCTGTAGAATAATCAATTGCAAAAATCCAATCATCAAGTGGATAAGTATAAAACTTATCACCAAATCGTTTTTCGAAAAGAGTTGTATTTTTTTTAGAAAAAATAATTTCAGAAGGTTGGAAACTTTGCAACAATTTATCGACGTATGCTGAATTACCTTGCGTAACCATAAATTCACCAGTAGAAATGTCTAAAAATGAAACACCTAATTCATCTTTTTTTCCAAAATAAATAGCCGCTAAATAATTATTTGTTCGATGATCGAGCAACTTATCATTGATTGCAACTCCGGGGGTAACAACTTCTGTTACTCCTCTCTTTACAATTTTTTTCTCTTTACTTGGTTTTTCTAATTGCTCACAGATAGCCACTCGATAACCCGCTTTCACCAAACGTGGGAGGTAAGTATCCATCGAATGATAAGGAAATCCTGCCAGTTCAATATCTTCTCCTCCATTATTTCTTTTGGTCAAAATAATCCCAAGGACTTGAGAGGCCGTGACAGCATCAGTACTAAATGTTTCATAAAAGTCGCCAACTCTAAATAATAAAATCGCTCCTGGATACTTTTCTTTTACTCCAAAATATTGCTTCATCAATGGAGTAATCTTTTTAGGTTTGCTTGTTATCTTTCCTTTTTTTATCAAAGTGTTTGTTTTTTTACAAATATAAGAATACACAGTGATTTTATGAGTATTTGTTAGAAATGTGTTTTATTGAATTGAAAATAATTTTACTAATAAATCTTTGATTGATTTTTCATTTCTTTCAAAAAATATTAACTTACTTTCCATACATACTAAAGTTAAGGATTACTCTATCTGATCTTTTTGAAAACATACATACTATGATCCAAAATTTCAACAACCTAAATGAGAATGAGGTTTCCAAAATGCTAAATGCTATTCCGCTTATCACGATTTTAATTGCAGGGGCAGACGATAAAATTGATTACAATGAAAAAAAATGGGCCATTAAATTAGCCAACATAAGAACATATTCCAATCCAGATGAATTGCATGATTATTATTCACAAATTGGATTTAATTTTACCGAAAGACTCAATAAAAATATTGATTCACTTCCCCAAAATAATATATCTAGGCAACAAAAAATCTCTGATCAATTAGCAGAATTGAATGCTATTTTCCCAAAATTAGATTCCTCCTTTAATGCTAAACTTTACAATAGTTTCATAAGTTTTGCTAGGCATGTTGCGAATGCCTCCGGTGGCTTTATCAATTTTAATCGAGAAAGTATGGCAGAAAAAATATGGATTACATTACCTATGTTAGAACCAGTCTTAGTACCTATGGAAGAGGAGGAAGTAGAAGAGTAGATTTTATTTCAAGTCAATGTAAAGAAAGAACAGTCAAAAGAGAAGCCACCATTATCGATTTTCCATATTTTGATTAAATTCCTCTGTGTAAGTACAAACTGACTCAGGCTAATTTTGCAGGTTCCAAATCCACTCTCCCATCGAATCGAAATAACCAACCTTATCTCCTTGCTCCACTCTAAATAACCCTTCTCCCACATAGCTGATAAGTTCATATTCAGGCAAAACAATTAATTCTCCTTTTAAGTTAGTCAAACCACTAAATCCATTTATCCTCACTTTTGCATATCCATTTTGGAATGGTTCAATTTTATCATATTTAGATGTGATAACTGGCATTCCATTATGGTTGATGATGCCCCATTTTCCATTTTTTTGAACAATGGCAATCCCATGCTCAAAGGATTGAGCATAGTCATAATATCCATCATAGAACCTTGCTTCCTCAGTAATATAATAGTAATTCCAACTTCCATCTCTAATTAAACCACGCTTATTAGAAAAGCCAACCAATCCATTGATACTTGGTGAAATAATTACTTCCCCTGTTTTATTAATTACCCCAGCATTTCTCATCCCATTAAAAACAATGGCTTTTCCATCGTCAAAATCTAAGCATCTAGAATAAGTTAGTGGAATAATTTCATTACCATTTTTATCAATATACCCACATTTTCCATCTTTTTGAACAGCTGCTAAGCCTTCCGAAAAACTAGACACCTTTGAATATTTTGCCTCAATTAAGATATTACCTTTAGCATCGATATATCCAAATCTCTTTTTATGCTGAACAGCTGCTAAACCCTCTTTGAATGGAAATATTTTTTTATATTGGGTATTTCCAATTAAGTCCCCTCTCTTGTTTATGAGTCCATATCTTATTTTTTGATTTCCTGTTTGGACAATGGCTATCCCCATTTCATTAAAAGCTCCTATATGGTTATATTTAGGTCTAGTAAAATATTGGCCAAAACTATTTATTAATCCAAATTTGCCATTGACCACTACTCTTGCAACATTATTTTCAAAATCGTAAGCTTTATCAAATTTTGGAATAATTACTTTTTCACCTTTATCATTAATATATCCAACTCCTGAGGAAGTTGCAACCCAAGTCAACCCATTATTAAAATTTCCTACCCTACGATATTTAAATTCAATAATGATATTTCCATTGAGATCAATAAAACCCCACTTATTTCCTAATTGAGCAGCAGCATACCCTTCTTGAAATCTTCCAATTTTTCGATATCTGCAAGGAATAACTTCTTCTCCTTTTAGATTAGTAAAGCCCCAAAGTCCCCTTCTCAAAACAGGTAACCGACCTTCATTAAATTCACCAACTTCATCATATTTTAATTCAACTGTTACTTCAGCCAAGGTATCAATCAATCCATATTTAAATCCATTTTTATACACCTGTAGGATCTGATTATTGGTTTTCTCCAAAAACTGAATTTGATCATAACTACATGATAACAATACATTACCGGCCGCATCAATAGCTCCAACCTTTTTGTCTTTTTCGACGATACCAATTTGGCTTGTCATTTCTTTTACAAAATTATATTTAGGAGTAACAGTAATTAAACCGATTGTATCAATATAACCCCACTCACAATTTTGACAAGTTAATGCGGCTTCGTTTCTAAATTCTTTGTCATGATCTGTATAATCAGTCATATAATTTGGTGACAAAATTCTTTTTAAATAATCTTTGACTTTTCCTAGACTTCGATTTTTATTTTTCAAATTACCTGATAATCTTCCACGCATACTCATCCGTGCAATTCCATCTTGAAAATCATCAATGAAAGCATAATCAGTTGCAAGGTATGTTCCATTCTCTGCAACTAAACCATGAGTACCATTTGAAAAAACAACACGCGCAGATGGATTTCCTTTTCGAAAATCTACTAGTCGAATATCTAGTAATTCCACAGGGGTTACAAGCAATCCATTCTCATTATTGACTAATCCAAAAACCATATCGAAACGATAGGTTGTTCTATCAAATGAATATTTATTCCACTTTTCAATTCCAACTAATGTAAAATTAATATCCCGTTCCATTCTTATCCAATCAAAAACAGGTTCGATATGTACACTCCCATCTTCTAATTTTCGTAAGCCCCATTTATCTTGCTTAGCATCATAAAACCACTCAAATTGATCTAATTGATAATCATTATCATCAATTGACAGCTCAGAAGTAGAGTCATGATCCTTCTTTCCTCTTATTTTTAATTTTACGTGATTCTGAAATTCGTCCTCCCCTTGCAGATTTCCATTATTGTCAAAGGATAGAATGGTAAAAACATCACCTAAATAAGCCTCTACTTTATTATCTCCAATATTAATTTTATCAAACTTGGGATTTATTTGTTCTTTCCCATCTACACTAACTATTCCTAATTTCTCATCTTTTTTAACCACACAAATATTTGATTTCAGTGGCGCTATATAATCATATTCAAATGGCACAATGATTTGATCTCCAGAAGTAACCACGCCCCATTTACCTTTAATGCTTACTCGAAATTGATTATTTCCGTATGATTGTATTTCATCATATTTTACATCTAGTAGCTTTTTTCCAAACCAATCAACCAACCCTAATTTGCGTTTATTTTTGCACAGTACATATTTTTTAGAAAAGGAATAATACGTTTCATATTGACCTTTAGTAATTATCCTCTCCGCTGGAACCGAATATAAAAATACTCGACTATTGGCAATTAGTTTGATAAAATTATCAGAAAGGGTGAAAAATGACTGGAAGGAAGGACGAATTAAATGACGACCTTTTTGGTTGACTGCACCCCACTTTTTATTTTTTTGGTAAAAGAAAAGTTGAGAATTATAAATTTCAATCTGAGAAGATTCATTGGCTAAAATTTCTTTTCCATTATTGGAAAGCAAGCCTAATTTTCCGTTCAGTTTAGTTTGAAAGAATTCGTCATCTAAAAGAATAATCTCATCATATTTTGGTTTAGTAATTATTTCACCTTCGATATCTGCTACTCCCCACTTTCTATTTTGTCTAAAACCAATAAATTTTCTCTTCCAAATATGAACCTGTTCATATCCATTGCTTAAAATCACATCACCCCTATGATTGACCACTTTCCAATCCGACGCATCCAAAACAGCAAAAATTAAAGAGTCTAAAATTTTGACATCTTCATATTCTGGAGCAATAACTTCAATACCATATTTATTTACCAATCCAACTCGATTATTTCGTTGCATTACAGCATAGCCATACTCTTTAAATTTGCCAATAGCATCATAATGAGGTTGAATCACCACTTTTCCTTTGGAATTCATCATTCCCCATTGCCTATTTATTTTTACTGGAAAAAAAATCTCCTTATTCACTTCGCCAACTTGGGCAAAGAGTGAAACTCCAAAAAGTAGTATTAGAAAAACGATAAATGATCTCCGCACGTCGTGAAAAAATGAGTTGTAAAAAATAGACCTTATGTTTTGTTAAAGTAAAACGATAGATAACAAAAATAAGTATTTTAAACAGAATTTGTAGCTATCTCAGGACAAAATATAGAATTAATCCCCAGAGATAAACTCACAGTTTGAACTGTACAATATAACCATCATTAATAAAAAATTGATGGTTATATTAGAAATTTATGGTAGTTATTCATTGACAAAAGTGAAATATTATCTTGAATACAGTTTTCTCAAATTTTCTTACGCTGAATTATTTTAGAAAAAATATTTACTTTTACACAAAACGAGTATACCATGAATGATCACCCAAAGTGGAATTTCCAAGAATTTTCAGCATTCCTTATGCTTTATGCAGCATCAGCAGACCTCAAGGTTACCTCAGATGAAAAGGAGGCAATTTTGCAAAAAGTGAATGAAGAATCTTATGAAAAGATTTGGAAGGAATACCACTCTATTTCAGACATCAATAAAATTAATCTAATCATCTCTTATAAAGGTTTGTACTTTCCAACTTCTGATAGAACTAATGAGTTATTAGATTTAATGAAAAAAGAGTTTATGGCAGATGGTGAGTTTAGTTTGCTAGAAAAAAATCTGATGCGAATTTTAAAAAAATTAATCTAGCTAAAATTTTCAATTGAAAAAAACCGGGAATAAAAAAATCCCTACCTGCATTCTCAAGACTGAAGGAAGGGATTTTTTATTCCTATAATTGAAAATTAAATAAGAAATTGACCACAATCTATGAAGGATAAAAAACAACCAAAAACTCATATAACTATTTCTAATAAAACTGGAAGATCTATTAATTCAATAGTCCGGATAAGCAATTTAAAGGAATTCTACATTCAATCATTTCCTTTTTTAAAATCTTTTGCCGAATTATTAAATGACCTACCATGGGAAAAAAGCGCTACTGAGGAAAATACGTTGAGAAAACATGAATCCATTATTTTTGAAACTTGCTTAAAAGGTCTTCGGCTTTCTCTGTCCAAAAAGAAGGAAAATAACTTACCAAATGATTATTTTTTCAAAAAAGAATTTATTGCTAAACCAATTCATCATCTTTTAGGATCTATATTTTTTCAATATTATAAATTTATCCAAAATGAATTACCTAAAAATTTTGCAAAAATTAAAATCCATTTTATCAGAGAAAAAGTCCTAAAAGGGTTGATAAAAAATATTGTATCAGAAGTTCCTATTTATGAACGATCCATAATCATTTTAAATCAGGAGAACATATCTGGAGGAGAATCTCAAATTTTAGAAAAAAAAGATGATGGTTCTTTTGAAGTTATTTTTCAACAAAAATTAAATGCTGGAGATTTTGTTTTTTTGAAGACAAAGAATGGAAATCTTCAAAATATTTATCATCAACTGACTCCTATAAAACTAGAAAATGAAACAAAAAAGATTGGCTGGTTGGATTTCATGAGATTTGAAATTATTGAATAAAAGTCATTTTCTCTCTTTCCTTTTTTATTTCCAATATCCCTTTACTATATATTTTACACCACTGAGTTTTCATAAAACCATTTGACGTAATTCAGGCAGATCAAAATTATTAACACTTCGTTTTTCTAAAGTAAACAATTTAAATATTGACATAATCACAATTAAACAACTTTCCTCTTTTGATTTATCAAATACAAACATGCAAACTATGTAGATATGAGAAAAAATAGAGGTTTCCTGTAAGAAGAATTATCAAACTACTTGTTCTTTTATATCAAAAAAAAAAATCCAAGTCTCAATTAACCCATTTCGGCAACTCTAATCATCGTATCTTCCACTTGCTGAACCAACTCTATATATCGCGGATCTCGCTTAGTTGAACGATCTCTTTTCAATGGCAAATCAACATGAATATGTTCCACAAATCGAGAAGGTGCCGATTTCATAATATAAATATCATCGGCCAAATAAACCGCCTCAGGAATATCGTGCGTCACAAAAACGATCGTCGGATGATATTCATTCCAAATATCCAACAATAAATCTTGCATCTGCAACCGAGTACTTACATCTAGAGCACCAAATGGTTCGTCCATCAGAAGTATATCAGAATTAGCTAATAAACTTCGCGCAATCGCAACTCTTTGTAACTGTCCTCCTGATAAAGTTGGATACTGTGCATATTTATGTTCATGACCTGCGAGTCCTACTTTAGTAATAAGTTCCATCGCTTTCGAATCTCGCTCTGCTTTAGATACTCCTTTGTATTTTAATGCCAAACCAACATTATCCAAAACTGATAACCAAGGCAAGGAAGAGTATTGTTGAAAAACCATACTTACTCGATTATCCTTACCAATATTTTTATCCTTGAGTAGTAACTTTCCTTCGGTAGGTTGTTGCAGTCCAGCGACATACCTTAGCAAGGTTGATTTTCCGCAGCCAGACATTCCTAAGATTACGATGAATTGACCTTGGGCAGGCTTGTCTTCTACTAAAAAATCTAAGTCTTTGATAATGAAGCTCTCTCCTCCATCATAACTTTGGCCAATGCCTCGCATTTCGATAATGTTATCCAGTTCTGTATCTTGAAAATTAGGCATTTTTATTTTTTTATTTAATTGACGATGTTTTTAAGTCTTCATTAGTTTTGAAATAACTTTGTTCCATCCAAGTTATTTCAAAATTAATGAATGTTGCAATATTTGACTGAGTCCATTTTCGAACCTTTCAGTATTATAATTACTAACTTATTTGCCAATTTAATTCTTCTATTTGAATAATTGAATTGTTCTTCAACCAATCATTCAAGAGTATTCTCCAAATTTCTAATTGAATTTTTATTTGCAAAAAAAGAAAATATTCTAATACCAAAGGACAATCTAAAATTAAAATTAAAGCATTCGTTTCCCCTTTAATTTCAGGTCTATATTTTTTTAACATCATCCCAACTATTCGTTAGACTATAGTATTCTGAGCAATCTTAAACTCACCATAAAAGACAAATAAAACTCCTCCAATCAAAATAACCGGCAACAATGAACCCATAATCCAACCAGCACTTGGCAAAATCACTTGCAACAACAACGCAAATAAAACTCCACCTAAGACTAAAAGTATTCCTGATTGAGATTCTTTTAAGCCCTTTGGTTGGGTATTCATATATTTATGTGGGAAAATTCTTTTATCAATAAATTGGAAGATTCGGTCTTGTAAAAATCCAATGACTATGATTACAATTAAACCAGCAAATACTTTTTCGATTTGTCCTTGCCGAGCTTTGATATACATTAAAGACCCAATTCCCCCTTGTCTATTTAGTAATTCTGCAATAATAATATATGTCCAAGAAATAGCAGTCAATACTCGAATATCATCCATCAATCGAGACATGACAGAGGGAAAATAAACAGTCTTTACCGTTTGCCAATCTGTAGCCCCAAGAGTAAAAACAGTCTTCAAATAAACACTCGCTACTTCAAAAACCCTTTGTGAAACCACAGGCAACAAATAGACTAAAATACCAAAAGCCAAAAAAGCAATCTTCATTTGATCTTCAATTCCAAACCAAATAATAAACAAACCAGTTAAAGCCGTCAACGGTAAAAACCGCATAGCATCAACTTGTTTACTAAACAATCCTCTAAAAAGTGGAAACAATCCAATCAAAAATCCAAGAGGAACGGCTATAAAAATGGCCCAAAAATAACCTTGAATATTCAACCATAAGGATCTTCCAGTTTGCTGTATCAGTTCATCTTTTTGGATAAGTTCTGGAAACGATTTAACTACTTGAAATGGTGTAGGAAATAATGGATAGACTTTTTCAAACTCAGTTGCATTTGCAAAATTAATGGAATCAACTCTTGCAATTGAATCCAAATATAGTTGATGTATTGCTGGATCTTTTCCAATAGATGATTCTAATCTTGAATCAAAACCATCAATAACTGGACGGTTGATAGATAGCATTTCTGCAACTACCCACCAGACAATTATTAGGATTACAAATCCAGCTAAACCTAAAATTAGATTTTGAGAACGACTAAGATCACCGCGAAGTTTGAATAGTTCCATATTTTATTTTGTAAATTAACAAGGGGCGTTAGGGCTTGAAATCCTAACACCCCTTTATCGTTTTATCTTTATTCAGCGATTAACTCAAAATCAGTTCTTCTATTTTTGGCTCGCCCCTTACCAGTCTCATTAGATGCTACTGGCTTGTTAGATCCATTCCCTACAATAATAAATCTATTTTTAGGCATTCCATGCTCAGTAATTAAATAATCAGCTACGGCATTAGCGCGCTTCAGGGAAAGTGATTTATTTGCTGCAGCACTTCCAACATTATCAGTATTCCCCTCTATCCGAATTCTAGAATTAAAGACCTTTGCAATGTCTACAAATTCTTTATCAATAATATATTTTGCATTATCATCTAATCGATACTCGGCTGTTCGGAATGAAATTCTAACTGCTTTGGTTGCTAAGGCGGTTTTAGTTTTATCTGCTTCTGTTGCTTTCGTATAACTCTTTGATTTTTCAGGAAAGTCTGCTGGAGATGTTAAAGTAGTCGAACTAACTAGAGATGGATAAGCTACTTGTCTCCAAGCTGGAACTCGACCTTCGATATATTTCAAATCAGAATATTTATCTGTCATATTTCGATACAAATCATCTCCTGCAACACCCTTATAATCACTATTTAATCTGTAGAAATTTTTGTTATCGCCATGAGTTGCCAATCGAACATTTCCAATCATTTCATCAGCTTCTTCAGGTGTCAATGGAGTTCCTCTCTCTGTAAATTCTTCAGATAAAATAGCTGCTGCTTTTTTCCTTGAAGATGTATTTGAGTTAATTTCAGCAGCACCTTTCATCCAACCTTCGTACAATTGACGAACTCTTTCTTTATTATTATCAACAAAAGCTCTTTTAGCAAAAAACACATCAGCAATAATATATGCTGCAGATTTTGAACTTTCCAAGACTCTACTTCCTGGAACAGCTTTCAAACTTAAAATATCATCTGGACTCCAAACTACAGCTGCATCACATCGTCCACTTTTGAAAACTTCAGCAGCATCAATTGCACTTGGTTGTCCTAATATCTCTACATCATTGACAGATAATCCTCCTGCTTCCATTAACCAAATCAAAAAAGAATGTGACGGTGTCATTTCTGCTACTGCAATTTTTTTTCCTTTTAAATCAGCTACACTCGTAATTCCACGTCGAGCCACTATAGCATCACCACCTCTAGACCAATCTGCCTGAAAAACGACTACTGGATCAAAATCAGAGAGCCCACTAACTTCTGTTGGGAAGGCATCTATTGTTGCCCAAAGTAAATCTACATCTCCAGATTTAAATGCGTTTCTAGATGCATCAAAATCATCCAACACCTTAAATTCTACTTGAAATCCATAATCTTTATAAAATCGAGAATTCTTATTTGCTTCAAATCCTTCGTTAAAATATTGTCCACCTGCGTACCCTCCCCAAGTTACTACACCAATTTTAATTATATCTTTTGATGTATTAGACCCTGAAGTAGAACTGGTTGAGCTTGATGAGTTATTTCCAGAGTTATTTGCTTGCTCTGTATTTTCTTGTCCAAGATCCCCCAAATACCCATTATCTCTTAAGTAAGTAATTCCAAAAAATAGGATTGAGACTATGACTAGCACAATTAATATCTTTGAAAATGTAGTTAGTTTCCTTGCCATGTTTTTTAATTATTTCGTTATTATTGTCAATAAAATTTGTTCGGTTAGATCTTCGGAAAAATAGTACTAATCAAAGAGTGAATCATATTGGTTTTGATGACCTGATTCTCTCATAGGTTTTGCTACAGGTTCATTTAAGTCTAGTACATCATCATCGCTATTTGCTTGGTTAACGAGAATAATTTTTTCCTCTCCTAAAATTTTAGAAATACCTTCTTTCTCCCATTTCTCTAACATCTTTAATCCTTCCTCTTCAAATACACCATTCTGTAAATCTACAGAGTCCATAAAGTTGGAAGACATTTCCATAAATCTCTCCATCTCCCCTACCTTATTACTTACATCATCAGCTACTGCCTCCATCGCCATATCAAACATTGCACGCTTATCAGGATTTCCAGAAATCACACTTGCGGCAGATTTCATTGCAGAGGCGCTTGCTTTGATTGCCTTGTACTCTTGCTCTTTGACCATCACTTGATCCTTCACATCTTCCAAAAGAATCTCAGAGTTTTCGTACATTTTGGTTAATACCCTATACAAGACCTCCATTTTTTTATACAAATCTTCTAGCCGCATATTTGATTCTTTTAATCGTCCCGCTTTTCGAGATTTAAGAATCATGATATTTTTTTTGTTAACTTCTTTTGCTTTACTCGCTTGAGTCAAATTACTTTTAATCTCTTTTTGGTTATTGATAATCAACTCTTTAAGTTTATGCATCTGGCCTTTAAGCTTTCCAATTTGCTTATTCATTTTTCCTAAGTTGTCTCCTAAATCATCCGTATAAGATTTCAAAATCCCAATTGGATCAATCTGAACAAACATTCCAGTTATTGACCGCATCACACTTTTATACATGTACCAAACAAGATTTCGCATTTTAGGATCAAGTATCATGTAAATTACAGCACCTAAAACAGCGAGTGTCGCAACTAAAGTAACTGTATTGGCGAACAGTCCAGCGATAATATCTGCATTCGTTGCAATAAAATATCCTAGCCCTCCAAGTATCGCAGTCAAAAAAACTGCCCCAGTCACCCCTTCAGGTCTTTTCCAAAATGATTTTGGTTTAAAATCTTGCATTTCCATTTTTAATATTTTGATTTATTTATTTTATTTTTTAGATAGATATAAATAATAGTCGGCTATTATTCATTAAACATTACTTCAAATATTTTTTCATGTTTTCTATATCTCTTTTAATCTGAGAAAGTACAAGGGTATAAGATGCTACAAAATTATTTTTAGTAGCTTCTACTTTTACCGTTGCAGCAGAAATACTCTTTTTCATTTGTTCACTTTTTGTTTGATGCTGTGAAATTTCTTTTTTGAGTTGCTCGATTTGCTTAGATTTTTCTTTAACCAAATTGTCATGCTGTTGAATCAATTGAGCCTTATCACCAATCTGCTTGTCTTTTTGATTGGCCAAAGCTTGGGCAAATTTTGATTCCTCTTTCTTTAATACATCAATGTAAAAATGAGCGGTCTTAATTAATTTAGCTGGAGTCGCTCCCATCGTGGAGGCAGCTGCAAAAGCAGATTGATAACGTGTTTTTTCATCCATTGGCATTTTTGCCAAATTGTGCAAACTATTTTTATATTCTAAATAATCAAATCCATCTAAATTATTCGCATCCATAGCCTGTAACAAAATATTGGTAAATTTTGGACTTGACTTTCCTGAAGGAACTGTTGGACTAGAAGTTAGTCCTAGAGTTGAAGTGGATTTTGTTTTTTTTTCAGGAACAATGCTGGAATCATTTGAACTATTACCAGACACCTTGTCTTTAAATTCTTCATCATCTACGATAAACCACTTTTTAAGATTTTTTAACATAAAAATACTTTAGTCAGAGTAAATATTTAGAAACTAATGTTGCAAAAAATATAAACAGTATAATCTACTTTTGTTCAGAAGAAATAAACCCCTTTCGATTAACCCGCCTAGATTTTATACAAATATCGGTAAAATAACAAAAAATAGAGTATTTCTATAATGTTTAATAGTCTCTAAATTTTTCATCTTATGGTTATTAAAATTCTCTTATTTTGCCGTTTTGAAAACATGCATTAAGAAAGCATCGGAATCAAGCATTTTTTTATAAATTTGGTCTCTCTAACAGATGTACATTTATCAACCACAAGGCAATAAAAGAAATAGTTAGAAATACTATTTTTTTAGGCCAAGTGGGAAATTCAATTAAATAAAATGAACGAGAAAATTATCTACGGAATTCAACAAATTGGAGTTGGTGTAAATGATGCCGAAAAACTTTTCAAATGGTATGCAACAAAATTAGGTGCTGATATCAAAGTTTTTGACGACAACAATACCGCAACTCACATGGCGAAATACATGGGAGGGAAACCACATGACAAAAGAGCAATTCTTGCTCTAAATCTACAAGGTGGAAGTGGTTATGAAATTTGGCAATTTGAAGATCGAGAACCTCAAGCTCCGGCTTCACCGATCCAACTTGGCGATACCGGAATTTTCTCCATAAAAGTTAAAACACGAAATGTTCAAGAAGCATTTTCTAATTTAAAAGTAAAAGGAGTTGAACCAATCTCTAAAATTGTTACCGCCCCAGATGGTATCCAATCTTTTTTTATAAAAGATCCTTGTGATAATATTATTCAAATCAAAAGTTTCGACAACTGGTTTGCACAAAAGAAAAACATGGGAGGATTTTTTGGTTGTACGATTGGCGTTTCTGATATTGAAGCAGCAAAAAAACTTTATTCTGATGTCTTGGGATATGATGAAATAATTTATGACAAAACTGGAACATTTGATGACTTTTCAGACTTGCCAAGTGGAGATGAAACTTTTCGGAGGGTATTGTTAAGTAAAAAGGCAAAGAGTGGAGGTTTTTCAAACTTATTTGGAACAAGTCAAATAGAATTGGTACAATCCATTTCAAGAACGCCGAACAAAATTTTTGCTAATCGATATTGGGGGGATATTGGATTTATTCATTTATGCTTTGATGTTCGGAATATTGGAGCAGTAGTAAGAGATTGCAAAACAGCTGGTTTTCCTTTTCAAGTTTTGGTCGATGATGAATTTGACATGGGTGATGCAAATGGAAATTGGGGCTACCTTGAAGATCCAGATGGTACATTAATAGAATTTGTTGAAACTTTAAAAGTCCCCCTCATTAAAAAAATTGGATGGACAATCAATATGAAAAAAAGAAATCCGACAAAGCCGTTACCAGATTGGTTAATCAAAGCGATGTCCTTTAATCGAGTGAAATTTTAAAAGACGATAGACATAGAGTGTTTTAGGATTTATAACACCTGTTAAAATCATAAAATGACCTTAATATTGCGTATATAATGTTTACACAATTCCATAATCCAAAAAGTCTTCACGGCGAGCTCTTAGATTTTTACCTAGCCAATGGCTGGTTTCGATCCGGCCAATACATTTATACAACCAAGGTTTTGAATTTTGATGGTAAATTATACTCTCCTATTCGGATTCGATTACCACTCGAAAACTACGAATTTCGAAAAAGTCTTCGAAAAATTTGGAAAAAAAATCAACAATTTGAAACTATCTTTAGACAAGCATTCATCAGTAGAGAGAAAGAAGAATTATATCAAAAACATAAATTACGCTTTGATGGATATGTCTCTCAAACAATCAAAGATGCTCTGCAAGATGGTGGAGAAACGACGATTTATAATACTTACGAAGTAGCAGTTTACGATGCAGACAAATTAATCGCAGTTAGTTTTTTTGACCTTGGAGAAAACAGTATGGCAAGTATTATTGGTCTTTTTGACCCTGAATATTCAAATTATAGCCTAGGATTTTACACCATGCTAGCTGAAATTGATTTTGGAAAAAAAAATGGCTTTAAATATTACTATCCTGGCTATGTAATTCCGAATTACCCGAAATTTGATTACAAATTACGAATTGGAGAGGTTGATTTTTACAAAGCAAAAAATGACATTTGGCTAAATTTCAACCAAATAAAAAAAGCTGATCTCCCATCAGAGGTCATCGAGAATCAATTGATTAAAATGACCATGGTTTTAAAAATGCATGCCATTGACTATAAAATTTATTTTTATCCTCTCTTCGACAAAGGCTATATGAATCATATTGGAGAATTGGAAGAATTAGAAACACCACTTTTTATTCAATTACAAACTCCGATCAATGATCAAAAATTAGTTATCGACTTTGATTTACAAAAAAATTGTTTTAGGCTTACTCAATTTCATGGTTTTTTAAAACCAATTGAAAATTTTTATGACTCCTCTACTCATCAAAAATATCCCACTTTTAAAACTTTGTTAATTCGTCAATTCAAATTTAAAGTAAGTGAAAAGCCTGAGGAGATTGCGATGACTATTCTAAAGATGATGCAAATGAATAGTTAATATTTATTTCTAAAAAATCTTGAACTAGTAAACCATAGAATCATATATTATCTAATGATTTAAATATTGACTAGGCTGGAATCATTCTCTAACTGTTATTTTTCTTACATATTTAATTTCAATTTCCTAAAAGTTAATGCAGGTTGAAATCCTCCTATTTTTAAATTTTCTTTTGGAGAATCCTCATTTACTTTATTTGATGGAATTGTAAAACAAAATACATTCCCCTGCCCAGAGCTATTTGATTCTATCCAAATTTTTCCTTTGTGATTGGAAATTATTTTTTTACACACAGCCAATTTCACTCCGGCTTCGTTTACTTTATCAGCTTCTTTTACTTTTCCAAAAATATCAAAAATAGATTCACGATATGCCTTTGAAATTCCAATCCCATTGTCTTTCACCATAAACAAATAGTGATTGGCCATTTCTTCAACATCTAATTCTATCAAAAGATTGCTTTCTCCTTTGAATTTTAGAGAATTCTCAAATATGTTTTTGAGTAACTGTTTAAATTGAATTAAGTCAACTATTATTTCTGGAAGTTGGCCACTTACAATTTTTACATTGGAGGATTTTAGTTCAGTAACCAAAAGTTGTTTAACTTCATTCACTACCTTTTCAATACTTACCAATCGAGGATTAAAATTTTCTAAGCTTACATTTGAAAATGATAAAATATCATTCATCATTCTAGTCATTCGATTTGCACCATCAACGGTATATTGTAAAAATTCTCTACCTTCCTTATCTATCTTTTTTGAATACCGATGTTGAACCAATTGAGAATAACTAGAAATAGTTCGTAATGGTTCTTGCAAGTCATAAAAAGACATCAGGTCTGTAATTTCCTCATATTCATTGCTTTTGATATTGTTTTTTTGAATAGATTGTTCGAGACTTTTTTGATACTGTTGTTGTGCTAATGCTTGCTCATGTTCTGATGTAATATCCCTCAAATTCATAACAACATATTCTAATTCGTTAGAAGCATCGACAATAACATCACCTTTTATTTCTATCCAACATATGTCTCCTACTCTCTTTAACATTCTCAATTTAGAATTGAAAGTTCTATTCAAACGCAGAAAATTTTTGTCTAAAATATTATATAAATCAAATCGATCAGCAGGATGTACAAAAGTCAAATCATATAGATCTAAGACTGCAGTCATATCATAACCCAACATCCTTTGAATTCCGGGACTTACATATTTAAACCGTCCATTTTTGACGTGAAAAATTAAAAACAAATCTGAAGAGTTCTCAACAATCATTCGATTGAAAAGATCTTCTTTTTTGCCACTAGCATTCAAATAGAATAAATTAGAAAGGAAAAAACCAGCAACAAATAGCACCAGTCCTGATATAATGGAGAAAATAAAATTGGGATTTATTACGGCAAGGTAAAATACAATCAAGAGGACCAACAAAAAGAGAACCAAAAAAACAGGCCGAAATCGAACTACCTTAAGTGAGAACATATCTGACTTAAGTAAAGAAAGATTCTTAGTATAATTGTTTTTGTCTTTTGTGTCAGTAATAATCATGTACTTTGAAATTTGGCAAAAAAATACCAGAATACCATTCTTTATTAATTGATCGAACGAATAAGCCGATAATGTATCAGCTTATTTTTACTCAATAGAAAAAAGCAACTCACCTAAGTACTTATTCTACTGAATAAAAGTATTCAAAACACGGGATTACAAATACAACTTGACTTTTGGGATAAATCTAAATGTTATGTTCATCATAAAAAACCAATTAAGATTTTTTCTAATATTATCCTACCAAATACCTTGCCAAGGTTTGTTAATTATCAATAAAGTTCATCAAATAAAGAAATCAGGCAATATTAAGTTTAAATTATATGTGAAAAAATAAACATTATCAACTCCACTCTCTTAACCTATTGAATATTAAGTACTTTCCATGCTACAACAAAAAAAGCCATTAACATTTCTGTTAATAGCATTTTTATATTTTATTTAGCCGAAAGTGAAAATTCAGGTAAAAACATTACAAATGTTAAATTCTCGAACGAATTGATTCTCATTTATTTCTACCGAAACCTATTCTCTTTTTGTTAAAGGTAAAATCATTAGTATCTAATTTAAAACTTTGAACATCCTGCAAAGTAAGAATCATATCCTCATCTTCCGGTCGATCCTTTTCTGAAATTTCAGCCAAACGCAAATTCATATTCTTTATTGCCTCAAGAACAACCTTTCTAACATCTCGTGCATTTCCAAAATATTTATCTCTGAATTCATATAAAAAGGCAAGGTATCTGTCTAAATGATTTGAAGCATCATCAGTCATTTTAACACCTCGTTGTAGGAACATTACTTTAGCGATTTTCTTTAAATCTTCTGGAGAATAATCTTCAAATTTCAGGGTTTTATCAAATCGAGAATTCAATCCTGGGTTAGCTTTTAAAAAGTTTTCCATATTGTCTGGATAACCAGCTACAAAAACAAAAAACTCCCCACGATTATCTTCCATCCTCTTTAAAATAGTTTGGATAGCTTCATCACCAAAGTCTCCATGCGCTCCTCCAGTTTTAGCAGTTAAGGCATAGGCTTCATCAATAAACAGTACACCACCCATTGCTTCATCAATTTTTTCTGTTGTTTTAATGGCTGTTTGACCAACAAATCCTGCCACCAATCCTTGACGATCAGTTTCCACCATTTTACCTCTTTCCAATACACCTAACGCTTTATATATTTTCGTTAGAATTCTTGCAACTGTTGTTTTACCAGTTCCTGGGTTACCTACAAAAATAGTATGTAATGAAAATGAATTCAATACACCTTTTCCAGTTTCTCTAAAATACTTGACTAATCGAATCATTTCATGAATCTGAACTTTAATAGATTCCATTCCGATCAAATTATTCAACTCGCCCATAGCCTCAGTCAATAAATTTATGTCAATAGGTATGTATGGTATCTCCTTTTTCTTCTCGATTTCAATATTTGCTACATCTTTCAACTCTATAATTGATAGTTGATCATTGTCCAGACTTCTTGGATTAGAACCATCCATTACTCGTAATCCAAGGTTAATTTTCCCCTCCTCTACTAAATCGTAAACAAATCGCGCATTTCCAAATGTCTTATCCCTATTCCTAAATGCATTGGTGATTAATTCATCTATCTTTACTTTAGCTTCCTGAGTAAACTTAATTCCTTTTTCTAAACTTGCAAATTCTGCAATTTGTGAAAGTTCTTGTGGCAAGTAATCTGTAAATTCAAAATTCATTTTAAATCGAGACTTTAACCCTGGATTAGAATCCATAAAGTGTTTCATCTCTTTAGGATAACCGGCAACAATAACAGCCATGTCTCCTTTTCCATTTGACATCTCTCGAACCAAAATTTCAATTACCTCTCTCCCAAAATCTTTGCTATCATCATTTGAGCGAGCTAAAGAATAAGCCTCGTCAATAAATAATACTCCACCTCTTGCTTTTTCAATTGCCTCTTTTACCTTGGGAGCAGTTTGTCCAATATATTCACCAACTAAATCGACTCGATCCACCTCATGAACATGACCTTTAGTCAACAACCCCATTTTCTTATACAACTGCCCCATCATCTTAGCGACTGTTGTTTTACCAGTCCCAGGATTTCCTACAAAAACTGAATGAACATTAATATCTTCTTTTTCTTCAAACCCTTTTTCTTTTCTCAATTGCAAAAACTGAATATATTGAGCATGATCTCTCACTCGTTGTTTGATTTCAGTCAAGCCAATCAGATTATCCATTTTTAACATAACTTCGTCAAATGATTGTCCATGTTCGACTTCATTTGCTAAAATTACAGGAGCTTGTTGATTTGGTAAAAGTACCCCAGTTAGACCTTCCTCAAAATCATCATCTATTCCAAATGGAATCGTAGCTATTAATCGATCCATAAAAATTAAATCTGCCGTATAGACATCCCTACGCCATGAACCCTTGACATTTGATCCCCACCCAGCAGTCATTTTTATATACTCATCCTTTTTTTCCACTCGCTGAAGCCGAACTACCTGGCCTTTTAATTCACGCGCATTATTGTAAAATTTAGTGTACAATTCACACTGCCAATTTTTATCAACATGTTCATTTTTCAATAGTATTTCAACATAAATATACCTAGTTTCTTCACTACTAAACGTTTTTAAGTAAACTCGGTCATCTTCCGTAACGTCATCATATGGTCCTTCGTAAAGTTTGAGTGACTGCACACTCAGGTATCCACTTGTTCCATCAAAATCTTCCGTCCCTGCATCTTCGACATAAAAATATTTTGTAGCTACTTTCTCACCTTCCACCCAAGCTTCCCAATAATAAGTACCTTTTTTCCAAAAAACGCCTTCTTTTTTATTACCCCATCCTTCCCTAATGAATACTGTAGAATCGTATTTACTCACTTTCCTTTTAAAAGGTAAAGAACACAATTCCTTACGCCCTTTTTTTAAAGAAAAACATTTTAGCTCAACATCAATTTCCCAATCTTCTTCGTCATACATTTTATTATGAAAAGATAATTCAGCATATACATACGAAATTTCAAAACGATCAAAAACTTGCCGGTATTTCTTTTTATTGTCTGCTAACCACTCTGTTGAAGCATATACTTTAAGTTCTCTAAACTTAAAACTATCTGATTTCGGATATTTATAACTTTCGCCCATTCGCTCTAATTAATATTTTATATATTATCTTAAAAAATTGATAATCAATCTCTTACACTTTATTATTACAGTATTTTTATTTCAATACGTATGAAAAATAAATTTAATACACCTTTCCAAATTGTCTAGTAAAGTGAATTATAAACTTATTAAAAAAATTCTTTATCACCAATTTATCCGGAAGTAAATATTTACATAGTTTTGCTTAATTTAAACTATTCTTGAATCAGTAAATAATTGATTTAATTTGATCCTTTAAAGTCGTTTCTCAAGAGAAATTAAACTCTACCAATCAGTGGTGGTAAAAATATATTTCAAAAAAGAACCCAGATTATTATATATTTAATGAGTAAAACGACACAATTAAATTTAGAATCTCCGACACTCCTAAGACTTATCAATATCGAATAAAAAAAGTGATGTCAATCTACTCTTCTTCCCTTTAGGTTTTCGCGATATGAACATCCTAGTTTTGAAGGTTCTCTATTCAAAATGAAGTTGACGACCCAAATTAGGATAAAAGAGTATATTTTAAAGAGTTTTACGCTAGATGATCTAATTTGGTTCAAGTTTAATTCAAGGATTGATTACCAAATTTTTAACTAGGCTATACCAGTTCCTGAAAAAAGTAGCAAAAAAAAGGGATACATTTATTTTATATGCCTTATATAAAGCCAATTTAAGTAGAAGTAATTTTGGAAAACCGAAAACCATGCAGCACCTTCTAGCCAGATCTTATGATAGCAAAATACATTGACTGATTTGTAGGGGAAGTTTTTTGAATGCTGTGAATATTACTAATGGGAAATTAGTATTGGTTTATGAAAGAGTGATGAAAAAATCAATTAATTCATGTTCAGATAAAGAGTAAAAATAGAGGAACTGACAAAAATAGTTAATTTTGGTTCAGAGTATCCTCATTTCCTACTCTGAACTTCTCTCTTAATAAGTTGTTTACTTATTGATTAAAAATTACATTTGCACTCTTTTTTAGAATCAATTAAAATAATAAATCATGGCGACGGTAAAATTTACCTTCGAGGATAAAAATATCTCTCCAAAAACGGTGGAGAATATAGAAGAAGGCCTAACTATATTAGAAGCAGCTGAAGAAAATGATGTTCACTTAAGTCATAATTGTGGTGAAGTTTGTGCTTGTAGCACTTG
This sequence comes from Saprospiraceae bacterium, assembly GCA_029251525.1. Taxonomy (GTDB): domain Bacteria; phylum Bacteroidota; class Bacteroidia; order Chitinophagales; family Saprospiraceae; genus CAJQQY01. The sequence goes on along the minus strand of JAQXDE010000016.1, from coordinate 85,877 downwards.
CCATGTATATGTGCATTCTGGGGATGAATTTTTGGAAGAAATTTCTGATAAGGAGGAAGACTTCATTGATCGAGCAATAAATCCAAGATTAGAATCCCGTTTAGGTTGTCAATGTGTCATTTTAAAAAATGACGCTGTCATTGAAGTTGAGATTCCTGATCAATCTCGAATCATTGGACACGAACACTAGACAAATTTTGAACTATTAATATCTAGAATTAATTAATAATAATTTTACAATACAAAAACAATATGGGTTTTAAAGATATAGACGACTTTCCAATCAATTGGCCTGATCATGAAGACATAGCAATGAAATTGTACGATAAATTTGGTGATGATTTTTCTGAGCAAAAAATTTATCGGATACGGTTCACAGATCTAATAGATTGGATTTTAAGTATTCCTAATTTTGAAGGAAAAAAAGAAGAATGTAACGAAGGTCATTTGGAGCAAATCCAAGCGAAATGGGTTTACGAATGGAGAGATAACCAATAAAATAAATACGTTCATTTTCGTTTAGTGACCAATGTTGTACGTTATGAAATACCTTCAATATGAATTATCTAGAGAGATTTAAAGATATTCAAACCTTCATTTTTGATGTTGATGGAGTGCTAACCAATAGTGAAATCATCGTACTAGAAAGTGGAAAACTGCTTCGTAAAATGAATATCCGAGATGGTTACGCTATAAAACATGCATTAAAAAACGGCTACCAAATTGTCATAATCACTGGTGGTAAATCAGAAGGAGTCGTGACCCGATTGAATAACTTAGGAGTCAAAGAAGTTTACTCAGGAGTGAACAATAAGATAGAAAAATACGAAGAATTAATTTACACCTACAAATTAAACCCTTTAAACATTTTGTACATGGGTGATGATTTTCCAGATATTGAAGTCATGCATAAAGTAGGAATTGCTGCTTGTCCTAAAGACGCTGCTCATGAAGTAATTGAAATTGCAGATTATATTTCTCCTATCGATGGTGGCAAAGGTTGTGTGAGGGATGTGATTGAAAAAGTAATGAGACTACATGGAAAATGGGTATCAGAAAATTGATGGTAAATAAAAGTTATTGGCAACACCACTAATTGTTAACATCCCGCGATATTAACTATTCACTACTAACCGTTACAACATGCCATTCCTAAAACTTATCCGTTTCCACAATCTTTCAATTATTGTTCTTACACAATATTTATTGCAATATTTAATTTTGGTACCTGGATTTAAATCTGCTGGACTGACCCCTCTTTTAGATCATCTTCATTTTTCAATTTTAGCTTTATCTACTGTTTTAATTGCGGCAAGTGGATACATTATTAATGATTTGGAAGATTATGAAATTGACCTCATAAATAAACCTGAGAAAGTAATAATTAATCAATATATCTCTGTCAAGAATGCTTGGCGAATGTATTGGTGCGTTTCATTTTTTGGCTTTTTAATTTCACTTTATTTAGCTTTTCACGTGAGGAATTTTCCTCTAATTTTTATATACCCTACTGCTATCCTCCTACTATACTTTTATTCTAAGTCCTTGAAAAAGAGTATTTTATGGGGCAATGTCGTTGTTTCAATCTTTTGTGCGTTCGTAGCAGGAATCGTTATTTTCGCAGAGCGTCATAATATTTTGGAAATGAAAGAGTTAGGAAAAGATGTCATTAGTATTTTTATTTTCTATCTATTATTTGCTTTCTTTTCAACAATGTTTAGAGAAATCATAAAGGACATAGAAGATGAAGAAGGCGATCGAAAAAATGGATGTCAAACACTACCGATTTTTTTTGGAAAAACTACTGCAAAATGGGTTGGAATATTCTTTGGGACTGTATTGTTATTAATTTTAGGATACTGGATTTCCTCAAGAAATAAAAATGGATTCGACCTTGAATTTTGCTATATTTTGTTTGGAATAATTTCTCCATTAGTATTTTCTTTAGCAAAATTATTTTCGGCCAAAACAAAAAAAGAATTACACATACTTAGCCAAATTTCAAAATACATTATGCTTTCTGGAATTTTATATTTGTTAATTTTGAGCTTTTAGCCTCAGAGTAAAACTGATTAAACTTACTTCCATTAATTTGTTTTCTCCTCCTAAGAAAACAAATTAATCTGAGGTAACTCAAAAAACTTAAATCATGATTAACCGAAAAATCATTCTTGCATCTAAATCTCCTCGGCGTAGTCAACTACTTCGCGAAGCAGGTTTTCAATTTGAAATCCAAACTCGGGATATAGAAGAAACCTATCCAGTTACACTCCCTGCAGAGGAAGTAGCTGAATTTCTAGCAGAAAAAAAAGCGGAAGGTGTCAAGGACTTTATTAAATCAAATGAAATAATTTTAACCTCAGACACAACTGTAGTAATGGGTAATACTATTTTTGGCAAACCAAAAGATGCACATGATGCATTTGATATATTGAAAATTCTTTCTGGGAAATCACATAAAGTAATAACAGGTGTATGCCTTATGTCAAAGGATAAAAAGCGAATTTTCAAAGGCATTTCCAAAGTAACATTCGACACCTTATCCGATTCAGAAATACGTTATTACATTAATGAATTCAAACCTTTTGACAAAGCTGGAGCCTATGCTATTCAAGAGTGGATTGGCCTTTGCAAAATAAAAAAAGTTAAGGGAACATACTCAAATATCGTAGGTTTACCAATGCGTAAAGTTTATAAAGAATTAATGAAATTTTAAAAATAGATAATGAAATACTATTCATCAAAAACCATTTTTTTCATCTCGATCTTTGCTATATTTTTTACAGCATGTAAAAATGAAAATTCAAGTAATAATCAAGAAATTTTAATCCCTCAAGAAAATATAAAAGTTAGAATTCCTAAATTCGATGGAAAAGCAGCGAAAGAATTTATCGCAAAACAAGTTTCTTTCGGCACGAGAGTTACAGGTTCAAAGGGTCATCAAGAGTGTAAAAATTGGCTTACTAGTCAATTCAAATCTTTAGGTGCAGAAGTCATCGAGCAAAATTTTACTACTACTACTTTTAACAATGTTAAGCTTAATGCAACAAATATCATCGCTCGATTCAATCCAAATGTGCAAGAGAGAATCATTTTATCAGCACATTATGATACACGTCCTTTTGCAGAGAAAGATCCTAACCCAATGAGACAAAGTGACCCTATCTTAGGAGCCGACGATGCCGGAAGTGGCGTTGGGGTATTATTAGAAATTGCAAAATTATTACAACGCAACCCAATTCCAATGGGAGTAGACATTGTACTTTTTGATGCAGAAGATTATGGGGATTCTGAAAATAACAATCCTGAGAGTTGGGGATTAGGTTCTCAATTTTGGAGTAAAAATCCACACCTCAAAAGAAAAAATGTTAAGTATGGAATTCTACTAGATATGGTAGGTGCAAAAGATGCTAAATTTTATAAAGAAGGATATTCAATAAATTATGCAAAAGCCCTTACTAACAAAATATGGAAACTTGCATCTTACATGAAAAAGGATGATTTTTTCATTAATTCAATTGGTGGAGCGATAACTGACGATCACTATTTCGTTATGATGAAAGATTTCAAAATGCCAATGATTGACATCATTAATATGCCTTCTGAAAATTTTGGCTTCGGTTCTCATTGGCATACCCATGGAGACAATATGGAGGTAATTGATATAAAAACTTTGGAAGCGGTTGGACAAGTAGTGACGGCTGTGGTTTACAAAGAATCAAATAAGGAATTTTTATGAAAACAATCCAATCAACTATTGAAAAATAGCCCTCTATCCTAAAAAAAATCTAAACTAATTTTTATTATTTTATACCTTGAACTAAATGTAGATAGTTTCCGTTAAATATCTAGGGACTTTTATCTAGAAAAATTCAAAATTATGAAGGCATTAAAATATACACTGTTTCTTTCTATTGCAATGTTTATCGCTTGTACTAAGCCACCTGATTATTCTGATACTCCCGAAATTGCATTTATTAGTCTTTCGGAAACAACAATGACCCAAGGATCACAAAATGAAGAGTTTATAACACTAACTATTTCCTTCACAGATGGAGATGGAGACATCGGAATCGATGGTGGGGAGCCATCGGTGTATTTTAAGGATTTACGAGATGGATCAGAATTTATTACGTTTGTTGCACCAGTAGTCCCAGAACAAGGAGTTGGAAATGGAATTTCTGGTGAAATGTATATAAAAGTAAATACTACTTGCTGTATTCACCCTAATCAAAATGATGGATGTAATTCTGACTTCTCCGATTACCCGATTGATAGTTTAATTTATGAAGTTTATATTATTGATAGATCAGGCAATAAAAGTAATGTAATTGAAACTGCCCCTATCACACTTCTTTGTGAAAACTAAAAGCACATTCTAAAAATGGCTATAAGCAATTGTCATTCAATTACTTATAGCCATTTAAATAATAAATTAAGTCAGCTACACAACCCATTCAATCTCTTTTTTCAGCAACTTCTGAGTTTTATCTTCTTCACTTCCTTCCTCTACTTTGTAATTATATTTCCAATTTGCCAATGGTGGCATACTCATCAGTATAGATTCTGTTCGCCCATTTGTATCCAATCCAAACTTAGTCCCTTTATCCCAAACTAAATTAAATTCAACATAACGACCTCTTCTAATTGATTGCCAATTTTGCTGCTCTTCGGTAAATTCCTTACCTTTATTTTTATGTAAAAGATTTAAATAAATTGGACAAAAAGCATTACCAACAGATTTCACAAAATCAAACCTTTCTCTTTTTTCAAAACCATTTTGTTTACTTAATCTATCAAAAAAAATACCTCCGATTCCCCTCGTTTCATCTCTATGTTTTATATAAAAATAGTCGTCTGCCCATTTTTTAAATTCTGGATAATACGACTCATGATGCTCATCACATATAGTTTTTAAATATTGATGGAAAAATTTTGCATCTTCCTCCACGACATAATGTGGCGTAACATCAATACCTCCACCAAACCACCATCGACCATCAGACATTTCAAAATACCTAACATTCATATGAATAATCGGCACATGTGGATTCTTTGGATGCAAAACAATACTTACTCCTGTCGCATAAAATTCACCCGTATCAATTTTAAGTGCTTTGGAAATTTTCTCAGGTAAATTTCCTTCCACGGCTGAAAAATTAACTCCTCCTTTTTCAATATGTTTCCCAAGAAAAACTCGGGTTCTTCCACCTCCCCCACCTTTTCTTTCCCATAGATCTTGTTGAAATTTTCCAACACCATCTGCTGCTGCTAGTTGATCACAAATATTGTCTTGAAGATTTTGAAAGAAAATGGTGATTTCTTTTTTATTTGACATTTTAATATGTTTTTAAGTTAAAGCCAGATCCATTAAAGAAAGAAGACTCCTTATGTATTGTAACTACAATCCTAATTTTTCTTTTGCTGCTGCAACCACTTTCTTAGCATTTCCTACAAAAATCTCATTGTCAATAAAAATCACCGGACGTTTTAAGAAAGAATATTCCTTTAAAATTAGTTCTCGATATTCGTTCTCAGATATTTCTTTTTCATGCAATCCCATTGGACGATACTTCATAGAACGACGACTAAAAAGAGACTCGTAAGAACCCGTCATTTTTTTCATTTCATCAATCTGTTTGGCTGTAATTTTTTCTGTTTTAATATTTTGTATTTCAAAACCTTCTGCCCCACCCAACTCTTTGATGATTCGCTGGCAAGTATTACAAGTTGAAAGTTGATATATTTTTCGCATAGTAAGTTTAAATAAATTTTTTATGATTGAATTAATTTACAAATAAAATTATAATTTCGTAGAAAGGTTGTATTTCTAATGTCATTTAATTTCCATAAAAAATGAAACACTTTCCTCCTTCTGAACTCATTATAAATCCTGATGGTAGTATTTATCATCTTAACTTAAAACCTGAGCAAATTGCCAAAAATATCATTACCGTTGGTGATCCTGACAGAGTTGGTGAAGTTTCGAAATACTTTGATTCTATTGAGTGCAAAATCCAAAAAAGAGAATTTGTTACACATACTGGCGAATTAAATGGTACTCGAATTTCTGTAATCTCCACTGGGATTGGTACTGATAACATTGACATAGTTTTAAATGAATTAGATGCTTTGGCAAATATCGATTTTGAAACAAGAATAGAAAAAGAAGAACATACATCGCTCAATATTATACGCATTGGGACATCAGGATCAATGCAAAAAGATATTGCCGTAAATACACTGTTAATTTCTGAATATGGCATAGGTATTGATGGTCTTTTGCATTTTTATGATTATAAAAATAATGCAGATGAGCACATGACTTTTTTGCATTTCATGGAAACAGCAGGAAGTGAAATCAATTTCCCAATTCGCCCCTACATTGCCTCTGCAAGTAAGAAACTGATTGACACTTTAGGACAAAACTTCTTAAAAGGCATTACTTTAACTTGTCCAGGTTTTTATGCTCCACAAGGAAGAGTTCTGAGAAACGATATTGCAGTACCGAACTTAATTGAAAATTTAAGGAAATTCAATCATAATAATTTGCAATGTACAAACTTCGAAATGGAGACTGCTGGAATCTATGGATTGTCTAATGTTTTCGGCCATCAAGCTATTTCGTTTAATGCTATATTAGCTAACCGGATTACAAATGAATTTAGCACAAATCCAAAAATAATTATTGAAAAATTAATAAAAACAGTATTAAACAGAGTTTCGAAATTATAAATCCAACTTTATATCAAACTTTAAATCTTATTAGCCATCCTTTAATAAATTCAATCACAATCCACTCATAGGATCTAAATTCAATTTTCATATAATCCCTAAAATAAATATGTAATAATTTATATATTAGCATTTTATTACATATTAGCATTTTATTATGTGTACAAAAAAAGGAATATTAATGAATTTACAAGCCGTCATTATTGAAGATGAACAAGCAAGCTTAGATAACCTCAAAAACATTTTACAGAAAAATTGCCCTCAAGTAAAAGTTATAGCAGAAGCTAGGAGTGTCGAAGAAGGTTATTTGACATTGACAGACAAATCACTCAAGCCAGATGTAGTATTCCTTGATATTAATTTAAATAATGAACTTGTATTTAACTTGTTAAACAAATTAAAGAACATCAAGTTTGAGATTATCTTTGTGACCTCCTATCAAGATTATGCAGTAAAAGCATGCGCATATAGCTGCATTGGTTATGTTTCAAAACCAATCGATCCACAAATGATAGTGGAAGCCGTGGGTCGAATTAAGCCCAATAAAAAAGAGGATAACATGGAAAATAGACTAGATGTCTTTAAAGGTCATCTCAGTCATTTAAATCCTTTTAAAAAGATAACGATTGCCTCTTTGGATGAAATGCATTTTGTACATATTCATGAAATTGTTCGATTACAATCCGATGATAATTATACTATTTTCTACCTAAATGGCGGAAATAAAATTATAGCATCTAAAACTATAAAATCTTTTGAAAGTATGTTTATCCCATTTAACTTCTTTAGAGTTCATCGAAGTCACATTATTAATCTAAACTATATTAAAAAATTCATCAAAGGCGATTCAGCTCATTTAATTATGGACGATGGTGCTAAGATTGAGGTTAGCCGAAGACGAAAAGGATCATTTTCTGACAAGTTGAAAGAACTTCAAAAAGAACTCGCATAAAATTCAATTTTATTTTTAAAAAAATAATATTCCTACACTATTTTTCTAAATTGTGAATCATATAATTTTTTAAAATACACTGGGTTACACTAAGCAATATTTTTAAGCAGATTTGACAACCTTTTTTTCAAGTCTATTAAAGCAAACTAAATAAGTGTTACTTACCAACTAAACCAATTTTTAGCATGAGAAACCAATGTTCCTTTCCAAACTCTTTATTGATTAAATTTTTACTCTGTATATTCCTTATCATTAATAGTTTTCCTCTTTTATCACAACGTAAGAAAAAATCAAAAGCAGACATCCCCCTTCCAGTTATGATGGATGCTGAATTGCTAAAGGCAGTAGAATGGAGAGAAATTGGTCCTTTCCGAGGGGGGAGATCAGCAGCCGTAACCGGAGTTTCGGGCAAACCAAATTTGTTTTATATGGGTGCTGCAGGGGGTGGAATTTGGCGGACACAAGATGGTGGTCGCCAATGGAAAAATATTTCAGATGGATTTTTTGGAGGTTCGATCGGCTCTGTTGCCGTGAGTGAATATGATCAAAATGTGATTTATGCCGGTGGTGGTGAAGTTACAGTTCGAGGAAATGTTTCCTCAGGGTATGGAATTTGGAAATCTGAAGACGCAGGTAAAACATGGAAACATAAAGGACTTGAAAAATCTCGACATATTAGCCGAATTAGAATTCATCCACGAAATGCAAATATTGTATATGCCTCTGTAATGGGAAACCTTTACGCGCCAAATGTAGAAAGAGGAATTTATCGAAGTGATGATGGAGGAGATAATTGGAAACAAGTTTTGTTTGTAAATTCAGAAGCTGGTGCCGTTGATTTGATTTTAGATCCAAACAATCCTCGAATACTTTATGCTAGTACCTGGAAGATTAAACGAACACCATATAGCTTAGAAAGTGGTGGTGAAGGAAGTGCATTATGGAAAAGTACAGATGGTGGAAATTCTTGGGAAAATATATCTGCTAATGAAGGATTACCAAAGGGAATTTGGGGAATTTCTGGAATTACTGTTTCGCCAGCTAACTCTGAACGAGTTTGGGCAATAATAGAGAATAAAGATGGTGGGGTTTTCAGATCTGATGATGGCGGAAAAACATGGAAAAAATTAAATAGCGAACGAAGCCTTCGACAACGAGCTTGGTACTATTCGCGAATTTATGCAGACCCTCAAAATGAGGATGTAATTTATGTTTTAAATGTTCGATATCATAAATCTACCGACGGTGGAAAAACTTTTAAATCTGCTAATGCTCCACATGGAGACCACCACGATCTTTGGATTGCTCCTGAAAATCCAAAGAGGATGATTATGGCCGATGATGGTGGTGGACAGGTCAGTTACGATGGAGGAGAGACTTGGTCAACTTATCATAATCAACCGACTGCACAATTTTATCGAGTATCAACCGACAATCATTTCCCCTATAGAATTTATGCTGCTCAACAAGATAATTCAACGATCAGAATTTCACATCGAAGTGCTGGAATTTCAATTGGAGAAGATGATTGGGAATCTACTGCTGGTTGTGAATGTGGACATATTGCTGTCGATCCAACTGATAATGACATCGTTTATGGAGGATGCTATGATGGGCTTTTACAACGAAAGAATCATAAAAATGATCAAGAGCGATCCGTCAATGTTTATCCTGACAATCCAATGGGTCATGGTGCAGAAGGAATGAAATATCGGTTCCAATGGAATTTTCCCATTTTCTTTTCTCCACATGAAAAAAACAAACTGTACACGGCTTCGCAACATTTACATGTTTCGAATGATGAAGGTCAATCATGGAAAATCATTAGTCCTGACCTGACTAGAAATGAACCCTCTAAATTAGTAAGTTCTGGTGGGCCTATTACAAAAGATAATACTTCTGTAGAATATTACTGTACCATCTTTGCAGCGGCTGAATCACCAATAAGACAAGGACTAATCTGGGCAGGCTCTGATGATGGATTAGTTCATATTACTAAAGATGGCGGTGCAAATTGGGAAAATGTTACCCCTAAAAATATGCCTGAATGGATTATGATTAATACCATTGAACCTCACCCAACAGATCCTGCCGTCGCTTATATTGCAGCAACAATGTATAAGTCTGGTAACTTTCAACCATATATTTATCGCACTTCAGATTATGGAAAAAACTGGAAAAAGATGGTTGATGGAATTAATAATGAACACTTTACTAGAGTTGTAAGAATTGATCCTAATCGACCTGGTTTAATGTATGCAGGAACGGAAGCCGGAATGTATGTTTCTTTTAATGATGGAGTACAATGGCAACCTTTGCAATTAAATTTACCAATGGTACCTATTACTGATTTGGCAATAAAAAATAATAATTTGATTGCTGCTACACAGGGACGATCATTGTGGATTATTGATGACTTAACACCTTTACATCAAATGCAAAAAGATTTTAAAGATAAACAAACTCATCTCTATAAACCAATGTCTTCTTATCGGATGAAAGGTGGTGGTGGAAGAAAATCTTTGACACAAGGAACAAATCATCCAGGTGGAGTAATGGTTAATTATTTTGTTAAAAACTTGACCGACTCCACTAATGTAACCCTAACTTTTTTGGAAAAAGGAGGAAAAGTGATTCGGAAATTTTCCAATAGAGCGAAAGAGAAAAAAGATAAATTAAAAGTAAAAAAAGGAACGAATCGATTTAATTGGAATATGAGATATGAAGATGCAAAGTCTTTTGATAAAATGATCTTGTGGTGGGCCTCACTCAACGGACCGAAAGCTATGCCAGGGAAATACGAGGTTCAATTGATGGTGGATGATATGATTCAAAATGTAGATTTCGTAATTTTAAAAGATCCTAGGATAAAAACAAATGACAAAGAATTGAGAGAGCAGTTTGATTTCCTAAATGAGATAAAAAGTAAAATGAGTGAAGCTCATGAGGCAATTATCGAAATTCGAGATATACGTTCTCAATTGAAAAATTACACAGGTCGGTTAAGCAAAGATAACTCTACTCAGCCTGTTTTTGAAAAAGCAAATGCAATTGATTCAATGATGTTGTTAATAGAAAATGAATTGTACCAAACTAAAAATCAAAGCCGACAAGATCCTTTAAATTTTCCAATTAAGTTAACTAATAAACTAGGCCATTTAAATTCATTAGTCTCAGGGGGTGATTATCCTCCAACTGCTCAAGCGATTGAGGTAAAAAATGTTTTAACTAAAGAAATAAATGATCAGCTAAATTTATTTGTAAAGATTAAAGCGATCGAATTACCAAAATTTAATCAGTTGGTGAAAGAGGCTCAAATTGATGCAATTATTTTGAAAGAAGATTAGTACAAAGTATTTCCAGTTTACAAATGTAAAGTAAATCATTTCGGTAAAATAAAAACTTCTTAATACTAATTTTGCCCGAATGGTTTACTTTCATGGTTCTACAAGTAGCAATAGCTCAATTAGCTAATAATCAAAACCAAATAATAAATATGGTACCCAACAAGTGTTTATTTAGGTCTATTTTCAATAAAAAGAGCACCCTCCTTTCATTTTTTAATAAAAATGATTAATTTTATGTAAGTTTTGGATTTCTACATCCAAAAAATAACATACTGTTCCACTCTAAACTGTCCATTTACATCAATTTTTTAATTTATTTCTAAACTTTTAATAAAAGTACTACGTACTAATACAACCCTACTTTTTATTTCTAGTGAAAAGATAAAAAGTATGGTTATATTTCAAATTTATTACTACCTTTAGAAATTAATTTAAGGCTTTTAAAGGCCTGACCTGAGAATTTAATAAAGTCATAAAACCTATCCACAACCTGTTGATTTTTCAACAATTCAAGAAAGTTCAACTCTCTGACAGTCAGATGGTTGATTATTTCTTTATTGAGGTAATTCGGTGATACTGGGGAAAAACATGAATCTATATTATTTAATAAATAATAATAGTTTTCCTTAACCTAATAACCGAGTTTAATGTCAATACTAAACCAAGAAAAGTTTAGTCAAATAATTATAAGACAAGCAGGCTTTTCTCGACGCTGTTCCACAAGAAATTTTTACTGGCTATTTATCAGCCTTGCATACTTCAGTGACGAAGTTGTAGGCTTTTTTAATTTTTTATTCATTGCTCGCGAGGTGATTTTGTAGCAACTGAATGAATTCATATAATTTATTAATCTTAAACCAACAAATTATGGTTCCTAGAATTTACTCCCAAAACAATGCACTTAAATTAAGCACCGTTTTGGTCTTTTTATTTGCTTCGATTACGTCCTTTGGACAAAACCCCGTCTTTACAACTCCAGCTATTTGTCCTGGTACGTCAACAGTAACACTTCCAGTTGGAGGGGGTGCAATAATATTTACCAATGCTAATATTGAGGGGTTTTTATCCGTGAATGCTAATGATCCCGGTGGAGGAACAGTAACTTATTCTACAGATGTTGCTTCAGTTGATTGTTCAAATGAGGGAAATATTGTAACAATCATTGTGACAGCCACTAACGATACTAGTCCTGGTGAATCTGCATCTTGTACCATAGGCGCAACGATTGTGAACGGTGGTGGATTACCAGACGCAGAATGTATGAATATTACTGTTAATTTAAGTGGAGGCGGAGTGGTCACTCCTTCTGACATCGATGATGGAAGTTTTTCTTGTTCAGGAATTACCAATATGACAGTAAATGAAGGTATGGGATCAGTGCCATCTGTAACTTATGACTGTTCAGATGTTGGTACTCAAATGCTTAATCTAGAAATAACTGATGCAAATGGAACCAGTACATGTACTGCAACAATTACCGTTGTAGATGATATTGTTCCGACGTTTTCTTGTCCTACAAATCAAACTATTGCTTTAAATTCATCATGTCAAATAGTAATTCCTGATTTAATTACAGGTATTGTTGATGAAGCTGACAACTGTGGAGCAGTAACAATGACTCAAAGTCCTGCAGCAGCAATGACTGTTGCATCAAGTGAAGGAGGTACAACTAGTGTAACTATTACCGCCACAGATATTAATGGGAATACTACTACCTGTGATGTGACTCTTACTGGTGATGATACAACTGCACCAACAGCAACTTGTTTAGCAACTTTAACTGTTAATCTTGACGCAAGTGGTAACTATGCTTTAACTGCTGCTGAATTAGATGCAAATAGCTCTGATAATTGTGGTACTACGAATTTAAGTATTCCAGCTACAACATTTGATTGCTCTGACATCGCAACAAGTCCACATGTAATAACACTTACTGTAGATGATGGGAATGGAAATATGAGCACCTGTATAACTAGTGTGACAGTTCAAGATTTAACACCTCCTCCCTTTTTGTCAGATTTAACAGCTATCAACAACTTTAATAATTGTGAAGCTACTGTTTCTTTTCCTTCCACAGCACCTGATAATTGTGGCACATTCCCAGTAATTATCAACTCTGTAATTCATGAGAAAGGATCTCCAGTAATTGTTTTCAACTCTGGTGGAAATTATTTTGGAGATTTCCCAATTGGAATTACAACCGTTGATTATACAATCACAGATGACTATGGAAATACGATAACTAGTGATTTTGAGATTACAATTTTTGATGATGAGGCACCTAATATTATTTGTCCCTCAACTCAAACTTTAGACTTCGCCATCTGTAATTCAGCTTCCGCATCTCTTCCTGATTATAGAAGTTTGTTGGGTGTTTCTGATAACTGCCCAGTTAATCAATTTGTTAACATTGAACAAAATCCTACTCCCGGCACATTGCTTTCAACAATTTCTACTCCTGCTGATTCTGAAGTCATTGTTGTTACATTTAACGTTACAGATGTGAGTCCAAGTGTTGGAAATACAGGAACTACTTGTACGTTTTCAGTTGTTTTAAATGAAGAGAATACTCCTACACCTAACGAACTAGGAGCAATTCTTGCACCAATAGATGGCGAATGTGGACCATTAACAATCCCTGCACCCACTGCCATTGACGAATGTGGAAATATTATTTGTGGAGAGCCTTTTCCTCCTGTAGCAACTTTAATTGCTCCTTGCACCTTTGGAAATGGAGTTATTGGAAATTTATCTGAAACTATTGATGAATCACCCAATTTATCTATTCCAGACAATACACCTAGTGGTGCTACTTCTACTGGAACTGTTTCAGCTCCAGCGTTTGCAACTATTACAGATGTAAATTTAACAATCGAGATTGACCATAGTTCTATTGGTGATTTGCAGGCTACTTTAACTTCCCCAAACGGTACTACTGTTGTTTTATTCGATCGCCCTGGTGTACCAGTAAGTCCATTCGGTTGTGCAGGAAATGACTTAGATGTTACCTTCGATGACGAAGCAGTTAACACAGCAACAGTGTTTGAAAATTTATGCGGCATGGTTTCTCCTGCTATCAGTGGAAGTTTCCAATCATCTGTTCCATTATCCTTATTTGATGGAGAAAGTCCATCAGGAGACTGGAATCTAAATGTAATTGATAATTCTAACAACGATATAGGTACAATTGTATCTTGGACAATTGATATTGAATATGATAGCCCAAGCGGGGATTTTGCTGAATATGAATTTCCTGCTGGAACACATAATATTACTTGGAATTATGATGATGGGTTTGGAAATACTGCTACCCAACAACAAGTAATAACTGTTACTGATGATATAGTTGGACCAATTATATCCTGCCAAAATATTGGAATATTACTAGATGCTTCAGGAAGTGCCTCAATAATATCCAACGATATATTAAATGGAACTGCAACAGATAATTGCTCTGATCCAACTGACATTTCAATATCAATAAATCAAGCAAGTTTTAACTGTAATCATGTAGGTACAAATTTAGTTACTCTAACCGCTACAGATGAAGCAGGTAATATTACTCAATGTATTTCAACAGTTACAGTATTTGATGCAACATCTCCAGTTCTGAATAACATACCTGTTGATGTCACTGTGGACTGTGATGCTGTTCCTACTGCCCCAACCATCGGATTAGGGATAGGAGAAATAAATGCAAGTGATGCTTGTGGAACCTTAGATGTTATTTTTAATGAAATATCTTTTCAATCACCTAATACATCTCTATGTGAACATTATAATTATGAAATTATTAGAGCCTGGTCTGTATCAGATGTAAATGGAAACAATACTGATTTATTTCAGTTTATAACTGTTCAGGATCAAGATGAACCGATATTTGTTCCTGCTGAGTTTCCTAGTTCTGTTACAGTAAATTCAAACGCGGGATCCTGTGATGCCTTTGTCACATTAGAATTAACCTCCGATGGAGTCTCAGATCTTCCTAATTGTGCTGACTTCACAGATCTTACGATTACAAATAATGGAAATGGTACAGGAGATGCTGATGCCTCTGGAACATACCCTGTTGGATCTACTCAAGTAACTTATACCGTTACAGATCCTTGTGGAAATTCTGATTCTTATATCGTCAATGTTAACGTAATTGATAACACACCACCAATTGCTGCTTGTAATGCTATTACAGTTGGAATTCCAGATGGACAAGATTCAATAATTATTGATGCCTCCATTATTTCTTTGATTGACAATGGAAGTTTTGATAATTGCTCTCCAACTGTAGATTTAGATGTTTCTCCTAGTGTATTCTACTGTTCGCAAATAGCAGATGGAACTCAAAGTACATTCGCAATTACATTATCTGTTTCAGTTCCTGGAAGTACAGATACAACCTTCTGTGAAACGACTATCATTATCCAAGACAATAATGATCCTGTTGTAACTTGTGCTGATCCTCTTATAATTACTTTAGAAGCTGATGGTACTGCTACTGCTACAACAGCTATGTTAAATGATGGTATTGATGATTGTTCTGATATAATGACAATTGAATTGATTGGAAATACTTCTTTTGGTATTAGTGATATTGGCTCACACCCAGTTTCAGATGGAATCACCCCAACTCTCCAAGCTACAGACGTACATGGTAATGTTGGAACTTGTACACCTACTACATTAATTGTAACTCCACCGACAACTTGCTTTATATCGAATGATGTAACTGCAAATGGAGAAGTTGAGATACCGTATACATCAACTGACTTTACTAATGTAATTGGGTTCCAATTTAGTATCCAAGTAGATGATGAAACTGTTGCAACTTTCGCACAAGATGATGCAGCTAACCTATGTGGTGCTGTAACGATTAATGTTCCAAATCTTAGTGGAGTTAATCAAAATTTAATTTGTAATGGAACATTCACCAATCAGATAAGTGTTGATGGAAAAGTACTCTCTGTTTCTTGGTTTAATACTTCTACTGATCCAATTTCTATTCCTAATGGTGAAACTTTATTCAACTTCAGATTAGATGCACTTGGTGTTGTTGGAGATATGACCTCATTCTCTATTACAGGAAATCCTTATGCAAATGAGTTATCTACAAAATATGGAAATGATATTTTAGTCGATACTCCACCTCTTTGTATTGATTCAATTGGAATCTTTGAAGTTGGTGATAATGCAACACTTCCTGTTTCTGGAAATATAAGTACATGGAGTAGAACTAGAATTGATACAATTAGTATTGATACCAACTTTTTAGCAATGCCAAATACATATACATATAATTTGGATACAGTAACTTTAGTTGCTGGTCAAGGATTAGAGAATGCTAGTTTAATAAATGTTCAAGAACTACTTCCCCTAATAAGTAATTCTCCAGATACGACAGACACTGATATGACTGATTTTAATGGAAATTATTCAGTCCAAGTTGCAAATGTTCCAGGCGGAGTCGCATTGGAATTGTATCCAAGAAAAGACAATCCAAATTGGTTAAATAATGGAGATGTAAACTCAAGTGATTTGTTCTTTATTCAGCAACATATTGTTAATAACATTCCATTTTCATCAATTTATGATTACGTTGCTGCTGATGTTAATCAAAGTGGTACCATCACTACACTTGACTTAGTATTGATTCAGGATGTTATTGTAAATCCTGAAATTTCACCAATACCTTCCTCTGTAATTGATGCATATAATCCTTGGAGATTTATCCAAAAAGAATATGCGGAAATAAGTCTTGATCCTTACGATTTAGATCCATCAATAGCTTTACCATCTCAGCCAATGGCACCAGTTGTTCCTGCTGCAGATCAAAACAGAATGTACAATCCTGCTTCATTACCTATGACAGATATAGATTGGATCGCAGTAAAAGTTGGACAAATCTTCGGTGGATTAAATACAAATACATTAACTACAAATGATGTAGATTCTCGAACAGGTGAAAACCTTGTAATGAGTGCTGAAAATCAAAAAGTGATTAATGGTCAGCTAATTTCAATTCCTGTATATGCACGAGACTATGCAGCCTTTATTGCTTGGCAATTTACTTTAGAATTTGACGAAAATTACTTATCCTTCGAAGATATTGTTCCAGGAGCTATGGAAGGGTTTAATAGGAATAAATTAGGATTGAATGCTGTTGAAGAAGGTATCATTGGAGCCCTTTGGTATGGAAATCCAAAATCTGTTAGTTCTAATGAAGTATTATTTACTCTTCAGTTCACTGCTCTTGATAATGCAGATGCATTAAGTGGATTAATTGATATAACTTCAAGAACTGTAAAGTCACAAAGCTCATTGATAAGCGGTGCAACAGGAGAAGTGAGTTTAGCGTTCTTCTCTCCTACTGCTACTTTGCCTACTAATTTTGAATTACATCAAAACAGACCTAATCCTTTTAATGGTGAAACTTTAATTAGTTTCAATTTGCCGGAAGCAGGCTTCGCAACAATGACAATCTCAGACATTTCGGGTCGAGTATTAAAAGTTGTTGAAGGTGATTTCGCTAAAGGATACAACGAAGTAAGAATTCAAAGCAACGACTTATCTTCAACTGGCGTTTTGTACTATCAGCTTAGATCAGCTGAACACTTTGCCACTAAGAAAATGATAATTCTTAATTAAAAATTATCAATAAGTTATATCGTGAAAAATAAGTGTGTTTTTAACATGCTTATTTTTCACATTTTAACAAGTTGAAACAAAACCTTGAAAGCTTATTTTTTTCAAAAAAAAAGAGATGAGGTCTAACCTACCTCTCCCCTTTCACGTATATTAAGTCAATCATATTCGACTTTATTTAAATTTTAATTAATCCCGACCGAACATGTTTCCAAAAAAATTAATTCCATCGGTAATTCCCCAACACATGAAGAAGTTACAATACTTTTTACTGCTAGTGCTTTTTTCCTTGCCACTAAAGTCTTTTGCTCAACCTTTTGTTCAATTTACATCTCAATCTACCACGGTTGATTGTGCCACTAACTCATTGAGCATTGATATCGATGTAACTGATTTTATTCAAATGAATGCCTTCGATTATTCATTTCATTGGGATCCAACAGTTTTAACATTGACATCTATTAATGAAAGTGGTGTATTAACTCCTATTACATTTGGACAAAGCGGAATAGCTAACGGAACACTAACTTTTTCTTGGTTTTCAACAAGTGGAACTGTCACTATTTTAGACGGGACAATGGTTACCTTAAATTTTGATTTAATTGGAAACGCAAGTCAAACTTCTGTATTTTCATTTGATGATATACCAACCTTCATTAATATTACTCAATATGGAACCCCCCTTGATAACACGCAATATACCTTAACTGATGGATCTCTTACTATAACAGATACAACTGATCCAACCATCACTTGCCCGTTGGGTCCACTTACATTTGATACAGGTGGTGGCACGACTACTCAAATAACTGGAGCCGCAGCCACAGCAAATGATAATTGCGCTATTGATTTTATCAGTTATGACTTATCTGGAGCAACTACGGGAGTTGGAACGGGTGATGTAAGCAACAATGTCGATTTTGAAATAGGAACTACAACCGTAACTTATACCGTTAGTGATTTTGGCGGAAATACTGAGACATGCTTTTTCGATGTTGTGGTTACCAATACTTCTGCCCCAACAATTATGACTGTTGGGATAGAAAATAACTTACAAATTAATTGTGAGAATAATACTGCAAGTATTAACATTTATGTTGTTAACTTTAATAATATCCGTGGTGGTCAATTTACTATTTCATGGCCAGTTTCAGCTCTACAATATATTGATACCTCTAATTATGCTATTTCAGTTGGTAATACTGCTTTTGGGACTACTAATATTTCCAATGGTCAATTAGTTTATTCATGGAATCATTCCGAAGAAGTTTCCCTACCAGACGGTATTTTATTTACTATTGAGTTTGATATAAGTTCTCCGGCAGGAATTACCATTCCAGTTACTTTTGTACCCGGGACAGATGAATTTACTAATAATGCCTCAACTGTTTTTCCATTTCTCCCAATTGATCCATCTGAATATTCTATGGTTAATGGATCAATATATATATTCGACAATATTGATCCAACTATAACTTGTCCTGCTGACATTACCGTAAACTCAACTAATGGTACAGATGCAATAGTCAATGGTATTGCTCCAATAGCAGCGGATAATTGTGGTATTATGGATACTACTTATATCCTAACTGATCTTACCACTTCAACTAATATAGGAAATGGGACTGGTGATGCAAGTGGTACAACATTTCCTATTGGAACAACCAATGTAGAATATACTGTTAATGACTTTGATGGAAACCAAGCAGTTTGTAATTTTGATGTTATAGTCCAAGTTCCAGGAATAATTACCGTTAATGTTGATAGTATTCAAGTTAATTGCGAAGCAGGTACTGTAAACCTTGGTTTGCCAGTCGAAAATTTCTTCGATGTTATAGGTCTTCAATTTACAATAGAGTGGGATCCTACTAAATTAGAATTTGTTTCAGTTGTAGAAGATAATTTTGATCCAGATGGAACACCTGGATTAGGTCAAGTAGCTAACGGGAATTTTAACTTTTCCTGGTTTGACATCAATAATCCAACTACATTTACTGATGGAGATAATATTCTAGTTTTAGAATTTAATATCCTTGATCAAACTACTGGAAATGATTATGATATTAATTTTATAAATGCACCCACTCCCTATTCAGTGATAACTCAATCCTCTTTTCCTGCAAATAATCCAACAGCAATCTCAGAACCTGGTAATATAGAAATTATTGATGATACAGACCCAATAATTACTTGCCCTTCAGATGTTACTGTTAACTCAGGTGGTGGATCAAGTATAGTTGTCAATAATATTGAAGCAACTGCTACTGACAACTGTGAAACTCCAACTATAGGTTATGTAATTTTTGGTACTACTCCAACAATTGGAACCGGTGATGCTAGTGGTAATACTTTTGAAGTAGGTACAACTACGGTCACGTACACCTCAACAGATTCTGGAGGAAACAGTGTGAGCTGCAATTTTAATGTTACAGTTATTCAAGATCAATTGATGATAGAATGCCCCTCAGATTTAAATCAAGCTACCGATGCAAATATTTGCTCTGCAAATTTAGATTTACCCGTGACAATTCTTTCAAATACTAATAATATAAATACTATTTCTTGGGATATAACTGGGTCAAGTGGACCTGCATCTGGAATTGGAAATATCTCAAATTTCAGCTTTAACATAGGAACATCTACAGTTGTTTATACTGTTACTGATATTTTTGGCGCAACTGAAACTTGTACATTTGAAGTAACTATTACGGATCAAGAAGGTCCATTAATATCCAACGTACCTGCAGATACTACTGTTGAGTGTGATAATATTCCAGTTGCAGCATTACTTTCTG
This sequence comes from Saprospiraceae bacterium, assembly GCA_029251525.1. GTDB lineage: Bacteria > Bacteroidota > Bacteroidia > Chitinophagales > Saprospiraceae > CAJQQY01. The sequence goes on along the minus strand of JAQXDE010000016.1, from coordinate 65,412 downwards.
CTAATGATCAATGTGATGGTGTCACTGTTGTAGGTTTAGTAAGTGAAACAGTATCTCCTGGTCCGATACCAGGTTCTCAAATAATAACTCGAACTTGGTCAACAGTTGATATGGCCGGAAATATTTCTGTTGCCAATCAAACTGTCACCGCGATTGATTCCTCTGCTCCATCGATAACATGTCCACCGGACATATCAATAAATTCGACTGTTCCTACATGTGGTGTTAATGTCTCATGGACCATTCCAACCGCAACTGATAACTGCGACACTAACCCGATAATAACAAGTACCTTTACTCCTAATGATTTTTTTCCATTCGGAACGACAGTAGTTACTTATTTTGCTGAGGATAATGCTGGAAATATTGATTCATGTCAATTCAATGTTATTGTGAATGATGTAGAAGTTCCAGTATTTTCTAATTGTCCGATTGATATGATAATTCCCTCAGGTGTCAACTGCGATACGGTTGCAACATGGATAGACCCAACAATAACAGATAATTGTGATGATAATGTAACTGTTGTCGTTTCTCCAGACCTTGGTACTGCTTTTACAGCTGGAACAACAACTGTAACTTATACAGCAACAGATGCTAGTGGAAATGAATCCACTTGTTCTTTTAATATAACTGTAATCGACATGGAAGCACCTATTATTACAGATTGTCCAGTTGATATTACCTTATCCTCTGGTAGTAATTGTAATGCTACAGTAATTTGGAATATGCCAACCGCTACAGATAATTGCGATTCAAATCCAACTATAGTTTGTAATATTCCATCCGGGAATACTTTCCCTGTTGGAACTACTCCAGTAACTTGTACTGCTACAGATGCTAGTGGAAATGAATCCACTTGCACATTTAATATAACCATTACTGATTCTGAAGCACCAAGTGTGTTTTGTCCTGCAAATGTTTCTGTTTCCACTAGCGGAACTGTAAATATAGATCCAAATAATCTAATTACAAACATCACTTCTATAGGATGTGATTCTGTAATCTTGACATTTGATAATCCTACCGGAAATGATAATTGTGGCATTCCAACAATAACTCAATCATTGGGATTACCTAGTGGTTCTACTTTTGGGATTGGGCAACATATAATTCAATTCACTGCTATGGATGGATCAGGAAATTTCAATACAGTTATTTGTGAAACTATTATTTCTGTTACTTCATTTGTAGGATTAATTGTTACAGCTTCGCCCGACACAGTTTGCACCGCTGGTAGCACTCAACTTTTTGCAAATCCATCAACATCAGTTCCTGGAGCAACTTACAGTTGGACTGGACCAAATCCTAATAGATTGATTCCTTCTTCTCAGAATCCATTCCTGGATAATTTAACTTTCCAGGATGTAGGAACATATATAGTAACTATAACCGATCCACTCACCAATTGTACCTCAGTTGATAGCGTTGCAGTTGTTGTATCTCAAGGTCCAGAATTAGCCTTTATTGCCACTACAAATAATTGTGTTAATACCGATGGCTCTACAGATATTCCATTATCAGTTCAAGTAACTAATGCAACTCAAGTTGATAGTTTCATTTGGACAAACCCTGACGGAATAGTCTTTAGTAACGATCAAAATACAATGATTCCTGGTGCGACAGAAACTAATGGAGGAGTTTACTGTATAGAAGTATTTGAATTAGGTGGTTGTTCCAATACAATTTGTGACACCATCCAAATTACAAATATTCCTACCACCCCTATTATAGTTTCATCTTGTGGAGACCACATTTGTGTTGATGAATCATGCACCTTAACTGGTGTTTCTATACCTGTAGATTCTATGATTTGGACCGCGACTGGAAATGATCCTGGTTTACCAGTAGATGTAAATCAAAGTGAAATAACAATTATCCCAGGCCAAAATGGATTTAATCTTTATACTTATACTGTTATCGTAAATGGTTGTGAAAGTTCAACAAGTGAGGGAATAATCGTTAGTTCCCCAGCAAGTGTGAACCCAGATCTTTTCGGTGTAGAGTTAAATACTAGCTTAAATAATTTTTCTGTAGTTACAAACGATACAATTTCTGGATCATTACCAGGAACTTTCACAATTAATGTTACCTCTGATGTCAGCAATGGAGAACTAGAAAATAATGGTGACGGAACTTTTAATTATACACCTTATAATGGATTCCTTGGAGATGATCAATTTATTTATGAAATATGTTTGGACTGTGGAGATGAGGAAGTTTGTCAGTGGGCTATTGTAACCCTCTCAATTGAAACGGACGAATGTATTATCCCAACTGTAATAAGTCCTAATGGTGATGGGTTTAATGATACTTGGGAAATTTCATGCATAAAAAACAGTCCTAACAACGAGGTGGTTATATTTAACAGATGGGGAGATGAAGTATACAGAGCTGCTCCTTACAACAATGACTGGCAAGGTACGTACAACAATGAGGATCTACCTGATGGAACTTACTTTTATATCTTCAAAACAACTGAAAATGATCCAGATCCTTTTAAAGGAACAGTCAACATTTACAGATAAAAAATATTAAAAAAGTAATCTCCAAAATTAAAATATTTAAAAATGAGAAATATAATTTTTACACTTGTTTTAATGGCTTTATCAACAGTATTGTTGGCTCAACAAGAAGCTCATTATACTCATTTCATGTATAACAATTTGTCTATAAATCCCGCTGTTGCTGGGTCTAAAGGACATCCCTCCTTGCTCGCACTTTATCGAAAACAATGGGTTGGCTATGATGGTGCTCCGGATAGTAAATTAATTAGTTTCCATTCTCCCCTTGGCAAGCGAGTTGGGCTTGGATTAACTATTTCAAATGATAGAATTGGAATTTCATACGCTTTATCAGGTTCAATGGCTTATGCATATAGGGTTAAAATTGATGAGGAGACAACTGTCCAAGTTGGAATTCAAGGTTCTATGAAATATTTTGGACTTGATTTTAGAAATCAATTAATCCGGCAAACGGGAGATCCATCAATCGTCTATAATGATCTTGATCAAAAATACTTAGGTAACGTGGGTGCTGGAATTTTCATGAATGTCAAACAGATGTTCTTTGGATTATCTGTCCCTAATTTTTTTCCTAACACAATAGGAATTGATAAAACAACTTCTTTCGCTGCAGTCGAAGTTCCTCATTTTTATATAACGGGTGGAGCTCTAATTCCTTTGTCTAATGACAAAATTGCCTTACGTCCATCTGCACTTGCGAAGGTAGTTAAAAATGCACCTTTCGATTTGGATTTAAATCTTAGTTTAGTTTTTAATAAAAGTTTTATTGTTGGTGCTAGCTACCGAATTGGTGGAGATGGAATTGGAGATTCTATTGACTTTTTATTGCATTACAAAACCAACAATATAGGATTCGGGGTTGCTTATGATTATACCCTATCAGAATTGAATGACTACAATAATGGTAGTATTGAGGCTATTATGGTTTATGATTTTGTCAAGGAGCAAATTAATATTGCCAATCCAAGATTTTTCTTTTAATTAAATAATTTCCCAATAATTCTTTTTTTGTAAAATCGTTTAAATAATATGTTTTACTTGAAATTTAAAGAACTTAAAATCAACAAAAAACAAATTTAGATTTATATACAAAAAAAGTGTCCGTAAAAAATTTCACATGAAGCATACAATTTTACATTTAACATTTTTGCTTTCTTGCTTTTCTACTTTTGGTCAAGAGATACCTACTCCAAATAACGAAATTTTTGTTACCAATGAAGTAAGCATCAACTCTGATCATCTAGAATTTAGTCCTACTTTTTTGGAGGATGGAATATTATTTATCTCTACCAACCCTGTTAATAAAAGATTCAAAGTAAAAGATATTCGAATTGACAAAAATATTATGTCAATTTTTCGGTCTACTAGAGATGAGGAGGGTAAACTTCAAACTCCCGTACCATTTGCAATTGAATTGCTATCAACAGTTCACGAAGGACCTTTAACTTTCAATCGTACGGCCGAAAGTATGTTTTTCACAAGAAATAATTTAAAAGGAAAAAAGGCAATTAAAGGAAAAGATGGTATCGTAAAACTCCAAATTTATACTGCCCAGCGCATGGATAACGTATGGAAAAATGTAGAAAAACTATCCTTTAATGATAAAAATAGTAATGCCGCCCATCCTAGTATTTCAGTCGAAAATAATGAGCTTTACTTTGCATCAGATCGTCCGGGTGGACAGGGAGGAATGGATTTATATGTAAGTATCAAATCCGGGGACACATGGGGTGAACCTATTAACCTAGGTCCAAAGGTAAATACAGAGGGTGACGATGTTTTTCCATTTATTCATGCCGACGGTACTTTATATTTTTCTTCAAAGGGAGCGGGAAAAGAGGCAGACCTAGATCTTTTTACAACAAAAAAAGCAGATGGAGAATGGGGAAATCCAAAAAATATGGGCGCTCCATTTAATTCTGGACAAGACGATTTTGGGATTATTATTGATCGTGATAAACGAAATGGATATTTTTCCTCAAACCGAGGTGGTGGAATTGGAGGAGACGATATTTATAGTTTTTATGCTTTAAATGGATTAGAAAAAAATGTAGAAGAAGTTCCTGATTTTGAAAAAACAGTTACAATCATTGTCAAGGATAATGAGTCAGGCGCTATCATTGAGGAAGCAATAGTGACTTATATGAAATTAGATGAGCTTACATTAGGCAGAGCAATTACAGGAATCTCAAATTCTGAAGAAAAAGATCCTAATGATTTAGTTTTAAAATTACCAATTGATGAAAATGCAAAAACTGGCTTAACTGATTTTAACGGTGAGATTCCTCTTCGGCTCAAAAGTGGAAGCTACGTGATCAAAGTTGAAAAAACAGGAATGCAATCAAAACAAATCGCTCTTAATTCTCAAAGTGATATTCAAGAATATACCATTCTTCTATCTGAGTTTGATCCAACTAAAACTAACAACGGAAATGGAAGTAAAAATAATACTAATAGTGAGAATGAATCCTTTGGAGAGGAAGGTGTTGTCACAACTATCCAAGAGGGAACCATTATAGAGTTGCCGAACATATATTATAATTTCAATGATGCTTCAATTCGTCCTGATGCACAAACAGATTTGAGTTCTTTAGCTGACTTTTTAATTCAATATCCAACAACTGAGATTGAATTAATATCACATACAGACTCTAGAGGAAATGACAGATATAATAATAGACTTTCTCAAAGACGTGCTGAAAACGCTGTTAACTTTTTAATCAAAAAAGGAATTAATCGAAATAGATTGGTACCAATTGGTAATGGTGAAACTCAACTTAGGAATACTTGTAATGACCTCACTACTTGTAGTGAAGCTGATCATCAATTCAATCGAAGAACTGAAGTTAAAATCACTAAGATGGATGCACCAATAACTATAAAATTCATCAATAATCTTCCTTCTTATATTTCTGAAGCTCCCAAATCCAGCAAATACAGCGGAAGAAGTAATACAAATATTTCACCTAGTAATCCCTCTTCAACTGAAATAGATTTGGATGAAGGAAAAGATGAATATGATCCTGAAGGAGATTATAAAGTTATTGCAGGAGTATTTGCCATTATGAATAATGCAGAAAAAAGATTAGTTGAGGTGAGAGCATTAGGATTTAACAATGCAGATATTTTAAAACTTGGAAATAGTGATTTATTTCATGTAGTCGTTAGTAGATATCGAACGAGCGTATCGGCTACCAATGCTGTAAAAAAATTAAAATCACAAAATATGAGAGCATTTGTAAAAAGTTGAGTCTAAGGATCTTATCATCAAAATAAAAAATCCCGATTTTTCAAATAAAAAATCGGGATTTTTTTGGTTTAGATTAATAAGCTTTTGATAATTTTGTGAACGAACAACTTCTATTCTATTCCTATTTTTACATTAACGAATTCTCCTTTCACTTCTTTCCTCGATATTTTCCCCTCTATTATAAATTTAAAACTTCCTGATATTTTTCCATTCTCACAACTTTTAATTTTTATCCAACCATCTCTACTAATGGTTGATTCCCCATTCTTTTCCTCAAAAATCAAACTACTATTATTCATAAAAACTGTTGATCCTATATCGTTAGAAAAATTTTGATCATTACGTTTATGTTCATTTCCATAGAAAATATTAGAAGTAAAACATGAATCCATTTTCTCATTTTCTACGTCTGTTAAACTCAATGCAAATAAATTTTCGTCTCCATCTTCTAGACTCATATTTAAAAATTTTGCAAATACACCTTCTGCTTGTTCCATATAAAAAAAACTAGCTTCTTTTGAAGAAACCCCCTTTGCAATTACATTATTAATTTTACAACTAATGGTTGTTTCTTCAAAAGGAGCAACAAAAAAAGAGGATTTGATAAAAGGTAAAACAGATGAGTTAGATGGTAATCTTGGATTAGAAAAACTAGGAGGTGTTGGCATAACTATCAAAGCTAGAAATAATGATACCCAGGTAAAAAACCTTCCGGAAACTTTAAAGTTTAATGGAAGTATTATCGTTGATAATTGTTGTTTCATTATATGATTTATTCTTCTAAGAGTAGTATAACACTTAACAAAAACAAATCACATGCCATTAATTCATAATGTAACTTTAGTCAACTGATCGAGTAAAAATATGAAAAAAGTAAACTAATATTTATCCTTTTGACAATAAAATAAAATCCATCAATACCTGGAGACTAATTAGTATATCCTGAAATTTCATGTTGAAATTTCAGGATACTCGTTTTCTCAAATTCTATAATATCCCTTATCTTTGCAAAACTAATTTTTGATAAATTCGCTCTTCACCAAAATCAATTTCTAATAAATAAACTCCTGCATCCCATTTTGAAGATGAATAAAATTGACTAAATTCTCCATCATATTCTAACCTAGAATCTAATTCAATTCTCCTTCCCAATAAATCAATTACAGTAATTTTAAAATCAGAATTTTGCTTCATAAAGAACTGAATATTAATATTTTCTCTAAATGGATTTGGAAAAACTTTTAAACTTCCCAAACTTAAATCTTCAATCCCTAATACACCACAACTATACTCTGGATTAAAAACTTCATCATTTGAAAAAGTATTTGTACAACCAGTTACGTTATCTAACACCTCTAAAATATAATTTCCTGATTGGGTCATACAATAAGTTAATTCAGTTTCTCCAGGCAAAAGTATATTTTCATAATACCATTGAAAGGAGTATTCTATTGGAAAACTCCCGGGTACCAACACTCCTAGAATATTATTTTCATTATTAAAAGTTGGTATAGCAGGCAATTCATTTAATAAAATATTTTCTGTTTCGGACTCTGCTGAACATCCATAATCATTGGTGTACACTACCGAATAAAAACCAGTCTCCAACGCTTGATAAGAGGCCTGAGTTGCTCCATTAATTGGCAACCCATCAGACATCCATTGATTGTTAAATGAATAAGAGGAATTAAAAAATATATCTTCTCCCTCACACCAAGTCAATGGCAATTCATAATTTATTAGTGGTTGATCTGGAACAGGATAAACATATACTGAATCTATTGTCCTGATTGTATCTACAGGGTGAAGAATTGTTAGTTCAACAGAAGAACTTCCATTAACTAAAACTCCATTTGAAAACTTATTAAATGAATAAAAGTCACATTCATCATCAAGACCACCAAATCCTCCATCTTCATCTTTGACTACCAAGGTATAATTGCCATCAATCAATGGTATATTAAAATTAAATTCTACAGGTGGATCGGTATTATCAATAGAAGGTGTAACTGTAGAGTTTCCGTTAGGATCAATGATATCCAAATAAATATCAGGAGCCCCACCAAAAATATCTGCACAGTCAGAATCTATCACTTTTATTTTTGTCAAAATAAAACCTGAAGTATCAATAACCGCTTGATATTCTACTGGGTAAGTTCCTGGATTTGAATATGTTTGATCAGAAGGATTTTCATTACTATTAGAATTTCCATTTCCAAAATTCCATTCATAGGAAAATCCATTGTCTCCATTTGATGGAACATTGTTTTCAAATGAAACTATAACCTCACCACAACCAATACTATTGGTCATAATAAAGCCATCATTCATGGTTGTACTAGGCAGTATTTGAATTATTCTTTGAAAAATAGATACTTGAGTAATAAATGCCACCTTAACTTCTAAAATAATATCCAAAACAAATGTACCTGCCACCAAAGGTGTTCCACATAAACGAACACATCCGTCAGTTTCAGTTGCAGGAAAATAAACATCCTCGTTGGTTTCCCACTCTAACCCAGGAGGCAAATTTGAGATAAATAGTATTTTAATTTCGTCTAAAGTAATTCCACTTTGAATAGTAGAATCATTTGCAGCAACTGGCGTGGTGGTTTTTGGTAATCTAAAACTCACATCCTCTGAGTATGCTAAGAAAGCTAAACCAGTTGGAACAGTATCCAAAAAAATTGTATCAACAGCTAAATTCCCAGGAAGTGTAGTTTGACAACCAGGACATTGACTTTGCAAAATTAATGGAAAACAAAAAATAACAAATAGTGAGAGGCTAAAATGTGGTATTATATTTTTATGCAACATATTTTTGGCTTTTATTCATTAATAAATAAAAAGTAGGGAGATAGGTTGCTAGGTTTTTTAATGAAGAAGTCAGATGATTAGATCCACCATCTGACTCCTAATTTTTATCTGTTGATGATCATCTTATCTGAAACAAGAGCACCATCTTTTTCTAGGGTGTACATGTAAATCCCATTGGCCAATCGACTACCATCAAACTCATGATTATTAAGTCCTTCATTAATAGAAATTACTTCTCTATGGACTTCATTCCCAACTAGGTCAAAAACTCTGAAAATTAAATCATCAGAATATTCAGCAACAATCTCGACATAGGTATGATTGCTAAATGGGTTAGGTAAATTTCGAATTGAAAATGACTCTGCTAAGAGGTCATCTGCTGAATCAACAAAACAATCTGGACTACCTTCATCAATTACTTCTAAATAATAATTTCCATCCGCTTGTGGAAATAAAGGATCTGGCAAAGTCACTACTTGCGGATTTCCGATCAAAATTAAATCTTGACTATAAATAGTCATTGCAATTTTTAAATCATAAGTATTTGCTACCTCTGGAGACCCAAATATTGTAATGCAAGCCAAGGAATCTGCTGGAACAAACACACCCTGAGCTGGGTTAAAACTGTACTCCATCCCTGCTGGCAAATCAACGATTGCTCCAGTTTCTTCTACTATAATAGAATCAATTGTTGCCGTAAAACCTGCAATAGTAACTGATTCTGGAATTTTAATAGTCCATGTAAAGTAATAAGGAGTATTCACACAAGCCTTTTCTTGAATGCCTCCGTCTGGATTACTATCCACATTATATGGAGCAGGATATACCCCAAATGTAGAATCTTGATACTGTACATTTGGTACACAACCATTTGATTGAGCGCTTGTAAAATTCATCAAAAAGAATGAGAATAAACTAAATAGTAATAATTTTTTCATGTGAATAATTTAAAGATTTTTAAATAATTGGAATAAACATAGAAAGTACTCCCTGTTACATTAAGGAGCTACATTCATGGTATGAAATTTTTCTAACGGGTACTACCCAGAAAATTATTTTGAGTTCAGTTAGGCAGGTAATAATAAGATATATTGTAAAGTTAGAAAAAAATATGAATCGTCTTGCTAATTTGATTTAAAAAAATAAGCAGACCAAAAAAAAATCATATTTTTATTAAAGAAAATATTTTGCAATTAAATATTTCTTCTAATTTTGTGGTTATAAAACTGAACCCTATCCTCTAGTATGAACATCCGTTTATCTAATTTTTAATTTTCCAAATACTCAATTATATGTATCAAAACACACAAAAAATACTGATTACCAGTATCTTATCGTTCCTTTTTAACTTCAATTTTTTTGCACAAATGGCAACGGTTAAAGGTGTGATTATGGATAAAGAGTTAAATGAACCTCTAATTTCAGCAACCATTTCAGATCAAAATTTAAATGGAGTTACATCAGATTTGAAGGGCAATTATGAATTCAACATTTCCTCTGGAATAAATATTATCTCTTTTAGTTATGTAGGATACAAAACAATAATCAAAGAAATTAATATTTCAATAGGTGATACACTTGTCATAAATATTGATTTAGGAGTAGAAACTAACCTCCTCCAAACAGCCACAATAACAAGTGGAAAATATGAAAAACCATTAGCTGAAGCAACTATTTCGCTCGAAGTTCTTAAACCACGATTATTAGAAAGTACAAATAGTACTTCTGTAGATGAATTATTAGGGAAAATTCCAGGAGTAACAATGGTTAGTAGTCAACCTAATATAAGGGGTGGATCTGGCTGGTCCTATGGAGCTGGAAGTCGAGTGTTATTACTAGTCGATGATATTCCTGCTCTACAAGCTGATGCAGGATTAGCTCAATGGGATGATATCCCAGTAGAAAATATTGCACAAATAGAAGTAGTAAAGGGAGCTGCTTCAGCCTTATATGGTTCATCGGCTTTAAACGGAATTATAAATGTAAGAACAGCATACGCTACATCAAAACCCTACACTAAATTTTCTGCTTTTTATACAGTGTATAATGATCCAAAAGATATTTCAAAAATCTGGTGGGATAGTATTCAATTGAATTTGGAGGATTCTACTTATAGCAAACAATCCAATAAATTTTCCGATCAACCCTTTGAATTTGGTTTCAATTTTGCTCACCGCCAAAAGTTTAATAAACTAGATTTAGTTTTAGGAGGAAGCTATCTTAATCGATCAAGTTTCAGAAAGGAAACATTTTCTAGATATGGTAGATTCTCTTTAGGGACTCGTTACCGAATAACTGATAATTTGACCATCGGATTTAACTCAAATTTCAACCCCGGTGAAAGTGCTAGTTTTTTCCTTTGGAAAAATGGGAATGAAGGGGCGTACAGACCTTCACCGCTGGGTGGTTCTATAAGTTCTTCAAAAAGATTTCGGTTCACCATTGATCCGTTTTTAAATTATTTTGATAAATCAGGAAATAGACATCGCCTTACAGGAAGAATTTACAATGTCAACAACAACAACAATGACAATCGATCTAACACCTCTCAACTCTTTTATGGGGAATATCAATTTCAAAAAAAATGGTCAGATTATGATATTATAATGTCAGCAGGTCTTGTTTCAAACTCCGTTTTTGTTGAAGCAGAATTATATGGAGACACTACATATACAAGTCAAAATTTTGCCACTTATTTACAAATTGAGAAGAAGTTTTTTGACAAATTAAATATCTCATTTGGGGCTAGGTATGAACAAAATACAACTTATAGTCCTGAATTTATTGTTGCAGGAAATTATAAAGATACCATTCCTAATGGCAAAATTTCAGAGGGAAAACCAGTCTTTCGACTAGGGGCAAATTACCAACTTGGTCAAGCGACATTTTTAAGAGCCTCGTGGGGACAAGGTTACCGCTACCCTACTATTGCGGAACAATTTATATTCACAAATGCTGGGGGCTTAAATATTTTTCCAAATCCAAGTTTAAAATCTGAAACAGGTTGGTCATCAGAAATTGGGGTAAAGCAGGGTTTTAAAATAGGTGAATGGAATGGATATGTAGACATTGCTGCCTTTTGGTCAGAGTATCAAGGGATGATGGAATTCCAATCCGTGCAACTCGGTTTTTTCGCCTTCCAGTCACTTAACATAGGTGACACCAGAATTATTGGCACAGAGCTTAGTGTAAATGGATTTGGAAAAATTGGAAACGTAACTACTTACTTATTAGCTGGATATACATACGTTGATCCAATTTACACAGATACCTCAATTGATGTTCAATCGAGCTCCGAAACAAACATTCTAAAATATCGAAACAAGCACTCCTTAAAATTTGATCTCGAGTTTCGATATAAAAAGTTCATCCTTGGTACTGGTTATATTTACAACTCCAAAATAGAGGCGATTGATAGAGCTTTACAATTACCACTTTTCGGAATTGCTCAATATAGAGAGGAAAATGATCATGGATATGGTAATTTGGATTTCAGATTTGGTTACTCATTTAACAAAAAATTCAAATTAGCAATAATTAGCAAGAATCTTTTAAATGACGAATTCATGGTTCGTCCAGGAACATTACAAGCACCCAGAACCTTTACCTTAAGAGCAGATTATACATTTTAAAAATAAATTATGAGTAATGGGTGTAGAAGAGATAAATTTTTCTAAACCTAGTACTCATAATTTAAAAACTTACATTGCAAAATCTGGTTTTCTCTTCATCCATTTTCCTCTTGTAAAGTCAGGAAAATTCATTGGCTGACTTCCAGTCGCAATACTTTGCTCCGACAAACAAGTGATCGCCATCCAAGATGCAGCATCATAAACATCAATAGGTGGATTCTTTTTATTTTTAACAGATTCTACAAAATCATTAATAACAAAAAAATCCATTCCTCCGTGTCCAGCGCCAGCTGCTTGGCTTTCAAATTTTTTCCAAAGAGGATGATCATATTTTTCTAAATAAGGTCTAGCATCTTCCCAACGATGTGGATTTGAACTCTCACCTTCTAGGTACAAAGATTTGTTTACCGCCATCCATATTCCCTTTGATCCTTGTACCCTAAACCCTAAAGAATATGGTCGTGGTAAATTAGTATCATGACTTAAGATAATTGATTCACCCTTAAATGTTTTAATCACAGTTGTGGTTACATCACCTAATTTGAACTCAACGCTCGCATTTGGATGATCCTTACCTCCATTCGGATGATCAACTACATAATTATGTAGACCTCTTGCTTTAGAAGAAGTAGATGTTAAATGCATGAACCGATTTCCTCTGTTAATATTAGTGTACATTGCGACAGGTCCTATCCCATGTGTTGGATATAAATCTCCATCTCGAAAAACGGAATGGTTTGTTCGCCATTTTGATTCACTAAAACCAGTCTCTCCAAACTCAACTCCAGAACCATAAGGGGTTTTCCCATCATTAAATTTCACATGTCTTAAATCATGTTGATAACCACCTTCCAAATGAATCATTTCTCCAAACATTCCTTTCCGAACCATATTTAGAATTGCCATCACATCACGTCGATAACACACATTTTCCAAAAACATACATGGCACTCCAGTCTCCTCGTAGGCATTTACCAAGTCCCAACACTCTTGAATATCAGTTGCTCCACAAACTTCAGTCGCCGCAAATTTACCTGCACGCATTGCTGCCACAGCCATCGGAATATGCCATGTCCAAGGTGTTGCTATCAAAACTGCATCTACTTCGGAAAGTTCTAACATTTGACGAAATGCCTCTTCCCCATCACCAAAAGTCTTAGGTACTTTTTGACCAGCTTTAATGACTTTATCTTTTGCTCGCTTTAAAGAGGGCGCATGAATGTCACACAGCGCAACCACATTGCAATCATCTCTTCGTAATAATAAGTCAGTCAAACCTGTACCTCTCTCTCCAAGTCCGATAACTCCGATATTCACTTTGCGATCATCCTTTCTTTGCAAAAAACTTGGTGCCTCTCCCGATGCACTAATTGGCAAGCTAAAACCTGCTCCCGCCAAAGCTGAAGTACTAATAAAATTCCTTCTGTTGATTTTCTTTTCCATAATTTAATTTAGTTTTGGGCAAGATAAAAAATAGCTTTAAAAATTTCACTAAAAATGCAGATTCAAATTTTCACAGACGGCAGTTGTCATACTCAACAAAGAATAGGAGGTTGGGCTGCTATCATTTTTTTGGAAGATGAAAAAATAGAATTAAAAGGTGTTGAACATGATACGACACACAATGCAATGGAAATTTTAGCTGTACTGAAAGCTTTAGATTTTTTGGAAAGAAAACAAGGCTATACTTTTACAAAAATAGAAGTCATCTCAGATAGTCAATATGTGGTAAGGATAATAGATCGAAAAGAAAAACTAAAAGCAAATGATTTTTCAACAAAAAAGGGTAATCCAATTCGTAATGTTGGATTGGTCAAAAGTTTAATCAATCGAATTGAAACCCTTCCCCTCATTTTTACAAAAATAAAAGCTCATCAAAAGGCTACTGAAAAAATTAATTATAATCGAGTGGTGGATAAATTAGCAAGAGACCAAGTTCGAAAAAATTGTTTCTAGTTTTAAAAAACTCTAGAGTAAAGAGGATTAAATTATTAAAATTGGTTGAAAAATAAATAATATTTCATGATCAAGGTTATCTCAAAATTATTTTTCCATTATAGCCCTCTCATTTACTGTTAATTATCATATAGGTTTATGGAGCGTTTCACAAATAACACTTAGTAATCTTTTCCTAAATCAATAATATTAAAAGGCCTCAATATCTTTTGAAAAAAGATGAGTAAAATTACTATTCTTACTTTTCTAACTAAAAAATCTACCATCAATTATTGACTCTTTGAGCAATTCAAAATAACTCTCAGAGATGGCTTAACCTAACACTAAGTTATTTTCGCACCCTAGTTTTTTCATTAATGGAATTTGATAATAATCACCTGACATACTTAATTTCAATTAAAATTCAATTGAAATTTAGTAATTTTGACGAAAATGAAGCACCTTCAGTAAATAAGACCATATAGTATATGAACAATAACGATGTGATTCGACGGGTACGATACACCTTTAACTTTAATGATGATAAAATGATTGGTATTTTTGCCTTGGCAGAAAAGGAAGTATCTCGTTCACAAATAAGCGAATGGTTAAAAAAAGATGAGGATCCTGATTTCAAGGGAATCTATGATAAAGATTTGGCCAGCTTTCTAAATGGATTTATCAATCTTCGGAGAGGAAAAAAAGAAGGACCACAGCCTAAACCTGAGAAGACTTTGAACAATAATTTGATCTTGAGAAAATTAAAAATTGCCCTCAACCTAAGAGATGATGAAATGGTAGAGATTTTTGATTTAGTGGACATGAGAATTAGCAAACATGAAATAAATGCTTTTTTCCGAAAGCCTACTCAAAGTCAATTTCGTTTTTGTAAGGATCAGTTTTTAAGAAATTTTTTATTTGGGATCCAAAAGAAATATCGGCAAAAATAATTCTCCATAAAATATTAATACCTAAAATTATGATACTTAGCTTTACGCTAGTTATTTTTCTATTATTTTATTTTTAATCTATTCGTGCTCAACTTTCCCCTCAAGATTAAACGACCAATTATGTAATTGACTTCGATGCCACAATGTCTGGTGTTAATTCAGGGGTATTTACAGGATCTGGTTTTACGACTAATCCTTACTCCGGACAACTTGATGCTAATGGTTGGGCTACTACTGGGTTGAGTGATACTTCAAAAGGTTTTGGAACTTCAAACACATCTGGCGACCATGCAAGAGGGCTGATTAGTGGAGGAGTATCGACAGGAGGTTTAAATAGTTTTGATCTTAGTATTGGTAATAGAGCTCTTGGATTTCAAACCAATTGGAAGTGACTGGACTTCTGGAACAATCACGATAAAAATTTCTAACAATTCAACTTCTGTAATTAATGACATGGATTTTGATTACAATATTTTTATTAGAAATAATCAAAATAGGACGAACTCGTTTAATTTCTCATATTCGTGTAATAATTCAAGTTATACAAATGCTAGTGCTGGAGATTATACCTCCCCTCAAGCAAGTGGAAGTAGTGCTTGGGTGGTGACTAATAAAATAATAAATTTGGATGGACTAGGAATAAAACCAAAAGAAAATTTTTATACCAGATAATCAGGAAGTGATTTTTCAGGAAGTAGAAGTCGAGATGAATTTGCTTTAGATGATACTTCGATTACAGCTGCTGGTAGCACAAATAATTTTACAAAGCCAACTGCTCAAGCGGACAATTTAACTTTTGGAACGGTTACGTCCAATTCCATACAAGCAACTTTTAACGGTGGAACTGCTAACAAATATTTGGCTATTCAAAGTACTAATTCTTTCCTAAGTGCAAGTTCTGATGATGACACAATTTATACTGTAGGAAGTAATTTTGGAAATAGAGAAATTTAACAGTTTAACAATAGAAGGAAGATGGAAAACCAAAATTAATCAAACGATTATATGAAAATATTTATGGCTCAATTTCTATATTAACCTCATTTAGAAGATTATTTTTCACAAAAAATTAATAAACTATTTAATTAACGATTCATTATCAGCAATACTTACTAACTCTTTATCATAGTAGTGCGTTGCATCATAAATTAAATCATCTATTTTCTTATCTTCTTTAATAGTTCTCTTTTCATCCCATAAAAATATGTTTTTCATATCCCCCACCACTTTTTCTCGAATCAATGAAATACTTTTTATATCAAAATATAACTTACCAGTCCGCCTTACAAAAAAATCCTCTGCACTTGACACCATCTCATAATGTATTCCAAACCATGCCTCTGCCCTAGCTAAAGAAACTTCTGGTATATCTGAAAACTCGATCATTTTTAGCAAAATCAAATCTGCTTGAGTTCCATAATTGGTTGCCAAATACCGGGCATAAAATTTATCTAATCCCTTAAATTCAACAATTTTTTCGAGTTTGACAATATATTTTTTAACTGCATCATAATTGGCTAATGGTTTTGGAGTTAATGCTATTTTTTTAGTGGAACATTTTTTAAAACTCCTCTTGGTCACACCTTCCATCTTTTTCAAAACCAAATCTACAATCCGCTGCCCCATTTTTCTGTAGCCTGTCAATTTTCCGCCAGCAATAGAAATCAACCCATTTTCAGAAACAAAAATTTCATCCTTTCTTGATAACTCTGATGGCGACTTTCCATCTTCATGAATCAAGGGTCGCAAACCTGCCCAATTTGAAATCAGGTCTTCCTTGGAAACCTTAATTGAAGGAAAAGCATGATGAATAGCTCTTAAACAATACGCTGCATCTTCATTCGTGCAGACCACACGATTAAGGCTGCCTTTATAGTTAGTATCTGTTGTCCCAACATAAGTTGACCGTCCTCTTGGAACAGCAAATATCATTCGCCCATCCGGCCCATCAAAATAAGTTGTTTGTTTTAAAGGTAGTTTCCCATAAGGAAGAACAACATGTACACCTTTAGTAAGATGTAATCTTTTACCCGTTACCACTCCATCTACTCCCCGAATTCGATCTACCCATGGTCCGCCTGCGGAGACGACCATTTTTGATTTTATTTCAAATTCGTTTCCATCATTTTCATCTCGACAAATAACCCCACTGATAGTATTTTTTGAATATGTAAAATCTTTTACCTTACAATAATTCAATGTAACTGCTCCATGTGAGGTTGCAGTTTTCAACAACTCAATAGTAAGTCTAGCATCATCAGTGCGATACTCAGCATAATAACCTCCTCCTTTTAATCCCTTTTCATCGAGCAATGGCTCAAGTTCCAAAGTCTGTTTTTTCGTCAACATTTTTCTTCGATCATCACCTTTTACTCCAGCTAAAATATCGTAAACCATTAACCCAAAAGAGGTCGCCCATTTCCCATAAGTTCCTCCTTTGATTAAAGGCATTAACATTTTCTCAGGTAAAACTAAATGAGGTGCCAAGCGGTGAACAATTGCTCTTTCAGTTCCTGTTTCTCGAACTAGTCCAATATCTAACTGTTTCAAATATCGTAAACCTCCATGGATCAACTTAGTAGATTTACTACTTGTTCCAGAGGCAAAATCTCTCATTTCAACCAATGCTGTTTTCAACCCTCTGGATGAGGCATCTAATGCAATTCCTGCGCCTGTTGCACCTCCTCCGATTACAACCAAATCAAAGGTTCCAGTTTTTAATTTTTCGATATGCTCTTTCCTATTCAATATTGAAAAAGGGAATTCGGTAAAACTCATTACTATGATTTAAAATATGATAATATTAAATTTTCAATAAATATGAAAATATTGTACTAAACTCATTCAATATTTAATTTTATTCATAAACACAACTAATAGATTTCGAACAGGTAAAGTAAGATTTATAATTCTTTGCCTTCTTATCCATACATCCACACAAATCAAGTATCTCTATTTTTCTAAAATCAAAACCTTGACTTTCTGCTTGGATTGAAATGTATCCATCCAGCATACTCTTTCCCTCAGGAAACTTTAATGTATCCAACCCACTAAGTCCTCCTCCGATTACAACATTCGAGTAAGTTAAAACAGTGTCCCCTTCTATCAATTGATGAATAATGGAGTCCCCATACACAATTGCCTCAGCGGTTACCCATTGATCTCCATGATAAGTTTTACTAGTTGAATTTACGCAATGTGGCATAAAAAGTTCTCCATTCAATGTTACATGTGAACCAGGAGTACAAAGGTTTCCAGTTGTCCTTTCGTCCTTTCCATTTCCTGCTAAAAGTTGAAATTCAACCGACAAAGGAAATTCTTGGTCAAGAGTCATAGACTCTGCAGGTTGACAATGCAACATCAAACCATTATTTGCAATCGCCCATCCAGCCCCCCCAATTGTCTGTTCCCCTACTGCACGATATTCAGCACGAAGTCTATAATGAGAAAATTTATCTTCATGAAAAAGATGCCCATACTCATTTCGAAAAGTATCATACTCTGAATAATTACTTTGGAGGTTCCCATCACTTACCCGAAATGTATTATTGAAGTTATCACCCAGTTTATAACCGGCTAATTTAGGTGTCCAACCATCCATATTTTCTCCGTTATAAAGCTGTTGCCATTCTTCAACGTTTGAAGTATCCTCTTTTTTTTCAGATGAATTACATCCAATCAAAAAAATAAAACAAGCAAAAATTACTAATTGGTTTTTCATATTTCATTTTATTTAATTTTGAATCAAAATTTTTTAAAAATAAAAAGGTAAACATTTTTAGTTGATTTACTAAAAACAAACATATCTTATAATAGTAGATTCCAGAAAAAATAAATCAATTACCTCCATACTATTAAGCCTGTTTCATTTGGTAACGAAACAGGCTTAAGATCCAACATTTGAGGGATTCCTAAAATGTTATCTATACATAACAGATTTTACTGCGTCAATTACTTTTTTGGGGTTCGGCATATAAGCTTCCACATAAGCCGCTGCATATGGTAATGAAACATCAGGTGCATTTACTCTTACTACTGGCGCATCCAAATAGTCAAAAGCATATTTTTGTATTTGATAAGTTATTTCAGAGCTAATTCCAGCGTATGGCCATGACTCATCCACAACCACAATTCGATTAGTTTTCTTAACAGAATTCACAATCGTTTCATGGTCTAATGGCCTAATTGTTCGCAGGTCAATAACCTCTGCTGATATTCCCTCTTTTGCCAACTGATCCGCAGCATCATTTGCAACCAACATCATTTTATTATAAGAGACAATTGTTACATCAGTTCCTTCTCTTCGAACAGCTGCCTTTCCAATTGGAGTTAAATATTCACCATCTGGTACTTCTCCCTCCAAAGCATAAAATTGTTCAGATTCCATCATACAAATTGGGTCATTATCTCTGATTGCAGATTTAATTAAACCTTTCGCATCTGCTGGGTCAATACAAGAAATAACTTTTAATCCCGGACAATTTGCAAGCCAAGCTTCAAATGTTTGTGAATGTTGCTGAGCTAATTGACCTGCCGCTCCAGATGGCCCACGAAAAACGATTGGACAATTAAACTCTCCCGCTGATTGTGAGAGTGTTTTAGCTGCATTGTTAATAATTTGGTCAAATGCTAATACCGCAAAATTCCAGGTCATAAACTCAACAATCGGTCGCAACCCATTCATTGCAGCTCCTACACCAATACCTGCAAAACCTAATTCTGCGATTGGTGTATCTACTACTCTTCTTGCTCCAAATTCGTCAAGCATACCTTTACTTACTTTATATGCTCCATTATATTCTGCCACTTCTTCTCCCATAAGAAAGACATTATCATCTCTTCTCATTTCTTCAGTCATTCCTTCTCGAATGGCATCTCTTAAAGCTAAAACTCTAGACATTGATGTGATTTTTTAGTGAACCACAAAAGTAGGAAAAACAAGTGAATTTCTTTATTTCTGTCAAAAAAAATTATTGTTTAAATCAACAGAAAGATAACGTGTAAACCATCTTTTATTCAGAATAATTGAAAATCTTTCTTTAAAGAAAAGGAGAATACTCGTTTGGTATTTTCTTTTTATAATCAACTAATTTACCAAAAGTGAGTGCCATAAATAAAATGCAGCATACGATTTCCAATTTTTCCAATTTACAACCATCAAATTAATGGTTTCAATTGATGGTTTTTTCTCTAAATTCAACTCCTTTTTGATTGCATTATGAATTCCAACATCAGAAATTGGAAATGCATCAGGATATCTCAAACATTTCATCAAAACATAATCAGCAGTCCAATTTCCAACCCCTAACTGCTCGATTAATTTGATCTTTGCTTCTTCATAATTAAGGTTTGAAAGTTTCTTTTTTGAAATCTCTCCAGAGTCGATTGCTTTAGCAATGCCTATTAAGTATTTTATTTTACTACGACTAAATTGATGTGGACGAAGGTCTTCTTCTGTCAATGTGGCAATTATCTTTGCTGTTGGAAATAGATAAAAGTATTTCCCTTCAAATTCTATTTTCTGACCAAAATTCTCCACTAATCTTTTCTTTAAAGAATAAGCAAACTTTAAATTGATTTGTTGTCCGATTATTGCCCAACTGATCGCTTCCAAAAAATTTGGAATTCCTATTAATCGAAGTCCAATATTTTGATTACAAATATTTTTCAGCACATTATCTTTTCGACAAACCCTATTAAAATCTGTCAAGTCTCTTTTTACATCAAACCATTCTAATATGTAGGCAGAAATGATTTTTTTAGAAATGGGAGTCAATTTACCTTTTAAAATCTCAATATGGAGTTCCCATTTTTCAAAAAAAATTGAATTACAAAATTTTCATTCTTAATTTTTAATGCGAATTGTACTAATCCATTTTCAATACGAAACAAACATTCCAAATCCGATCTTTGTAAGAACCTCAGGCCTTTCTTAAAATTAAAATCAGATGGTGTTGATATAGAAAAATTTTTATTCATTACTCGGATTTGTATTTGATTAAACTTTCTAATATTTTTGTCGTTTCTATTTTCGATTGCTAAATTAAATAGCAAATCTTATTTTTTTACAATAATAAAATAAATAATGGCAATTATAATTACTGATGAATGTATTAATTGTGGAGCTTGTGAACCTGAGTGCCCAAATAATGCAATCTATGAAGGAGGAGTGGAATGGACCGTTTCAGAAGGAACTAACATCACTGGGAAATATACTCTTGAAGATGGAAAAGAAGTAGAGGCTAATGAATCAAACGCTCCTGTTGAAGAAGATTACTACTTTATCACACCAGATAAATGTACAGAATGTATGGGATTTCATGAAGAACCCCAATGTGCAGCAGTTTGTCCTGTTGACTGTTGTGTCCCAGATCCTGATCGAGAAGAGTCTGAAGAAGTTCTTTTGGCTAGACAAGCTACCTTACATGCCTAAGTAGCTATTTTAACTTTTAAAAAAAACTGATAGTGTTTAACACGCTATCAGTTTTTTTTTGCCGTATTTTAACCTAATAATTGACAACGATAAGTTTAATTTTTACGTTTTAATTATCAAAACTAGATTCTCCTTTTTTTTTCACCAAATCAAAATCATGCAACATAAAAATTTGCTTTTCTTACTCGTCGGATTTTCAATTACATTCTCTGGTTGTTTTTTTTACTCATTCAAAGGTACTAGTATTCCCGCTGAGGTAAATTCTTATTTTGTAGAGAGATTTGATGTAAGATCAAATAGTGCAATTCCAACTTTAGGTCAGACATTATCAGAGGCGCTAAAGGATAAAATTCGAGCAGAATCAAATTTAAACCAGACTGAAACTGATCCAGATATTGAATTTAAAGGTGTTGTTACTGATTTTTATGTTAGCTCAGAAGCACCGCAAGCAGGTGAAACTACCGCTTTTAACCGCCTGACTATTACTCTGTCAGTAGAATATATTTATCACAACGATGAAGAAAAAAATTGGAAACAAAACTTTAAATCCTTTTCTGACTTTGGAAGTAGTGTAAACTTAATTGATGTCCAAGATGATTTGATTGATGCAATCCAAGAGGAAATGATTGAGAAAATATTTAACAAAGCATTTAATGATTGGTAGCATTATTTATTCACATCATGAGTTATGCTATTACTTTCTAAGAAATTCCTTTAAATATTAAACTTAATTAATAATAACACACTTTTTCATTATCTTTGAGTTCAGACAACCATACATTGAAGTTCATTTGATTAGCAGACAATTAGAAAAAAACATTCAATGAAACCGGAGAAGTTTACACATTACTTAAAAAATCCAAGTCATTTATATCAGGTGTCCTACCAAGAACTAAAGAGCTTGGTAGTACAATACCCGTTCTGTCAAAATTTAAGGTATTTGCTATTAACGAAAAGCCAATTTGAAAACTCTGAGGATTATTCAACGGATTTTGAGCTCGCCGCTACCTACCATGTTGATCGAAGTTTATTATATCGATTAATTCATCAAAAAGATAACTCTAAGCGTCTTGAAAGCTTCGTTTTAAATGAAGATTTCCTAGAATTAAAAGATCTATCAAATAATAGTGAAGAACAAAAAAAGTTACCTATTTTAGAGGGAATTGAACCAACATCCCGTGGAGAAGGGGATTTAGAGTTTTTAGATCCTGAAATAGCATCAAATACCCTTTCTCCTGAATCACGTATCCCAAATGACGCTAAAAATGATATTTCTAATTCTGAAGAAAAAGAAATAATTCCTGGTATTAAAATAAAATCAAAAGAATCATCTGATTTGGAATTCCTAGCGTCTCCTATTTCTGAAAATAATATTTCAGATGAAGCCGATATGATTTCATTTATAGAAAAACCTAAAAAAAATAAATCAGTAATTGACCAACTTTTAGAAAAGACAAAAAATCAAAAAGAAGATAAAAAATTTATTTCACCTACTTTTGATGACAAAATTAATTTAGAAGATGAACTAGAGTCTCCAACTGTCATTACTGAGAATGACTTTAAAGATTTGACTCCAATTAGTTTAGGAAAGGATGTCCTTCTGGAAATAACCAATAAAACGGAAAAAGAAATGGATGCCCCATTGCAAAAGGCTAATCAATCTGAAGAAAGAATTTTAGAGGATAAAAGCTTGGGTGATATAAGCTCTAAAGAAGAAACAAAAAATGAAGATTCCGTACAACATAATAATACATCTTCTCCTTCTCCTAAAGATTCCTTTAAAAGTTACCTTGATCAACTCCAAGCTCCAGTTGAATTTATCAAAGAAATAAAAAAGGAAACTGGGTTAACTAATGCAATCAATGAAGTAGCTGAAGAAGAGAAAAATGGGTTGATGTTTATCAGAAAGAAAAAATCTAAAAAGAAAAGGAACCAGAAAAAACTTATGTCAAAAATAAAGATGAAGAAGGTGGCCAAAGGCCAAAAGAAAGAGACTAAAGAAGCAAAAAAGAAAAAAGAAACTAAAGAATCCAAAGAAAAGAAAAAAGAAACTAAAGAACCCAAAGAAAAGAAAGAGAAGAAGAAAAGGAAAGAAAAGGAAAAGAAGCCAAAAGGGAAGAAAGGGAAGAAAGGGAAGAAAAAAGTATCAAGAAAGTCAAAAACAAAAAAAGGAAATAAAAAGAAAAAAGCTATTGTGATAGCTGAGGCCAACAAAAGTGTTCAACAAAGCGATGACATTTTATCAGAAACTTTAGCAGAATTACTTGCAAAACAAGGAAGTCACAAAAAAGCAATTCAAATGTATAAACGATTAAGTTTGATTTTTCCTAAAAAAAGCAGTTTCTTTGCAAAAAAAATTGCGAAACTTAAAAAATAATTCAATATGTTATCAGGAATTACAGTATTAACCGCTCTTGTTTGTATTATGCTTATGGGAGTAGTATTAATCCAAAATCCGAAAGGAGGAGGAGTTGATGCAACGTTTGGTGGAAACGCTTCCAACCAAATCTTTGGAGCAGCCAAATCTACCGATTTTGTTGAGAAATTAACTTGGGGCCTAGCTATAGCTTTATTCGTATTATGCATCATTGCTGCTATTGTTGCAGGTGGTGGTGGTCCAGTTTCTTCTGGCTTGGAATCAGCAGGATAGTAGTATTTCAATCGTTAAAAAAACGGATGTGTCGTTGCGATACATCCGTTTTTTTTCAAAAATATTTTATTCTCCATTCATCAAGAACTAGTTTCACCAAATTTAAGATTAGTTATCCACTCATTTTCTCTTTTTTTGGTCAACTTTACTGTTGAACCTACTTAGCTTAGCTAAAGCTTTGAAGATCGCTTCAATCTTCTTAATCTAAACTTAAAACTAGAAAAATCATCCTTATCAAATTCCACAATAGTCTTAGGATGTAAAAATTAATCAAACCGTATTTTACTTCTAGTTAAATAAAATTTGTCCTCTCAGAAATTATGAGAAAATTTGGGTTGACCTTACCAAGAAACAAATGAAAAATATTCAATTGATTCTCTACTTCGGATAATCTTTACTAGAATTGATTTTTCAATAAAATCACTATCTGGAAATTTAATTTTTGTGATTTAGAAAACAAGTTCAATATCATATGATTTCCTAGAACAAAATATCCGTTTAGAGTTAAGCACAACATACCTCATTTTGATGCTTTTATAAAAAATCCATTATTGAATTACAGTTTAAAACCTTCCACCCTACCCTTATTTTTTCCCAAAAAAAATTACCTTTGCGTGCCTTTTAGTCAGTATGTTTAATTTGAATTAACAAAACCGAAATTTTGGCTTTCCAAAACAGCAATTTTGGCAGTTAATCCCAAATGGTACATTATCTGATGAATAGAAAGCGTAACCATGGAACTATAAGTTTCATAGTCTTATTTATTTAGTTTTCAAATATACCTTGTGTTCTAATTTAAGACAAAATATGATCAACTCATTTGTTATCTGTTTTTATTTTCATCTTAGCCACATGATCTGTTTGAGACAAAACAATTTTTCTAAACTAAACATATTACTGAAGTATGAAACCAATTAACGACAGAGTAGTTGTCCAACCGGCACCTGCTGAAGAAGTTACCAAAGGAGGAATTATCGTTCCCGACACTGCTAAGGAAAAACCACAACGTGGAAAAGTTATTTCTGTAGGCCCTGGAAAGGATGGCAACAAAATGACTGTAAAAAAGGGTGATGTAGTCCTATATGGAAAATATTCAGGACAAGAAATCAACCACGAAGGAAAAGACTATTTGATCATGAGAGAAGATGATATTCTAGTCATTTTGTAAAGCAATCAGTTGAAAATAGAGATTGTCTATTTTCAAAAATTGTTGTGATCATTTATTTTTAATTAAAACCAAAAAAAGAAATTAGATATGTCTAAGCAAATTAGCTTTAACTCTGATGCTAGAGAAAAACTAAAAAACGGAATTGATGCTCTTGCCAATGCTGTAAAAGTAACTCTCGGACCAAAAGGAAGAAATGTAGTTATTCAAAAAAGTTTTGGTGCTCCAAACATTACTAAAGATGGTGTTACCGTAGCGAAAGAAATTGAATTGGATGACGCGGTAGAAAATATGGGTGCACAAATGGTAAAAGAAGTAGCTTCTCGAACTGCAGATTTAGCAGGTGATGGAACTACAACTGCAACTGTTTTGGCTCAAGCTATTGTAAATGCAGGAATGAAAAATGTAACTGCAGGTGCTAACCCAATGGATTTGAAAAGAGGAATTGATAAAGCTTCAAAAGCAATTATTCAAAACCTTAAAAAACAAACTGAAATAATCGGAAACGATCTTAAGAAAATTACTCAAGTAGCCTCCATCTCTGCCAACAACGATCTTGCAATTGGGGAATTAATTGCAGAAGCAATGAACAAAGTTGGAAAAGATGGAGTAATTACTGTTGAAGAAGCAAGAGGAATTGAAACTTATGTTGAAGAAGTAATGGGTATGCAATTTGATCGAGGTTATTTGTCTCCATATTTTGTAACGAATGCAGAAACGATGGTAGCCGAATATGAGCAACCGTTAATTTTGATTCATGATAAGAAGGTATCTAATATGCAAGACATTGTACCTATCTTGGAAAAAGCAGTAGGAGCTGGTCGTCCTCTTTTGATTATTGCTGAAGATATAGACTCTCAAGCATTAGGAGTTTTGGTGGTAAATAGATTGCGAGGAAACTTAAAAGTTGTTGCAGTTAAAGCACCTGGATTTGGAGATAGAAGAAAAGCAATGTTAGAAGATATTGCAATTTTGACTGGAGGAACTGTTATATCTGAAGAGCAAGGATACAAATTGGATCAAGTTGAATTATCTCACCTAGGAACTTGTGAGAAAATTACTGTTGATAAAGATAACACAACTGTTGTAAACGGTAACGGTAAGAAAAAAGCAATCCAAGCTAGAATCAACCAAATCAAACAACAAATCGAAACTACCACCTCTGACTACGATAAAGAGAAATTGCAAGAGCGATTAGCTAAATTGTCAGGTGGTGTGGCTGTTCTTTACATTGGTGCCCCAACGGAGATTGAAATGAAAGAAAAGAAAGATCGAGTAGATGATGCATTGCATGCAACTCGTGCAGCTATCGAAGAAGGGATTGTTCCTGGTGGTGGTGTTGCTTTGATCCGAGCTATCACTTCTTTGGACAAATTAGAAGGTGCTAACGAAGATGAAAATATCGGTATCTCCATTGTAAGAAAAGCATTGGAATCTCCATTGCGAACTATTGCTGAAAATGCCGGGGTAGAAGGTTCGGTTGTTTTGATGGAAGTACGAAAGAAAAAGAATGCGTACGGATATAACGCAAGAACTGACCAGTATGAGGATTTGAAAAAAGCAGGTGTTATTGATCCTACTAAAGTAACTCGTATCGCGTTAGAAAATGCTGCTTCTATTGCAGGAATGGTACTGACCACAGAGTGTGTAATTAATGACAAACCAGAAGCTGCTGACGCCGGAGGACATTCTCATGGAATGCCTGGTGGTGGAATGCCTGGAATGATGTAATAGATTAGCTGTAAAGCGAATCATTAATACCATAAGAGGCTGTTGATATGAAAATCAATAGCCTCTTTTTCTTAGGTATACTCTTCATCTTTCGTCAACTCAATTATAAAAATTCCTTATAAGGAGCAAATTCCCTCTCTTTCTATTTGCTATATAGAAATCCAGATATTGGAATAAATGGATAAAAAAATCATTACAACCCTTGTCATTAGCACCATGCTCTTTTGGGCTATCAATTTCCATATGGCTAAGATTGCTTTGAAATTCTACTCCCCTATGGCTGTTGCTGCAATTAGATTTTTTTTTGGAGTGATGATACTTTTCCCTATCATGTGGATGCAATTTAGATCATTTAAAATTCCTACAAAGTTTTCTAGGACAGATTGGTGGAATATTTTTCTTACTGGGTTCTTTGGCTTTTTTCTTACTATTTACTTTTTCAATAAGGGACTTACCACTACTAGTGCAATTAATAGTTCGTTGATCATTGCCACAAGTACGATTATTACAGCAATACTAGCCTTTATGTTGATGGGAAAAAAATTAGTTAAACTTCAATGGTTTGCTATTTTGATAAGTCTTTTGGGTGTTGCGATCATTCTCGTCAAAGGTAATTTGATAGAATTACTCGACTTAAAAATTGCTGAAGGTGATTTTTATATTTTGATGATGGCAATTGTATTTTCGCTCTCTCAGGTAATTATTGAAAAAAAATTATCACATTTAAATTCTATTATAACAACTTCCTTTGCCTCATTAGTTGCTTTGATTTTATTTATTTTAAGTTCCTTCCCAGAATTAATATCAACTGAAATACCCTTAGATTTTACTTTCTGGGGAAGCATTTTATTTATGGGAATTTTAGGAACAGGTATAGCTTATGCTTTTTTCTATAAAGGCGTAGTTGTTTTGGGTGCCACGAAATCTGCTTTATACATGAATCTAATTCCATTATTTACGGTCTTGACTGCTTTTCCTTTTGGAGAAATAGTTACGCCAATTCAATTGGTGGGAGGTACAGTTATTATTTTTGGTTTACTAGTATTTGGATGGTCTAGAAGAAAATCTGGTGATTTAGTTTAATTTAATGAATCAATACTTCAAAAAAAAG
This sequence comes from Saprospiraceae bacterium, assembly GCA_029251525.1. Lineage (GTDB taxonomy): Bacteria > Bacteroidota > Bacteroidia > Chitinophagales > Saprospiraceae > CAJQQY01. Next base: position 37,213 of record JAQXDE010000016.1, on the reverse strand, counting down.
CGCAAGAACAAAATTCTTGAGCTTTTTTTATCCGTTAATCATTACTCCTTATAGCGAAGCATTTTAAAAGACTAATTAAAATTGCCAAATGGTTCATCATCCTCGTCGTCGTCAAACATACTTGCCAACGGATCTGCAAAAGACATTTTCGATTCTAAATAATCTTTACTCAAGATATTAAATGAAGCTAGACCATGTAAAACCAATTCCATATATGTATGGAGCTCTTCTTTTGGCAAACCAAATTGTTCAACAAACTTTTTTAATCCAGTTACTTTTTCTATTTCCTTTTTAAATTCCTTTTCGCCCATATCATTTAAAAAATCTACCTCATTACCTCCAGAAAACCATGCTCGAATAGTGCCATAAGGATCAGACATTTGCCCTTTTTTCAATTTTTCTGGATTTGGAAATGTAACCATAAACTCATCTTTAATTGCAGCAGACATTAATTTCATAGCTACATTATATGGTCCTTCTTGCTCCCCTTCATAAACTAATTCCACTTTCCCCGTTATGGCTGGAACTACACCCCAAAAATCAGTAATTCGCACTCTAGTTTTTTTATCATTGTTAATAAGCATCCTTCTCTCAGCAGTACTCACTAAATTTTCATAACCAGAAATACTAAGTCGAGCAGAGACCCCACTTTTCTCATCGATGTACTCACTTTCACGAGCTTGAAATGAAATCCTCTCCATCAATATTTTCATCATCTCGGGCACTTCAATTTTATTTTCTTGTTCTTCTGCTAATTTAGCCTCTTGACTTGTAATTGTCTGAGCAATCTCCATTGTTTTTGGGTAATGAGTCAAAATTTGGCTTTCAATTCTATCCTTCAACGGTGTTATGATACTACCACGATTAGTATAATCCTCTGGATTTGCTGTAAAAACAAACTGAACTTCTAATGGCAATCTCAATTTAAATCCTCGAATTTGCATATCTCCTTCTTGCAGTATATTAAACAATGAAACCTGAATTCTTGCTTGCAAATCAGGCAATTCATTAATCACAAAAATACATCTATGCGAACGAGGAATCAATCCGAAATGAATTACACGTTCGTCAGAGTAGGGCAGCTTTAATGTAGCTGCTTTAATTGGATCAACATCTCCTACCAAATCAGCAATACTAACATCTGGTGTTGCTAATTTTTCTACATACCTTTCTTCTCGGTGCAGCCACTCGATAGGTGTATCATCACCTTTATCTGCAATAAGATTGAATGCAAATTTTGAAATTGGAGCCATGGGATCATCGTTCAATTCGCTTCCCGCAACAACTGGAACGTATTCGTCAAGCAATTTGACCATTAATCGAGCCATACGAGTCTTTGCTTGCCCTCTTAATCCTAATAGTAAAATATTATGCTTTGACAAAATGGCTCTTTCCAAATCAGGTAAAACAGTATCTTCAAATCCAAGAATACCATCAAAAATTGTATCTCTGTTTTGTAATTTATCGATCAAGTTGGCTCTCAACTCTTCTTTGATTGATTTAGGATGGTATTTAGTAGCTTTTAGTTCTCCAAGTGTTTTTGCTTGCTTCATTCTTAGTATACTATTTACAAATTAATATTGAAATGATTTTAATGTTATTATGTTATCTATAGGTTAATAACAAAGGGAAATGGAGATTGTTTCTTCCAAAGAAAAATAACAAAGAAATTATTAACCCAAAAAGATAGCCTCTATTAATTATTCAAATATCTTCTTATCCGATTAGCTACTAATTCAGCATGGGTATGCAAAATCCAATGATCTGCATTTTCTACTTTTTCAATTTGTAAATTATCACAAAACTCCTGAATAGATTTTCGAACACTCGATAAAAAAGCGATATCATCTTCACCCCAAATCAACAAATGCGGCACTGTAACTTTAAATTTATCTCTTGATACTCCATACAAAGGAACCTCGGGTAACCTTTGACCAACCACAGGTACAATGATAGGAGATGATTTATACCAGTTCAACATTGCTTGTAATCTTTCAGCTCCACCCCAAGCCTCACGAAATCGTTGTTTAACTTTTTCCGTCACCCAATTTGGATTAGTTTTTCCGGAAATGATCTCGAAAAAAAAATTAAAATCATTTGCTGCAGTCTTAATTCCAGCATCATCTTCTCTTAAAGTTTGGAAATATTGACTTGCCTCCGCTTGTAATTTATCGTCTATTAATGCTTCTTGAAGACATATCGGGTGGGCGCCATTTACAACGATAAGTTTATTAATAAAATCTGGAAATTTAAATACCATAGCATAGGCGATAGCTGCTCCAAAATCATGTCCAGCTAAATTAAACTTTCGGGAACCAAAAATTAAATTAGCTAAGATCCACATATCAGCAACCAATATTTTTGCTGTATAATTTTCACTCCCAGTGGGTGTATCACTCTTATTGTAGCCTCTCTGATCAGGAATTACCATAAAATAGTCATCTACTAATTCTTTCATTACACCTTCCCAGGATATCCAGAATTCTGGAAAACCATGCAGACATAATAAAGGAGCTCGATCATCTTGAATGGGTTCATTTTGGTAACTTGCCCCATTATGAATAACATGTAAAGTAATCCCGTTACAAGAAATGAATTCTGAAATAAAACCAAGAGGTAGGTTTTCTTGTTTTTTCATTGGATCGAAAAAAATATTTTATTGAGCTTTGTGAATAAAAAAATAACCTAATCAAAAATTTTCTATTTTGAACTTGAAGATAACTAATGAAAAGGATAAATGAATCTAATTAATCAAGATTTAAAGCTTGCAGGTATCCTAAAAAATTGTTAAAAAGATTCAAAGTAAAATAAAAATTTTACCACAATAAAAATAGTTTGCAAAAAATATCTGTGTATTTACACATTTTGTAATAACTATCTTTTACTATTACAATGCCAGACAAAACAAAAAACCCTTCCATCTCTATTGAGTCGGAAAGGTTTTATTATAGTATTTTGGTAAAATTATTTTGCTACCAATTCAACTTTTGCTTTAATTGCTGATCTTTTAACAGAGGTCATTGTAGATTTACAAACTTTTTGTACTTCCCATCTTGAGCTGGATGCCACAACTTGGCCGTTACGAGCCACAATATTAAAATGATGTTTACCATTTCTTGCAACCTTAGCATCAAAACGCTCAGGCACTTGACTGTTCTTCCGAACAGATTCGATACCATTGATGCAAGTTCTTTTAGTGGAATAACCCTGACTTTTCATTACGATGTCACCTTTGTTATTTCTTAATCGGAAATAGTGTTTTTTGTCTTTTGGACTTTGAAAAACTTCAAACTTCATAGTGTTGATAATATTTAGTTATAAAATAGATAAATTTAAAATACGTAATAAACTTACGATAAATCTTATACATATTCAACTATTACAAATATGATACCATTTAGTATTTATTGATCTTATCCTCTGTTCCTATAGTTATGAGAAACTTTAATTGCCGATGTATTAATGTAATTAATAAAGAATGAAGAGTTGAAATATGCAATAATAAAAACCTACTTAATACCTTGATCACGAAATTCAGGGAGTACACCAAATTGTGGAATGCCTCCATTTAAATTTTCAACCCAATTTTCTCATAAATACATATTACATTAACAATGTTCTTTAATTACATCTGGATCAGGAATTAAATCCCTCTTTTAACAAACCCTGGTTTTAAAAATTGATACATTTTTTGGTTAACCCATTTTCTCGATAGTTTGGAGTAACACCTGTTACAGCACTAAGAACAGTTATAAATCTATTCCAATCTTGTAATCAATTTACAATAAACCCTAACAATCTTCCTTCATGCTTTATTTTTGATGATAAAGAACAATCGATTTCTTTACCTTTCGAGTTTAGTTAGAGAATAGATTCTGTTGCGCTAAATCTGAAAAAATAATATAAAAAAGCAAAATTAATACAAACTGTTAATTCTAAAATAGTAGTTCTATCAAGTGTGATAACCTCCATAGTGAATTAATTTTTCAACCTAATTGTTGTTATCAAAAAGACAAAAAAAGCCATCATCAATACAATTAAGTTCGATGATGGCTTTTTATCTTTTAAGATACAATTAAATATTATTCTTTCGGTGCATTCTTTTGTTGCTCTCTTTTAATGATTTTATCCATGACCTCATCCAATTGATCAGCACCTATTCCTTTCATGATGATTTCTTTATCCTTGTTAAGAATAAACATAGATGGTGTTGATCGAACGTTATAATAAATCTGAGCCCGATTAGATGGATCATATGTGTTCAACATATTTTCCATGTTATCATGCTCATCAATATAATCCCAACATTCTTTATAATCCCCACTTTTAGGTTTACAAATAGTCATGATTGAAACCCCTTTTGATTTATATTTTTCATTAAAGTCAATAAGAAACGGAGTCATCTTTTTGCAATGTCCACAGTCTGATGCCCAAAAATAAAGAATCGTAAATTCAGAATCAAAATCGTATAAATTATGACTCGTCCCTTCTTTATCTTTTGTCTTAACATCACGTGCCTTTTTCCCAATTAATATTGGTTTTAACCTTCTTGCATTATCACAAATCTTAGCTAATTGTTCTTCTTCTGTCCACGCAGCTAATCCTTTGCAATAGTAATTCTCTGCGATATGAACATAAACTTTGTCTTCCCCTACCACTTTTGAGCTAGCATACTTATTTAAGAAATGAATCAAATAATACTTAAAAGTCTCTTCAGCAGGTTTCATCTTTGCCAATAAATAATCAATTGACATGATCATGGAATCTGGATTTTGAGGAGTTAATTTTTCCATATAATAACTCACTCGTTGAGACAAAAAGGGCGTTCTCAACATTCGAGGATCTGCTAAATCAATATTATCAAAATAATGCTTTTTATAATGCACATATCGTTTCATTGACTTTTCTTCCTCTGTTCCTTCAAAATTAGGCATTGGATTCGCCAAATTAGACTTAACCATTATTGCGGACATCGTTTTTGGATGATCTTTTATTAGATCACTTTGATATTTCTTAACCAAACCATCCAATTCTTCTAGTTTTTTAGTCGCAGCTGTCTTCTTTGCTTCATCAGGAGAATCTTTGTCTTTGCTGAGTTCTTTTTGCTCAACTATTTTTCCACTCAAAAAATTTAAGTATTCATAGAGTAATTTATTATCGGATGAACCATTCACTTTGATATTAGAAACTGGATCTTTTGCACTAGTTTCGATAGAAAAAACTTGCTGCCCCTCATCTAATACTATTTGAAAATATTGATTATCAGGTGGCATAATTACCAAATAAACACCTCCATCTAATGGTTCTTCTCCTTTAAAAGTAAAGTAACCAGAAGCATCAATTTCAACTGTATCTTTCAAGTATTGATTATCACCATAATGGTAACCGAGGAATAATTGTTTTTGATCAAAATCGTTCAATCTAATCTTGATTTCATGGCCACCTTGAGCAAAAATGGAAATTAAAACAAAAAATATTGCAGAAAGTGTTAGCAAAATTCTTTTCATATTTTATTTGGTATTATTTATTAAAAACAGAAAATGATTTTCATCTTTTAAAAGAACAAATTTTAAACCTTTATTGTAGAAATGTTAGCGGAATTAAATCTTTAATGATTCATTAACAATATTAATGAGTTCGAGGTTTAAATTATCATCATTTTTACCAATCTAACACAATTTCTTCGAAATCTCTATTCACTTTTATTTCAAAAACTTCTTTCTTCCGATCCTTCCCTTTTGAAAACTTAATTGTCTCCTCTCCCACTTTGACGTTTTTCAAATCCTCAGGCAACGCATGGATAATGATTTTAAAATCTTGGCATAAATTCTCGAAATCACCTTCCCTTTGTTGTGAAATTGTCAACTTATTTTTATCGCCTACAACTAAATAATTACGTAAAGTAAATTCTCCATTTTCATAACCATATCCCTCTCCCTCATCTAAATAAAATTGACTATTATTTTCTCCTTTGATATAATATAAGTGTAAGTATATCTGTGGTCTTTTCTTTTCACCAACATATTGCATTGATTCAAATGATGGAATAACTGCACCAGCTCGAACAAAAACAGGAATTTCATCTAATTCTGTAGACGCCCAAAACTCAAGATTCGACGGTGTTTGTTCATCAGTCCAGAAATTAAACCAATCACCTTTTGGCAAAAACATCCAACGACCATCTACTTTTGGTTGAGAAATTGGACAAACTAAGATATGATCACCCAAAGCAAACTCCTCCATTCGATGCAATGTATCTTTTTCTTGTTGTTCCAAAAATGCCAATGGTCTTATCATTGGTGTTCCCTTTGACACATGCTGCCAAAATGTAGTATATATATATGGTAACAACCTATACCTAAACTCAATAGCCCGACGAGATAATTCTGCAATTTCTTCCCCAAATGCCCAAGGTTCTTGTTCTCCATGATCACCTGATGAATGTGTTCTAAAAAATGGATGAAAAACAGCCATTTGTAACCAGCGCAAATATAACTCACCATCGGGTTGGTCAATAAATCCTCCTATATCAGAACCAATGAATGACATTCCTGAAATTGCAACACGCTGACATTGTTTGTTCGCAATTTTCAAATGTTCCCAAGTCGCCAAATTATCACCTGTCCAACCTGAAGAATACCTTTGACCACCAGCATAGGTTGATCGAGTTATTACAAAGGGACGTTTATCAGGAGCATTTTGCTTGAGACCATGGAATGTTCCTCGAGACATTTGCATGCCATAAACATTATGCGCTTTTCGATGACTGCATGGGTTTCCATCATAGTCATGGCGCACATCCGGGTAAAAGGTTTTGTCTGATTGTGTAAAATTATCTGCTAAAAATATCGCTGGTTCGTTCATATCATTCCAAACCCCGTGAACTCCTAATTCTGCTATCATTTCTTTGTATAAGCCTGCCCACCAATCTCTCACATCAGGTCTTGTGAAATCAGGAAAATAGCAGTCTCCCGGCCAAACTGGCGCAACTAACAATGGTCCATCCGCTCTCTTACAGAACATATCCTTTTCTAGTCCTTCCTTACAAACCCAATAATCCTTATCTACTTTAATTCCTGGATCTATCATTACGACAGTTTTAAACCCATCTTTTTCTAACTCCTTAATCATCCGTTTGGGCTCTGGAAACTTTTCCTTATCCCAAGTAAAACACCGGAACCCATCCATATAATCAATATCCAAATAAATGGCATCACATGGAATTTTTCGTTTCCGAAATTCAGAAGTAATTTCTTTTATTTGGGATTCAGGATAATAACTCCATTTACATTGATGATAACCTAATGCCCACATTGGAGGTAGCTCAGGCTTTCCTGTCAAATCAACGAACTGTTCCGCAACGTCCATCAATTCTGGGCCATAGAAAAAATAGTAATTCATCTCTCCTCCACTGGCCCAAAAACTAGTTACATTTGCTCGTTCATGGCCAAAATCGAAGAAACTCCGAAAAGAATTATCGAAAAAAATACCGTAACTAGTATCATTATGAATACCATAATAAAAAGGAATATTTTTATACAAAGGATCTGTATCAACTCCATAACCATAGGAATCAGTGCCCCAGATCGAGTACCTACTTTTCCGCATATTTGCTTTCCCAGTTTTATCTCCTAAGCCGTAAAAATTTTCTTGACTTTGCAATTTTTTACTCATTTGCACTATAGCTCCTCCATTAGTATTATCATCTTCCCAGTGAAATCCTTTTTCATCCTCACAAATGACTGTTCCTAACTTATCCATCATAATAACTCGCAGATCTGATTTATTAATTCTGCAAGTAAGCTGTTGGGTAATAATTTGATAATGGTCTTCCTTTTCTTTGAATTCGACACTTGGAGTCTTTGGCTTAAATCTAGTGTCAATGGCATATGAAAAATCATTTTCAAAAACACCGTCGGTAGCATATCTTAATCGGATCATTCGATCAGTCAAAACTGTTACTCGAAGTTCAACCTCATTCTCACAAATAAAATAAAGTTGATTCCCTTCCTGACGAGATGAAATGATTTTTAATGGAAATTTCTCCTCTAATGTCCTATTCATTATGTCTTCTTTTATAAATTCGCTCATCTTGCTTAAATATGTTAAATAGGTATTTTTTCAATTTATTATTGCAAATTTAAAATAAAATTTCATTCCGTAAATGTATATTTATTATAACATCTGTAAAAAAAATAAAAATTCTACCAAAGTTTTAATCTAAAATATGGTGTAAATACGTACAAAATTTTATTGTGATCCCTAAAAAAATTAGGCTTTTGTACTCCAAGCCAAATATATAAAAATCCAAATACTTTTTGTAAAAAACACACTAAGTAAATTAAAATTTATACTTTTGCAATAAAAATAAATACCAGTTACTATCTTGTCTCAAGAATTCAACACTCCAATTAATTCGTAAACAATCTATTCTGTGATGAAAAAACTGAAAGTACTCAAACTAGGATGGGAATTTCCTCCTCTAATCAGTGGTGGATTAGCTATTGCTTGTTTCGGAATTGCAAAAGCACTTGCCAAACAAACTGATCTGACAATTATTTTACCAAAGGCAAGCCAGAGCTCAATTCTAGATAATGCCAATATTATTGGTTTAAATAATACTGATGTAAAAATTAATAATAGTGTTAACCACTCTCATGAAAAGATTTATAAAAAATATAATGCTTTTGCTCGTACACTGTTTGCATCTGGAATGGAAAATGTTTCCCCCTACCCTTCTTTGGAAAAAACAATAACAGAAGGAACTAGTTCTAAATCCACGGAATTTAATACTTCGATTCACTCCTCTAAATTTTCTGAATCTACCACGATATCTACTTTTTTTAGCCGCTTTGAGTTAGATGAAATGTACGGAGATAATGTTCAACAAAAAGTGGTGGAATATGCAGAATATGTTGCGGCATTAGCTGCCAATCTTGAATTCGACGTGATTCATGCGCATGACTGGATGACAATGTTGGCTGGGATAAAAGTAAAGCATCAAAGTGGAAAACCGCTCGTCATTCATGCACATGCATTAAGCTATGATAGAGCTGGACCTGATGCACGTGGCTGGAACTATGATCTAGAAAAATATGGAATGAGTATAGCGGATGCAGTCATTCCTGTTAGTCGTTACACTGGAAGTATAGTAGAAAAACACTACGGTATAAATCCACAGAAAATTTTTCCTGTTCATAATGGAGTTGAACCAGTAAAAACATTCAGAGAAAAAGCTACTTTTCCAGAAAAATTAGTATTATTCTTAGGAAGAATTACAGGTCAAAAGGGACCTGAATTTTTTTTAGAAGTTGCTTCCAAAGTTATTGCAGAGAATGATAATGTTCGATTTGTAATGGCAGGAAGTGGTGATCAACTCAAACGAATAATTGAAACAGGAGCTTACCAAAAAGTTGGAAACAAGTTTCACTTCACCGGTTTTCTTAACAGAGAAAAAGTTAACAAATTACTATCAATGGCTGATGTTTATTGTATGCCTTCTGTTTCTGAACCTTTTGGTTTATCGGCAGCTGAGGCAGCACAATTTGGCATTCCTTGTGTAATTTCAAAACAATCTGGTGCAGCAGAGGTCATGCAACATGCCTTAACCGCAGACTTTTGGGATATTGAATTGATGGCTAAACATATTACAGATTTATTGGAAAATGAAATGCTTCGCAAAAAAGTAGTCGAAGAAACTTTTGAGGATATAAAAACTTGTACTTGGGAGCATGCAGTCGAAGGAATTATGGGAGCCTATTCCTATGCTTTGGGTTATGATGTCAAAGCCAATCCACCTTCTGAAAAGGGAACGTCACAACCAATATTTTCCTCTTCTTTTGAGAAAAAAATTACACCTAATTTTGAGAATATTCAAAAAGATGATCTGAAAAAAATACAAGGAATTGAATCTAAAGTTGAGTCTTTATTAAACTTGGGAGGAGTTTTTTCTTATTCGGATTTAGCTTATACTAAATATAGTAAATTAAAATCTGTTTTATTAGAAGCGGGAAATAATTTTCAAGCAATTGATCCGAGTACTTGGGCGGAGCAAGCTGAACTAGCTGCTGCTGGAAAATGGAAAACATTAGAGAAATTACAAAAGGAATTAGATAGAGGAAAAGATGATTAATCTTTAATCAATAAAACAAACTAAAATTTCAAAATGAGAAACGTCTGCTTATACTTCAATCTACATCAGCCAAACAGGTTGAAACCTTATGATTTTTTTCAAATAGGACATGATCATTTTTATGAAGATGATAAATTGAACAAAGAGTTTTTAGACAAAATTTCTAATGATTGTTATCTACCAATGAATGCAATCATGATGGAAAACATTAATAAGCTTGGAAAGGATTTCAAATTTTGTTTGTCTATATCTGGAACCTTATTGGAACAAATGGAAAACCATCGTCCAGACGTTTTACAATCGTTTATTGAATTATCTAGGACTGGCCAAGTAGAATTTATAGGTCAAACATATTATCATTCTCTCGCATATTTAAATTCTTTACCTGAGTTTGAACGGCAAGTTAAGAAACACAATTCCAAAATTCAAGAACATTTTGGGCAAACACCGAAGGTTTTTAGAAATACCGGAATGATTTATTGTAATGATTTAGCAGGTCGTTTAGAAAACTTAGGATTTGATGGCGTATTAGCAGAAGGTCTCCCTCAATATCTTATGGGAAGATCCCCTAATTATTTATACACAGCTCCACACACTAAAAATATTAAAACCATTTTAAAAAACGATAAGCTTTCGGCAGACTTCACTCATAAGTTTGCTGACCAGAGTTGGAATGAATATCCATTAACAGCTGAAAAGTATGCAAATTGGATTGCTAACGACATGGGAGATTGTGTAAATATTTATATGCCCTACGAGACATTTGGACAACATTTATCTGCAGAAACTGGAGCATTTAATTTTATCAAAAACCTTCCGTATGAATTAAAAAAGCAAAAAGTCAATTTTCTTACTGCCTCTGACCAAATACAACAATCAAAAGTAAAAGAAGTCTTCGATGTTCACCTTCCAGTTTCATGGAGAGACACTGAAAAAGACCTTTCTGCATGGAGCGGTAATAATATGCAAAAAGAAGCTTTACAAAAATTATATAGTTTGGAAGAAACTGTAATCAATTCCAAAGATGAAAATTTAATTCACGCTTGGAGTAAATTACAAACGTCAGATCACTTTTATTATTTAAATACTAAAACTGCTGAAGATGGCAAAACAAGAGATTATTTAAGTCCCTATGATTCTCCTTATTCTGGTTATATTTATTACATGAATGCCTTGGCAGATTTGGAAATCACTTGCAAAGAGAAGATGAATATCCAATAGACCAAAATAAATTTTTTAAAAAAATTAACTATAATATTGATTTTACTTTCTTCAGTTTAATCTTGTAGATTTTGGTTCTTTATAAATAAACTGTAAATAAATTCCCGCTAACAAAGTTATCGCAGCTGATGCAAAAAATGCTCTAGGGAAATTAGCAGCATCATTACCATACATCCAAGCAGAGAACAATGCTCCTCCTCCAATTCCAACTTCTAAGGCAATGTAAACAGTAGCCATAGCACGGCCTCTACTTTCGTCAGGACTTATATCAATTACCCATGCAAAAACGGCTGGAGAAGCTACTCCAGTAGAAAAACCTAAACATCCTGCAGCCATTAATAGAGAGGTGGGACTATTTGCCAAGCCTAATAAAACTAGTGAAATTGCTACTAAAACAACCGCAACCTTTATTACAATTATCCTTCCGTATCGATCCGAAACTTTCCCTGCAACAGCTCTCGATAAAACTGAAAAAATAGTAAACCCTGTAAATAACAATCCTTTATTATCTAATCCTAAATACTGTGATTGGTCTGGAGTTATTGTCAACATAACACCAAAACACATATAAATAAAAAGAGCAACTACGGCTGGAGGAATAGCAGTTGGTTCAATAATTTCATGCCTCGATATTTTCAACAAAGAGGGTTTAAATTTTTGTGTATTTTCCAATGTCTCTTTTAATCCCATTAAAATCCCTATAGAAATTAAAGCAATAAATGATGAAATATAAAATGCAATATCCATTGAATATTTCATGGTGATGTAACTTCCAATAGGTGGAAACATCGATGCGCCCACATTCATACTTATTCCTAAAATCCCCATCCCTTCGCCTCTACGGGTAACTGGTATAATGTCAGCAGCATACGCAGTCGAAGCAGTTGGTTTAAATCCTGTAGAAAATCCATGTAAAAATCGAAGAAAAAGGAATCCCCCAACTGTCGTCAAAATTGGATATAATAAGCTACAAACTACACATACCAAGGTCCCAATAATCATTACCGGAACCCGGCCAATGGTATCAGTTAATTTACCACTAAACGGTCTAGACAAACCCGCTGACAATGTAAATAAAGCAATTATTAACCCTTTATAATCCTCTCCTCCTAAACTAGTCAAATAGGATGGTAACTCAGGTACCAACATGTTAAAACTCCCTGCAAAAAGCACATGACTTAGACAAAGTAACAGAAATGTAGAAGTAAAGAGTTGTTTGTTTTTTTCAAGCATCCGCGAAAATAGAATTAGCTGAATAACCGACCTAATTTTAAATCATTTATTATTTCAAAAAAATTATAGATTCATTATGGTTTTAACATGAATTGAAGGGAAAAGAATTTTGGTTATACATAGAAGAGAATAATACCCTAAAGAATATTTTAATTCTATATTTGCAATGATCATGAATCGATAATATAATTATGGTAAAACTTACTGAAGAGTATCCGATAATTAAATCTGACCTCTTTTAAGAAATACTATTATGTAATGATCAAAAAGAATCAATCGCAATGATAATATTACAGTCATAAAAGAAGAAGAAGAAGAAGAAGAAGAAGAAGAAGAAGAAGAAGAAGAATCACCTTTAGCTTTCAAATCAAAACTTGATAAGAAATAAATAAAATAAGAGCTTAAGATTTTACCATGAAAAAAAGAATAAAAAATAAATTCCTCCCAACTGATTCTATCATTCCAAAAAAAGAAGACTATGATAATATGATCCATGAAGAGAGAGAATATGACGAAAGTGCTAGATTAAAAAAGTTAGTATTGCTATTCGCTATTCCATTGTTTTTCATTTTAGGGTTTCTATTTAAATCAAAATTCAACCCTGAAATTCAATATGATAAACTGGAAGAGCATCAAGCTACTTTACAAGAAAAAATTAATGAAAAAAAAATAGCAGAAATAAATCAAATGGTTTCAGATGCTAAAATTGCTAGAAAAAAAGATGAATTTGATAAAGCTGTTTTTCTATTTCGACAAGCGATTAGTTATGAACCTAAAAATATTGATCTACATATAAATCTTCTTTTAACATTAGAAGAATCTTGCAAAAATGAGAACGAAATTCATTGCAATAGCATTGTAAATGTTAAAGAAAAATTGGAAAAACTAAAAGGTAATTAAATAAAAGAATTAGTTTATTCAAAAAACGCTCAAAGAAAACCCCTTGTTAAAAAGTCAAACTCTTTTTTCAATCGATCCATAACTTAATCACTATCTTGCATCAAAAATTAAACACATTATGAAAATACAATTAAATTCCTGCGACGCAGCTCGCCCTGACCGAAGAAATATTACTGCTATGTTTGAGGAAGTTGCAGATAATGTAGACAATTCACTTGCTAGAGAATACACTGAATTTTTATTAGATGGATCAACTGTTGAAATTGAAGTTTCGATGAATACAAGTTCTGCTTTTAGAGCCTTGAGGAAACTTCAAATTGATTATGAAATATTAGAGGACTAAAATACCTTTCGAAGTAAATCACAATCCAATACCTTTTCTGGTTCTTACCAAATCAATACTCTCTTATGAAAAAATGGGATCGTAGTTAATTGTAAAAATGGATTCCGTTATGCCCGAATTATTTGTCCCGATGCGATTCTATCTTTTCATTTTATTTAGGTAAAACTTTACTTAAAGAAAATGAATTTTATGTTTACTTGGAACTTATAAAGTTAAATACTCATTTAGATAAATTATTTTAAAATACAATTATATTGGAGGAAATGATAAACCTTGAATTTGAAAATAAGTAAGATTAAAGATTAAGCTAACAATCAATTGATCTTGTTTTTCGCTGGAGAAAACAGATCAAATCTGCCTCAAAAAATAAAATAGCTACTATTCTTTTCATAGAGAGAATAGTAGCTATTTTATTTACATTATTTTAAATTTCAGTCTTCCAATTCTGCCAGCCTCACTTCTCCAATATCATTATTTTCATTATAAATTAATTCAAATATCTTACCTGCCATATCACCATTAGCTCCAGGATATCCTTTCATGTATTTTGCGAACTCTAGTAATTGATTAAATCCCACTACTTTTCGTCCACCCTCATGCAAATAAGTTGATTTGATACTAATTCCATCTAATGTCTTAAAATAAAATTCCATTTCAGTATCAGTAGCTGAAGTAGTTTTAAAAACTGCAAATTCTGAATTCTCAGCAGTTTTTTTATATTTAGCATTTACATCAGTATAACCTTTTGGAGTAGGCGCTGGAGTAATCACCGTTGTAGAATCTTTCTGAGTGGGGGTATTTTCTGATAGATTGATTTCGGTAGAATTCGTTTCGGAACCACAACTTAAAAAAATCACCATTAAAGCAAAAATTAAGAATCTCATATTTAGGTTTTAATTAATAAAAAAACGAAATGTACGAAAATAATTGATTACAATTTTTTTATAAATACTTGTAAAACCAAATTCTTCATATTTGATCTCTTCAAATCAAGAAGCTACAAACCAATTAACCTTAATACGGTAAATATTATACCAAATTTTATATATTTGTTTAATGAAAATTCTTAACAAAATCCTGAGACAAAACAATAATATTTGGCAAATCGTAGGTGCAATAATTGGTTCATTTATGGGTCTATTATTGCTTTTATTGTCTATCCAGTTTTATATTGACTTAAATGATTTAACAGAAAGTGAAGACCAATTTGTAATCATCAATAAAGAAGTTAGTTCATTTGGAGCAAAAGCAAAATTCACTCCGGAAGAAATACAAAAAATTCAAGATCAACCGTTCATAAAAAAAGTAGGCCAATTTTCAGCAAGTAATTACCGGGTAAGTGCAGGAAGTGCGTTGTTGAATTTCCGAACAGATTTATTTTTTGAAAGTGTACCTGATGAATTTGTAGATGTAAAAAGTGAGGATTTCAAATGGTCGAAAGGTGATATAGTAATCCCTGTTGTAGTAGCACGAGATTATTTAGCTTTATATAATTTTGGATTCGCAGCTAGTCAAGGTCTTCCTAAAATACCCTTCGAAAGTATCCAAGAAGTTTCTTTAGATGTCTTGATTAAAGGACAAGGGAAAAGAAAAAATTTCAAGGGTAGGATTGTTGGTTTTAGTGATCGGATTAATTCAATTATTGTTCCTCAAAGTTTTATGGAATACTCCAATAAAAATTTTCAAGATTATGAACCAAAAGGTTCTTCAAGGTTAATCATTTCATCAGACAATCCTTTTTCTGATACCTTCAGAAATTTCATGAAGGATAATGGATATGAGCTCAGTTCTGGGAGATTGATCGGTGGAGAAACTGCTGCACTAATTCGAACATTAATCGCGGTAGTTGCGGTGATTGGATTTTTAATTGTTTTACTTTCAGTTTTTATTTTTGTCTTAAATTTCCAATTAATGGTTTCAAAATCAAGTCGAGACATTCGATTAATGCTCCAATTGGGTTATAAACAAAATCAAATTGGGCAAATTTTGAAAAAACATTTGATGTTTTTATTTGGAATGGTAATGCTTTTAACGATTTTATTTTTTGGCATTTTTCGATCTTTTATTGTGAGCTTTTTCACGAAACAAGGAATGGAGTTTGAGTTCGTTAACCCAATAGTTCTTTTGGCAGGATTATTATTCGCAGGTCTTTTTGTTTTTATAAATTACAAAAATATTGAAAGTAGTATTCGGAACCTTTCATCATAATGAGTACCTCTAAAAAATATTTTTTATTAACGATTGCTTTAACAAGTTGTCTAATTTTTTTCTTTTATGGAAAAATAATTCTTTCACCTAATCAATATTTATTTGCACCAACTGGGGACGGATTCACAGCTTATTACAATACTTCTTGGCATATTGAATTTGACAGTTCCTATACAGAGTTTAAAGGTTCAAATTATCCCTTTGGCGAGAATACCATATACTCCGAATATCGTCTATTGATCTCTAATGCGATTAAAGCACTTGGTAATTTTCTCCCGTCAATAAAAAAAGAAAATGTAGGGATTACAAATCTTTCAATTCTATTTTCCATATTATTTTGCGCTTTATTTATTTTCCTGATCCTCAATGAATTAAGAGTGAAGGAATGGTTAGCCGTCTGCGCAACTATAGGAATTACTTTCCTTGCACCTCAAGTTGGAAGATTTGATAACCACCTCACCTTAGCATACTTAAATTGTTTCCCAATGACATGGTATTTCATGATAAAATACTTCATTTCAAAAGATAAAAAAAAATGGACGTCCCTACTCCTTCTAAATAACATAGGTTGGTTTTTCATCCATAGTTATTTGGGATTAATAGCAGCGTTATTCTCGGGAGCATTTTGGCTAGTTTATTTGATTAAAAATAAAAACTGGAAAATTTTAAAAAACTATTTACACTTTTTCATTCAAGTATTTATACCTCTCATAGGATTTATGGCTTTTGTAAAAATGACCGATATTCATGTTGATCGAACAGAGAATCCACTTGGATTTTTATTATACAATGCAGAGCCCGACGATATTTTTATTCCACATCATGCCCCATTAAGACCAATTCTAGATTACTTTTTCGATATTCATTTAAAGTGGGAAGCTTGGTCTTATGTCGGTATATTAACTACTCTCATTTTATTATTTTTATTTTTTCATTTTGGAAAAAAAGCTATTGAACAAAAAAGTATTTATCCTAAATTAGACTGGTTGCAAAATGAGCATCTCAAGATTGCTTTCCCTGCAAGTTTATTATGTTTAATTTTTGCATTTGGATATCCATTCAAAGCTTTTCCTATATTATTGGAATGGATTCCGTTGGTCAAAAATTTTAGGACAACCGGTAGGATAGGTTGGATTTTTTATTTCGTATCCACAATTTCCGTAACTTTTGTTTTACATGAACATCTAGAGCAACTTAAAGAAAAAAGAAAAAACATAATTATATTTTTAGGTATCTCAGCCTTACCACTACTCTATTTGGTTGAAGGATTTGCTCACCACTTAGAGATGTCCGAAAAGGTAACCACAAAAATTAATGTTTTTAAAAAAGAAAATTTAAGGGAAGACTATTTGAAAGCTTTAGAGAAAATCGATATTTCAAAATATCAAGCGATTATTCCTTTGCCATTTTATTATTGTGGATCAGAAAATTTTAGTAGGCCAATTCATGATCACTCTTCTGAGGTTTCTAAAATCTTCTCTTACCATACACAAATTCCACTTTTAGCTTTCGATGTTGGAAGAACTAGTATACCAGAAAGTAAAAAAATAGTTCAAATAGTCACTCCTAATATTTATAAAAAACTAATAACTAATGATTTAACTTCTGAGAAACCATTCTTAATTATTGAAAGTGATGAACTTACCTTATATGAGAATGAGTTAAAAAATAGAAGTACAATCATTTATGAAACCAAATATTTTCGAGTTAGGGAGATCTCAAAATCAAAATTACTTAATGTTGATTCTACAAAATTGCTATATGAATTAGAGAAATTAAAAGCATCTCTAGGCTTTGAAAAAGAACCTTTCTCCCAGTCACCTCCCATTAATAACAATATACTTACTACCGATACACTTGCATTTTTCTATCAGAATAATTTCGAAAAAAAACCTAGTCAATTTGCTCGATTCAGCAAGGGAGCATTTGAAAAAACAAAACGAGGAGAAAATGAATTAGCCAAATTCAATTCAAACACCTTTGAAAAAGATAAAACCTATGTTCTCTCTGCCTGGTTTTTTAATGGTCAAAATGATGCACTAAATGATTGGTTTAGATTCATTGTAGAAGAACGAAACCCAAAAACGGGTAAATCTAAATATACAACTAGTTTTCCTGAATTTTCAGAAGTCATTGATGGAGATTGGAGTTTGGTTGAGATGAATTTTAAAGTTAACTTTCCAGAGAATGAAATTCGAATTATTACAATTGGAAAGAAGTTGACATTGGATTTACCGCTTTATATTGATGACTTAATGATTAGAAAAAAAGGGGTAGACATTTTTGAGGAGCACATTGAATTTGAAGGGGCTTTTTATATAAAAAAGAACAATCATTATCAGAAGGATATTTATAACACTCCTGATGAATGATATAGAATATCGTCTAGGTTGACAAAACTCATAAGAAACAAACTACTCAAAAACGTTTCTATAAAACTCTATTAACTTCTGCTCTTCATTCTCCCAAGTCCAAACTTTTCGTACCTCCTCACAATTATATTTTAGCTTTTCATAATACGCTGAATCTTTTAATAGTAATGTTACAGCTTCTACAATAGTCCTCTTTTCCAGATCATCAATCAATACTCCCACTTCTTTTTCTTTCATCAATTTTTGATACTCAGGATAATTCATATGAATCGCAGGCACAACAGCCTGCACAAAATCAAAAGTTTTATTCGCCAATGAGAAATAATAATTCAAGCTTTTATTTTCCAACAAATTAATACCAATAGTTGCTTGAGAAGTAATTTCTCGCAACTTCTCAGGCAGCAGGTACCCCAAGAACTTCACTTTATCCTGAAGACGTAATTGCATTACTTTTTTTCTTAAAAGATTAGAAATATCACCTTCACCAACAAGCCATAATTCGGCTTCATCTATTTCAGTCATTGCCTCGATTATTTGCTCTAGCCCTCGTCCAATATTTAAAGCACCTTGATATAAAATAATAGGTTTTTGATGAGGCAGTTTCCCTTCCTTTAAGGTAGCAAATTCAGGCATGTTCCGAATGACCTCAAAATGTGTCTTATACTTTTTCCCTAGTAATCCTGCCAAGGAGTGGCCAACCGTATAACAATACATACACGTTGGTATAGTTTTATTCCCAATCCATTCCCAAATCTTTTTTACAATTGGCCTTTCGATAATTTCAGGAACTTCAGTGAAATATTCATGAGCATCATAAATAAGTTTTTTCTTCTTCCATTTACTTATATAAAATGCAGGGAGTATTGTATCCAAATCAATCGCACACACTACATCAAACTTATTATTCCATAAAAAAAATAACAGTCGAAGATTATACTCGAGGTAGAAAAACTTTCCTCTATAAAAAAGGCAATTAAGTCGCTTTTGTTGAAAAGATTGAGATTGAAGAGGTTTAGAGGAAGGCAACATACGACCGACGAGTAGAACTTCATAATCACTTTTGTCAAGACTTTTACAAATTCTTATCATCCTTTGATCATAGGTCAAATCATTGATAACAGTAAAGATAATTTTACGTTTTTTCATTTTTTCCAAATGATTTTATCTTCCTCTCTACTTAAGTCTCCCTCATCGATTAAAAGCTCAATTGTTTTTAACACTTGGGCTTGCTTTTTTGGAGAAAATGCTTCACATAGATCATAAATAGTCAATGGTTCCCTTTCCAATTGTTTGATTATCTTTATTCGATATCTTTCAAAGTCATCTTTTGACAAATCAACTTTGGTGCGCTCTAAACAAACATCGCATACCTTACATTTTGGTGCATTCTTTTCTCCGAAATAAGATAATAATTGTTGAGACCGACAGATGGTATTTTCAGCATAAGCTATCGTTTTTTGTAATCGTTCTAAATGCCTTTTTTTCCGGAAATTAAATCGATCAAAATCAATTGTCAAATTAATAGGGTCAACTTTTTCTTGCAAAAAAACAAGTTGAGATTTGTCTTTCTCTGGTCGAAAATCAATAATTCCACTAGCTGCCATTTTCAATAGGCTTTGCTCCAAATCTTGATAATTAATTTTCAAATTTTTCGCCATCCATGACAAGTGAATTCCAACAAAATCGTTGAATGCCCCATGATAACTTCGCAAGATTAATTTTAATATTCGATCCGCCTTTTTATTTCTTAATTGATAATCATACAATTCATCTTTGCGGACTCTTATCCGAACACTTGCTGGATTAAAAACTGCATCAGTTAATGAGATCCACCCCTCTTGCTCCAAAATCCTCATACAGTTATACGTGGTAACCGTTTGTAATTTAAATTTATTGACTAACTCAACTAGATCAAAATCGAAACTATCAGCAGCACTGCCACCAATAGCTAATTGATAATAATTACCAAGCGCACGATAGGTTTTTCTAATTTCTTCCATCGATGGATACGATTGCTCATATTGATAAATTAAATTAGCTTTATCTGACTGATGATACAATAATACTGCATAAGATTTTTTTCCATCTCGACCAGCTCTTCCTGCCTCTTGAAAATAAGCCTCCAGTGAGTCTGGAATTTCTAAATGAACAACTAATCGAACATCCGGCTTATCGATCCCCATTCCAAAGGCATTCGTACATACCATGATTCGAATCTTATCATTGATCCAATCCTCTTGCTTCTTACTTCGAATCTCTGTACTTAAACCAGCATGATAAAAATCTGCTGTTACTCCCCTGTTCTTCAATTGTATTGCAATATCTTTGGCCTTTCTTCTACTCCTAACATAAATGATTCCCGAGCCTAGTACATTGCTAACTATTTCATTAAGCTTTGTCAATTTACCTGACTCATGCAAAATGACATAAGCCAAATTTTCACGACTAAAACTTTTTCGAAATACATTCTTTCTCTTAAATTCTAATCTTTCCTGAATGTCCTTTACTACCTCAGAAGTCGCCGTAGCCGTTAATCCCATAACCGGTGTTTTCGGCATTAATTCCCTTACATTAATAATTTCCAAATAAGATGGTCGGAAATCATATCCCCATTGTGAGATACAATGCGCTTCATCAATAGCTAACAAATTTACAGTCATCTGTTCTATCCGAGCCCTTGCCAAATCAGATGTCAAACGCTCAGGGGAAAGGTATAAAAATTTTACTTTTCCATGAATGCAATTATCAAATGCACGGTCAATGTCTTTGTAATGCATTCCTGAGTATATGGCAACCGCATTAATGCCTCGTTTCTTTAAATTGTAAACTTGATCTTTCATTAAAGCAATCAATGGAGAGACTACAATACAAATTCCTTCTTTCATTAAAGCTGGAACTTGAAAACATATAGATTTACCTCCACCGGTTGGTAATAAGGCAAGGGTATCCTGACCATCCAAAACAGATTGGATAATTTCACTTTGCATGGGTCGAAATTCATCGAATCCCCAATATTCTTTTAATATTTCGTTAGCTGACTTTGACAAAAGACTTGATTAAATTGAACATCAATAATGCAAAAAACAAAAAATCATAAACAAAGAAACAGCTATTTTAGGGAAAAGGGAAATTCAGAAGTTGCAAAACTTACTAGTATTTTATTAAACCAAAAAAAAAGCACCTTTTTATAATAGGTGCTTAAAACATTAACTATAATGATGTTAATTATCAAAATTATCTCAATGAGGATTAATCTAATCATTTTAAAAAGTGGGACATCCAATTCCGCGTCTTTTCCGTTTTCCATATTTATTTGAGGAAGATAAATTATAAGACATAGTCAAACCTCCAATTGCATACCAATCATTTGATTCTGGGTTTCCTCTAATATCTCCTGTCTCTTTTCGAATTCCTGAACGATTGGCTAATTGAAAGGAAATTGGTCCAAGTGTTTCGTTCATAATTTCATCTGCCACATAAGTTGTACTTACATCATCAATATAATCAGTCGTAGTTTTTCTAACCCCAGCTTCGAATCCAATATTAAATTTATTCGAGAGAGCCACTTTCAATCCAAATCCAAATGGAAATGCAATAGCCACTTTTTTATAAGGTTTTCTGGCAGGAAATTCGGGAAGGCCTTGCCCTTCAGTATTCAACGGTTGCAATTCTACCCATTCTCCATTATATAAAGCCTTTGGATTAAAATAAACCATTCCTATACCTGCAAAAATATAAGGACTAACTCTTTTGGTCATAAATATTGGATCGTATCCTAAAATATTATACTCTAAAGAAAGAGCATTTTCTATAAATGTGGATTTAAATTGAAGGTTTCTTGCTTTTCGTGCAGGATCTAGAGAATCATAATCTCTTGCAGAAAGTCGTCCTGCACTGACAGCAAATTTGGCTGTGAAGTAAGAGCCTAGGTTATACCTCAAAAAACCACCTACAGAATACCTAAATTCTCCATGACTTATTCTTTGAGTAGTTGGATTTAGATCACCTGAATAGGTTGAAAAACCTCCTATAATACCGAATTCCAAATATTGAGATTTTGATACGGTAGGTAAAAAAAGACAAATAGCAATAATAATAAATAAATTTTTCATTGATGAAGTTATTTTGAACTCGGCTTAAAAACCAAAATTTGATGAAGTTGTAATCAAATAAACGATGCCTTAGGGCAAAATTCAGGTTTATCAAATGAATTTTTTATTTCAATTGACTCAACTGATTATAAAGAATGAAGTGTTTTGAAGTTCTAGTGTGGAGGGAGAGGTGGGGAAAAAAATGCCAGAATCCAATATTAAGGGATTCTGGCATTACTTATTCAAAAATCGTTCTTAAAAATCATTTTCTCAAAAAAAAGTGAAAAATAAAGATTTTCTGTACATATTATCTTTAAAACGTCGGACAACCTGTTTTACTTTTCCTACCTCGTCTCCTACTACCAACTAGACCATTATCCAAAAAGTTTTTTGATAAGGTTACACCAAAAAATGCATACCAATCTGAAACTTTATCATTACCTCTTGCACTACCAGCTGCTATTGGATTTCCTGATCTATTTGCCAATGCAGCAGATAGTGGATTCTTTTCTAACAAGAGAGATTCCTCTACATAACTCATACTCACATCGTCGAGATAATCAGTAAACGCTCTTCTAAATCCGCCTTCTACACCAAGATTCCATGTATCACTTAAAGCAAACTTTAATCCAGCACCAAAAGGAATAGCAAATTCATTCAAACTATATGGTTGCCGATCAGGGTAAGATGGAAGACCTTGCCCTTCAGTACCAAGTGGTTGGAGTTCTATCCATTCACCATCATATTTTGCTTTAGGATTGTAATGAAAAAGAGCAATTCCAGCAAAAACATATGGAGACCACGGTTTCTCAAGATTATATGGTTCATACCCTAAGATATTTATCTCAAGCATTAAATTGCCTTCCAATATATTAGATCGAAAACTGAGATTCCTATTTTTTGAACCATCATTGGTTGATTTTGCATCTTCTGCTGAAACTAAACCATAATTAAATCCAGCTCTTGCTACAATGAACCTATTGAAATTATATTTACCAAACACCCCTACCATAGGGTTGACTTGGCCTGGATTTAATTCTTTAATATCTGGGGACAAATCTCCTTGATATAATGAAACCCCAAACTTGATACCCAACTCTGAATGTTGACTAATTAAGAAGAATGGAGAGAAAAACATACCAAGGATTAATATTATATTCTTTTTTGTCATAATACAGTTAAGATTTTTGCAATTTTTATTTTGTTGAGTTAAGTGTTAATTCTTTTTTATAATTATGAACTAGAAAAAGGTAAACTATTTTAGAGCTTTGAGTATTCTTTTTTTATCGGACCTATTTTAAATTTATCAACAATAGCAAAATTTGGAATAAGTGATTTTACTATTAATAAAAGTTTAAAAGGATATTTTTAAAAGGATATTTTGGAGATAAAAATTAAAATACCATAACAATAATACTATATTGTGCGTTTTTTGATAGATTTTATCAAATTTCACCTAAACACAAAATTAACTAATTATATTTTTAAAAAATAATAAATATGAATTTGACGCGAATTAGTCTCATTATTTGCATTTTCCTATCTAGTATCGTTTCTATCAATGCTCAAAATTCTGCTCCTCAAGGTTGGTGGCGAATGGATACTAAAATGGATAATTACAATGGAGTAAGTATTGAAAAAGCTTATGACACAATATTAAAAGGAAAAACCTCTCAGAAAGTTATAGTTGCAGTAATTGACAGTGGAGTTGATGCGAAACATGAAGATTTGAAAAATGTTATGTGGATCAACAAAGGTGAAATTGCTGGAAACGGAATTGACGATGATAAAAATGGATACATAGATGATATCTATGGTTGGAACTTTTTGGGGAATAAAAATGGAAAAAACGTAGAACATGAAACCTTGGAGGTAACTCGATTGTATGCCAAGTACAAATCTAAATTTGACAACGCTAATCGCGATAAACTTTCCAAGAAAGACAAAAAATTGTTCGACAACTATTTAAAATACAAAGAAGAAGTAGAAAAAAAGCAAAAGAGTGCTCAAAAACAACTAGATGATTTTAATGGATATGCTCCATTTGTAATTAATGCTTTAGAGGCTTTTGGAAAATCTATGGATGGAAAGCCATTAACTGATGAAAACCTATCTAGTGTAGTACCAGATGAATTGAGCCCAGAAGAAAAACAGGGTTTTGATATTCTAAAAAATGTCCAAGCTCAAGGAATGGCAGTAGAAAAAGTGGAAGATATTATCGATATGCTTAATCAAGAGGGAAACCATTATAAAGGACGAGCTGAATTCATGTACAACCCTGATTATGACTCTCGCAAGATCGTTGGTGATAACTATTCAGATTCTTATGAAAAAGGATATGGAAATAATGATGTAATTGCCTCTGACCCAATGCATGGAACGCATGTAGCTGGAATAATTGGTGCTGACAGAACTAATGATATAGGAATTAAAGGAATTGCTGATAATGTCCAAATCATGGCGATCAGAATTTTAGCTGATGGTGATGAGAGAGATAAAGATGTGGCCAATGCTATCATTTATGCAGTTGATAATGGAGCAAGTATAATCAATATGAGTTTTGGCAAAGCTCATGCTTGGGATAAAAAAGCAGTCGACAAAGCAGTAAAATACGCAGAGAAGAATGACGTTCTTTTAGTTCATGCAGCAGGAAATGATGGAAAAGATAATGATTCAACTGAAAATTATCCAAATGACTCTTACACTAAAAAAAGATTCTTAAGGAAAAATAAAACTAAATATGTTAATAACTGGATCGAAGTAGGCGCAGCCTCTTGGGAAAAGGCTGAAAAAATTGCCGCTCCCTTTTCTAATTATGGAGCCAAAAATGTTGACGTTTTTGCTCCTGGGATGCAAATCTATTCTACAACTCCTGATGGTACTTACCAAAATCAACAAGGAACTTCTATGGCTTCTCCAGTAGTTGCAGGCGTTGCAGCTGTCTTAAGGTCTTATTATCCAAGTCTGACTGCTGAGCAAGTAAAAAATATAATAATGGAAAGTTCAGTTCCTATTTCTGATATGGTAATTAAGCCTGGAACGAAAGATGAAAAGGTTCCCTTTAAAAATTTGGGGCAATCTGGTGGTTTAATAAATGCTTACGAAGCGCTCCAAATAGCTGCCAATACAAACAAATAAGTAAGAAAAAATTAGTTTGTCTAAATCCAATATACCAAACTACAGAGATGGCAGTATGTATTTTACATATTGCCATCTTTTCACTTAAATATTATCATCTAGCCTCATCCAAAGTTAAATCCAACACTATTTTTTCGTTCTCTCTCAATACAGTTATTTTCACTTTATCATTAGGCTTATAATTTTCCAAAACAAGCCTCAAATCATTTCTGGAGAGAATTGGGTTTTCATCTATTGCAATAATCACATCTCCTAAAATGATTTTACCAAATTGATCCCGATAGGTCGGCTGTATACCAGCTCTCTCTGCCCCACTTTTTTCATTAACATTCATTACCAAAAGTCCTTTTATCCCCATTCTAGAAACAGCTCTCTTTGGAGCTAATTCGACTCCTAATGTTGGTCTTAAAATTTTTCCATGTTTAATTAATTCAGGAATTACCCATTTCACTGCATCTACAGGAATAGAAAATCCGATCCCTGCATAAGCTCCTGAAGGACTATAAATTGAAGTATTAACTCCTATTAATTCTCCTCGCGAGTCTAACAATGGTCCTCCAGAATTTCCTGGATTAATTGCAGCATCTGTTTGAACTGCATCCTTTATTATTGATCCATCCACTCCATTTATTTCTCTCCCCAAAGCACTAATCACACCTGTAGTTAATGTCTGATCAAATCCAAAAGGATTTCCAATTGCGTAGACGGATTGCCCAACCAATAAATCATCCGAAGAGCCAACAGGAATTGGTTTTAACAAATTACCAGGTGCGTCGATTCTCAAAACAGCTAAATCTTTTTCAGGTGCATATCCAACTAAAGTTGCTGTCCAAGTTGTTTGATCTGCTAAGGTAACTTGTGCTCGATCTGCTCCTTGAATAACGTGAAAATTAGTTATCACATGTCCTTCTAGATCCCAAACAAAACCAGAACCTGTTCCTCTTGGAATTTCTGTCACATTCTGAGACCAATAATCTTTTCGAACATTTGATGTAGTAATAAATGCAACACTTGGTGTTGACTTTTCAAATAACTTAATTGTTGCCAACTCATTATCATTCAATCCTTTACGACTAGCCACCTCATCGATACTTTCTTCTTTTTGGACTGATTCATATTGAACTATTATAGAATCTTTTGCCTTCCAGGAACTTCCTAGTAAGAATCCGCCAACTAATAATAATCCACCAAAAATGATTCTAAAAAATGATTCCATAGTTTTTTAATTTATTGTAAAACTCGATTAGTTAAGAAGCAAAAATAATAGATAATCCACATATTTGAAAGTGAATTTATTATCTTACACATAATAAAATAAACGAAAATTAAACTTAATAATTTTACGATGCCAGAACAAATTAACCCTGATTCTTCTAAATATTCTAGTGAGTTTTTAAGTAGAATTTGGAATTTCTTCTATAATCTATTGGATCTAAAAAATGGTTTGGACAAAGAAGGTACCATTATTAATATAAAAAGTAATAAAGAGATGAAAGGAGCTAATGCTTGGCTTTTGATGTGTTCTATATTTATTGCTTCACTTGGACTAGACTTAAATTCTCCTGCTGTAATTATTGGTGCCATGCTTATCTCACCTTTGATGTCTCCAATTTTGGGAATTGGATTAGGTATAGGAATTAATGATCGAAATACTTTGAATGTTTCTGGGTACCATCTATTAATTGCAATTGGAATTGCGTTAGTTACTAGTACTTTATACTTTTCTATTACAAGTTGGTTAGAAATTGGAAAAGGATTTACAGATGAAATAAAAGGCAGAACAAGTCCAAATATTTTAGATGCAATGGTAGCATTGATTGGTGGTTTGGCGGGAATCATTTCTAGTTCTCGAAAAGACAAATCTAATGCAATACCTGGTGTTGCAATTGCAACTGCTTTAATGCCCCCTTTATGTGTAACAGGATATGGGATTGCTCAGCTTTTCGGCTATTTAATTGGAGCAGATAATATTAATTTAGACTTTGTGAACATAATGTTCAATTCATTTTTCCTTTT
Source organism: Saprospiraceae bacterium (assembly GCA_029251525.1). Classification (GTDB taxonomy): domain Bacteria; phylum Bacteroidota; class Bacteroidia; order Chitinophagales; family Saprospiraceae; genus CAJQQY01. Next base: position 9,559 of record JAQXDE010000016.1, on the reverse strand, counting down.
TGTTTTAAACGCTACATTGGTTGCATTAGGAACCTATTTTATTGTTCGATTTATGGACTTCCCGTCTCGATCCTTCACTTCATCAAAAGAAGAAAAACGATCTAAATCTATTTTGTACCTCACGAGTTTTATACTTTTAAGTGTTAGTATTTTTACAACCTATCGAATTATTGAGGACAATAATAAAATCGAAATGATAGAAACTTTTATTCAGAAGGAGTTGAATAATAGTAGAGTAATTACTAAAAACATAACTAAGAATTTTGTTAGTCAAAAATTTGAAGTCAAAATTAGTTGTATGGGTTCGTTGGATGACAAACAACAAATTAATTTCAATCAACTATTAAAATCTAAATATAAAGTAAATGATGCAATAGTTACATTTACAACACCAAGCAATGAGGAACTTAATAGAATTGAGGCAGAAAGTGATAAAGAAATTATAAGTGTAAGGACCGATATTGCCAAAATAAGTAATCGATTGGATTCTCTGAACAATTACAACAAAAACGTTTTGACTAAGGCTGAGGAAAATAAAATTTTTAAACTTAAGACTATAGCTATAGCTAGTTTTAAATCACTAGAGGACATTAAATGTTATCTACCAATTGACAAAAAAGATCCTCCTGCTGTTATTGTGAAATGGGGAAAAAAACCATCAAATAATAAAATCAAAAACGAGGAAGAGAAAATTAAAGTCTTGGTTTCAACTTTAATGGATTTTGATACTTTAATATTGACTAGTTATTGAATAAAAAAAGCCATACAAATTTTAATATTATGGATGGCTTTTTTAATATATTGAATTTTATATCCACCTTTCCGTTGAAATCATTGCCTTTGGATAATCCAATCCTAATTTCAAGTGAAAATCATTTTGTTCATCATCTGAGAGAATATCAGGACGATGAATTTTCTCTACAGGAAGTACCGAAAGTTCTGGCAACCAATTTTTAACATACTCTCCTCCTGGATCATACCTTCTAGCTTGAGATAAAATATTGAAATACCGATTTTCCCTTGGATCACTGCCAACTCCTGCTATATAGTTCCAATTTCCCCAATTTGAACACGGATCATAGTCAATTAGCACTGATTCAAAATACTCCGCTCCCATTTGCCAATTCACTTTTAAATCTTTTACTAAAAAACTCGCTACATTTTGTCTACCCCGATTGGACATAAAACCAGTTGCTGCTAACTCACGCATGTTTGCGTCAATGAAGGGTACACCTGTTCGGCCTTCAATCCAAAGTTGTAAAAGCGCCTCGTCATTTTCCCAACTGGAATCAATTTCTTCTTTTGTCCCTCCTTTCTGGAAAATTTTATTTTCATGTTTTTTTCCCATAAATCGAAAAAAATCTCTCCACATCAATTCGAAAAACATCCAATAAGTTGAATCATTTTTAGTACGTTCAGCCTCATATTTTTGCAACTCACAGAAAATTAATTTTGGCGAAAGACAGCCTTGTGCCAACCACGCAGAAAACTTTGATGAGTAATTCTCCCCTAGTAATTCATTTCGAGTCTCTTTGTAACACGCAATGGCATTCGAGTTCCAAAAGTAATCTTCTATTCTTTGTAATGCAGCAGTTTCTCCTCCTTTGAGTGAAAAAGAAGAACGCTCATCAATTTCTTTTTGCTCATGACCAAAATCTTGTAACGTCGGTATTTCTCCGATTTCAACTTCGCACGTTAAAGGTTCGAATTGTTCCTTTGGCGGTGCCAAAGGTTCCCTGACTTTCACAAATCGCTCCACTTCTTTTCTAAAGCTACTGAAGGTATCTGGGCAATGTGGAACTGGAAAAGGAAGATCTCCAGTATAGTACAACATTTTTCCTCGTGAAAATATAATTTCTTGTCCGATTGACCATAATCTTTTTTCTAAAGCATCCTGAACAGTTACTTCTTCCTGAGTTCTTTCTCTGTTACAAAAAACCCAAGACGATTTTATCTTTTGTGCAATTTTAAAAATTTCTTCCTCAGGCTTTCCAACTCTAACCACTAAATCACTTCCCAATTTCTCTAATGATTTTCGCAGGTCTTCCACACTTTCGATGATAAATTGAGCTCGATGTCTATCTGTTTTTTTGAATCCAAACTTTGTTTTTCCCTTGAAAACTCTATCATCAAAAATAAAAATTGGAACCACCTCTACCCCACTTTTTAAAGCATGAATTAAAGATTCATTATCATGCAACCTTAAATCTTGTCTAAACCAAACGATGACTCTTTGCTTTTTCATAAGAACATATTTGTGGATTTTGTAAATGTCATTTTATAACAACTAAATCCTTATTAAGTTGGATTTTATTAAGAAAAAACTCAAACAAATAGAGTGGAATAGTTCTTTTTTAAAATATAGTCTGATCGTGGAATAATTTAAATCTAAAAAAATCCTGTTTTAAAATAATCAACATTTTACTACAAAGTAGTTAAGTGAAAATATGTATTTTTATTTTATTCTTACAAATCCAATAGCTTAAATAAAACCATTAAAACCTTCTCCTATTAACCAAAAGAATTTAGACCAATAATAAATTCAATATTAAATCTTTTTTTTTGAAAAAATCACCGTATTTTCCAACTTTAGAAAGAGAAATTAGAAACAAAATATTATTATTTTTAAACAGAAAATGAATCTATTCCAGGATCGACAAGGTAAATTCAAATCAACTTGCCAATATAGAGAAAACCTTAAATATTAATTCACATGAAATTTACCCGTTTGTTTACCATCTTTATTTATTGCCTGAAACACATACATTCCTCCTGACCAGTGTGAAAGTCCAATTTCTAAATCCTGATTCCCTTTCTCTAAATTAATTGATTCTAGTATTTGTCCTTGAAGATTAAAAATATTCAAGGTGGTATTTTCCCCTAAATTTTCATATCTAATATTCAACTTATTTTCGACGTTAAAAATTTGAATTTTGTTTTTCACAAAAAAACCCTCTTCAATTGAATTTACATCCTCAACAAATGAAGATTTTGTTAGTCCGTTAAAATTGGAATTAGCATTAGAAGAATTAACTGTTGTGAAATCACCCGCAAAATAAATTTCCTGCTGAAACACTTCAGAAGCTCGAACTGACCTATCAAATTGGGCACCCAGTTCTTTTCCAGAAGATCCATCCTCTCCACCAACTCGTATAAAGCCATGGGACAATACTTGTCCTAAATAAGGGGTAATGTCTCCGTAACCATATATAGTTTCATTATGTTCTACAAAACCATGAAATCGATCTTCACCATTATCTGTATCCAATTGTTCAAACATATCAAACTCCCAAATCCCCGCATAAAAAATTCCTAAATCATTTTCATGATCCAAATTCCCTGCAGTATAAATTTTTCCATCACTTCCATGAAAAGTAAATTCAATAGATTCTAACGCATCATCAAAACCAATTTCCCAGTTATTATTATACCAATAACATAGGTTTTTAGTATAAAAACTATTAACATTTATATCAGAAATATCAGGAGCAGTTTCAGAAAAACTTCCACCTATTAAAATATACCCATCGATATTTTGTATGCTTCGCACTGGACCGTTGACAGTAAAAACGTTATCTATGTACTCATAGTTATTAGTTCCAGGAATAATTCTCTTAATATAATTGTTCCATTCAGGATTTGCACTATTGGATAATTTTGCAAGATATTTAATAGGTTTACTATCAATAGTTTGAAAATCTCCTCCTGCTATTAGTTCTCCATAATTGTTTAATAGTGTATAAACTGTTCCATTCATCGCACCATTTTGTAAACTTTCCCAATTTGTTCCATTCCAAAATGCAATATTGGTAGGTGTTGCACTTCCATATAAATTAAAATTTCCACCTATATAAATTTTATCCTGGCTACTGGTTGCTATTGCAAAAATTTCACCTTCCACACCAGCTCCAAGAGTAATCCAATTTTCCCCATCCCAGGCAATTATACTATTTGCAGATACACCATCAATTTCTGTAAAGTCACCAGCCATATACAAAACACTTCCATCCTCACTCATCCTCATTACATTAATTTTTCCCTCAACTCCCCCTCCATTTCCAACCTGAGAATAAGATTGTGATGCAGGAGAATATCCAGGCTGAATCCAAGCTAATTCAGCTATTGTAAATCCATTTTCATCTGCCCATTTATCTATTTCTTGATATTTATCCTTCAACTCAATAAGGTAAGCGAAGTTGTTTTCCTCTTTTATTTTCCTCACCAAACCTGCAGCTCCACTTTCTTTAATTAAATGTCCAACTGCACAAGCAGTTTCCAAATGGTCAACAAAATAAGGTTGACGATTATCGTGATACAAATTCCTAGGAAAAACTCCACTTAAAGCGTATTTATTTAAAACATCTAAAAAGTGATTACGCTTATTTACCTGAGTTGTAGTCAATTTTGTATTTATACGCTCCCTTAAAACTTTTTCTACCAAAAGTAAATGCATTTGAATTCTGAATTTATCGGATGAAAAAGAAATATTTTTTTCTAAAATTTCCAATAAAACATTTTGTTTCGACCATTCTTTATTAACTGAATTCAAATGTTGGAAAAGCGTTTGATTTTCTTCAGGCTGAATATCTTGAGCAATAATACTACTAGATAAGAACAATAAAAGCGAGAGAATTACATGTTTAAATGTAATAAAAAGGGGGAGAATTGCCTTTTTCATAACGGTTGGTCTTGGTGAAAATAGAATAAACTAATTTACAAAAGCTAGCTTTTATTTTCATTTAAAAAATCAAAAAAAAATATTTTGAAGATTTTATTGTTCGTCGGAATCTTGTATAACATAGGATTTTACTTAGTGCACTTAATATATACGCATCGAAATCATTTCAAGTAATAAACCTTCAATCAAATGCATCAATGTAATGCAGCTCTAATTTCTAAACTTTCAATGATCTCACCCTCCCTCTCTATCCACCAAGCCAATCGGTCATAAACTGTTTTCTCGTCAAAATAATTGAGCGCCATTTTCACAAAGACATGACCATGCTTTGCTTCAGAGGCCCAAAGGATTTTATAAAAACGATGCATTTCATTGTCAGTTTGAGCTTCAGATACTAATCTAAATCGCTCTGCTCCACGAGTTTCAACCACAGATGCTATCAGTAACCGATCCATAAACCTTTCCTCTCTCCCTGAATGACACAATTTTAATAATTTCTTTAAATAAGGATCCTCACCAATCGAATGTTTCAATGGAATTCCATTTTTTGCCATCAATTCGTATACCTGCTGAAAATGTTCCAACTCTTCAATTCCAATCTCAATTAGCTCAGGAATTATTTCATTCCGATCTGGATACTTTGCTACAAAACTCATCGCCATAGCAGATGCTTTCCTCTCACAATCAATATGATCTTGCAAAAAGGCTGGAAAATCAGCCATCACTGCATCTATCCATTCTTGTTTACTCGGGGTGGTTATATCTATATTTAATTTCATGCTAATTTATGTTTTAAACTAAACTCAAAAGTAATAATTGTTGCCTAAAATTTAACAATTCAGGCAGGTGAATTATTTTTCTATTATACCCAAAATCCAAAACCGCAATACCCACATTTTTTCCTAAATTTGTTATAGTTAAAAATCAAAAAATTATTCACAACAATGCAACCACTAGCAGAACGATTGCGCCCAAAAACATTGAACGACTATATTGGTCAAAAACATTTAGTGGGCGAAGGAGCAGTTTTAAGAAAAGCCATTGAATCGGGAAATATTCCTTCAATCATTTTGTGGGGACCACCAGGAGTGGGAAAAACTACCCTTGCTGGAATTATTGCCAATACTCTAGATCGACCTTTTCATGCTTTGAGTGCTATAAATTCTGGAGTAAAAGATATCCGGGAAACAATTTTGAAAGCTAAGAATAATCGTTTTTTTAATGCACCCAATCCAATTTTGTTTATTGATGAAATTCATCGATTCTCAAAATCACAACAAGACTCATTACTAGGGGCTGTCGAAAAAGGAATTGTAACACTAGTAGGTGCAACTACTGAAAATCCATCTTTTGAAGTTATCTCAGCTTTGCTTTCAAGAGCACAAGTTTATGTATTAGAACATTTGACAAAAGAGGATCTGATTCAATTGATCGATGATGCAATAATCAAAGATGATTATCTAAAATTAAAAAATGTTGAAGTAAAAGAATATGAAGCGATGTTGACTTTTTGTGGGGGTGATGCGCGGAAGTTGTATAATATTTTGGAGCTGGTTTGTAATTTTGCCAACAAGGATGAAAAATTAATCATCACCAACAAACTTGTAAAGTCATTGTTACAACAAAACATTGCCATGTATGATAAAGGTGGTGAACAACACTATGATGTCATCTCTGCTTTTATCAAAAGTATCCGCGGAAGCGATCCTAATGCAGCAGTTTATTGGTTGGCTCGTATGATAGAAGGTGGTGAGGATGTAAAATTTATTTGTCGTCGAATGATGATTTCTGCCTCAGAGGATATCGGTTTGGCAAACCCAAATGCGTTGTTAATGGCAACGACTTGTTTTCAAGCAGTACAAGCTGTGGGCTTACCGGAGGCGAGAATTATTTTATCACAAACAGCTATTTATTTAGCGACTTCTCCTAAAAGTAATTCTGCTTATTTAGCCATTGGAAACGCGCAAAGATTGGTTCAAGAAACAGGTGGACTGCCCGTGCCTTTGCCTTTGAGAAATGCACCTACCAAATTGATGAAGAGTTTGGATTATGGAAAAGAATATAAATATGCTCATGACCATAAAAACAATTTTGTGGATTTAGAATTTTTACCCGAGGAAATTTCTAAATCGAAATTTTATGAGCCAAGTGAAAATGTGACGGAGGAGAAAATTAGGCAACGATTGAAGTCGATGTGGGGTAAAAAGTATGGATATTGATTTATTATTCAAAAACATTTACTTCAAAATACTTTTAATTTTTCAACTAATTTCTAATGATAAAATATATAATATTAACCATCCTTTTATTTTCTTCAATCATTGGTCTTTCTCAAACACTTAATCTCAAGAAAATAGAGCAAATAAAATTTGAGCCTTTTAATATAGGAAATTTACCCTCAACAGAAAGTCTTGCTATTGGAAATGAACTTTATTTCATTAAAACAATTAAGAAAAGAAAAGGAAGAGGATATAAACTAATCAAATATAGTTCAGATTTAGAGTTACTCGATTCAAAAAAAATTAATATACCATTCGATTTAAAAAAGAGTAAAATAATCCATTTCACTTTCTCAAATAATAAAATTTTAGTGTTTACTTCTTTTATTGAAAAACAACAAAAGACCAAATCAATAAAAATGTATTCGTTTGATGCAACATCACTTGCAGAAATTGACGAACCTAAAATGATATATAAATCAAAGTATAAAGGGGTTATGAAAAAGGAGAATAGATATTATTTTTCAAAATCGCCAAACTCCAAATATTTACTCATTTGTGAAAACAATTATAAACCTGAACAAGAAAGAGAAATTGGTTTAATAGTTTTAAATAAAGAAACTGAGGAAATTTATACAGAAAAAATTAAAGGTGGGTTCGGAGCATACTCAATGATACAAAATGTTCTTATCACAGATTCGAGAGAAATTTACATTTTGCGAAAACGATTTATCACAACAAATACTTCTAACATTTATTACACAGCAGCCCATCGCAAAATAGAATATTATGTTCATAAAATTACTAAAGAAAGCAAAATTAAGATAAGGTTAAGTTTAGAAAAAAGTATTAGAGAGTTATATATGAACTTGAATTTAAGTCAAATACCATTCTTAATGGGATTTGATTTTAAGAAAAAATATAAAGGATTGGTTCTTATTCAAACTGGTAAAGATGATTTTGAAAATAAAAATTTCACCTATAATTATATCAATTGCACAAATGATAATAATTATGCATCATTATTAAAAAAACCAAAAAAAAACAGAAATCACAGTAGAACTATGAGACCTCGAAATATTTTTCAAAAAACCAATGGTAATGTTGTAATCATTGCAGAGGAAGGCTATCGAACTTCTTGGGGCGATGCTAATAATTACAGCTACTACCACAATAATATAATCATTTCAGAACATCAAAAAAATGGAGAAGTAGTTTGGAGTCACATCATTGAAAAATATGGTAACACTTCTGAAAACATCCCAAGGAATTTTTCTTTTTTTTCATTCAAAAATGACTTATGCTTATTTTATAATAATATGGACTCTAAACAAAAATTATACATGACACATATAGACGAAAATGGCAATATTAAAACCAACACAATTTTTAAAAATGTTTATAAAACCTTTCCTAACAAAAACATAGTTGTCTCCGGTAAAGAATTCTTGCTACTCATTCAAAATAAAAAATATGAACTTGAATTAGCTAAATTTCAAGTTTCAAATTAATCACTCATGCAGAGACTCCCGACTCGTGTGGATTTCATTCTATTACTCAAATAGAGCGACAGAATGAGTTGATTTTTTTAAGAAAAAATAAAGTAAGTAAAATTGCTTAGTGGAAAACTATTCCCCTTTTTTTTAGTTTATAATGAGTTAATTGTCTTAATTTTGTAAGCTCTCAAAAAATTAATCATGTCGTGAAGTTGATCGAATCTTTAACCAAGCTACAAGCGAAATTTCGCCAGCTAAAAATGCAGATTTTTCCTTCATGTCAACACTTTATTTAATCGTATTAACTTTATTTAATCGTATTATAAATATCGAAAAAAAGATCTAATGACTGTACAGACAGACACATCTATTGAAAACCTCCAGATGATTGAACAAAGTGCAAAGGATTTTGCAGAAAAGCACATTCGTCCCTACGTAATGGAATGGGACGAGGCTCAATATTTCCCAATTGAAACCATGCGTAAATTAGGTAAATTAGGCTTTCTTGGAGTTCTCGTCCCTGAAGAATATAATGGTTCGGGATTGGGATACCAAGAATACATTTCTATTCTAACTGAAATTGGAAAAGTCTGCGGTTCAATCGCGTTGTCAGTAGCTGCCCATAACTCACTTTGCACTGGCCATATTATGGCCTTTGGAAATGAAGAACAAAAGAAAAAATACCTTACAAAATTAGCGACTGGAGAATGGATTGGTGCCTGGGGCTTGACTGAACCAAACACTGGTAGTGATGCAGGTAGAATGCAATGTGTAGCTGAAAAGGACGGGGATCATTGGGTACTTAATGGTGCAAAAAACTTCATTACTCATGGGAAATCAGGAGATGTAGCTGTTGTAATCGTTCGAACAGGAGATTTATTGGATAGTCATGGAATGACAGCATTTATTGTTGAAAAAGGAACTCCTGGCTTTGAGGCTGGAAAAAAGGAAAATAAATTAGGGATGCGAGCAAGTGAAACTGCCGAGATGATTTTTAGTGATTGTAGAATCCCTGAAAGCCAAGTACTTGGTAATATTGGTGATGGATTTATTCAATCCATGAAAATATTAGACGGTGGCCGAATTTCAATCGCTGCTTTGTCATTGGGTATTGCAAAAGGTGCATATGAAGCTTCCGTAAAATATTCGCAAGAACGTAAGCAATT
>JAQXDE010000010.1 GCA_029251525.1 Saprospiraceae bacterium | reverse complement strand
ATTTACAAAAGCTAAAACTAAAATAAAAATACGATTTGACGCTCGATCAAAACAAGGTCCTCTCCTATCGAAAAAACAAGTCACTGTTTTTTAATTTATTTTCAGCTAGTATATAAATACGAATCTTCTTTATCAAAAAGTGATACGGCTTTTCATTTTTAGTTTTAGCTTTTGTAAGTGTATTGTTATTTAATATTTAAAGGCAAGATTTTTTGCTTTTAAAATTTCTAATTTTTGTTGAACAAGTATAGAAAATAAACTTACGAAAAACTTTTTATTTTTTTGATTAAAAGACGGAGTATCAATTTTTTTGCGTGATTTTCGCCTCTTAGTTGTGCCTAACGTTTAATGTAAAATGCGTTTTAATGCATTTTTACATTAAACGTTAGTAACATTTTTATTGTTTTAGAGACCAATTAATAATCTCACTAAGAGCAACACTATTCATTTGATATAGTGATTTATCCATTTTTTTTGGACCTATTTTATTACTTAACCAATGATTTACATTGTCAATAATTTTAATCTCTATATTAGTATTGTTCATATTTTTCAAAGTTTCCGTTTCATTATTGCTACTAACTATTTTATCTTCCGAGCCAATAATATATAAAATTGGTACTACACAATTTTTGTAAGTTGTCTCATGATTTTGCTTAATCAAATCTACTTGAAGAGGATTGATTACAAGGTGAAGTGCTTTTTTGAACCCCATCGCTTTCATGATTCTTTTTCCTTTTTTTCTAATTGTCTTATAACTATCATTCAATACAACCATTTTACTTAACGCATCTATGAAAGCTATTATCTCATCTGTAGTTTTGTTTTTAACTGTGTAAAATCCGTCACTATTTGTCAATGCTTGATACTTTATAAATGCACCATTTTTCTGAACAGGAGTCGACATCTGTATTAAAAAATCGAAATTACAACCTTTTCCATAAGCTCCAATTGAGGCAAACCCTCCTAAGCTATGACCTAAAACTCCAATTTTTTTGTTTGACAATTCGGGGTGATATATTAACTTTTGATAGGCAAAAAACAAATCATTTGTCAAGGTTGTTGCCGTGTAATCATATTTACCTTCGGATTTACCTATCCCGCGCTCATCAAATCTATAAACTGCGATGTTGTTTTTTAGAAAATTCTCAGCTAATACAAAATGTGAATTTCTTGTATCCTTGCCACTTCCTGGAACAATAATGACAACCTTTTCATATCCATTTTTGGGATAAATTAATGTTCCTGATAATTCGATATTGTCATTCTCATTTATAAAATTAACTTCTGAAAAATTGAGACTAGACGTATTTTTAATCTCCTGCTCATATTCAAATACGCATTGCGCTGTACTTGATTGTAAATAAAGTGTTAATATGACTAGTTGAATCAGTTTCATTTTGATTGTTACTAACGTTCTGTGCAAACGATGGTTGCGCGTTTAGCGACACTAGCCGTTTTGCACTTTGTTAGCTGTCGTTTTTTTTAGGCATATACTGAGACGAATATATGGTTAGAAAATTGGTTGGTTTTTGAATCAAACACAAATCAAAAGGAAGACACACTATTGTAACTAAAAATAATATATGGTAAAAGATAGTCTAAAAACCGTATGAATAAACAACAGAAGTAGTATAAATATCACCCAAATCTTGTGTATTTAGTAAACTATCATACTCGCCACTTACTTGGGCTCCAACTATTATACCCAATCTGGATTCACCCCAATCTAAGTGATCTGGAAGATTAATAAAAAGACCAATTTGGAATTGTGCACCTATACTAGAACCTTCATACAAATCTTCTATAGTAGTATTGAGATATTGAAATTCATCATTGCTAATATGTTCCCAAAAAAAACCTCCGTTAGCATAAAATTCAAAATGCTCTGTAACTGGGTGGATCATTGTCAATAAAACCGGTATTCTTAATAAAGTCCTCCTATGGAAGAAGTCTCCACTTGAATTGAATCCATTTCCAGACAATCGACTCAAACCGAGCCCAGTACCAAACCCAAATAATTTTCCAAAATCAAAGTTAAATACTGCGTTAAACTCTTGTGTTCTGAAATTGTAATCTGTTTCGTTAGAATTGTCTGCAACTCCAAATCCCAAACCATACATTATCATAGCATCGAATCTAAAACCCTCCTTTTCTTGTGCTTGGATGGAATTGAAAGAAAGAGAACATGCGAAAACTATAAGGTAAATAATTTTTTTCATAATATTTTTTTCTGGATATTCTAATATGGGGTATGGCAGCTAACGGTTAGTATAATAGGTCGTTTTAATGCCGCTTATATATTGTTAGCAAACGTATTATTAATTATTCTTCCAACCATATTTCTTGATTATAATGCGGATATGGTAGGTCATCTGGTGTGTTGTATTTGAATTCCGATTTTTCTTCACCTGTTAACCAATCCACCCAGCCCCATTTACCATCTTTCTGGACAGCGAGCTTAGGAATTTGATCATCTGTGATGTAGCGCTTGTAGTCATCATAGATGCAAGGGACAGTTTGCTTTGTATCGGTATCGTATGACCAATAAGACAAATAGAATCCAACTTTACCATCATTGAACACAGCAGTATAGTTGCCGTTCCAAGGGAAGAGGTAGAGTGAGTCGTATTTCATGGGAATCGCCTCTACAATCTCATCACCGAGGTATTGATATAAGCCCCATTTTTGAGACTGCTCGCTTCTTGCTTTGAACAAGCCATCACCGTTTCCTCCGTCCATATTGATCATGTCGATCTTTTCTTTGTCTTTTTGTTTATTGAATGCTCTAAAGATCTCTACAGAATATTGATTAAAACCATACGGGTCTGTTGTTTTTGGAAGGTCATCTATCGTAGCATACTCACATTTGAAAAGAAATACCTGCTTAAACCAATCATAGATTCCCCACATGTCGTTATTCTTGACAGGCACATAAGTTCCTTTGTTGTTTTCCCAGGCGATGGACTCGAAGAAATCCTGTGCGTCCAGATAGTACTTGTCGTAATCATCCCCATAACGTACGATGATCCCAGTTTTCTTTTTAATCTTAACCTCAGCAACTTCTGTTTTCTGAACTTGTAGCTCATCTACTAAATCACTGTCTTCTTCCTTGATTGGTTTAAAAACCGCTATTTGATCATATTTAGGTTTGATGTTGTTGTGAACAGAATACACATACGAACTGTCGTTTCCTTCCACATCAGACTCTTCACTAATTTCTACAGAATAAACACCTATCTTCTTAACCTTTAAAATTGCCGTCCAGCTTCCATAGCTCACTTGACGTTCCCATCGAATAATTTTTTTGCCCTTCGTTTGCTGAAGGAGCTGTTTGTTCCAATGGGATTCTTGAGAGAATACAAAAGGTGTAAATGCAATGATTAGTATGAGTTTAATTATGTATTTCATTTTTTAATGTTGCCTTTTATTGTTTGCTAACGTTAAGAATATGAAACGGCTTTTCGCTGTTTTATATTTAGTGTTAGGCAATTTTGTTTTCTAATTGTTCAGATGGGTTTAAATTAGTTAGGGAGTTCTTTTCCATATTTAGCTCCAAATTCATCTCTTAAACTATAGGCTATATCTCTCAGTTCTTCTGCGTCACCTTTGCCTTGGGCTATCCAATTTTCAACCCAATCTAATATAGTTTCTTTTTTTTCATTAACTATTTCGTAGGCATTGTAGTCAATGTCGCCTTCTTCTAAATCAAAGAAATATTCTTCAAATATTTCATTCATTTCTACAGCCAATATTCTTTTAAAGAGATGTTGGGGAGGATAAACTCGAGAGCTTACTTTGAATCTCGGACAAATTATTTGGTTTTTATATGTTTTTAAAAAGCTGTTAAAGAATGCCCTAAACTCCTCATTATTTCCTTTAAACCCCATAAGCCTTTCCATTGTTTGCTTCCAAGGAGGCATATCTTGTCCTTCTGACTTTGCCCAATTTACGTTACTGCAAACTGCGCAGGCTACTTCATTAACTTTTTCATCAGATAATCTGTTTTCAATATCTTGGCTAAAAGTAATAGTTGAGATAGACAGGAATATGATTGTTAAATAAGTTTTCATTCTTGTCTGTTTTTAATATTGCCTAACGTTTAAATAAAAATAGTGCGATTTCTAAGACTTCAATGTCCGAAAGGACTTGAATGTCGAATGTAAAAGCGTGTACCCCAAGTTTGCAATGCGCTGGCTAGCATTAGTTTTATTTTTTGTTGGCATTCCGTTTTATTTTAGTTTTCTATTTCTACTTTGACTTTTAGAATAGGCATAGATTGAGATATGTCAATGAACCTTATAACGCTCTGTTCCCATATACTTTCAATTAAGAATTTTCTATCAGTACTAATAATCCAATTTTCAGGATTAAAGAAAAATATTGATGGTTTGGAAATAAAAGTCTCTTTTGAAATTTCTAATTCAGGATCACCACCTAGTGAGCAAATTATAAATGTAGTGTCATTTGGTATGTCGTCAAGAAATTTGGCAACAGGTTTTAAAGTAAGTAGTTCGTCTTCAGTTGTTATAGTCGCTGATAAACAGCTATTATCATTTACATCTATTTGAAAGTCACCATGAATACCTCTATAACCATCTTTCGTACGAACTTTAAGATTTTCATTTATCCAATTGACATGTTTAGATTCATAATGAACCTTATATATTGAATCATGCTCATGGAGATATTTCAGTTGAGGAGTAATCCTGTCACGGATTTTTTTTAACCGAATTTCTTCTTGAAGTAACTTTCGTTTTTCCCTCAGGTTTTCAATTTTTTGTTTGTCCATTTACAATTTAGGAGTAACCATATGATTTAATGAATGCCAACGGTTGGTGTATGGTGTCGTAGCATCTCGCAGGGTGCTATGCACTAAACACTTTGTTGGCACTAGTTTTATTACAAAGAATTAGAATTTAAATCTTACCAAATCTATAATTTATACTTATTTGACCAATTACACTTATGAGCGCTAAATTTCCAAATAAGGTATTGTTAACTGGAGATGTTTTTACAGAATAATCATAATAAGTTACTTTTTTCCAATAAGATGAGGGGATGGAACTGCCAAGACCAAATGTGAACCCAAGACTCAACTTACTACTAAATTGTGTTTTGTACCCCATAATCCCACCCAATGAAATCTTATGAGTCCTTAAAGTCCTTCTGCGATTGTTACTAATATAATAATCTTTTTGTTCAATCGTCCAGTTATCATCGTTAATTATTGATTGAGCCTCCATCCAGTATCTAATATACCCACCATAGAAAATACCTGCATTATTAAGTTTCGGTGCTGAATATCTTTTAATCATTGCATTAACATAAAAATTAACCTCCTTTTGTTCAATATCAGCATTAATAAGATTATAATTCGTCTTTTTTTGCCAATAGGAACTTCCTAATTCAAATCCAATATGCTCATTTGTAAAGTATTCAATACCAGCACCTAGTCTTTCAAAACCAGTCGTGTAGAGCTTTAGCTCTGTCTGGGCATACCCTTTTATTCCTGTCAAAAGAAATATTATGCAAATAAGATGTGCTGTTTTCATGATTATTCTTTTTTTTATTACTGCCAACGGTTGGTGTATTTGGCGTGCCGACCGAATGGGAGGCATGAACATCATACACATTGTTGTAGCCAGTTTTTATTTTTCATCATTAAGTAACCTATCAATTGAGTAATATCCTGATAATATCGCACCTGGCACTCCCATTTGCCTGTATGGATCGTATAATTCACCGGCAAAATAGACTTTATTTTCGATAGATTGGTTTAGGACACTTAGTTGTGATTTGTTTTCTTGAAATGCTTGAGTCCACGTACCTTGAGTATATTTATGCTTTCCCCAATTTTCCATAATATATTCACCTGTATAAGTTGTTGACGCTTTCCCCTCAAATATCTTATCTAATTCTTTGATTAAGGCATCTATGATTTTTTGTTCAGAGTTAAGGGCATAATATTTATTGGTTTCATCTCCTGTACAAAGAAACCCTAAGATATTGGTATTTGTCTCTTTTCCGAAAGCTATGTCGTAAAACCCTTTTTCTCCATTTTTTACTTTACAATTTACAAAATCAGGATAGAATTTTTCAGAGAATTTAAAAGCAATTTTAAAGCCTTTATGAAAGGTTATTTCTTCTATGGCTTTTTTCTTTTCTAAGTTCAATACTGGAATAAAATTAATGAAATTTGATTTAAGAATGCCAATAGATACAGTCACTAATACTTTATCAGCTTCATAGTTTTCACCATTCCCGGTTTTGATTATAACTTTATCATCTGAATAATTGATTTCGGTAACTGGTGAATTATAATTGATTTTATGCTTGACTGTTTGTGCTATATTTTTTTCGACGTAATCGTACCAAGTAGAATTTTTAAATTTAGATTCTGGCAAAAAGTTATACATAGCCTTATTCTCCCATTTAGGATTGATTTTATATTTTTCCCCGTCCCAACTTGCGGTGTTTTCCAATTTATAAGGGATGAGTTCTTCATCTATATGTTTGCCTTTTTTTCCTTTCAACACATTTAATACAATGGGAGCACTATGTACCCATTCTGCACCAATATCAATTGGAAAATCTGCAAGTGTTGTATCCTTTTTCAACCTGCCACCATATCTATTAGTTGCCTCTAAAATCAGATAATCAACATTGTTCTGTTCTAATACTTTTGCTGCTGCCAAGCCCGATGCCCCCGCTCCGATAATAATTACTCTACCTTCATAATTATAGGTTTTATGTAATGCTGTCTCTTTAGGGAGTTTATCTACAGCTCTTGCAGCCCATTTTGTTGAACAACTTGATAAACTGATAATTAGTAAAATAATAACAAAGAATATTACAGTTTCGTACTTTTTCATAAACATTGATAATTTAGATTTTGCTTACAAAAGTACAAGGTGTATTAAGGAAATCATTTGACAATTATCACAAAATCACTTCTTCTTTCGAATTCTACTTAAAGTTTCACGGCTTACTCCCAAATAAGAAGCGATATCGGTAAGAGATACTTTTTGCAATATTTCTGGACCCACATTAGTTAATGCTTTGTAACGTTCTTCGCTGGACATGAACTGTAATTGATATAGCTTTTCTTCAAGAAATACTGCATGTTCAATAATAATACAATTCATTAAATGACTTATATCTAAGTTAGTTTTTGCAAGTTCTTTAATTGATTCTGTTTTAAATTGAAGTAATTTTGAATCTTCAAGTAGCACAACTGTTTCATTGGAGGGTAATCCATTAAATGCTTTAATTGTCGCTACTATTTCATTTTCAAATGCAAACCATGAGCAAACTTCTTTGGACTCTTTGGTATAATACGCCTTCACACTTCCTTTTAAAATCAAGTAAAATTTATGGTGTCTTTTTCTTTCAGAAATCAATTCTGTTCTCTTCTTGAGATTCAGAAATGATGCATATTTTGAAAGGATAATTACAGAATCTCTATTTAAAGTTGGGAAATGTGATTTTATAATTTCTTGAATTTCTGTTTTATTCATTAGTCTTGTTTCCTAATTAGCTACAACGTCTATTATAAGCGACCGTTTTAATGCCACTTATACATTGTTAGCAAATCGTTTTATTGTTTTACGATTCGAATAACCGCTCTTTGTTTTGCTGATTCCAAGGTCAACAGATAAATACCGGTAGGCCCTGCAATATTTAGATTTATGATTTGAGAGCTGTTATAGTCTGTAGTTTGAATTAGTCTTCCATTGATGTCGACAATACTTAATTTGATCGAATTAAAGTTTTCTCTAAGGTCAATAGAGAAGTTTCCCTTGGTTGGGTTAGGGTAGACTAGTAGATTATTCCCAAAACTATTTTCAAGAACACCGACAGTGTTAATTTCATAAACCCTTACATGACCTGCATCCGTTGCCGTCCCATCATTTAAATAAGCCCCTATTGCAAGTGAACTACCATCCGAGCTCAACGATATTGAGTAGCCACTTAGATCATCAGCAGCTTCACCATCAATGTCTAATCCTTTTTGAGTCCAACCAGTTCCGTTCCACTCATAAACTCGAACATGACCTGCATTTGTAGCAGTCCCATCATTAAAAAAAGCTCCAACTGCAATGGTGTTACCATCTGAACTCAATGATACTGCACCACTTTGATCATCGCTGGCTTCTCCATCAATGTCTGTTCCTTTTTGAGTCCAACCAGTTCCGTTCCACTCATAAATTCGAACATGACCTGCATCAGTTCCTGTTCCATCATTCTTATAAGCTCCAATAGCAATTGTATTACCATTTGAACTCATTGATACAGATCTACCACTGTTATCATCAGTCGATTCGCCATCAATATCCATTCCTTTTTGTGTCCATGCAATACCATTCCATTCATAAACTCTAGAATGGCCCGAATTTGCTCCTGAACCATCATTCAAATTTGCTCCTATCGCAATGGTACTTCCATCTGAACTAATCGAAACAGAGTAGCCACTCAGGTCATTAGGTCCTTCGCCATCTATTTCTGCTCCTTTTTGCGTCCAAGCCATTCCATTCCACTCATAAATTCGAGTATTACCTGAATTGATCCCTGTACCATCATTATACCAAGCTCCTATTGCAAGTGTATTACCATCTGAACTCATTGATACTGAGAAGCCGCTGTTATCGCCATTAGCTTCGCCGTCAATGTCTAGTCCTTTTTGAATCCAAGCAGTATCATTCCATTCATAGACCCGCACATGGCCTGCATTTGATGCAGTTCCATCATTATTGACAGCCCCTATCGCAATGGTATTTCCATCTGAACTCATCGATACGGAGTAGCCACTCCTGTCATCAGCAGCTTCACCATCAATGTCTAATCCTTTTTGAGTCCAACTAGTTCCGTTCCACTCATAGATTCGAACATGACCTGCATCAGTTCCTGCTCCATCATTTTTGTAAGCTCCGATAGCAATTGTATTGCCATTTGAACTCATAGATATAGATCTGCCACTTTGATCATCAGCTGTTTCGCCATCTATGTCCATTCCTTTTTGAATCCATTGAGCGTGAACAGTTGTACCAAATAGTAGAAGTATTAAAAAAAAGAAAGTATTCCTCATAGTGTTTTTTTATGTTTGCTTACGGTTCTTATACCCGTCGTAGACCGATATCAGTGAATGATCTGAAAGTGAAAATAAGTATTTTATGAGAAATGCTCTATAAATTTAGCACAAAGGTCTATGATCGTGGTATATATTGTTAGCAATTATTTTTTTCATTTGAAATTCGGTTAGTGATGATGTTTACCATCCTGATTCAGCGTAATAGACTCGATTGGTTTATTAATTAATTTTGAATTTCCTTCTGTTATAATATAATAGGAATTAGAGGATATATTATTGATTATTTGCGGTTCTTGTTCACCAGGCCAGATAATTTCTATTTCATTAATTATATCAAATTCATCAAGTCCTTGTTCAATTAGAAGGGGATTTGCTCCGAAGCTACCTCCCGAATTCACTCTTTGATAAAAGGTTCTTTTATTTCCTTTTAGATTACTAGCATTTATTTTTATTCTAGCACCTATAGCAGATCTATTTGATTTTGTACCTACTAATTTCAATTTAATCCAATGGTTATTATTTCCTGGATTAAGGAATAGTGCATTCCTGAAATTATCTCCATCATATGATCCCCCCAATACGTTATAGATATCTTGATCACCATCACAATCTAAGTCTCCAAAAGATACGCCATGTCCTTTTTGCAAATGACCAAAACCACCCTGAGTCGTAACATCATAAAACGTTTTTCCTTCACCGTTTAAAAACATTTTATTTGGAATTAGCGCTCTAAAATCTGGCGTTCCCGTAGCTGCATAAAAATCGGGATATCCATCGTTATCTAAATCTCCAAAATTGCATCCCATAGTAAATAGTACTTTATTGACATTCATCTCTTCTGTCACATCTTCAAAACTGCCGTCTCCATTATTTTTATACAATTTCGGCATAACTGCTTGAGTTGGCATTCCTAGTAAGTTCTTAGCAACCTCACCAGCTGCCGTTTCAAACTGTGTAAAATCAAAGCCACTTACAAATATGTCTTCCCAACCATCTTGATTGTAGTCAAAAAACCAACAGGGAAAACTCATATTGGGTTCATTAGTTTTAGATTCTTTGGTCTTGTTGGTAAATGTATAGTTGTTTATAGGTCCACTATTCTCAAAAAGAAGATTATAGTTATTTATCATTGATATGTATAGATCAGGATATCCATCGTTATTATAATCACCCCATACACATCCTTTTATAAATCCATTAATTGAAACATTTTTTGAGGCAGCAACTTCAGTAAAAGTTCCGTCACCGTTATTTTGATAAAGTTGTGAAGGGGCTTTAATATTATTAGAATGTTCATTCCCTATAAATAAATCAATCCAACCATCATTATTGAAGTCTGCCCAACTTGCTGTTTGGGTTGGTAATTTAGAATATAGCCCACTCTTTTTAGTAACATCAGAAAATGTACCATCGCCATTATTTTTAAGCAAAGAATTTGGGTGTTTACCATCTTTGCCTAGCCAAGCACCTCTTAAAACAAGAACATCTACCCAGCCATCATTATCATAGTCCGCTTGCACCATATTCAAACCACTTAAAAGACCGGTAAGTCCAGCACTTTCTGTTAAATCATCAAAGCCTCCTTTTTTATTGTTTTGAAAATACCTTAATTGGTCGTCTAGACCGTAAGAACTTACAATCAAGTCTAAGTATAAGTCATTGTTAAAATCTTCCATGACTACACTTCCAGAAATATCATTTACTGCGACACCAGTAGACATTCCAATTTCTTTAAATCTAGGAAATTCTATCTCTGATTTGAACACAGATTCTTCAATTAGAAACTGTGGCTCTACTCCCTCGGGATAGCTACCTAAGGTCATATGCGTTAAGTTGTAGAGCCATTTAGTTTGGATTGTAGAATTTTGGGACAGAAGTAACTCACGAAATATCTTAAGTGCATTTTCACTTCCGTTTCTTAATGTATGTTGGCCTTCTCTTTGGATTGGCATTATACATGAAAATTCATTGTGATTTTTTATACAATTTTCAATTTCACCTTTTCTCAAGTAGACAACACCAAGTACTTCTTTAATTGCATAATTTGCTTCACTGGGTAGCCTTAAATTTTGAGTATTTACTAAATCTAAAATTTCATTTATTCTTTTAATCGATTTTTCGTAATCACCAGCATTAAGCCATTCCATACCCACTTTGAATAAGAGACTTATTTTTTGGCCAGGATCAGTTGTTTTTTCAATTTGCTTTTCAATTGCTTTGGCTCGAACTGCATTCAAATGCCACAGATCTACATTAGATTTATCTTCAGCAATTGCTTTTAATTCATTTTTTATTTCTGACGGTAAGTTGACAATTGTTTCACTTTTCCCTTTTTCGTTTTGACTACATGAAAGGGCACACAAACAAAATGCTAATATTGTGGCAATATATAAAGAGTTATTTTTCATTGTATAGTCTTAGATTTTTAATTATTGCTAACGAATGATTATATCGATCGTCTCTCTGAAGCATGAAGAGATATGATCTGATATATATTGTTATCCACTTTTATTGTTTTATTTTTTGGCAGAATGCTTCATAAAATGAAAGAATCTGTTCATTATTGTTGCTAAATAATTTAAATACAATTTGGTATTACTATGTTAATTTTTCATTGTAGTAATTTTTTACTTTTTTTAAATTTAGTCTCAAAAAAGTGAACTTGTATAACATGTTATGCATCGTCTTCATTTTATCGAATAGATCTATTTGAAATATATTTGAAGTTACGGATATATTAGAGAATGTCTTTTCTCTGATCTACATCCAATATCATTTCAACCATTAAAGATTTTATTTCTTTTTATTACTTTTCCCTTCCTAACTAAAAAAGCATGATAAGATGAGGGAATATCGTGATCCCATTTTTTTAAAATAGAATATATTAAAACACGATCTAAATGAACCAAAATTCCAAAACAAAGTGCAATCTGGAAGTGACTTCCTTCAACTTTCAAGAGGAGTAAAGTGAATTCAACTACAATGTAAATTCCCCACAATTTAGACAATAAGGCATGTGGAGATGGTAGTTTTTTAAATCTAGTAATTGAAATTAGATACATAAATGTCTCAAGTGAAAGCACTATAATTATAAGTATTTTATTATCAATAATAATTTGAAAATTTGAAGCTGCTATATAACCTAAAACAGCAAGATAAAAAAGCAAATCAATAACAGTATCTTGGACTCGAAAACTATCAGTAGATATTTCCAATTTTCGTGCTATTATTCCATCAAAAATATCAGTAATTATTCCGATATACAATAAGCTAATCACAACGCTATTGTTACCAAAAGATCCTGTAATAGTATAAAAAACTATAACTAATGCAAACATCAGTCGACTGTACAACAATATTTTTGGTAATTGATACTTCATAAGTAATTGATTTTAAATTCATGGCCTCAAGGATGTCGTTTCATTCATAATTCAAATTTCGTACTAGAAAAGTCTTGCTATTCCAATAGCTCATTTGCTCTGTTGAATTGAATGTTTTATAATCGAATGTTTTTATAAATGACTTATAGATTGATGGTAATTCTAATTTATATTTTATTTCGTATTCTTCAACTTCCTTTACTCTTTCAAGTATAATTTTAGCTGTATTAAATATAAAGCTTGTTCTCATTATTTAGTTTTCAGATTTTCTTGTAGATAACGGTTAGTATATGCGCTGTGCGACCGTATGGGAGTATTGACGCATATACATTGTTAGCTACAGTTATCTTTTTATTATTTTTTTATTGAAATCATTAACTTTTAAAATGTAAATGCCTTTACTTAATGATTCTAAATTTATGGTATTCGTAAAGCCAGAAAGCATTATTTTGCCATTAAGGTCATATAATATCCAAGTCAAAGGTTTGCTTATATCTTCCGTAGATAGTGAAATTGTTATATTGTTTGTTGTTGGGTTAGGATAGACATTAATACTTTTTTCATTTGTGTCAAAATCAATAATATTTAAAGTATTATTATTAGAAGCATTAGGTGTTGGTGTGCTAAAACTAATATATGTTGAACTAGCATCTGTTTCTGCTCCATATGAAATATCAGCCTCTATATCGGTAAACATTATGTGTTGAATTAGAGTTGTTGCATCAGGAGCTGTTAACAATACTTCATCTGTTCTTGTTAATTTAAAGTCTAAATGATTTTCTCCCTGACTTAGGTCTCTATCAGCCCATAATAATAAAAATCCATTGGCAGGAACAGTTGTTTTTGCAGCATCTGTATCAGGGATCAGCCATTTTAAAGGCTCAGTAGCATTATCAGAGATATAATAACCGGCTAGATCTACAGCAGAAGTTCCGGGGTTATAAATCTCAATCCAATCATCATATTCTCCATTTTCATCAGCTATAGTAGTGTCATTTTTACCTTGAACCTCATTAATAACAATTGAAGTAGAAACAACAGGTATTGGTTCGAAAACAGCTGTAATATTAGCTGCATTATTAAATACAGGAGATATTTCATTATTAATATCAGACACATCTCCAGTCCATTCTACAAAACGATAGCCAGGAAGTGCTTCAGCAGAAAACTTTATAGGAATACCACTAAAGTACGTACCAGTAAATGTTTCATTAATAGACTTCACGTTATGCACTCTAACAAATCCATGAGAAATATCAGAACTTGTATAAGTTATTTGCACAGGATTTTGAAGACTGTATTCTGTTTTAATTCGGTTAAAAATATCTACATCTATTCTATTTGTTATATCAGTTCTTAGTGCATTTACATTATTTTGCCATTCTGTTAAATTTGCGAAAGGAGGCGTATCATAACTTGAGTAAACTTGCTCTGTAGCTAAAACAGTATTTACAGCAGCATGTGCAGGGATTTCACTTAATAATTCACTCTCCAATGCATCTAATATAGCAACAGCTCTATCTGTATTATAAATATGATTTATAATAGCAGCTATAAATTGTATTGCTTCATTTTTATAAGGTAAATGATTTGCTATATTATTTTGCATCATAGAATAAACAGGCATAGGCCCTGTTAATGGTATATGTTGAAACCCATATAGACCAAATGTAGCATCAAAATCATGCATAAAATAATGATTCTCGTGATTTGTAGTTCCTGTAAGGTCTTTCCAAACTCCAAATCCCCATTCATTAAGTTGGCTATATCTCATTAAAAAATTTAAATTAACATGGTTATTAAAATTTATTCTAGTTTCTAATAAATCTCTATCGGTTGTAAAAGTATAAGTTGCATAAACTCCAGAACCGAATTTTTCGAACTCATCTTTATTCAGGTTAAAATTATGTTTTACGTAATCACTATCATCATCTTCTCTAACATTGATAATACCTTGATATTTTCCATTTACATATAAAACTGCAGGTCTGTAACCATCAAATGGAAAATCTGCTAAGTTATCTTGACTTAATAATCTTGATATAAATGCATCTCGCATATGTGTTTCAGACCAATCTTGACTAGCGTTTCTAAGTAAAAAACTTTTAAACTTATCTATGTTTTTATTTGGAAACATTTTGTAGTCAAAGTCATTGTCACCATAGGCTCCATTAGCTTGTACCTTACCATTTAACTGTGGCATTAGATTTGAAGTTAATCCTGATGCTCTAAAGTCTGCATATTGATTAATTACTGTTGTTCCATCTGGTTCGATAAATTGGAATTTTACTCTACCATCAATATTTTCTTTTATAGTTGTGCCAGTTCCATATGAAGAGTTATCAGATGTTAATAAAACAATAGGTAAATCGTGTGTTGCACCAATTATGTATGACTTATTTTCTATCGTACTATATTCAGTAGCAGATTGAATTACAATTGCTTTTAAAGTAGTATTATTAGTAATAGTTATAGGAGAACTATAAACCAAAGAAGAAGAATTAGGAGTTGTACCGTCTATAGTATAGTGAATTTGACCAGGAGTGGTTTTTGACAAGGTAACAGTTTGGGCAAATGCATAAATTCCAGAAGGAATACTAAAGATTAGATCACTAGAAATATAACTAAATGCAGAAGAATTATCATTTACAGCTCCTTGAGTTGAATTATTCATAAAAGAATAAGAACCATCTGAAAGCAAACCATATGATGTAACACTATACATTGTTGGATATTCAACAATATCAATTTGAGAACCATCTGAAAAGGATAAGATTATTGTTTCTTCTCCAGCAGAAAGTTTAAAGTTTGTGTGAAGTCCTGTGTTTGTTCCATCAGCATATAAAACAATATATCCATTTGCAGGAAGTGTAGTACCAGTAGGAATAACCCATTTATCAATATCGTCAATATCATCAGATAAAAAATATCCGCTAATATCTATTGAACTAGAGGTTGTGTTTTTTAATTCAATCCAATCAGTTGGTGTCGCTTGAATTTCATTTATTACTACATCTTGAGCAATTACATTTAAAGAAAAAAATGTAATTAATAGTAAAGAATAAAGTTTCATAATCATATGTAATTGAATTGTTAATATTGTATTTTTCCATTTAATTTCTAGTCAACCTATTTCAGAAGGCTCTTCTAATTGTAGCTAACGTTAAGTGTATGTGCCGTATCCCGCAGGGTATGGCATATACACTTTGTTGGCGGTAGTTAATCTTTTGTTTAAGATCTTAAACTATTATTCAATAATCAATTTCGAATCGTTTTTCCAATGTTTTGATTCTATTCGGACAAAATACACTCCTCTACTAAGGCCATCAGTTGAGAAACTGATATTCTCATTTGATAGAAATTGATAATTGGCCAATGTTTTACCAGAAACACTTATTAGACTTACACTGGTTTCTATATTTTGAAATTCCA
The DNA here is from genome assembly GCA_029251525.1 of Saprospiraceae bacterium. Lineage (GTDB taxonomy): Bacteria > Bacteroidota > Bacteroidia > Chitinophagales > Saprospiraceae > CAJQQY01. The sequence continues at coordinate 3,031 of JAQXDE010000010.1, read as the reverse complement.
CTGGGATAGAAATATTTACTTTATCACCTTTTCTTATTGGATTTGGAAAAAGGACTAAATTAACCGTGTTCAGTTCTTGCACAGACAACACTTGATCAAACGGATCCGTTCCGTTTATAATTTCCTGACGATCAGATATACCATCCTGATCCGTATCTAAAATGGGAACAACAAAATCTGTACTCCAATCCAAACCAAAAGACTGAGTATGTTGAGTGGCTACAAATTTTACGTAGGCATCACCATTGGGTTCAATAAAATAGGCCGTCAGGGTGCTATTCATTAAATCATTTATAGCAGAAGAAACTGGAAGACTGCTTCCATTCTGAAAATTTAAGTTCAAGCCTCCTAATTTGCCAAAATCTTTAAACCGGATTATGTAGTTATCGCCAGCTAAAGCATCATCCATACGCACAATAATCGATTTGGTAGAGGGCAGCGATTCAAATTGATAATTATATAGAAAATCTTCGTCTACGATGAACGGAAGTTGTATTTTCTCTTTGTATCCATAAATATAATAAACCGACTGCGTTGGTGTTCCTGTTTTCGATCTCGTACAAGTAAGGTTTGGATAATCATCATTAGCTATTCCAGGGAAATTCAATATAGAAAGTGCAAACTTATGTGGACTGCGGTAGGCATTCACCCAGTTTGAGGGCTGAAATTCATCACCTACAAGCATCATCGGATGATTGCTCACGATGGAACTATTGGGTGCGCCAGAGAAGCTGCCGTCTTCATCATACAACACAATGTTCCAAACACGAGGATGAGAAAGACTTTGAGGTGTAAAATCAGTATTTGATATGGGGATATCATAATCCCTTAAATTTACGATTGGTGGTAATCCATCATCAGTTGTGATTCCCGAAATTCGATGATTGGTATGTTTGGTTGCAGCGCCACCGTCTTTCAGGTAGTCTACATTATTTCCGTTCCAACCTACTAAATGGCAATCTCTAACCTGTCCCGCGCCATCGTAAATTCTGTATAGACTAGTGTTTGGTAATATGCCAAGAGCTACTATGGCAGATTCCTGAACCTGTGAATAGCTGGCTAATTGGATGTTGGTTTTATTCTCAACAAAAACATTATCCCAAAAAATCAAATTGCTAGTATAAGTAACTGGATTTCCAACAGATCCTCCTAAACCTGTGTAGATGGCTAAATCATTAGCATACCAAGTACAACCTTCGATAAGGTGCTGATCGCTGTTTTGCCAACCTGCATTTTTCCTAATACTATGATCTGGATGTAGCTGATCGAAGATGTCAAATCCGCTCATACAGCTATGGGCTTTATTATTTTTAAATAAACCCAATGGTTCTTTGTATGGCTCAATTCCATCGAACCTAGGATCGTTTGCTGAAGCACCCATCGGAGATTGTGGTAAAGCAAACCAATAGCCTGTTCCTTGTGTTCCTGCAGCAACATTTCCTTCAATAATATTATTAGGATTGGTTATCCAAAAACTTGATGGGGTACGATTTTGTACTTCATTCAATTCATTGTCAGAGGGTGTTAACTCCTCTCCAGATAAGGGTCTTTTTGTCAAAAGAACCACATTATCCCTTATTGTATTAAATCGCTCGCTACCGTCTTCGAGAAATACACCATGTCCGATATGGTCATAGAAAAAATTATTTTCTACGTTGACATAGCTTGTCCCATGTATCGTAATAGCTCTATTGAAAGAATGATGAACACTTGAGTTTTTAAAATATTGACCTGTCCCAAAATCATCCAATAGATGCCAATGCCACGGATATCTGCCTAATTTTGCTTTTTGTCCCATACGATACAATTCAATACTGCTTGCATTGATGGTGCTGTTGGGCATCGCCATGATGTGTCCACCAAATCCACTAGATTCGCTACTAGCATCTCCTTGGATTTTAATATTATGTGTCAAAAGACCCACTTCCGCCCTTAAATCCGCTGTCCATGTTTTATTATCTGTACTTCTAGTGTAGGTTTCGACAATACCAGAATGAGGATAACTTAAATTACCATTCAAAGTGATGTTTAAACCATTACCACTAATCGCAGTTATCGTCTTCTTCTCCGCTTGTTCCCAATCTGTAAAACTGGCAACAAGAACAATTTCGTCACCTATAGTCCAATCAATAGGTGTAGCCATTGCAATTTGATTTGAGCCACTATTGACACTGGTGCCAAGATGACTCCAACTCGCCTTCTGCTGCCCATGTAATTCAATTTGGCCTCCATTCATGGCACCAATAAACTTGTCGCCCATGCCCATTATGTCATGCCCGTCATCTAGACCCATCAGGGTAATTGTACATGAACTATTAAATGGAGTTGCAGCCGTTCCAATTTCAAAAAGTGCGTTGCTTCCCATGACCAAGATCCACTCCGTTTGTAAGTCGATAGAAGCTCCTGAAATTGCACTTAATATGCCGTTCACAGTTATGGATTTAACGGCAATATTACCTGTCAAACCAACCATAAATCCTACTGGAATGACCACCTCATCCGAGTTTCCAGGTAATTGCGCCCCAGACCAAATACTTGGATCTTGCCAACTACCATTGCTAACAGGACTTATTTGCCCAAAACAAAGCAAGGTATTTAAGGAAAATACTAACATTAATAACTTCGATTTGATTATTCGTGCAATCGTATTTGTTTTAATCATATTAATCAATCTTGTTTTTTCAATAGTCTATTAGACCTATATTGTTTTAAAATGTTTAAATCTAATTACCGCCAACGTCCCCATATATGCGACGTGCCGACCGAATGGGAGGGATGGACGTATATACTTTGTTAGGCAAAGCTTTTTTTTAAAAATTACAACCGTCTTTTATCCATAAATGCAAAAACTTTTTATTCGTAGTAAAACTAAAAATGAAAAGCCGGATCACCTTTTGATAAAAGAAGATTCGTATTTATATACTAGCTGAAAATAAATTAAAAACAGTGACTTGTTTTTTCGATAGGAGAGGACCTTGTTTTGATCGAGCGTCAAATCGTATTTTTATTTTAGTTTTAGCTTTTGTAAGTG
>JAQXDE010000004.1 GCA_029251525.1 Saprospiraceae bacterium | reverse complement strand
AAGAAGTTGATATTACTCCTTACAAATATGTCAAGCAAGTAAGTTTGGTCATTTTGATAATTGTAGTTTCGTCGTATGTTTACTTCTCTTAATTTTTGATTTAGAATAAAAAAATGGGACTTTTGATAAAATTTTATCGGAAGTCCCATTTTTTATTTCACACTAAATCAATCATTTAAAATGAAATTAACTAAACTGATATTCTTTTCCCTTCTTTTTCTTTTCGCACAATTTGCCAATGCCCAAGTTGCCGACCTTTCCAAAATTGAAAAATATATCAAAAAAAAATTACCTAATGCTACGGTTAAAAAACTGGAAGCAAAAGATCATTTTAAAGAAGTGTATGAAATAAAGTTCAAACAATATTTAGATCATAATAATCCCAAAGCAGGAACATTTGAACATCGCATTTTTCTTTCTCATGTTGATAAAAAGAAACCAATGCTTTTCGTTACGGAAGGTTATGCTGGTCGTCAGCGAACTTATGAATTATCAAAAATTTTAAATTCCAATCAAATCATCGTCGAATATCGTTTTAATGGAGCTTCTCGCCCAAAAAATATCCAATGGCAATACCTCACAAACGATCAAGCCATGGAAGATTTACATAGAATCAGAAAATTGTTTAAGAAATTTTATAAAAAAGAATGGGTAAGCACAGGGATCAGTAAAGGAGGAACAACCACTCTAATTTACAAAAGTAAGTATCCAAAAGATGTCTGTGTTGCAGTTCCTTACGTTGCTCCTTTAGCATTTGCACAGGAAGATACTCGAACTGATGAACATCAGAAAATAATCGGAACAGAAGAATGTCGAAATAAATTAGTTGCTCTACAAAGAAATATATTGGAACGCAGAGCTGAATTAATTCCAATGATTGAAAATTATTCTACTGAAAAAACGCAAACATTTTCGATTGGAACTGAAGCAGTTTTAGAATATGCTGCGTTGGAGTTACCTTTTGCTTTTTGGCAATGGGGAGGTGATTGTGAAAAAATTCCAACATCAGAATCAAGTGCAAAAGAGATCTTCGATTACATCGAAAAAACTGTAAGTTGGGGGTTTTATTCGGATGCATCAATTGAATATTTCTCACCGGCATTTTATCAATTTATGACAGAGCTAGGTTATTATGGTTTCCCAACGGAGAATGTCAAAGACTTACTTCAGGTAGTTAAAAATCCTACAAATCGACTTTTTGGACCAAAAGATGTGGACTTAACTTACAAGCCATATTTGCAAGACGTGAATGACTTTTTGATGAAAAAGGGAAATCGGGTACTTTACATTTATGGTGAAATTGATACTTGGACAGCATGCGGAGTTACGCCAAATCCAAAAACGGATGCCTTAAGAATGACTTTAAAAGGAGGTCCACATACGACTCGAATTAAGAATTTTTCCAAAGAAGACCAACAGAAGATTTATGATCAATTAGATAAATGGTTGAAGGCAAAGGTGACTCCGTTGAGTAATTAATAAAAAACATGAGTTATAATATTCTAGTCCATGAGAAGTACTCTCTGAGAAATGAAGCAGATTGGGTGCAGCGAAAAATGTGAGTACGTGTACTTGCAAGGAGCTAGGCATTTTTTTCGCCAAGAATTTTTAGTTACTTTTTTTCGAATGAAAAAAGTAACACGCACCACAAAAAACATCAATAATACTATTAAATAAGAGAACAGTAATAAAAAGACTCAAAGACCATTTATCAAAAAAGCATAATTTTTAGTTAAAAAAAAGGTGTTAGCCCAAACGGACTAACACCTTTAATTTTTAATCGAATTTAGTTTCTACAAATCAAATTTAATCCCTTGCGCCAAAGGCAGCTCACTACTATAATTAATCGTATTCGTCTGTCGTCTCATGTAAGCTTTCCAAGCATCAGAACCACTTTCACGTCCTCCACCAGTTTCTTTTTCCCCACCAAAAGCACCACCGATTTCAGCACCACTTGTTCCAATATTTACATTTGCAATTCCACAATCAGAACCTGAAGTAGAAAGGAATTGCTCTGCTTCTTTTACTGAGTCAGTAATAATCGCAGATGATAAACCTTGAGGAACATTATTTTGCATTGCAATTGCTTCATCCAATGTTTTATATTTCATAATATATAAAACTGGTGCAAATGTTTCATGCTGAACAATTTCAAAATGGTTTTCCACCTCTGCAATTGCAGGTTTTACATAACAACCACTTTTGTATTCTTTTCCTTCTAAAACACCTCCAGCAACTATTATTTTTCCACCTTCTTCTTTCACTCTTCTCAATGTTTCAGAATATGCTTCTACGGCATCAGTGTCAATTAAAGGACCAACATGATTTTTAGCACTTAAAGGATTTCCAATCTTAATTTGCTTGTACGCTTTCTTAAGTTTATTTTTTACGGTATCATAAACACTTTCGTGAATAATCAATCGTCGAGTAGAAGTACATCTTTGTCCAGCTGTACCAACTGCTCCAAAAACAGCACCTGGCAATACTATATTCATATCCGCACTTGGTGTAATTATTATAGCATTGTTTCCACCTAATTCCAAAATCGTTCTACCCAATCGACCTGCAACTTCTGCGTTGACAATTTTTCCCATTCGAGTACTTCCTGTTGCAGAAATCAAAGGAACTCTTTTATCCTTTGTCAAATATTCTCCCACTTTATAATCTCCATTAATCAAGCAAGAAACTCCTTCAGGAACTTTATTTGCTTTAAAAACTTTTTGTAAAATGTTCTGACAAGCCACTCCACACATTGGTGCTTTCTCTGATGGCTTCCAGATACAAACATCTCCACAAACTAACGCCAACATCGAATTCCATGACCAAACGGCAACAGGAAAATTGAATGCTGAAATAATTCCAACGAGACCAAGTGAATGCCATTGTTCATACATTCTATGATTCGGTCGTTCTGAGTCCATTGTCAACCCATATAATTGTCTAGACAAACCAACTGCAAAGTCACAAATGTCAATCATCTCTTGCACTTCTCCGTAACCTTCCTGAAGACTTTTTCCCATTTCATAAGAAACCAATTTTCCAAGAGAATCCTTGTTTGCTCTAAGTGCTTCTCCGTATTGTCTAACAATTTCTCCTCTTTTTGGAGAAGGCATGGTTCTCCATTTAGTATATGCTTTTTGCGAGACTTTTACTACTCGCTCATAATCAGCTTTTGTTGTTACCCCAACACTACCAATATATGCTCCATCTACTGGAGAATAAGATTCAATATATTCTTTTGAAGCATAAGATTTTTGTCCTGTGCTTGTTCCGTTATTTTTGGCTTTAAGACCTAGTTTTTTAAAAAAATCTTTTTTCATTTTTTTTATTTTAAAATTTCTCATCGATCTTGAGAAATTACACTTTGGTTAGGTAATTATTAATTTGCCTGCAAAATTAGAAAAATTTTACATGAAAAAAACTTTGTGAATAATATTAAAAAAAGGTACGATAAGAAATAGTCTTTTAAAATAATTAATTCCTTAAATTTATGATAATGGAAAAAACTTCAATAGGTTCAACTTCTATCTTTTTACTGAAATAGTCTTTTAGTAAAACTTTATTCTTCATTAGTAAAACTCTTCTTCTCATTTAAGTTTTTTTAAGGCAAAACCAACTGCTTTGAAAATGCTTTTTTTTCAATAGAATTTGTAATTTCGCGTCCGGAATTTATTACTTACTTTTTATATTCTAAATAAAAAACCCATAATGAAGTTAGATGACTTAGTAGCCGTAAGTGGAATGTCAGGCGTATTCAAATTAGCAGCTAATAGAACTAATGGCCTAATTATAGAAGATTTGGACAATGGTAAAAGAAAATTTGCCCCAGCAAGAAAACATCAATTCACTCCCTTAGCTAGCATTGGGATCTTCACCCTTGATGATTCGACTGAATTAAAAATAATATTTAGAACAATGGTTGAACAAATGGAGTCAAATCCTATTCCTTCATCCAATAGTTCTTCTACTGAATTACATATATATTTTAGAAAAATTTTATCAGATTACGATGAGGATAAAGTCCATACAAGCGATATAAAGAAAGTAATCAAATGGTTCAATTTCTTGAATGAGAGATCATTAATCGATATGAAAGATGAATCAGAAGAAACCTCAGATAAATCTGAGGAAGAGGAATAAATGAATGATGAATGATATTTTATTATTCATCATTCTTTTAATTCTTTTGTTTAAAACAGCCCTTTGTATTAAAGATCATTAAGATTTGCCAAATGAACTGAAAATCACAGTATGGTCTAGAATGAAACCATATTAACATAAATTAGTGCGAAGTATAAAATATGTGGGCAATATATATACAATCAAAAATAATTAATTAAATATGTGTTCACGGTTTAATAAAATATTATGTACAAAGGAAAGAAAGTGATTGTCGTTTTACCTGCATATAATGCAGCTTTAACTTTAGAAAAAACTTACAATGAAATTCCTTTTCCTTTAGTGGATGAGGTGATTTTATGTGATGATGCCAGCAAGGATAATACTTCAGAATTAGGTCGAAAGATTGGTATTCAACACATCATTCGCCACGAGACAAACAAAGGGTACGGAGGTAATCAAAAATCACTCTATAATAAAGCTTTGGAACTTGGTGGTGATATTGTAATCATGCTTCATCCTGATTATCAGTACACTCCTATGTTAATTCCTGCGATGGTAAACATTATTGGAGATGATTTATACCCTGTTGTTTTGGGCTCAAGAATTTTAGGGAAAGGAGCATTGAAAGGAGGAATGCCTATGTACAAATATATCGCAAATCGATTGTTAACTTTCACCCAAAACATGTTAGTTAACTATAAACTATCTGAATACCATACTGGCTATAGATCATTCAGTCGAGATGTTTTGGAAGGAATAAATTTTAATGCAAACGATGATGACTTTGTATTTGATAATGAGATGTTGTCTCAAATAATTTATGCTGGTTATGATATTGCAGAAGTGACTTGTCCGACAAAATATTTTGATGAAGCATCATCAATTAACTTCCAAAGAAGTGCAAAATATGGCATTGGAGTTTTGAGAGTTTCTGTAGGACATTTTCTCCAAAGAATGGGACTTGTTAAAATGGAAATGTATAAAGAACCCAAAAAAGTTAAATAGAGTTTCCCTTTGTTTAATTGATCTTTTGTAAAATTTAATCTAGGATTTTGACTCTTGCTCGATAAGAGCAAATACCTTTCTACCAGAATAAATTTTAGCTAAAACTAGGGCATAAGTGAGCGTGGCAGTCATAATCAGATTTCAATTTTAATATGGTAGGAAAGATCAATCTCTATTAAACTGAAATAAAATTAATGTTAAATTGGCATTACTTCTTAGCATATATTTAACCTTAAATGTAATATGCCCACAAATCTAAATATTAACCAACAAGAATTAAAATCTTACTTGGATTCTTGTGTCAAAAAATTTAATAGCCCAAATTTTATCGAAAACGATCCCATTTCAATTCCTCATCAATTCTCTAAAAAACAAGACATTGAAATAATGGGTTTTTGGGTTTCTATGCTAGCATGGGGACAACGAAAAACGATTATTAATAAAGCAAATGAATTGATTCAGTTAATGGATGGAGCTCCTTTCGATTATATTATAAATCATGAAGAAAAAGATCGAAAAGCTTTTTTGAATTTCAAGCACCGTACCTTTCAATCAATTGACACACTTTATTTTTTAACATTTTTACAAAATTTTTACAAAAAAAACAAATCACTTGAAAATGCATTTTCTAATCATATTTCTACTACAAGTGAGAATGTGGAAGCTGCGCTAAAAGGTTTTCATGAACAGTTTTTTTCTCTTCCTAATGCCCCTAATCGAACTCGAAAACATGTTTCTACACCTATTCGAAATTCTGCTTGCAAACGATTGAATATGTTTCTTCGGTGGATGGTTAGGGAAGATACGAATGGAGTTGATTTTGGAATTTGGAAAAAAATAAAACCAGCACAACTATTAATTCCTTTAGATGTGCACGTAGATCGTGTAGCAAGAAGATTAAATCTTTTGGAACGCAAACAGACTGACTGGAAATCAGTAATTGAGTTGACTAATAAATTAAAACATTTTGATGCAAAAGACCCTGTAAAGTATGATTTTGCTTTGTTCGGAATTGGAGTTTTAGAAAAAGATCAATTTGCATAGGGTTTTATTTCATTTCATATTCCACCCTCAAGAAATCATTTAATTGTTGGATATCTACCACACCAATTAAATTTTCATTTTCAAACACAGGTAGTATTCGTAATTCTTGGCTCATCAATTTTTTATAAAAAATATGCAGTGTATCACTTGGATATACAACCTCTTCGACAGGCGAGATAAACTCCTCTACAAAATGTTTCTTATGTGAACTAGTTGGAATACTTTTCGCCATTTCCAAAATTTCCGGCTGAGAAAAAACGCCAGCAATTGTTCCATCCTCGTTCTTTACTAAAAAATCTTTTTCCAATCCTGTTTTCAATGCCTCTAAGGCATAAGCAATATGATCGTTTTTATTGAAAATATTTATTGGTTGACGAATCAATTCTAAGATTGAATGTCTTTTTAAAATCTCTTCAAATTCTACTATTCGATACTCCTGCCTAGCCATAAAAAACATAAATGCGCTCGACAATATAAATAGTGGAATCAAGTAAAATGACATACGAGGTGGCACTAAAAAACAAGCTAAACCGACCAATAAAACTGCTATTCCCTGCCCTAAATATGTAGTAATTAAGGTGGCTCGTCGTCTCCCCAAACTTGGAGAAAGTAATGATCTAAAGATTCTCCCTCCATCCATCGGAAAAGCGGGAATCAAATTAAAGAATGACAAAAAAATATTGATTATTAAGAATAAGGTGACAAAATTTTCAGGATTTCCAAATACTAGTCTAGACGCTCCTAGATTGGAAAGGTCAATACTAGAGGTCATCCAACCATATCCTCCAAAAATACCAGCTAATAAAATATTTACCAAAGGCCCAGCAAATGCAACTACTGATTCATCAATTGGTTTCTCCGGTAATCCATCCAATCGAGCAACTCCACCCAATGGGGAAAGAATAATATCTTTGGTTCGAACACCATATCTTTTAGCGGAAAAAGCGTGCCCTAATTCATGTAAAACCACACAAACAAAAACGCCAATCATTAAAACTGCAAACCAACCTACACTTTCCCAATTCATTCCACTTCGCCTACCTTCAATCGCCACCCAACCCAACATCACAACAAATGTCCAATGTAGTCTAACTGGGATACCAGCAATTTTAGCGATTTGGAATGCTCCTTTCAAAGAATGAGTTTTAAATGATTTAATTTCTATTTAAACGTGAAATATTTACTTTTGGTTGTTGAAGGGTAATAAACTTCATCAAAATATCTCTAAAATATAACTCTTAAAAACAATGTAATCCCATTCTTTATAGATTCGTTATTGTTTTTTAAAAAATTAAGTTTTTCTAATTTTAGTTGAAAACTATCAATTTTGTCCACAAAAACCATTTACCAAATGAACTACTACTTACACCTATTTAGCCAAATCTAACTTTGTACTTTCAGGTTACCTTAAAAGCAAATGCACCTGAAGATATTCCATACCTTTCCTTGACTTTTCCAACTTTCAAACCAAAGAAATAAATTGTTGAATTATTATTATTCAAATCAATAACCTTTGTTTTAATCAAAATTTCAGGATTATAATTTTACCATAACTAGAAAATGAGCATAAATTGTGGAGTCTTTTAGTTTGTCGTATTTAAAATTTAGGTTTCGTTCCTAAATTCCATATTGGTTTTTTAAAATCAATTTTGTCATTAACGTTTAATGAGGCTAATTCTACATATGCTCTTATTTTATAACTTGAATTAATTAGATCTTAACAATCTATTTTTTTAAAATATTATTCTAGTTTTAAAATAGCTTGAGTCAATACATAATCATCTGTATTATATATCTTCTATTTTTAACTTTACACTACGATTTTCACTTTTTAATTATACTTAATTTCTTCGTTTTAAACTTGTTTGAGACCTTGCATAAACTGTAAATATGATAATTGAATTTTTCACAATTTCATCTGCGTTTGGAGAATACTAACTCCAAAATTAAAATATTTTTAAAAAAGGAAAGAACTATAAATTAAGACATAAAATATTACTGATAACTTCTTTATTTTAAATATTTGTTGAAATTCTACATTATTTTCTTTTACTGAAGATTACTTTTTCCTAAAAAACTAAAAAGGCAACAACTCAATCGAGTCATTGCCTTTTTAGTTTTTTACAAAAGAGAGGTTAAACCTTTACTGCAGCTCCCAAAATTGGAGCATATAAATTTCCTTTTTTGATAATCTCCCTCGAAATCACTACTCGTTGAATCTCCGAAGTCCCTTCATAAATCTGAGTAATTTTCGCATCTCTCATTAATCGTTCCACATGATATTCTTTTACAAAACCATATCCACCATGTATTTGTACAGCCTCTACAGTATGTTTCATCGCAACTTCTGAAGCAAATACTTTGGCCATTGCAGCAGACATCGTATAATCCATTTTCTCATCTTTCATCCATGCCGCTCGATGAACCATCATTCGTGCTGCATCAATTTCAGTTGCCATATCCGCTAACTTAAATGCAATTGCTTGGTGCTGATTAATTGGCTTCCCAAATGCAGCTCGATCATGTGAGTAAGCAACCGCCAACTCATACGCACCTGCTGCAATTCCAACAGCTTGAGATGCTATTCCAATTCTTCCGCCAGTCAAGACTCTCATCGCAAATTTGAAACCGAATCCATCTTCTCCAATTCTATTTTCTTTTGGTACCTTTACATCGGTGTACATGATCGTGTGAGTGTCTGAAGATCGAATTCCTAATTTGTCTTCTTTCGCCCCAATTCCTACACCATCCCAATCTGTTTCAACGATAAATGCATTAATTCCTCTGTGCCCTTTTTCTCTATCTGTTTGAGCAATCACCAAATGGATTTTTGATGTACCTCCGTTTGTAATCCAGTTTTTAGTTCCATTCAATAGGTAATGATCGCCCATATCAATTGCAGTAGTTTGTTGACTTGTTGCATCACTTCCCGCCTCAGGCTCTGAGAGACAAAATGCACCAATCCATTCTCCAACTGCTAACTTAGTCAGGTATTTTTGCTTTTGATCTTCCGATCCAAAAGTTTCTAGGCCCCAACAAACTAAAGAATTATTTACAGACATTGCAACAGAACAGGAATTGTCAATTTTTGATATCTCCTCCATTGCCAAACAGTATGAAATTGTATCCATTCCGCCGCCGCCATATTCGGGAGAAACCATCATACCCATAAAACCCAGATCACCCATCATCTTAATTTGCTCTAAAGCATAAATCATTTTGGAGTCTCTTTCAATAACTCCTGGCTTTAGTTCTTTTTGAGCAAAATCTCTTGCAGCTTCTTGAACTGCAAAATGTTCTTCGGTTAATTCAAAATTCATACGAGTGGATTTTTTATGGTTCAATTTATGGTGTAGTCCAATATTGCAAAAGTAGCGAATTTTCGCAAATGATGCTTGAATAACATAAACTGTTTTTCTACAAAAAGTTTCGATTCCTCTTTTCTTGAACTAGTTTAATAATTGGACTACGAATGAGTTATTAAACGTCAAAAGTTATTTCTAATTCTGCAGTTGTCGGATGAGATTGACAAGTCAAAATAAAACCTTCCTCAATTTCATCATCATCCAAAGCATAACAAGCTTCCATCTCTACTTTTCCTTTGATAATTTTTGCCATACAAGTCGAGCAAGAACCTGAGCAACAAGAATAGGGTGGTTCATGTTTTAAATCTAACAACGTATCCAAAATTGATTTCCCTTTTTTCACTTCAGCTTCAATAAGCTCGCCATCAAGGTGAACTATCAATTTTGCCTTATCGACTGGTGCAGCAACTCCTGAGTGAGTGGTACTTTCATTACCAGAGATATTTGAGGTAAATCTTTCAGAATGAACAACATTTTTATTAATACCCATTTCTATTAGTGTATTTTCCACATCATCAATCATTCCTCCTGGACCGCAAACAAAATAATGTGCCTCCTTACTTCGAGTTGGATTATCTAATAGAAATTTCTTAACACTCAACTTATCCACTCGACCAACTTCTCCCTGCCAGGACATTTTTGATTTTTTAAACAACCCTCCTAATCCTCCTATTTTTTGCTTCTTTGGCTGACTTAAAGTGTGACATACAATGAATTGATTTTGATACTTTTGCACCATTTTATCCAACTGATATTTAAAAATAATCGATTCTTCATTCCTATTTCCATAAAGAAGAAATACCGTTGAAAGTGGTTCTTTTTCCAAAATGGTTTTTCCTATTGACATCAAAGGCGTAATTCCACTCCCTGCTCCAAATAAATAAAATGTTCTATTTTTTTCTTCATCCAACTGCAAGGTAAATCTTCCCTGTGGAACCATGACATCTACCATAGCGCCTGATTCTAAGTTATTACAAATATGATTGGATACGATTCCTTTATCTACTTTTTTGACGGTAACAGTAATTCCATTTTCTAACGGACTACTAGACATCGAATATGCTCGACGTTCTTCTTTTCCATTTATTTGAAATTTCAAAGTTAAATATTGACCATGTGTATAATCAAACTTATCTTCTAATTCAGTCGGAATTTCAAAAGTAATCGACGATGCATCACTAATCTCAGGAGTGATTTTAATTACTTTTAAACTATGAAATTGAGTACTCATCTTATTATTTATTTATTTCATTTTTTATTAAAAATAGTGGCGCAAAGGTAACAAACCTAAAACCTTAATTGATAACCTTTTTGTCGCATTATGGTTTAAAATTTGTATTTTTAATCAGTATAATTTCATTACAAACATTGATTAAAATTATGAATTGGAAAGATTCAAAATATTTATTGGCTTATCTTGCCCCGCTTTCGACCTTTGCAGCTATATATGTTCAAGGTTATTGGTCATTTGCAACTGTCATCTTAGCATTTGCCATTATCCCGCTTTTAGACCATTTTTATTCTTCCTCGGAAAAAAATTTAACCGAACAAGAGGAAGGCTCAAAATTATCTACAATCATTTTTGATTGGTTACTATATTCAAATATTCCAATACTTTGGGGACTGATTTGGTTTTTCTTTAGCACTATATCTGCAGGAGGTTTGGAAACTTTTGAGATGGTCGGAATGACTTGGAGTATCGGAATCATTGTATCAACTATCGGAATTAATGTTGCTCATGAATTGGGTCATCGAGTTAAAAAATCAGAACAGTTGATGTCTAAATCATTATTACTTTCCGCTTTGTACATGCATTTTTTCATTGAACATAATAAAGGTCATCATAAAAATATTGCAACTGATGAAGATCCGGCATCATCTCGATTGAATGAAAATTTATATGCCTTCTGGGTTCGATCTACTATCGGAGGTTATAAAAGTGCATGGTCTTTAGAAACTGCGAAATTAAAAAAACAAGGCGTCTCTTTTTTCTCTTTTAAAAATGAAATGCTTGTTTTTCAATTAGTCCAAGTGACTTATTTGGTTTTTGTTGGTTTATATTTTGGATGGTTTGTTGTCCCTTTTGCCATCATCATTGCTATCACGGGATTCCTTTTATTGGAGACCGTTAATTATATTGAACACTATGGATTGCGTAGAAAAAAATTAGCATCAGGTCGATACGAAAATGTAACCATTCAGCACTCTTGGAACTCAAATCACGAAATGGGCAGAATATTTTTATATGAATTGACGAGACACTCTGATCATCATTTCAAATCAACTCGAAAATTCCAAGTACTTCGGCACTTTGATGACAGCCCGCAATTACCCTATGGCTATCCAGGTTCAATGTTAATCTCCTTTTTACCCCCACTTTGGTTTAAATTAATGAATGATAAAGTTCCTTCCGCTTTAACCTAGATTAAGAATAAATAGATGTTATTATTTAAAAAATTCAAGTCAGTAATTATAATATTGATTACTAGTTTGAATTTTTTAATTTTGTTTTTTAATTTTTAGAAAAAACTATATGAGTCAAAAACTTTCCATTGTTATTCCTGCATACAACGAAGCACCGACTATTCATTATATATTGGATAAAATCAAGGCTGTTCAATTAATTGGTGATTTAAAAAAAGAAATTATCATAGTCAATGATTTTTCTACCGATGACACAGAACGAGCAATTTTACGATATTCAGAAGCTAATCCTGAAATGAATATTCAATATTCAAAACATGAAGTCAACAAAGGAAAAGGTGCCGCCTTACATACAGGTATCAAAAATGCCACAGGTGACTTTTTGATTATTCAAGATGCGGATTTGGAATACGACCCTGAGGAGTATAACATTTTATTGAAACCAATGTTAAATGATGTTGCTGATGTCGTCTATGGCTCAAGGTTTATTGGAGGAAAACCACATCGAATTTTATTTTATTGGCATTCGATAGGAAATAAATGGTTGACTAACTTGTCGAATATGATGACCAATCTAAATTTGACAGATATGGAAACTTGCTATAAATTATTTAAAACAGAAATGGTGCAAAGTTTAAATTTGAAAGAAAATCGTTTTGGTTTCGAACCAGAAGTTACCGGCAAAATTTCTCGAATCCCGAAAGTTAGAATTTATGAAGTGGGAATTTCTTATTATGGAAGATCCTACGAAGATGGGAAAAAAATTGGTTGGCGAGATGGCTTCCGTGCAATTTATTGTATTTTAAAATATAATACCTTCTGGAAAAAATAATTCAATTACCCGAACATAATTTTATAAAATTACCCGAACCATCAAGACTATTCCAAAAATCACAAATGCTACTCCCGAAATTCTTCGAACTAATAATATATTGCCAGGTTTTAAATACTTGCGTATCACTTTTGCCAAATAAACTTTTAACATATCTGTTGTAATAATTACAAAAAGTATTGCTCCAAAAAATAAAAAAAATTCATTTTTACTGAATCCACTTTCTGCTAATTTTCCTGCAGCAATTACCCCCCAAAAGAAAAAAGTAAAAGGGTTTAATGTATTGACTAAAAATCCCTTAAACAATAATTTGAAAAAGGAGATGATTTTTTCGCTTGGTATTTCTTTTGATTCCTCTCTTGTCTCTTTTTTTGAAAAAAAATTATCTACGGGTATTTGTGGTGGTTTTGAGAAATACGTTCCTAGACCAATAAAAATCAAAGCAATTCCCCCTACATTTCCCAATATTAAATTAAAGCCTTCCATTTTTACCACCGCCTGAATATAATTCAATCCGAAATATACTGCCGCAACAAATAAAACATCACTAAAAAATACACCTAATGCAACCATCATACCCGAACGAAATCCTTGTTCTATTCCTGTTTGCAATAAAGCAAACAGTATTGGTCCAGCCATTACTGTTAACGTTAATCCAAAAAGTAGTCCTTCTAGTAATGCGTTCAAATGATTTTATTTTTTCAAATAAAGGTATTCTCAAAATTTAAAGAAAATTAGATGATTTTAGGTTGGTACATAAAAAACTTAATTGCAAAACAATAAATTATTAAAAGTAATAGCAATAATACCTTTTTGATTACAAAAAATAGTTTTCCTAGAAGTTATTTAGAGCATTTCCTAATTTAAAAGTGACCCAATTTTTATCCAATTTATATCAACTCTAAAACTTTTTATATAAAAAACAGCATCTCACTACTGTAGTTTCCTACTTATACTTTGCCAAGAACCTCCATTGTATGCTTCAATTCTATAAGATTCCAATTGTCTTTTAGCAGCATCACTTCTCATCCCTGAGGCACAACATGTGATTATTGGTTTTTTCATTTGTCTCATCTTATCGATGTTTTTACCAAAATCCCCAAGCGGAATATTAATCGCTCCATCTGCACTCCCTCTTTGAAATTCCTTCACTGTTCTAACATCAACTATTACCGCGCCATTTTGAATAATCAGTTTTAAATCTTTTCCACCAAAAAGTTTTCTCAAAAATTCTAACATAGTATCTACAAGTATTTAATTAAAAAATAATTACATCTTGATTTGGGTAAATTAAACTATCCAAATCTATTATTTAATAAGTCGCATTTCCTCTTAAGACTTAAAAAAAAATTAAAATTGAATTGACGAAAAGTCCCGCTTCTATCGCTTTTGGATTACTTGACCAAAACTCTTTATCACCAATTAGATCTGGAAATACCGGCTCCACATTTGTTGCCTCTAGAAAGATACTTACCTTCTTATCTAATTTCCCACCATTCCAACTGACCAATCTTCCAGAATAGTCCCATTCTAAACCATAAAATTTAAAGTCTTTCCCGTTTATTGCTACTAACTCCTCTATAGTAGTTCCTACCTTAATTCCAGAATCTGTTTTCCATTTTGAACCTATTCCTTTAATTCTGATACTTTCTAATTTCGCCATCTCTACTTTCCCTTGAAAAAGCACTTGTATTTCATTTTTAGTTTTCGGAAAAACAAGTAACCCTCTTTTCGTTTCTCCTTCTCCAAGGCCAATTTCAGTCGTTAAAACATTTTCTTCTCCAAAAGTTTTATAAATATCTGCCCCATTAAAATCAGCCTTAATTCTTCCAACTTGGTTTCCAGGAACACAGATCCAGTTATCAAGTTTTTCAATTTCAGCAGAACTAATCAAGGTAGGATTATTTGAATCACCTGTATCCAGTTTACCAGTTGAATTCGTTCCAAGCTCACAACTGGATATAATAAAAGTAAAAAACAGAATACTTAAAAAATTAATATAATTCATTATGGTTATTTTACTTTATTTAAAATCTATTTTTCTAAAAATAATCTTTGTAAAATCATTTGTTATTATTTCATCCTCTTTAATTAAAAGAAAAGCATGAACGACTAAACTAAATATCAAAACCTAAGAAACTAAAATCATCCTGATAATTAATGCGCTCATTACTAATTCCATATTACCATTTTGTAAAATACATACAAATTTATAAAATCTAAACTCCATAATAATGTCTATAGTCCCTGAACAAATAAGGAAATCAAAAACACGAAACCAATGATTCCGAATTCCAACTCTATATCATAGCTTTTTAAACCAGGCTCTGATTTTTTATCTTCCGTTATTTATTTGATGATAATGCAAAAACTGCAAAAGATGCCAACCAATGTGACCCTTCGTAATGCTCGGAAACAACATTTGGAACAGTTGCTCGCAAATGTTTCTCTGCTGCGTCATACATCATATCTCGTTTTTTCTTACTTCTTATACTTCTAGAGATCCCATACATACACCATGCTCTACTCAGATTCAATCCATCTAAATGTACAATTTTTGGATCACTCCGATCACTAACATCTGCGGGACTTACCAGAGTTTTTAATTTCTTTTTTGGTAAAAAATTTTTGAACCATTTTTCAAATTCAACTGGTGATAAAACTCGACGCATCAAATTTGCCTCCTCCAAGCAACCCGACAAAAAATCTTCTCCACTTGGTTCGAACTCTGTGGGGCAATTGCAATCTGATAAATAATATACTCTCGATCTTTGCTCTATTAAATTTTTCAGTTTAGTATGGCCAGTCGTATTGGCATAATCCAATGCGAAAGATAATCCAAAAGCTGTATTTGGGTGAACACCTGTTCGCACAGGATAAGTTTGAATTGGTAAAAAACTCATATACCGCTCAATTATAAAATCAGTCAATGGCTGTAAATTCTTAAACCATATTTGCGCATCTTCATCTTTTGAATTATAAAGTTCCTCTGCTAACTTCATTATCCAAGACCATCCATACATACGCTCCCAACTTTTACTCGCATTACTAAAATATAATATTTCAGCTTTAATATTTTC
>JAQXDE010000056.1 GCA_029251525.1 Saprospiraceae bacterium | reverse complement strand
CGCATACACGCAGTACGACCGCATAGGGAGTATTGCCGTGTATGCATTGTTGGCTGCTGGCTTTTTTTTATTTTATTCTTTCAAAACTTTGACACCAATTCCACATAAATGTAATAGGGTATTTTAAATCAGGTAATTTCTCTTTTATTATATCACACTTTCCATTGAATTTACTATTGGTTAGATGACCAGCTGTTATTGATTTGAAATTTTTACAATTTATACAACACTTTGCCTGCTTTAAACCTGATTCAATTAGCAATTTTTCAAACTGAGTATCTATACTTTTATTTGGATATGAAGGGTCAATAATAAAAAAATCTTTTTGATATTGTACAAAATACTTTTTAAATGCATTCTTGATTTCAATGAAATTATTTTCTATTGGAATCCTTTGAATTGAAATATGTGATAAGATTCCTGTGGCAAATGATTCAATCTGTTCCATAATTTCACATGATTTAAATCTAAATGATTCCAAACTAAATTTATTCATTGAGATATGAGGAATTAAATATCCAGTAAAAAAATTATAATCATGCAAACCTAAAATATAAGAGTCATCATTTTTTAATACTGAAATTATCTTTTGTCCATTTGTAATATAGAATTCTGAATCAAAAACATGATTTAGATTAATTTTTATAAGTTCGTCTTGTGTTCCTATTTTATCATATTTTTTAAAGTGAATTTCATTTTCAAGTGATTTTGTAGGATTGTTGAAATCTTGGTTTATCCTTTTTTGATACGAATCCCAACTTTCTTCTTTTGCCTTGAGGTCGAGTTTTTTTATTTTAAATGTAAAGATGTCATCGGAGAGATAATCCAATATTTCAATTTCTTTTCCAGCTATTTTTCCAACATGAATTCTCATTTATTTCCTAAATTTTCTGCTGTTTTTGAATTGTTGATTAAAAGAAGAATTTCCTTTTTTATCAGCCAATTATTTGAAAGGATGATTTTCTCTTTTTTTCTTATTACTGACAACGTTCCGTGTATGGTGTCGTAGCATCCCGCAGGGTGCTATGCACTATACACATTGTTGGGCGTAGGTTTTTTTATTTCCATTTGTTTACGTGTTCAACTTTCTCATCAAATTGTGCTGCTAGTGATTTTACTCTTGACCTTAAAAGCAGTTTTCTTCCTTCAATTGACCTTGTGAAAATTAAGTCGCAAGAACCAACAAGTCGTTCCCATTGGTCTTTGAAATATTCCGCTAAATTCTTATTTCTTCCAAGAACTTCAGGAACTGAATGATAGTCCTTTTGCTTAACAAAAAGCATAAAAATGTTCTTTCTGATAATTACATATCTCGGATTGTCAATTGGTGCAATTACTTCTTGAAGCGCATTTATAAAAGTTGACTTATCGAAAGTTGTTCCACCTTCTAAATGACAGAAAACCGCACCCCATTTGTCAACTGTAGTTTCAACCTTCAATTTTGAGTAGGCTGTATTTATCACACCCGCTTTAATTAAAGAGTTTAGGACTGCGTCTCCAATTTGTTGGATGTCCTTTGATATGTCTCTGTATTTTAGAAATAGTCTTAAAGTCTTAAATGTTAGTCTACCGAAAATTAGCATTCCTATTACTCCAAAAATCCCTAGGAAAAAATACAAGTCTTGTGTAGTTCTAATATTTCTGGCCGCTCTGCCAAGTCCTTGCAATCCTTCTAAACCAAAACCAACTAAACCCGAGCCTAAAGTTGCCAATAGGTTACCAATTGTTTTATTTAAGTACATTGACTTAACAGTATTGTATTCCTTTTCTTCGGGGAATGGAATTTTTATTTCTTCAACAAGGTTAATACCTGTTTCAAGTGCCGTTCTCCATCTTTGTTTTAGATTTTCTCTGTCACCTGCATAGGAAAACATTTCAGCATTCTTTTTCTCCGCTTCTTCTTTTAGGTGAATGTTTTCAGATAAATTCAAACGTTCAATTCCGTTCTCAATTCCTGCCTCTTCTTTGAATGAAACGCCAACAAAACTTCTAAATCGCCTTTTAAGTAAATCAAAATCGTCTCCGCCTGTTTGTGAGGTTGGGTCGATACAGGCTAAGTGCCATATGTTTCCTGTTTTATCGCCATTTCCATTTTGGGTTCTAATGGCTCTACCTCGCATTTGATTTGAAAGCACAAACGAACCAACAAAACTTGCTAATATTAATGAATTGATGGCAGGAGCGTCCCATCCTTCACCGAGCAAAGACTTCGTACCTATTAACACTTCAATTTCTCCACTTTGAAAAATTTGAGTTACAAGATGAACAATGTCGTGTTTGAGTTGCTCGGTTTGGTTTATTAAGACATAGTCAGAGTCATAACAAACTGGGCTTGAGTTCACTTGAGTTATTCCAATTTTCGCTGCTTTGGCTTCAAATGCTGAATAGGCACTTTCAGGGATTATTATTAATGACCCTGTTAAAACTGCAATTCTTTTGTTGTCCTTGTTTTCTCGCCTTAATTTTTCAAAAATCGGTATGATTCCAATTTTGTTCAGTTCGAGATTGTTTTCAGACTCTTTGATGAAAAATTCTTTTCGGATAAAGTCCGAAAGAATAACCATTCGTAAATCTTTACCTAGTTGCTGATATTCAAAATCAACAATCTCCTTTATGCCGCTAAGTTTACTAATACTTGAAGTTAAAAATCCCGTCACACGTTTGTTGTGTGAAAAGTTAATTTGTCTCCTTTCAATCGCTCCGTATCGTCTCAGTTTGTTTTCAAGGGATTTTTGATGTTCTTCAAAATTTTTGAAATGTTCCTTTTCTTTGTAGAGATAGAAATCTAGAAGAGTCTCAATCCATTCGTAATCAAGGTTTGGGATTTTAAATTTCCTGTCACCAATGACTTCAAGATGTGTTTCAGGAATTTCCTTTTCATTCGATTTTAAGAATATTAAACAAGCCGAGTAATAGGAAAGATTATTGTAAATCCAATCTAATTGCTCTGTTGGCTTTTTCCAAATGGGATGCTGCTCAATCGCCTTAATGATGGTTTCATCATTTTTTATTTTCTGAAACAGATTTTCAATATTCTGTCTAAATTCAACAATACTTTGGTTTTCCTTTTCGGTTGGCAATGTGAAATGAACGTAGTCTTGATGTGGGCATAAATCCCCTTCAATAACTAATTCTGGAACTGAAATTTCAGTATCAACAGGTCCGTTT
Organism: Saprospiraceae bacterium; assembly: GCA_029251525.1. GTDB lineage: Bacteria > Bacteroidota > Bacteroidia > Chitinophagales > Saprospiraceae > CAJQQY01. The sequence continues at coordinate 4,069 of JAQXDE010000056.1, read as the reverse complement.
AGTTCTATGTATCGTTGCCATTCTGAAGCCGAAACGTCATAAGGCGGAGTTGCTGTTAAACCAACAATAATCGGCTGCAATTTTTCTTTAACTTTTGTCAGCGTTTGCCACCATTCGTTTTTTAAATGGTGAGCTTCGTCCACAACAATAGTTTTTATGTTTTGTGATTTTAGTCCGCTTACAATACTTTCAAGTTCTGAGTTGCTTGAATTACCATGTCCATTTTCTTCGGTTACTTCTTCTTCGTCATCAACTTCTTCTTCATTTCTCCAATTATTACAAGCAGCATGAAGTCCTTGGTAAGTAACTACTGTCATGAATTTTGGATTACGAATATCTCTCGAAATCCAATCAGGTGTCAAAGTAGTCTGAAGAAAAAGTTCGCAAAATCTTTGTATCCATTGATTGCGAATTGCGATTGTCGGAGCGAGTATTAAAGTAGGTTTGTTAAGCCGAATAGCAACTTCAAGTCCTAATACTGTTTTACCTGAACCTGGCGGAGCAATTACGTGAAGATGTTCGTCAGACAAGTGGTCTTGTAACTCATCAAGTACCCGTTGCTGGTATTTTCTCCAACTGTATTTAAACTTTATGTCTTTCGGATATTCAGTCAATCTGCTGTGTCTTGTTTTTACTTACGCCCAACGTTCCGTGTATGGTTTCGTAGCATCCCGTAGGGTGCTATGCACTATACACATTGTTAGGTGTTTTTTTATTCATTTATGATGTAATTGTATAATTCATCATCTACAGGGTGTACTAGTTTAAATTTGAAATGGACTACAGGTGAACCTTTTTCAGTAATGTCTTGAGTGATTGAATCAGGAAGAATAGAAGCGTCCCCTAAGTAATAAAAATCAGTACCTTCTCCGTCTTCCTTTTTTACAAATAAGAGAATCCTTTTAGATTCGATTACATTTTGAATTTCCTGGCTTTCTAACTTTCTGTTAGATCTAGATTCCCAAGCGAAAATAGACGAGTTTATAAAATGATCGTTATAATTTATGTCACCTTCTAATTCATTTGATTTGTGATAGGTAACAAAACAAGGTGTTTGATTATTTTTTGTTCGGTAGCCATATACAGTAGCACTTATATCTTTATCCCAATTTAGTAATCTACAAACATCTTTTCTTCCATATTTTTGATTTCTAATTAGACCACTTTCAAACATGTTTAGCTCAAATTTATTCTTATATGACATAATTGAGTAATCAATATTGTCAAGTAAAAAATATTTGAATGTTGAGTTTTGAAGAGCTTTAGATAAATCTTCTCCAATGGTGAAAGTGTTGTTTTTAAAGATTACAATCTTATATGACTGCCTGATAAATTCAAAGTTTAGATTGTTGACTATTGAGTTATAGATTTCTTCATTAGGCTCATATCCATACTCATTTTTTATTATGGTTCTTAACTCTAATTTTGAAAGACTGTCATTTTGAATTAATAATTGAAGTAATAAACTTTCTTCTAGACGCTTGCCATTGTTGATATCTAAAGTGAAGTGTTCAAGAAGCTTGTCATGAGTCTTTGAAGTGGTGTTTCTATATTTTTCCTCAACTATATTAATGAAGTTTAGATAGGATTTTTTATATGAAGCATATAGCCATGGATCTCTACTGCCAAATTCAATAAAATCAATCATTGTAGGTATACGACCAATCTTATTTTTAAGACTTTGGTAGTCTTTTTTCAGATCAGTCAATTTTTGCATATTAGCTTTATTAATTGAATCAAATACTTTTTCCTTCGATATTTCATCAAAGTTTACTGTAGAAGCACCAGGGATCATACTACTACCACCTGCAACGAGTTTTCTAATAGAGTCTTTATTGAAAGAGGTGTCACCATATAAAGCAATTGGAACAAGATAATTATTATTGTAATTACCAATGAAATCAATAACTGTTAGATATTCTTTTGATTTAGATTTTCTTAAGCCTCTACCCAATTGTTGAACAAATATGATTGCCGATTGAGTGGGTCTCAACATTATGATTTGATTAATGCTTGGGATATCAATACCCTCGTTAAAAATATCTACAGTGAAAATATAATCTATTTCATTGCGCTCAAGCTTGTTAATCGCTGAAACTCTTTCGTCTTCTGAGCTGTCACCAGATAAAACTATAGTCTTCAATCCATTTGCTTGAAATTCAAGAGAAAGCTGTCTAGAGATTTCATTTTTAGAACAAAAAATAAGCCCTTTTATTTCACCAGAATCCGTACCATAGAGCTTTGATGTCTTAATAATATGTTTAACTCGTTCATCACATGTTAATTTATTAAAGTCACTTTTGTCATCTATTATTTCATCATTTACAGTAATATCAGTAACACCATAATAATGAAATGGACATAACATGTTTTGAGATAACGCATTATGAAGTCTAATTTCATAAGCGATGTTGTAATCAAATAACTTAAAAATATCTTCACCATCTGTTCTCTCAGGAGTAGCAGTCATACCTAAAAGAAACTTTGGTTTAAAATACTCTAGAATTTTTTTGTAAGAGTTTGCACCTGCTCGATGTGTTTCGTCAATGACAATGTATTCAAAATGATCATTTTGAAATAAAGCTAGGTTTTCAACTTTAGAAACCGTTTGTACGGTTGAAAAAATATAGTCACATTCAAGTTCTTTTTTTGATCCAGAAAAAACTCCCATTGTTTTACTTGAGCCAAGTAAGCTTTGAAAAGTTTCCATAGCTTTTTCAGCAATAGTTCTCCTGTGAACTACAAATAGGAACTTTTTAGGTTTAAATTGTTTAACATCAAAGGCAGATAAATATGTCTTTCCTGTGCCTGTTGCAGATATTAAAAGTGCCTTTTTTTTGTTTTCAGCTCTTAATGATGCTAAATTTTCCAAAGCCTCTTCTTGCATTTGATTCGGAGATATTAGCCGAGTAGAAGATTTGTGAAGTTCACTCATTTGTTTAGAAAATACTTTTGCTGCTTTCCAGTGTGACGAATACTCTTCAATAAAACTTTCAGTTACAGGTTGAGCTGCGGAAAACTCTTTCTCAAACTCTTCTTTGATTTCATGGTTTATGGAGCCATTAATAGAAGATGTGATTTTTAGGTTCCATTCTTTGTTGGAGGAGACTGCTGTCTGGGTAAGGTTACTACTACCAATTATTATATTGCTAGTTTCTCCATGTGTAAACAAATACCCTTTTGAATGGAATGAGTCATTGACAGAAATTTTAAGTTCTATGTTTTTAAATTTCTTTAATCTTTTTAGTGCCTCAGGTTGTGTAAAGTTTAAGTACTGAGATACTAGTATTCTACCTCTTACACCTTTTTTTTCTAAATCTATTAATGAATTGATTATCGTTGCAATACCGCTAGTTGTAACAAATGCTACGCAAATCCAAAAGGTCTCACAAGAGTCTAATTCAGTTAAGAGATGCGAAAGGAATTTTTTCCCTTTTTCATTATCGTTAACTAAAAGCTCAGGCTGATAATTTTTATTTGGTGATAATGTTTTATTAATAAAGGAATGTCTTAGACCCTGTTCTAATCCTTTTATGTTCATTTGTTATTTATTTAAAAAATTGACAATTGGGATATCTGCCTCTGCCCAGTCTAAGGTGTTTAATTCTTCTTTATAGAGCCATTTATATGAAATGTGTTCATTTAAAATAACTTTATCATCACTGCAAGAACATAGGTAAGTGTGCATAGTAATATGAAAATCAGGATAAGTGTGTTCTACTATAATAAGTTCTTTTTGAGCTAAAATATCCATGTTTAGCTCTTCTTTTATTTCTCTTATTACTGTTTCAGAAGGAATTTCTCCTGGTTCGATTTTGCCTCCTGGAAATTCAAATTTATTAGAGATATAAGCTAATTTGTTTTCACCTCTCTGAACACATAGAATTTTTTTGTTGTGTGTAATTACTGCTGCTGATACTCTTATTTTCTTCATTTTTTTGTTCTTACACCTAACGTTTGGTGTATGGCTCGTTTTAATGAGCTATACACAATGTTATGTGCTAAGTTTGTTTTTAAGAAGTATAAATACTGATAGTCTATTTGTTATAACTCATTATTCTGAATTCTA
>JAQXDE010000050.1 GCA_029251525.1 Saprospiraceae bacterium | reverse complement strand
TCCTTTACAGGCTTTAAGGCACGTATCGAAATCTGTGATATCTCCTTCTACTAATTCAAACCGTTCATTGGAATGAAATTCTTCAAGATTTTTCTTAAATCCTGTAACGAAACTATCTAACACTCTTACAATACCTACTCGCTCATCTTTAAGGAGTGCTTCTACGATATTGGAGCCGATGAATCCTGCTCCGCCTGTTACTAATATGTTTTGTTTAATAGACAAGGGGTTTTCTTTTTAGTTAATAAATTAATTTTTATTTGATGGAGGTTTTAGAGACTGTTTAATATTTTTATTTAAAATAAACGTAGCTATTATCGAGCAACCTTAGAAATTGTAGTAAACTTCAAATAAAGTGAATTAAGGGGAGTTTGTTCTTTTTTTCATTGAAAAAAAAAGAACCAAAAAATTCTAGGTGAAAAAAATGCTTTACACATGACACGCCTCCCTCTCCCTCATTTTTCACCGACCCTAACCATCTATTTCTTATAAACCACTACTCATTTTTTTACTGTATTAATATTAAACTAGAGTCTGGCGTCAACCATTCCCTTTTCAAAAAATCCTTTTACATCGTATAATACTGAATCAATTGCTTGCAACAAATTAATTTCGATTTCTTTGTACTCATTGTGCGCTACGGTTAAAACAATCGCATCGTACTTTTTATTAGGCAAATCGTTCAAAACTTCAATTCCATATTCATGATTGACTTCATCCTTCGAAGCCCATGGATCAAATACATCTACATTTGTATTGTAGGTCAACAATTCATTATAAACATCGATTGCTTTGGTATTTCTAATGTCAGGACAATTTTCTTTAAAAGTAATTCCCAACATCAACACATTAGAGTTTTTTACTTTGATATCTTTTTTGACCATCAACTTAACAATCTCTCCTGCTACATATTTACCCATCGTATCATTCAATCTTCGTCCTGCTAAGATGATTTCAGGATGATATCCTACCTCTTGTGCTTTTTGTGCTAAATAATAAGGATCTACTCCTATACAATGCCCACCCACTAAGCCTGGACGGAAAGGAAGGAAATTCCATTTTGTACCTGCAGCTTCCAATACTTCATGTGTATCAATTCCAAGTAGGTTGAAAATTTTTGAAAGCTCATTTACGAAAGCAATATTAATATCTCGTTGACTATTTTCAATCACTTTGGCAGCTTCTGCTACTTTTAAAGAACTTGCTTTGAACGTTCCAGCAGTAATAACTGATTTATAGATTTGATCTACTACTTCTGCAATTTCAGGAGTTGAGCCCGAAGTCACTTTTAAAATTTTTGCAACAGTATGCTTTTTATCTCCTGGATTAATTCTTTCAGGACTGTAGCCACAGAAAAAGTCTTCATTGAATTTTAGGCCTGAAACTTTTTCTAAAACTGGTACACATTCATCTTCGGTTACACCGGGATAAACGGTTGATTCATAAATTACAATATCTCCTTTTTTCAAAACCGCTCCAACTGTTTCACTTGCCTTATATAAAGGTGTTAAGATAGGACGGTGATGTTTGTCTGTTGGTGTAGGAACTGTTACGATAAAAACATTGCAGTCATTTAGTGCAGCATTATCTGTCGTAATTTGCAAACCAGTCTTTGTCATGATGGAACCTGAATCTCCTTTTTGGATAACTGATAGTAATAATTCATCTTCCACCTCAAGCGTACTATC
>JAQXDE010000045.1 GCA_029251525.1 Saprospiraceae bacterium | reverse complement strand
TCATTTCTTCTATCGAAAAATGGATAGCGAAAATGATGCACTTGATAATACAACAAATTACATAGGAGGTGGATTCAGAATGAATATTGGAAAAACGAGAATGGATTTTTAATCCTATTAAGTATTCTATTTATTTGAAGGAATACTTAACTCACCCTAAATCATAATTTAGATGAACTCGAACAATTATAGAATCTAGGTGTTTTCTTCAAATTTAATTGTGGTGGAATAAGCTTTTTAAATCTAATCGAGGCAGTAGGAATTATTTCAATGGGCGATTGAATATTTTTTTGAAAAAAACTAGATAGTAATAATTTTAAGAGTTAGCCAAACTGCTACTTTGCGAAGGTGGATAATTAATTAGTATTGTATTTACTTATCGTTAAAAAGTTAAAAATAGGTTTATTTTCAAGGACTTAAAAAGCTCATTCGCGCAGATAAATAACCTAAACTTATTATTTTTGTCTCTTTACAAACATTCTATTTACTGAGGAGTTTTGTGGCTAGGGTAAAGTCGAAATTAAAAGCAACTGGAGGTGGTATTGATTTCAAATTTACTTTAATCTTAAACACGAGATTTATCCAAGAACTCAAAGACGAATTAATTATATGAAAAACATACATAAAATAGCGAAAGAAAGAATTTTGGTACTTGATGGTGCTATGGGCACTATGATTCAAGAGTATCAGTTAGAGGAGAAGGATTATCGAGGAGAAAGATTCGCAGATTTCCACTTAGATGTTAAAGGAAATAACGATCTTCTTTCGATCACTCGTCCTGATGTGATTGAGGCAATTCATAAAGCATATCTAGAGGCTGGTTCTGATATTATTGAGACCAATACATTTAGTGCGACTTCAATTGCTCAGGCGGATTATGAAATGGAAGATTTGGCCTACGAGATGAATTTGGAATCTGCCAAAGCAGCCCGCCGGGCAGCGGATTTTTATATAGAAAAAACGCCTGAGAAGCCAAGGTATGTTGCAGGTGCTTTTGGTCCTACCAATCGAACAGCTTCACTTTCACCTGATGTAAATAATCCAGGCTATCGAGCGGTGACTTTTGATCAATTAAAAGATGCCTATTATGAACAAGCAAAAGGTTTGATGGATGGTGGAGTGGACTTACTTTTAGTCGAAACGATCTTTGATACATTGAATGCGAAAGCAGCACTTTATGCTATTGATCAATTATTTGATGAAAGAGGGGAGAAGTTGCCAATTATGATTTCGGGAACCATTACCGATGCGAGTGGGCGAACACTTTCGGGGCAAACGGCAGAAGCATTTTGGATTTCAGTAAGTCATTTGGATTTGTTTAGTGTTGGATTTAATTGTGCTTTGGGTGCTCCAGAGATGCGACCGCATATTCAAACTCTTTCAAAAATTGCGAACTGTTTTGTGAGTGCCTATCCAAATGCAGGTTTGCCCAACGAGTTTGGGGAGTATGATCAAAGTGCAGAGGAAATGCAACAGTATATACGTGATTTTGCGACTAGTAATTTTGTTAATATTATAGGTGGATGTTGCGGCACAACGCCAGATCATATTAAAGCCATGGCGGAAGGGGTTAAAGGAATTGCTCCTAGAGAAATTCCATCGCTTCCGGGATACACTCAATTAAGTGGTTTGGAACCTTTGACGATTCGTCCTGAAACGAACTTTGTTAATGTCGGTGAGCGAACGAATGTAACTGGTTCTCGAAAATTTGCTCGACTAATTAAGTCAGGTGATTATGCTGAAGCATTAAGTGTGGCGCAGCAGCAAGTGGAAGGTGGGGCACAAATCATAGATGTAAATATGGATGAAGGGTTATTGGATTCGAAAGAAGCGATGGTGACTTTCCTAAATTTAATCGCTTCTGAACCAGATATATCCAAGTTGCCAATTATGATTGATTCATCAAAGTTTGAGGTGATTGAAGCAGGCTTAAAATGTGTTCAGGGAAAATGCATTGTGAATTCGATTTCGATGAAAGAAGGAGAAGAGCAATTCATCAAGCAAGCAAAAATAGTTAGAAGATATGGTGCTGCAGCAGTTGTGATGGCATTTGATGAGGAAGGACAAGCAGATACAATTGAGCGAAAGGTAGAGATTTGTAAAAGAGCTTATGATATTTTGGTTGATCAAGTTGGTTTCAAACCACAAGACATTATTTTTGATCCAAATATTTTTGCCGTTGCAACAGGAATTGCAGAGCATAATGAATATGCCATCAATTTTATTGAAGCCACTCGACAAATAAAAGAACAATGTCCAGGTGCAAAAGTGAGTGGGGGAGTGAGTAATATTTCATTTTCGTTTCGTGGAAATAATGCAGTTCGAGAAGCGATGCACGCAGCATTTTTATATCATGCAGTCAATGCAGGAATGGATATGGGAATTGTCAATGCAGGAATGATGGAAGTTTATTCTGATGTTCCAAAGGAATTATTGACACTCGTTGAAGATGTTTTATTTAATCGAACGGAAAATGCGACGGAAGCTTTGACTGATTATGCAGAACGGGTAAAAGGAGGTGGAAAACAAATTGTCAAAGATTTAAGTTGGAGGGAAAAACCGTTGCAAGAAAGACTGACACATTCATTGGTTCGAGGTATTACAGAGTTTATTGTTGAGGATACGGAAGAAGCGAGATTGCAATGCAATCATCCCTTGGAAGTGATCGAGGGACCGTTGATGGATGGGATGAATGTAGTGGGTGATTTATTTGGAAGTGGAAAAATGTTTCTTCCGCAAGTGGTAAAAAGTGCTCGGGTAATGAAAAAAGCGGTGGCCCATTTAAATCCCTTTATCGAAGCATTGAAGCAGGAAGGGGAGAGTAGTTCGAAGGGAAAAATTTTGATGGCGACGGTAAAAGGAGATGTGCATGATATTGGAAAAAATATCGTTGGTGTTGTACTCGGATGTAATAATTATGACATCATCGATATGGGTGTGATGGTGAGTTGTGATAATATTTTGAAAAAAGCGCGTGAGGAAAACGTAGACATCATTGGCCTGAGTGGATTGATTACCCCTTCTTTAGATGAGATGGTTTATGTGGCCAAAGAAATGCAACGATTGAATCTGAAAATTCCTTTGATGATCGGTGGAGCGACAACTTCGAAAACTCATACTGCAGTAAAAGTGGAACCACAATATAAGGGGACAACTGTACATGTGTTGGATGCCTCAAGGAGTGTAGCGGTAGCGAGTTCGTTGCTAAGTCAAGATGATGATACTCGAAATAATTATATCTTAAATATTAAAGAAGAGTATGAGCAAGTTCGGAAATTACGAGGAAATAGGAAGTCATCTAAAAAATATTTGACGCTAAAAAAAGCAAGAGAAAATCGTTTGCAGTTGGATTGGGATAACTATGATCCACCAAAACCTACATTTTTAGGAACCAAAGTTTTTGATGATTATTCATTGGAAGAATTGTCTGATTATATTGATTGGACACCTTTCTTTTCGACCTGGGAATTACGAGGTAAATACCCAGCAATTTTTGAAGATTCATTCGTAGGGGAGGAGGCAAAAAAATTATTCAACGATGCCCAAAGTATGCTTCGAAGAATTATTGATGAAAAATGGTTGACCGCAAAAGCAGTGATTGGATTTTTTCCAGCTAATGCTACTAAAGAAGATGATCTGGAAATCTATCAGGATGATAACCGAAATGAGATTATCGATACCCTAAATAATCTTCGTCAGCAACGACAAAAGGCACCAGGGCAAAAGAATATTTCTCTTACAGATTTTATTGCATCAAAAGAAAGTGGTAAGTCAGATTACATTGGTTCATTTGCAGTTACCACAGGAATTGGAATTGAAAGATGGGTAGAAAAATTTGAAGCGGAACATGATGATTATAATGCCATTTTGCTTAAAGCATTGGCAGACCGATTGGCGGAAGCTTTTGCAGAAAGAATGCATGATCGAGTGAGAAATGAATTTTGGGCTTATGCTGAGGAATCATTTACCAATGAAGAGTTGATTTCTGAAAGATACCGAGGGATCCGCCCTGCACCAGGTTACCCAGCTTGTCCGGAGCATACAGAGAAAGGGAAATTATTTAATTTATTGGATGTAGAAAAAAATACGTCAATTAAGTTGACGGAAAGTTATGCGATGTACCCAGCAGCAGCGGTGAGTGGATGGTATTTTTCTCATCCAGAGTCAAAGTATTTTGGGTTAGGACAAATTTCAAAGGATCAACTAGAAGATTATGCAAATCGAAAAGGAATGGGCATTGAAGAAGCAGAAAAATGGTTAGCACCGACGTTGAATTATGATGTATAAAGAATTATAAAAATTTGATATATAAAATGTAATTTTACACTTTAATTTGTGAAAGTTTAAAAAAATGAGCTTTTATAAAGTGATTTGAAAACTAGTTATTGGTGATTTTGAGCGTCAGCCTAATTGAAGGCCAAGGTACCTAGCCGATAATTATTCTTATGTTAAGTAGCTTTTAAGATTCCGAAAATTGATAATGAAGACTAAATAACTTCATTTTAAAAAACCATTAGAACAAATGTTGAAATTGAAATTTATTGCTTGTGCAATTATTTTTTGTTTGTTGAGTGTGTCCTCAACATTCGCACAAGTCCCTCCTATTACCGAATCTCAGGCAAGGGCAGAGTTAGATAAGTTAGGGATGACGGAGGAAGATTTTCGAGCGAAGTTAATGGAAAGAGGAATTGATATTGATCAAATCGATTTGAATAAACCTAGTGAGTTAGCTCGCTTGCAAAAAGCCATTGAGGAAATTGAAGCGGAGGTAAAAGGAGCAAATAACGCTAAAGACACTTCGAATAATAATGAAGGAGAGGCTGCAAACGTGGAAGACATCGTTTCTGAAGAAGTGAAAGAAGCAGCTACAACCATAAATGAAATTTCAGAAGGTGCCATTGAAGGAGAGGTGGTAGAATCAATTTTAGCAGATGGAATTAAAGAAGTAAAAGATGAAGTACTTCCCCCCTCTACTATTTATGGACAACATATTTTTCGGAATAAAGACATTGTTTCATATGTTGAAGGGGCAAGTATTCAAGCATCGAACTCTTACGTTCTAGGAGCTGGAGATAAAATAGGAATCTCTCTTTGGGGGATTTCAGAATTAGATGCTATTCTTGAAATTAGCAAAGATGGTTATATCAAGCCTCAAGGAATGTCTCGAATTAATTTGAAAGGCATTACGTTAGGAAAAGCCAAACAGTTACTTCGAAGCCGATTTTCTAATTATTATCGTTTTGGAAAAGATCAATTTGAAGTAACGGTCACCTACCCTCGCCCAATCACAATTCACATTGTCGGAGAAGTAATGAACTCAGGAAGTTTTACTATGCCTGCAGTTAATACTGCTTTCAATGCACTAGCTGCTGCAGGGGGACCGTCTGATATTGGAAGTGTTAGAAATATAAAAATCATTCGCCCTAGCGGAAAGAATAAGGTAATGGATATTTATGAATATTTGCTTGATCCAACTATTTCAAAAGATTATTATTTACAAGATAATGATATCATTCATGTTGGAGTGGCAGAAAAGTTAATCTCCGTACAAGGTGCAGTTCGTCGACCATTTAAATATGAGTTGGAACCTAACGAACAATTAAAAGATTTAATCAAATATGCAGGAGGATTGCAACCAAATGCTTATCGTGGAAATTTTCAAGTAAAAAGATTTGTTAATGATTCTGAGAAAATCATTGATGTTAACTATGGGGAATTAGTTAATTCAACGAGTGATTTTAATTTAAATGGTGGCGATGCGGTAGTCATTGGTACCATCCCAAAACCCTATAAAAACTTTGTTGAAATTACTGGCTCCGTTGATCTACCTGGAAGATACGAATTAGAAGCTGGAATGAAAGTAGTTGATTTGGTCGACAAAGGGGTATTAGCAGAATATGCCAAAACGGATTTGGCTTACCTCCTCCGAACTAGATTGGACGGAACTATCTCCTATTCTAAAATTAGTTTGGTTGATGCGGTGCAAGGAGGCACTGATAATTTGTTGCTCACTCCAAAAGATAAATTAGTTGTTTTTTCTAAACAAAAATACTTGGATCAATATGAAGTTTCAATTAATGGAGCTATTCGAGCACCTTCAAAGTATAAATATGATCCCTCGGAAAAATTGACCGTTGAAGACCTAGTCATTTTGGGTGGTGGACTGCGGAAAGATGCAACAGATTTTGCTTACATCTACAGAACAATTCCCGAAAATACCAATGAAAAAGAGTACATTCGAATTGATATAAAAAATGCTATAGACAATCCTGACTCGCCGGATAATTTGGTGTTACAACCTAATGATCAAATCCAAATTTTATCAAAGTTAACCTATATCGATGATTTTTCCGTTAGAGTGGCAGGAGCAGTTCGAAGCCCTGGTGAATATCAATACCATCCCAGTCTTTCTCTAAAAGATGTATTAACCTTATCAGGAGGGTTGAAAATGACTGCAAGTTCCAATCGGATTGATATTTTTAGAGTGGTTATTAATAATAACGAACCAACTAAGTCAATTGTGGCAACAGTTGCAGTTGATGAAAATTTAGAGATGAGTTCTGAGTTTAAATTAGAACCATTTGATCAAATTGTAGTTCGATCCGTTCCTGAATTTGAATTACAACAATTTGTAACCATTGAAGGGGAAGTTAAATTTCCTGGCCCCTATGCCCTTATTGATGACAATGAAAAGTTGACCAATCTGATAAAAAGAGCGGGTGGTTTGACAAAGGAATCATTTCCTGCAGGAGCTACACTTTATAGAGAAGACGGAGGGACTGGATTTGTGGTATTAAGGCTAGATGAAGCTTTAAAAAGTAATAATGACATCCATAATTTTATCTTAAAAAAAGGAGATGTAATTACAATTCCCAAGCAAAAAGATCTGGTTACGATTACTGGTGCAACTCGAGCAATAGAATTATATCCTGAAAATATTGCTAAATCCGGAAAAATCAATGTGGCTTATCATAAAAGAAAAAGAGCTAAATGGTATGTAGATGAATATGCTGCGGGAATTGGAGATAATGGAAGAAGCAGATTGATTACAGTAGAGTATCCTAATGGAGAGATCAAACGGACCAAGAATTTTTTATTTTTTAAAGTATATCCACAAGTAACGGAAGGATCAGTTGTAAAAGTAGGAGTGAAACCACCTAAGCCACCCAAGGCAGCGGGAGAAAAAAGAGAGAAAATAGATTGGGGTAAGACCTTAGCAGATTCTTTGGCACAAGCAACGGCAATTTTATCATTAGTTTTACTAGTTCAAAGTTTGAATTAATATGAAAGAGCAGAATTATATAGAAGAGGATGAAATTACACTCAAGGAGTTAATTATTAAGGTACAAGAGTTCTTTCAAGAAGTATTAAAAAATTGGAGATTAGTTATTTTAATTACGATTCCTTTTGTCTTATATTTTTTCTACCAAACCTATAAAACACCTATTACCTACACTTCGGAGTTGACTTTTATGATGAATGATGACGAAGGTGGAGGATTAGGT
>JAQXDE010000028.1 GCA_029251525.1 Saprospiraceae bacterium | reverse complement strand
GTATCTAATACTTTGATGATCTGAAAGTGTTCAACAGTTTCGTTAGTACACCAATCTACTAAGATATAGTTTCTTAACAATTTGTATGATCCTTCACAGATATCGATAGTTGATTCATTCTCTAATGCAATTCCAATATTAGAACATCCAATATCAGTCATTACAGCAGGGATAGCATCTCCACATTCTAATACGAGATCAGTTGGAAGATCAGCTAATACATCATCCAAAGTTTGGATAATTCTTCTGTAGGTAGCAGTACAAGATGTAGCGTTTCCACTTGCATCAGTTGCTGTCCATGTACGAGTAATGATTTCACTAAATCCACCTGCATTACATCCTAATTCTTCCACTTCATCAGTAAATGTTACTGTCACTGCCCCACATGCATCTGTAGCTGAAACCTGTGGTAGTGGTTGTAAGTACTGAACAGCACCATTGAATACTCGAGGAACGAATGGAGCTCCGAATGGTCCATTTGAAGCTGATCCTAAATCTACTGTAATAAATGCATCACCAAAAGATTGGTTAGCACCATTTCCGTTGGTATAGTTATTTGCAGCTGAAAGAGTATGTAAAGCAATACCATTAACACCTGGTGCAATTGAAACATTACCACCAATAGCTGGAGTAAGGGTTCCATTACCTGGGAATGGACCTGATACAGCTCCTGTAGTTGCATCCAATTGACCCGCTAAAGTCCAAGCAGCAGCATTTGCTTCACTACCTGCAAAAGTTCCTGACTTAGTATAAACATCTACTAATGTATTAGCAGTGATATTCATATCAAAAGCAGTAAGAATCAAATTACCTTGTGTATTATTAGTTACATCGAAATAAACCATTCCACCTACTGCTCCACCATTACCACCGTCAGTAATAGTTGCAACTGTACCAGCTGTTGTAGATTCTGGTGCAGGCTCTGTTGGAAGTGCTTCATCACATTCTAAATCAATATCATAACAAGTAATAATTGGGTCTGTTTTATCCTCTACTAAGATATACCCCCAACATGGTACACCTGCTGGATTAGTTACCATCACTTCAATAGTTTCACCAACATGTGTACTATTTAGTACTAATGGTAAACCAGTTGCAGCAAATGTTACATCGAAATTATCATAGCAACCATAGTTATTACCTTCCAAAATCTGGTCAGCTCCTACTGTTGATTCACAATTCTCATCTAGTGTAATATTTACTAGAGAATTACAAGTAATATCATTTGATGTTGGTACATATTCTATTACAGTTACACTAAATGTACAAGAACCCTGTAAACCATTAGCATCTGTAGCAGTATAAGTCAAAGTAGTTGTTCCAATAGGGAAAGCACCACCTGAAGCAACTGTGTTAGCTGGGTCTGCAATAACTTCTACTTCACCGCCAATCTCGTAATTAACATTTCCAATCCAACCTCTAGGTGCTAAAAGAGTTCCACTAAAAAGATTAGTTGTTGCTCCTCCACCTGACATAGTGATACCATTGGCATCTGTTGGGTATGGCGCTACAGGCGCAAAATCATATAATAATGGGAATCCAGCAGGAAAACTAATTCCAACAGCAAAACCTACAGATCCGCCAGCTGGCACTGTTACAGATGTAGATAGTGGAATATTAGCCAAAGAATTTCCACCTGAAGATACAGAAGCAGCTCCAACTTGAGTCCATGCTCCTGCATTAGTTTGATTTCCAACTGAAGTTGAGGCAGTATATACTTCCCAATTCCATGTACCTCCAGCAAAAACTCCTTGATCTAAAGAAGTAATTGAGATATCGTCAGCACCTGTATTTTCTACATCAAAATAAATCATATCGAATGTAGATCCTCCTCCTTGAGCAGTAGCAATTGCAGGTGCCTGAAATGGACCTGTAAGGAAAGGACAGTTATCAGTAGCAGTAATATCATAAGATAATACTTGTTCACATGCACCTGGATCCAAGTGAATTGTCATGTCTCCAGGACACACCACTGTTGGAGCCTCAGTATCAGTTACTGTTACAGTCGCAGATACTGAACTTAAACCTGAAGTCCAAGTTACAGTAGTCGTTCCAACTGGGTAAATACCTGATGCATCTAATCCTCCTGAATTAAAATCATTTGTAGTTGGATCGATACAAGCTGGAGCAGTTGCAATTAGGCTTACATTCGCACCACATTCACCTGGATCATTATCAACAACGATAGCTGCAGGTGCATTAATTACACATGGAGCGGTAAAATTAATAGACCACGAAAGTAAAGTTCCAGAGTCACCACCTGCATCATCACAAATACTTAAAGTCCAGTCACCATTAGTTTGTCCGTTAAAAGTAGACAATGGTTGCTCAGGAGCGAAAGTTCCTGTAAAAGGAGCGGAACCAGTAGTAATGGAAGGAGCGCCATCCATAAAAACAGTATTGGTATAGTTATCTCCAGATGAACCATTGTCAGAAGATAAATCAATAGAAGCACCATTTGGAGCAACTAACGTGATATCTAAATCTGAATCCCAAGTGTGGGTTAAATTAATAGTAACGTTTTCGATCAAATCGGTAGCGTTTAACCCCGTTGCCGTAGCTACAGATGTAGATGGGCCACCTGCACAGGGGAATCCCCCTGTTCCAACAGCTGGAATAGATTGTGGGTTACCACCTCCTGAGAATGTTTGTGCCATCATTGAACCAGAAAAAAGTAGCATGGTCAACGTGAACAAACATGAGAAAAATTTAATGTTTATTTTTTTCATGAGTAATAAAGTTTTTCTTTTTTTAATTAAAGAGACAATAAGTCAACAATTTCTTGATGAAGAGGAGTTCGGAAAACTTCACCTGCATCAGTAATAGGTTCTACAACATAATCAGCTACTGCTGCCTGGTGTACACCTTGAATGATTGCATCAGCAACTGATTCACCGTCAAGCAGACGAAGGTTAACAGCTTGTAAAAACTCAAGCTTAGCAGAGTTTGCTGCGTAATAAGGTGTTTTTTCCTGCGTGTTTGGATTGACAGAGTTCGATTCAATCGTTTGGATTTCAGTTTGTACGATAACCAAAGCTTGATTTTCGTTTACAAACTGAGCACTAACATCTTGAATCCCTGCAATCAAAAAAGCAAAGAATAACATCAATGTTAAAAGATTCTTTTTCATGAGATATCATGTTTTTAAGTGAGAAAATTAAATTATAAATTATTATAAATACATAATCTCAACGCTTTAGATTAATTACCTAAAAGTTGAGCTATTGTCATAAATCAGATTAATAAAAAATCATCATCCATATATTAGATGCAAAATTTAAATTTAGAGGCATGAAATTATTTTTTTATCTATATCCATACTGAAGTATTTATTAGATAAAAAGACAAATAGACGTACCTGTGGCTATTTCGTTGGAATAATTTTTAATTTCGGTTTGGGAAAACGATTGTGAGAAAATGTGCTTTAAATTTATAAGTGCACATTATAAACGGTTTGTGGGAGAATGAGCCTTAAATCCAATATGTATTACCGGAATGCTCTCTAACCATAAAGATATAAAAAAAATTTGTTATTAAAATACAGATAAGTAGGTATTTTCTATATTAGTTATTTTCGCTATCCATTAAGGAAGACAAATAAATAACTTATTTGAGAAAATATTACCACTTAATAAATGATCAAAACATATATAAAAATCAAACATTTATATTTCCCGAATCTTCAAGATTAAAGACTTAGAAAATTTTGGTTTATTATTAATTATTAGTTAGTTAAAACCATTTTTTTAGTAGTGATTTCAGATGCTGTTTCTAATTGATAATAAAGAACTCCTGTTGCTTGAATATATCCCTTTTCAATTTCTACGGAATTAAAACCTTTAGCAGCTTCTATTACTTGCAACTTTAAAATTCTTCCTGATACATCATAAATTTTCAAAGTTACTATCTCTGCCTCAGGCATATTGAAACCAATAGTTGTTTCGGCTTTAAAAGGATTCGGTGTATTCTGAAATAATTCAAATCCATTTAAAATTTCTTTATTATCAAATGTCAAAATAACATCATATAAATCAGCATCATTATAAGCTTCTGAAACGGTGTATCGAGAATTAATTTTAAACATTTCATTTGTTATGATTGTGTTGTAAGCAACAAATTTCATGGAGAATAAAATCGCATCATCATCAACGCTAATTCCTTTTGGACTATTCCAAGAAGTTGTAATTACTCCATCTTCTAAGTTTGTCAAACCAAAATTATTCAACCCTAAATTTTCCAAATTAGAAATTACATCTACAAATTCAATTTCAGTCTGATTGAATCCTAAAGTAAATTGGTAACCTGAAATATTAGTAAAATCTTTCGCTCGAAAATCAATTGTAAATGTCTCACCTGCTTTGACTTTAGTTGACTCTATTTCAAGTGCTAAAGTTCCGTCAAATGTTCTTGTATTTATACCAAGTATACTATTTGGAACAGCAGTTCCATTTACATCACCGACTTTTAAACCTATAAAATTAGTTGGACCAAAATTGCCATCAATATCTATATATTCTGGAAAGGTCTCTTGCCATGGATTAATTGTATTTGGAAATATATAATTATTATCAACAAATCTCCAAGAGTTAATATTCGCTAAATCATCATCAATATGCAAAATTAAAGCTCTTAATTTTACAATATCCAAAGTAGTAATCGACTCAGAATTGTTTGCATCTGCTGCAATTACTTTATATGGCGAATCTAATAATTGGATTCCTAAAACATGTTTTGAAATCAACACCAAATCATAAGTCGTAACACCATTCAAATAATTAATATCTTTTGAAGGGGTTACTTCTTGATCACCTGGTATAATATTAAATTCGTAAGTTCCAGTAACCCCGGTTACTACAGGAATACTTAATCCATTATTATCCGTTAAGTTAACTATAACCTCCTCTACCATTTCTTGATTTTCTGTTTCTATCGAACCTTTTATGGTAAAGGTTGGTAAAGCACATACTCCATTTGGATCTTGCACTTGAATAAATGTAGAACAGAAATCAAAGTTACCTGCTTCGTCTGTTACAAAAATTGAAACTGGAACTAAACCATCTGCAGGAATATCTGAACAATTGATTGTGATATTATCGATAGTCACATCAGGCGCAAATGAAAATTGTAAATCATCGTAAGCTGTACAATTATCAAAGCTACCTCCACTTTCAAAATCAGAAGCCCAAATGGTAACAGAACCAGAGGAAGGCATAACAGTTGTTGATATTCCAAAAATACAAACAGGTGTTGGTTTTTTAGCATCAAAAACTGAAAACGAACGAGTGCATTCTGCAGTATTCCCACAAAGATCATTTACTGTAAATGTGATAGTATAATCTCCATTATCTAATTCTTGACTTGCATCACTTCCTATACCAATTTGACCGTCAGATAATGCCCAATTAAATTCTAGTAAATTTAAAGGGGTACAATCATCCTGAGCCACAGCTTTTAGAGGAACAAAAATAGATTCGCAATTCTCATCATAATTTGGATAAGTATCAATTCCATTATCTGGCTCGCATGAAATGATAGGTGCTGAAGAATTAATGACTTTTATTATTTGTGTATAATGCCAAACTCCAGAACCTGGTTGAGTTGGATCTTGATTATTTGATATTTGGCACCAATCTACAACATACCACTTCCTAAGAATTTTCAAGCAAGCATCCTCTGCTCCAAAATCAAGAATCTGGTCATCATGACCTACTGCAATATTATTACATGCACCTTCATAAATAACTGGATAGTTATATGGAGGGGATAAATCATCTGGTTCTAAACCAGTTCCACAAGTAGTCGCTTCATAATCTACTGGCCATTCTACCCCATCTGTTAAAGTATGGAATTCACCATTTGGTCCTAATTGATCTAATGGTAAATAACTTCGATGCTCCGAATCTAAAATATTAAACGGTGCATTATTATCAACAAAATATCTTTGAATACAAGAAGATGTTCTTCCTCCTGCATCCGTTGCCGTCCATACAATAGTTATCACACCACTTCCACAATCGATCGTATTGGAAATTACATTATTAGCAAGAGAAACTCCATTGCAATTATCTGAAGTAACAGCTTCACCATTCGCAACAATTGCATCTGATGGCAATGGTTGACCAACTTCAATATAATCTAAATAAGTCTCAGAACATTCTATATCTTTATCTGCTGCACACAGAATAGTTGGATTAATTTCATCTTCAACACTTACTTCTACCATGCAGGAGTTTACATTACCAGCGGCATCAGTAACTCTGAATTCAACCATTACAGTTGTATTCACATCACAACAGTAAAATGGAATGCTAATCCCATAAGGAGTTGCATCAAATCCAGAACAATTTGGATTGTCCATTCTTCGCCCATCCATCGATACAATTCCACAATTATCTGTACTCCCATCATCAAAAGTAATGGCATTAATTGATGCAGTTCCACCTGTTCCAATTACTAGAACTGTATGTTCATCACAAATTGCAATTGGGACAATTTGATCCTCTACAGTAATTATCATATCACAAGTAGACTCATTTCCACAACCGTCTGCTGCAGTATATGTTACGGTATGTATTCCCACCGAAAGACCAGATAATGTATTATTAATTTGATTGTATATTCCTGATGACACCTCACTAACCGATACGGTTACATTTGATGAACATGCATCTGTGGCTGTTGCAATTGGTAATTGTATTGCTCCAAAACAGTCGTTCGAATTTGTTGAAATTGTCAAGTCTGCTGGACAAGTAATTGATGGAACCTCAGTATCTAAGACTTTGATGATTTGCGTAAATTCTAATGTAGAATTATCACACCAATTAATTAAAATATATTTT
Organism: Saprospiraceae bacterium; assembly: GCA_029251525.1. Classification (GTDB taxonomy): domain Bacteria; phylum Bacteroidota; class Bacteroidia; order Chitinophagales; family Saprospiraceae; genus CAJQQY01. The sequence goes on along the minus strand of JAQXDE010000028.1, from coordinate 2,899 downwards.
CTCAATATTTTATATGAACCATCGCATATATCAATGATGTTAGGTTCACCATCGAGACCAACTCCAATATTTGAACATCCAATATCTGTTAAAAATGGTGGTAAAACACCTCCACATTCAATCGTAAGATCCTGTGGCAAAGTAGCTACTACATCTGCAATTGTAACAGGTATAATCGAAATTGATTGAGCACAAGAAGCTGTATTTCCATACTCATCAGTTACTATCCACTTCCTTGTAATTGTTTTATCTGCATCACATAATTCTCCTGATTCAACATCTGTATAAACTAATGTTGCTGAACCACATGGATCAAAATCTAAAACAGAATAGGTATTATTTCCTAAAGGAATTATCGTTGCTGTTGCAGGTACAGGAAATGGAATAACACTATTCGCAGAAAGATTAATAGTAACATCTACATCACCACTATCACCACCTGCTAGGTCTGTTACCGAAATTATCCATTCGCCTGCAGCAGGTTCTCCGTTGAATGCAGCTAATGTTTCCAACGATTGAAAAGTACCTTCCGCTGCAGGATTGTTATTACATGTCCCATCTAAATCAGCATATGTCAAAGTCGCATCATCATCAAAAACTAAATCTAATCCATCACCTCCACATCCAAATCCAGGACCTCCTATGTTATTCATTAATTCTACGGTAGTTCCTGATGGTGAAGTTACCGAAATCACTAAATCTCCTACCCACGAATGATTACTAATTACTGTAATATCTACATCCACTACAGCAGAATTTTCAGATCCAAAAATAACCGACTCTGAAACCATTGCATTATCAACAGACATTGTTGGGGCAACCATATCTAAAACAGAAACATAAGGCGCTCCAGGAATAATACCAGCATCACATCGCACGGTTACATCTGTACATACCAATGCTGGAATTAATTTATCTTCTACAAAAATACTTCCCCAACAAGGTAACCCCGCAGGTCCAACAACCATCACATCATAAGTATTTCCAATATGGCTTCCATTTAAAATTAATGGAAGACCTGTATTTGCAAAAGTAACCATGTAATCATCGTAACATCCATAATTATTTCCCTCTAAAATTTGATCCGCGCCTACAGTTGCTTCACAATTTTCATCTAGATTAATGTTCACTAGATTATTACAAGTGATATTATAAGATGTTGGTTCAAATTCTATAATTTGAATATTAAAAGAACAAGTTGAAATATTTCCATTAACGTCTTCTGCTTGGTAAGAAACAGTTGTTGTAGTATTTCTCTCAAAAGTAGTCCCTGAAACTGGCCCGCCAGTTTGAGTCACTACAGGATCTCCAGACGCCTCATTTGCTGTTGCTGGAATCCAAGTTACAATCGCATCACATGCACCTGGATCAAGGTGAATAAAAATATTATCAGGACAGGTAATTACTGGTGCAATATTATCAAAATGAACTTCCTTGATGGAAATTACCGTTGTTGAAGTTGACGAATAATTACTCATCGGCATCAACACTTCTGATGTTGGTACTGACTCATCAGATTCAATTGTTACATCACCAAGCAATAAACTTCTAGATATAGAATCAGTCATATCAACATTTACAAAAACATCTTTTATACAGTTATAGGTTTCACCATCATCATCATTTTTCACTAAATTAGTACAAATTGTTCCCTCTTTAGCGTACATAGGTGAAAACGCAAATGCGGGATCAAATACGGCTGAAAGGTTTTCTCCACCGATTATGATTGATACATCCAAAAATTCTTGAGCTAAAATGGAGGAATCAGTATCAAAAGTACATTCTTGAATAGTCAAATCATTTGAACAATTCAAAACCAGAAATGCGGTTGACTCAATTTTAAATTTAGCAAAAATTGTAGCGTTGGCTATCACCGCATTCTGAAAAAAACTTAGAGAAAAGAAGATAAATATATAAGTTATTTTTTGCATGGATCGATAATTTGGAATTGACAAACAACATTAAAGCACCTTCTCTCCTCAAAGGAAAGTGGCCTCTAATTTTTCTAAAATGACGGTTTGTGGGAAAAAATATTTTTGGAAAATTGTTACTGAGAACTTGATTCAACAGTAACAATAAAATCGATACTCACAAGAGGTTATCTTATTGATGTATTTGAAATTTTTAAAACGGAAAATAGGGAATTAAAATGGATAACATCGATATATATATATTTCGACTTCCACAAATCTAGGTAAAATTAATCTTAAGTAAAAGAAAAAAATATTTATTTATTTAAATAATTTTTAATATGTAATCGTTTGGATTTTTACAAAAAAAAGCCTCCTCCATAAAATTGGAAGAGATCATCCCAAAACCGATTTTAAAACATCTTTATACCATACTTTGTCAGTTCTTATTCCTTTTCAAAAATATGAAAAATAAAATAACACAAATCAATTTCACTTAATATTGATTTGTCTCAAAATAGGCCTCTAGATTTGTAGGATGAGAATTTACCTCAAGTACTTCAATCATTTTTTTAGTTAGTTTTACATTAATATCATCACAAACAAAAATATATTACTTCATATAAGTTAATCCAACTAGTTGTAGTTTTCCTTCATCTCATTTTATCAAACAAAAATTAATATCATTCTATATTTTCAACCTTGAAATTGCATAAACCTAGTCACGTGAGAATAGCAGTCCTTTGATAACCAATAGCTACTAAAGCAGTCATATAAATTTTATTTTTTCACTAAAAAAAGTCAAAAGAAAAATTGCTCTCCGCATTCATTCAATTAGATAATTAGACAAAAAAAACAATATAGTACTGAGTAAATTGATTATCCATTTATAAAAAATTCTCTTGTTAGTACTAATTGTAGCATATGGAACTTTGTGCAAAAAAAGCTTTTAATAACAAAAGAAGTTCTATTTCCCTCTCAAAAAATGG
>JAQXDE010000065.1 GCA_029251525.1 Saprospiraceae bacterium | reverse complement strand
GATATATGCGGTAATAATATTTCGCATACTCAAAATATTACCGTCATTCCTGCTGCTGCTCCTACATTTATTAATCCACCTGCTGACATAAACGTTACCTGTGATAATATTCCAACAGGTGCTCCTGACTTGGATTATTCTAATAATGAAAATGGAAGTTGTCTCGTCATGGGGACAGTTTCACCAACACAATCAGGAAGTGCAGATGAGTGTGGTGGTACTATTTCCTTCACTTGGACTTTTACAGACATTTGCAACAATACAATTACACATATTCAAAACTATATAGTTGATCCTGCACCACTAGCTTCTTTTATTGGGAACCTACCACAAGATTTAACAGTTGATTGTGATAATGTCCCAGGTATTCCTAGCCCTTTACAATATACCAATAACGAATCCGGAATCTGTCTAATAGCTGGTTTTGCTCAAGCGAGTCAATCAGGAAGTTATAATGAATGCGGAGGATTAATCGTTTTCCTTTGGGAATTTACTGATGATTGTGGCAGAACAATTTCGCATACTCAAAATATAAATGTTAATCCTGCACCACCCGCAGCCTTTTTAAATCCACCTAGTGCGACGACCATTGATTGCTCTTCTGTTCCAGGTGTTTTACCAACCCTAAATTATACTAACAATCAAAATGGAGCGTGTTCTATAAATGGATTTGTAACAGCAATTCAATCTGGTTTTTATGATGCATGTGGAGGGAATATTATTTACACGTGGACATATACAGATGATTGTAATCGAAGTATTTCTCATTCTCAAAATGTAGCTATTACGCCAGCAAATGACCCTATTTTTACCAGTTTACCTGCTGACTTAACAATCAATTGTGGTGAACCATTCCCAACTCCAATAAATCTTTCTTACACAAATAATGAATCTGGACCTTGCGCAATTACGGGAAATGTACCTGCAACGGTAACTAACAATGGAAATGGGGGGCTGGAATATACATGGAGCTTTATTAATCCTTGTAATAATGTTATAATTACTCACACTCAAATCATTGACCAAATTCCTTCTCCTGATATTTTTATTAATCCAACTCAAATAGTTTTATGTGAAGGAGAAACATTCGATTTATCTACCATTTTAGTAACTGATTTAAACAATACGGGGCCAAATATCACCTTTCATTCAGGTACTCCTGCCACAATTGGTAACCAATTGCCCTCTTCAATAGTGAATCCACTTTTATCTAGTACATACTATCTTTTAGCTTCCAACAGTTTTGGTTGCTCGGACGAAGCGAATTTTGAAGTAGTGGTTGAAGATCCTCCATTTGCAGGTTTGGATGGAATGGGAGAAATTTGTTTTGACTCTCCTAACAATATAAATTTATTTAGTTATTTATCAGGAGCATATAATCCAGCAGGAACATGGGTAGACACTTATGGGTATGGAGTCAATCTTTCAAATCCAAATAACGTAAGTCTGATTGGATTACCTCCTGGAACTTATACCTTCGATTATGTTGTAGCTTCTGGAGGAGTTTGCCCAGATGATGTAGCTTCAGTTACTCTAGAATTTTTACCAGAAGTTTTTATTTTTGCTTTTGATATTTCATGTACTTCAAATCCTGATTTTTACGAAGTATCCATTAATAATTTTGGGTTTGATATTATTGTTTTAGCTGGAACTTATGTTGATTTAGGAAATAATCTAGGAATAGTTACTGATATTCCAATTAGTCAATCTTTGGTTATTATAGCAACAAATCCGTCTAACCTTCTATGTACATTTACTTTGAATATATCGCCACCAGATTGTGATTGCCCTAATGTTGATCCTCCTGTAAACAATGGAGATGCGATTATTTGTGAAGGTTCTCCTGCCCCTCAATTATCTGTTTCTGTTGGGGCTGACGAAACAGCAAACTGGTATAATGCTCCATCCGGAGGAACATTGTTACAAAACGAAAGTACAACCTTTACTCCTACCGAAACAACGGTGGGGGTTTACACCTACTATGTGGAGTCCGAAAGTTTGATAAATGGATGTGTGAGTTCTATTCTTACACCTATTCAATTTGAAATTTCTGCAAATCCAGTAGGGAATAATGCACAATTAGAGCAATGTGATTTAGATGGTGATGGATTTACAGCGTTTGACTTGACAGAAGCAAATACATTGATCAGTTCCAATTTGACATATTCTTATACTTATTATGAAACAATTGCGAACGCCCAAAATGAAATAAATTCATTATCAAACCTCTATACTAATATAGATACGCCTACCCAAAATTTATTTGTAGTTCTTCTCAATTCTGCCAACTGTAGTTCTATTGTTGAACTAGAATTATTGGTCAATCCTCTTCCTACTTTCACCCTTCAAGTTGAAGATGAAACTTGTCTTGATGATGGAGATGGCTCGGTAACTATTGATTCACCAACTGGCATGAATTATAGTTTAGATAATTCTAATTGGACAACTAATAACGTTTTTGATAATTTAAATTCGGGGAATTACACTGCTTACATTGAAGATGACAATGGTTGTATTGCTTCTCAAAGTTTTGATATTAATCCTGGATTGGAAATAACATTGAGTAACTTTGAAATCAATTGTGATGATAATGGTACTCCAAGCGATGCTATGGATGACTTTTACAACATTACATTTACATTGACTAACAATAATGGAAACGCTGGTACATTTTCAGTCTTTGATGGGAATTTAAATACCACTAATTTAAATTACAATCAATCTAATACTATTACCCTACCTGCTCAAGGGCAATCTTCGACAATGATCTTTACAGATGAATTAATTTCTTGTTTGATTACCCAATCAATCGGTCCATTGAATTCTTGTTCAAGTGATTGTTCTATTTCTATTAACCAATTAGATATTATTTGTTCTGACAATGGAACAAGTAATGATGAGACTGATGATTTTTATACAGTCACAATAAATGCTTTTGCAATAAATGGTGCTGCAAATAATTCCTACAATGTTTTAATTGATGGTTTAGTAAATTTCAATTACACTTATAATACTGTTTCTACATTTACCATCCCCGCCGATGGAAGTTCTCCAATTATTTCTGTTGTTGACAATCAAGATCCACAGTGTCAAGCAACACAAACAATTGGTCCACTTACATCTTGCTCTGATCCTTGTGTAATTAATTTTGATTTAGTCGAGGTACTTTGCAGTGATAATGGAACTATCACAGACCCAACTGATGATTTTTATGACATAAATATTCAAGCCTCGGCAGTCAACCCTGGTACAGCTAATAGTTTTGAAATTTTTGTCAACAATATCTCCCAAGGGATTTTTGATTACTCAATTGGCGCAATGTTTACTCTACCCGCTGACGGTTCTGCTGTTACAGTTTTAATTCAAGATGCAGACGAACCCCTTTGTTCCGCTGAACAAAACATTGGAACGCTTGAACCTTGCAATGAAGATTGTTCTATAAATGCCACCGTCTCAAATATCATTTGCGATGATAATGGTACCGGTAATGACGATACTGATGATACTTTTACTTTTGATCTTTTAGTAAATGGACAAAATATTGGTGCAAATTGGCAATCGACTGACGGAGCACTTTCTGGAAACTACGGAGCAACTCAAAATTTCGGCCCGTTTAATATTGCCAATGGTGATTTGAATTTTGAGCTGCAAGACTTGACCACTCTGACTTGCACTACCCCAATTTTAGTGACTACACCCACGACTTGCTCCTTTTGCCCTCAAACTATTGATGCTGGGACTGGCAGTACTTTAAATTGCAACAATACGACTGCAAATTTAATTGGTTCCTCCTCTGATGTTGGAATATTCCTTTGGTCCGGTCCAAACTCTTTTTCAGCATCAAATTTAGCAACTACCACTACTACCCCGGGCTGGTATTTTTTAACAGGAGCTTACCCAAATAATTGTACTTCAATTGATAGTGTTTTTATCGGTATCGAAAACGAAATACCTTCAGCAAATGCTGGATCTGATCAATTTATCAATTGCAACATTTTAGAAGTTACATTAAATGGCTCAGGTAGTTCCGGCACTAATTTAGAATTTGAATGGACAACCTCGGGAGGAACGTTTATTTCTAATCAAGAACAAATAACAACCTCCACAGAAGGAATTTATATTCTACAATTAACTGATCTTGTGAGTGGTTGTACCTCTACAGATCAAGTTGAAGTATTTATAAATACCAATTTACCGTCTGCTGTTATATATGCTGATCCTGATAATATCCTGGATTGCGTAATCAGTAGCATTACATTGACTTCGGATAATGAACCTAATATTATTTACAGTTGGAATTCCGTCATTGCGCCAGAATATGTAGTAACAGAAGGAAGTATTGTTAATCTAATTGCCATAGATACAATTACAGGTTGTCAGAATTTCAATGAAATTACTATCTCAGATATTCAAGATTATCCTTTTGTCGTTCTAGATCCACCTTCTCCAATTAGTTGCTACGAACCAAATTCTTTAATAGATGGTTCCAACTCTCAACAAGGTGTAAATATTATTTACAACTGGTATGATGCTAACAATAACTTAATTGTTGGACAAAACGAAAACTCATTATTAGTAGACAATGGCGGTCTTTATTATTTACAATTAATCGACACATTGAATGGTTGCGAAAATACTGATTCTGTATTTGTAGAAAGTTTATTAAATATTCCTTCGTCTCAAGCACTAGAGGACATCACATTATTCTGTGGAGAAACAGAAACTAATTTAAATGTAACTATTTTAAGCAATACAGATAATCTCGAGATAACTTGGACGACTTCAAATGGAAACATTATCTCAGGAACTACAACTCAAAATCCGTTAGTTGATCAACCTGGAACGTACACCGTTTCTATCCAAAATTTAATTAGTGGATGTATAGTAACAGATGATCTGAATGTTGTTATTAATACTAATATTCCTCAATTGATAAATGCTAATATTTACGATGAAACTTGCTTCGAAGCAAATGATGGGTTAATTTCTATTGTAAATATTTCTGGAGGTGAACCTCCGTTCACATATAACTTAAATGGAAACCCAACTGATAATTCAGGACAATTTCAAAATCTTTCTCCTGGGTTTTATAATATCCTACTTACAGATTCGAATGGTTGTACATTGGAAGATAATTTCATTATCAATCCAGGTATAAACCTTGAATTAAACCTTCCTGAAATAATTGAAATCCTCGAAGGTAATACAGGAATAATCCAAGCAATCGTCAATGTCCCAATTGATAGTTTAGAATATATTCAATGGGCGCCACCTGAACTTTTGTCTTGCGATACCTGCTTGACTACAACTATCGAAGCAGTTGACGATCAGACTTTTCAGCTTACGATAATCGATAATAATGGATGCCTTGCTATTGCAGTCATCAATATCATTGTACTTCCAAAAGTTAAAATTTATATACCAAATGCTTTTTCTCCTAACTTCGATGGGTATAATGATTACTTCACTTTATTTGCAAATGATCAGGTAGAGGAAATTTTAGAAATGTCAATTTTTGACCGATGGGGTGAGCATGTCTTCAAAAAGGAAAATTTCCAACCCAATGAACCAATCATAGGCTGGAATGGAAGATTTAAGGGAGAAGATATGAACTCTGCCGTTTTCGTATATATCTTTAAAGTGAAATTAAAAGATGGGTCTACTCGGGTATTTTCGGGAGATGTAACTTTAATGAAATAAGCATAAAAACGAATATTGAATATTGGTTAAGCAATCTTCAATATTCGTTTCTCTTAAACAAATCGTCCATTTGGATCGTGCGCATACGCCGAATCAATTGCCACCAACCGTTCTAAAGTAAAAGCAAAAAGATCAAATAAATCTTTAATTCGAGCTTCATCTTTCAATACTCCAACGCATTGAAAATATAATTCATCAACACCCTCTGGATATTTTTTGGTAAAAACTCCCTCATCATCTCTTATCTCAAAATGAATTTTAGGATGTCTTTCAATCAATGCTTTGATATCATCACCCACCAAGAGTCGTGCAATCTGAAGTTGATCATTTCCTTTGATAATAAAATTTTTATCAAAATACTCATCTCCAACTTCAATATCTTGCATCCCAAAATATTTTCCCATATTAGAAAAAAATCCAGCTTGATATATTTTAAAATATAGGCTATCTCGATTCACAAAAGGTGCACGCATTCGAGTATAGGTAATAGAGGATTTCCCTGTACTTTGGGTGTAGGTGTCTAACACAATTTCCCATTCACCATGGAAATAAGAAATATAATCTCTCTCCCAGAATCCTCCGCCATTATAATTTGCTCCAATATCGTATGCAATTTGAGCCCAAATCTCATCCCTTGATGAACCAAACAATTTCCTTAAAATACTCATATTTTTATTTTATTAATTCCCACGAATTACTCTTCGAATAATTGAATCATTTATTTTTATAAAATAAATTCCTGTTGGAAAAAGTGTTAAATTAATATTCACTTCATTCTCATTTGGGTATTGGGTGACTAGATTCCTTCCAAGCGCGTCAAATAAAGATACTTTTTTCATCCAACTTTCAGTAGTCTTTATAATTAAAAAATCAGAAGTTGGGTTTGGAAAAATAATAATACTATCCTCTTCATCGACAACTTCGTCTATACTAGTTTTAAAATTAGGAACCCAGTTTTTCCCAAAATGATTATCTAAATTCACATTCACTAATTCCAAAAAAGCCCCTTCACCATCTGCCTCAGTTGGCCAAGGCAACTTATCATCATATTGCACATGATCAACAACAACTCCAAGAGCATCCTGTAAAATTATTTTCTCCCCATTATTAGAAAGTGAACCAGAATTCCATTGAAAAATTTGCCCAACATAATCAGTATGGAATGAAACATCTTTGACTATTCTAATTTTTTCTCCTGAAGAAATAACAACATTCCACAAAAAAGAATAAATGATTCCATCCACAAACGAATACCCATTTAAAAATATCGCTTTATCTGACGGATTATAAATTTCCACGAACTCCGAAAGCGATGTATCCGCAGGATTATAGTGAATCGCAGAAATTAAAATTGAAGGTTTAGCGGAATAAAAATGATCTGAAGTTCCCAAATCAATTACCCCGACTGAATTTACCCCTGTATTGATTGCGGGCGAAATTGGTTGTAATTGAAAGTTATTTTGAGTTGGATTTTCAAACAATGGATCAACTAATAAAATATTACTCCCTAACAAAGAATCTGTATCTGAAAGTGAATAATTAACTTGTACATCTGAATTCGCATCTAACGAAATAGGATCGAAAACAGTATTTGAAAATATATTGTTATAAGCTTCTACAAATCCACCTCCACTTCCTATATTTTTTTCAAAAGCAACAATGTCATTCGAATTATTATAAAAGGTAGTTTGCTCCACACTTGCAAACCCTTCGTCTTTTATTCCAATTCCTTGAGTGCACTCTACGAATGTATTATTTTTTAAAAAAACAGAACTATTTTGTCCTATGGAAATTCCTTTATCTGAAATGTGATGAATAAAATTATTTTCAACAATTATATCTGACGACCCTTCACCTAAATCAATAGCATCACTATTAAATCCTAAAAAATCATATATTTTAGAATTCATAATTACCCCATTTTTTACATCATCATAATCAATTGCATCAGTATCTATTTGAGTATTTCCTTGAAACTCACAGCTATCAATAAATCCATATCCATATTTTACATTTATCAAATCACCTGTAACCTTAGATCTTAATGAACTATTTTTCAACCACACATCAGAGTATCGAGCTGAAATTGGATTACCATTTACGTTCTCCAAAACTACATGATCCATTTCCAATACTGAATTCCAAATTGCCAATGCGGCATTCTCTCTCAAAGGATGTGCTCCCTGACTTGCACCAATTATCTCAAACCAAACGAGGCTAGAAGTATCCGTTGCATTTTCAAAAAATACATGCCCCCACTCTATCGTTCCAAGTGATTCATTAGGTAAAAAGCGAACTAGTTCACCTTCTCTTCCTTTTATTCGCAAATTTCCTTGCACCATCATATTCCCACCTTTCGGAAAATGAATTTCCACACCTGCTTCGACAGTTAAAGTTCTATTTGGCAAAATCACAACATTTTCTCGAACCAAATATGGCGAACAATCAATTGTTAAAGTAGTATTTTCAGAAATTGTGTCAGGTAAAATACAGGTACTCGTTTGTAAATACTTTGTTGAAAATATTTTATCTCTATCTAAATTTACTTGCAGAATAGGATTTGTAGAAATCAATTCACTGGTATTTCTCAACCCTATTAATTCTAAATCAAAACTAATATCTGAGCTTGTCTCATAGGCTTGATGAATCTCAACAGTAATTAAATTCTCTCCTTCTAACAATACATTTTCATTTATTTGGAAAGAAAAATATAAGTCTTCTTCAACTCCAGAAACATACGTTAATGCAGGTGTTAAAAAGTTAACCGAACCTTCTGCCATGTTGGATCGGATAACTTCTTCTCCATTCAAATAAACAATGGCAGCATCATCTCTCATTAAGTTTAAATACATTTGATTCGAAAGATCGGAAACATTATTGACTGTAAAAGACTTTCTAAAGTAAGTAGTAATATGCTTGTCATTTGAATTTCCTCCATATGAAACTATCGTATTTTCATCGCCATCTCCATACCCCAATTGTGCTTGTCCAACCTCCCAACTAGAATCATCATAGATATTCGTTGCCCAATCATTTCCAGGATTAATTCCTAAGTCAAAATATTTCCACGTGGATTCTTTTGCAATCAAAGTATCGATAACGATTTCGGACCAGCCTTGAAATTCATGCCCAGCCAATGGTTCTGCTCGTAATTCAAAAGGAACATTAGTAAAATAGTTGCCCAACCAACTTGAGGCAGGAATTTCCAAATCATTAATAAAAACCTGCCCACCATTTTCTGGAAAAGAATTCACCCCAAGTGTCACTTTCTCTTGCACATCAAAATTATCAATTATATTATCGTATAAAAATCCTGGTCGGGCTTGATTATAATTTCGTAATTGTGCTACTTGATCTTTCCAATAACCAAAACTCGGAATTGCATTTCCGTAACCAGATGTTGTTCCTAACCACCTTGCAATATGGTAAGGCATTTCATTTTCAATATTTGATTCAAATTTGGTAATAAATTGTTCCACTCTTGTTGGATGATAAGTGGTAAATAAATGATCTGCAAATCGAGCAACAAAAGCATCTGCAAATTCCTGATTTTGAATCAAATTCAAAAATCGTGAATTGATCCAACCATAGGCTCCATTATTTGTATCCGTAAAATAATCAAACAAATCACTGTCCGCACCAATAAAACCTCGATCGAAATCTTGAGCTATCCACCTCCATTTCGAACCAAAAACTCGAGGTTTCCAAAATTGAACATTATGTCCAAAACTACTATTACCAGTCCACATTTCAGTTACATAAAAATCAATACAATTTTCAATATCCATAATCGCCGCAACCGCATTGTAATTACTTTGTATCGACAAATCTTGATTTAATAAATCCATAAATTCGTTGAATGCAATATCATCACCTTGTTCGACTACTCCATTATTCTCAATCAAATCATATTCACTTCCACTCCAACCATAATTGTCTTCGATATAACTTTCGTCTACCCGTGAACGGATATTATGTATGCCTAGATATTCTCCATTAACAAAAACGATAGAAGGACGAAAACCCATTTGCCCTAAATCTGTAATTCCAATGGTCAAACTTTGCGATAGTCCATCTCGCATCATAGTCTGACTCCAGTCACTTCCCGAAACTCGTAAAGTAAAATTATCATATCGATTTCGTTGACGATCAAAAAACAAAGGATACTCCAAATTATTTTGATCGTACTCATTATCAAAATAAATCCCAAGCATCTTTTGTGGCAAAACCCAAGAGTTTAAACCATTAACTTTTACGCCTGCCAGTTCATTGAATGCTGCCCGATCACCGCCATCGTTTTCAAATAATTCTATGTTGATTGGATATTTCCATTCAGGTTTAAAATCTTGTACGTACAATCCAATATCATTACTCCAAAAATATTCAGGATTGGTCGCAATTGAAATCACAGGTAATTTTCGAGCTTCTAAATCTTCATTGATAAAATAACTTTGGGTGGCCGTTTTCCCTTGAATAAAATTTGGTAAAAAAACTGCTGCTCTTAATATCGTCGTACTATTAATCGAAATAGGTCCTGTAAAAATTGAAGACGTAATGGAAGGAAATGATCCATCGGTAGTATATCGAACCTCGCCGTCAATCGCATCTAATACCACCTCAAAACTATCATCATAAAATCCACCTCGTACAGAAAACTTGGGTTGATAAAATACTATTCCATCATATGCAACTGTATTGTTAGAAAAACCAGGGGTTGGTATTGAGAAAAAACCCCAAGTAATATTTGCATCCGTTTTTCGGCCAAAAGAAACATCTGTCAACATATTTTGATAGATAACGGAATCCAACAAAGTTCCCTGCGCATTGTACAAACCTATTTCTTCCCCAGCCGCTGACAACTTAAAATTGGTATGTAATCCTACATCATTTCCGTCAGCCCAAATTAGTAAATGTTCATTCGCCCCGATTTGAGTTCCGACAGGAAATTTCCATTTATCAAATTGCCCCAATTTATCTGTCAATGAATAATCAGACAAATCTATTGCAATATTAGAATTGTTGTACAACTCAATCCAATCACCAGTATCATCAAAATCTGGATCAGAAATCACACTAGAATTGGAAGCAATTAATTCATTAATAATGACTTGCGCTTGAGTATCTTTTGAAAAAAGAATACAAGAAATTAATCCGAAAAAGATTAATTGAATTTTCAATTTCATACATATTGATATTTAGAAAAATGCAAGGATAAAAATAAATTAGGTTTTCGTAGTATTGCTTGTTGTTGTCATCTATCTAAATCAAATTGAACGCATACGATCTATTAATTTTATTACTTATCCTATCAGATTCTCTGCTTTAAAATAACAAGGATACGTAACCATTAGATTCTAATGTAGTAACTTTTTTAACAAAAAATAAGTAGTCCATATCCTTCTCAATATCAATAAAACCGATAAGTCAACTTCGCTAAAAATATATTATCTGCTCGATTTTCAAACAAATCATCTCTCAATGAAGGAAACAAATCATTCCGTGGATCACCAAAACTTGTCGTCGATTGCGTCCAAACTAAAAAGAATTCTGACCCAGGTTTGTATTCCCATCGAATCACCATATTAGACCGAAATTCCATAAAGTTAAAATCAGGTTGCCCAAATCTATAATCTTCTATCCCATTCTTATTTTCATCAATTATAAATTGTTCGTCCAACTCAGAATAAGTAAGCTGCTCATCATCATACAATCTATACCTTTCTTCAAAATCTCGATTCGTAGGATCTGTAATATATTTAAAATCAGAATAATTCCCTTTTGAAATAAAAGGTTGTCCCCAATATTGCAATGATAAGTTTGGCGTCAAACTATAATTTACTCGAAGAGAAGTAGAAAATGTTTTTTGGAAAATAGTGCCTGTGATATAACGATCTTCATTTTCAAAAACCTCATAATTCACATTTTGAATAACTCGATTTTGTTGAAAATAAGATGCATTTAGCGAAAGTTGAAGAGCATTTATTGGTTGATAATTTACACTTCCACTCAAACTTCTAACCGTCACCGAACCTTTGTCCTGACCAATTCCATTGAACATTCCAGCATTCACAAACAATTGAGCTTTCTTTCTTGAATCAGATCCAATGCTTATAAAATTATAAATTCCACTTGATTGTCGAAGCTTCGGTCCTCCAAAAAGTGCTTTAGCACTAATGTCTTTAAACTCATATACTCCTCCTGCTCCGAAGCTCCAATAATTTTTCAATGAAGAATCAAAATTAGCATTAAGTCCTTGATAAATATTTTTGCCGTCAAAGTTCCATCGAGAATAAGTATTAAAATTGGCTTCCAACTGTCGAAAAATCGAAAACGGTTTTGGCCAACGATAACTTGCCCAATTCACAAAATCAATTTGATCAGCAGTATTTAAAAATCCAATATCATTTAATTCTAATTCAGGCGATCGCCAAGTGACACCTGACTGAAAACTAAAATTATCCTTCCCTCCATAGTTTCCAATCGACAGTGTTCCGCCTTGTCCTGTCAAACTTGTTTTGGAATCATCCACAGAAAGGTGAGTTGCATCAGGTCGTTGAAAATAATGTCCAAAAGATTCTTGTGTTTCTTTTATTTTAAGTGTTGTTCCAGTTAGGTGACTAAAAATAAAATTGGCGTTTATTCGCCATTCTCTTTCTTTCCATGTATGTATTAAATTAACACCTCCTGAGTAGGCTTGATCGTGAAATTGGTCAATCAAATCAGTATCATCGATAAACCTTTTTACATGAGTCAAAGAAATCCCAATTTGTGAAGCGCCCTCTTTGAAATCTTTGGAAACTCGCCCTACAAAATAATTAGAAAGTGGTTCAACCAACTTTTGAGTCTCTTCTCCATCCAACGAAACCTTCACATGCTCTTTTGAAGTTATCGTTTCCATTAATCCAATCGACCATCCATCCTTAGTTTTTCCACTTAACTTTGCAGCTCCCAAAATATTGGTAAATCGAGGTCGCTTAAAATAGGCACCATCTGCAATCGATACACTCCCCGAGGGAGGTGAACCAATCCTCCTTGAATAAAAAAGATTATCATTTCCAAAGGATCCTCCTGCATCTAAGTTGGCAACAGCAAAACTAAAGATGTTGGCATTTTCAATAAAAAAAGGTCGTTGTTCATTAAAGAAAATCTGAAACCCATCCAATGCCAGAGCAGAAGGGTCTGCCTCCACTTGCCCAAAATCTGGATTGATTGTAAAATCTAAAGTCAGATCATTTGTCATCCCAATTTTCCCATCTAATCCAATATTCACATTAGTTTGGGTACCTTTTGCAAATGGATTCCCCTCTTCTTTTTCTGCAAAACTAAAACTGCTCAGGGCATATGGTTGTATTTCAATTTGACGTTTCGGCTTAATATTTTTAATACCCTTAAGCTCCGCAAAATTACTCACCCAACCTGTCACATTCCTAGGGATAAACTGAAACGTACTTTGTTCATCTGCTCCAAAATCCCGACGCAATATATTGAATCCCCAAATATGTGCTGCCTTATCTGCAAACCTTAGTTGGCTCCATGGAATTTTAACCTCGGCAGTCCAACCATCTGCAACAATCTTAGATGCGCCATACCAAATTGGATTCCAGTTGGTATCCCAATTATCTCCATTTCCAGAGATAAACTCATCTCCTTTTACTCCTGAAGCAGAAAGGGTAAATGAAAAGGCTGTATTCTTATCAAAATAACTATCTATATTTATCTCCATCCAATCACCCGGAAAATTATCTCTCCGACTTAACCTACTTTCAATTTTTGATGGATTATTATGGTAAGCATAATACGCTATATATAAATTATCGTCGTCGTATTTTATTTTAAATTTAGTTGGTTGTTTTGGTTTATCTCCATTATTTGGTTCAAGAACCGTGAAGTCCTCTCCCCACTCCACATCATCCCATTCGTTATCATCAATGATACCATCAATAACAGGAGGCCCAGTTTGAATCCGAATAGTAGTGTATGATTTTCGATTAAATTCTTGACTTAAGAGAGTCGTAAAACAAAAAATTAATATGCAATAAGTAATAATTAGTTTCTTCAATATTGATAGTTTTTATAAGAAATAATATTTTACAAAGTCCTATTTAAAAAGACTAAATAATTCGATTTTTTACATCAAAAATAGAAGTTCAAGTTCCTCCAAACATAAAATTTGAACTAAAAAAATACAACTCTCTTTCAAAATTAAAAAAGAGAATCTTCCTTACTACTGTAACAGAGCTTTTTATAGTCGATGCCTTCTATTAAATGAGTTCCTTGGACTTATTTAATTTTCAAGGTTGTTACACCTTATCATATCATTAATCTTTTTCTAATTGGTTGAGATATTTGGTTAGATTTTTCACACCGTAAAATATCATTTTACTTTTTTAGGTTCAGGAAGCACTGGACTTCTATCCTAATTTCAGTAAAATTAAATATCATTTATATTAGATTGCAACGCGTCTGGTGTCCATTTTTCCCCCAATCCCTCTTGCATATTTTTAAAATGAGTCACACCTTCGTGGATATTTAAAAAATATTTTTGCTCTCCCATTCTCTCAATAATCCCACATTTAGTAGCAAAATCTCGCACCGGCCCAATCATTCCTGAGATATAAAAAATAATACCTTTATTAATCAGGTACTTCTGCATCTCTTCTAGGGTATGGGAACCAGTACTATCCATATCGTGGATGCTGCTTGCATCAAGTAAAACCATTTTAGGCTTCGATGCTCTTTCATTAACTAATTCTTGAATTGTTTCTTGGAAGTAGGAGGCATTCCCAAAATAAAGTTGATCATCAAATCTAATTACCAATATATCTTCAGGCTCTTTAGCTGATTCAAATCGATCAATATTTCGATAATTAATTGATTCTGGCAATTTCCCTAAAATTGCAATATGAGGTTTTGAGCTTCGAAATAAAACCATACAAATAGATAGCACCACACCAGCTAAAACACCTTCCTCTATTCCTAAAATTAACGTCACTATAAATGTAGTCAACATCATATAAAAATCCGATCGATGGGTCTGCCACAAATGTTTAGCCTCCTTCCAATCAAACAAACTTTTAACAGATAACAATATAATTGCAGCTAAGATCGATTTTGGCAAAAAGTAAAAAAGTGGTGTTAAAAAGACCAAAGTTAATCCAATTAATGTAGCTGTAAAAATAGAGGCAAAACCAGATCTTGCTCCCGATTCATTATTAACTGCCGAACGAGTAAAACTTCCAGAGGTTGGGATAGATTGAAAAAATGCACCCCCTATTTTAGAAATACCAAGAGCTATTAGTTCTTGATTTGCACGGATTTGGTAATCACCGTGTTTAGCTTGAAGTACTTTTGCAATTGCAATACTTTCAACAATACAAATAATGGTTACTGTAAAAATAGTGGGGTACAAAATCTGTATTTTTCCCCAAATCTTCTCCGGCATTTGAAAAACAGGCAAGCCTTGAGGAACATCCTTAACCAAATCAATACCAAGTTTTTCTTCACCAATAAAATAAACTAACAACGTTCCTACAATTACAACCAACAATGCCCCAGGAATTGCTTTATTTATTTTTTTTAAAGTCAACATTATAATGATACTACCAATACATAAAGATACTGTCACCCAATTCGTTTCAGAAAAATGATTAGATACATAATGAACTGTTTCATAAACACGAGAAAATCTTGGTATAGAAATTCCCAACAAATCTTTCAATTGACTTATCGCAATGATAATAGCTGCTGCTGAGGTAAAACCAACAATAACTGGATGCGATATAAAATTGACTAAAAAACCTAAGCGAAATACACCTAATAAAAATTGTGCAATTCCAACTAACAGTCCAGTCAGAATTACCAAGGAAATATATTCTGGTGTCATTGGATCAGCAATTTGGCTTACTCCAGCTAAAACTAAAAGTGCTGAAATTGCAACTGGCCCAATAGACATTTGCCGTGATGTTCCTAAAATTGCGTAAAACAATAATGGAATTAATCCTCCATACAATCCATAAATAGGAGGCATTCCTGCCAACATTGCATATGCCATACCTTGAGGAACTAACATCACAGCAACAGTAATACCCGCAATTACATCTTTTCTCCAATCTTGAGAAGAATGAGTTGAAAAATTTTCAATAATTGGAAAAAAGGATTTTAATTTCATTTTGCAAAAATAAGCGATTCGAAATTAATATCTGTAACCTTAACCACATTTGTATTACTTTTTTTCCTTTTCTATTAGTACCCTGATAAATGAGAGACAAAATTAATATTCGATAAATACCAATATGAAATTCACTAATAATATTATAATCTTTATAATCAATTATTTTAAATTATAGTCTCAATCATATTACTTTAAGCCACATTAAAATTAAATTTCACTATGCAAAATAAAAGTAAAAATAACCAACAGTTATTAATCTATTCTTTCAGAGCTGTTTGTTTACTATTAATCATGCTTTTTACTGTTCCTTATTCTGCACAAACGCAAAATAACATCCTAGAAAACGTGGAAGTAAAAATGAACGATGGTTCTACCGTCATTGGAGAACTTGTAATAGAAACAACAGACAAACTAATTGTCAAAACTAAAGCATTAGGAGAGGTAACTATTCTAAAATCTACCATTATTGAAATAAAAAAACTTCGTTCCATTAACATAGTAGATGGAGTGTACTGGCACGAAAATCCAAACCCTACCCGAAACCTTTATGGCCCTACAGGGTATGGTCTGCGCAAAGGAGAGGGGTATTATCAAAATATTCTAATCCTTCTCAATCAACTTAGCTATGGTTTTACAGATCAATTTACCATTGGTTTTGGTTTTGAAATTATATCAATATTGGCCGGAGTTAATGATTCCAGCGATGGTCCTTCTATTCCAGGATTTACAATTACTCCTAAATATTCTATTCCAATAAAAAAAGACAAATGGAATATTGGAGTAGGTGTATTAGCCCTACATATACCTGGACAGGATGAATTATTTTCTGCAGGAATTCTTTACGGTGTTAGTACTTGGGGATCTAGAGATAATAACTTTACCTTAGGAATGGGATTTGGAATAACGGAAAGAGAATTCACAGGAAAACCAACAATTACTTTAGCAGGAAATAAAAGAGTTGGACGTCGCTTTGGTATTGTAACTGAAAACTGGTTTATTCCTTTTGGGGATGATTATGAGACACTTTTTTCCTTTGGCTTAAGATATATTGGCGAACGAATTACTTGGGATTTCGCATTATTTGGAAATATAGAAGGCGTTTCTCCATTACCGTTGATAGGTATTGCAATGCCGTTTGGAGAGGGTTGGAAAGGGTAATAGGTGTTTGTTACCTTGACGCTATTACTTTATTGGTTAACAGGAGTTTTCGTAGAGTTACGCAGAACTTTTACATTCTAAAATACTCTACGAAAACTCCTACTAACCAATACCATAAAAACTAATCCAACTTCTCTGTCAAAATCGAATAAATAGTTTTAATTCCATCTATATAATTTCCAACTCGAATATTCTCGTTTGGACTATGTTGATTATTATCTCGATTCACCGTTGGAACAGAAACTGCAGGAATACCCAATTGATTAACAAACGGAGAAATAGGAATACTTCCTCCAGCAGTTCGTATCCGAATTGGTGATTTCCCGAAGGCTTTAACCATTGCTTTGTTCAACCATTGTCCTACCTCTGAGTCAAACTCAGTTCTAAATGCTAGATAAGAAGTTTTATAACTGAATTGACAAATCCTTGGATACTTTGCTCTCTCTTCCGAAGTAGGTTTTCGATCAAGCAAAAGAAAGCCTTGTGTAACAATGTGATTACGAATTAAATTAATCAATCGTTCGGGGACACTTTCAACTACCAACCTAACATCAATTTCAGCAACAGCTGAAGAAGGGATGATCGTTCTCTTCTCAGATCCTACCCAACCTGACTGCATACCTCGTACATTTAAGGATGGATATTGCAAAGATTCTTGATAATTACCTGCTACTTTATCGCCTGCAGCAATACCTATTTTTGCATTAAGATATGCTTCATCATCAGGTATAGATTTTAGAACCTCTTTTACATCATCGCTAATACTTATTCCATCATAATAACCTGGAATGGTCACTCTTCCATCGGCATCTTTCATACTTGCTATAAGTTGTGATAATCGCACTGCAGGGTTCGGAACCCAATTTCCATAGTGACCACTATGCTGTGGAAATACAGGTCCAAAAACTTTTAATGTTATAGTAGAAATCCCTCTTGCTCCGAAAGTCAAGGTTGGTTGATTAGTAATATGCATTGGACCATCAAAAATGACAAACATATCTGAAGCTAACTTTTCCTTATAATCGGTTACCGCTTTGGGTAATTGTGGCGATCCTAATTCTTCTTCAAAATCAAGAATTACTTTCATATGAAAATTAGGTTCTTCATTTTGTTTCATCATCATATCTATAGTAGTCAAAAACATATTGACCGGCCCTTTTGCATCAGAAGTTGACCGAGCAAAAATTCGCCAATCTGGATTTATTTTTTCTCTAAAAAGTGAACTCCAAACTATGGTTTTCCAACCTCCTTCTGGATCTATCTCTTTTAAGGTTGCCTCGTATGGATTTTTTTGGAACCAATAATTAGAGTCAACTGGCTGTCCATCGACCTGCAAATAAATTAAAACTGTCTTTGCATTCTTCTCACCACATCTTTTTTCAGCTAGCAAAAGAGGAACAGTTTCAGTATCTAACCGAGTTGTAATAAAACCCCTTTCTTCAAAATGTTTTTCACTCCACTTAATATTAGCCTCCAGTTCGACTGGGTTATTCGCATCATTGGGCATCGCAAGTAATTCCTTGAACTGCGGGAAAGATGATTTTGCGTAATCTTGAAAAACATCATCACTTGGAAGTTGTGAAAAAAGAGTTGTCGTAAAGGTTAAAAAGCAAAAAATTAAGCGTAGAATATACATTTTCATTTTAAATTAGTTTTGCTGAATCATTGAAGGTAGAAAAGGTTTTCACTGTTAAAATACAAAAAGAATTATTTTTTTTATTCAAACGTTTATTTATTACTAAAAACCAAACCAGAAAATATCTTTAAATAAAAAGATAAACTTAAACCAACAATAGGTATTTGGAACAGTAAATTGCCTTATGCTCAAATCGTAATTTTATCTTTAAGTACTTTGAGTATTTTCTGTAGCGTATATTATTAATCCAATCTAAAATTCACTATTTTCTTAAATCATACCTGGGATATTTATTTTTAAAGTGTTATGCTTTTTCTATTTAAATTGTTGATACTAGGAACTGTTACTTAAAACAAATACCACCCACCATACCTAACTAAATAATTCGCACTCAGAAAATCTTTCTCACAACAGAAAAGCTCTTAAGTAATATTTTTCACTCCTAAAATACAATGATGAAACAGTCCTTAAATTAACTCTAGGCCATACCCTAATTTCGCTAAATGAACTATGTGAAAAAAATGAAAAAGATTGAGAAGAGAGAAAACAAACAGCCTAAACATATTTTTGAAACGGACTGTTTAAGTAAGGGAAACAAATCATCCTAACAATACCATTACATGATTTTTAGTTAATATTTTTTTTTTAAAAGATTATTATAAACTTAGTTTGTATAGAATGGAATCTCTTTTGATTTTTTTAGAAATTAGACCCATCATTGAAATAACTTTCTATTTCAGCGTTTATCACAATTAATTATATTTGATTGATTGGTAAAAATTAAGAGGGATCGTTTTTAAGAGCAGATATCACTTTATCAATGTCAGGTTGAAAACCTAAATACTCGTCTCTGTCTACCATTTCTTCGTACGATTTACTGATAGGAATTTCTTCCGAAGTACCCTTCAAAATCAAAATACTACCTTTCCGACCAATTACTTTATCTTTTGCAACGATGTAACTTCGATGAACTTGGATGAATTGATCGCCTGGTAAATGTTCTTTATAATCACTCATACTTTTAGATCCACGATATTTCCGAACTTCGTCGTTTGTAAAAATCAAAGGCTCATTTCCATCTCCTTGGAGATATAAGATATTTTTCAATTGGATAATTTTATAGGATTTTTTAGTTCCTACTTTTAACAAATTATTATCACCACTAATTTCGATATCTTGCAATTTTTCTTTTAGCTGAACATTCTCCTCTTTAAATCTTTGTTCTCGTCGTTTGATTTTTTCCAATTCTCGAATATATTCTAAGGTTTCTCTTCTAAATAACAACCCAGTAGCCACTAATTGCGTTCCAAAAATTGTCAACAAATTTACCACATACCGAAATTTCACTTTCATAAAACTTGGGAAGGTATTGTAAATGATATTCATCAACAAAGCAAAAATAAGAGCATTGACCAAAACAGCAATTAAATAAGGAACGTAAGATAAGACCGTTCCTCCACTTGTATCAATAATATATCTTTTGAGGACAAACAAATTAAAATAAATTGGTACCATCATAAATAATGTATACACCAAACTATTTTTCAAAATAACTAAAAACGCGTCAACCGGCGTAGCTTTATTCATTCCTTCACCACATTCCAAATTAGAAACAAACTCAAGAAATCCACATGGAGGGTTCTCGATCAAATAATACATATTCAAAAAATGGAGTGTACAGAATCCAATTGTCAAGAAATAAAATAGCATCCAACTGATAGGATCAGTAAATGACCTTTTATTACTGGCAACTATAAATCGCCAATGTTTGAATTTTGAACTTGAGGTAAGCATATGTTGATAAAGTAGGTTGTCTAATTTATTGGTAGTCAGATGTCTATATATTAATTTTATGCAATACTATAGTATTGTAGTTACATCTAAAGATAATTATTCCCTTTAGAAAATCAAATTGGAATCTGTTAATCTTTTTCAAAAAATACTACATTTAAAGAGAAAAAATATTAATTCAAATTATCCCTATTTCCTGTTTTTCTTACAATTATAACTATTTACCCAATAAACAACTGAAAAAATAGTCAATATTAATGACAATTGGCAACCTACAATTTACAAGGTTGAAGTAATTAAAATCAAGCGATTATTACTAAATAATAATTGACATAATCATCAATAAGCTAAAAATAGATATAAATTAAAAATTTGAGTTGATTGGAGAAAACCACCTAAATGAAAATAAAATCTATCGGTTATATTTGATCAAAAACAGAATTCGGATTTGGATACTCGATCCTATTTAGGAGGAGCTTATCTTAGCTTTGTTCATATTTTATTAGAAAAAGTGGAAATCAATATCAACCTACCTTTAACTGTTCCTTTGAAGATTATTACAAACAATGGATCTAAAAACAGGCATTTTCTTTTAAAGAACCAACTTATTTACTTTTTTTAAGAATAATCAAAATTGAGGATGGCTTTTTTAAATCTTTAATTTTTTTTCATAATAAATCCATTGAATCAGTCCTCTTGCACCCATAAAAATCAATAGAGCTGCCCACAGTCCATGATTCCCATATTCACCTTCTAGTAAGAAATAAAACAAAATGTAGATCATTAACGCAACCAACATCGTATCTCGCATGGCTTTCGAAGCAGTCAAGCCTATATAAATTCCATCCCATATATAACAAGGTGTACTTATCACAGGAAACACAATCATCCAAATTAAGAATGGTAAACTTGCCTCAATTACATTTTCTTTATCTGTAAAAATATACAATAACTCACCTCCAAAAAGCCAATAACTCAAACTAAATCCAAATGCTAAAAGTATTCCCCAGGTGAAAGATAAACGAATTGCTTTTTTAAGATTAATTTGATCTTTAGCGCCTGTATATTTCCCTACTAAACTTTCGCTAGCAAAGGCAAATCCATCGACACCGTAGGACATCCAATTTAAAAACTGTAATAAAATTACATTAGCGGCCAAAACAGTTTCACCTGCAACAGAGGATTGGCTATAAAAAAAACCAAAAGCAAAGGTAAGGCAAAATGTTCGAATGAAAATATCCCGGTTGATGGTCAAATATTGTTTTAAAGACTCAACTTTCAGCATTGCTTTTTGACTAAATTGCGATAGGTGAGTTTTGTATTTTCCATAAAAAAGGATAAACGACAATACAATACCTGCATACTGAGCGATAACAGTTCCCCAGGCAACGCCTGCAACATCCCAGCTTAATATTTTAACAAAAAAGTAACTTAACAAGATATTTACAAGGTTTACAAATACTGTAATTATTAGTGGGAAAATAGCATTCTGCATTCCAAAGAACCAACCCATCATTACAAACAAACCAAGTGTGGCAGGAGCTGCCCAAATTCGGATATAAAAATACTCTTCCACCAGATGATACTGTTCCGAAGATATATTCATTAAATAAAAACTCATATTCCCAAAAGGGATTTGCATTGAAAAAATAAATATAGCTAAGATTAAAGCAACTAAAAGTGCTCTGCTTAAGGTTTGCATAATTTCTGAATCATCCTTTTCCCCAAACGCTTGAGCAGTAATTCCTGTCGTTCCCATGCGTAAAAATCCAAAATTCCAATAGATAAAATTAAAGATCATTGCACCAATACCAACTGCACCAAGATGTAATTCTGATAGCCGCCCCATCAACATGGTATCAACGGTGCTAAGCAATGGAATAGAAATATTACTGATGATATTAGGAATGGCGAGTCTTAGTATTTCTTTGTTCACTTTTTTAGGATAAAGGTTAAATGGAAAATTTGACGAATAATCATTTAGATATTGCAAACACTCAAAGTCAAATACAAAAGTAGAAGGTATTTTTTAATTTTAAGCAATATCCGAATTTTCCTAACAGATTTATTCCTATAATTTTTTCAAAAAAATCTAGCGTAAAATCACATTAAGGTATATACCACTTGATTAAAGATAATTTAGTTAAATTTGCGGCATAAAAAGAACTCAGTACCTATGAAAGAGAACCTAAGCGAAATATGGGAAAAGATTAAACACTTCGGTTTGGAAGTGTTTGCCTTTGTTACGAGTAAAATCTTTATCAAAAACTTTGCGGGAGTAATCGGTATGCTAATCGTACTTTTCTTTTTTACTACCACTTGGCTAAAATGTTATACTAACCATGGTGAAGCAATTCACATGACTAACTATGTTGGTAAAAATTTATTGGATGTAAAAGATGAAGCGAAAACAAAAGATTTTCAAATCGTAGTTGATTCAGTTGGAAATACGGAGGGAAATAAAAACTTACCCGTATTGACCGTTATAGATCAAGATCCAAAACCTGATGCCTTGGTAAAAGAAAAACGAACAGTTTATTTAACTGTAAAAAAAATAGGTTTCGAATATGCAGAACTACCACAATTAGATGGAAGTAATGAAAGCTTTGATGTATATAAAAAACAGTTAATGCTAAAAGGTATCAATTATACAAGTCTCTATAGGGTGGATAGTAGAGTGGCAGAAAATACTATTTTGGACGTAAAATATCTTGGTAAAAAGATTACCAACGAAGTTCGTGATGGTAAATATGATAAAGTCCCCAAATACTCTAAAACACCTTTGACCATAGTCATTTCCAAAAAAGGATATGGCAATACCAATGTTCCTAATACTGTCTGTAAAACATTGAGTGAAGCAAAATTAATTTTAGAAAATAGTAACCTAACCATTAATTTTGAAGCAGACCAAACTGTAGTGGATAAAGACAATGCTTATGTTTGGTTGCAAAACCCTGCTGCGGGTTCATCTATTCGATTTGGTGAACAAGTTAGGCTGCGTTTGACTCAAAATTTACCCGATGATTGCGATGACTTCATTAATGAATTGGAAGCACCCATAGAAAATTAAAAGGAAGATGATTCAGGTCAATAAATGACTAGTTAATTAGTTTCTGGGGCAGGCTTTTAGGCCATTTTCTGTTTTGAATTACCCTAATAACCTATTTTCAGCTCGTCAACTAATCAGCGTATCAAACAGTCAACCAAATATAAATTCTTCCTAAATGCATCTTTTTTCAAGATTCCATTTCTAAAACGACAACAAAGATTTTAATTATGCGTTTTTTCCAAAATAAGTTTGTGTTTAGATAATTTTTATTTGAACATCAGAAAATACCATAAACCTTATTCAACTATGCAAAGAATTTACGCTATCGTAATTTTTATAATTACAACAACTATTGCACAAGCCCAAATCAACGAAGTTCCAATAACTACTAATCCAATTTTGGCAAAACAACATGCAGTTAAAGAGCATCAAATACAATCGATGTTAGCTAAGCGAAAAGCTGAATTGTTTCCAACAAATATCCAAAGCCGAGATATTATTATCCAAAATTGGTTATGCCTAGAAACTCAAGATACTTTTACCACCTGTATTGATACAACAAATGTTGGGGATTCTACCAGTTTGGCGTTAATTAACCTAGGAGATTTAGCCTTTGGTATAGCTAATTTAGATTCTACTTGTATTACTTATATAGCAAATGCAGGAGTTGATTTTGGCATTGATAGTATTTCATTAAAAGTTTGTAATACCAATAGTGGTGATTGCGATACAACAATTTATCCTATTTATGTACATCGTCCAGAAAATATTATTACTCTTCCTACAACCATTTTAAATGCAGAAGATACAATTACCATTTGTCTAGATACAAGTGTACTACCAACGCCTTATACCGAAGCCAATTTTTTAGGAAATAATCCAGTCTTTGGTGAAGTAAATTCTTTTGGAAGTTGTATTTTTTATGAAGCCAATCGTTTCTCAGGAAATGATTTAGTCACCATTGAAATCTGTGATGCATTTTGTGTGTGTGACACTTACGAAATTCCTTTTTTAATCCAGCAAGATACCATTGACCTTCCTTTCATGGATGATTTTTCATATCCTGGACCTAATCCAAATAATAAATGGCTCGACAAAAATGTATTTATCAACAACACCATGGCAATAGATCCAGTATCTGTTGGAGTAGCTACTTTTGATGGTTTAAATAAAATGGGTGCAGCTTATGGAGGAGGTTATGGCGTAGCTGATAAACTTACTTCAGCATATTTAGAAATGTCTCCGTTTAATGTAAATAGTGGCTTGTGGTTAAGTTTTTATATCGAACCTCAAGGCCTCTCAGATGCTCCAGGAAGTGGCGATTCTCTAGTTTTAGAATTTAAAAATTCAAGTGGAGACTGGAATACAATTGATACTTTCACCACTTTAAACAATCCAATTACTGACAAATTTACTTTCTATTCTTATCCAGTAAATCAAAATCAATACCTCTATGATGGTTTCCAATTTCGATTTACCAATTACACATTACGAAGTGGAAATTTAGACCATTGGCATTTGGATTATGTAAAATTAGCAGTTGGAGATGGTACATCATTCCTTACTGATATTGCATTTACTGAGGTTCCAAACCCTATTTTGAAAAATTATACAAGTATGCCTTGGTGGCATTTTGTTACTAATAAAAGTGAGGAAATTCCGGCTAGTGATTCGTTTAATGAAATTCACATGTATAGCCATGATGATGAGGATCAAGCCATTACACCAACTGAAGTTGAACTCATTGAAATGGAAACGGGCACAGTAGTTTTAGATGATATTGCATTATTTCAATCTGCTACTAACTTTTCTCCAGGATTTTTAAATGATGATTTCCCTACTCCTCCTTCTACGACATATCCAACATTTACGAATGCAATCAATAGTGCTTTTGCTGATGATTTAAAATATCTAGAATTTGAAAAATCTTATTCTATCAATGTAGATAATGAAGCGGTGAGCTTTAATCCAATCGTCAAAGACAATAATATTGTGACTCACACGACCATCTTCGATAATTACTTTGCCTACGATGATGGTACCGCTGAAAGTGGAATCGAAGCAACTAAAAAAGATGTACAACTTGCACTTAAATTTCATGCAAATGTTGCGGACTCCTTAAAAGCTGTTCAGATTCATTTTCCACATATTTTTGCTAATACTTCAACTCAAAATTTCACCTTAAAAGTTTGGATTGGTGAATTAGACAATTCACCAGAATATGAAGGTTTTTTACAAAAACCAATTTATATAGATAGTTATTTAGATTCCTTAAATGGATTTTCGACCTATTTACTAAAAGATGCCAATACAGGCGAATTGACTCCACTGGCCATTCCTGTGGGTAATTTCTATGTAGGTTGGCAGCAAGTTTCTAACTGCTCCTTAAATGAATGCATCGCAATTGGTATTGATAAAAGTAAAACAGATGGAATGAAGAATCTTTTTTTCGATGGTTTTGGTTTTGGAGTAGATTGGGAAAATGTTGGAAATGCTGATCCCACCCTCGAAGGTACTTTAATGATTCGTCCAATGGTAGGAGAAGGAACACCAGTACAAAGTTCTAAAACTGATAAAATAGTTCAAAATACCCAGTTAAGTATTTTTCCAAATCCTACAGCAGGTCTCTTAAATATTGAAATCAAAGATGAGAATTTATACAATTTTTCTTATACCATATTCAATGCAGTTGGAAAAATACTTAGTAAAAATCAATTGACTAATCAATTGGATATCAGCCACTTACAAAACGGAGTTTATTTTATTAAAGTAACGAATGATAAAACAAATGAAATAATTAACCGGAAAATAATTTTAGTTAATTAAAAAATGAATATAGACGGCTGATAATTCATGTTGGATGTTCGCTTTACTTTTTTCAAGAAAAAATATATCTTAATATACAAAACCAATCAACTAGAAATGGATATTACAGTTCAAGAATTAAAAGAAAAATTAGATCGAAAAGATAATTTCATTTTCATTGACGTGAGAGAACCACACGAATATGAAGAATTTAACCTAGGAGCAAAATTGATCCCCATAGGAACCGTGATGAATTCTATCGATGATTATGAAGGACAGGAAGATGAAGAAATTATTATTCACTGCAGATCAGGTGCTCGCTCTGGAATGGCTCAACAGCTATTTCAAGCAAAAGGGTTTAAAAATGTAAGAAATGTTATTGGAGGTGTTTTAGCTTGGCAAGATACCTAGCAGTCTCAAACCTAAAATTAAAAAAACCACAATAGTTAACTCAATAACTATTGTGATTTTTTTTTAAAAATAATTGCCTCGTTTTAGTGTGGTAGTTTAATTAGTATTTTTTCCTGAAATACAATCCTATAGAATAATCTCTTTCAACTCTTTCAATTTTCCAATCGTAAAGGTTGGCATATTATCCTTAGGAGCAATTCTTTCACTCATATTTAACCAACAAGTGTCAATCCCATAATCATTTCCTCCTCGAATATCCGAACTCAAACTATCTCCAATAATAATTACTTTATCCTTTTTAGGGAATTTAATTTTCTCAAAAACATGATCAAAAAATCTTGTATTTGGTTTTGATACCCCAATCTCATCTGAAATAATTACATGACGAAAGTGTTTTTCCAAATCACTTTTTACTAACCTTGCTCGCTGAATTTCTCTCATCCCATTAGTCACCAAAGCCATATTATACTGCCCACTCCAATCTTCAATTAAACCTTTTGCATCTTCCATCCAAAAAATTTTTGCTGATAAATTTTTATGATACGTTTCAGCAAAATCAATCGGATTTTTATCAATATCAATATGATTTAAAAATCGTTCCATTCGAAGTATTCGTAATTCATCTTGGATGATTATTCCTTTTTCTAAATCTGCCCAGCATTCATGATTTATTTTTTGATAAATAGAAAAATAATTTTCATCAAATGGAATGTCGAAATCAT
The DNA here is from genome assembly GCA_029251525.1 of Saprospiraceae bacterium. GTDB lineage: Bacteria > Bacteroidota > Bacteroidia > Chitinophagales > Saprospiraceae > CAJQQY01. The sequence goes on along the minus strand of JAQXDE010000065.1, from coordinate 90,264 downwards.
TAATCGTTTTATCAAAGCCAAAAACCATAGCATCATCAAAATTCAAAATCGTATTATCTAAGTCAAAAAGTAGCCAATCGTATTTCATAAAATTATTGTTAAAGCTTTTAGACTAATCTAAAAAATTATTTTTGGATAATAAAAAATGTTTATCTTCGCTAAAAGTACTTTTAAAAGATGGAACAATTATACGTTTTTTTTCAAGAAGATATTTTTAATGTCCTAACTGACTTTTTCAGAATGGATATTGGATTTAGGGCATTGGCAGCTTCAGCGATGGTTGGATTGATGTGCGGAATGCTAGGCTGTTTTATTGTTCTTAGAAATATGGCATTAATTGGAGACGCCTTGTCGCATGCCGTTCTTCCTGGAGTGGTCGTTGCTTTTATCATCTTTGGAAATACCGCATTAGGAATTTTCACAGGAGCAGTTATTGCGGGATTGGTCGCTGCTGTCGGTATTACTTGGTTACAGCATAATATCAACACTAAAAATGATGCAGCAATAGGAATTGTTTTTACAGCCATGTTTGCTTTGGGCGTAATGGGAATTTCAAGAATTAGTAAAGCAGAAAGTGGTGTTCATGTTCCCGATTTAACTGACTTTTTATTTGGAAATGTGTTAAGTGTTTCAACCCAAGATGTAAATTTAACCATTGGAATTATGTTCTATGTAGTGTTAAGTATTCTCATCTTTTACAGATTCCTTTTTGCCACTACTTTTCAACCAGTGATAGCAGAAACGATGGGGATTTCAACTAAAGTAATTCATTACTACTTAATGCTATTATTGTCTGTAGCAGTAGTCGCATCTTTAACAACAGTTGGTGTAATCTTAGTTGTTGCGATGTTAATTACACCCGCAGCCACTGCATTATTATTGACAGATCGATTGCATTGGGCAGTTGCTATATCCGGAATTGTAGGAGTATTTTCTACTGTTATAGGATTTATCGCAGCAGTACTTTTAGATACAACTCCTGGACCTGCGATGACCGTTGTTGCTACAATACTGTATTTATTTGCAGCACTTTTTGCCCCTAAAAAAGGTTTAGTTTTCCAAACTTTTAGAAAAAGAAAATTGCAACATAAAATTCAATTAGAAGATACTTTAAAACAAGCTTTAAAATTAAACAGCAAAGAAAAACTCTCCTTCTCTACTCTCTTAAAAAAAGTGGATTTCAGTAAATCTGCTCTTCGAACTCGCTTAAGAAAGTTACAAAAAAATGGTTTTGTAAAATGGGATAACAACCAAGTCATCCTCACTGATGCTGGTCAAAAAGAAGCAACAAAAATGGTTAGAGCACATCGACTTTGGGAAACATATTTGGTACAAGAAATTGGTTTGACTGAAGAACAAATTCATGAAGATGCTGAGAAATTTGAACACCTTCTGACAGAGGAATTATTGGATGAAGTAGATTTAAAACTAGGCTTTCCTACAACAGATCCACATGGCTCCCCTATTCCAAAAAAATTGGGAATCCCAGATTTCCCATTAATCAATTTACCCGTGTTCCAAAATGCAAGAATCGCACAACAACAAGTTAATGAACATATTACCGCACAACTTTGGAAATTAGGCTTACTACCCAATACTACATTTACCATAAATAAAATAGAAGAAAAATCTGTGGAAGTGGAGATGAATGGAAAAGTAATTTATGTGCCCAAACAACTTGCCAAGCAGGTAAATATTCTCTCGTAAACGTGTTTTCTAATGGTCTTATAAAATTCCTTTTTTTTTCATCCACTTCATTCCCTCTCTTTTTGTCAACAATGCCAATCGATTATTTTTTATAAATTGAATAACTGCTTCTGGTTCTGTTTTCGAGTGTTCTCGTAAAGCCCATCCAGCTCCTTTCTGAATAAAAAACTCTTTTGAATCTTTCATTCTCAAAATATAATCAAACATCATTTTTTCATTTGTTGGATAATTTTTATACCGTTGAAAAATAATCGCGGTTCGTTGTAGCCAAATATTTTTAGATGCTAACCACTTTCCAGTTACTAATTTTACTTTCTTTGGAAAACGCATAAAATGCCAACCTACCATTTTTGTAATCCAATCGACAGTGTCCCACCAACTATGTGTCACAATCAATTCTTCCAAAAATTTAATAAAATTTTCCTCTTCCTTTTTAGTTGTCCTTTCCACCATTTGTAAAGCGAAATAATGTATCTCACGATGTTCTTCTTTTAAACATAAACGAACAAACTCTTTTAATTTCTTATTATGAAAAACATCTTCTGATTTCATAATTTCTTTAGAAAAAACAATCCATCCTGGAGCTTTGACACCATAAAACTTAAACTTATTTCGCATATAACTCATCTGGCCTTCTGCAATTTCTGGATTTCTATTTTCTTGGAAAAATGTAAGTACTTTTTGCAAATATTCTTTTGGTGAAATCATGGTTATTCTTATTCCATCTCGAAAAACTATTTAAAAAACAAAACACCATTTACTATTCTTTTATACTTTAAGTTAAATAATAAATTGAATATGTAACCATTTAGAAAATCATCGTTAACCTAACTGGTAAGTAGGTGTTAATCTGGTGTTAAACAGAGCCAAAATTAAGAAGCTAAATTTTCTTTATTTATTTTACGCGCGATCTGTCTGCTAAAGATTTTACAAAACAAAATATAGACTAAAAAAATATAAATATGTCATCCTCTAAGATCCTTATTCCCATTGCCATTATTGCTCTTCTCGCAGGCGCTTATTTTTTCACAAAAAAAGATGCAACAGCTGAGCAATCTAATGTTATTAAAAAAACATTAGAAATAGCCGATTTCACAGTCAAAGCAACTGCAACGGGTGAATTAAAAGCAAAAAACTCTAAAAAAATTCGTGGCCCACGTGGTCTACGTCAGGCGAACATCTATCAATTGACTATTTCAGATATGGTTGCGGAAGGAACAATTGTTAAAGAGGGTGATTATGTTGCCAAACTCGATCGCTCCGAATTGGATACTAAACTCAAAGATATTCAAACCGAAATCGAAAAAATCGAAACGCAACTCGCACAAACTGAAATCGATACTGCCATCGAATTAAGAGGCATTCGAGATCAACTTATCAATCTTAATTTTTCCAAAAAAGAAAAAAAACTCGAAGTAGAGCAAAGTAAATACGAAGCTCCGATGGTCATCCAAAAAGTAAAAATTGAATTGGAAAGAACCGCTAGAGATTATAATCAATTACTGAGTAAATATGAATTGACTAAAGAAAAATCAGAGGCTCAAATTTCTGAAATCAATGCTTCTCTCAAACAAAATATTTTCAAACGTGAACGCTACGCAAAGCTTGGTGACGAACTTACCATCAAAGCACCTAAAAACGGAATGGTCATATACCATCGAAGTTGGAATGGAAAAATTTCAGCAGGTTCACAAGTAAGTGTTTGGAATCCAGTTGTGGCTGAGTTGCCTGATTTGACGGATATGGTTTCCAAAACTTTTGTCAATGAAGTAGATATTAGTCGAGTAAAAAAAGGGCAAAATGTGGTAATGAAAGTAGACGCATTTCCTAACAAAGAATACACGGGGACAGTTCTAGAAGTCGCAAATATTGGAGAGCAATTACGAAATTATGATGCTAAAGTTTTTGAAGTTGTAGTGCAAGTAAACGAAGTTGATTCTATCCTTCGACCTGCGATGACGACTTCAAATGAAATTGTGACTGACATTTACAATAATGTACTTGCAATTCCGATGGAAGCATTGCATAGCGATAGTTTATCTTTTGTTTATATAGAAAAAGATGGAAGAGTTTTTAAGCAAGAAGTGATTACTGGAATCTCAAACAATGACGAAATAATGATTGATCATGGTTTAAAAGAGGGAGATACTTACTGGTTGTCAATTCCTAATAATTCCGAGGATTTAAAATTCTACCCAGTCGACAAAGGCATCAAAGACCAGATCAAAAAAAGGCAAATCGCAGAAAGAAAAAAACGGCAGGATGCAATGAAAGAAAAATTAAAAAACATGAAAAATGAAAAAGTGATAAATGATGATACTGGAGGTAGTGGTAGATTTATATTTATGAATTAATTGATAAAAGATTATTATTTGATGATCTTAGATTCCTTAATTATCATCAATTTTCAGTCAATCATCATGATTCATTAATTCATTATCCTCTTAATCTATTCGTAATGCAAAGAATTCTTTTTAACTTTTACCTCGCCTTAGAAGGCGTTTTCTCCAATCAACTTCGTGCATTTTTAACCGCTCTTGGAATCATCTTCGGAGTAGCTGCGGTAATTACGATGTTGGCAATAGGAACAGGTGCAAAACAATCTATTATCGAACAAATGAAATTAATCGGTACTAATAATATTGTCGTCACTTCCATCATTCCTTCCCCAGAAGAAAATAACCAAGCGAGTAATCAAGAGGAGAAAGTACCATGGTCCCCAGGACTAACTTTAGAAGACTTAAAAGCTATCCTAAAAATCTTACCAACAGTAGATAAAGTCAGTCCAGAAATAGAATTAAAAACTACCATTATTCAATCTGCAAAACTCGAAAAAGCAAAAGCTATTGGAGTTACCAATGCCTTTTTTAAACTCAACAACTTAGGCTTATCTGACGGTTTATTTTTTCATGAGCAACATATTGAACAGGGAAAACCTGTTTGTATTATTGGAAAGAGTATCCAGAAAAAATTCTTTAGTGATGAAAATCCTATTGGAAAAAAAATTAAATGCGGAAATACTTGGTTAAAAATCATCGGAGTTTTAGAACGTCGCAATGCATCGAAAGAAAACTTGGAAAGTCTTGGAATTCGAGATTACAATTCAGATGTATACGTTCCCATCTCGACTGCTTTGTTGCGATTTAAAAATAGAGCGCTCGTTACTCGTAGTGATATAAAAAGAAGTGATTGGGATAACGGTGATAGAAAAGACGAAAATTATCATCAACTTGATAAAGTAACCTTGAGAGTTACTAATGCTAATAAAATTTTGGCCACTCGTGATTTGGTTGGAAAAATTTTAAAGCGAAGACATAGAATTGTGGACTACGAAATTCGAGTTCCGGAAAAAGAATTAGAAGCAGCGCAAGAAAGTCAAGATACTTGGAATAATGTTTTGGCCTTTATTGCTGGCATTTCATTATTGGTTGGGGGAATTGGGATTATGAATATTATGTTAGCAACAGTAATGGAAAGAATTAAAGAAATTGGAGTGCGTCGATCTTTGGGTGCAAAACAAAATGATATTGTTTATCAATTTTTATTTGAGGCTATTTTCATCAGTTTAATTGGGGGAATTATTGGGGTAATGCTTGGTGTGAGTGCGGCTTGGTTTATTGATGCGAATTATGACATTCCTACGATTATACCTTTGTGGGCAGTATTATTGTCATTTGTGGTGGCAGTTTCTATAGGAATTATTTTTGGAATTTTCCCAGCACAAAAAGCGGCAAAGCAAGATCCAATTAAGGCTTTAAGAACAGATTAATCAACCCCTATTTCAAAGCGAACGGTATAATTATCGTTGTTTTATCCTGATTGAACTTATTATTTTTATGAAAAAAATAAATATTAATTTGAACCGGAAATTTAAAAACTTATTACAACCTAACTCCCCTATAGTATCCAAGGGGTTAACTATTTCAATCTTTTTCCTTTTTTGTAATTTTATTGTTTTTTCTCAAAGTGAAAAACTGGAATTAGGACTTACCGATGTCATTACTTTGGCTCAGAGTGATGCTCCAAATGTTTTGTTAGCAAAAACTCGATTGGCGACCTACTATTGGAGTTACCAATCTTTTTTGGCGGATTTTAAACCTCAGATTGATTTGGGAATGACACCAATTGATTTGAATAGGTCGCCTGTTGAATATTTGAAACCAAATGGACAAGTTGAGTTCCTAAGGAGGACTTCATTGAATTCATCGTTTGATATTTCGGTGAGTCAAAGTGTTTCAAAAACAGGAGGTCGAATTTTTGCGGGAACAGGGCTTAACTATTTTTATAATTTTAAAACAGATGCCAATCCTAGTTTTACAAATTATTTCGCCACTCCAATTTATGTTGGATTCAATCAACCATTGTTTGGATTCAATGAAATGAAATGGAATAAAAGAATAGAACCACTTGTTTATAGTGAAGCAACGAAAAGGTTTGCAGAGGAAACAGAAACGATTGCCAGAGTGACAACTGAATTGTTTTTTGATGTTTACATTGCTCAAATAAATTTGGGAAGTAGTCAATTAGATAAAACCAATGCCGATACCTTATACAGTGTTGCGCAAGGTCGATATAGCGTTGGAAGAATTGCTGAAACCGATTTATTGCAAATCGAATTAAGCGTTAGAAATGCTGAAGCAGCACTTGCAAATGCATTGTTACAAAATCAAACTAATACAGAACAACTTCGAAATTATTTAGGAATAAAAGAAGTAGTTACTTTTGATTTAACTCCACCTGATGAATTACCAACATTTATAGTTGACGCTGCAAAAGCATTGGAAGAAGCCAAAAAAAATCGGAGCAAATCTGTTGAACTAACTCGTCGATTGATGGAAGCTGAAATGCGTTTGGCTCGAGCAAAAAGCCAATCTGGTCTAAATGCAAGTGTAACTGGATTGATTGGACTTTCTCAAACTGCTGAATCATTAGATGGTGTTTATAAAAATCCATTGGATAGAGAAGAGGTGGCAGTTCGATTAAATATTCCAATTGCAGATTGGGGAAAAGCTAAAGCTCGACGAGCGATTGCGAAAGCGAATCAAGAATTTATCACGATGGATGTGGAGCAAGAACGAATCAATTTCGAAAGAGAAGTTTTGCTTCATGTGCAACAATTTGATATGGTAAAAAATCAAGTTCAATTGGCTTTTCGTGCTTTTGAGATCGCAGAAAAAAGAGAGGACATCACGCGTAAAAGATATCTGATTGGAAAAATTGAAGTGATTGATTTGAACCTAGCCATTCGAGAAAAAAATGAAGCGTTGGCTGCTTACATGAGATCATTGAGAGCTTATTGGACGTCGTATTATCAGTTGAGGAGTTTAACTTTGTATGACTTTGAGAATGGAAAAACGTTGGTTAAACCTGTAGGAGATTTTTAATTTAAAAAAGATAGCCGATGTAATTCAATTGCTTTTAAACAATTTCACTTCATCACCTAACTCACAAAAAGGATGATGCCCCTTGAGGAAGCATCATCCTTTTTTAGTTTTAAGAAATATTTCATTTTTTTATTAATTAGAATGATCATCTTTATTTAACAAATCCAAAGCTTCCCTTAACTGTAAAATATGTTTTACTTCGAAATCTTTCTTTTCCTCTTCAGTAGCATCTTTTCCTGGATTTTTCTTTTTCTCAGGAGACCAATAATTCGTATGACTTATTAGACCATTAAGTATTTTAGTCTTAGTTTCAACATCCTTAACTCCATAGCCTAAAACTGGTTTTAATGGACCACTAATAATATCTCCAAAAATGGTCAAAGAAGGCTTGAAAGTAATATTCGTCCAACGAGTCAATCCAAACATTGCAGCATCATGAAAAAATAAAACATTTCTCTTATCATCATTCACTTTGACTTTTTTGTCAAAAGTTATTTTTTTCTTCTCTAATATCGGAGGAACTATTGGTAGCTCTCTTTGCTCTTGCTTGGTTCTAAGTTCTTCTAGGCTTTCTGCTAATAATAAATCGGAATAAGTTAACGGACTACCCAATGTTACCAAATCTGATACTAACCAATTTCCATATTCTTTTGATTGTTCTTCGCGTACATTTATATTTTCTTCGAATACTTTATATTGTAAGTGACGATATTTTTTACTAACAATATCTTCTAAAAAAGCCTGGATATATTTATCCCCCAAAAGCTCTTCCATTTCATCTTTTTTGGGATTATTATCAACATGATCATTTTTTTCTTTTGATTGCCAAGCTTTGAAAAGCGCTACCCTCTTTTCAATTTTTTGTACATCGGAATCCTCTGAAGCCCCCTCCTCATAGGACTGCAAAGCTCTAATGAGTGATTGGATTTTTTCATCTGTCTTAGCTTTTGTATCTTCAACCATCTTAGAAGTCCTCTTATCTTTAAAAGTTCCTCTAATAATTACTCTCCAAGATTCTAGAAGTATTTCAATTTTATCCAATTCTTGAATTTTCGTATCCTCCGAAATATCACTTTTGTACTGTTGATATATTCTAACTAAGGATTCATCATTTTCAGTTATTCTACTTTTTTTATAGTCTTTCCAGTTCTTTATAAATCCTATTTTCTTATCTTTTTCAGCTTCAGAAGCATTAATAGTTTGTTCCCAGTCCTTTAATAGCTTTTTCAGATTTTCTAATTTTAGAAAATTCAAATCTTTATTGTAAGTATCACTATTTAGCAACTCTTTAATCTTATTTAGATTTACATCCGATTCCTTAAAGAGCTTTTTTATTTTATTCCAAGATTTCAAGATGTCTAAGATTCTATATGTTTCTGCTTTTTCTATTCCTTCTTCTATCGTAGGCCAATCTTTCAATAATTTCTTTTGTTTGTATTTTTCTATACTTAACCCCGTTTTCAACAATTCCTTTTTCTCATCCTCTTCTAAATCATCTGATTTATATTTTTCCCAAGCAGCCAGTAATGTCTCCATTTTATATAACTCGGGTAATTTCGTTTTAGTTGATGCCCCTGTAATATCTATACCATTATTAAAATGCTGCCAAGCATAGGTTAAAATATCGTACGCAATAAAAGTTCCTAGACTATGCCCAACTACAATGATTCGATCATATTTTCCAGAGTCATGCAACTTTTTGAGTAGCTCAACTCCTTTTGCTCGAATCTCTTGTCTTCGTTTTATATTCTTTGGCCCAGGATCCAAATAACGAGCAGCATCTCCAATTATATCTGAGAAAATTGTAACGATAATTGGAATTAAAACCAAACCAAAAAAAGTGGAATACCAGCTTGGAGTTTGAGTAATTTGAGCACCTACCGGCAATGTATCATTAAATACTAGGTACAGAATCACCAAACTCGAAAAGAATAAAAAATACCAAATTCCTCTTAACGGCTTTGGTAGCTTCCATGGAGCTTTGAAAAGAATTCTTTTTAGCCAAGCTGTAACATGACTAATCTTATTTCCTTCCATCAAATGAGCCCAATAATACTCATAAAAATCTGTCAAAACTTCATTTTTATTTTGAGAAGTAGTTAGGCAACGCAACTCATAATTACCTGAGATAGAGTCAGGAATACTCCAAGTACCATGTTTTGTAATTTTAGAATGTACCTTTTCATCTTTTTCCCATACCGCTTTAACAAAACCTCTAAGCGTATCCATTGGCCTTTGTTCTCCTATTCCGTGTATAAGAAGAACTGCTTGTTTTTTCCTTTTCATTTGTTGGTAATTAAGATTAATGAAAAATTGGGCTTATCATTATTATTATAAAACACTTTGAGGAGGTATCTAAATGAGCTTTGTCATAAATGGGTAGTATTTGAAAAAACCCTTCTGATAAATAAATGAGAAAGGTCTTTGGATCTCTATTTTACTCTCAGCTCTGAAAGCTTTGTAATAATAAGAATTATTATTTTTATTATTTAGCCTAATATAACTTTGACAAAAGTTTTACTCTATCCCCCTAACTTATCCTCGACCACACTCTAAACTGCCTCGCATTCTTATCATAAAATAATCTCAATCGTGCATGCTCAGATCTTGCAAACTGCGGATCATCATCCAAAATCCTCGCAGCCAATTCTCTAGCCGTTTGTAAGATTCGACCGTCCCTCGCTAAGTCCGCAATTCTAAAATTAAGAATCCCACTTTGCTGCGTCCCTTCTATATTTCCAGGCCCGCGCAATCGCAAATCAGCTTCCGCAATTTCGAAACCATTACTTGTGTTTACCATCGTCTGAATTCGTTCGCGACCTTCTGTCGTCAACTTAAAACTCGACATTAGAATACAATAACTTTTATCTGCTCCCCGACCAACTCGCCCACGCAACTGGTGTAATTGCGACAGACCAAATCGTTCTGTATTTTCAATCACCATTACCGAAGCATTCGGAACATTTACACCAACTTCGATTACCGTCGTAGCAATCATAATTTGAGTCTTGCCTTTGACAAATCGTTCCATCTCAAATTGCTTATCCTTTGCTTTCATTTTTCCATGAACAATACTAACTTGATATTTTGGTATGGGAAATTCTCTCGAAATTACTTCGTAACCTTCCTCTAAGTTTTTTAAATCTAATTTTTCAGATTCTTGAATTAAAGGAAAAACCATATACACTTGTCTCCCCAAATGAATCTGCTCTCGCATAAAACCAAAAACCCGCATTCTATGGTTCTCTGTTCTATGAACAGTTGTAACCAATTTCCTTCCTGGTGGTAATTCATCAATCACCGACACGTCCAAATCCCCGTACAAAGTCATGGCCAAAGTTCTCGGAATTGGCGTTGCTGTCATAACTAAAATATGCGGAGGACATGGTTGACTCTTTGCCCATAGCTTGGCTCGCTGCTTTACGCCAAATCGATGTTGTTCATCAGTAATCGCTAATCCAAGATTTTTAAACACCACTGGATCTTCAATGAGAGCATGGGTTCCAATTAAAATATCGATTTCTCCCGCCGCTAATTCTTCGAGCAATTTTACTCGTTTTTTACCCTTTACAGTTCCTGAAAGAAAACCAACTTTAATATCTAAACCTTCGACATATTCTGTAATCCCAATTTCATGCTGACGAGCTAAAATTTCAGTTGGTGCCATCAAACAGGCTTGAAACCCATTATCCAATGCCATTAACATGGACATCAGTCCTACCATCGTCTTTCCACTTCCAACATCACCTTGAAGCAAGCGATTCATCTGAACACCTGATCCCAAATCCTTTCTAATCTCTTTCAAAACCCGTTTTTGTGCACCTGTTAATTCAAAAGGTAATTTTTCATTAAAAAACCGATTAAAATTTTCTCCAATCAATCCAAAGATATGTCCACGAACGGAATCTTTTCTCCTTCTTCTAATTTGTAAAAGCCTTAATTGCAAAAAAAACAATTCCTCGAATTTCAGTCGACTAGTTGCTCGATCAAGGTCTCTTTGATTTTTTGGAAAATGAATATCAACAAGCGCTTTAAAGTGTGGAGGGAATTTAAATTTGGCTAAAATATAATCAGGTAAGTTCTCAGGTAAATCTGAAGGTGCAATTTTTTCCATCAAGGTCATCATCAATTTTCGCCGACCTTTTGCATCTAGCCCTTTGGCATTTAGTTTATCTGTACTTGGATATACAGGTGCAAACGAACTTGCTTTCTTAGTGGTCTCTGCCTTCAATTCTTCAATCTCAGGATGTGGAATATTCAATTGCCCTCTAAATGAATTTACCTTACCATATACAACGTACTCCTTACCTATCGCTAGGTTCTTTTCTAAAAAATAGACTCCTTTAAACCATACCAATTCAATCACTCCTGTATCATCTCGAAAACGTCCAACTAATCTTTTTGCCCTACCATCACCTTTTGTTTCCATGCGTCGGAGGACTCCTTTGAGTTGTACGGCGTTACTTTCATTATTAATATCTCGAATTTTATGAAATTTAGTTTTGTCCACATATCGAAACGGAAAAGATCGCAACAAATCTCCAAAAGTATGAATCCCCAATTCTTTTTTGAGCATATCACCTTTTATTGGGCCTACACCTTTGAGGTATTCAATTGGACTATCTAATGTGTTGCGAAGATTACTCAAATTTGGGTTGTATTTTATTTTATTTTATGCAAATAAAAAAAGGTTTATCGAACTTTCAAAATTGGTTTAGTGTTCGGATATCAATATCTTTGCAAAAATTATATCAATTTACTAAACAACTGACTTATTCGAATGTTCTCCCAGCTGTTTGATTGAAAGTAAAAAATCTAGACTAAACAAAAAACTAAGAATTCAAAATAGTAACAATGAAAAAAGAAAATAAGCGACAACAGCAAATGGGTGAATTGATCCGAAGAGAATTTAGTGTAGTGTTAAGAGAAATTGGTGGATATGTTTACGGACATGATATCATGGTTACAGTAACTCAGGTAAAAGTAACTGCTGATTTTGGATTGGCAAAAATTTACCTCAGCATTTTTAATACTGAAAATAAGCAAGCGGTTTTATTGATGATGGAAAGAGAAACGAGTCGTCTAAAAGCTGGTTTAGCTACAAGAGTTCGAAAGAAGGTTCGACGAATGCCAAATATCAACTTTTATATTGATGAGACTTTGGACGAAATGTATCGAGTTTCTGATTTGTTTCAACGATTGGAAAAAGAAAACCAGATGGGAAACGAGGAGGAGTAAATTCACTTTTTAAAGAAAAAGAAATTAATAAACTCGATAAAATATTTCGAACAGCTTCTCATCTTAAGCTCTTTTTTAGATAATCAGACTGGGAAACTATGAAGAATATTTTGGCAGAAGTAACAAATTCTAACCCAACACCAGGAACCCAATCCATCTGGGAACACACTTCAATTAATAATTTAGGGAAGAATGCAAAGTCTAAACATTGCTAAATGGTGAACTCTTTTTAGTTTATTTAAATACGAAAAAGATTAAACCACAACCAATGGTTTTTACAAAAAGCTTAAAGGACGCATTAAGTTTATAAAAAACTACAAATGAATTACCTAGAACCATTTATCGATTGATCATTCAAAATTTGAATAGAGGAATGTATTGTTTGAATAAAAAAAATGGTGACAAACTTTTTATTTAAAAAGTGATTATCGACCTTTGGTTTTAATAATTAATATTTAGTAATCTCACCCAATAAATCTACGTGTATAAACTTTAGCTATTTGGCCTTTACAGATGTCAATGGGGATAATCTTAGCGATGTTTTTATTTCTGGTAGATTCGGTAATGGGGAAAGCGGCTATTCATAATTATTTATTAATACTTCGTTGGTAAGTTCTGTAGAAGATAGTTATAATGAGAGTGGTGCAGCTTTTAATATTTACCCTAATCCAGCCACAAGTAGTACCTTGCATTTACAATTCAATGATGAGAAACTTCTTGAAGAGAATATTTTTATAATAGATGTACTTGGCAGAATTATTAATATCAATAGTTCAAAACTTAATAATGATATTTTGACCTTGGATACTTCACAACTTGAAACTGGGGTTTATTTTATAACTTTAGCCACCGATTTTGGACGTACAATTAAAAAAATATCAGTACTACATTATTGAAAATAAAAGGATTTTCTCAAAATGTCATTTTTGAGAAAACCCTTTTAGAATATTTTTAATATAGGTGAGGCTATTCTTACAAAATCAACTTATTATTATCTAGTTCAAAGGAAGATAAGTTGGTTTTTTATCTTCTTGGAGTGTCCTCAAAAATAATTCGCCAGTTTCTTCTATCGTTTTCTCTATAGGTGTGTATTTGAAATTAAGCATTTCAATGGATTTTTTATTTTCATAAATCCAAGTTCGAAACGAATTTTCTACTGTTTCTTTGGTCACTAAAGCAGATGACCCCATAACTTTAGAACGCAACCATTCCAATCGCCAGGCCAATGCACCCAAAATTGAATTTAGAGCTATATTTGGACGTTCTGTCTTAACCGAATCAGCAATCATTTCAAACACTTTCCGGTAGCTAATATTTTTTCCATTAGCAATTACTTTTTCACCAACTAAATCACTTTCCATCATCTCAATCATTAAGCGACTCACATCTCTCACATCCACAAAACCTGTTCCCCCAACACCATAAAACTTATTGCCTTTCTTTATCTTGGAAAAAAAACTAGCTGAACCCTCTTCCCAAAATCCTGCTCCTAAAATAATTGCAGGATTGATGACACATGCTCGTAATCCTTCCGCCATTCCACGCCAAACTTCTTGCTCTGATAAATATTTCGATTTTGCATATTCTGAATTAAAATTACTTTTTTCCCACTTCGTATTTTCATTAATTTCTTTCAATCGTTTACGCCTTCCAAGCGCTGCAATTGAACTCACATGAACTAACTTTTCGATATTATTTTCTAAAGCCAAATTAACCACATTTGCTGTTCCTTGAATATTGACCAAATGCATTTTTTTTTGATGTTTGGTCTCAAAAGAAACCATTGCTGCTGAATGATAAACTTGCTTCACTCCCTCCATTACTTTTTCCAGCCCTTTAACATCCAAAATATCACATTCCACCCATTGAATCTTATCTTCAATAGACTTCACCAAATCCATATTACTAGTTACACGTCGAATTGAAAATATATTGTTATAACCTTTTTTTACCAAATAACGCAAAAGATAGGAACCCAAAAATCCGGTTCCACCCGTAACTAATATTTTTTTATTGACCTCCATATACATCTTTAATAACAAAGTTCTTACAAATAAAACATCAACTAATTACCTGTTCCATAGTAAACAGCTCCTCCTATTGTATCTCTCCTTGCTCCTGTTACACTTGCCAAACAATTTGGAATATTTTCTAATCTTAACACTCCCAAAAGTGCCATTAAAATAGCTTCTTTAAACTCAATCGTTTCTTGCTTTGGAACTATAATTTCAAGGTTAATCTTCTCTTTAAAAAGTTCTTGCATTCTTTGTATTAGAAAAGAATTAAAAACACCTCCTCCGGTTGCAAGCATCCGGTATTTATTATTCGTAAGTCGTTCATTTTCAACAATTTGAATTATGGATAAAACAGTTTGCTCTGCCAATTGTTCAACTGCTGTACGCATTCGATTTTCAACAGATTCAGGATATTCTCGATATATCTTCAGAAGATTTTGAACAACCCATTGATTATCCAATGACTTGGGATATTTTTTAGAAAAATAATCAATCGAATTCACTTCTCTTAATAACTCGTTTACAACTGCTCCATTTGCGGCGATCTTCCCTCCTTTATCATAATCTTGATCTGCCAAATAAGCCAACCCATTAAAAACTTGGTTTGCTCCACCGATATCAAAAGCAATCATCTTACCGTTGGCGTTACAACTTATGTTGGCAATTCCACCAATATTCAAATAAAAATCATATCCATCAAAGAGGTATTTATCTGCAGCAGGAGCCAAAGGTGTTCCTTCTCCACCTAGTGCAATATCTTGCGTTCTAAAATCTGAAACAACCATCAAGCCAGTAGTAGCCGCCAATGCTCCACCATCTCCAATTTGAGCCGTCATTCGCTTGTCTGGATGATGAAAAACAGTATGCCCATGCGAAGATATAAAATCCGGAAGTATGTTGTTCCGGCTCATAAAGTCTATCACTAATTCTCCCATATAATGTCCAAAATAAACATGGGTTTTAGCATAAACTAATGCACTCTGAGTAGGCAAATGAGCCAATCGACTGTACCACATTTCAGAAAAAGGAATCGTTTCGGCTTTCAGTAATTCCCAGTTTAAAACTATATCATTTTCTACTTTAAATTTGCAAAAAGCAATATCCAATCCATCGAGTGAACTACCTGACATCAAGCCGATTGAATGGTAAGTTTTAATAGCCATTATTCTTCTGTTTGTTTGCCTAAATGAATTGTATATTTTGCTGCTGTTTCAATTTGTTCTGATTTTAAAATTCCTTTAAAAGAAGTCATCATTCCACGACCGTTGGTAATCACTTCAATTCGCTCTTCTAAACTCAAGTCAGATTGTGCAAAATTTTTTGCACCATTAATTCCTAATCTTCCATCCATTCCGTGGCATGCTACACAATATTGTTTAAACACTTTCTTTCCATTTTTTAATTGATTTATATGGTTTTGTTCTGCACCATTTTTCACATTTACTATTTTTACTCCGCCAGTTGGATTCTCACCTCCACATGCAATTAAAATTACAACAATAATAAATGTAAAAACAATTGAAATTCTCATTTTGGAGTATTTTGAGTTTTTATAAAAAAATAAAAGCGAAAGTACGATAAATGTTGAAACTTAGAGTTCATGCTATTTAAAGTTTTCTTTCTAACTTTAGTTTTCTTATAAAAAGTTTCAAAAAAATATTATGAAAACAATTTTACTATTATTTTTTTCATTTTTTATCTGTTTTTATATCACAGCACAAAAAAAACAACTCCGTGATTTTGGAATCGAGGTCGGGGTTTTACCAATAGGTGAAAACAATACAATTACGGATGTCAAAAATGTTCAAGTTGGACATTTTACGCTGATAAAAGGAGATAGCGTTCGAACTGGAGTAACTGCTATTTTACCTCATAATGAGGATATTTTTCAAAAAAAAGTACCCGCTGCCATTTATATTGCAAATGGCTTTGGAAAACTAATGGGGATTAGTCAAGTTGAAGAATTAGGAAATATTGAAACTCCAATTATATTAACAAATACATTGAGTGTCCCAACTGCAGCAGATGCGTTGATCGATTATACTATTTTTATCAAAAAAAATAACATCCGTTCTGTTAATCCATTAGTAGGGGAAACCAATGATGCAAGATTAAATGATATCCAAGGACGTCATTTACAACGTACTCATATTTTGAAGGCCATAAAGAATGCGAGCTCCAAGAAAGTTGAAGAGGGCAATATTGGTGCAGGAACAGGGACAGTTTGTTTTGGATTCAAGGGAGGAATAGGAAGTTCCTCTCGAAAACTACCTGGAAACCTTGGCGGATATACCGTCGGCGTTTTAGTCCAAACTAATTTTGGGGGAGTTTTACAGATTGATGGCATACCCATTGGTAAAGAACTAAATAAGTATTATCTCCAGGACCAATTAAATGAATCTCCAGATGGTTCCTGCATGATTGTAGTTGCAACAGATGCTCCTCTCGATACCCGCAACCTCAAACGATTAGCTAAAAGAGCTTTCTTAGGTTTGGGAAAAACGGGTGGGATTGCCTCCAATGGAAGTGGCGATTATGTAATTGCATTTTCAACAGCAGAGGATTTGCGAGTGTCGTATCAAAGTAATTCAAAATTTGAACATCAAAAAGTATTGCGAAATGATGGAATGTCTCCACTTTTCATGGCAGTAAACGAGGCAACAGAGGAAGCAATTTTAAACTCACTTTTTGCAGCAGAGACTATGGTCTCGAAAATAAAAGGAAAAGAAATAAAGATCGAAGCGTTGCCCATAAAAGAGGTTTTAGAAATTTTAAAAAAGTATAATCGAATTGATGAATCAAAAAAAGAATAATATTGCCATCATCATTCTAGCTGCAGGATCCTCCTCTCGTTTAGGCCGTCCTAAGCAACTTTTAGAGTTGAATGGCAAAACCCTTTTACAAAAATCTATTGAAACTGCGTTGAATGTTTCCATAAATGTAACCGTAGTGTTAGGTGCTAATGAAAATTTAGTCCGACCAACTATTTCTGGATTTCCAATAAATATAATTTTAAACGAGAATTGGATTTCAGGTATGAGTGGTTCAATTCAAACAGGAATGTCCGCTTTGAAAAATAACGAATTTCAGGCAGTCTTAATCATGTTATGCGATCAACCTTTTATTAATGCTTCAATATTAAAAGGAATGATTGAGGTTTTTGAAAAAAATAAATTTCCAATTGTCGCTTCGGAATATGAAAAAAAGGTAGGTGTACCAGCAATTTTTGATGCTTCTTTTTTCCAAAAATTAAAAATGCTCAAAGGGCAAAAAGGAGCTAAAAAATTAATAATGAACAACTTAGATAAAACAAAGTCATTCATGTTTGAAAATGGAAAAATTGATATAGATACAGAGGAGGATTGGCAAAAAATAAAAAAAAGCTATTAATTCCTTTTCTAAACACCAAAATATAATTTTCTACTAAAACAAATACCTACATATTTTTACATTTCATCTCGTCTATTTGAACCTTCATCTCCCTTTCGTGTTAGTTGGTCAGAAACCTTAAAAACTTTGGAAACTTTTAATATAAATTAAGTTTCCTTTAAGTTAAAAAGGAATACATTTGTAATTGGAAACAAAGCATAACAGAAATATAACTAATGCAATTAGACAATAGAATACTTACAAAAGCTGAAAGTCTTTTTTTCAAATATGGTATAAAAAGTATCAGTATGGATGATTTATCCAGGGAACTAGGTATCTCCAAAAAGACGCTGTATCAATCAGTCGAAAATAAAAAAGAACTAGTAATACAAGTTTTTCAAAACCTTATTCAAAAAGAAATTGATGCTGTGATTAGTATTCGCAAGGATGCCGACGACGCTATTGATGAAATGATAGAGGTTGCGAGATATGTAATACCAATGCTTCGACAAATTTCGCCAACTCTCATCTTCGACATCCAAAAATATTATCGAGATGTTTGGCTACTATGCGAAGAATTTAATCAACAAGAAGTATTTACTGTAATTAAAGAAAATATTGAAAGAGGAATCAAAGAAGGTATTTACAGAGAAGAATTTCATTCTGAGATCATTGCAAAATTATATGTCGGGAAAACTAATCTTGTGATTGATGAAGATATTTTCCCACTCAAAGAATACAACAAAGAAAATCTATTTAAAGAACACATTCAATACCACATTCGAGGGATTGCTACCTCAAAAGGATTGAAATTACTCGAAAAACATTTTAAAAAATTATCATGAGAAACAACTTAATGATGTTCTTGCTTTTGCTCTTCAGCATCTCGGCAAGTGCCCAAAATATCAAATCATTCACCCTTGATGAAGCTATTGCTTATGCACTTGCTAACAGCTTTGAAGTTAAAAATGCCTATATCGAAATTGCTGATGCAGACCAATTAATCAAAGAAAATAAAGCCACTGGTATGCCTCAAATATCTGGAAGTTTAGGGTACAGCTACTCATTCAAATTACCTGAGACAGTAGTTCCTGCTGGTTTATTTACTGGAATGCCTATCGAGGGAGAATTTGAAAAACTCCCTGCTTTTGGTGCAAAAAATAGACTTACTGCAAGTATTGATGCATCTTTCTTAGCTTTTGATTACAGTTACCTGACTGCCTTAAAAGCAGCTAGAACAGCGAAAAATATGGCTTTTTCCCAAAAAGAACAAGTAGAAGTGACGGTCAAAAATAAAGTGAGAGAAGCTTATTTACCATCTCTTATTTTAGAGGAGACCAGAAATACACTACAGAAAAATATTGCTAATCTTGAAAAACTATTTTTTGAAACAAAGGAATTATACAAAGCAGGTTTTGTAGAACAGTTAGATGTGGATCGACTTGAATTGTCTCTGGCTAATTTAAAAACTGAAATCAATAACATTGACCGACAAAAAGATCTTATTTATAACGTTTTAAAATTCTCAATGAATTTTCCTGCAGATCAACAGATTGCTGTTTCTGATGATATTAATCGATTATTAATAGATGTTGAACCAAGAGATTTGGACGGAAAAGTTAACTACTCAACCCGAGCGGAATATAGAGTGGTTCAACAAAGTCAAATTCTTCAAGATCTTAATGTCAGTTATATCAAATCTACTTATTATCCTAATTTGGTCACTTTTGCTCAATATCAACAAACTGGGCAGAGTGGTAAAATTTTTCAAGACAACCTTTGGACTGATCTCGGAGTGGTTGGACTTAGTGTGAATGTTCCGCTCTATTCCGGTGGAGCAAAAAAAGCAAAACTCCAACGTGCAAAGTTGGATCTAGAGAAATCAAATAACCAAATGCGTTCTTTGGAAAGAGCAATTTGGATGGAAGTTGGGAATGCCAGAGTTGCTTATAAAAATGCTGTTCAACGTGTTACAGATCAACAAAAGAACTTGGATCTTGCTCAAAAGATCTATAATACAACACAAATTAAATACAAAGAAGGTGTTGGTTCAAGTTTGGAAATTACTCAAGCAGAACAAGCACTTTTCCAATCTCAACAAAATGTCATTCAAGCTAAATATGAACTTTTGTTATCAAAGGTTGATTTAGATAAAGCCTTAGGAAAATAACCTTTATTAACAAAACCAAGGAAACTTATTTAAGTTTTCTTCATTAAATAAAAATCTCCAATGAAATACCTATTAAATATAATCTTTATTGCAAGTCTATTTTTAGCATCTTGCCAACAAGCAGAGGAAATCCCTTCTGACTTAAAAGGGAAAAAAACATATCTCAAAACCAAGCAAGCTGAATTAAGAGAATTACAAAAAAAGATTGAGAAACTTGAAACGGAAATCGAATCAATCGATCCGGAAGCAAAAAAAGAAAAACCTCGAACTTTAGTTACTACACAAACTGTTTCTCGATCCGACTTTAATCGGTATATCCAATTACAAGCAGCAGTTGAAGCAGAAGATATGGTAGCTGTTAGTAGCGAAACTGGTGGACGTATTACTTCTCTAAACGTCAAAGAAGGCCAGTACATAAAACGAGGTCAATTAATAGCTACTACTGACTTGGAAACTGTCAAGAAACAAATGGCTGAGCTGGACAAATCATTGGAACTTGCAGTTGAAGTTTTCAATCGACAAAAAAGATTATGGGATCAAAATATTGGATCAGAAATTCAATTTTTACAAGCAAAAAATAATAAAGAACGATTAGAAAAAAATATAGAAACCATTCAATTTCAACTCACAAAAGGAAATGTTTATGCTCCAAAAAGCGGTGTGATTGAAATGATAATAGCAAAAGCTGGAGAAATGTCAGCCCCTGGCTCTCCTATAGCCCAAATTTTGAATACGAATCAAGTAAAAATAGCTGCCAATGTACCTGAAAAATTCTTAAGAAATGTTCGACAAGGTGAAATGATGGCTATTGAAATTCCTGCCTTAGAAATGAAAACCAAAGGTAAAGTTACCATGCTCGGAAGAACTATCAACCCAGCCAATAGAACTTTCAAGGTAGAAGTAAATTTAACTAACCCCAAAGGTTTACTGAAACCAAATTTGTTAGCTAATATGTTACTAAATGATTTTTCAGCAAAGAATGTGATTACTGTTCCTTTAGAACTAGTACAACAAGAAGTGAGTGGGAAAGATTATGTATTTGTAAAAAAAGATGGAAAAGATGGAGCAATAGCAAGCAAAGTTTATGTAAAAACTAGTGAAAGTTATGATGGAAATATCATCATCCAAGATGGCTTACAAGGAGGTGAGGAACTTATTGTAACAGGAGCAAGAAGTATAGCAGATAATGCTTTGATAGAAATTCAGAAATCAAATGATCAATAAAAATTGATAGGTGAATAAAATACAACCCTAGAATTCTAAAAAAAATAAAATGTCCAAAAAAATAATAGATAAGATTAAACAAGGATTGCGAGAATTTGGGTTGACCACTTTCGCAGTTGATAATCGAACGAGTGTTTTTGTCCTGACGTTCATGATTATGGTTTTTGGGATTTCAATGTATAACAGTATGCCCAAGGAGGCGTACCCAGAAATCTCAATGCCTAAAATTTTTATCAATACTGTTTACCCCGGAAACTCTGCTAAGGATATTGAGAACTTGGTCACCCGGCCCATTGAAAAAGAGTTAGCAGGAATCTCTGAGATCAAAGAATTAAACTCCTCTTCAGCACAAGATTTCTCTCTCATTATTGCTGATTTCGAGACGGATATTAATGTCGAAGATGCAATGAGAAAAATAAAGGATGCGGTAGATAAAGCAAAAGCAGAACTACCTAACGATTTACCTTCAGACCCAGATGTTTCTGATTTCAATTTTTCTGAAATGCCTGTCATGTCGGTGAATATTTCTGGAGATTATCCTAACGAACAACTTCGAAATTATGCGGAATATTTGCAAGATAAAATAGAGGATATTGGTGAAATTCAAGCTGTCAATCTGAAAGGTGCACTCGATCGAGAAATGAAAATAGAGGTAGATCTTCCTCGAATGGAAGCAATGCAAGTCAGTTTTATGGACATCGAAAATGCTGTTCGATCGGAAAATATGAATATGTCAGGTGGTGAGATTTTGACCAATGGATTTCGTCGCTCGATTAGAGTTCTGGGAGAATTCCAAAATGCAGAGGAATTGGAAAACATGATCGTCAAAAATGAAAATAATGCCCCAATATTCCTTCGAGATATTGCCTCTGTCTCATTTGGAAACAAGGATAAAACAAGTATCGCTCGTTCAAATAAATTACCTGTTATTTCTCTCGATGTCATCAAAAGAAGTGGAGAGAATTTATTGGAAGCATCTGACAGGATTAAACTAGAAGTTGATTTAGCTGTAAAAGAAGTGTTTCCAAAAGACATCAAAGTTTCCATATTCAATGACTTAAGCACTCAGACAAGATTAATGGTTTCAAATCTGGAAAATAGTATAATCTCAGGTGTAATTTTAGTTGTCTTAGTTTTATTATTTTTCCTAGGATTAAGAAATGCAATGTTCGTTGGGTTAGCAATTCCACTATCTATGTTAATGGGAATTATGATTATGAATATTGTGGGTTTCACCATGAACATGGTCGTACTATTTTCTCTAATACTTGCCCTCGGTATGCTGGTCGACAATGCGATTGTAGTAGTAGAAAATATTTATAATTATATGCAAGAGGGTTACTCTGGAATCGATGCTGCGAAGCATGGTACAGGGGAAGTCGCTTTGCCAATCATTGCCTCTACTTTGACTACTTTGGCTGCATTTGTTCCTTTAGCATTTTGGCCAGGATTGATGGGAAGTTTCATGGGTTATTTACCAAAGACGTTGATCATTGTTTTGTCTTCATCACTTTTTGTAGCGTTGGTAATTAATCCTGTTTTAACTTCAGTATTTATGAAGGTTGATGAAAAAGCAGATAATGATAATGTAAGAGCTAGAAAGGTTAAAAATATTTTGATTGGTTCATCAATTATGTTTGCTTTCGCAGCATTATTCCACTTTATAGGTATAGAAAAACTGGATTCTACTCAAACGGTAGGAGTAAATAACTCTAAAATTAATTTTCATGCTTTTAGAAATTTACTTGTGATGGCTGCGGGAATCACCTTAACTAATTTCTTCCTACTTCGTCCTTTGTCCTTCTCATTCCAAAATTCCGTTTTACCAAAATTAGAAAATGGTTACAATTGGTTTATTGGAAAAGTACTTAATAAATTTACCCCAATTCTTGTATTCATGGGGACTATTGGATTGCTCATTTTCTCCTCTGTTTTATTAGGGATCAATATGCCAAAATTAATTCCATTTCCTGAAGCTGACCCTTTATATGTCAATGCATTCATTGAACTTCCAATGGGAAAAGATATTGAAGTAACCAACCAAATTTTAACTGAATTAGAAGAAAAAGTAGAGGTGGCAATGGAAAAGTATGAACCAATTATTGAAGCCAGTCTATTGCAAATTGGAGAAAACACAAGTGACCCAAATGCCGGTCCTAGCTTTGGAACCTCCCCTCACAAGGCAAGGATTACCGTTTCATTTGTTCCCTCCCAAGATCGAGGAGAACTTTCTACAGTTGATGCGATGAGTGATATTCGAAAAGCAGTTCAAGGTGTTCCTGGAATTCAAATAGTAGTAGACAGAGAACAATCTGGACCACCTCAAGGCAAGCCAGTTGATATTCAATTGACCGGTGAAAACGTAGATACCCTTGCACAACTTTCTGAAAACCTAATCGCCTTTATTAAAAGTAAAAATATCCCTGGAATTGAAGAATTAAAAGCAAGCGTGAAAATTGGAAAACCAGAAATGGAGATCTCAATTGATCGAGAAGCAGCTAGAACTTATCAAATCTCTACCTTTAATATTGCAGACGCTATTCGTACATCTGTATTTGGGAAAGAGGTTTCTAAATTCAAAGTTGGAGAAGATGAATATCCTATCAATCTTCGATTGGCGGAGAAGTATCGATACCAGAAGGAAAATATATTAAATCAAAGAATTACCTTCAGAAATCCAGCCAATGGACGAATTGCTCAAGTACCAATTTCAACAGTTGCGGATATTCAATTTACATCTAGTTATGATTTAATTAATCGAAAAGATCAAGAACGTAATATTGGAATTACCTCAAATATTCTAGATGGTTATAATGGAGATGAAATAGTACAAGACCTTAAAACCTTACTAGAGGATTATCCAATGCCATTGGGTTACCAATATGCCTTTGGTGGTCAACAGGAAGAAATGGCTAAAGAAATGGCATTTTTAAGTGGTGCATTCTCAGTAGCACTATTTGCTATATTTTTAATTTTGGTAGCACAATTCAATAGTGTCATCTCACCTTTCATAATTATCCTTTCAGTTGTTTTTAGTACTATTGGAGTATTTTTTGGTTACGTAAGCTCAGGAATGGATATCGTCGTAGTTATGACGGGAGTAGGAATTATTTCTCTCGCGGGAATTGTTGTAAATAATGCGATTGTACTTGTAGATTATATCAATCTAGTCGTCAAACGAAAACGAGAAGATTTAGGATTTGAAAAGATGAGTCAACTGACTAAAGAACAAATAAAAGAGGCTATTATTGAAGGTGGAGGACGTCGTTTACGGCCAGTTTTACTGACTGCGATTACAACCGTTCTGGGATTGATTCCATTAGCAATTGGTTTAAATATCAATTTCTTTACTTTGATTTCAGAACTTGATCCTCAATTTTTTGTTGGAGGGGACAATGCACAATTCTGGGGTACAATGGCATGGACTGTTATCTATGGATTAGTGTTCGCAACGTTTTTGACTTTAGTTGTTGTTCCTGTAATGTATTGGTTAGCGTATCGTGGATTGATGTTAATTAAGAGAAAATAAAGATTTTGCTTACTTAGTAAAATGATCTTTAAGAGTCCTCGAAGTTTAATTACTTCGAGGACTTTCATTAGAAAAAAACAAAAAACCGATTCTCCCAGGAAGCCTTAAAATATATGACCACACCCTTATAAGGTTACATCAAATAAATAAATTCAACATAATTTGATTAATAAAGATGGTCTTTTTGGTTTGGAGAAAGGATTAAAAAAATAAGAAAAGTGAAAATCACCATGAAGCACTAATAAATTCACAAAGCAGTTTAGTTGGAGAAAGGAATTTAGAATTGACTATTTGAAAAAAATAATTTGTACCACCGCCAAATTCGTTTTACAATTTATTTAGAATGAAGAATAAAAACATTTTAATACTGTGAGATATCATTGAATCAACTACAGCTAAAGCAGAATAGAAAATTTAAATTGATATGATTTAAAATTAAAAAACCTCGAAGTGATTTGCTTCGGGGTCTTTTATTTTTTGAGAGAAATCAAAATAGTCCTTTTTTCAAAAACAATACATTATTTAACCCCCTCACTTCTACTGTCACCTTTGGTTGTTCACCAGACCAGTCGATTTTGAATAAGCCAAAATTCTTTTCAATAATTAAATCTCCAACGCGATATTGATTTGCTTCTTTTCTTTTTTCACTCCAAGTATGAGTCAACCCACTAGAAGTAATCTCAAAAAGTGGATTTTCCAAACCTACGAGTCTTGTTCTTGAGAGTTCAGCAATATGGCGATCACCAGTTATCAAAATAGGCATAGCAGGTTTTACCTTTTGTAAAAGTTTAAATAGACGTGCTCTTGCTTTTGGAAAATTACCCCATTTTGCAAACCGATGTTCTTTAGAAATAATTTGGTAACCACTAGCTATAATATTAATTTGAGCATCACTACTTTCCAATTCTTTCTCAAGCCAAACCCACTGAGCATCACCTAAAACATCACCTTCATTATTGACTATATATCTCTTATTTCTCCCTGTAGTTCGTTCTACATTATCTCTAAAAAATCGAGTATCTAGTAGTATGATTTTTATTTTTTTTCCCTTCTCTCCAAAAACATACGATTGATAAATGCCCTCTCTAGCTCTTACCAAAGTATCCTTAGGGACATCCAAAAAATCAAGTAATAACCGCTTACTTTCATTTTTCATCGGGTACTCCTTTCCAGCATCATTCCAACCAAAATCATGATCATCCCAAATTCCAATCACCGGAGAACAAGCTAACAATCTTCGATAATCCATATTATTTTTTAAGCTAGAATATTTATCAGCCATCACTTGCATATTCTTTGTGTCAGCATAAATAATATCACCCAACCAAATCCAAAGATCAGGTTTATTCTTGACTACATGTTTCCACATCTCCTGGCTTTTGCCTTGGTTATTACAAGAGCCAAAGGCAATCGTTTGAAGTGTATTTTTGGTATCTAGTTTTCGTGCAGTATTTGTAAACTTTGAATCTACTTTAATATCTTGAGCGCAGGCCGCAATGAAGAATAAACAACCAAAAAATAAAATAAATATCTTTTTCATAGAAAGTGATTAAAATTTTGGGACTCTTAATACTAGTTTAAAATAAAAGAGTACTTCAAAAAACCAACTAAATAGAATACAAGTTGTTACCTCTTTTTTTCACTGTACTTTAAAGCGTAAATATATCAAAAACTAAAATTACAGTTAAAATAAATTCCTAATTTTAATCATATTAGTCGAGAAGAAGTTGATTACGGACTAAACATTATACTAAAATTCCTCTTTGGAAAGTGCTTTTATCCTATGTTTTGTGGGGTGATCAATTTAATAGTTATTTGACTAAAGATAAAAATTGGAGTTCAAACTATTAGCGCAAAGGTTAAGGGTATAAAGATGTTCTTTATGCAGGATACTATAAAAGCTACAAAAAACCCAACTCATTGCTAAAGGTTTTACTGGTAACAGAATCAACACTAAAGATCTTGGTTTAACTAAATCAACTAATGCTAATACTTCCAACACTGAAAATCAAAGAGTATAAAGTAAAAAACCATTTATCAGGATAACTTTGATTTCATATCTCAATTTTATACAATATACCCATTGAATTGAAATCCTTGTTTATAGCTCATTTTATTATTAGGAAATATTTATGCTTTTCATAAAAACTCATTACACCAATTAATCATTTTCCAATTCGTTGATATTTGATCCAATTACATTTTTATTAAAACCCAATAAATAATAAAACGCAATTCCAATTGTCATCACTACCAACCCAGCTATTGCTTGCTCCATTGTATCTTTCCCAAACAATGTACTCACAACAAAAGAAAGAGAAAGTAAAACAAAAATTAAAGGTACAATTGGATACCCCCAAGCCTTAACAGGTCGCTCTGCATTTTCTTTATTTTTTCTAAAAATAAAAATACTTAGCCCAGCTAACAACATAAATGCTATGTCCATAAACACCACATAATTAATTAATTTCCCAAAACTCCCCCACAGTAAAATTAATACACATGCCCATACCATTTGTAATAACATAGCATACACAGGTGTTTTATATTTAGGATGAATGTAAGCCAGTTTTTCAAAAAACACTCCGTCCCTAGCCATAGCAAAATAAATTCTAGGCGCTGTCATTGTATAAATCCCTATCGTTCCAAATATAGAGACTGCGATAGCTATCGCAACCATTTCACCTCCAAAAGAGATAGAATCAACGGATGCTATCGCATCACTCGCTACTTTTTTGGAAGCCTCAATTACATCGAGCGGTAAAAGGTACATTAAGGCAAAATTAAACATAACATACACTATAACAATAATTGTGACTCCGATAACCATCGCACTAGGAACAGTTCGTTTGGCGTCTATCGTTTCACTGGCCAAATAGCTGGCATGATGCCAACCACCTATTGCAAAAAATACTCCTGTCAATCCAGCAAACATCATTGCCACTATATTATCAGGTACTCCTTCCATTGTAAAATTTAAAGTAACCTCAGGGTTTTTAAATACAAAGCCTACTGCAATGATGGCTATAATTGCAATTAATTTCAGTCCTGTAAATACATTAGCAAAAATTTGTGTGATGTTTACACCAACAATATTGATAAAAGTTAATACCACTATAACCAATATTGACAACATACTTTGTTCTTTTTCTGACATCTCAAAAAAGATCTCCATGTAATTGGAAAATGCTGTTGCTAAAGCAGCTAATGCACCTGTGGTAATCACTAATAAAATAACCCATCCATATAAAAAGCCAACAAGTCGACCATATGCTTCTCTTAAAAAAACATAAACCCCACCCGCCTTCGGAAACATACCACCTAATTCAGAAAATGTTAACGCTCCTGTCAAGGCAACAATTCCTCCAAGTACCCAAACTAAAATAATCAACAAGTGATTATCTAAATACCCCGCAATTTCAGAAGGTGTTCGAAAAATTCCTGCTCCGATAACGGCTCCAATGACAATCATAGTTAAGCCATACAGGTTGAGTTCTTTTTTTAGTTTGGACATCTGCTTCTTTTAATTAAAATCAAATCTAATAAAGTCTTTCTCCCATTTTTGGAGTTTTCAAATCTAGTCAAAATATATGATTGTGTTCTTTTTCTTCCCTTTTCTAAAGTGAAACTCAATTTCATTTTTGTTAACTTTATTAATCAAATAAACTAAAAACAATTAATAAAATAATTCTAATCCTTTGTTTAATCTATTTTAGTTCGTAAATTTTTTCTAAAATTGGCTTCAATTGGTTAGTCCATCCTTCGTAACCTTTTGCATTCATATGCAGCCCATCTTCAACAAAAATATCTTTTCGTACCTCTCCATTCTCTTCCAACATCGAAATACTCGCATCCATATATTCAACTTTTGGATTTTCTACTACAAATGCTTTAATCAATTTTTCACCCGCTTGATATTGAGACCATAAATTCCAACGAGCAACTGAAGGCTTCATAGAAATATAAACTATTTTAGTTTCAGGTAATTTCAATTCGATAATTTTTACAAAATTTTTAAATGAGGCAAAAACAGTTTCTGGACTAGCCCCCTCTGAAATATCATTTTCCCCGCAATAAAATACAATAATTTGGGGTTCATGATGAAAAATATACTTATCCGCAAAATGCAAAACTTCAGGAATCGTAGCACCTCCAAATCCTCGATTCAAAACTGGGATATTTTGAAAATCGTTATCCATAGTTGTCCAAAATCTAATACTAGAGCTACCCGTCATCATCACACCATTTTTGGGAAAAACATTCTCGTTATCTTGTTCTATAAATTGATCAATTGCATTTTGAAACCGTTCAAAAGGTGGGTTTAATTTACTCTCCTGTAATGAACTAGGTATTTCTTTTTTTTCTTTCTTGTTCAGTGATTTTTGAGGAGTGGTGTCACAACCGTTAAAGAAAAAGATAACCAAACATACTAGTAACAGGTATAGTGGACTTTTCATTTTTTATAATTATTTTATGTTTTGTTATATTTAAAAATAGGAAAAAATGTGGGTTAATTAAAAAGGCGTAATCTATCAATTGATAAAATAGATAGATTACGCCTTTTCTTATTTTATTTTGAGAGATTAGTTTTGATCGGATTTACGAGTATTTATATTTTCCAAAATATATTTCCCCACATCTCTTCCTTGTGCTACACCATCATCAATAGCTGGTCTGTAATGAATCCCTCCATAAAGTCGACTTACTGCTGCCTCTTCTGATGCTTGAATAAAAGAAGTAAATGATCTTGCCTTTAAACCATATTCTACTTCTACATCATCTGAGTAAGCAAAATTATCACCGTATAATTTTGTCAAAGCCAAAGCTGAGGCAGAAGAAATAACACTGTGTCCACTTGTATGCTCTGGGAATGGAGGAGTCTGTAAAAGTGGTAACCATTCATCGTCGATGAATGTATTAATTATAGTTTCTGGTCGAACTAAATTACTCCTATATTTCTCATCCCAACAACTAATAAAGGCATCCAATAATGAAATTGAAACCAATGAATATGCCTCAATGGATTCCATCATATTTGAATTAGATTTCTTTGCAGCAATCTGAGTAATTCCAATCCAATGCCCTCCTGGAGAAATCTTTTTGGTCGCAAACATCATATGCCCTTTATGAGTAGATACGAAAGGATTGCAATCCCAAAATTTTGCAATTTCAATTTGTTCTGCCGTTTTGTTTTTCCCGACTTCATAAACTTCCATTGTCTCTTTAAAAAACTGACTACCTTTCTTCGTACTGAATTCAGTTGGTGCATTTGGTTTAAATTGATCTGGTTTTTTCAAAACAAAAGGACGTATTGTTCTCCAATGTGGTTCAATCCCATCCATAAAATCGGGTGGAGTTGGTTTCCATTTAGAAGGATCATCAAATGGAACCTCATACTTTGAAAAAGTTCTAGACTCCGCATAATTGTCAGTTTTGGACCAATTCAAAATATGATCCGCCACAATTTTACCATATTCGATAGATCGTTTTCTCACATCAGCAGGCATATTAATCACAGAATCCATCTCCAAATATAACTCAGTTCTAAAGTCCTCAATTTGAGTTACATCGAAAATAAAACTCTCACTTGTTTTCAAAAAAGCATGCACACTTGCTAATGGAAAACAATATTTTTTATTCGCATCGGGAGGTGGAATTGTAGTCAAACCATTCAACTGTCGCTCAAAAGAAATATGAGTATTAAAAGCAGGAAGCAATGCCTCGTATGCGGCAATGCTTGGGTAAGCATAATCTCGTGCTGCCACAGGTGGTGAAATGATATCATGGACAATTACATCAGTCAACTTCTTCATGCTTCTATGAATATAATCTGCCTTGGCAGCGTCTTGCTCCCAATTAGGATTATGAGATTCTTGACATCCAAATGTGAATAGTACTAAAAAAGCGAATCCAATATTTAAAATTACTCTCATTTTTATTTTTTTAAATTTATAATAAAAATTAATTCTTTACCACTGAAATAAAAAAATTAGTCAAAATTAATTAATTTCAAATCTAGAAAAAACCCAATCGTATTGAAAGCGAACTTTTAACACTCGCTCAAAACCATTTATGAAAAAAACCACTTTACTTATTTTTTTTAGTTTTTTATTAACTTATACGGATGCACAGTCATTTGGTTTTCAAATTGAAAATAAAAAAGAAATTATTGAGATTCCATTTGAAATCCATAACAATTTTATGGTAGTTCAAGTTATAATCAATAATTCTCTACCCCTAAAGTTTATTTTCGATACTGGAGCCGAACATACTATTTTAAGTAAAAATATTTTTGCTGACGCACTCGGACTTACTTATGATCGACCTATTCGATTAATTGGAGCCGACCTTAATCAAGAATTAGTCGCGCATGTTACTAGCAATGTAAAACTTAAAATAGGAGATGCTATTGCTCCATCTCAAGATCTATTGGTTTTGTCTGATGATTATTTTATGCTCGATGAATATGTGGGAATAGAAATTCATGGAATTGTTGGAGCCGACTTATTTAGAAATTTAATCTTAAAAATTGATTACAAACGCAATAGTATTTATATCCAAAGAACATCTTCATTTCGCCCGCCTAAAAGAAAATGGAAAGAAGTACCTGTCTCTATTAATAAAAACAAACCTTACATTCTTGCTCAAGCAATTCTTGGAGGAAAAAAAACGGATATAAAATTATTAATTGATACTGGCGCTAGTCTATCTTTATTGTTACATACTAATTCCAGCGAAAATATTCAACTTCCTGATAATATTATTCAGGGCAGTGTTGGCAGAGGGTTAGGTGGGATTTTAGAAGGGTATTTAGGCCGTGTAAATCGCCTAGAGTTTGGAGGATTATTTTTTAATAATATTATAACAAATTATCAGGATATATCAGATGCAATAAGCTTAGAATCAATTTCAGATAGAAATGGAATTTTTGGAAATGCTCTAATTAGCCGATTTAATATTATCATAAATTACCCCAAAGAAAAACTATACCTGCTTCCACACTGGCGATATAATAAAGGATTTAAATATGATCGAAGTGGATTAGAATTAATCGTGTCTGGAAAAGAGCTAAATACAATTACTGTTTATAATTTAATCAAGGAATCTCCTGCTTCTGAGGCAGGTTTTAAAAAAGGAGATAAAATACTTTCAGTAAACGAAATACCTACCCGGTTCCTAAATCTAAAAAGAGTGTCAAAAAAGTTGACTAAGAAAGTAGGTAAAAAAATAAAAATAAAAATAAAACGAGGTGATGAAACTATGATCTTGCGATTTAAACTTCGAAATTTAATTTAAAAATAAAAATAAAAATGGACATTAACTTACTTTTCAAAATTTGCAATACTTTAGTTTTACCTTTTTGGTTAGCACTTATTTTTGCACCAGAACATAAACTAGTGAAAAATTTAGTTACCACAATTGCTATACTATTAGCATTAGTTTATGCAAGTTTAGTTCCTATTTTCTTAGAAATGGAAGAAGGTGGATTTGGAAGTTTAGAAGAAGTGATGTTATTGTTTAAAAACCCAAAAGCTGTCTTGGCAGGTTGGATTCATTATTTAGTTTTTGACTTATTAACAGGTCGCTGGATAGCTTTGGAAGCGATCAAAAATGGTATTTCAAAATGGTATATTGGACCTTGTTTACTATTCACATTAATGCTTGGCCCAGTTGGCTTTTTACTTTTTACAATTTTAAAATATTTTCACCTTAAGAAAAATTAAGCTACTAAAAATAATCTGATGGCCTATTTTTAAAACTAATTAATAAATTCCATCTATGCTTATACTTGTCATGGGAGTCTCAGGTTGTGGAAAAAGTACAGTTGCTCACCAACTTTGCGAAGCACTAAACCTACCATTTATCGAAGCAGATGATTTTCACCCTGAGGCTAACCTTTTAAAAATGGAGAATGGTCAGCCACTAAACGATAATGACCGCGAACCTTGGTTACAAAATTTAGCCTTAGAACTAAAAAAAGAAGAAGCTAAAGGTGCAGTCCTCGCCTGTTCAGCTCTTAAAGAAAAATACAGAAAAACCTTAATATCCCTGATTTCCAAACCTATGCAAATCATTTTCCTTGAAGGATCTTTTAAATTAATTAAAAATAGGATAGATCAACGTGCAGGGCATTTTATGCCATCACAACTTTTACAAAGTCAATTTGACACATTAGAAGTACCAAAAGATGCTTGGACTTTTGACATTCAAAATAATCTTAAAACAATACATTTACATATTCTAGAAAAAATACAAAATAGTTAATCTACCACTTTTAGCATTAACCTTAAATTGACAATACTTCTTGTATTTATATAAAATAAGAAAAGCCTGATATCATCTCTCCATAAAAAAAGCCGCCCGAATGATCGGACGGCCAATTAAGATTTGAGATAAAGAGAAAATTTATATTTAAACAAATTTTAAGAATTACTAGTTTCAAACATCCAATTTTAGCTCATCATAAATTAGCGTGTGTTGGTTACTTTATGTGAACGTGAGAAATATAATCCATTATCCCAATTTCATCTTACTATATATATAATGCACTAGTAATCATTTTCTCTTTGTTTCTAAAAGAATACTCCTGTGTCAAAATCTTAACAACTCAAATGAGGCTTATTAATACAATAGAGAAAATGTATTTAAAATTAATTTAAGTGATTTAGAGACAATTTTCTATCCATACTATTACATCATCATCACTATTAGCAGTCAATGTTTGGCCTGTAGCTGTATCTATTACACTAATTGGATAAACAAAACCCTCAACCTCAATCCCCGACTGGATGATTGCTATAAATGCGTCGTCGTCATTGGCAGTCTGAACATTTTGGTTGATATCGATAACACTTATTGGATATTGATAATCGTAGCAATCAGGGATATTGATCGTTCCAGTAGTATCTGGATTTTCTATAGTAATAACCGTCATTGAGTAAACGATACTTCCAACATTATTTCCACCTCCATTACCAATATTAGTACAATCTTCTAATAAATCATCGAGTTCTGCTTCACTATTAGCAATCAAATTTCCTGTCGCTGGGTTAAATAAGGTCATAGGGTAGCCAAGAGTCCATTGGAGAAAGCTAAAATCAGAAGGAAAATCATCCTGTGAATTTACCGTAAAACTTGTTCCATCTGGTAAATCGAAATTTACGGGGAACACAATATCATAACAGCTGTACGTTCCAAAATTTCCACCTGTTCCTGTACCTGTCATATCACACTCTTCTAATAGTAAAGTGAGTTCTGATGTATCATTAGCGATGAAACTTTCCCCTAACTCATTAGTTAGGTTTACTGGAAAACCATAACCTACTGGCTGATTAGAACTATTAAAAATTGCCGCCACATCATCTGATGAATTTGCTGTAGCAGATGATCCATCTTCAAGAGTAAAAACTACTGGAAAATTTTGTTGATAGCAGTAATAGGAATTAAACGCTCCTCCTGTTCCTGTTCCTGTTTCACAACCAAACAAGTAAGAATCTAATTCTTCGTTATCAGATGCTGATACAGTTTCTCCTGTGCTAAGATTTATCAATTCTATCGGATAGCTAAAATCTACAGGATACGGAGGAGCCTCAAATAGAGTCTCAAATTCCACCTCAGAAGACACAGAAACAATACTTCCATCTTCCAAAACAAAAGAAATTGGAATTGATACAGTATAGCACCCGGACGTATCAGAGCTAACTAAGCTATACATTTGTTGTTGGCTTTGGTTCATAACTTCTGGCTCTGGAACAACAATATTATCCTGAGTTGGATTGCCTTCATTACATGAAGTTGTAAATAATGCGACAATCGCAATAAAGAAGGTTAATTTGAATAGATTTTTCATAATTTGAATTTTTTTGTTTCCCAAAAGTTTATTACTATTTGGAATTTTTTTTGAGTAATTTAATTTGAAATAGGTAACTTGAAAAGTTTGTGTTAGCTGAGTTTTTTTGTTCTGAACAATCAAATTCTGCAGCTTTCAAATACATGACAAATAAAAAAGTCTTTACCCCCAATTTTTTTTTACTTTCCTAAGAAAAAAAATTTAAAAATACTATCTTAAGCTAGTAATCGATTGATTATCAATTATTTGTAATCAAGTTTTATCCTAGAGAAAAATGTATCGCAAAGATCATTTGAACAAGCCAATAAATATATTGTTTCGAAAATCTAGTTTTTACTTTCATTCAAAAATTATTTTGTAATTACTACTTACAAATTTATGATAACGGTTAATGCCGCTTAAATGCTAAAACTAAATTTTACTTTAAAAAATTTACAATTTCCTACTATTGGTTCCTATGTTTACTTCAGCTTTTAATAATCAACTTCTACCACGAACTATGAACTTACTTACTTCTGAACAAGAAAATCACTTATTAGAAAAAATTCGACAGGACAATGATACAGCCTTTAGAGTTTTATTTGACAATTATTACAGATACCTCACTACAATTGCTTATCGGTACTTAAAAGAAAGAGAAAAAGCAAAAGACTTTGCTCAAGATGCATTTGTTGTTTTATGGAATCAACGAAA
This sequence comes from Saprospiraceae bacterium, assembly GCA_029251525.1. Taxonomy (GTDB): domain Bacteria; phylum Bacteroidota; class Bacteroidia; order Chitinophagales; family Saprospiraceae; genus CAJQQY01. The sequence goes on along the minus strand of JAQXDE010000065.1, from coordinate 55,085 downwards.
AGATTTAAATATCAAAATTGGATTAAAGCCTTATTTGCGTCAGGTGGTTGTCAATAAATGTTTGAATCATTTAAGGAGAGAAGAGCGATTGGATTTTTCAGAAAACTCTAAATTACCTGAAACCATTACTAATATTGACGCCATTCATCATTTAGAAAAGGAAGATTTGCAAAAAACAGTTCAAATTGCAGTAGATCAGCTACCTAATAGATGTAGAATTATTTTTTGTATGAGTCGCTACGAGGAAAAATCACACAAGGAAATTTCACAAGAATTAGGCATTACCACAAAGACAATTGAGAATCAAATAACCATTGCTTTAAAAGCCTTAAGAAAAGCAATTCACAAAACAGCTATGCTTTTTTCTTTCTAAAATAATATTTTTAGAATCTTTTGGGGGGAACTCCAATTTCAATTGTCTTTTATTCAACTACCTCTTTTTAGGACAAAAAAAAAATATGAATACAGATCATTACATATCGTTAATATATAAGGAACTTAAAGGCATAATATCTCTTGAGGAGGTAAAGCAATTAAGTAGTTGGGAGTTGCAATCGTCTAAAAATCAAAAAATAGCTACAGAAATTCGACAGGTTTGGCTAGAAACTGAACAATATGAAATACCATTTGACCTTGATCATGATTCTGATTTCGCTAAAATTAAATTGACAATAAATATCCCGGAAGTCGCTTCAAATGTAATTCCAATTCAATCAAGAAGGAGATTATGGATAAATGCTGTCGCTGCAGCTGCAATTGTATTGTTATCTGCAACATTTTTATTTCAGAATTATTTTCAAGATAAAGAGCAATGGGTAGAAGTTGAGTCAGGCTCTGAAATTATGGAATTTAAACTACCTGATGGGTCAAACATTTGGCTTAATGCAGGGAGTAAACTATCCTATCCTTCTAAATTTTCAATTAATGAAAGGCTGGTTAAATTAACTGGAGAAGCCTTTTTTGAAGTAAGTAAAAAGGAAGGCAAACCATTCCAAGTAACTACAAACCGAATAACAGTAACTGTTCTGGGAACTCAATTTAATGTTCGTGATATAGCTAATGAAAAAACCTTTGAAGTAGCTGTTCAAGAAGGTAAAGTAAGGGTTCAGAAAAATGAATCCAACCAAAAAGTTATCTTAGAAAAAAATGAAAAAGCCACTTATGATGAGGTTAATTATTTACTTAACAAATTGAATGACAAAAATTTAAATCAATTATCATGGAAAAGAAAAAGGCTAAAATTCAATAACACGGCTTTACAAACTGCCCTCAATAAAATTGCAGTTCATTATAATATAAATATAAAGTTAGAGAATAAATCAATCAAAGATTGTCATATTTCTGGATCATACAGCACTAAAACAGAAGTCTTGAAACTTTTGCAGCAAGTTACCACAAATCAAAAAATTAAAATCAAAAAATTAAACGAGACCGAGTATAAATTGACGGGAGGTACATGTAAATGACTTGAGAACACATTAACCTATTGATGTGTAAAAGATAAAATCCATGATTAAAAAAATATCCATTTTTTCACTCTTCTTATTTTTTCAAGTAAGTTCAATTGCCCAATCGCTGCTGGATAAGACTGTTAGTTTCTCTCTCAAAAATGTATCTGTTTCTGAGGCACTTTTTACGGTAAGTGAAGTTTCTGATGTCAATATTACTTTCTCATCTAAGTTTTTTCCAAAAGAAAAAAAAGTAAGCATAAATGTCAATGAAGAACCACTTCGGAAAGTTCTAAATAATTTCTTAAAAGATACCAATATCAACTTTCGGTTGTCGAGGGGAGGTATTGTTTTATTTCGAAAACCTTCACGCAGATTGACAATCAGCGGTTATTTAACTGACGCAATAACCGATGAAAGATTAGTTGGTGCTCACATTATTGAACTTAATAGTTTAGAGGGTAATACAAGTAATGCTTACGGCTTCTTTAGCCAAAACATCAAACAAGGGAAAGTAAAATTACAGATTTCGTACTTAGGTTATCAAACAAAAATCATCGAAATTGACATAAAAGAATCTAAACAACTAGATATCGCCTTAAACCCTTCCCTTACGCTTGAAGAGATTACCGTCAATTCAAATACAGGTAGTGTTTCTGTAAATTCAAGAGGAACTGAAACAACATTACCTCTACATCAGCTTTCTTATTTACCAAATGTAGGAGGAGAACCGGATATCATGAGATTTATCCATTTACTTCCTGGTGTCCAAAGTGGTGCAGATGGATTTGGTGGACTACATATACGAGGAGGTAATGTCGATCAAAATTTAATTCTTTTTGATGATGTGCCAATATATAATCCTTCCCATTCTTTTGGACTTTTTTCCATATTCAATCCTGATATTGTCAAAAGTGCTAAATTATATAAGGGAGGTTTTCCTGCTAGATATGATAGTCGTGTTTCATCAATTCTAGATATAAGAACGCGAGAAGGAAATGGACAAAAATTTTCAGGAAATTTTTCAATAGGAACAATGGCTACTAGGGGATTAATTGAAATTCCATTAAAAAAAGGAAAGGGTGGAATTTTGATCGCAGGTCGTCAAACACATTTAAATTTATGGCTCTCAAATTTAGCAAAAAAGAAGAAAGAAGAAGAGGGCTTGACAGGTGAAATGAAATATTCATTTGCTGATCTTAATGTTAAAAGCCATTACTCAATCAACAAAAATAATAGAATCTATCTTAGCTTTTATGCTGGAAAAGATAATTTATTTGATCACTCCTTCAGAGATGATAATGAAGATATTGATCCAAATCAACCAGTTACCGAGTTTTCCGTCTTACTAAAAGACATTTTTGATGTAAAGTGGGGAAATAACATCATTTCCCTTCGTTGGAACCACCTTCATAACGATAAAATATTTTCTAACACTACCATCACCTACAGTAAATTCAAATACACTAGTGAAAATGCCCTAGAAAGACAATTTTCTACTATCAATGATAATGTATATGCTTCACGAAATATTTCATTTTACAGTTCTGCAATAACTGATTATTCTATTCGGACTGATGTCGATTATTTTATTAATCATGAGTATCGTCTACAATTTGGAGCTAATGCAATTCAACGAAGTTTTAATCCAGGACTTGCAGAATATAGTTCTACTGGAAATGATTTGGATAGCCTCTTTATTTTCAACCAAAATAGCTTTGAAAACAGTAGCCCTCTTCATACCACGGAATACAATATTTATGGAGAGGGGGAGTTTCAACGAAAAAATTGGACTATAAATGGTGGTATTCGATTATCATCCTTCGTTCAACAGAAAAAACTAAATACCATTCCTCAGCCAAGAATAACTATTAATTACAATTATAATAAATATTTGAATATTAATACTTCGGCGTCTCGAACTACACAATTTTTACAATTGATTACTAGATCTGACTCAGGGCTACCTAATGACTTGTGGCTTCCAATATCAAATTCATCCAATCAAAAATCTTGGCAATTTACAGCTAAGCTCTCAGGTCTAATTCAAAAACATTCCAATTGGAGTATTGAAGGTTTTTGGAAAAAGATGGATAACCTCTCTCGAATTGATCAGAATCAAATACCAAATGCTTCCGCTAGTTTAAGAGAGTTACAAATTGATAGTAAAAACTGGGAATCTTTTATTGAGCAAGGAAGCGGAGAAGCTGCTGGATTCGAGGTTTTTCTGGAGCAACAAAAAGGTAAATTAACCGGCTGGGTAAGCTATACCTTTTCCAAAACAAACAGAAACTATAAAGGAAAAAAGACTCCCTTTTCCTTTGATAGCCGACATGGTGCATCTGCAGCTACTACTCTCCACATTTTTAAAAACCTAAATTTTTCAGCTAATTGGTTATTTCAAACTGGTCGTCCATTTTCTCCAACAGAGTTTTCCGAGGGCGATATCCCCTCTACTGTTATTGATTTGCTGGAAATATCAGAAACCTCAGAAAAAAGAATTCGATTACCTAATTTTCATAGATTGGATTTAGCATTAAATCTCCATTTTGGGAAAAATAAATGGACGCATCATTTCAATTTTGGAATGTATAATGTTTATAATCGTAAGAATGTGTTCTTTGCATATCCAGAGTTGACTATCAATGAAACTGGTGAAGAAATTAGCAATATTAAAACGATCTATTCTTTACCATTTTTGCCATCTTTTAGTTACTCTATAAAATGGTAAATTTTTTAAGTCTTTATCATAAAATCCTTTAAGAAACATTGTATTTCTAATATACAAAAGGTATCTTTGCACTCGTTTTTTTAAATAACTTAAATAATAAAATCAATGTTTGCAATTGTAACTATCGCTGGTCAGCAATTTAAAGTTGAGAAAGATCAAGAGATCTTTGTCCACCAGCTGGATGCAAAAGAAGGTGACTCTGTATCATTTGACCAAGTTCACTTGGTAGATAATGCAGGAAATGTTAGCCTAGGTACACCAAATGTAGGTGGCGCTTCAGTAAGTGCAACTGTTTTGGGGAATCAAAAAGGAGATAAAGTAATTGTCTTCAAAAAGAAAAGACGTAAAGGATACCGAGTTAAGAACGGTCACCGCCAATCTTTTACAAAAATTAAAATTGACGGGATAAACGTGTAATCTTCATTAATTGTTAACTTTTCACAATTTATTTGTGACTTAAAATAAAATATCATGGCACATAAAAAAGGTGTAGGTAGTTCGGATAACGGACGTGACAGTAATAGTAATAGACTAGGTGTTAAATTGTTTGGTGGTGAAGCTGCTTTCGCAGGAAATATTATCATTCGACAAAGAGGTACAAAGTACCACCCAGGAAATAATGTTTATATGGGAAAAGATCACACTATCCATGCAAAAGTTGATGGATTTGTAAGATTTGATAAAAAAAGATCAAACAGAACTTTCGTACATATTACTCCAGTTGGAGAAGAAGCTTAATAATTATTTCTTCCAAAAAAGTGATTTAATTGATTCACCGTTAAATTATAGAAACTAAAGTTACAAGAAAGAGTGTTTTAAAAATGATTGTCAAAAATTGACCATTTTTAATAAAAGTTATTAACTTTGGTTAAAATAAATTAGAATTAGAATAGTTTTAGTTTTCATAGCTTTATATTTTTTGTTGTTAAGCCTAATCTCTCCGATTAGGCTTTTTTTTGGGGTTAATTTCAAATCAAAGAATAAAAATTGGCTGAATTGCATTCTTCAAAAAGAAAAAATGCACTTTAGAGCAAATCTTCTAAAGTGCATTTTAATAGTAATCCTGTAAAACCAGGTTTACTTTTTAAATTATTGAAGGTTTTTTTAGAAAATTTCATTTTTGGCAGTAGTTATTACCCCGAGGCTTATTCAATTGTGTATTTATCTTTTTAGGTAATTGATTATTAGGTACTTCTTCTAACTTGTTCAGTATTGACTCCTTTGTTCTTAAATCAAAACCTGACAAATCATCTAAATTGGAAAAATTCGTTTGGTATTTATTATTAAAGAATTCTAGTAATCCCTCTTTTACAAAAAAGTGGAAATCTTCAAAGTAATTTAAATATTGAATTGGAAGGCCTTGGTCATTCAAAAAACTATTCAAAACAGCAAACTCAAATAAATCTTCAACATTGGGCATATAAAATTCTGACTTTGACCTTTGTCTTTTTGAGAAGACTTTTTCTAAATTCATAAAAACTAAATTATTATGTGACAAATTTTCCCAAAGATTCAATTTTATCTTAGCTCCTTTTCTAAATACTATTTTGAATTGAGTACAGGATTCTTTTTGAGAAGAGCTGACAGTTCCTACCTCAGAAAAAGATTTAATAAAATTGATTACTTGATGATGATCTTTTTTACGAAGTAAAAAATTAAAAGGCAAATCTGAGACAGATTTATACATAGCAAAATGTTCAAATAATAAATACTCTGAATCCTTTAAACATTTCAATAAATGAAGAAGAAATTTTTGCTTAAAAATCATACGTTCGGTTTTTGGCGATTAAAATTTGTTTAGACTGAAGGACAGCAAGTTATCAAGGTTGTACCTCATTTGAGACTTACTCTAATTCCTTTTAGCCATAAAACTAAAAAACTCAAATCTCTTCAAGAGCCGATTCAATGATCCAACCGATTTCTCCATTATCTAATCTAACTTTGTACCAAGATGTAATTTTCTCTATGATTTTAACCTTTGTACCCTCATGAAGAGGTAATAATTCATTACTTATCTCATCTGGAAGAGATTTCAACAAGGTTTCTTTACTCATAATAATCGCAACATCACTTTTTTTTTGTATTTGAAAACTGTCATAGGCTAATGCAAAAATCATTATACTCAAGCCTAAAGCCATCATTCCTCCAAAAAAACCTTGTTTCCTTGTTATCCTTTCTTTACCCAAAATCCAAAGAACGATACCTCCAATACCAACGTAGATAAAAAGGATTCCAAGGAGTGACCAAAAACCTGAATGGGTAATATTTCGTATTTGAGTCCACCATCGAGTCAAAAAGAAGCTTGGTAAAACTACAATTTCATCAATTGTATTTGATTTTGCTAAAGATAAATTGTGGAGGATTGCCGTTTCATTTGGAGTAATCAATAAAGCTCGTTCATAATTCAAAATTGTTTTCCCCCATTCCTTTTTCTGAAAAAAACAATTCCCTAAATTAAAATATAGTTCTGATGATTGATAATTCTTATCTAAAATAGACTCATACAATTGAATGGCCTCGTCATATTTTTTATTGGAAAATGCTTTATTAGCAGATTGAAAAATATCTTGCTGCTCAAATTGAGCAACTACAGCAGAAATAAAAAAAAAGAAAACACAGAAAATCAGGGATATTAATTTTTTCATTGTTTAATTGTTTTTATATCTAAATTCAAATTCTCCTCAGATCTAGAATCTAAATTTAGTTTGCCTTTTGGAGGTAGAGCAGTTTGGATTTTCGTTTTGCTTTTATTTGGTTCAAAAAATAGATCCTCTAAAGTCATTGGTCTTCGCGAAGTATCCCAGTTAAATCCATCTAATTTTTGCTCTTCATCTGTCGCTTTTTCCATGGGGGTAAATTTTGCTTTTGGCTGAGTATAAAACTTAATATTATCAACTTGATTATTCCCAAAATAAAGAAGCATACTGCTTGCTATTGTTTTATTTGATCCGATATATTTTTCATCATCATCAACTGCAAAATAAATAGACTCTGCATTTCCATTTACTTTCATTCGTCGAACCTCATCATTTTCGAAAAATACGATATTATTTTTTCCTTTGATTTGATTAAAATAAACTTCATCGGGTGAGTTTATCATAAAAGAATTCCTGTACAAATAAATTCTATTTACCTTTTTTTCCACCAATTGAATATGAATTGTATCAGCAGAAAATTGAGAAGTATCTGACCAAATTATTGGATCATCATAAAACTTAAAAATAGAATCCATTTCGCTGTAGACCAAAGAATCACATACCGCTTGCAAATCGGACTTAAATAATCGGACATCTGGATAAGCAAGTAAAGTTCGGACAGAATCTTCTGGGTTTGGCTTAAATGAGATTAACGTATCTGATGCTAAAAAAAGTGAATCTTTATCCATTTGGATTGTCATTAGAGGACGTCCTCCCATAGCTTTTAAAAAATCTTCATCCTTAAGGTAAGTAACTGAATCACAATGACTTATAGAAACATCCTGAGTAGTATCTCTCCAAATTACATTTCCAACTGCAATCCCTACATTACCATCAAAATCAATTCTATCAGCCACCAATATTTGCGGTGGATCACTCATTCTTGATCTGCCCTTAGTAGAGTATTCTTCATTCTTTTTATCATATCGAATCTTCTCTGATCGAATCTCTTGATTTTCATCTTTATAGAAAGCATTCCCTTCCAAATTAGTAATTTCTTTTCCCTCCTCGTAACGAATAACATCAGCTTTTGCTTGCTTCGGTCCATCAATGAATCGAGCTTTTCCAGTAAGTGTAGTTTCTTTTTTATTGCCATCATAAGTCATCAGATCTGCCCAAGCTTTTTCTTCTCCTTTTTGATATTGAGCTTTTTTTTCAAACTCAGCTTTTTTATTCTTGATATCATAAAATCCATCTTCACAATAAATTTTTCCTTCATTTTGACTGATTAAAGTTGGACCTAAGAAGTACGTTATCTTCTCTTTTGTATCAAATTTTAATGTATCAGATTTCAATTCAAATTGAGGATCAACTACTACTACACTATCTTTAAAAAATGCCATATTATCACCAACATAATAATAGCCTATTTTACTTGTTAGGTGAGTTGTATCATTAGTCAAAGTAGCCCCTTCAAAATAACTGGCAATCTTTGTCGTCAAATCATAATTGAGTCGATCAGTAAATAATTTTTGCTCTGTACTTTCCAAAACTACCTCTCCGTAAAAATCTGCTTTTTTTTCAAAGCCATTATAAAATAGTGAATCAGAAAAGATATTCATAGAATCACCTTGCTGAATAATTACATTCCCCCATGCTCGAACATTATTATTATCATACAAAAATGCACTATCACAATACATATAAGTTTCCCCTTGTCGCATTTCAACTTGTCGAACTTCTTTAAATAATTGCCTTCCTTCGCCAATTATTCCAATCGCAATATCTGCGTGATCAATAATAACTAAATCTTTCTCCAAGGTATCCTTTACTTCTCCTTCCTTTTCTTCAAGATTCACATTTAAATTTGGTTTTACTTTGGGCTTTGGAGGAGGAACTTGCGAAAAAGAGCTTATAGAATTCATGGCTAAAAGCACAAACATCCCAATAGTTACAAATAAAAACTTAATATATTTCGAAGTATAAATCATTAATTATTACTGGATTATAAAAAAATAAAAATGTAACTAATTATAATTTTTAAACGAAAATAATTCCTCCTTATGAGTTAACTTATTCGTTTTAAATAAATAATAACATCTTTTCTCAAATCTTAAATTTCCCTAAAAATTAATTCTGCACCTTCCTCTCCAACCAAACTTCCAATTGCAACACCCATCCCTCCCAGCCTGACAGCAACAGATATATTTTTACTAATAGAACGAACTATAGGCTTTTTAGTTTGCCCAACCCCTAAAATCCCGCTCCATGTACTTTCTATCTCAAATTTTTGTTTAGGCAAAATCACATTTTTCAATAATTCTGATAAGGCATTTTGAATGATTTTGGTTGTCCCAAATTCAGATGTTTCCTCCTCCTTTTTTGCTAAATTTCGGCCTCCGCCAAGCAATATTCTGTTGTCAATATTCCGAAAATAAAAATACCCTTTATCATAATGAAATGTTCCTTCAATGGGATTATTTTGCAAAGGTTTAGTAATTATTACTTGATTTCTTGCAGGAATGACGTCACCATGATCTATCAAGGTTTTATAAAAACCATTAGTTGCAACTAGTACTTTTTTAAATTTTAAATTCCATCCTTCAGCTGTATCCAATTCTACTCCATCTTCTACATCATTTAAGTTTTTTATGGAAACTCCATTTAAAATTTTCACCCCTTTTTCTTGAGCAATTGCAAGCAAAGTTTTCATCATTTCACCGGTATGAATTTGGCCTTCCGCTTGATTATGAATCAGATGCTCAATCTTTTCAAAGCCGAAATCAAGAATCCTTTTACTCGCAATTTTATAAACCTCCCTTTGACCAATAATTGAATTGAATTTTTTATTAAAAAAGTCAATTTGGTCAACACATATTTGAAAATCTAAAACATCTTCTTTTCTAAATAATTCAAACCCACCCTTTTCTTTGTATTTTAAATTTGTATCTCCTACCCTATTTCTCAATCTCAAAAGTCCTTTCCACCTTTTTTCTACCAAAGAAAAAACAATATCTTCAGAATGAATTTTCAAATCATCTAATAATTCCGTCATACTACCAAAACAAGCAAAACCTGCATTTCGTGTACTTGCTCCAATTGGTAAACTACCTCGTTCCAAAATCATTATTTCTAGCTTTGGAGATAATTCTTTTAAACGTATTGCAGCACTTAAACCAACAATGCCGCTGCCTATTATTGCAACATCAATATTTCTGAAAAAAGATTCTTTCTCCCAATAGCTTAGGTTCATATTTTTTTTACAAAAATAACTAAAAAACTAACTGCTTTCTGTATTTGACTTAGATAAGGCTTCCAGGAAATATAAAAGTTATTAAAGTTGATTAATTTTTAAACTAATCTTTGACTACACATTGGTACATTTTGTGGAAGTACTCTGATTGTAATTAATCTATGATTTGAAATTCATTATATTTGCAAAAAATTTTAACTATTAAAAATAAATTGACTTGTTATGATTCAACGAATTCAAACTATTTATTTGGCTTTAGCTGCAGCTTGTGCATTCGGATTATTTGGGTTGCCGTTTGCAACCTCTACCCAAAATGCAGATGCGACATCATTATTTGCTGATGGTATATATAACATCAATGACCACACAGCTCTTTTAGCACTTTTTTGCGCAGCTGGTGCTCTGGTGCTGATAAGTATTTTTCTATTCAATAATAGACAACAGCAATTATTAATGGGAAGATTTGCAATTATTGCTAATACGATTGGGATTATTCTGGTACTCATTTTTTTATATCAAGATGGAGCTCAAACAGGTGCTGCAGAGGTAAATGAACAACTAGGTATTGGACTTCCTATTTTATTTATTGTTTTTGCTCTTTTAGCTCAAAGAGGAATCTCTAAAGACGAAAAATTAGTGCGTTCAGCTGATCGGTTGAGATAGACATTTGTCCACGAACTTTTAAATTAAAATAAAAAAAGGTCATATCGAATAATCGATATGACCTTTTTATTTTTTATTAAATAAATTACTTTTGCTCTTGTGTTTTAGCAGAATAATTTATTTTGAGTTGGCTCGATTGTCTGAGCTTAGTTTTGATGTCTTGGAGAATTCCCATCGTAACATCCCCATCTACTTTTAAAGACGATATTATTAATCCTCTTTTTTTCTCAGGTACCTTTGTCTTAAAATTTTCCAAGAACAAAGGAATATCCCTTGGACTAGAAACTTTATCACCTAACTGAAGCATAGGTGCTGTACCATATATATCTTGATAATTTTCTTTAGGCTTTCCTACGTGAATAGTATTAACCAAAGTTTTGTGTATCAATTTTGTCAACTCAGTTGCTTTAGGAGTAACTACGTCTACCTTGAGAGTATTTTCACGAAGTACTGTAGTCACCATAAAAAAGAAAAGCAACATAAAAATAATATCAGGAAGAGAGGCTGTAGATACAGCTGGCATTTCCTTCCCTTTACCTTCATTAAATTTGCCCATAATTAAAAAATTTAAATCTTTCGTTTAAAAAAGATTCGTGAATAAATAAGGTAGTTTTTCGATTAAGTTTTACTAAAAAAAATTAGCAAAACCACTAACCTTCTTCACCAAATGCTGTAGGTTCAGCCTCAGAAATAATCAATGGAATTTTATTCCTGATGACCCTCTGTTTAGCTTTATCCAAAAATTCATATGGTTTACCATGTGTTCTTTCAGACATTTCATTTCTCAATTCGTTATAAGCTCCTTTTAACTCATTCAAAACTTCGATATAAGTTTCATATTTAGTCCCCCTATCGTTCTTCAATGAGATAATTGCTTTTTCAGGTTTCTCTGCGTAATCAGGTCTATTCTCTGGATTAGAAATAAACTCCTTAGCATTCTTTCTTAAATCTCTTGCGCTCATCGGTTCATTTCTGACCAATAAATCATTATTAGCATTTACTAATACTGCATATACATTTCGCTCATTTAACTTAGTAATATCAGGTTCGTCATCAGACCAAGGTGGAAGTACAGTTAGTACCCCTTTGTCTTCTGCAATCTGAGTAGTTACCAAGAAAAAAATCAAGAGTAAGAAAGCGATATCCGCCATAGAACCTGCATTAATTTCATTGGACTGTCGTCCTTTGCTTCCTTTTTTCTTTAACATAGTTGATTTATTTAAAGAAGTTACGAATTTCTGAAACTACGATTCCCAAAGTTGCGAGTCCTATCATCGCTACACCCGTCATTATGGATCCTCCAACAAACTTTCTAGTAGAATCTTCAAGTCCAAACTTTGAGGCTACATCATATACAGCTCCTGAAGTTTCCAATTGAGTTGTAGAATATCCAATAGCAAAGATAATCCCTATTAAGGCTAATCCTGCTACAGCTCCTAAAGATCCTTTTATGTTTGTTATGGATTGAAACAATCCAAATCCTAACATCAATAAAGCACCTGCAAAAATAAGGAAGCCTGTTACACCAATTCCGAAATCGAATAGAGTAAATCCATATCTTGCTTTATCTTTTATACCATCAGCATCCATTGCAGTGAAAGTTTCGTAATCGCCACTTGAAACGACTAAAGCGTAGAAAACTATTACGAGAAGTGCACCAACAACAAATGAGATAGATTGCCCATTTTTGGTTAAAAATTTATACATAATATTATTCTTCGTTTTAATTGATTATTTAAAAACATTGTTGCTTGCCATAACATCTACTAATGAAATAGAAGCATCTTCCATTTTACCAACAATACTATCTACTTTAGAAATAATGTAATTATAAAAAATTTGAAGAATAATCGCTGTAACCAAACCAAATACTGTAGTTAATAAGGCTACTTTAATACCATCGGCAACTACTGCAGGAGAAAGCTCACCTACTGTTGCGATTTTTTCAAAAGCTCCAATCATCCCAATTACCGTACCCATAAATCCAAGCATTGGTGCAATCGCAATAAAAAGAGAAATCCAAACTAGTCCTTTTTCTAATAGTCCCATCTGAACAGAACCGTATGAAACGATAGCTTTTTCAACAGCTTCAGGGCCATTGTTAGCATTTCTTAATCCTTCATAAAGGATAGTTGCTGTAGGTCCTTGAGTTGATTTACATACTTCCATTGCGCCATCTACATTTCCTGACTGCAAGTTCTCATCAATTTGAGACATTAATTTGTCAGTATTCGCGCTAGCAATGTTAAGTGTAATAATTCTTTCAATACAGAATGCTAATCCCAGGATTAAACAAACTAGTACTAAACTCATAAACTGCCAACCTCCATCAATGAAGTATTTTTTCAAAATTTGAAATCCACCAGCATCATCAGCAGCAGCGGCGCCGTCTTGAGCTAACATTTCAAATGCTCCAGTAGTCATACATAGAGCGAATACAAGCAGAAGTGCAATAATTTTTCGCATAGTCAAAAGGTTTTACGATTGTTTTTTAGTTAAAAAATTAAATTATTTCATTCCGAAATCCCCGGAATTGATACTGGTTGATAATTAGTTGGTTGATTCGTTTTATTTTAAATTCAACTTTCAAACTGTTCAAAAATTAATCAGTTTTCAACTATACAACTTGCGATCAGTAATTATACATATTTAGTTCAGCGGAGAGTAAGGGATTCGAACCCTTGATACCATTTCTAGTATACACGCTTTCCAAGCGTGCGCCTTAAGCCACTCGGCCAACTCTCCCAATTCCATGCTTAAAGCAATGTTAAAGTCCTAATTTATGCCTTTTAATAATACCCTTTGGTATTAGGCTATTCACATAAAATGTAAATAAAATTAAATTTTCAAAATTTTCCAAAACTCCAAACACATAAAATGTATTTTATTGGTAAAAATACACTATCTCCCCTAAAATCCATGATTATCAGCTATTTATGTCGCAGTAAAGTTGTATTCTTTAGCAGAATCCAACTTTACTGCGACATAAATGAAAATTATCTTTCTTATTTTTCAAAAATATCTAAAGCGTTTTTAGAAGTAATCTCTGCCACCTCTTCTAAGGTTCTATTTTTGATGGCTGCTAACTTCTCAGCAACTAATTTCACATACCCACTTTCGTTTCGTTTTCCTCGATATGGGGAAGGAGACAAATAGGGTGAATCTGTTTCTAAAACTACATTTTCTAAAGGAACATCCTCCATCGTTTTATCCAATCCTGCTTTTTTAAAAGTCACCACTCCTCCTATTCCTAAATAAAACCCTAAATCTATGATCGACTTTGCTTCTTCAACGGATCCTCCAAAACAATGAAAAATTCCTCGCAAACGATCATCTTTTTCTTCGCGTAATACATCTATAACCTCTTTAGTCGATTTTCGAGAGTGAATCACAACTGGTACATCAAGTTCTTTTGCCCATTTTATCTGAGTTCGGAACGCTTCTTTTTGAATTTCAAAAGTCGAAGTATCCCAATGTAAATCGATTCCTATCTCCCCAATTGCACAAAAAACCCGTTTGTCCAACCAGCTTTTGACAATTGCTAATTCTTCTTTGTAATTTTCTTTAACAGAACAAGGATGCAATCCCATCATCGCGACACAAGTTCCTGGGTGCAATTTTTCCAGATTTAACATTGCATCAATTGAACTACTATCAATGTTAGGTAAATAAAATTTTTCTACCCCATTATCTTTGGCACGTTGCATCATTTCAGCTCGATCATCATCAAACTGATCTAAGTAAATATGTGTATGTGTATCGACTAACATTGTCCTCTGTTGTTAATATAACCTCATTTCCTTAGGGTAGGCTCCATTACCTTGGATTTAAAAAAGACAAAAGTAGTGAATTGGATTCGTTTTATTTACTAAACTTTTCTAATAAAAGTCAAAAAACAGATACTTTGAGGATAGCTGCTTTTCCAATCTTTATTTATTAGATTAAAAAAATAGATCTTTTGGTGCATGAATAATGTTTATTTTTATTTTTTTTGAAAAAAGTAAATTCCACAATGCAAAAAACAATTTTTGAAATATCGCAAATGGATTGTCCTTCGGAGGAAAATCTCATTCGACTGAAGCTTGCTGAAATTTCTGAAATCAAAAATTTAGATTTCGACATTCCAAATCGGAAGTTGATCATCTTTCATTTTTCTAAAAAAGAAAAAATTGGAAATGCTTTGGCAAAATTAAAACTAGGTGAAAAACATCTTGAAACTTCAGAGGTCGAAAACCAAGATTTTTCTGAAGATAAAATGCAACGTAAATTGCTTTGGACAGTTTTACTAATCAATTTGATTTTTTTTATTCTTGAGGGTTTGACTGGTTTTTTTTCCAAGTCAATGGGATTGATCGCAGACAGCTTGGACATGTTGGCAGATGCAATTGTTTATGGTATTAGTATTTTAGCGATTGGAGGAACCATTAGGTTGAAAAAAAATATTGCAAAAATAGCAGGTTATTTTCAAGTCATTTTAGCAATTTTAGGATTTTTAGAAGTTATTCGTAGATTCGTTCAGGATGTTGAAATTCCAATTTTTTCAACAATGATTATAATCTCTATTTTCGCACTAATTGGAAATGGCATTTGTCTATTTTTATTACAAAAGTCAAAAAGCTCAGAGGCACATATGCAGGCCAGTTTAATTTTTACATCAAACGATGTGATCATAAATTTGGGCGTAATAGTAGCTGGAATTTTAGTTTATAATTTAAAATCAAATTTACCTGATTTAATCATTGGAGCTATTGTTTTCATTCTGGTACTTCAAGGGGCAATGAAAATTTTGAGTTTGAGCAAATAGTAGATTACTCCACCGTAAATCTGAACACAGTTTAACATTGGAATATTGAGAAAATTTAATCAAAAAAGAACGACTCTTTAAAGTCAGTTAAGTTTATGGCAAAAAAGAAAAAATACTATGTCATTTGGGAGGGAAACGAAACAGGAGTTTTCGATTCTTGGGCAAAATGTCAAGTTCACATTAAGGGCTATCCAAATGCAAAATATAAGTCTTTTCCTTCCGAAACTGAGGCTGAACAAGCCTACCGAGGTGGAAGTGCTGCAGATTATATAGGAAAAAATAAAAAACCACTTACTAAAAAGGTTAGCCCTGAAGCTCGTGAAAAGATTGTTTGGGACAGTATTGCTGTCGATGCTGCTTGTAGTGGGAATCCTGGAGCAATGGAATATAGAGGTGTAGATACAAAAACTGGAATGCAACTCTTTCATCAAGGACCATTTAAAAGAGGAACTAATAACATTGGAGAGTTTCTCGCATTAGTTCATGCACTTGCTTTGTTGCAAAAAGAGAATCGACCTAATTTGCCTATTTACTCAGACTCTCGAATCGCAATTGGATGGGTTAAGAGGAAGAAGGCTAATACAAAATTAAAAAAGGGTGCTGATAATTCAATACTATTCCAATTGATGAATCGTGCCGAGACTTGGTTGGAAAATAACTCATTTACCAATCCTATTTATAAATGGGAAACAAAAGAATGGGGAGAAATTCCTGCCGATTTTGGTCGTAAATAGTTGTCAACGATATATTATACCTAAGGTTTATTCAATATGAATAGATAACTAGTAATCTAAATATTTTTAATGCTTTTAAATTCTGATTTTCATCAGTAAGGTATTTAAATAGGCGGAATACCCCGTAAAAATTAGAATATAATTCATTAAAAAACGGATGCACGAGATATCACATTTTAACTCGATTTAGCAATTGCTTTGTTTTAACTTAAAGCCGTCAAATAAAGTAACATTTCTACTTCAGTCATCTAACAATACCTCAATTTTAAAATAGGTCAGTTTATCGAAAATTAGAGAGAGATGCAAAATTTTCAACTAGACTTATTTATCAAGAAACTGAGTATAAAAATGTATCGGGCTACTATATTGTTACGATGCTGATAATCTACCAACAACGATTAATGGTATTGTGACTTGAATTGTCTTTCTAAATTCTCTTGAACAAAATTCAGGGAATAAATTACTTGAAGTTAACACAGTTATTAAATAGACAATTCAATGCGAACACCAGACTTAGTATTTTACCTAAATCCAAATGATTAGATTAAAATGTATTTTTTTAGTCAAAAATCGATGTAAGCTTGTCTTATTGAAATTTTTAAAATCTATTAAATTTGATTTTTTCAAAAATTCAAAAATACTTATTCAAACCAATTGACAATAGTCAGATTGTTCTCTTCAGGATGCTTTTTGGATTCTTAATGCTAACAGAATCTTTTGGTGCTATTGCAACAGGCTGGGTCAAAAAGACTTTGATTGATCCTCAATTCACCTTTAGTTTTTTTGGATTTGAATGGCTGCAACCATTACCTGGAAACGGTATGTATTTCTACTTTACATTAATGGGAATAGTGAGTATTATGGTGATGCTTGGCTATCGATACAAACTCAATATCCTTGCTTTAGCGCTGCTTTGGTCTGGATCCTATTTTATGCAAAAGACTTCATACAATAATCATTATTATTTGGTGATGCTTATCACTTGGGGAATGGTGTTTATGAATCCTCATTACTATGCATCTTTGGACGCGAGAAGAACAAAAATAGAAAGTCATATTTGCCCAAACTGGAATCGATTATTCTTTGCTACTCTAGTATTTTTAGTTTTTACTTATGGAGCAGTTGCAAAATTTTATCCTGGTTGGTGGAGCGGTGATTTCATCAAAAATTCGTTTTCTCATAAAACAAACTATTGGCTAATTGGTTCACTTCTAGGTAAGGAATGGTTCCAGCAATTCATTACTTTTTCAGGGGTAATATTTGATGCTATTATTATACCTCTTTTGATTTGGAAAAGAACTAGAATGCTTGCTTTTTTCGGTTTAGTATTATTTAATCTATTTAACTCCGTTGTTTTTCAAATTGGAATTTTCCCTTATACCGTGATCGCTTTAACTATTTTCTTTTTTGAAACTGAGACAATTAGAATTCTATTTTTCCCAAAAAAACAATATACATACGCTACAGATTTATTTTTTCAAAAACACCACAACAACACTCTTACATTTTATCCTTTAATTATTTTTTTTATCATTCAACTTACTTTACCTCTTCGACATCACCTTATTCCAGGAGATGTGAATTGGCGAGAAGAAGGACATCGAATGAGCTGGAGAATGATGCTACGAACAAAAAGAGGTTCAATTAATTTAGAAATAATAATCCCAAAAACCCAAGAAAAAATATTCGTCAAAAAAAGGGATTATTTGACTAAAAGTCAAATTAAAGCATTAGCGACAAAGCCTGACTTCCTCTACCAATTTGTTCAACGATTAAAAAAAGATTACGCAGAAAAAGGAAATGAAGATATTGAAATATATTGCAAAATGAGTCGAGTAAAACTAAACGGAAACCAAGCAAAACCATTATTTAAATCTGGTGTTGACTTGGCTAAAGTAGAGTGGAATTATTTTGGCAGAAATGATTGGGTTTTGGACTAAGGTAAATTACAGGATATTTAATTTGATCATCAAAATAGATTTGTTTGCTCTAACAATTGAGATCATCTTAACTTTGCCAATGAGCGTTCTTTTTTTTATAAATTTTAAAATAAAACCTCTGTGGATTTTTAGAAATATTGGATTATTCAGTGTGTTTTCCTTTATTTTTTCTTCGTTACAAACAATTATTATTGCCTCATATCCCTAAGGATTAAACAATAGTGATTTTCTCAGGTCATCTAAACTGCCGCTTTTCCAATTTATATCGAGGTAAAAATATTTCTACTAATCTCTCTTTTTATGAACATATGCTTTTTTTCCAGACTTACTTTTAATGGAATTGGCTACAGCATTTGCATCTTCACTTGTAATATACTTCGCAACACAAACAGAATAATAATCTGAAAAGTCAAATTCGATAATTTCTGCATTTGGATACCCTGAACCCTTCAAACGATCTACTTCCGCTTGAGCATTTGCCTCACTTTTATATGCTCCAGCAATGACTAAATAATCTCCTGTGGTTAAAGAACTTGTTGGAACAACTTCTTCTTCCACATCTTTATTATCTCCAACGAATTCTTCTTCATCTCCTTCCAAAGGAATGACATCATCATCGTCAGCATCCTCATCTGAAGTAGTAGAACCTCTAGTATCATTATGTTCATCCATAGGTTCATCGTCCTCATCTTCGACATCTTCGATAGGTATATCATCTTCCTTATCGGCACTAATATCGTTAGCATGAATAGTTGCTGGAGATTTCCCTGCAAAAAATTCGGCTTGAGTTGCCATATAAGTTAGGCCTAAGATAATGACTAAGGCAAGGATAAAATAAGTTACTGTTTTTCCCATAGTTTATTTTTATTTTTTTACAAAAATGAATATTTTATATTCAAATGACAATAATATATTGGAAAAAGGGATACCATTTATCTTATAAAAGATTTAATTCTAATCTTCTCCTGAGAAGATTTCTTAAAAGGTTTTATAAATGATTATCTGTATCTGAAGATTGATTTCCTTATCTTAATATAAGAATCATATCCCTCCCTAGGTATATTTTTCTAAAAACTTAATTGTCCAACTCCTGCTTTTTCCTTCGTTTCTATAGCAACTAAAGTTCCATCTAACACAAAATGAACCATCGTTCGTACTTTTCCTTTATGGAAAATTATTTGTAAAGCTCTTTTACATAAATGCAACCATGGAGTCATTCTTAATGCCTCATTTTTATATTGTTTTGCTTTGCCTACAAAATCACTATTTTGAATAATAACTATTCCTTGTTCAGTTTCTATAACAAAATCAATTTCCGTTTCAAATAATCTTTTTTGATAAAAATGTAGGACCGGATATTTTCGGTATATTTTTTTGATAGAAAAATTTTCATTCAAATATTTCAAAAACTTACTTGAATATTCTAACAATGCATTTTCACTAACAGCATCTACCATTTCAAATCGTTGCAAAAACCCATTAGCCATATCTATTCTAAGTTGATTATCATATTCCAAATGGTCAGCCATCAAGAATGCTTTTATCATTTTTAACAAGACATAAGTTTCGGTATCTTCTGTAACTTGGAAGGTTGCACCATGATTCGTAATTACTCCAGATACCCCAGTAAAGTCAGTCAACTCTTCTTTGGTTAAATCAATTTGATAACTTTTATGTTCTCGATTTCCTTGTCGTTCTCCCAAAAATAAAATCTGCTCTTCCTTTTGATCTGTCTGTGTAAAATCTTTTGGAAATGCCTGCACCCAAGTTTCCTTGTATAGAATACCTCCCCACTCCCATTGCGTCTCACCTGAGTTTTCATCTAAAGCAGGTACCTTTTCATCTCCTTTATGCCATACTCGATTGAGCCATAAAGTTGGTTTTTTTCGAGTTGGAAAAACTAAATAATCACGCGCTCTTGTAACGCCCACATATAATAATCTTGCCTCCTCTTGCAAAGCTTGCTCTTTTGCAACTTTACTTACATCACTCACTTCCAATCGTTCAGCAAGGGCTGTTCCTCCACTTTGATCCGAGTAAGGATTAATCCAAAACCGCAACCATCTTCCAGCTAAAATATTTTGTAAGTCAATCTCATTTGACTCTGAAACGATATGCATACCAAAAACGTCACTCCTCAATTTACCTTCCAAGCTATGACAAATTACCATCGGCCATTCTAGCCCTTTACTACGATGATAAGTCAAAATATTTACTGCACTATCGCCCTCACCAGAGCCTTGCACATCCTTCTCGTTATTTTCCAAATCATTTAACCACAATAAAAAACCTCCAAGAGAAGCAGCGGTATGCAGGCGATTACAAGCTGCTTCATATTGAATTGCGAAGCGACGCATCACATCTACATTATCTAAGCGCTGTTCCATTTTTCCCCATCGAGCAATGATTCTTCTCAAATCTAATTCTCCCAAAACCACATCTAACAATTCTGCACTACTCAGTTCAACAGTCGTTTTACGTAACTCATTTAACTTCTGAATATACAAATCATCTTCTGCCCACCGAGTATTGGACTTCTCTAATTCTAGAAAAGTTAAACGGTCTTCTATAATTTCTTCAATATATTTGCCAGACGCAAGCTTTAAAATTTCAGCTATTGAAAGAGAATCATTTTTATTCAACATATATTTCAAGCAGGCCAAAATTAATTTGGATTCCGCTGTTGAAAGTAGCCCTGTTCGAGCAATAGCAGCTTTCAATCCTGAACGATGCAAAGATTCGGCAACTGCTTGACATTCCGCGTTCGAACGACAAAGTATTGCAATATCGCCTGGCTGCATTGTTCGCCAACCCTCTTCATCTTTTGAGGCAATCAACGGTTTTTTTTCTAACAACACTCTTACGGATTCAGCAATACAATTTTCCATCCAAGGTTTACCAGGTAATCGGTTCCCTTCAATGTCTGCCTCGAAATGCCAGTGCTGAATTGCATCATTAGTTTCAATAGGTTCATTAATTTTATTCTTACTACTGGACGTAGATATTTTGGTTCGTTTTGGTTTGAGAACAACTTGGTTTTGAGGAATGTGTGAAAATGATTTGGTAAAAATGGCATTCGTCGCATTCACAATATCTTCTCGAGATCGCCAAGAATATTCTTGGATATCTTCTGGTTTTACACCACCTGCTTCAATCATAATAGCTTGCATCAATTTTGGGTCAGCTCCTCGAAATCCATAAATTGATTGTTTCGGATCGCCTACCCAAACAGAATGCTTAGCTATTTCAGAAAGTTTTAAAAATATCTCCAATTGAATTGGGCTCGTATCTTGAAACTCATCGACCATCAATAAATCCAACTCACTTTTCAACACTTCTTTTACACGAGGATGATCAAGCAATCGCTTAACCTGAATTTCCATATCAATATAGTCGATCAGTCCTCGTTGCTTTTTATATGCATCATACTCTCGAATTGCCTCTATGGCAATGTCAAAAATTTGATAGATAAATTGTTCAATATCGTTGTGAAATTGCGGCAATGTATCATGCCCCCGAGCAAGTTCTTTTAAATCTTCAACATCTTCTCTACTTTTTGCACCTACTTTCAGTTTAGACATTTTTACCCACTTATGCCAATCCAAACTTCCACGCATATTTAATTCATTTCGAAATGCTTTTAAAGTTTCGATTCCTCCACGAGTGACTTTGGTTTCGTCAGAATTATTTTCTAACCGATCAATCGCTTCGTTCATTTCTTTTTGTAAATCAGCATAAACTTTCGAAGGATTTTTATCAGATTTTTTCCCTAAAAAAGTAGCGAAAGTTTCAAACGATTTCACTTTACTTTTTTCCAAAACTTCTAAAGAAAAATCATTCGAGCGAGCGACATCGGTTAACTGCTTTACTTTTGTTCGCCAATCGTATTCACCTTTCTTATTGAGTCCCAATATGTTAGAGTAGCGATCCATTTTTTCCATTCGCTCCAAATTCAATACCGTTGCCAAACTTTTATTAAACATAACTTGTTGATCTTCATCGGCAATGATATCTACTTCAGGTGAAACACCTGCTTCAAAGGCAAATCGTCGCAACAACTTCACACCTAAACCATGAACTGTCCCGATTAGGGCATTGGTTAATTCATCTGCCTGTTCCGTCAATCCCTCTTCAAGCAATCGAACTCTAACACGTTCTTGCAATTCTGCTGCTGCTTTTTTAGTAAATGTCGTGGCAATAATTCCACTCGCTCGTACGCCACCTTTCAGTAATTCGACCATTTCGGAAGTCAAACGATACGTTTTTCCAGAACCAGCACCAGCAGAAATAATTTTAATATTTAACTTCATTGAGATCCGTTTTGAACGGGTGAAATTACAAAAAAGGTGGGGGTTTTTTGCCGCAGAATTTTTAAGATTATTATAATTCTTTACGATTTCTTTAAAATGTAGGGAAAAAAAATCATAAAAACCATACAGATCAAAAATTCTGCGGCAAAAAATCAATTTCTAATTTCCATCATTCACGCTGATTACCTCTCCAGTATCTAGAATTCGGATTTCAACACGTCTATTTAGTGCTTGGTCTTTAAAATTTCTCGCCTCAGGAAAAACCATTTGAGAATTATTGTACCCTTTGTAAGCAAGCCGTTCTTCATCAATATTATTTTTTAATAAAAAATCATAGATGGCTTTTGCTCGATTGCATGAAAGATCCTTTTCCCATTTCTCAAGTTGGGCTTCTGTTCGAAAAGGAGCATTGATGTGACCTGCAATTTCAATTTTTATAAAAGGATTGAGTTCCATGAATTTAAGGACTTTAGGTAATTCTGGTTTTGACCTAGGTAATAAAATCGCTTTATTTCCAACGTAATATAAATTTTTGATTGATACTTTCTCGCCTACTTCGACGGGTAAAAGTGGAATAGACATGATCACTGTATTCTTTCTCGCTTTGACCATTTGAGTATCGAAAAAGT
This sequence comes from Saprospiraceae bacterium, assembly GCA_029251525.1. GTDB lineage: Bacteria > Bacteroidota > Bacteroidia > Chitinophagales > Saprospiraceae > CAJQQY01. The sequence goes on along the minus strand of JAQXDE010000065.1, from coordinate 31,937 downwards.
AATCTTTTTTATAGATATCAACTCCTACTACTGTATTTTCTACAACTGATTTTTCGAAAGAACCATCAACTTTTGTATCCAAGGAGTCCTTATGATTTTTTGTATGAAAAATAACTTTAGCTTGGATTCCTTCACCAGTTTTTTTATCAACTACTTTTCCTTTGATGATAGACATTTTATTTTTTTTGTAAAAACTGATTACAGCTCTTCGGTTTTGTTGGCGACCATCATTTGAAGTATTTTCAGCAATTGGCTTTGCTTCGCCAAAAACGGAAGTAGATATTTTTTTGAGAGAAAATGGTTGTTGAAATAAAAATTCTTGAATGGCATTACTTCGTCTTTGAGAGAGTGCTAAATTATTTTCATCAGTTCCAACGTGATCAGTATGAGCTTCGATGTGAACAAAAATATTTGCTTGATTTTCACAGCTATCAACCATAAGCAACAACACTTTTTCAGATTCAACAGTAATGTCATGTTTTCCAAAATCAAAATATACTTGTTTTTGCAACAATAAATTTACGGAGTCAAAAGGGGAACTTTGAGCGTTAGCTATCTTTCCAAAAAAAATAAAAATTAGGGAGATAAAAAAATTTTGAATAGTCATATATTCTAATGATATGTCTGAATTAAAAAATTGAATTTTCTTTAAACATATAATGTAGAGTACAAAAAAAGAAACAAAACTTTCTTTTAAAAAAAGTATGTAACCAAAAAATAGAAAACTCTATTTCAATTAATTAAAGAATATTATCAGAGATGAATAACTTCTCCTTTGAGTGTCCGAATTGTTGCTTCCAAGTGTGAATCAATTCCTTTTTCTACATTTAGATTTACGCCTAATTTCCTAAGTTGATTTTTGATAAATTCAGGGTTTGGATGAATAGCTCTAAAATCTATAATTTCACCAGCTGATATAAGTGATCTTGATGGATGAATTGAATCTCCCCAATCTAAAAAGAAAGGCATAATACCATCTTCATTTTCCAAAACTGGTTCTGTCAATTGCCATTTTAATATATCTCCATTGGTTTGAGATCTAGTTCCACTTTCGATTCTCCCAAGAGGAATTTGATTCTTGATAGCTTTTTTTTCTAATTCAAACAAATCATCTGTTATTGTTGCCCAAGTCCATAGTTTGGGTTTCATGACCTGATCGATTTTCATCCAAAGTGGCCTAGAAACATACGGTTGGCTTGGATCAGGAGCTATAACTTCGAAGTAAATATCTCCAAAAGTTAGAAGGGCATTATGAGTTCCTCTTCCTTTATGTTGCCCTCCAACAACTGGCCGCACCCCTATTATTTCTTCAATCACGTCCATTCCTAATTCCAGTGATGGAGCCGCGAAAATAAGATGATCAATAATCGGAAACATAGATTTTTTTTTGTTTTTGAAAACATCATGTTTATTTCAATACAAAAGGGCTGTTAACAATTAAAATATTAACAGCCCTCGATAGATCTTACATATAAAAAGTTGAATCAATTTACTTTTTAGTCTTTCTTTTCATTATCATTTTTTTTAATGAGACCTAATTCCTTTGCCCTTTTCTCCCATTTCTGGCGAGCCAATATTTGCATATCCTCAATCCCATCATACTCATCCACAATCTCTAAACCAAGTAAAGTTTCGATAACATCCTCCAAAGAGGCAATACCTGCCATACCTCCAAAATCCCCTACTACGAGGGCAATATGTTCTCTTTTCTCCATAAACTGATTGAACAAATCTGGAATTGGATACTTATCATTGACCACAATTAATTCTCGTTTAATACTACTCAATTGATCCTCATCCTTTTTCTCAATCAAAGATGCAAGCAATTTATCCTTTAAAAAATATCCAGTAATATGATCTTTTGAATCTTGAAATAGAGGAACTCTTGAGAAACGCAAGTTTTTATTTTTTTCATAAAATTCTCGAATTGTCATAGTTTCATCAGCAGCCACAACTACTGTCCTTGGAGTCATTACATCTTTTGCTAAAATTTTATTGAAGCCTAATAAGTTTCGAATAATTTTAGATTCATTTTGCTTGAGCTCGCCTCCTTTTTCTGCAATGTCTGTCATAGCTGTAAAGTCAGCTCGACTGAGTACACTTTTACTTTTATCGTTTTTCAAAAATTTAGTTATCTGTTGACTAAACCAAACTAAAGGATATAAAAATTTAATTACTATATTCAGTGAACGAACAGTAAAAGGTGCTAAACTCCTCCAATAATTAGCTCCAATTGTTTTTGGAAAAATTTCTGATATATATAAAATCGCCATGGTCATAATAACCGCAACTATCACTTCCATTCCAAGAAAAAATGAGTAATATCCAAATAAATCTATATCCCAACCCCAAATTGAATCTTTCCAAATAGATGCTGCTTGTGCTCCAACTCCCATCGCTCCAACTGTATGGGCTACAGTATTTAAAGTCAAAATTGCTGAAAGTGGTCGATCAATATTTTCTTTAAACTCTTTCAATTTATTCCCTAAGAAGCCTCCTTCTTTTAACTTGACCTCAGTGTATGCTGGGGTAATACTTAATAAAACTGCCTCCCAGACAGAACATAGAAAAGAAAAAACTATTGAGATACTTGCAAAAACGAATAGTAAAAACATATATAATTTTTGTGATTTATAGCTTTCAAGGTTCTGAAAACTTTTTGTAAAAGTAATAAAAAAAGCCTTTGTCTAACTACAATGTATCAGCAAAGACTTCTCTTTGCAATTTTCACATGTTCTTTTTTAACTTGGTTTCGATATTGAATCCCATTTACTAAAAAGGAGCCTTCCCATTACTTAGACGTTTTAACTTTCATGGAGAAGTAAGATTATCAATAGTTCAATTATTTGCTGCTAATGGTGGAATATACTTAAAAGTATCATCTACTAAAACTGCAAAAGTGAATAGAGCTAGATTAGGATCAACAATAAAAACATACAATTTTATAGTCTTTATTAATTTAAGACAGCAACCTTCATTTACTAAATTTTTGTTTTTATTCTTACACCACATGAAGCTTTCTTTCCCATCACTCGCTTTGGATATCCTTCAGCAAATAATCAGATAGTATATTCATCTGTATTTCTTTGTGTAATTTCTTCTATCGCTTCCATAGGAGTATCAAAATCATTCAATCCATACTTTTCAACAAATTTTGCAACTGTTATAATCCAACACCCTTCTTTAAAGATCTCTATTTCATTTTCTTTCCCTAAAATTTGCACGATTGCAACATAGCTGTAGTTGATTCAAATCGATTATTCGCTTCAAATAAAGTCACTCCAAGTTTTACTTTCTAGATAAATTATCACTTGATAGTCCTAGGATAGAATCGTTATTTACCTTTTCCTTGGAGGAGGACAAGAACGGTGTAAAAAAGGATTTTGAAGTCCAATGCTAAAGACATATTTTCAATGTAGAGAATGTCAAACTTTAGTCTTTGCAACATTTCTTTAACGTTGGAAGCGTAACCATATTTTACTTGCCCCCAAGAAGTGATGCCAGGACGCACTTTTAGTAAGTGACGATAATGTGGTGCCTCCTTCGTAATCAAATCGATATAATATTGTCGTTCTGGTCTTGGGCCGACTAGAGACATATCTCCAATGAGTACATTCCAAAATTGTGGAATTTCATCCAAACGCCATTTCCTCATAAGTTTCCCCCAAGGTGTTACACGATTGTCGTGGTCGTGGGAAAGTTGCGGCCCTTCAGACTCTGCATCAACGCGCATCGAACGGAATTTATAAATGAAAAAAGGTTTTCCATTGATTCCTATTCGTTCTTGCAAAAACATTATGGATCCTTTTGAGGAAAGTCGAACTCGAATAACTACATAAATAACAACTGGTAATAGAATAATCATGGTCACCAAACTTACGCTGACATCGATAATTCGTTTAATAAAGAACTGCCAACGAGGCATCAAATATTGTTTAATTTCAATAAGGACAGCTCCGTAAACATGGTTCATCTTTACAGTACCAAGCATAATATCGTACATATCAGGAATAATCTTTACCAATATTTTTTCTGAAGAATCATAGAGAATATCCAAAATTTCTTTGACTCTATTATGTTCTGAAGTTTCAATAGCAATGATGACTTCTTCAATTCCGCTATCACTTAAAACGTTTTGAAGGTCTTTTATTTTTCCTAATTTAGGAAGGTGTACTGCAAGTTCATTTTTACTTTTTCCATTACTATCAATAAAACCAATAAACTTATTCCCTAATCCTTTTTCTCTTGAAGTAATTTCATCATAAAGTTCCAGGGCATTTTGATTTCCACCGATGACGAGAGTTCGATAGGTGACTAGACCACTTTTCAATTTACGACTTGCTCTGGTCAATAATATCATTCGAAGAAAAACAGTGAATCCAAAATGCAAAAACAATAAGGTGAAAAATGAATTATAATATGTTTTGTAATCTCTCACAAAATCATCTAAAATCAAGGTAAAAAATAAAAATAAAACGCCAAAAAATGCTAAAAAAAATGTTCTTGTAAAAGTTGCCAACCTTGACATTCGATATACATCATTGTACTGGTCAAAAATGGAATAAAATAATACCCAACAAATCGGAACAACAATAATACCTAACCAAAAGTTTTCATCTTGAAAAATGGTTACATCAACCTCCGCTCCTTCCACTTTTTTTCTATAAATATAAAAACAAGCCCAAGCCAGCATTGCCGTCAAGAAGTCGAAAAACCCATAAAAAAACATATCCAATCGTCGCTGCTGTTTCATTTATTAACTATAATAATTAATTTCATTTTGTAGCCTAATTTTAGGCCATTTTAGTTTAATCATTTTTCATCCTCATCAGATTCTAATCATCAGGAAGTTCCAATACCTTAATATTATCAATTATATAAGTCGAGGAAGTTTGTTCAGCAGAAAGTTGTGCGCCAAAAAGAATTTTGAAATACTTAAATTGACTCCCATAACCTACTAATTGGTTAGTAAGATTGATGTAAACTTTATTCCAATCAGATTGAGGATTAAGGGCTAAAAAGTAGGTTAATACTGGAGTTGAACTAGTGTTCTCATACCCCAATAAGGCTATTTGCAGAATTCCCTCATTTTTATAATGCATTTCCAACACTGTTAAATCTCCCTTTGTTTCTAACTCCATAAAATGCGATATTGCAACTTCCATTTTTGGGTTATCTTCATCCAAAGTAAAACCTGCAGAAATTCCCTCAAATGCTAGTTGGTTATCGAATATTTTAGTTTCAAGTAAGATCGTCGTATCAATTATTTCATCTAACGGATTACTAGATTCAAAGTCTTGCTTGTAATGAAACTCAACTCTCGATTCATATTTTGTAGTTGGTTGAATTGTATCTATTTCATTTGGAGCCAATTCAATTTCTGCCTCGAATGAAGTAAGCAAGGAATATATATTTGGTGTAGCATTTATTCCATTTTCCAAAATTCCAGGGGCAATAGATAAATTAGTATCTCCATCGGCAATAATTGGAAAAGTGGCAGGCAACTCAAATACTCCTAGAAAATCTCCTGTTTCATTATCGCTAACCCATACATCGGAAATCTTTTGTTCTTTTGTTCCTTGATTATTATTTACATTAACGGTGAATGGTTTGATATGAATGTAAGCAGGAATAGGTTCCTTATCTAAATCACAACTTCCAAGAAAAAATAATCCAATTCCAAATAAATAAATCTTTATTTTTTTCATAATTTTTTATTTCTTAGTCAATAGTAAGAACTACCTACCACCATTTTTTTCAATAGCTTTAATAATTTCATGAGCCACTTTTAAAGCTCTATAACCATCATCTATACTGACTTTTGTTTTTTTATTTTGATTAATACTTTCTGCAAACGTTTCTAATTCTAGTTGAATCGCATTGACAGATTCCGTTTGAGGCATATGAATATGAATATGCTTTTTGCCATTATTAGTTTGTAAATCCATCAAATTAGCGTCTTGAGGAATATCAGGTGATCCCTCATCGTATAATCGAACAACTTGAGTATTTTTTTCTAAAAAATCCAAACTGATGTATGCATCAGGTTGGAACAACCTCACTTTTCGCATTTGTTTCATGGAAATTCTACTTGCAGTCAAATTCGCCACACAGCCATTTGCAAACTCTAAACGAACATTCGCAATATCAGGCGTATCACTTACTACACTTACACCACTTGCATGAATACCTTTCACTTTTGAATCTACCAAACTTAATACAATATCCAAATCATGAATCATCAAATCCAAAATTACAGACACATCTGTACCTCTGGGATTAAATACTGCCAGTCTATGGGCTTCGATAAACATTGGCGTCAATTTGGTATTTTCCAACGCCAATAGTGCTGGATTAAACCGTTCAACATGCCCAACTTGTACTTTAACACCCTTTTTTCGACAAGCTGCCAATAAAGTTGCCGCTTCTTCAATTGTATTACATAATGGCTTTTCTATGAAAACATGTTTTCCTTTCTGTATAGCCTTCAGAGCGAGTTCAAAATGTGTTACTGTGGGAGTTACTATATCCACCACATCAACTGAATCAAGTAAGTCTTCCACTTTCTCAAAACGCTTAATATTATGATTATTAGTTAATTGCAATGCACTTTCATCATCCGGATCAAAAAAACCAATCAATTCAAAACAAGTAGTTTGTTGAATACACTTTACATGAATTTTACCTAAATGACCAACCCCCAGCACTCCTATTTTTAGCATGTTTGTTCTCTTTATTTAGCTCATACACAAATCTCTATTTTTTGTCAATTTAGAATAAAAATCAACTTTTCACTAGTCGCTCTTGACTTCTAATTTAACCTGACTATGAAATTTGCTCTAGAACGATTTTGTAGAATTAATAACGCTTAACTCTTTGAATTTGCTCCTTAATAAAGTCAGTTAATCTACATTTTTTGGGAAAAAATATTTTTTATAACCTATAAGGTGAAATTACCAATAGTATTCTAAAATAAGGAATGGAAGAAAAATAGTTTTAAAGAAAAAGGGTGTTTTGAATGTCGAAATTCAAATAACTATCGTGGAGCTAAATAATTGGAATATCTAATCTAAACACCACTATTAAAATATAAATTCCAAGTTTAATCTAAAAAAATAGGTTAAATGGAATTCCATTTAACCTATTTTTAGAACAAAAGAAAAATTACATTCCTCCGCTATTCATGGCAGTCATAAACATTTCATTGAAATAACTAAATAATTGTTCCAATGCATTCATTCTCTTATTTATGAAATTAAGTTTGAATTCTGAATTATAGCTTTCTTTGATTTCTTTATCCATTTTCATCGCCATACTTTCTAAGCTCTGTTTACTGACATTAATCATTTTTTCTGCCATTTCATCATTCATACCCTCCTCTTTAGCAAATGCTGACACAGCAATTAATGTAGATGGAATATCCCAGAAAAATGCTCCTCCACTTTCTGCCATTAACTTTTGTTGATCTTTTGTCATTCTATCTGCTTTGGAGTATCCATCTTGCAAATTCCCAGTAGCCAAATCTGTGTTATTGGTAATAAATAAAATTCCATCCTTCATCATCAAGAACATATCCATCGGTAATTCCTCCATCGGAACAGTAACTTTAAAAGACTCTCCAACTTTATTTAAAACTCCTACATCAACTCCCATTTGTATAACTTTCCTCAAATCAGCTTCTCTTCCGTATGACATCATCGCTAAAACTTCTGGCATCATTTGCTTTGCTTCTACTTCGATTTTATTAAAATCGTCATCGTATTGAATTTTCTTAATTGTAAACTCTCGCATACCTGTTACAGCAAAAACCATATCTCCTCGAATGATTTCATACAAACCTTTTGCATCCAACTCTAAGCCCATAGAATTCACTGCACCTACTGCCATTCCTTCCATTACCTCTCTTGTCATTCCCATCTCCTTAATCATTGGATCAAACATTTGAAACATCCCATCAGCAAAGTTTTCTGTTCTCATTGCTAATGAGAAATAACCCATCAAATTATTCTTAGGCAAATACTTGTAGAATTTTTTATTCAATTCTCCTTCAGTCATTGTAGCTAACATATCCATGGTTTTCTGATTAGAATACATTTTAGAATCTATAACAGCTGCTCCATCATTGAAATTCATCTCTATCAAATAATCAGTACCCTTGTACAATTCTTTCATCGCAGTTAACATGGCATCCATCCCCGGAACACCTACCATTTCACCTCCTTCTATTTGCATATCCATCACCCAACTATAATCCATCCACATTCTCATATCGCTTTTTCTATCTTTCGTTATTTTATTGTAACGCATATCACTCAAAATGGAATTTTTAGGAGTGCCAGTCAGTATTTTTTTGGCAAAACCATCAATGGTAGATTTATCAGTCCCAGTATTTGATTCTCCTCCTACTAAAATTCCTACTTTATCATTCCAAGCGAAGGTTGCTCCAATTCCAGTTACGGTTTGAAACCCACCCATCATACCCATCACAGCTCCTTCTGCTTCAGGTAAAATATTTTTTTTAAAAAAATTAGAAAACTTTTTACTATCAGAAATATTAAATACTAATCCAAAAAAAGAAGATTCTTTAGAAATATCCCCAAACATATAACTTTCACTCATTACATCAATGCCATAATCAGATGGATTTTTAAATGCTTCAGTAAGTTCTTCACTTTCGCGAGACATTTCTTTTTCAAATTCTTTCATACCTTCTTTGTAAAAATCAAATTCCTTTAACTTGTCAAAACTGATTTTGCTATCAAGATTAGCTAAATCCACACTTACGACAAATGTCGCATCATTTGGGATATACTGTTTTAAGTTTTGAGCTTGAATACTCATTGCTGTTAGAACAAGTAAAAATAGTGGCGTAGTTATTCTAAATAATTTCATCGAATTGGTTTTTAATAGTTAATAGTAAAAAAATTGCTATTTATTGTTGGCTATTTGTACGTCTATAGCTATTCTTAATTATTTTAAAAAGAAATATGGTTTTCCAAAGTCTTTTTTCCAGTTGCAAACTCTGCAATATTTCCTTCGAGCATAACTGATTTATTTGAAGGTGAAATCTTAGCTTTTGAATTTGATACATTTTTCACTGAATCTTCAAATCGGTAAATACTAACTACCTTTGCTGATTCCATCAAATATCGTACGACACTTATCATTCCATCAAATTCTTCTTGAGTAAATCGCTCATCAGTATAATTGAAAAGTCGAGAGAATTTATTTTCTTCGAACGAAAAATGCTTGAATTTAGGTAATGGGAAAGGTGTTTGGTTAAATATTTTGACTGATGTATTAATCGCTTTATTTAAGGCTTTAATATTGTCAAAATCAGCCGTTACTTCAAATACAAATTCATCAAAATCGTTCTTGGCTTTAACTTTTGAAATACCTTTTATCTTAGACAATGCTTTTTTAAGTTTTTTGATTTCAGATTTTATCTTAGATTTTGATGGGATTTCTATACCATTAATTTCGCCTGCATCCATATAACTTGCAAGGTTGCCTTTGCTTTGGCTCAAATTAATATTTAATCTTAATTCGCCTGATCCATCTGCATTCATTTTTATTTCCTCCGTCACATCAAAACAACCGGTGGTTAAAATCAGAATTGTAAAAAAGATAATTGATTGAATAAGTCTTTTCATAAAATGATTTTGTGAAAAAATCCTTAGTACTTAGTATGCGTGATAAACACATTTTCTTGTAACTAGAAATAAATGCAAATTAGTCTTTGTGAACTTTAATGTAAAGTTTTTACAGACGAATGATTGAGAAAAGTGGATGAAGGATACATTCAATTTTATTCATAACATGAATAACAATAAAATTGTCAGCTAAATGATTTACCACTAGGCAAACAGCCTAACTGACAGATTGATATGGATTGTTTAATTGTTCCTTTATTATATCTTTAACAACGGTTTATATTTGTACAGGAATATTTCGATGATATGGAAATTCAATTAAAATATCTTGAGGAGAAAAAAATAGGATATTTTAAACTTTCCGATGGAAAATTATAGATGTTAAATATTCAGCAAGAGGTTTGAGACCAAAAGTAAAAAAATATAAATACTTACTTAAATATACCAAATTTACTAGTTGCAAACATAGACATCCTTTTCCAGCTCAGTTAAGTCAACACATCCGCTTCTAAATGGCTGTATAAACGAGCCAATGTACAATCTACCGACCTTCCGGTCATCTTGAAAGTCTTCGGCATTTTCTCTTGTATCAAAACCTGGGATAACAATTTTATAGTTTGGTTTTCCCCCTAAATCTTTTTGCAAAACAATCGCTCGATCAAAACTCATTTCTACTCGCTTACGTTTACTTTTTGCTTGATCAAGTTCAGAGTAACTTGCTATTTGAATAAAATATTTCCCTATACTTTCAGAGGAAGGTACAACTTTTTTTTTAGCTGTTCTCAAGTCTGACGGTGAGGACAAGCTAGAAGATGTAGAGGAATTAGATGAGGTTGAAGACGAAGTTATTTTTTTATTTTTGTACTTAGGTTTTCCAGATTCTAAATTAGCTTTATTTGTTTTGGAACTATCATTACCAGATAACAAACCTGGTGGAATATATTTTCTCACCATTTCATTTTCTAGAATTTGATCTTTAAAATAATACCCTAGAGCGCCACCACCCAAAAATAAAAATAAGAAAATCCAAGGCCAGATAGATTTTTTCTTTTTTAAAGAAGTAATCCCAGGTTGATTATTTTTTCGAATTTGTTTCAATGCCTTTCTAGAGGGTTCTGTTAAAGTATTCACTTTTACATTCCGACGATAGTGAGCACTTTTTAATTCTTTAATTAATTTAATAACATCTTGAATTTGTGTCTTAGGTGGATTAACGATACCACCTGCAGAAACCATTAACTTTTTATTCGCACGAAGTTTCAAAAATTTCAAATCTCCATTCAGCGTAGGATCCGACGACGAGGCATCTGAAAGGATTTGAATCGTTTCACTAACTTTATTTTCGACTAACATTTGTGTTAAATAATCGAAAAAACTCCCAGAATTCGTTTGATAGGCCATTATGTAAAATTAAGAAAAAATTTAAAACTGTTAGTGATTGAACGATGCTAATTTGTTACTGCTTTTCCGATCGGTAAATTATTTGTGTCCTTTAACCACTTACCATTAACCAGTGGTGTTTAAGGAACCGATGCCTTAAATACTTCACTCGCTCCCTCACTCACCAAAGTATATTTAGAACCACTTGACGCAAAAAATGCTTCTCCCTTTTCTAGTAAAAATTCATCATTTACATTTTGTACTTTTACTGCACCTTCCATTACAATTAAAGTCTCAGGTGCCATTATATTTTCACAAGAATACTTTTCTAAATCATTTAAAAACACCCTCGTTAATTCAAAATCGGGTGCAGGGGTCTGGTACACCTTAACCCCTTTATCAACCTCAGTCCCAGTCAAAACATTTGGAACCACCTCTTCAAATATCATGTGTTTTAGCAATTCATTTACATCCACATGTTTAATTGTTAAGCCACCTCTAAAAACATTATCAGAATTAGCCATTAGTTCCATATTCACACCTTCAAGGTAGGCATGAGGAATCCCTGCATCTTGAAATATACCTTCTCCTTTTTGCAAACAAACTAAATTAAATATATATATGGAAAAAACTCCACGATCAAAATGACCTCCTTTTAACCTGTTATTTTGAAAAGCCAAAGCTGCCCAATAATCAGGACTTTTTTTGGATATTTTGTTTTCAATAAAATCTAAACTCAATCTCTCTGCAAGTGGTTGCAATATTTCATCCACCATCTTTTGAGACATTTCCATCAAATTCTTATAAAAGTAAAAAAGCTTATTATCCACTCCTCTAAATAAAATTCGCTGATAGTATTCCGATAACATTTTAAACTCTGGAACGGACTTTAAAACATCCTCAATTGCCTCCAATGATTTAAATCCGTGTAACAACCAAAACTCTGTCATTGCAACCATTACCTCTGGTTTGTGATTATCATCTTTATAGTTACGATTAAATGCAGTGATTGGGATTCCTTTTTTTTCTTCAGCGTAAAATCCATTTTCAGCAGCCTTTTTTGTCGGGTGGGTTTGAATAGAAAGCATCTGTTTAACATCCAATACTTTAAACAAATAAGGTAACCTATTTCCAAAATTATTAATAACTCTATCGCCTAGAGCCTGAGGATTATTTTCCAAAAAAAATTTTAAAGAAATTTCCTTTCCATCTAAATTCATTTTTGCTGAACTACGTTGATGTGCTCCTAACCAAACTTCTGCAAATGGTTGATCATCAACATTTAGCATGTTCATCAATTTAGGAATAAATTCTTTTCCTCCCCAAGCATAATTTTGTATCGCGCCTTTTATTCGAAAAACATCTTTCATAAATAATTATTTTAGTACTGGTTAAAAGTAATTAACTCTAGTTGTCGAAACTTATCCCCTCTTAAAATTTAACCTCGCATTTTTTTATAATTATTGATTAATCCATTGGTAGAGGAGTCATGAGACTTCACCACTTTTTCATTTTCTAATTCAGGTAAAATTTTCTTAGCCAGTTGTTTTCCAAGTTCAACACCCCATTGATCAAAACTATAAATATTCCAAATAACTCCTTGCACAAATATTTTATGTTCATACATGGCTAACAAACTCCCAAGAGAGCGTGGCGATATTTTTTTTATTAAAATAGAATTTGTTGGACGATTACCTTCAAAAATCTTGAACGGCAGAAGTTTTGCAATTTCTTCATTCGTCTTACCTGCTGCTTTTAAATCTTCGGTAGCCTCAGCTTTTGTTTTGCCATTCATCAACGCTTCCGTTTGAGCGAAAAAATTAGATAATAATTTTACGTGATGATCACCGATTTGGTTATGTGAGTTAGCAGGTGCTATAAAATCACAAGGAATTAATTTGGTTCCTTGATGAATCAATTGATAAAACGCATGTTGGCCGTTTGTCCCAGGTTCACCCCACACAACTGGTCCAGTTTGGTAGTTCACTTTCTTTCCATTGCGATCTACAAACTTTCCATTACTTTCCATATTCCCTTGTTGAAAGTATGCAGCAAATCGATGTAAATATTGGTCATAAGGTAATATCGCCTCTGTCTCTGTTCCAAAAAAATTATTATACCAGATACCTATCAAAGCTAACATGACAGGGATATTTTCCCCAAAAGAAGTTTTTGCAAAATGTCGATCCATTGAGTGAAATCCATCCAAAAGTTCTTCGAATCTTTCGAATCCAATTGTACATGCAATAGACAATCCAATTGCTGATGTCAAAGAATATCTTCCTCCTACCCAATCCCAAAACCCAAACATATTTTCAGCAGCAATTCCAAAGTCCTCCACTCCTGCTTGATTCGTAGAAACTGCAACAAAATGTTTTTTGACAAATTCTTTTTTCTTGGCTTTTTTCAAAAACCAATCGCGAGCAGAACGTGCATTGGTCATTGTTTCCTGTGTAGTAAAAGTTTTAGAAGCTACAATAAAAAGAGTTGTTTCGGGAGATAAACCTTTCAATGTTTCCTGTATATGTGTACCATCCACATTGGAAACAAAATGCACAGTCCTACCTTTTTTCCAATACGGCTTCAACGCTTCAGTGACCATTACTGGTCCCAAATCACTTCCCCCTATTCCTATATTTACGACATCCGTAATTCGTTTACGAGTGTAACCTTTCCATTTCCCAGCAATAATTTTATTAGAAAAAACTTTCATTTGATCTAAAACAGAATTTACTTGAGACATCACATTTTTCCCATCTACCTTAATTGCCTTTTTTGAACGGTTCCTTAATGCTGTATGCAATACTGCTCGATCTTCTGTTACATTTATTTTATCACCAGAAAACATAGCTTTAATTTCAGCCTCAAGATTGGTTTCTTTGGCTAGTTCTAACAATAAATTTATAGTTTCTTTGGTAATTCTATTTTTGGAGAAATCCACTATCATCTCCTCAAATGTCAAGGAGAATTTTTGAAATCGACGAGTATCGCTTTTAAACAAATCTTTTATCTGAATATTTTTTAATTCTTGATGATGCTTTTTCAATTTTTTCCACGCATCAGTTCGAGTTGGATTTATTTTCTTTGACATGTTTTTTTTGACCGGCTAACTGTTAATGCATTACAGATTACCCTTTTCTTGTGATTGTAATGTGATTCTTGAATAGGTAAAAGAATATCCTTATATCGTTTATTTCAGAAGAAATTCTTTCTTTTTGGGTCAAAAATAAAGATATTTTCCGATATTCAATCCGACACAAGAAGCAAAATCGATATTATTCTTTCAAATGAAAATTTCAAAAACTTCTAATTATTTCACAAACAGGTTCCTTTAGAGGGAAAAAGAACATGGCTTGGAATAACATACTTGGGAAACTTGGAGAACAACTTGCTGTTTCCTTTTTAAAGCAAAAAGGATATCATATTTTGGAAAAAAATTGGCGACATCGTCGATCAGAAATAGATATTATTGCCAAGAATAATAAAATTTTGGTTTTTGTAGAGGTAAAAACTCGAAATAATAATCACTATGGAGAACCTGAGATTGCCGTAAATCAGAAAAAAGAGAATCTAATTGCTAACGCAGGGGCTGCCTATATGCGACAAATTGGGCATAATTGGGAAGTTCGTTTTGACATTATTTCTATTATTTATAAAAATGAAAAGAGTTTTACCATTAAGCATTTTGAAGATGCATTTTTCCCTGGCTAATTGAAGTTTGTGCTTAATTCATTTCATTAAAAGGTCCAAAAATTAATCGCGTTGTTCTTGTATCATGGCATTGGAAATAGACCATAATCGTGAAAAATGTGATCTTTTTTAAAACAATAAGGAAAAAAGTCTTTTTTTAGCTCTTTTTTAAAAAAAATATCACATATTCGTTTTAATTAAACATTAATAAGCTTATCTTTGCACTCCAATTTTGAAAAAAAGATATTATAATGAAAAAAGATACTCATCCAAAGAATTATAGAAAAGTGGTTTTTAGAGACATCTCAAATGATGTAGAATTTATCACCCAATCCTGTGCAGATACATCAGAAACTGTAGAGTTTGAAGGTGAAACTTACCCACTTATCAAAATGGAGATAAGCGCAGCCTCTCATCCATTCTTTACCGGAAAAATGCAGTTTGTTGATACAGCTGGGCGAATTGATAAATTCAATAAGAAATTCGCAAAGTTTGCAAAAGCAAATCCAACTGCCCAAGAATCAGAAGAAAACGCAGCGGAATAACTTCCACTTCCTTATCCTTCTTTTTTGAAAAAAAGTCTTGAACGTTGTTCAAGACTTTTTTTTTATTGCAAGACCATCCTTGATCTCGAATTATCTAAACACCCAACAAAATTATATTCAAGCAAAAAAATAGCCGAAGAGAAAATTAGTTGTGATTATCTTCTAAAAACGTGGCCGAAAAGAATATTTTTACAAAAAAAACATATATAAACTGCTATGCCGAATATTATACTTTTTGACGATGATGTACGAGAGCGCTTATTACCTCTAACATATACTCGCCCTGTGGGTGAATTACGTGTTGGTATTTTGACCATTAAAGAAAAGTGGCGACATCACCTGAAGGTAGATAATATCTCCTATATAACTCAAGACTATCTGGTTGATAAATTTCCAATTCAAATTGAGGAGGATAATATTGTAATTAATGGTTCTGTTTTACCTTCTCCAGAGTTAGTTCAGTTAATTCAGGAATTATCTCCTAACGAGGCGTTGTTAAAAGATGGAGAATTAATTGCCACTCGCTTAGATGAAAACCAATTTGAGCATTTAATTAATAATGAAGAAATCGAGGAATTGGGAGGATTTGATGTTGTGAATACTCCTTTTTTAAAAATAAATAACCTTTGGGATATTTTTAAGATAAATGGTGAAGCAATTCAGGAGGATTATGACTTATTGACAAAAAATAAAATTTCTGCTCCAATTTCTAGTTCCAATAGAGTAATTGCCCCTGAAAATATTTTCGTTGAAGAAGGTGCAATAATTGAATGTGCCATTCTAAATGCAACAGAAGGGCCAATTTTTATAGGAAAAAACGCCTTAGTTATGGAAGGTGCTATGATTAGGGGAGCATTTGCATTATGCGATCATTCGGTAGTAAAAATGGGTGCTAAAGTTTATGGCCCAACAACTGTCGGACCTCATTCTAAAATAGGTGGTGAAGTTGTCAACTCGGTTATTATGGGCTATTCTAACAAGGGACATGAAGGATATATGGGGAATTCCGTTTTAGGTGAATGGTGCAATTTAGGAGCAGATACAAATACTTCTAATTTGAGAAATAATTATTCTAATGTAAAGATATGGGATTATCCAAGTGAACGATTTGTGCCAACTGGCATAAAGTTTTGTGGTTTAATCATGGCCGACCACAGCAAAGCAGGGATCAATACAATGTTTAATACCGGAACTGTAGTTGGTGTTTCTACCAATGTTTTTGGAGCCGGTTATCCACGAAATTTCATTCCTTCTTTCTCATGGGGAGGATCAAAAGGTTTAAGAACCTATAAAACGGACAAAGCATTTGATACTGCTGAAAAAGTAATGGCCCGAAGAAAAATTGAATTTGACGAAGTAGAGAGAAAGATATTAAAAAAAGTTTTTGAATTAACTTCAAGAAACCGAAGTTGGGAAAGTTCAAAATAAACTTATCACTAAATTTATTTATCATCAAACCTATTCAACCTCCTTTTTGGAAAAATATACTTAGTTACTTTTTTGAATTTCACATCGAAAGTGCACCAAGTGAGGTCAATCCACATCTATATGTGAGTCTAAGCCGTGGCCGATATCAGTTGGCAACAGCAAGTGCGATATACTCCTTTGAAGATTTATATGACAACTTTTTTGATGCCTTTAAACAAATTAATCTAGATGAAAATCCTATCAAAAATGTATTGATCTTAGGCTTAGGCCTGGGAAGTATCCCTTTGATGTTAGAAAAAAATTTCGAAAAAAAATATAATTATACTGCTATCGAAATTGACGAATCAGTCATCTATCTCGCATCCAAATATGCCTTACCTCAACTTGAGTCAAATATCCAATGCATATGTGTCGACGCATTTGCCTATGTCATGCAAACTGAACTAAAGTTTGATTTAATTTGCATGGATATTTTTTTGGACGATGTGATTCCAGAAGAGTTTGAGAAGAATATTTTTTTGGAAAAACTAAAAACGTTGTTGACCGACGAAGGCATTTTATTATATAATCGTTTGGCCAGCTTCCCAAAAGATATGGAAAGGACAAAAGATTTTTTTAATAAAGATTTTAAAGCAGTTTTTCCAAAAGGAAGTTACTTGGAAGTGAAAGGAAATTGGATCTTAAAAAATAAATAAGTTTTAACTTTTGGGTAATTATCTGACATCTCCTAAATAAAAAAAATGTTTTTAGCTCGCATTAGATTTTTAATTGGAATTGCCATCATCATTCTTGGTGCGCTTATTCATTCCAATGTTGGTTTCAGTTCCGCTTGGTACATGTATTTAGCTGGTATTATTATTTTAACTACCCATTTTTTATTTGGAAATGTAATGTTGGCTTTCGGCAAATTAAATAAAGGCGAAGTTGATGCGGCAGAAGATTTAATACTACAAATCAAGCGACCAAATTTTTTATTGAAAACTCATCAAGCATATTATTATTTTGTTTTGGGCATGGTTGCATTGCAGAAAAAACAAACTGGCTTTGGTGAACAACATTTAAAACAAGCCCTAATAATAGGGTTGAAATCAGATACTGATAATGCCTTGGTTGCAATAAATATTGCCCATGTTCATTTTGTAAAAAAGGAATACAAATTGGCAAATGAATATAGACTCAAAGCAGAAACATATAATTCCAATGATTTGATGATAAAAGAAAATTTGAAAAAATTATCGGAGGCATTAAAAGGTAGATCATAAAAAAAAGAAAAGTGTCTTTAAATTTATGTGACTACTGATTCATTTATAGAGGGAATGAATGGTGAAATTGATTAGTGTTTTACAGATCAAGATTAAGGAATAACAGCCTTTTCAAACCAAATAGATACTATTTTTTTGGACGAAAAGGTTATGAGCAATTACTAGAAATGGCACCTGATGCATTTGCAGATAAAACGAAAATCGTATTTTCCAACGCTCTAAATAATACAGATCGAGAAGCAAAAATTATTAATGGAAATATTGCAGAAGAAGTTAACAAAATAGTAAATTCTGATGGTAAAAACATTTGGCTTTTTGAGGGAGTAAATTTGACAACTACTATGATTAAATTAAACCATGTAGATGAATTAATAATTGCAGTTCATCCATTAATCCTTGGAGATGTATGCCTCTTTTTGAAAAAACTGATATTCAAAAAAAAATTAAAACTAACTGATACCAAAACTTATTCAACTGGTTTAGTACAACTTTTTTACGAAATTCAAAAGTAAGTTCATAGAGTTCTGTATCTTTGCTTGTCGCTGACCATCAACGATTTAAACAAATTTACTTTAAAAATATTCTTAACTAAATTTCTAGCAAAACCATAATTTATCTAAGAATCAAAAATATACTACAATGTTTTCAATCAATATAAAACTCAAGTTTGCCTTAATCGCTTTATTTTTAGTAGGTGGTGTTTTATTAGCTATCTTTCAAGGGTTTTGGTATGCCCTTCCATTTATATTAGTTGGGTTGGGATTAATGGCTAGTTACCTTTTATTAGGAACTGTACAATCTGCTGCACAATTAGTTCAAGAAGGTAATTTTGAAAAGGCAGAAAATAGGTTGAATTTAATTTGGAAACCGGAATGGTTATACAAAACTAACAAAGCCTTTTACAATATCCTCAAAGGTTCATTGGCCATGAATAATAAAGATAATAATGCTGCGGAAGCTTATTTCAAAAAAGCAGAAGCTATCGACTTGCCTACTGATGATGAAAAGGCAATGGTACAATTACAACTAGCCAACATAAATGCTCAAAAGCAAAAATGGAATGCGGCTAAAGTTTACTTTATGAATGCAAAAAAACTTAAAGTGACTCAGCAACAAATCAAAGATCAGATTGCTCAATTCGATTTAGCTTTTAAACAAAGAGGACAAATGAAAAACGCCCAAGGACAAGGCCGAAGACAAATGATGCAACCAGGAGGAAAAAGACGACGACCAAAAATGAGATAATCTATTCCTTTCAAAAAAAAGGGTATTACCGCTTAAAGCAGTAATACCCTTTTTTTTAGAAAATTCATGGACCGATTTAATTCACCCCAAATCCATTCCCCCACCCTTCTTTTGCACTCACAAAAGTCAATTCCCCCTTCTCATTCTCTGTCATCAAAATCATTCCCTGTGATTCAACTCCTCTCATTTTCCGAGGAGTAAGGTTAGCCAAAAGAAGTACTTGTTGGCCTATAATATCTTCAGGTTTGAAAAACTTAGCAATACCTGATACAACCGTCCTCTCTTCGAAACCTAAATCAACTTTAATTTTCAATAGTTTATCAGCCTTCTTCATTTTTTCTGCTTCGATAATAGTTCCAGTTCGAATATCAAGTTTAGAGAAATCTTCAAAAGTAACCTCATCTTTCACTGGTGCTCTTTCACTTGCCTTTTTGGCTTTGAGTGCTGCATTGAGTTTCTCTTTTTGTGCGTTCACTATTTCTAATCGAGAATTATCTTTACGATCATTGATTTTTGCAAAAAGTAAAGTAGGCTCACCAATTTGACCACCTGCTTCTAGAATCGGATTTCCATCTTGGAGACATTTCAATATTTTAACTAAATCACCGTCTTGTACTTCTGGCAGATTCAATAACTTTTGAATTTTATCAGAAGAAAACGGTAAAAATGGTTTTGTCAAAATACCCAATAAGGAAACGATTTGCAAACTTACTAGCATTGCCTCTTTAATCTTTTCACTCTCAGGCTCCGTTTTATAAATCGTCCAAGGTGAGGCATCTTGCAAGTAAGTATTTCCCCAACTTGATATTTCCATCAAAGTACCTATAGCTGGTTTGAATTGAAAATTCTCAATTTCTTGACATAATCGTTGGGTTAGATTTTCAACTTCAGCCAATAGCTCTTTTAAATTAACACTAAGAGAAGGTACTTTCCCGTCGAAATATTTATTAGTTAAAACAACAACTCGATTGATAAAATTTCCCACATTTGCCACTAACTCATTGTCATGAAAATCAACAAAATCATCCCATTTGAAATCGCTATCTTTATTTTCAGGCATGTTGCGAATCAATGCATAACGCAAAGCATCCTCTTTGTTTTCGAAATTTTCAAAAACTCTTAAATACTCATCTTGCTCAATTCCCCAACCTCTTGATTTAGAAAATTTATCGCCCTCAAAATTTAAAAATTGGTTCGCAGGAACATTTACGGGTAAGTTATAATCACCATGTGCTTTTAGCATCGCAGGGAAGACTATACAATGGAAAACGATATTATCTTTTCCAATAAAATGTACTAATTCTGCATCATCACTTTTCCAATAATCCTCCCAATTCTTTCCATTTTCAGCAGCCCATTGTTTGGTTGAAGAGATATAGCCAATCGGTGCATCAAACCAAACGTACAATACTTTTCCTTCTGCCCCTTCAACAGGAACAGGTATTCCCCAATCCAAATCACGTGTGATCGAACGAGGTAATAATCCTCCATCGAGCCAAGATTTACATTGTCCAACCACGTGATTCCTCCATGACTTTACATTGTGATGAGGTTCGCCATCAAGCGTTCCTTCTTCAATCCATTCCTTCAGCCACGCTTCATGTTTATCTAATTTAAAAAACCAATGCTTAGTTGATCTTAAGATTGGCTTATTGCCACTCAATGTGGACTTTGGATTGATCAATTCAGTAGGAGAAAGGTCTTTTCCACAATTTTCGCACTGGTCTCCATACGCCTTATCATAGCTACAATTTGGACAAGTTCCAATAATATATCTATCAGCTAAAAATTGATCATAACCCTCATCATAATATTGCTCGCTTACTTTTTCTTCAAACTCATCTCCTTTTTCCAATAATTTCTTGAAAAAATCTTGAGCAGTTTCATGATGTAAGGGAGCACTTGTTCGGTGATAATAATCGAATGAAATACCTAGTTTTTCAAAAGTTGTTTTGAATAAGTTATGATACTTATCGACAATTTCTTGAGGGGTAATTCCTTCTTTTTTTGCACGCAAAGTAATTGCGGCTCCATTTTCATCAGAGCCACAAATGTATGCCACCTCTTTCCCCTTCAATCGCAAAAAGCGCACATAAATATCGGCTGGTAAATATGCACCAGCCAAATGTCCAAGGTGTAATTCACCATTGGCATACGGAAGAGCAGAAGTAACTAAATATCTTTTTGGATCTGACATATTTTAATTATTGAATTTGGGTGCGAATATACAGATTTGCCAACGATTCTACATTTTTTTTAGTTTCAAATATATGGGCTATTTAATCTGATCCTAAAACAAATAAGTTTGGAGCATAACTCATTTCCATTCAAAGAGGTATTAACGGTCAGAGCATTAACAACTCTCATTAGTAAAAACATCAAAAAATATTTATTCTCGAGCCACTTCAAAAAATACTTCTTGGCTATTAAAAGCGGAAAAGACGCCCAACGCATTTGTAATATTAGAAGGAGGTTCATTCAAATCTCTGGAGTCCTGTTCTCGATTTTCGTACAAATCCGCATACTCCTGATTGATATGATAAACCTTGACGGAATAAGTTCCAAAAGACTCTAAAGTCCCAGCTATAAAAGAAATAGATGTTCCATCAGTCGGTTCTGAAACAAAACGAAATCGAGCCAAAACATCAATTACTTGAGTTGGAAAAATAGGGTCAAGCGTATCGCTAAGACTTTCCACTACCATGAAATATAGATCCTCATTTGGATTATCCCAAGTTGCATTTATCACTGAGTTTGTTAAAAAGTTTCTAATGGTATTGACTATGGAATCCATCCCTGCAGTAATAGGTAGAATTGGTACGAACAAGGAGTCTTCTGATATGCTTAAACCAATTGTGGGCGTAGGAACAATTGTCTCAGCCATTGCAGAAATACCATTATAAGACACTTCTAATTGAAAAATATCATAAGTTTCAACAGTTACATCATTACCAGGGTAATTATAAAATCCATCATCACCAGAAGAAATTAAATTATATCGTTCTCCATTTTTAATTAAAGTAACTATGGCATTATTGATTGGTACTGAAACATCTTCTTCTGATGATAAATCATAAGTAGTTTTTATACGAATATCATCGATGGGTTCTCCTGCGTATAAAAAGGCTTCTATCACAAATTGATTTTCAGCAATATTATTAAGATTCTCCTCTACGCAGGAAGATAAAAGAATAGCTAACAAGAGTATAAATGGAATATTTTTCATTTTTATTTTTCTTAAAATTCATGGATAATACTATGCTAAAATTTTAAATCGACAGACAAATTAGGGGTGAGGCCTAAATATCGAACCTCCGAAATAACCGGTGGAGCTTGCGTGAAATCATACTCTCGATACCAAACATTCTGTCGATCATAAAAATTAAAAATTGATAATCCAACATCAATATCTAATCCTTTATAATCTGTCAAATAATGAACAGACAAATCCAACCGATGGTATGCAGGTAAACGAGAAGCATTTTTTGCCCCAACACTTATATAATTGAATGTACGACCATCAAGCAATTCAACAGAGTACTGCCCTGACGGTTCTGTAAAAGGTTTTCCTGATCCAAAAACAAAAGTTGCTGCTAATCGAAATTTCTCCCATTCATAGGAATGTACCGTTTTGAACTCATGGCGTTGATCATGCAAAGCCGAAAATTCAAACCCATTATTAAGCTCTGGAAAATTATTCCGCACCTGAGCCAACGTATAAGTTACCCAACCCGTATAATCTCCTTTTTTCTTTTGAAATAAAAATTCAATACCTTCTGCATATCCATTTCCTGAGAAAAATAATTTATCTAAATCAATATCATCCCGTTGAAAGCGCAAAGAGAATTCCGAAAGATTACCTAATTCTTTTCTATAGGCCTCAACATCAAAAATATAATTATCTGTCTCGTAACCGACACCTAAAACAAAGTGTTCGGCACTACTAACTTTTACTAAATCATCATCTGCCAACAACCAAAAATCTCGTGAGCCCTCTGTTACATTTTCATTGACAATCCGATTGACAAATTGATAATGCTTACCATAACCTCCTTTTAATGAAATCTTTTTAGTCAAATTATATTGAAAAGAAAAACGCGGTGCCCAATAAAATTTATCATCAATATCATAATAAGTAGTTCTTAATCCAGCAGTAATATATAATCTAGAAATCGGAGTCCAAGTATCTGATACATATGCTGCAGTAAATGAAGCTTCTTGCTGAAGATCTAAGATCGACAATGTATCATCTCTAATAAATTGATAATCCACTTCTGCCAAAGTCGATGTACCTCCAAATTCTAACTTATGCCTACTATTTAATTGATATTCAAAATCTAATCGAACGGTAAGATCATTAACATCATTATCCTCAAATGTCAAATTTTCAGTATCCAAAACAACAGTATCTTGTTCGACTAATGAAACTAAGATATCGACTGCTCTATCGTATTTACTAAAATAATTGGAGTTAGCTAACAAAAAATTAGAATACAATTTAGGATTCCATTGACGGGACCATTTTCCACTAAACCCTTTATTTCCCCAATCATTTTTTTCATCAACATCTAACTCTATTAATATAGTCGGATTTTCTCCACGCTCTAACCTCACCTCGTTTAGCTCAACTAAATGGTCAGCTCCTGAATAATAAGATAAAGCCACCACATCTTTTTCAGTAGGGCTATAACTTAATTTGCTATTCAAATCAAAAAAATAGAAATCTGGTTCGATCGTATTAATTTCTAGACCATCAATGTCTGGAGGGTTTTCAGTTTGGGTAAAAACATCAAAGATTTTATTATAAACGCCACTCCTAATTATATCAGTATATGATCGCCGTCCGTAAATAGAAAAAGAACCTTTTTTAAATAACGGAATTTGAATTCCAGCTCTGGCATTCAATAAATTGAGTCCAACATTACCTTGTACTTTTGTTGGGTTACCTGTTTTTCCAGTTAAGTCAACTACGCTCGACAAACGTCCTCCATACTTTGCTGGAAATGCGCCTTTAAATAATTGAACATCCTTAACTGCGTCGGCATTAAAAGCTGAAAAGAAACCAAAAAAATGATCTACATTATAAACTGTCATACCATCTAATAAAACCAGATTTTGATCAGGCGTTCCTCCTCGAACATATAATCCAGAGGAACTTTCATTACTTCCACTCACGCCTGGTAATAATTGTAAGGAACGGAAAATATCAACTTCTCCCACATTTGGTAATAAAGATAATTGTGCTGGAGATATTTGGATAGTGCTAACTCCTTCTGAAGCATTCATCACTTTATAAGATTTGGATGAAACTACCACTTCACCTAATTGAACTCCGGACTGTAATTCAATTTTTAAATTTTTGACATCTAAATTCCCTGCCTCTATTCTTAACTCTTTAGTTGAATAACCAACATAAAATATTTGTAAAATCAATGAATCTTCTGGTACATCTATCAATGAAAAAAAACCATCCACATTAGTTGAAGTTCCTTGATTCGTACCCTTGATAATAATATCTGAAAATGGTAACCGCTCTTGATTATCCCCACTAATAACTACACCTGAAATGGTTCGTTGGGCATTCAGGCAAATAGTAAAAAATAAAAAACTGATTAACACTAAAATCCTATTATACATTTTGTTTATTTATCTTAATAAATTATGTTCTAGAAAAACAACTAAAAATAAAATGATTTTTTATTTTTTTAATGACAATCTCAGTGAATTAACCAAAATAGAAAGTGAAATGACCAATTAGAAAAGGAATAAACGAAATAAGAACATAATTCAAAATATATTTTAACAAAAAGTAAAGAAAAATCCTTTTCAACTCTATGACACCTTTATTTTTTCAGAATGAAAACTTCAAAATAAAACATACCTTTGAATAATCTATTTAAAATAAAGTACTATTTCAATGCTTGAAAAAAACAAAATCATTCATTTTAGTTCTTTAGCAGTTTCACTTTTGGAAAATATTCCTCGTTTATTAATTACGCTGAAGAGAAAAGATTTAGCGGAAACATTTGAATTGACTTATGGAGAGGTAGGATTAAGAATGGTGGTGATGTTTTGTCTTTCGTGGTTGGTGTTAAGTTATAATATCAAATGGAAACACAATTGGAAATTTCGAACTAAAAGAAATACAACTGTAACCGATTTTTCAATCAATGTTTTTCTTTTATTTTTTGGAGTAACAATTTTGACTTTTTTCAAACAGTTCACCTCCGATTCTATTTTTAATCCCCGAGGTTATTTTTTCGGAGGACTTTTCACGCACACAACTGTTTTAGTTATTTTATTACTCTTGTCTTGGTTAGTTAATTTAACTACCCAATACCAACAAAATATTTTAGAAAAAGAACAAGCAAAACGAAAAGTATTGCATCATCAATTGGAAGCCCTTCGATCTCAGATTAACCCTCATTTTCTTTTCAACTCTCTTAATTCATTAAATGCACTTATTCGTCAAAAATCAAATAGGGCTTCGGTTTTTGTAGATAAATTATCGTGGTTACTGCGCGCTACTTTGCAGCAAAGTGATAAGGATTATATTTCTATTCAAGAGGAATTAGATTATTTAGAAGCTTATATTTTTTTACAAAAAGAAAGATTTGGAGAAAAATTAAATATCGAAATTTCTATTCCAGAGAATTGGAAAAAAAAGATATTGCCTTCCTTCTCTCTTCAACTCTTAATAGAAAATGCCATTAAACATAATGTGGTTTCATTCAAACAACCTTTGCATGTAAATATTTTTAAAGAAGGTGATTTTTTAATAATAAGCAATCCAATTCAAAAAAGAAGAGATGCTGTTGATAGCATTGGAAAAGGATTGAGTAATCTATCCACCCGATTTCAAATATTGAAAAAAGAAGATATTCAAATCGAAAAAACGGGCAATTTATTTTTAGTCAAACTCCCTATCTCATGAAAGCAATAATCATTGAAGATGAAAATTTTGCTGTGGAAAATTTAAGATATTTGCTCCAAACCATCGAACCTGATTTACAAATTATTGACGTCATCGATACGGTAATTGATTCGATTGATTTTTTCAACCAAAACAATGATTTTGACCTGATTTTCATGGACATACATTTAGCAGATGGTAATTCTTTTGAGATTTTAAAAGAAGTCTATCCCGCTGCACCTATCATTTTCACAACTGCTTATGATAATTATGCTATCAAAGCTTTCAAGGTTAATAGCATTGATTATTTGTTAAAACCAATTCAGGAAACAGAGCTGAAAAATGCGATTCAAAAATTTAAGAACCTATCAAATATAAATGATTTTTCTGCTGTACAAATTCAAGATTTAAGGAGTTTGTTTCAATTGAAACAGCAAAAATTTCGACAATCATATTTGGTTCAAAAAGGAGATAAACTCATTCCAATTGCTACACATGACTTTGCTTTTTTCTTTATTAAAAATGGCGTAGTTCGAGGAACAACGAATGGAAATCTCACTTATCACTTAGATGCTAAATTGGAAGATTTAGAAAATGAACTAAATTCAAATGATTTTTTCCGAGCCAATCGGCAATATTTGATTCAACGTTATGCCATCAAAAACCTAAGTTTTTATAATAATGGACGTTTGATTATCAATACTTCACCTAATTCAATCGAACAAATCATCGTAAGCAAAGCCAATAAACCTAAAATAAAGAGTTGGTTAAATCAAAATTAAAATTCTAATAAATATAGCTATCGAATATATTTAAAGTTATCCGATAGCTGCATCAACTTAAAACTGCTCTCTTAATTGATTAACCATAAGTAAAAAATAAACTCCAATTACCACTTCTAATACCAATCCTAGAACCAAACAGTACCAACCATAATGTATCCCCCTAATTAATAAATTACCCAAATAACTAGAAAAAACTAAAAAAGAATTTTATTCCAAAAAAACAGAGGAATATGGATTGAAATTTTAATATAAAATGATCAAATTTTTATTTCTTAAATATGTTCCTATTTTAAAAATAGTATAAAAAATAAAAAGTGGCACTTCGAAACTTTCTATTCCTCAATAATGTTATTACTTTTGTATTTCTCGAGGCAAAAGTGTTTTGAGTATATAGAAATTAGGAATATTGATCAACCTATTGAATTAAAACAGGTATAAGTCAAAAATAAAAGTTTTGAGTTTGTAATTTAATATTACTTATTCCTTTTCTTCACCACGGGGCTGACTGGAATCGACAGGAAAGATTTTCGGTTAGTAAGCATGTCGGAGCAAAATTACTTACTCTGTTAACAAATAGTAATTAACCACTTATAAATGGCAATCAACGATTCGCCATGGCTGCCTAATTCAATGAATTAGAAGCCTTTGTGCCGTGCGCTTGACGCCTAATACACAGCGTGCCGCATATCAACCCGCTCGAAAGAGCACTTAGGCTAGTTGCGTAGGATACCTTGACTACAATGCGAAATTCAGAGGATAAGGTGATGGCGCGGGTTGGTTTCTTCCTTGTCATTGCTCGAAAATTGAATAGAAAATAAGCATGTAGAAAGCTCTCAGTTACTTTGTCTGGACCCGGGTTCAACTCCCGGCAGCTCCACTAGATTAAAATCAAAAAACCCTGTAAGTCTTAGACTTATAGGGTTTTTTAATTAATGATTAGAATTCACTTGCCGATCATTTTAATGAAAAATCGAGAACCATTTCTTGGTTTATTTCTTACCTAATTTCTTGAATAAGTTCTAATGTACTTCTTGTAAGGCTTTCTACTTTTTTGTAATCATAACTTCCATCATCATTCTTCACCATTAACTTTGACCCCATTCCTACACAATATGCACCTGCTTCAAACCATCTTTTTAGATTTTCAGGATCTGGAGAAACACCTCCTGTAGGCATAACATTCGTCCAAGGCTGTGGACCTTTAATTCCTTTGATAAAACTAGGCCCGTAAACACTTCCTGGAAATAATTTCACTATTTCACAACCCATTTCTTCAGCTATACAAATCTCTGATAACGAGCCACAACCTGGCGACCACAATACTTTCTTTCGATTGCATACAATTGCTATATCTTTTCTAAAAACTGGGGTTACCACAAAATTTGCTCCCATTTGTAAATATAGACTTGCCGCCCCTGCATCAGTTAATGAACCAACTCCTAAAATCAAATCAGGCATTTCTTTTACCGCAAATTTATACAATTGAGCAAAGACCTCATGTGCATAATCTCCTCTATTTGTAAATTCACACAATCTTGCACCTCCATCATAAATAGATTGTAACAATGCTTTTGCTACTTCAATATCTGAGTTATAAAAAAGAGGAACCATTCCTTGCTCCTTCATTTTTTGAGCGACTTCTATTCTTGTAAATTTTGCCATTATTATTTTAATAATTAAAATTTGATTGTATCATAGTCAATGGAGTATTTTAAATAAACCACCCCTGTCGAGTAATCATGTTCTATTATAAAATTTTAATTCTTAATTTCTGCTTTTTCAAAAAACACCTTCTACATTTGTTTTGAATACCTAATAATCAATAATTATATTAAAAAAACTATAACCCTGTTTACAACAATATTCATTTAAAAAAATCCTTCAATACAAAATAAAGTAATCAATTTTTGCAAACTGAACTAATTTGACCCTCCGACAACTCTTGAAACAATTATTATTTACCTAGCAACTCTTCCACTTGCATCTCCCCTCATTAATTTCTCAACTTCATCTATGGTTGCTAAATTAGCATCACCATAAACAGTATGCTTCAAACAAGAAGCAGCAACTGCAAAATTTAACGCATGCTGATCATCGTCAGGATATTGTATCAATCCATAGATCAAACCACCCATAAAGCTATCTCCACCCCCTACTCTATCAACTATATGAGTAATCTGATAAGATGGTGCCTCATATAAAGTCTTACCATCATATAGAACACCTGACCAAGAATTATGAGAAGCACTAATTGATCCCCTAAGCGTCGTAATAACTTTCTTTGCACGAGGAAACATTTCCATTAATTGCTGCAAAACTGATAAATAGGATTTAGCATCAACTTCATGACCAGCTGTAACGTCTAGTCCTTCAGGATGTAACCCAAAATACTTTTCCGCATCTTCCTCATTTCCTAGAATAACATCACAACCTGCCACTAATTCAGGCATAACCTCTCCAGGCTCCTTCCCATACTTCCAAAGTTTCTGTCTGTAGTTCAAATCTGTTGAAACAGTTATGCCCATTTTATTAGCCATTTGAATTGCCTCTAAACACGTATTTGCAGCACCTTGTGAGATAGCAGGAGTAATCCCTGTCCAATGAAACCATCCGGCATCTTTGAAAACTTCCTCCCAATCAATCATACCTACTTGAATGGTTGACATAGCAGAATGTGTTCTGTCATAAACAACTTTACTTCCGCGACTTACAGCACCTATTTCTAAAAAATAAATACCTAATCGATCACCGCCATAAACGATGTGATCAGTACCCACATTTCGTTTACGCATTTCCATCAAAGCACATCGTCCGATATCATTTTTTGGAAGACGAGTTACGAAGTCAACAGGAACCCCATAGTTGGCAAGTGATACTGCTACATTGCTCTCCCCACCGCCATAAATCGCCTCGAAAGAGTTGGCTTGAGAAAATCTTTTCCATCCTGGAGGAGTCAATCTAAGCATGATTTCACCAAAAGTTACTACCTTTTTCATAAAAAAATTGATTGTTATAATAAAATTAGGCCATAGTAAAGCTAATCCAATGATAATATAAAAATTGCTCTAATCACAAATGAGCTATTATCTAAAGTTAAATAAAAAACAATATTTACTACTTCTTCAACTTTAACTTCTTCTCTTACAGGAGTTTTACCTGCAACAATTTACCTAATTTTATTTATTGAAAAATAATTATAGGATTTGGTCCCAATTAAACAAAGACACATCGCATTTACCCTAATCATTATAGAGTCACGTTCTTTTTTAATCGCTCCTGTAAAGGTTGATATAACTCCATTGGAAGAAGTTTATAATAAAAATCTTCCACTATCTCTTAAAGCAAGAGAAGATCAATAATCGACGATCTATTGTCCAAACAAGATACAAATACTTGTATTATAAGGAACAATAGCCTTAAAGTTTGCATTCATAGCTCAGTCATAAAATACTTACAGATTAATCTAATATTAGTTTTGCTCAGTTTGTCCTTAGTGATATCCCTATCCCGATAATATCCTATGGAATGCTATCTCGGCACCTGATGATATACAAGTGATTACAAGAATAAGTTGGATTCCAACCAATGCAGAAAAGTTATTTTTTATCTAATTCTTAAACATCTGTGACTAAATATTCTAAATTCATAATCCCCCCCTTTGATACTTCGATTACACTCTGAAAAAGTATTTCTAGCATTCCCTAAAGTTCTAATTACATATAACGTTTAGAATATGAGAGAGATCCACTTACACCTAATTTCATTCGAGCAGAAGCTTGTATAATAGGTGAAAGAAGAAGGTTCAAGTACTCTAAAAATAGAGTAAAATAATATGATCATCCATTAGGATAATTTCTACAAAATTAGTTTTGAACTATTTGCAAATATCTCCAGACTTGACTCGTCTAACATATAAATTGAGTTTAAATATCAGAGCCAGACAATTAAGAATGGAATTAGAGGAGATATACTGGAGGGGTAACACCGAATTTGAGAAGAAGTCATCCCGATTTTTTGTTTTGCTTAAAATTTGGGATGACTTCTATCTTTGTGGAACGAATCGAAAATCTAGAATAATTTTCAAAACGTTTATAAATTATTATTTTTTCATTCCTATTTACCACTGAGTTTTACAAACTTGAAAACATAATTATCAAATTTTCCAGTAATACGAAGTAAGTAAGTTCCTGGATTATAAATATTTATGGCGGAAGTAGAGAGGAAGAGTTTTCCGTCCTCAAAAGATAATTGATCCACAAATAATCTTTTTCCCTCCAGATCAAATACTTCTATTAAGCCTTCTTTCATATTATCATCCAAACCTTCAATTCGGATCGACTTATCTACAGGATTTGGAAAAAAGATAACCTTCGAAGGGGAATCCAAATGAACAGTTTGAATACTCGAGTATTCGAATGTACTGTCGTTATCTATTATTTTAAGGCGGTAATAATTAATTCCATTGTATGGAAAGATATCTTTTGCATTATAGTTTTGAGTTGTGATACCATCACCTTGGCTCATAACTGACCCTATTTCTATAAATGAATATCCATTTTGAGAGCGCTCGATTACAAAATGGTCAGTGTTGCGCTCTGAAGCAGTTTCCCAGATCAGTTCGACATAAGTATTTTGTTGAACCGCTTGGAACTTCGTCAATTCTACAGGTAAAGGATTTGAAGTTAGAGTATAGGTAATGTGAAGAGTTGGTGCCATGGTAGGACTTCCATCATACGAATGGGCTGTTCTTTGGCCTGAACCTGTTATAATAAAACTTATAGAATTATTTTCTACCCAACCAGAACGATCTACTACTTCTTGAAGCACAGCACTCAAGTCGGAAGTTTGCTCATTTGTTCCAGCTGCTCCAATATTTAACCATGGAGAAGGATTCCAAGTGGCTGAAGCAGAAGTTGCCGTACGATTAGAAACATTGAAAGAACTTCCTGTAAAAGGAGGCGAGTTATCAATATCCTCTCCATGAATTACTAGATTGGTAGTTTGCGATTGGGTTTCATCAGCAGTAAATTGAATAT
>JAQXDE010000060.1 GCA_029251525.1 Saprospiraceae bacterium | reverse complement strand
GATAAGTTTTAAGAGAGGCGCCTTCTGCATTGCAGGAGGCGCTTTCTTTTTTATGGATTAGAGAATCTTATCAATTAATTTTTTGTAAAGACTCAGTTTTATTAGAGTAAAAGTTAATGTTAAGAGGGAAATATTCAGTTTAGGAAAACTCTGCGATTTAATTTGGTTAGGTGTATAATTTGAGAACTAAAGCCTCGGGGAAAAATCTGCCAAAAGATATTGGGTTGTTATTTAATTTTAAACATATAAGACTAATAATTAATAAAATTCTATGGAATAATCTTTGCAGAGAAACTATATAGAAATAATCCTAAATGAATTAGTTTCAATTCAAAAGAATTTATTAATGAGATTAATCGGTTTTTTCCTGGTTCTTTTTTCCCTAAATACCATACAATTGTCTGCTATTAATGTAGATAGTTTACTTCTGGTATTAGAAGAAGTTAAAAAGAAAGGAGTATTGACTGAAATTTATCAGGTGAATTATGAATTAGCACAATTTTATAAATCTAGAGAAGAGGAAAAGTATGAGCAATCCACTTTTCATTATAATGAAGCATATAAAGTAGCATTGGCTACAAATAATAAAATGAATCAATCTGATTGCCTTTATGGGATTGGTTATACTCATCAACGGAGAAATAATCATCAAGAAGCGTTAGGCTTCTTTCAACAAAGCATAGAATTATCAGAGAAATTTCCTAAAGATGTAGATCTTAGAAATATTGCTAGAGTTTACACTCAAATATCATCCATTTATCAAGTGTTAGGAGATTACAATAAGGCGTTTGAAAACCAAATGCAATCACTTCTGATATGTGAAAAAAGTAATGATCTTTCTGGAATAGCAAATGCACAATATAATTTAGGTACTATTTTCTTTTATCAAGATCGGTTCAAAAGATCTAGAGAGCATTATGAGAAGGCTAAAGTCATTTGCGATTCTTTAAAAAAAGAAAGGTTAATTTATTCTTGCCTAGCTGCTTTGGGCTCTGTGAATGAGAAGATAGGCGAGTCTGAAAAAAGTTTAGATTACAATAATAAATCTCTAGAACTTGCCATTAAATTAAATTATAAAACTGGAATTGCTTATGCAAAAGGAAACATTGCTTCAAATTACTTGAGTGTGAATGATTTTGCTAAAGCTGAGAAATATTGCAAAGAATCTATTTCTATCAAGTTAGAATTGGAAGATACTTATGGAGCTATTGGAAGTCAAATTGATTTATCAAAAGTTTATTTAGGTTGGAATAAGCTTGAAGATGCAGTTATAGTTTTAGATCAAGCTTTAGAATTAGCTATAATGGTAGAATCAAAAAGCCGGCAATTGGATATCTATAAAACATTATCTGCTGTATATGAAGACTTAAATGACTCTTCAAAGGCACTGGATTTTACTAAAAAATATGTAGCTCTTAAGGACACCCTTTTGAATGAAAAAACTTTGGAGGAAATGGGGACTTCTCAACGGAGATATGAGATAGAAAAGAAGGAACATGATATCGCCATGTTGAAAAAGGAGAATGAATTATTAGAGCAAAGAGAACTTAATCAATCACTCCAAAAATATGTTTTTGGATTAATTACTATTGCATTTCTGTTGTTTATATGGTGGTATAAATCAAAACTAAAATATCAAAATAACCTTAATCGAATTTTGGAAGATAAGAATGAGTTACTTAATGGAATGAACGATGAGATTGAAATTAAGAATAAGCAACTAGAACATTCTAACGAGGATCTAAAACAATTTGCATACGTAGCTTCTCACGATTTGAAGGAACCCCTGCGAATGATTAACTCCTATACTAATTTATTGCAAAGAAGATACCTAGAATCGTTTGATGATTCTGGTAAAGAGTTTATGAATTACATTACAGACGCAGTTGGAAGAATGGAAACTCTATTAGATGACTTACTTGATTTCTCTAGAGCTGGAACTCAGTCTGCACCAACTAAATATTTATCGACCCAAGATGTTATGATTATGGTGGAAGCGAATTTGAGGCATCGATTAGAATTGTTAAATGCTACTTTAGTTGTTAAAACTGATAACCTACCATTGATCAAAGCTCATCGAACTCAAATGATTCAATTACTTCAAAATTTGATAAGTAATGGAATGAAATTCAAGGGAGATAAGGATCCAACTGTTGAAGTGGATTGTATTAAAAAAGATAGTAAATTTATTTTCTCTGTGAAAGATAATGGAATTGGAATTTCTCAAGATAACCTTGAAAAGGTTTTTGAAATGTTTCGACGATTGCATACAAGAGAAGAATATGAGGGAACTGGAATTGGATTAGCAACTTGTAAGCGTATTGTAATGACTTGGGGTGGCGACATATGGGTTGAATCAGTAGAAGGAAATGGCTGTACTTTCTTTTTCTCAGTACCTATTGCTTATGCAAAAATGCCTGAGAGTCAACGATTAGAGGTTTTATCAGCTTAGTCGTATTTAATAAAAAAGCCCTGCTTATCTTGTTGGTGAGCAGGGCTTTTTTATTTTAATGAAAATTAAATCACACCTAATTCCTTGCCAACCTTAGTAAATGCTGCAATAGCTTTTTCCAAATGTTCCATATTATGACCTGCTGAAATTTGGACTCTAATTCTGGCTTTTTCTTTTGGTACTACAGGGTAATAAAATCCAATGACATAGATTCCCTCGTTCAATAGTTTACTTGCAAATTTTTGGGAAAGCTTAGCATCGTATAGCATAATAGGTACTATAGGATGTACTCCTGGAATAATATCAAATCCTACTTTTGTCATTTCCTCTCTAAAGTAAAGTGCATTTCTCTCTAGTTTATCACGAAGGTCTGTCGAATTGCTTAATAAGTCAATAACTTTGATTGAAGCGCCAACAATTGATGGAGCTAAAGTATTTGAAAAAAGATAGGGACGACTCCTTTGTCGCAGCATATCAACTATTTCTTTTCTAGCTGCTGTAAATCCACCACTTGCTCCACCCATAGCTTTTCCAAATGTCCCAGTAATTATATCTACTCTTCCCATTGCATTGCAATATTCATGAGTACCTCTTCCTGTTTTTCCAACAAAACCTGTAGAGTGACATTCATCAACCATAACCATCGCATCATATTTTTCAGCTAGATCACAAATCTTATCAATTTGAGCTATGGTGCCATCCATGGAAAAGACACCATCTGTTGCAATCAATCTTCGTCGAGCTCCTTGTGCATCTTGCAAATTCTTTTCAAGATCAGCCATGTCATTTGTTTTGTATCGATAGCGTTGAGCTTTGCATAATCGAATTCCATCAATGATTGAAGCATGATTTAATGAATCAGAAATAATAGCGTCCTCTTTTGTTAAAATTGGTTCAAATAATCCACCATTCGCATCAAATGCAGCTGCATAAAGAATGGCCTCTTCCATACCTAAAAAGTCAGCAATTTTTCTCTCCAGTTCTTTGTGGATATCTTGTGTTCCACAAATGAATCGAACTGAACTCATCCCAAAACCATGTGTATCAATGGTTTCCTTTGATGCTTCTATCACCTCAGGATGAGAGGACAAGCCTAGGTAATTATTAGCGCAAAAATTTAAAACATCTCCTCCCTCAAGAGTATTAATTAATGCAGATTGAGGTGTGGTAATAGTTCTTTCTTCTTTGTACAGACCTGCCTCTTTGATTTCATTTAATTCAGTTTGGAGGTCTATTCTTACTTTTGTAAACATATTGTTACGTGATTTTAAATCCAATTGGATTATTTGGTTTTTAAATTTTTTTTAACGAAAAATGGTAGTGGAATAATACAATGATTTTTATGGAGAAATTAATCGCTATTCTATTTGAGTATATTTATGGATATAGTTTAATATTTTTTGTCCTTTATTTTTAAATCCAGGAGAACCTAAAGGCATTTGGTCATTGATTAGTATTTTAATTTCATGGAATAAATCGGGTTCTTTTTTTGCTTCTCTAAATAAAATCTCCATAGAAAAATACTTAACAGCAGTTGGTTCTTTTGGCGAAGCTAAAAAA
The DNA here is from genome assembly GCA_029251525.1 of Saprospiraceae bacterium. Lineage (GTDB taxonomy): Bacteria > Bacteroidota > Bacteroidia > Chitinophagales > Saprospiraceae > CAJQQY01. The sequence continues at coordinate 36,271 of JAQXDE010000060.1, read as the reverse complement.
TTAAAACAAATATCTACGACTATTCCCAATAGCTTTTCAGGAATAATAAAATTGACTAAAATCCTAAGTGTATTTCGTTTGACTGCATCATGTTTGGGCGTAGTTAAGTTAAGCACAGATTTTTTTAAGTGCTTTTTAAAAAGTTGGGGATTTCTTTCAACAGTAAAATTCATGGTATAAGCTGCACATTGATTTAATCGCCAATCATCATCAAAAAAACATTTCATTAGTTCATCAAATCGTACTTGGGAAGACCCAATGTAACTCGAAATCTTTAAAGCTTGTTTTTTTGAATGTTCCTTCAATAATGCTTTTTTAATATTCAATTCTACAATTTTAGATATTTTTTTTATTATTCTAGAATGTTCTTTACAAAACTAGATTATACTTTTTTGAAAGTTGTATGATCATATCTTTTGTCATTTCATTAATATTGTAATTTTCTTTCCAGTTCCAGTCATTTCTAGCCTCTGAATCATCAATAGATGCGGGCCAAGAGTCTGCTATACTTTGACGGAAATCAGGGTTATAATTTACTTTGAAATTTGGGAAATGTTGTTGAATTGAATTGACAATTTCTAAAGGAGAAAAAGACATGGCAGCTAAATTATAACTTGATCGAACTTTTATCTTTTCTCGTGGTGCCTCCATTAATTCCAATGTCGCGCGAATTGCATCAGGCATGTAGATCATCGGAAGGCAAGTCTCTTCTGACAGGAAACAATCAAAATCGATCCCTTGTACAGCTTTATGAAATATATCAACTGCATAATCTGTTGTTCCTCCTCCAGGCATAGATTGATAACTTATTACACCTGGATAGCGAATAGAACGCACGTCCAATTGATATTTATCAAAATAATACTGGCACCAATTTTCACCAGCTGCTTTGCTGATACCATAAACGGTGGAAGGGTCTAAAAATGTAAATTGAGGTGTTTTTTCTTTTGGAGTATTAGTTCCAAAAACAGCAATAGAACTTGGGAAAAAAACTTTATTTAATGAGAATTCTTTTGCTACTTCTAAGATGTTGAACAAACCATTCATATTAATGTCCCAGGTGCGTCTTGGATTTTTTTCACCGTTAGCTGAAAGGATAGCAGCGAGGTGATATATTTGGGTAATGTCATATCTTTTAACAATGTTTGAAAGACCTTCAATATCAAGGACATCTAAAATTTCAAAGGGTTCATTTAAAGTTTCAGAGGTTCTAATATCTGTGGCTAAGACATTATCATTGCCATATATTTCTCGGAGGGCATGGGTCAGAACAATTCCAATTTGACCATTTGCTCCAATGACGAGAATTTTGTCTTTTCTCATTAAAGTATATTTTGGTTAGGTAGTATGAATTAAAGGACTATTAGTTTCAATATTTATCCCACAAAATAGATATTTTCCAATTGTAAGGAAAAGAAAAGAGGAACTTTTGGGAATAGAATTAAATTAATATGTTTTATTGAGCGATAGGAATTTCTTTCAGGAATTCTGAGGAGCGGTTTTTATAGTCCATTTTGGATAAAAATGTGGAAATTCCGTTACTGATTAAAAGGTAAGGAACTTGGAGATTGAAATTGTATTGAGCAGCTTGCTCAAATGGGTTGCGATTTATTTTTATTTCACTTTTTACTTCTGATAAATTGTCTAGTATTTTCATCCAGGAGAAACTCTTTTTAATATTAACTTCAGGAGCTTTGCATTCGACAAGAAGAAATGGTTGGTTGTTTTTATCGTAGATCAAAATATCAAAACGATGTTCTAATTCATTGAATCTTAAGGATTTTTCAACAGCAATTTTCGATTTTGGATATTTTTTTTCTTTTATTAAATAGACTAATAATAATTGACGAACAAGTTCCTCAGGTTGTAATACAAGAAATTTTTTTCTAATTGGGCAAAATATTAACTGCTTTCCATTTTCCCTTTTAGATTTTAAAAACGGTTTAAATTGAAGTAAATCTAAATTAATCATTTATGGATTTTTTGTGCTAAATTAAAATTAAAGAAGTGGTATTTCTTTTTGTAATTTTTCAATAGCAATCTTAGTATCAATTGATAGTTGCTTAAAGGCATTGATAACTTTTTCACAAGAACACATCTTTTCATTTAATCCTGCGCTTTTTTCGATAAATTCTGCCAGTTCGAATTGTGCTTTCATTTCAAAAATGCGAAAACCTGATTTCATTAAATGTGTAGTTTTCTGGACATTTTGGCAATCTTCCTTATTTAGATAATTATATAAATTTTCCATTTCTCTTGGTTTGTGAAAAATGAAAAGCTCGATAGATTCTTTAATCTCTTGTTTTTTTCCATCAAAAATTTTGTGAGCATTTTTTAAGCTTATAAACACATTTTGAGTATTTTGGGTAGGAATAAACTCCTTGTGTTTTACCTCAACGTTTTCCAAAATGGATTGGTTTTTCTGTTGTTTTGGGATGACAATTTTTTGCTTGAAAAATTGTTTAATAACTTTTGGCAGTTCTTCGAGGTAATTCATGTCTAAGTCCTTTGTATAACAAGCAATTGCTCCTAATTTACTTTTTACAGAATTAATAGTGGATGAAACTTCATTTCCAGAGATCAAGATAAATGAAGTGTTTTTTAGATCATCTAAAAGATCAAAAGTTGTCCCATCTGCCAGGTTGTGATCTGTGATTACCAAGTCAAAAGATGTTTGAGTTAATTCCATTTTGGCTGCTTTAATGGACTTGGCAATAGTATATTGATACTCTAAATTTTGTTTTTTCAACATTCGAGTAATTGCCATTTGATCAATGAGATCATCTTCTATGATTAAAATTTTTTTCATTACTTAATTATTTTAAAGCAAATACTTTTTGATTGTAAGTTCAAAGATGGTGTATTCTCCTAGTTTTGATTTTACATTAATTTCACCACCGTGAAGTTGGACAATTCTTTTGACTATGCTTAATCCAATCCCTGTACTTTCAAAGTCATCTCTAGGTTGAAGGGTTTGAAAAATTTGGAATATTTTCTCAAAATTTTTTTCTTCAATTCCTTTTCCATTATCTTTAATGCGGAAGAGATAATGAGAATCTAAATCTTCATAATCTATTTCAATAAGACATGTTTTTTTATCATTGTATTTTACTGCATTGGAAATTAGGTTTTGGAAAACTTGTTCTATCTTAATTTTCTCAGAGTAAATTTCAGGTAGTTTTTGTAAGATATCAATTTTAACGTTTTTCTTGAGGTTAAGCATTAGATTGACATCTTGGATGACCTTTTCCATGGCTACTATTTCTTTAGTTTCTTTGGTTCGCCCTATTTTGGTATATTCGAAAATTCCGTTAATGAATAGGTACATTCGATTAACTCGATTAACTAATAATTGTAGTTGGGTTTTTCCTTTTACATCAATCTTATCTTTGTAATCTTCGGATAACCAAGTAGCTATATTTTTGATAGCTCGAAGAGGTGCCTTTAAATCATGCGAGACAATATGGGCAAAATCTTTTAATTCTTTATTTACTTCAGCTAATTGAGAGATCAATTGAATCCGATTTTCCTTATCCTTTTTGAGTGGAGTAATATCCCTGACAATATCTCTCGATCCAATCATCTCTCCGTTTTCATAAACTGCATTGGAGTTAACTTGGATATATTTAATTTCACCTTTTTTGGTTATTATTCGTCCTTGATAGTTACTATAATAACCGTTAGCAATTAATTTATTTAAGTATATTTTAGAACGTTCCTGATCGTCAGGATGGATGATTTCTTTAAAATGTATTTTACTTAATTCTTTTTTAGAGTAACCTAGCAATTTTTGAGCAGCGGTATTGCAATCGATGATGATTCTATCTTTGTTAATCATAACAATTGCGTCAACAACATCCTCAAAAAGGTTCCGATATTCTAGTTTTGTATTTTGCAAGTCGGTGATCTCTTTTCCAAAAACCGTCACTCCAATAACCTCATTAACTATATTTAAAATAGGAGATAAGGTGATAATATCTGTTTTAGTAATACCATCAAAGGTGTATTCATTTTCAATAGAGACCCTTTCTCCTTTTAAAGCTTGATTGTAAAGCTTTATCCATTGACTTCTAGATTTTTCATTTTGAGCCAACATTTCTATGCCAATATCTAATCTTTCTTTTTCAAATAGTACTGGTAAAACTTTGGCAGCGGGGTCATTAAATTCAATTAGCTTATAGCTAGGGTCTATGGCAAAAATTTTGTCATTGGTACTATTAAGAATAGCTCTAACTTTTGCTTCACTTTGAGCTAATTCTTTTTGACTATTTTTGAGTTTTGTAATTTCTTTTCCATAAACGGTAGCACCAATGATTTCTTCTGACGCATTTTTGAGAGGAGAGACGGTTGTCAGGTCAAAATGGTTTTTTCCATCTACTTCATATTTTTCTTCAAAATTAAATTCTTCCCCTTCAAATGCTCTATCAAATTTTAGTTTCCAATGGTTATATTTTGAGAGGTTAATATCAGTAATTTGAACATTTTCGGGAGATTGGTTCAGATTGTAAGTGGCCAATATTTTTAAAGCAGTTTGATTGGAATCGATGAGATTGTAGTTCTTATCAACTGCAAATATTTTATCTTTGGTACTATTAAAAATAGATTTTACTTTAGCTTCATTTTCGATCAACTGTTTTTCAAATTTCTTTTGCATACTTATATCTTCTAGGATTCCAATTTGATAGGTTTCTTCTCCTATATTAAAAATTGATCGTGTGGCTCTTCCCCAAAAGACATCTCCATTTCTTCGTTTATACAGTTTTTCGAATTTAAAATTTTCAATCCAATCTTTTCCTAATAATTTCATTTTTGCAGAATCCTCTTTTGAGTTTTCATAAAACACAAAGTTAGATCGATCATTATTTCGAAATTCTTCAGGCGTACAATTGAATAATTCACATATTCTTAAATTAAAACTAAGTAATTGTTGGGTTTTAAATTTTCGAATGGTAACACCATTTGGACTAGTATCCATTAAGCTTTGAAATAATTTTTCATGCTCTAGGAGCTCTTTTTGAATAAATGGTTCTACTTTATAATTTTTAGCCTGAATGGAGATTTCCGTAACCTCTCCATCAGTATTCTTGATAGGATAAATATTCATTAGGTCAGAATATTTATCATTCTTGATTAAATATTCTTTTTTAAACTCTAGGACTTCTCCTGATAAAGCCTGATCAAATGCTTTCTTCCAAAACTTTAAATCTCTTTTGGGTAGCATGTTGATACCTAATTTCATCTTATCAATCCCAAAAAGGTAAGAGAATTTTTGAGCAGATGGATTGAAATATTTTAAACAATAATCATGATCTAAAACAAATATTTTGTCTGAAGAATGATTCATTATATGAATTCCATAATCTGAAGAATTATTATTAATTTTTTTCATAAGGAGATAATGGCAAAGATTTTATTATATATAATATAAGAATATTTTTTGCAAATAAACCTTTTAAAAAATTATACTCATGTTTTAGAGGTTTGAAAACACATAATTTGCAGGTGGTTATTTTTTTCTAGGAGAAGAGTTGTAGATAATTTAGTTTATTTGGCTTTTAATAACCTATATATGGTAGATTTTCCAATGTTTAATTTTTTAGCAACTAGTAAAACATCATTGTTATGTTTCTCTAAATAATAATGAATAATTTGATTATTGTATTCTTTGATCGACATTTCTTTATCCAAAAATGATTTAACTCCTTTTGGGCTATTAAATTGAATATCTTCTTTTTGGATAACGTTGCCCTCGGAAAGTGCTCCAGACAAATCGATTATTGCTTTTAACTCTCGCACGTTTCCATGAAAACTATATCCGAATAATTTTTCTTTGGCCTCTTTGGAAATAGACTTCTTTGGTAGTTTGTTTTCACGACAAAATTCTTTTAAAAAGTGATCTGCTAAAAGAAAAATATCATTTCTGCGCTCGCGTAATGGAGGCATTTCAATGGGTAATCCAAGCAGGCGATAATATAAATCTTCTCTAAAATTTCCTTTTTCGACCTCCATTGCTAAATCGAGACGACTTGCCACGATCAATCTTGCATCAAAAGGAATATTCTGAGTTCCACCAACTCTTGTAATCTCTCTTTCTTGTAAAGCACGCAATATTTTAGATTGAAGAGGAAATTCCATCTCTGCAATTTCATCTAGAAACAAGGTACCATTATTGGCTAATTCAAATTTACCAATTTTGCGGGTAGAGGCTCCAGTAAAGGCTCCCTTTTCATGTCCAAATAGTTCACTTTCCAAAAGTTCTCGAGGGATAGCAGTAACGTTGACTGCTATAAAGTTTCCTTTTTTTCTATTAGAATTGTAGTGTATTGTTCGAGCTACTACTTCTTTGCCGGTTCCAGTTTCTCCTTTGAGGGTAACTGAAATATTAGTTTGTAATGCTTTGGATATTAATCTTTGTACTCGGAGCATAGGCTCACTGTTACCAATCAAATTGTTATTGATATTATATTTTGTTCCCAATTCATTTTTTAGAAATTCTACTTCTTCTTGTAGTTCGATTTGTTTTTTGAGACGGCTAACAGTGAGTTGCAATCTATCCTTGGTATCATCATCCTTTACAATATAATGGAAGGCACCCGTTTTCATAAAGTTTACTGCAACTGAAATTTCAGATTGTCCAGAAAGGACAATAATTCCAATATTTGAATTATATCTTTGGATAGCCTCCATCACCTCATTACCAGTCATGTCAGGTAATTTATAATCCAAAGTAACTATAATTGGATTAAGGTATAGATGATCTATACATTCTTTTCCAGTCGTAAATACATGTACCTCATGTTCTGGATCCAATTCCAAGACATACTTTATTATTTTTATGTATAAAGGATCATCCTCTACAACAAATATTTTTTTCGAAACATTTTTCTTCTTCATCTAATTACTTAAAGTAAAATTAAATAGTAGACTTTTAATTTATTAAATGATATTTGGTTAGTGATATTTTGTAGAATATTTATAGAGGAGTATACAAAATTAAGTAATAATCTGAAAATTGATAATATTAACATCACAAAATTGATTATCAAAAATATACTATCAATGTAAGTTTAATACAAATACTTTACATCTATTAATCAAAATTAGATTACAGAAATAGTCACAGCTGATATTCATTTTTTTTTAAAGGAATAATAATAATAATAATTGACTAAGTGTAAAATGCATGTGGTTAGTTATTTATAGTTAATGAATTTATATTATTCTTTCTACTCGCATTAATAAATGATAAATTAAATTGAAATTAAAAGATAAAAAAAGTCACATTATTTGATCTTTTAATGGATACAATTTCGCGAGTCAGCTTTTTTAGGCAAATGATTTGCATGATAATAAATCACCAATAAAACCTTCCCGTTTAGTTTAATCCTTAAACAACTAGATGTAGTTCTCAAAACACTATTCGAACATCTCTTATTTTATTACTATTTTTTATAACCATGAAATATTAGCTTTTTGATTTTTCTAAAAAAAAATCGGGATAGTTTAATAAAAAAAAATAAAGAGAATGTCTAAATTTAATGTACTATCGCTGGGTGAGTTCATTCACAAGGAAGGTATAGATGTAACCCTTGAAGCATTTGCAGATTTATATTACGATGTCACTTCAAAACATCAAAAGCAAATGAAATTAATTATGGTATCTAAAGGATCCTTGCAAGATTATATTCATGAAAAAGCAGATAAATTAGGTCTCAGTAAAGTAATTGAAATCATTTTTTGGAGTGAACAGGAAGAGATTGAAGAATGGTATAAAAATGCATCAATTATGTTGTTACCATCAAAGGGGAAGATTACTCGACTTATTAAGGAGGCCTTTTCATTTGGTTTACCTGTCGTATGTTATGAATCAGATGAATTAGATGAAATAATGGATCCTTCTTGCGGAATGACAATCGAAAATGATAATCTACAGGAAAGTATAATTGAATTTTCAGATGTATTAAGAATGTTATATTTTGACCCTGAGGCTAGAAAGATTTTGAAAAGAGGAGCCTTGAAAAAATATGAAACTCAATTTACTTGGGGATATACAGATGCTGCTTAAGTAAAATCTAAATTTTTTTTATTAAAAGTTACCGCAGAATCTTTAGAAAAGGTTGTGCTTTTATATTCAATATTTAATGGAAACTATTTCAATTTTTAAAATTGACTTTTCAGGTAAACAAACTCTTATTGATCTTTTTAACATTTATATGTAATTTTAGAGTACTACAATTAGTACCAGAGTTAGATATTATTTACTGAATCATTAAGTAGACTTTACGGTAAATGTTTCGAAATATTAAATAAAAATATTATACCCCAATTAAATGTTGTTTTCATATAATTCTAATTCAAGAGTCATCTTGAACTATAGAAATTCAATCGTTATTTTATTACCTAAAACCTCTTTCGTAATTTCGTCTAGTTGCCAAGAAACAAAACCTTCAATTACAGCAACAGGTTAAAATGGAAAAGCATCTCCAATATTCAAAATCTTACCTTCAAATGAAAATCTAATTAACTTTATTAATCAAATAAATAAAGGCTAAACTTATAATCATATTCTGGTAGATGAGGTTTTCAATGGGAAGGGTTAGCAGTTATGGATATCAATGATGATGGCCTGTAAGATTTGTATTTTGCGGGAAATTACGGTAAAAGATAAATTGTATCTGAACATGGGCAATACGAAATATTGATGATATCACTCAACAATCAGGAATTAAAAGAGGACCTTGGTCAGGGAGTGTAATTGTTGACGATGTCAATAATGATGGATTACTTGAATTTTATTTAGGAACAGAAGCCTTTAATTATCCAGCAATTGTTTCAAAAAGAGTTCTTTAAAAGAACAATGGAAAAGATTTTCAAGATGTAATTATAGCTGATAGATTTGGAAAGTTACAAAAAGGGAATGGGGTGAGTTTTGCTGATTTTGATAATGTTGGAGATTAAGATTTTTATCAACTAATAGGAGGTTTTTTACGAATGAATTTTATAAAAAACCTAGCAACAGCAAAACAAATGGAGAACTTTTCAATATTGAGATAAAACAGTTAACCAAAAAGCGTTTGAAGCGAGGACTTATTTAGAGGTGGAAATAGAAGATGTATTTTCTAGCGATATTTATATAACCGTAGCTGTTGGAGCGAGTTTTTGGAGTATTTACTAGTAATTGTCTGGATCTAATTATCATATTATTTTATAATTAATTTGAAGTATAGATAAATCTAGCATTTTTGTAAAACAAGTTAAATCAAGGGAGATTTTTATATGGTATTTTTTTCATATTTTATGATTTTATTTTAAATTTGCATTCATTTATTTGGAAAGAGAAAATCTCTTTGCCTAAATTTTATACATATCATTAGCCCAAATTCTGATTTTCACACTTTGTAGTGTTGTAAAAAAATATTCCATTTACTAAAGTAATTGTACTTTCAGGGGATTTCCTCCTTCGAGATATCTATCCCATTTGAACACATTCGTCATCTAGCAAAGAATCTCCTACGCTGGATGGCGTTTTTTTTTATTACAAATCAAAAAAATACAAGTAATAGAAAGTAAGAAGTTTAGATCTAATCTTTTCAGATAAATATTAGGAATAGATTAGTTTTAATTTTCGTAACAACCTCATCATTTTTACATTTATATTAGGGCTTACATTGAAAAAATACCCGTTAATGGTGATCCAATTTTTCTCCTTTTTGATAGATATAAGATCGCGGAAAAGAACTTTTTTAGCTTTTTCGAAATGTGCTTTCCAATAGATTCCTTCTTCAGTTATAGAAAAACCTTCCTTACAAGATCCAAAAATAGTTTGATCCGTGACAAGCATTATTTTTTCATCCTTTTCAGGGAATAAAAAGGAAATACTTGCATTTCGTAATTTTTTGATAGGCATGGTGACAAAATCAATAAAAAAATCCTCTTTCTCAACTTTCAAATTTAAGTAGTCCAAAATCAATAATTGTAAATCAACTGTTTCTTTTTTCGCATCATGGTAAGACAATATTTCTTCAGATAATTGAGTAGAATTTAAGTCTTGGCAAAAAAGGATGATGAAGTGATCGAGCAAATTAGTAAAATTACTGGATACATAACTATCAATTTTCTGATTATACATAGTCTCCTGCCTTGCATGAATAGAATATACTTCTTCAGCCAGTTGGTTTAAACGTATGTTAAAGTTTTTTCCAAAATCTGAATCATTAAATCGATCTAAATATTGATCAAACTTTTTAAGATCTTGTTCTTCTTTAATTTTCACTTTGAAATCAATGAAGAAATATTTTTTTAAATCACCTGAAATTGAATTGGTTTCCCGGTAGTTGAAGGAGTATTTAGTATCATATGATTCTTCTGGCGTTTTCAATGAGGAGAAAAAGTAACCGCATGTTTTACAAAAAGCTGTATTTGGGGGATTAGAAGTATAGCAATCAGGACAAGTGATAGTTTTTGATATAATATGTAATCCACAATTGTGGCAAAAGCGAGCATTTTCTAAAATTGAAGTATTACAAGAATTACATTTTTTCATATCTGCCACAAAAGTAGCTAAAATTTTAATCTGACTTCTTAAAGTGACTTTTATTAAAAGGTAATAAAATCATTTTCTAAAGTTGGTTTATCCAAAAGATTAACCTAAAAAGGGTATGATTAATATTTGAAAAAATAGACATTTGTAATATTGAACCAAAGAGATTAACTTTACGAATATTTCCCTTATTTATATTATAATCCTTTACGAACAAATCTCATTTACCCATGATCTTGAAACGTCATCTCACATTACGTTACTCTGCACTCTGCTTATTTTTCTTTCTTTTATCTAATACTTCGATAATTGTTGCCCAGCGGTCGCTCGGAGGAACTCCAATAAGTTTTTTGCCAAAAAATCAATCTGCCTTTTCGGAGGATAATAAAGCTGTGCAGGTGCCTGCTTTAAATATGAATAGGCTGAAGAAGGAAGATAAAGAAAATAGTTCAAATCGATTTGCTGCTCCTGTAGTTGTTAATTATACCCTAAGCAATTCTGGTAAATGGGTGGATTTAGCGGATGGAGGTCGAGTATGGAAATTAAAAATTAAAGCAGATGACGCACTTGGCTTATTTATTTTTTACAAAAACTTCTACTTACCTAATGGTGCACGATTATTTGTTTATAGCCAAAGTCAAAAACAGATTTTAGGTGGTTACTCTAGTTTAAATAATTCGGATTCTGGAAAATTTATGACTGGAATGATTGATGGAGAATCTGCGACGATTGAATATTTTGAACCCTGGTACGCTAAGGGGCAAGGTCGATTTGAGATCAATAGAATTATGCAAGCCTACGATAGGGAAAAATTTATATCCGACGATCCTTTTCAGACTTACACTGGATTTGGACAATCTTTAGGATGTAACATTAATGCAAATTGTCCCTTAGGAGATGATGTGGAAGATCAAAAAAGAGGAGTCGTTAGAATATTGACTGTTTACAACACTGGTGTTGGTTGGTGTTCAGGATCGTTAATTAATAATACTAGTAATGACGGTACTCCATATGTTTTAACTGCTAACCATTGTGGATTTTTAGGAAATAATATTGCAGACTTTGAACTTTGGCGATATGATTTTAATTATGCTTTTTCAACTTGTGACAATGAAGTTGATGAACCTCCTATTCAATCAATTTTAGGAGGAGAAATTGTCTCAGGGTCTACAGTATCTGACTTCCTATTATTAGAACTTTTTGCAAATATTCCCTCGTCGTATAATGCTTATTTTAATGGCTGGAATAGATTAAATACTCCTCCTGAAAATTCGATTCAAATTCATCATCCGTTTGGAGACGTAATGAAATTAGCAGTAGATACTCAAGCCTTAACTAGTTATCCACACATGATTAATTGGGGAGATGGAATCATTACACCTCCACACTCACATTGGAGATCTACTTTTGATCATGGAACAATTGAGGGAGGCTCCTCTGGATCACCTTTGTTTAATCAAGATGGATATATTGTTGGCCAACTGCATGGAGGACCTACTATCGTTTGCGATAACTTAATAACATACGATGGAAAATTTTCGGTTTCTTGGGATGATGGAGCAGATTCAACTTCACGATTAAAGGAATGGTTAGATCCTATCAATGTGGGTTTTACTCAATTGGCCGGAATTGATAATCCTGCATTGAATAATAGTTCAACTGTGTTTGGAAATATTCAAAAAGAAAATGGAACGGCCGTTCAGAATGTAGAAATTCAAGTGACAGGTTCTTCATCAATTACTTTTAATAATCAAGCTAATGGTGGATATGAAGCGTTTGATTTGACAAATGGAGAAGATTTTATGATTACTCCATTTAGAAATGATGATCATAGGAATGGGGTAAATGTTTTTGATTTAGTATTGATGAGACAACATATACTAGGGTTGGGTACGCCCCTTACGCCTTATCAAATAATTGCGGCAGATGTAAATAATGACGGTACCGTAAATATCTTCGATATGGTCTTTGTTCAAAAAGTTATTTTGCTTTTAGATCCAACTTTTCCAAATAATAATTCTTGGAGATTTGTTCCATCTGAATTCAATTTTCCTGATCCATCTGATCCTTTTTCTGGTCCTTTTCCTGAAAGCATTATTTACACACCAATTCTAACAAATATGCAAGATCAAAATTTTGTAGCAATCAAGATTGGCGATGTAAATGGTTCAGCTCTATAACTATAACATATACAACACAATTAGAAAAGAAAGAGGTGTTAGCACATTAGTGTTAACACCTCTTTTCATTCTAAAGTCATTTATTTATTGCTTTACTAACTTTAAAGTATGAAGATTTTTTCCATCAACTTTAAGGTTAATTAAATAAATTCCGGAGTTCCAATTTTGTCCAACCTCAATTTTATTCGTGTTATTTTCAATGTTTATAGTTTCAACTAATCGTCCTAAAACATTAAATACGTTTACTTGAGCTCGATTAAATACATTGTCAAAATCTAATTCAACAAAAGTTCTTTTTTCGAATGGATTAGGGTAAACCTGAAAATCAATTCCTCTTGTTTGCAAGTTCACAGCCGAAGTTGGCATGCCCTCTTCAATGACAAATGCATCCAATCCAGCTTCAACTAAATGTCCACTTGGTTTATCTTGAGCAGTAAAAATCATTGTCATGTTGTTTGTAATATTGATAATGCCTGAAAGGTCAAAAGAGGATTCAGACCTCCATTCAGATGCTGATTCTGTTATGGTTTCTAAAATAACTTCATCAGAACCATTTGACACTGAAATAATAAAATCGTCATTTGGGTTACCAATTCCTGCGTCGTTAAAAAACCAAGTTCGATATTTTACAATAGGTTGAGTGTATGTTGTAAGATCCATTACAGGAGAAATAAGTTGAGTTATTCCATTATCAATATCATCATTACCAACATCTCCACCATCATTTCCTGTTACATAACATTCTATTCCTAAATCTCCATCTACATCCATGCCTGGATTACTTTGATTCCCTTCATATATTGTTCCCTCTGGTTCCCCTAACTCCCACATTCCCGTTTGGGCGGAATTATTGATTTCCCAATTGAAATCAAAAAAGAAATCATCTTGGTATCCCTCACTCAAGCTCAGTGAAACAGAATTGTTAGTTTGGTTAATTGTAAGCAACTCAACAGCGTGCAAGTAACCCCATTTCCCCGCAAATAACTGATAATCACCTTCTAAAATATTATTTAATATAAAGGTACCATCACCATTTGAGACAGTAGAATAGATTGTTCCATCGCTATATTGAGCAACTACAGCAACACCTGCTAGAGATGTGCCATCAGCAGTTTTTAAAGTATTGCCAATCATATCAATAGTTTCGATTGGATTCATCTGAACGTCAAGTATTGTGATTATTCCATTTTCGAAGACAGCTGAAGTAGTCAATGGGAAATAACCCATCTTAGTAAAAGTAACATTAAAGGTTCCAGAAATAGCTTGTCCTGTTTTATATTCTCCAACATTATCAGAATAATCAATATTTGGAGCTGGTGCGTCAATGGTGATTTCTGCACCACTAATAAATGCATTAGTATTAGCATCAGTTACCTGCCCCTCAAGGTAGCAGCCTTGAACATAATTAGGTTGCAAAACAAATAATCCGCTTTCAATATCTGAAATTAAAATGAGACCAGAAGGTAGATATGGATATGCTCCCCAAGCTCCACTAAATCCCGTACTAGTTGGGATAAATGTATCAAAGTTGCCAACCTCAATTAAGTTGTCTGGATGTGTTGCATCTAGGACAATGCAGCCATCAGAATAATATGAAACAATTACATAGTTGTTCCAAACATGAACATTGTGAGGAATTACTCCCTCCCCAAGTGTGTTGGTTGGTCGAAATTGATCCATTTCTTTTATATCATTTAAATTGGAAACATCATAAGATCCAACTGGAGCATTAGCCAATTCATCAGTTGTGAAAACAAAATTATTATCGTCTGTTGACCAAGCATTATGAGTAAAGTTGAATGGAGTAGTTTGAACTCCTTCTAGTTGAATATCTACTTTGTTAGCTATATCAAAAATTTGTAAACCATTGGTTAGGTTAGAAGAATACATGTTATTTCCTTTTGCAAATACATCATGGGCATAACTTCCTTGAATATTATTAACAAAAACAGGGTTATAAGAGTCTGTAAAAACATCAAAAATCATTACTGCTCCGTTATTTAAATTACAACCGGCTAAATACATCCAACCATCTTCGTCAATATAGATATTGTGGCAAGTTTCTAGAGTTCCGTTGAGTAATTGTGGTTTCCAAAAATAAGAATCAAAAGATGAGGGAAGATTGGTCATATCAATAATTAACAAACCATCTGAGCCTTGATCAGTTGTTACAAACGCAAAATTACCATATGTTTTTATATCTCTCCATGTAGATTGAGCACCTTGAATAAAACCAACTTCAGTAGGATCAGAGGGGTTAGCTAGAGAAACAATTGATGTTCCATTTGCAACACCAACAAGAGCATATTCAGTGCCATCAGGAGCTGCATATCCCCATATGTCACTCAATTCTTGAGAGTATGGAAGAGCACCAACAAATGATACATTAAGTTGTGCTGTTATGATCAAAGATGAAAGACATAAAACTGATATAAATAAAATTTTTTTCATAAATTATTTTTGTTTGATAAACAGTTAGTAAAAACAATTACGATTAACTTTTTTTGGCTAAAATGTTTAGAATTGTTTAAATATCAATTGGAAAAGTAGAAATATTTTTAAATTTTTAAATTGCCAAAAGTAGCATTTTACCCTTGGTTTAAAATTGAGGAATTGATAAGTGTCAAATCAATTACAATTTATATTTGATAAGGTTTGTTCAGATGTAGTCTTTTTTAGAATAAAGAAATCACTCGTCCTTTATTTACCTTTTTAGAATTTACAATCTTAATTTAATCATGCTTAATTCCATTCCTTGCTGAAAAGAAAATCAAGAGCTAAGAACTAGATGATGATCTGAATAATTTATTCAGCAAAAACTTATTGTATATTTAAAAAAAGAACTTTCTTTGTACCTTATAGAAAAGTATAAACACTTTAAATTCTTATGCTGAGTAGAAGAAATATCCGCATTAAAGTTATGCAGATGCTCTACACAATGAGCCGTGACAAAGACTTGAGTTTAAATCAAGTTCTTAACCATTATCGAAAGAGTATTAATAAGTCTTTCGATCTTTATTTGTTTAATGTTTTGCAAATGATTGAGGTTGCAAAGTATTCCCACAAAGACGCTGATAAGCGTGCTTCCAAATATTTGCCCACATCTGAGGATAAAGCCTTTACCCCTAAAGTTTACGATAATGATTTTATACAATCTATTGTAAATAATAAGTGCTTTTGGGATTGGGTAAAAGCAAGAAAGATAAAGGATCTTCTTGATGACGATACTAATCTAAAATATTATGTAGACTTCGCTGAGTCAGATGAGTACAAAGCTTATTTGAGTCAAACTGAAGATTCAGACCAAAATCACAAAGATATTTTATTACAATTGTATCGTTTTTGTTTTTCTAATGAGTCTTTTGATGATGAAATGGAAGGTTCATTTCCTGGTTGGATGGATGACAAATCATTGATTATGGGATCAATGAAAAAAACAATTAAAGGATTGCCGGTAACTGAATTTTTTTGTGAAGCCTACCGACCTACTGATGAAACGACAGTAGAATTTGGAGAAGCTTTACTAGAAATGGTAGTTAACGAAAATGATGAATTACTGGCTATCATCGAGCCTGCATTAAAAAATTGGGACTCAGACCGAGTAGCGATAATTGATATGATTTTGCTAAAAATGGCTTTGAGTGAATTATTAAGTTTTCCATCAATACCGACTAAAGTTACTTTAAATGAATTTGTAGAAATTTCAAAAATCTATAGTACTGATAAAAGTAAAGACTTTATTAATGGGATCTTGGATCGTTTAATGAAACAGCTAGATAATGATGGAAAAATAAAAAAAGAGGGAAGAGGTCTAAAGGGTTAGTGTTAAATGAAAAAAATAAACCAGGAGTATTGAATACTTATAGCTAAAGAGTAAAAAAGTCCGATCAAAATTAATTTGATCGGACTTTCTGTTTTATCTTATGATAATAATTACGATTTGAAAAGAATATTCACTACCATATTATATGAATTCATTTTCAGTTAATCATTATATCAGAGGCCAATTTTTAAATCTTAATTTAGATTTGAGCGATTAGGCCAATCTTCTATCTTAATTAGGTTTTTTTAAGATAGTGCTGTTTTTCTCTATTTTAATTCCTATTATCTTATAGGATAGAATATCACTTTTTATGGGGAAATATTTGTAATAATAGGTACATTTGGATGAGGAAAATGAGTTTATTTTTTGCTCGTTTGCATCCATAATCATTTAATAATAAAAGGTATTTGCTTGAGCATTAATTAATTGTTGAATTATAGTCTCTTAAGAATACGACCATAAAAAAGAATTTTATCATGACTTCATATGAATTAATGCCAGCGAATTCGAGGGTTTGGATCTACCAGAGTAACTTACCATTTACAGAAGAGGAAGTTCCAGAAATAAAAGAACAAGTGAAAAATTTTGCAACCAACTGGGTCAGCCACAACAAAGCTTTAAGATCCCATGGAGATGTGTTGAATAATCAATTTATAATTTTGATGGTGGATGAAAGTCAAGCTGGAGCGAGTGGTTGTTCGATCGACAAATCAGTTCATTTTATTAAAGCTATGGGGCACCATCATGGTGTAAATTTTTTTGATCGAATGAGTTTTGCTTTTAAAATAAAAGATGAGTTAAAAATAGCGCACCGAGATGTCTTTGCTCAATTATTTCATAATGGTGAAATAAATGATTCTACTTTGGTATTTAATAATTTGGTTAAAACGAAAGAAGAGTTTGAGAGTGGATGGATTGTTCCATTAAAAGAAAGTTGGCATGCCAAGATGGTTTAGTATGGTTGATTATACTGTTAAAAGTAATTGGGAATTTATGAATTCTGATTTTTAAATACTTCATAAATATAAAAAGATACCAATCAACTTCGTCTTCTAAAAATCAATCTTTATAGAAAAAAGGATAAGATCAAAATCAAAAAGCCTATTTTATCGAAACATTAAATCTTAGAAATAATATGTTTGGAAAAGTGAAAAAATGGCTCGGTATCGAAGGAGCAAAAATAGAATTGGTTTTACCTAGAGAAATTTTTGAATCTGCGGGAAATATTGTTGGTAAGGTTCGATTTCGCAGTATGAATGAACAAAAAGTATTAAGCATCAATTTGAAATTAATTGAAAAATACAGTCGTGGTCGTCAGAAGAGTAGATTGGTTGATGAGTATACTATCGGAGAAATAGATTTAACTAATCCCTTTCTCATTCCTGTAGGTGAATTAGTTGAAATTGATTTCTCAATTCCTTTTAAAATTGTGAAATCAGAAATGGATGAGATGGAAGATAAAAATATTATTTTAGGGGGGATAATAAAAGCAGCAAAATGGGCGAGCGGAGTGAACTCTACCTTTAGAGTGGAAGGTACCGCAAAGGTGGAAGGAGTTGCTTTGGATCCTTTTGTTAAGGCTGATCTGAAATGGTCCTAATTATTTTTGCTTTAGTTTGAAACTGAAACTAATTTTTGTAATTTTTTTAGGAATTGAAAAATTAATCTTAGTTCACTAATGACAATAATTTAGTAAAAACGCACCTTGAGGTTAATTTCAAGGTGCGTTTTTTATTTTTAATAATATTTTTTCTCAATTTTTTATTTTTCAAACGATTGAATAATTTCCTCCGCTGTTTTACCTAAATTTTTTAAAGAAGCTTTTACACTTTCAGTATATCCATCTTTCGGGTATTTTTCTAAAAATTCAGTGTAGTATTTTTTGGCTTTATCAAAATCTTTTAAATGTTCATCGTAAGTGAAACCTTTTAAAAATAAAGCAGTGGGTGCTTTTGAAAAAGCATCAGAATTTGATAAAACGTAATCATAAATCGCTAAAGCCTGATCATAATCTTTGGTTGCGATTGACATATTAGCAGCATTGAGAAGCGATTTTTGAACATCATTATCATTTTTGACAATGCCAGCTTGAATCCTAGACAAGCTAATGAAATCTCTCATTTCTATGCGATTCCAGCTTCCTGTTTTTTCATCCAACATCGTTTTACCCAAACTTTCAATAATAGGAGAAAGAGTACTTTTTACATTTGTAGGATCAGGGTATAGTGTCTTAAAATCATTAATTGCAGATTCGAAGTCAGAAGAATATAATTGGTTGACTAATATACTACTTAGTAATCCGATGTTTTTATTTGTGCTTGTCCCAGTTGGATGAAATTGGATTGCGGAGGTTAGGGTAAGGTTGGCATTTTCATATTGATTTAAATCTATCTCAATCATCGCCTTTTTATGGGAGTATTGTGAGTAAGAATTTGCATCATCTTTTAATTCGTTCAGATAAGTTGTATAACTTGCTAGTAATTTTTCTTTGATTTCTGAGGTAGGAGTTTCAGCGTGGGCTGCTTCCAATTCAGCAATTTTACTAGAGATATCAACGTTGCTACAACTTAAAATGAAAGTCAGGATTAAAAAAGGAATAATTTTTTTCATTTTTGATATTTTATTTTTTACAAAAATAAGATTTTAATCAAATTTCTAAAGAAAATTATACCATCTTAATATTTTATTTTAAAAATCAAAAAACATTTAGATACCTAAAATGACCTGCGCAAAGTATCTATTCATATATCCTAAGTTTAAAGTTAACCATCAAATAAAAAAAATGACTAAATATTTATGCTTATTCATATTTACGCTTGCAAGTGGTGTAATACTTTATTCTTGTGGTCGAAAAGTAGAGAAAGTTTTTTTAAAGAAACTTGTTCCTATTCCTGCAGAGTATGATGATATAACCCTAACAGGACTTCCTAATCAAGGAACTAAAAGATCAGCCTGTAGATCCAAAATGAATTATGTTCCAAATCCGGAACATTTGGATCATACACCAATCAAAACAATACGAGTGAATTTTCATATAATGAGAAATGGAAATGGTGAGGGAAACTTTCCAGATAAAAACCAAGGTCGTATCTACGTAAAAAAAATATTACAATCCACTAATCAAAAATTACAGCAAAATGCTAAAATGTTTTTACCATTAAAAAATGAAATTCCAAATCTTCCGATGTGTTACAGATTTGAGTTAACCCCAAATACAGGTGTTCCAAATGATGATGGAATATATTTTCATGATGACGATGAATTGTATCATATGACTAATTACGGAGCTAATTCCAATATTTATTCTAAAGATGTTTATAAAAAATATGGAATTAAAAAAGACTCAATAATGAATATTTTTTTGATGGGGTTTCATGTAGATAGTGTGGCTTCCAAAACTTATAAGATGTCATCTAACGGTGTAGCTTTTGGAAAATGGACTAAAATCGCATCGTGGTATTATTTTATGGATGCGACGAAATGGGAAACAGCTGAAGAAATTCCATTTTTAGATCATTGGAACTCACAACGATTATTAAATCACGAATTAGGTCACTGTCTTGGTTTAAGACATAGTTGGGGAAGAAATGACGGATGTGATGATACACCTGCACATTCTAATTGCTGGAATTACACACAAAATGGTTCAGACTGTGATTCTCTAGTATCCAATAATATCATGGATTACAATGCCCATGCAGGTGCCTGGACACCTTGCCAAATAGCCACAGTTCACTATAATTTATCGAATAAAAAGTACCGAGTTCGTTCGCTTCTAAAAAAAACATGGTGTCATTACGATACATCAAAGACTATAAGGATTCAAAAAGGAGAGGATATAAATTGGAATAGTGCAAAAGACTTGGAAGGAGATATAATTATAGAAGATGGTGGATCTTTGACTATTCGATGTAGGGTTTCAATTCCTCCAAATGGAAGAATCATTGTTAAATCTCAAGCAAAATTAATCCTTGATGGAGCAACACTTGAAAACGATTGTGGCAAAAGTTGGAAAGGAATAGAAGTATGGAAATCAAAGAAAATGAAGGGAGAGGTAGTGATGATTAATGATGCAAAAATTACTGAGATAGAAAATCCAATTGAAGTTTCGGCTGAGTGATTAGTAACTTTAAACATAGTGTAAAATTAGTTGTTAAATTTTTGAAATAAATTAAATGACCACTAATTTTAATGTAAGATGATCAATATCTTTTGGTTTCGAAGAGATCTTCGATTAAATGACAATGCAGGATTATATCATGCTCTAAAAAGTGATAAGCCTGTATTACCTATATTTATTTTTGATAAAAATATTTTAGATGATTTAGAAAATAAAAAGGATGCTAGAGTCCAGTTCATTCACGATACTTTATTAGACTTAAAAATGAAGTTGGAGGAGAAGGGCAGCTCTCTTTTGGTGAAGTACGGGAAACCTGAAGAGGTTTGGGAAACAATTATAAAGGAATACAACATTGCTAATGTTTATACCAATCATGATTATGAGCCTTACGCTTTGGAACGAGATGAATATGTAAAAGTATTGTTAAGTAAAAATAATATTTCTTTTCATAGTTATAAAGATCATGTAGTTTTTGAGAAAAAGGAGGTTGTAAAAAAAGATGGGTTACCATATACAGTTTTTACTCCCTACAGTCGAGTTTGGAAGGCAATGTTAGAAACTAGAATGTCAAGAACTGAAGAGGGATATCCTATCTCTTACTTTTTTAAACCATATCCTACTGAAAAGTATTTTAATAATTTTCATGCAATCTCTTCATATGAGATTCCTTCCATGGAATTCATGGGTTTTAAAAAATCTAAAATTGTAATTCCCAGTAATACTGTCAAACAAGGATTAATTAAAAAATATGATACAAATAGGAATTTTCCATCCATCAATGGCACTTCAAGATTAGGAATTCATTTTCGATTTGGGACCATTAGTATTCGTGAAAAAGCCAGAGCAGCGCAACAGATTAACGCAACATTTTTAAGTGAATTAATTTGGAGAGATTTCTATGCGATGATTATGTCTAATTTTCCACATGTTGTCAATAATCCATTTAGAGCTAAGTACGACTATATTGAATGGGTAAATAATGAAGACCATTTTCAAAAATGGTGTGAAGGGAAGACTGGGTATCATATCGTCGATGCAGGTATGCGAGAATTGAATAAAACTGGATTTATGCATAATCGGGTTCGAATGATAGTCGCCAGCTTTTTGACTAAGCACTTATTGACTGACTGGAGATGGGGAGAAGCTTATTTTGCCCAAAAACTATTGGATTATGACCTTGCAAGTAATAACGGAGGTTGGCAGTGGGCAGCAGGATGTGGAACTGATGCAGCTCCTTATTTTCGTATATTTAACCCTGACAGCCAGCAGGTTAAGTTTGATAAGGAAATGAAATATATAAAGAAGTGGGTGCCTGAATATGGAACAGATGAATACTCGGAGCGAATTGTTGATCACAAGGAGGCAAGAGAGAGGTGTCTACAGGCTTTTAAAGTAGGGTTAGCAAAAGCAGAAAATTAATAGAACTGTGACAATTATTTAATAATTATAAAATTAAAAGGTAGGTTTGTCTATTCCGTAAAAGAATAAATTTTAATGGAATCTCTTCTATCAAACTAATTATATTTTGTAATGAACTGTGGAAATTAATATCAACTTAATAAATATGAAAAAAAAATTAGCTCTTTTTACTTTTTTGGTAACATTGTCATTGCAGTTTCTCGTTGGGAACATGTTTGCCCAATCATTCTCGGCTAATCAGAGGTTGATTTTACAGGGCGGGGAACGTTGGATTCCTGAAAATTTTGAAAATTTCTTAATCAGTGATGATGTTCAACTGGATGAGATATTTGAAGGAGAGTATCATCGGATACTACAGTTTTTCCAAGTTCCTACTAACCGAGAAAAAGCAGAGTTAGAGAATTTGGGAATTAAATTTTTGGATTATTTCCCCCATAAGGCATTCATTGTTTCAATTCCTCTAACACTAAATAAGGCGCATTTAAAAAATAAAAATATTCGTTCTATTATCCGAATGGATGGATCAATGAAAATTGATAAGTCTTTAACCGATTTGAAATTATCTCATACCTCCGTTCAAGGGGAAAATATAAATGTGTTGTTACGTTTTTTTAAAAATATTCCTTTCCAACTGGCTAAGGAAAGGATAAGAGAGACAAATGCAAAAATTGTTAAGCAAATGTCCAGCTCCAACATAATTAAAATTCAAATTAGAATAGATGAAATCGATAAATTCTCCCAATTACCTTATGTTTCATTTATTATAATCGCACCTGAGTTAGGAGAACCGGAAGATCGTAAAGGACGTAGTCTACACAGAGCAAATATGTTGAGTACAGAATATAATGGTGGATTGAATATTAATGGAACTGGAGTAGGAGTGATGGTTCGAGATGATGGAATAGTTGGGCCACATATTGATTTTGAAGGAAGAAATTTTCACAACCTTACTATTGATGGTCCTTCCAATCACTCTGATGGTGTTGCTGGGATTTTTGCTGGGGCAGGAAACTTAGATCCAGATATGAAAGGAATGGCCTCTGGTTCTGATATGCATGTAATTGCCTATTATGATGACTTTGAGGAGAATTTAATTTCGCTTGATATGCATCAAAATGAAGGAGTGTTAGTTGTCAATTCTTCATACAGTAATGGTTGCAACGCTGGATATACTGCAATTACACAAATTATTGATAGACATATATTTGAAAATCCAAATTTTCTTCATGTCTTTTCTGCAGGTAATTCTAATAATCAAAATTGTGGCTATGGAGCGGGAAATCAGTGGGGGAATATCACAGGTGGCCACAAACAAGGGAAAAATGTTTTGGCAACTGCTAATGTTTATGAAAACGCAGAATTGGTTGCTTCAAGTAGTCGAGGGCCAGCACACGATGGTCGAATCAAACCTGATATCACTGCCAATGGGCAGGATCAAAACTCAACCGACCCATTTAATGAGTACGATTCATTTGGTGGAACATCAGGAGCAGCACCAGGGGTAGCAGGAGTTTCAGCTCAATTACACCAAGGGTATCGAGAATTGAATGGTGGTCAAACGGCAACTGCAGCTTTAATTAAGGCTACGATTTTGAATACTGCCAATGATCTAGGGAATATAGGGCCAGATTTTAAATTTGGTTGGGGACATTTGAATGCAAATAGAGCTTATCAACTATTGAAAGATGAACGATACGAGTCATCTCAAATCTCGCAAGGTGAAAACAATTTACATACTTTGACAATCCCTGTAGGAGCTGTGGAGGTTCGTGTTATGATATATTGGAATGAACAATCAGCAATGCTTGGCACAGGGAGAGCATTAATTAATGATTTAGATATGATAGTAACAGCACCTGATGGTTCAACAAAGCTACCATGGGTACTTGATCATACAGCAGATCCTAGCCTTTTGGATTTACCGGCTACCAATGGCGAAGATCATTTAAATAATGTGGAGCAAGTAGTTTTTGATAATCCAATTGCAGGTGAATATACAATTGATATAAACGGTTTTGAAGTGCCTTTTGGTCCGCAGGAGTACTATATGGTTTACGAAGTAATCACAGATGAAATTACGGTTACGTATCCAATCGGTGGAGAAGGTTTTCAGCCATCTAAACAGGAAAGGATTCGTTGGGATGCATATGGTCAAACTGGAGATTTTTCTTTGGATTATACAACTGATGAAGGAAATTCGTGGCAAAATATAACAACCTTAAGTGGTGACATTAGAATGTATTTATGGGATTTGCCGAATGAAATTCATGGTTCAGTGAAAGTAAGAGTGAGCCGTGATGGATTTTCAGATGAAAGCGATGAATCTTTTTCAATGTGTAAGATTCCAGATGGTTTGGAAGTGGTGGCATTTTGTTCAGACGATTTTATGGAAGTGAAATGGAATGCAGTGGATGGTGCAACAGGCTACGATGTATTTTATCTAGGTGAAAAGTTTATGGACTCAGTTGGTACTACCAATCTGACTACATTTGATGTTCCGATAACGGATCCCTTATCAGATCATTGGTTCTCTGTGCGAGCAAAAGGAGATAATAATCTACGGGGAAAAAGAGCAATCGCAGTAAAGTATGAGGGTGGATTATTGAATTGTAATTTGGTTAATGATGTGGCAACAACTGAATTGTTATCACCATCGTCAACAGCTTATGCTTTATGTGATGCATTTGACTTAATCGTTTCAGTTGAAGTAAATAATACGAGTTCAACTGACCAATCGGAACTTACTTTGAGTTATCAGATAGATAATCAAGCAATAGTAACGGAAAGTTATAACAATACACTTGTGGTTGGAGAGTTTGCGGATTATACTTTTACTATGCCTGCGATTTTTACTAACTCTGGAAGCTATAAATTAAAAACATGGAGTAGTATTCCTGGTGATGAAATTGGATTTAATGATACACTTAATCGAACGATAATCGTGAGTATTGGGAATCTTGGTGTTCCGGATGTTACGATTGTAGAAGGTTTCGATGAGTTAGCATTTCCACCTGTTAACTGGTTTAGTTCAAATCCTGATGGAGAAATTGGATGGACGAAAGCAAGTGGAATTATTGGTGCCACCGATGAGATAGATAATGCAGCTATGGTTCCGAATCGGATCTATGAAAATAATGGTCAACGAGATGAATTATTTACTGTTCCTTATGATTTAACAGATTCGGATAATCCTACTCTAAGTTTTGATTTGGCATATGCTAGGTTTGATAATATTTGCTCAGATACTTTAATTGTAGAGATTTATACAGAATGTGGACAAGTTTTTCAGGAAGAAATTTATAAGAAATTCGGATCAGAGTTGATAACTGGTGGAACTGCTGGTTATAATTGGTTCCCAAATAGTCAAACAGATTGGAGAGCGGAAGCTATTTCTTTACTTGATTACATAGGGGAAACAATTCAAATAAAATTTATCAATGCCACCGGAAATTGTAATAATCTGTTAATAGATAATATTAATATTCTAAACTTCGAGGCTCCAATTGCTGAGTTCGAAACTGACGTTACAGAGATATGTATTGGCGAAAAAATGTTTTTTGAAAATACTTCTACCGCGGCACTTTCTAGTTACACTTGGTGGTTTGGGCAAGGCGCTTCTTCAGCCGTATATATTGGGCAAAGTCCTGATTCCATTTTCTATTTTATTCCCGGAGAAAAGGAAGTTAGATTAGTGGTTAGTAATGATTTAGGAGTCGATACTTTTTATCAAACAATCACTGTTTTAGATGTGCCAATCGCAGATTTCAGTGTGGATCAAAGTGGATTGGGTTATCAATTTACTAATGAATCAGAGGAGGAGGATACTTATTTTTGGGATTTTGGGGATAATACTCAAAGTATAGAAGAAAATCCATTTAAAACTTATGCGCAGCAAGGAACATATACTGTAACTTTAACTGTAGGGAATATTTGTGATTCTGAATTTATCACCGAATCACTAAATGTTATGGTGACTGGTACTGAAAATATTACCACTCAATTGCAATTACAAATTGTTCCAAACCCCAACGATGGAATTTTCAATTTAAAAATTGAGGATGAGGTTGAACGAGACATTATGATTCAAGTTTTTGATGTCCAAGGAAGAATAATGGGAAAGTGGCAAACTAAAAGTCTGACTGGAGTTTCATTTTTCCCAATAGAAAAAAGTGAGTGGAGTGCAGGAGTATTATTTGTTAAGGTGAAAAGTGAATTAGGTGTAAAAGTTTTGAAGATGATTGTTGAGTAAATTATAAAATAGCAAGGTAAGTAGTCCAAAAAAAGGATTTAGCAGAGATGTTAAATCCTTTTTTTATCTAAAAATAATATTGATTATCTGTAATGTATTCAAATTTAGCTTTCTTGTTGACTCATCAATTAAAGTAGAAAATGTTATAGTAGATTTGCCATTTAATAACTGGGATATAGCTATTTAAAGTAATAATTCATCTGTATCTAAAAAATCTAATTCCTCAATTACTTCTTTTATTTAAAGTTTTCCGTTTAACTAATTTCCACCTGCACCTTTTGTTTGAGAATATCCTTTTTCTAACAATAGTTTTATAACTTTTTCTTTTTGATTTCCTTGAACCATAATTTCATAGTCTTTAACACTTCCTCCTACTCCACATTTAGACTTCAAATATTTCCCTAAGTTTTTTAAGTCATCCTCACTTCCTTCAAATCCAACAACAAGTGTCACTTCCTTACCTTTACGCTTTTTTCGGTCAATCATTACTCGAAGTTTTTGTTGATTTGGTTCCAGTGTATCTTCGGTATAGTCTTCATCATTGCTAGCTTGAAAATCTGAATTTGTTGAAAAGACAAAGTTAAAATCTGATTGAGATTTTTTATTTTTTGACATGATCTAATTTTTTATTAAAAAAAACTTATATTTAAATAAACCCTCTTTTTCTAATCTCCGAAATCAAAATATTCATCGTCCGGCTCCAATTCAATAAACTCAATTTCTGATTGAGCTCTTATTCTTTCAGCTAATTCTTTTCCACATCCCAAAATTAAAACTCCTGATTGAGAAATAATGTTCCCAATTAACCAACTATGATCTCTAGGAAAGATGTAGTTAGGGAAATTGACAATTTCCATTTTTGCAAATTCATTCATCGCTTTCACAATATTAGACAAGCTATTCAATGGTCCAATCGATGCCCAAGGATCAATAAATTTTTCAGGTAAATTTTCGCCACCTAAACCATAATAAATTATTGATTGTTTTGGGCTCAGAATACTTTGTAGGTATTCCAACATTTCATATTCATCTCTTTCTGAGGCAGTTATAAATGGAGATATATAATCAGGGAAGCTCTTTGCACTAAAATTTTTCTCAAAAGTTAATCCTCCTAGATTAGCAATTTCATGATAGCTGATTTTTCTACTTTGACCGGTGTCCTCGTTTTCAAAAATGATTGGAAAATATAATTTGAAATAAGTGTCAAATTTTTCTGGAATAACATTCTTTACCACATTTTCAGGAACATTAGGATTAATATTTTGAAAAATCCATGAAGTTATATCGTTGTCGTTTTCTTTGCTCATTCTTTTTTTTGATAACAAATTTTATTGTGAGGGTTATTTAGGAACCCATACCGACAAAGATAAAGGATTAATAGAAAATTCTAAATCTTCATTTACAAGCATTCCTTCTCCATCCATATGAACAGGCGTTTCTTCTACAATTTTTACTTTAATGTTTTTTCCTGAGTAACATTTTGTAAGACCACTTTCATTAATCGTCTTATGAAATGAATGCCAAGCCAATTTTGGGAATTTCCATGGAGTCATTTTTTTGACCACTACTATTTCTAGTATCCCATCATTGAATTTTGCGTGCGGAGCAATTTCGAAATTATAGCCAAACATAGGGGCATTTACGATTTCCAAACAAAGACATTCCTCATCCATAATTTTCCCATCAATATTTATTTGATAAGTTTGGGGTTTGAACTTAAAAGATTCTTGAGTTACTATTTTTCCATATCCCAAAAAACCTCTTAATTTACTTTCCTTTAATTTATAAGAAACCCATCCATCAAACCCTAGTCCAGCTAAGTTGACAAATGGCCGTCCATTCATTCTTACTGTATCTATACGTAGTATTTTCCCCTGATTGAGTTGGTGAATGGATTTCACAATATTGGTGCTTAACCCTAGATGTCGAGCAAATCCATTACCTGAACCTGCAGGGATTATTCCTAGTATTGTCTCTGAATCGATTAGAGCAGCTGCCACTTCGTTGACCGATCCATCACCACCAACTGCAACCACCATATCAATATTTTGGGCTATGGCTTCCCTTGCTAGTTCAGTTGCATGACCGGGAGCTTTGGTATTTTTTATTTCGAATTTATATAGGTTGGAATCAAGGTGTTGATCTATTTGTTGGAACAGTTTTCCTTTTTTACTAATCCCAGAGAATGGATTTACAATAAAAAGTACTCGTTTTTTTTTTGCAGTAGGCGAGGAGTTTAATTCATTAGACATTATAATTAGTTATGTTTTTTAATCAGAATAAGGCCTTAGTTTAAAGGCAATCAAATTCAAAAGTGATGATTTTATTTGGATAAATTAAAATTGGAGAGTTTTGATTTTCATTTCACCCAGTTATTATTTAACATTCTTAAAATATAATACCCTAAATTATATAGGTTGTGCTCTGAATTCGTCAATATCACAACAGCTGTCTCGCTTTCTTTGACAAAGGCTAAATAGGAACGATGACCATTTGTATTTCCAGTATGAAGAATAATATCATGATAATTTTTTGGTGATATAATATGCCATCCTCGTGCAGATACTATTTTTTTATTACGGTTAGTTGCTTTCCTTCCTTCATGTGTTGCATAAAATGCTTTAGTCAATTGAGAATTATTTTCACCCATGTGAGCTTCAGCAAATTTAACTAAATCTTGAGCGGTGGATTTCAAACCTTCAGATGCTTTAAAAGATTGAAATGTCCAAGGTGGTGTAGATTGTCCACTTGTTGTGTAACCAGTTGCTAGTCGCTTTTTTTGATTTTCGGATAATTCTATTCGAGTATCTACCATGTCAATCGGAGCTAAAATTTTGTCAGTCAAAAGTTTTTCAAAACTGTTACTTTGACAAGATTCAATCGCCATCTCAATTAAGGCATAATTTAGATGAGAATAAGAATAGTTATTCTTGTGTTTCTTTTTTTTGTTTTCCTTTCTCCTTTTTTTTGGTTCAAGCGGAATATATTCTTTGTAAAACTCCATTAAATCTTGCTTAGTATAATGTGCATAAGGATTATTTTCTTCAATTTCTTTAACACCAAATTCTATAGGCATTCGTGGCAAGCGAGAAGTATGAGTAAGTAATTGGTCGATAGTTATCAATTGAGTTTCTTCATTTTTCTCTGACAAAGAAAAGTAACTATTCAAAGGTTTTTCAAATTCCATTTTTCCTTCTTCAACCAAAACACTCACTAATGAACTGGTAAAAGTTTTTGTTAAACCACCGATTTCAAAAATGGTTTTTTCATCAGGTACCTTATTGAAATTCCTTGAAATAGATCCATATCCAAAATAGAATAAAGAGTCTTGATATTTGACACCTATGATAAAACCTGGCGTTTCTGATAATTTTATTTCTGTATCATAATAAATAATTTTGTCAATCTGCTCTTGCAAATTGACTCGATCTTGAGACCAAAGGTTGAAAGTAAAAAGAAAAGAAAATATTAAAATAAAAATCGATTTATTCATACCTCAATATAATTAAAAATATATAGTGAGCTATCTTTTTTAGTAAAAGTAAAATATTGTTTTATTTAAAAATATATATATTATTTTACTCTTTGGTACATTAATTAGGCTAGATAATTTGGGATCAAAGGATCTAGCATTTTTTATTTTTTATAAATAAGTTGTGAGTCTCATGAGTTCCCTGATTAGTATTAATTTTTTGTTTAGAAAAAATAAATAAACCCTTATTATAAATGTGACTATTTATATTGAATGCGTTGAAACGAGAGATGAATACTTTAACACAACACTTGAATCTCACCAAATTTAGTTTTTCTTCTCAAGAAAATTCCCTGAAGATTTTCTATTTTTATTTTATCTAGACTAACTACGTTTTTAGTTATTTAATATGTAGTGTATTTGTGTTGTTAACTGTCAAAGGTTTAGGCTTATCAATATGATGAAATAGTTTTCTGATTTATGCAATATTTTGTTTGTAATCAGAGATAACTTATTGATATTCTTAGAAAAGTTAAAAAATGGTCGTGTTTACTATTAAATGTAAGCAATAAAATTTAAGTATGTTTTTATACTTTTTTACCTTTCATTGCTTTTTGTATGTTGACATCCATCGCTCGATGAGCAAGGGGAGAGGTGAATATGTTTAAATCATCCATCGCCTTGTTAATCGCATCTTTATCTTCTTCCTTGGTTGAATTTCTTAGATTTTCAATAAGTAATTTTGTTTGAGTTTTTTCTTCAATAGATAAAATTTCTTCATTTTGGATTAAAAATTTATCTGACGACAGTAAAATATTATTGGCTTCATTCCTGGCTTCTAATAATCCTCTAATTTTCATGTCGGCCTCTGCATTTTGAATTGAGTCAATCAATATTTTAGCCATTTCCTCTTCTGATATACCATACTGGGATTTGATTTCAATTTCAGTTTCGACATTTGATCGAAGTTCTTTTGCTTTGACCTTTAGTATACCATCTGCATTGAGAATAAATTGAATTTCGATTTTTGGCAGACCTGCTGGCATTGGAGGAATCCCTTTTAAAATAAATTCTCCCAACTTTCTATTGTCATTTACCAAATCCCTTTCGCCTTGATAAACTGCAACTTTTAGATTTTTTTGACCATCAACAGAAGTGGTATATTGTCTTCCTACCTTGTTAGGTACTTTAGAGTTTCGAGGTATAATTGTATCCATTAATCCTCCTACAGTTTCAATTCCTAGAGATAATGGAGTTACATCGAGGAGCAAAATATCCTTTTGATTACCTGCTAAAACATCTGCTTGAATTGCTGCACCAAGTGCAACGACTTCATCTGGATTCAAATCATTGAAGAGTGATTTTCCAAAAAACGTTGTAACAGCATTTTGAACTTGAGGTATTCTTGTTGAACCACCTACCATGACAATGTGATCAATTTCCTCTACAGAAATTTTAGCATCAGATATTACATTTCTACAACAGTCTAAAGTTCGTTGAACGAGAGAATTTGTGATTTCTTCAAATTGAATTTTGGTAATATTTAAGTGTAAATCATTAATAGAACTTGAGAAATTATCGTTATTGGTCAATGATTTTTTAGCGTGCTCTGCCTCCAATCGAATAATTTGTGCGAGCTCTTTATTTTGGTTTAGAATATTCGAATCAAGGTTATTTTCTTTAATCCAGAAATCAATAATCGCTCGATCGAAATCATCACCACCAAGGAAAGTATCACCATTGGTAGATAGAACTTCGAAAATGCCATTTTGAATTTGTAAAACTGAGATGTCGAATGTTCCTCCTCCTAAATCATAAACAGCAATAGTCCGATTTTCA
Source organism: Saprospiraceae bacterium (assembly GCA_029251525.1). GTDB lineage: Bacteria > Bacteroidota > Bacteroidia > Chitinophagales > Saprospiraceae > CAJQQY01. Next base: position 4,629 of record JAQXDE010000060.1, on the reverse strand, counting down.
TCAGGGGAGAGACCAATTCCATAGGCTAAGCTTGCTGCAGTTGGTTCATTTACAATTCTTAAAACATCTAAACCTGCGAGTTTTCCTGCGTCTCGGGTGGCTTGTCTTTGCGAATCATTGAAATAAGCTGGGACGGTAATAACTGCTTTATTTATTTTTTCTCCAAGGTCTTTTTCGATGCGAAGTTTAAGCACTTTTAATATTTCAGCGCTAAGTTCTATGGGGGTATAAAATTTATCACCCACTCTTATTTTGACTAGACTATCATTATCTTCATCAATTATTTTATAGCCAAAATATCGGTCAAAATTCTCAAGATCACCGTAAGATTTACCCATCAATCTTTTGACAGAATAAATAGTATTTTGAGGGTCGCTGATGAGTTTATCTCTAGCTTCTGTCCCTACGATAATTCCGCCATCGTTATCAAAATGGATTATAGATGGAACAAGAGTACTTTTTCCATTTTTGCTTGTAACAGCTAATGCTTTACCATCCTTAATGTAGGCTACCAAGCTGTTAGTTGTTCCCAAGTCGATTCCTACAATGATATCACTGACCTTATCGACTTTCCCCTCTTTTATATTGATTGAAATTTTTGCCATTATTCTATTTTGCCTTTTCGATATTTATCGATTTATAATTAATCTTATAAAGATATCAAAGAAGAATTTTGATTAAATTGTAACCGCAAAGATATATAATCGTTCAATTTCTTTAGGTTTATTTTAAAAAAAAATAAACCTTTTCCAGATCAGAAATATTGAGAGTAGGTAACAAATTGCAAAGAATTAATTTGATTAGATTCATTGATTAAGAAGTTTATGTCCCCAAATAGAGGAAGATCGACTTTATAATCAATATATTTTATTGTTGAATCAAATCCCTCTAAATCTTGTGAATATTCCAAAAATAAACCTATTTCATGACTCTAAAACCCTGAGAAAATTTATTAAAGATATTTTCCAATGTCGATCAACTCCCATTGTTCTTTTTGTATTTGATATAATTATTATTTTGTCATAGAAATCCTTCACTTCAAAAGCAAGGAATATATTGTTAAGGTATTTCATTGCAAGGAGTTGACTAATTTTAGAACCGGAAATAAAGTTTGAGGTCTGAAATTAATTACATCATAATCAGTGAGTTATAATACAATGTAAAGGTTGAGCTCAAAACTATTGGGAGAATGAAATCCAAAATCAATATTATGTTTAATGATTGAATAATCAATTCTAAAAGAAGGAGGTAATTTTGTTGAAAGTCTTAAGTATTTTTATTGTAGTGAAGATTGCCTTGGACTCTGATTTTTTAAATTTCAAAAAAGGGTCAAGATGATTGTATTTTTCTTCTAAAAAATATCCTGGTGTTTTAAATTAATTAGTATTTTACCTTTTACCACTTTTAAAATAATGATGTGGTTTCGAGTTGAATTCACAGGTTAAATTGTTTGTCAAAATTTTGGGAGTATATTGTTATACGAAAGAGATTTATACGGATAAATAGACAAAGTTTCTTTAGGGAAATTGACTTAAACACATAACATTAGTTTATAAAAATTAGAGCTAAAAGGAGTTTAATTTTTTTTAGATTTGTATTTAAATGTTTATTAATTGTTTTTGTATTGTAAGCCATGGTAAAAAATTAAAATAAAGTTGAAAGTATAAAAAATATGAAAAATACTTTATCAGATAAGGGGACGCGATTATTTATTATCCTTGGAGGTTTTTTTATAGCCAATGCAATTATTGCAGAATTTATTGGAGTTAAGATTTTTTCATTAGAGAAAACGTTTGGATTTGAACCATTAAGTATGGGTTTTTTCGGAGAAAAAGATTTAGCATTCTCTTTAACTGCTGGGACTTTACTTTGGCCTATTGTATTTATAATGACTGATATCATCAATGAATATTTTGGAATAAAAGGGGTCAAGATGTTATCCTATTTGGCAGTTGGATTGATTGGCTATGGCTTTGTAATGGTGTATTTTGCTATTGGTTTGGAGCCAGCGGGGTTCTGGCCAACCTCTCATATTTCTACTGACTTGACTGAGATTCAACAGCAAGAAATTCAAGGTAAAGTAAGCGATTATGATTTCGCTTTTAAATTAGTATTTGGGCAAGGATTATGGATTATAGCTGGATCGATAATCGCATTTTTAATTGGTCAAATGGTAGATGTTTTTACATTTCATAAAATTAAAGAAAAGACAGGTAATAAATATTTATGGTTGCGTGCTACAGGGTCTACTTTGGTTTCGCAATTCGTTGATAGCTTTGTTGTTTTAATTATTGCCTTTTATATTGGAGCAAATTGGAGTTTGGTTTTGGTACTTGCAATTGGGACGGTAAATTATATTTTTAAGTTTGTTATAGCTATATTATTGACACCTTCATTGTATTTGATCCATAATCTTATTGATAATTATTTAGGTTTAGAAAAATCAAAGAAGATGAAAGATGCAGCTCTTTTAAATAGTTGATATGTAGGAGTTTGAAAATTAGGAGCCTCAAATAATAATTTCTGGAAAACGAATAGTTCTAATTGCATTAATACAATTGCAAGCTTTTCAAACTTCATTTTTTAATGGGTAAACTACTAAATTCTTCTCAAATTAAAAGATAAGCAAAAGTCAGCGAAAGGCTATAAAATACAAACCAGTTAACTGGGGTATATTTTGAAAATGATATTCCATGTTGATAGGATAGATAAATTGCTAATGTAGTTTTTTCAAATAAATAGGCTAAAAAAGTCCCGAATGCAATTCCTATCAATCCAAAATATTGGACAAATATTACACTTAGAATTATATTTAATATGGTTTCTAAAACAGAAATAAGGAGTACCATTTTTGTTTTCCCAAAAGCAATCAAAATAGTTTGGGGAAAAATTAAACGACTAATAATGACTAGTAAAAAGACATTGAAAATAGAAGCACTTTCAATAAAGTCTAGATTGAATATTTTAGGGAACCACCACGAACTTGTCAACATTAAAATAATTGACAATGGGAAAATCCAGTGAAACAAGTTTAGTGTTTTTTCTTTTAATTTAGAAAAACCTGTGGTACGGTTTTTTACAATTTCTGGGATCATAGCCATACTTAAAGCATTGGCTAAAGCTATGGCAAGTGGTAATTCTCTTGCTCCGTATCTAAAAATTGCAAAAGTTGTTTTATCATCAAAGAACCATCCTACAACCCAACTATCAAATATTGTTGGAAAACCTGAAAGTAAGGTGTATAAGATCAACGGAATGGATAGTTTTAAATAGTTATTTATGATTTCCTTTTTCCATTCAATTTTCCCAAAATCAAAAATAACCCTAAGTAGCCAGAGGAATCGAAATAGACTTAATCCAATTAAGCCTTGAATAATCCCCAAAAGTCCTTTTCCCAAAATCAATGGTATAATGACAACTAGTATTTGCAAGGAGAAAACTACGATACCAAAAACGAGGATTTCTTTGGCTCGATTGTTTACCAAGTAGATATAATCTACTAAAAAACTAGGCATAAAGAATAGTAGATAAATAGAATACCACTTAATATAGGGAAGAGATTTTTGTCCAACAAGTAGCTGAGTAATACCATTTTCAAATAAAAATAACAATAATATTACAAATGCAGAGATGCTGCAAAATAATAAGAAAGTATTGAAAATAAAGGTTTTTTGGTCAGTTGAATTTAGTTTTGGAAAGAATGGGAGAATCCCTTGGTTTAATCCGGCAATCCAAAAGAAGCTAAGGGTGGTTCCGATAAATGTAAGCATTTCGAAATTCCCAATTTCATCACTAGTCAAGGCACTTTTGGCTAACAAGATGCTAATTAAAATTGCAGCTCCTTGTCGCATTATTTGAAAGCCCTGTAATGCTCGTACATTTGTAATTTCGAAATTCATTTTGTGAAATTAAATAAACAGTATTCAATAATTTAATTTTGAGAATTAATATTTTAATAATTATGTTGAGTTATTAATTAAACCAAAGTGGGCATGTTCAACTATTCTGTATAAAATATGGTTTGAAATTTGATTTAAAAAAAGATACATTTACAATATATTGATAATCAGTACTTTATATGAAGAAACGCATTTTGAAAACAACAGTTGAGGTTTATGCTTCGGAGAAGGAATTGTCTTTGGTAGATCAAAAATTGTTGAAGAAGGCAAAGCAAGCTTTGAAAAAATCCTATTCACCATATTCTAATTTTAAAGTTGGAGCCGCTATTCTTTTAAATAATGGAAAGATGATGTCAGGAAGCAATCAAGAAAATGCTTCTTATCCATTGTGCTTATGTGCAGAACGAGTGACAATTTCAGCAGCAGATAGTGTCTATCCAAAAATTCCGATTTTAGCTATGGCAATAACAGCCAAAAGTCCAACCCAAACTATTATTCAGCCAGTTGCACCTTGTGGAGCATGTCGTCAAGTGATTTTCGAAACAGAGATGAAACACGATACTCCAATGCGTATTTTATTACAAGGAGAAAAAGGGAAGGTTTATATTATCGAGGGAGCAAAGGATTTATTACCACTCTCTTTTGATGGATCGTTGCTCTAGTACATTATTATTAAATTTCTAATCCATTGGCATGATTTTAGATATTTAATAATATTTAATAATATTTA
>JAQXDE010000037.1 GCA_029251525.1 Saprospiraceae bacterium | reverse complement strand
TTATAATTCTTTTAAATTTGCACTCCATTTTGAAAAACCTAGTATAATTAGGAAAATGAATAGAAATTATTATCATATTTTCCCTGCGTAGCTCAGTTGGTTAGAGCGCCTGATTGTGGTTCAGGAAGTCACTAGTTCGAATCTAGTCGCGGGGACATTAAGCATCATTCAGAAATATGGATGGTGCTTTTTTGTTTTAAATCAGTTATCAAAATTTCAATCAAAGTTGAAATCAAAAAACATTAAGTTTAATTCAATCATTAATTTTTTGATTTTGGTCACCGTTTTAATTTTGATTTAAAGAGTAAATTATGGCAAATAAAAAGCAAGTAGAAAATAAGCGAGGCACAGTAGCCAGAAAGGTCAAAGGCTTTCGAGATATTGATCCAAGTTTAAACCAATTAAAATGGAAGATTATTAATTCTGCAGGCCAGGTTTATAAAAGTTATGGTTTTGAGCATTGGGATACTCCTATTTTAGAATATGCTGATTGTTTGGGAAAATATTTACCAGACGATGATACGGTGGATAAAGGAGTATATTCTTTTAAAAATCCAGAAGTAGAACCTGTTTTGCGAGCAGATGGTTCAGAGTTGAGAGATGAGGATGCACATGTTGTAATGGAAAATCAACACTTGTCAATGCGATATGATTTGACTTCACCATTGGCTCGTAGATATGCGGAAGGTTTATTGGAAAAGTATCAACGTCATATGCTGAACCAAATGAAACCACCTTTGTTTCGCCGGTATCAGTTTGGACCTGTTTATAGATATGAGATTAAATTAAGTCCAGGACGTTTTCGGGAGTTTTGGCAATTAGATTTTGATAATGTTGGAACAAATGATGTAGCTGCCGATGCAGAAGTTTGTATGGTCTTGTCTGATGCTTTAGAGGCGATTGGCCTGCCTAGGAAGAGTTATGTTGTCAAAGTTAATAATCGGAAAATTTTGACAGGTTATTTAAAAGAGCTTGGAGTAAAAGATGATTTGACAGAGCAAAATATTATTCGAGTTATTGATAAAATGGATAAAATTGGTTTGGATAAAGTGGCATTAGAATTAGGGATAGGTAGAACGGATGATTCGGGTGCAGAAGTAAAAGGTTTAGGTTTGGATGAAAAATTAGTGAGGAGTGTTGCTGATTTTATTAAAGGATTTTCTATTCAAAGAAAAAGAAAGGAAGTATTGACTGATTTGAGAAAATTGGACATTCAAAATGAAATAGCTCAAGAGGGAATTCAAGAAATGGTAAAAATAGATTCGATTCTTTCCGCTTTAGATTTTGATGAGGAAAGAGTTATTTTTGATCCATCATTAGTTCGGGGTTTGGCATATTATACTGGACCAGTTTATGAGGTAGAATCATTACAAAGTTATATTGATTCTAAAGGAGTGGAAAGACGAATAGGTTCTATTTGTGGGGGTGGTCGATATGATGGCTTGGTAGAAAATTTGTTAGGGATTAAAGTCCCAGCGACAGGAGCTTCGATAGGTGTGGATCGATTAGCAGAATTGTTGATGTTGACGAACCAAGCTCCGAAAAGAAAAGATGGACCAGTTTTTATCGCTTACTTCGATGAAGAATTGATGCCACACTATCAAAAAGTTGCTAGGGACTTACGAACTGCTGGAATCGAAACAGAAGTTTATTATGGTATGGATAAAAAGAAAATGAAAAAACAAATGGCTTATGCTGATGATAAGAATTGTCCATTTGTAGTTCTAATTGGAGCGAATGAAGCAGAAGCAGGAATTGCGACGGTTAAAAATTTAAAGTTAGGAAAAGAAATCGCAGATAAATTCACGGACAAAAAAGAGTGGATGGAGCAAGTGCAAAAGGAAGTTTTGATTGGTGAATTAGCAGATTATTTAAATGAACAAATGAAAGGATAAATCTTTTTTGTAAGTGTATTGTATTTAAGTCATTCATGTCTTTTAGGTTATTTCGTTTTTTGCTCTGGGCAAATCTAATCTGATATAATTTGTCTTCTTCAAATTTTTTGCAATAAAAGTCAAACTGATTGGTACTCAAATTTTTAAATCCCGTTGGAACAGTTACTAAAGATTTATTACCATGAAAGCATGATTTAAGTTATAATTATTGATCGAGAGGGTCGCATTTAATTTTAGATTATCCATTGAAGTACGTAAAGAAATACGGGCATCGTTTTCAACTATTGTTTTTAGTTTTTTAAATCTGCTGTGCTAATATTTTCATTCGCAATACTTTTGGAAGTTCTTTGCCAAAAGGTGTTCGCTAGAGGGAGTCTTTTAAATTATGTTCCACCACATCTTTGATTGATCTTACTTGAACAGTAAAGCCTGCATTAGGCGATAAGTATTTTAATAAATCAACAAATATATTCTGTGTCGAGGAGAATTTTGAACCTATCTAAGGTCATATCCCTATATTTTTTATTTTTTGAAATGGTGATTAACTATCTCGATAACTATTCCGATTATCCTATTTTTAGTAAATCTCATTTTTTTCTATCATTAACTTTAATTTTTAGCTTCTTTGATGTTATTAATTTTTGATGTAAAATTTTACCAAAAAAAACTTATTGAAAGGTTCATTAAAATCGAGAATAACACTTTTTCATGATTTATTTGAATGTGGAAAATATTGTAAAGGTTTAGATTTTGCCATGAAACTAACAATTACTGGAGGTTTTTCCTTTTCTTTGTTAAGGTTAGATTGCGTTAAATTAAAGATTTCACCAAGGTTATCATTATCAGATTATGTCATAAATGAAGTTAGGTCTTCGTAAAAAGATGTTTTTAATGATTATTATCACCTGTGAAGAATGAACTTTAACCCATTTAAAGTCGTTGTTTTACCACTTGATAATCTAACAAGTTAATAGGAACTCAACTATATTTACAAATCTTACAACAAACAACTAATGATTCCTACAGTTAAATTCGCTAGAAAAGATCCCCAAAATTTTTTCCCAACCATAAGAAAACGAGTTAATGAATATTTTGAAAAAAATAAAATCAAAAAAACAGGCAACGGTTTATTGTATTTAAAAACAATTATTGTCTTTGGTTTGTATTTTATTCCATTTTCCATAGTTTTAGCTCAAGTGTTACCTGTGTGGGGAGTATTGGTTTGTTATTTAGTAATGGGGTTAGGAAATTCAGGAATTGGGCTTTGTGTAATGCATGACGCTAACCATGGATCTTATTCTAGAATTAAATGGGTGAATACCTTGATGGAATATACAACTAATATGATTGGGGCAAGTTCTTTTACTTGGAAGATCCAGCATAATGTTTTACACCATTCCTATACCAATATGTATGAGTTGGATGAAGATATTGATGATAAACCATTTTTAAGATTGTCTCCAGAAGGGAAGTTGAAATGGTATCATAAATTTCAGCATTGGTATGCACCTTTATTGTATTCTTTGGCAACCTTAAGTTGGGTAATTAAAAAGGATTTTAAACAATTAATTGATTATAATAAATCAGGAATGACAGAGCGATGTGGTTTCAGCCCTTTTCGTGAAACGATTATTATGATTGTGTCAAAAGTGTTTTATTATTTTTACATGTTGGTACTCCCTGTTATGTTAGGAGTAAAATTGTGGTTAGTAGTTTTAGGTTTTGTGTTGTTGCATGTGGTTTCTGGTTTATTGATTACGTTTGTTTTCCAATTGGCGCATTTGGTAGAAGGACCAGAGCATACAGATATTCCGCACGATGGAAAAATGAACAATACTTGGGCAATACATCAATTAAGGTCAACTGCCAATTTTGCAACTAAAAATAAATTGGTCACTTTTCTAGTAGGTGGTTTAAATTTTCAAATTGAACATCATTTATTCCCTACTATTTCTCATATTCACTATGAAAAAATTTCTGAGATTGTAAAGGGAGCAGCAAAGGAATTTAACTTACCTTATTATGAATTTGCCAAAGTAAATGAAGCGCTGATTTCACACATGAGGATTTTGAAGGCATTGGGACAAGGGAAAATGCAGGTTCAACCAGGTGCATAATTTTTTTCCATTAAAGAAAGGATTACTATTTTAATATTAATCCTTTCTTTAATTAAGGGGAGTGAGAATTAATCTTTTAATTCTCTCGCATTTTTAAACTCTGAACCCTCTTTCCATTGCGGATATAATTTTTCATTTGCCAACCGTAATCCTACATTGAAAAATAATTGTGCATCTTCTACAGCACCTTTCAAATCCCAATCACCCTTCAAATATTGATCAGAAGGTTGGTGGTAATTAGTTGTTGTAAATTCTTTCTTTTTTTTCATCGCATATTCTTTTCCTTTCTCACGATGATCATAACTACCTTTTGCATAAAGGGCAGGTACTCCAACTTTCGCAAAACAAAAATGATCTGAGCGAAAAAAATATCCTTTCTCAGGTTCTTGATCTGGTAAAATATAGCGGCCTTGTTTCTTCGCTTCTGCTGCTGCAATATCATCCATTTCAGAATGTCCATAACCAGTGATTGTTAAATCTTTCATACGTCCCATGATAGCAGCACCATCCATGTTGATATTGGCAATCGTATTTTTAATTGGATAAATTGGATTTTGAGCATACCAAAGAGAACCTAAAAGTCCTTGCTCCTCCGCGGTTACTGAAAGGAAAATGATGGTTCGTTTTGGTTTTTCCTTCATTTTTGAATAAGCTTTCGCAATTGAAAACATACTTGCGGAGCCACTTGCATTATCCAGAGCACCATTGTAAATAGAATCTCCATTCACCACTTGACCAACACCCAGGTGATCCCAATGAGCAGTATAAATGATATATTCGTCAGGTGTTTCTGAACCTGTAATTTTTGCAATTACATTGTTAGAGTTATTCTTTACAAAAGTATTATTGATCGAAGTACTCATATTCATTCCAAGAAGCATTGGTTTAAACCCTTTTTGACTCGCATTTCGCAACATGTCTTTTGCTTCAATTTTTGAGTTCATAAAAAGTCGCTTAGCTGCATCAAAAGTGATCCAACTTTCCACCGCACATCTAGAAATATTGTCATCATCAGATTGTAAAGATAAAAGTCCACCTGACCATGAATTAGAAACAACAAACCAAGGGTAACCAGCAGCACCAGTTTCGTGAATTAAAATTACACCATCCGCATTTTGCCTAGCAGCTTCTTCAAATTTGTAATCCCATCGACCATAATAAGTCATCGTTTTTCCTTTGAAAAAAGTTGAGTCCTCAGAATAATAGCCTGGATCATTAACAAAAATTATAGCAGTTTTTCCAGTCATATCAATTCCATCGTAATCGTTCCAACCATATTCAGGCGCAACAATTCCAAAGCCGCAAAAAACTAATTCTGAATCTTTTAGGTCGATATTTTCTTTCACTTGTTGAGTGAAAGTCATCATATCTTTTTTGTATTCAAATTTTAGTTCTTCCTTTCCTCCTGTGATGTACATTCCATCAGAAGGTTTAGCGGTAATGTCGACCAACGGGACTTTTTGAAAATAGCTATTACCATTTCCAGGTTCTAATCCCATTTTTTGAAATTCTTTTTGGATAAAATCGATGGTAATTTCTTCGCCTGCTGAACAAGGTTTTCTTCCAAGAAATTTATCGGAGGAAAGTTCTGCTAAATAATATTCTATATCAGTTGTATCGATAGCATCGGCAGGTGGATTGCTGTAAGCCGTATTTGAATTTGAAGTACAACTAGTTATAAATATACTTCCGATAAAAATTAGTAATAGAAAAAATAGTGATGGATTTTTCATAAATATTTTTTATCAAAGAAAAGAAATATTTATGAATTGATATATTTTGTTTTATTCTTGAAAAAGTGGTTTAACAACATTTTCAAAAATACGAACAAATACACTTCTATTTTCGGTAATAATTTCACCATTACCCAGTAGCTCTTGTTCCAATTTTAATTCTTTTTCACTTTGAGTGATGAGACCATTGATCAATTTTATTTTTACTGGCAAGCCTTCTTCGCGTGAGAGGCCAGGAAGATCAATTACTTCGCCTTCTAATTGTCCAAATTCTCGGTAAGGAAAGTTGTCTAGTTTTAATAAAACTCGCTGTCCTTTTTGAATTCTTCCTGAACCTTGAACGGGGATAAAAAGTTGAGTAAAATAATTGTCTTTCTTGTTTTCTGGAAGAATGACCATGATTTCTTTTCCTTGTTCAATATATTGTTTTTCACTCCAATTTTGTACCATGGAGATTTTTCCAGGCATAGCAGCAATTAGTAAATTTTCCTCGTTCCACCGGTCAATGGCACCCACAAGATTATTGATACTGCTACGAAGGTTGATGTAATTTTGATTATTGGTTTCGCTACTTGAACTTTGAATGTCAGTAATATTTTTTTGAAGTCCTGAAATTCGTAACATTCGTTGATTTATTTCGTCTTCAATCTCTTTCACTCTAGTTTGAGATGAAATCCAAATTTTTTCTTGGTTTTCCAGTTCTTGAGGAGATTTGTCGTTACTGGCAACAAGTGTTTTTATTCGATTATATTTATTTCGTTCTAATTTTTCAGATTTTTTGGCATCAGTTAATTTTCGGTTTTGAATTTTTATTCCAGAATTGATGCCTGTCATTTGATTTTTATATTGAATAATTTCTTTTGCAGCAGCTTTGTTTTGTTCATAAAACTGAAAATTTTCAAAATTCATTTGCACTTCAGCATGTAAAGGTTGCAATGTTCCAATTTCTAATTGCTTAAAATCGGAGGATATAAATTCCAATAATTCAGATTGATCAGCATTATTTAAATCATTTGTAAATTCCTCTAATTCCTCCACATCTTCAAAATTTGCTGCACTTTGCATCTCTACTAGAAGGTCACCTTCTTTCACATTATCTCCATCTTCTACCCAAATTTTTGAGATCAAATCTGATTTTTGAGCATTGACCCTTACTGGAGCAATTTTAGTAGTGATGGAGACTCGGCCTCTTACTTTATCAGGATATTGTACCCATAAACTCATAGCTACCATTGAAAAAATAGCACCTGTTACAACAAGTGTTCCCCAACGTACAATCCAACGTGGTGGTGTTCCGATGATCTCTTGAACATCATCACTTCTGAGTTCTATCCTGTTGTGTTCTTCCATTTTACTATTTGGAATTAAGCTCCAAGTTCTAATTGGTTTCTCACTAAATAATAATATGCGCCTTTCAATTCAGTTAAACTCTTGTGAGTTCCTTGTTCGATAATTTCGCCATCTTCAAGAACAATAATCATGTCAGCGTTTTTTACAGTACTTAATCTATGCGCAACAATTAATACTGTTCTATCCTCAAAAAACTCCTCTAAATTATCCATAACAATCATCTCATTATATGCATCCAATGCATTGGTCGCTTCATCTAAGAAAATAAATTCCGGATTTTTATAAACTGCTCTCGCGAGCAATAATCTCTGTTTTTGCCCTTGACTCAGACCGATTCCGTCTCCCCCTATTTTTGTGTTGTAGCCGAGAGGTAAACCTTCAATAAATGTTTGGGCATTTGCTACCTTTACAGCATGAAGTAATTTCTTTTTATCTACAACTTCATCTCCGAGTGCAATATTATTGGCAATGGAATCAGAAAAAATGTAGCCATCTTGCATTACAACGCCACATTTTTCTCTCCATATCCTATTTCTGATATTGGAAAGGGTAGTTTCACCCAATTTTACATTTCCTTGGGTAGGTTGATAAAAATTTAATAATAGTTTTAGTAAAGTTGTTTTTCCACTTCCACTTGTTCCAACGATTGCCACTTTTTTTCCTTTTGGAATAGTTAAACTGATATCCTTCAAAATCATGTTTGAGCTTGGACCACCGTATTGAAAAAATACTTTTTCTAAAGTCAAATCTTTATTACCAGGAAGAATATTCATTTTCTCCTCCAAATCTTCTTCCTCTTCTTTTAAATGGATTTCATTGAGTCGTTCAAGACTTATTTCCGCATCTTGATAAGATTTTATAAAATTTATCCATTGTGAGATTGGTCCGTTTAATTGACCAATAATATATTGAACAGCCATCATCATCCCCAAGGTCATATCTCCTTGAATCACCGCACGAGCTGCGATAAATGTAATGAAAATATTTTTCAATTCATTGATGAAATTAGCTCCAACACTTTGTATTTGTTCCAGTTTCAAATAGCCCACGCTAATCCTAAAGAGTTTAGCTTGGATGCGTTCCCATTTCCATCTTTTTTGTTTTTCCGCGTTATGCAATTTGATTTCTTGCATGCCATTTAAAAGTTGAATCAGCGTACTTTGATTATCAGCCATTTGATCAAATCGACGATAATCTAACTCTTTTCGTTTTTTCAAAAAGAATAAAACCCATCCAATATAAAAAATGGTAGCAAGTAAAAATACCGATACAATAAGTTTATTGTAAATTGCTAAGATTATTGTAAAAATCACGAATGTTACCAGCGAGAACGCTGTAAACAAAGCCGAAGATGTTAAAAAATATTCTACTCGACGGTTGTCTGAAATTCTTTGCAATAAATCTCCAATCAATTTAGTATCAAAAAATCGTATTGGCAGCCGCATCATTTTTAACAAGAAGTCACTGATCATACTAATATTGACTCTCGAACCAATATAAAGAAGTATCCATGATCTAAGATATTCGACCATTGTCTGACTAAAGTATAAAACTAATTGAGCTATTAAGACTACATATATAAAGTCTAAGTCTTGATTTTCAATTCCAGTATCGACCACAGATTGCATCAAAAATGGAAAGGCAATTTGCAAAAATGCACCGGCCATTAATCCAATGATTAACTGCCCAATTAGTCCAGTATAACTTTTAAAATATTTGAAAAGATAACCAAAACTTATTTTGTTGGACTTTTCACCATCACGTTCGTAGAATTTTGGTGTTGGTTCTAATATCAAAATTACTCCTACGTCTTTTTCCTCTACTTTATCACTCGCCCAACCATCCATGAATTCGTCCTTAGTTATAGTCACTTTACCATGAGCAGGATCAGCTACCCAAACTTTATTTTTCTTTATTTTGTATATGACGATAAAATGTTGTTGTCGCCAATGTGCAACAAAAGGAACAGGTATTTCTTCAATTAAAACATCAAATGGAACTTTTACGGCCAAAGAATGCATACCAATATGCTCAGCTGCATCGCTAATATCCATTAGGGAGACACCTTCTCGATCTGGATAGGAAATGGAGCGTAAGTATTCCGGATTGTAATGTCTACCATGATAACGAGCTATCATTCGTAAAGACGCTACTCCGCAATCCATCGCATCTAATTGTTCGTAAAAAGGAAAAGAAATCGGCATTTGAATTAGCTGAAATTTTTGATCTCATCAACGTAATTATTGTCTTTTTTGCAAAAGAACAGCAAAATCAAGGAGGTGAGAGGTAAAGTTTTCTTTTTTTAATTGGTTGTAATTCGTGTAATTATTTGACAATCAGCAGATTGCAAATATTCTATACGCCGTATGATAAGCAATTAGTATGCATCAATAACTATACCGGATTTGTATAATATGTCGAGTTTATATAGTTTTTTTTTTAATGGGTAATTATGGAGGGTGTCATATTTTTTTTTTAATCATTAAATAATAACGTAATTTTACAAAATTGCTATAAGTTTGTTTTGTTTGGTTCTTTTTTTTGTAATAATTTTAAAAGAAAATTAGCCTTTTTGAAAAGCTTAAAAGCCTATTCATAATTTTTTATCTGCCAATACTATTGAATATTTTATTTAAATGTAAAATAATCATTTTCTATTTTTTTTATTTATCCAATTTTTATGCAAAAAATAACTTTAATCATTTTTAGTGTTTTAGTTTTTGGAAATGTGTTGATTGCTCAGCCTACTTGGTCATTGGAAAAATGTATCCAGCATGTACAAGAAAGTAATACATCTACTGTGCGTCATGCAAATCTGGAAGTAGAGAAAAACAAAATAATACTAGAAAAAACAGAGGCAGAACGACAACCCGATCTGGGGTTTTCTACCAATTTTGGATTAAATTTAGGACGAACAATTGATCCATCTACTAATGCATTTGGAAATTCATCTACACTTTATAATAGTTTTCAATTAGAGAGTAATTACACCTTGTACGATGGAAACCAGGCTAAAAAACGAATGAAAAAATCTGTTTTAGCTGTTCGATCTGCGCAATATGATGCTGATCAACTAACCAAGGATTTATCATTAAACGTATTACGTACTTATTTGACCATATTGATGGCGGAAGAGCAATTGTCAAATGCTAAGAAAAATTTATCACAAACGGAATCCTGGATGCGTCAAACAAAAAATCTTGTAAATGCAGGATTACAATCAAATGTTGATTTGAGAAATGTTGAGATTCAAAAAGCGAGAGATGAACAGAAAATAATTGATCGCCAAAATTATTTGGATAGAAGCTATGTTTCATTGAAAAATATTTTGGAACTCGATCCTTCTCAATCACTAAAAATAGCGAAGCCATTAAAAATAGTCCAGCCAGATGAGTCGATCAATAAGCTTTCTTTCAAAACAATATATTCCGGAGCATTAAAAACTCAGCCAAGTATAGAAGGTGGTGAGTTGGAATTAAAAAGTTTGAAGCTTGATAAACAAATTGCTTTAGCAGAGAAAAAGCCTTCTGTGAGTTTGTTTGGAGGTATTTGGGCGAATTATTCTTCCAGAAATATGGAAGCTGATGATTCAAATTCTTTTATGGATACCGTTACATCAAATTTTATAACTTTAATCCCTGGTCCTGATAATTATATAACTGCCTCTGAAATTATAACTAGTGGAGTTGAAACAAAAAATAAAAAATACTTTAGTCAATTAGGTGAAAATTTGGGGTACGGAGTTGGTTTAAATATTTACCTTCCAATTTTAGATAAAAAAGCTTCCAAGCTAAATTCCCAAATTGCACAAGTCAATTATCGACAACAGCAAGAAGAGAATATTCAGTTTAAACAACAACTGCGTATTGAAATTCAAAATGCTATTTTAGATGTTCAGGCTGCTGCTAAAAAATTAGAAGCTGCCGAGAAGACCTTATCTTTGCTAGAGGCATCCATCGTTTCCATGAAAAATAGATTAAGCCTTGGAAATATTAATGCGTTCGAATATAAAACCATTCTGAATGAGCGAGATAGCGCAGAAATCGAATTGGTATTGGCGAAGTATGAGTTTATTTTGAAAAAAATGGTTGTGGAATTTTACGAGGGAAAAAAGTTGAGGTTATAATATCGAGGAGCTTTGGGTTACAGATGTTTTCTAAATTTGATTATTATCTATGATTAGGAAAAAAGAAAAGCTCTTTTTGTTAGTGTGCAAAAAGAGCTTTTCTTTTTAGTGTAACATGGGAGAAAAATGAAATTCCTTATCCATTACTCGAGAGAACAGCGGCAAAATTTCAATGAATTAAAAAGATTATTCCTTCTTTATTGGAGCAGCAATTGTTCAAAAAACCTACAGTTATATTAAGTTTAAACCAAATTTATCTTTAATATTAAAAAATAGATAACATGATTTGAGGTGTAGTTATAATTAATTTCAGGGAAATCAAGATCTCAAATAATGTTTGTAAAACAACTTTATAGATGATTATGTTACCTCAAGTAAGAATGAAAAGTTAGATTAAACTGGATTATTTTTCCTAATTAATTGTCCAAAAACAATATTTTTAAATTAAATGTGAAGAATTATCTGTGAACATAAAATACCGAAAATGTAGTGTAGTTTACCTTTGATTGTATGTTAAGTAATCAAGATAATTAGTTTATAAATTTTGAGAAAGAAATATTATTTTTGTCCTGAAAAAAGTAATTAATAAAATTAAAAAAATAAAATCTTACGATGAAAAAATTATTGACCAGTTTATTTATGATTGCTGCTGTTATGATGGTCAGCAATAGTGCAATGGCGCAAATTAATACACCAGCTCCAAGTCCAGGCTGTAAAATGGAGCAAGTAGTTGGATTAACTACTGTTAAGTTAGATTATAGTCGGCCAAATGTTAAAGGACGTACTCTTTTTGTAGATGTAGAGGCATTTGGAAGTATTTGGAGAACAGGAG
Source organism: Saprospiraceae bacterium (assembly GCA_029251525.1). GTDB lineage: Bacteria > Bacteroidota > Bacteroidia > Chitinophagales > Saprospiraceae > CAJQQY01. The sequence goes on along the minus strand of JAQXDE010000037.1, from coordinate 49,092 downwards.
CTAACCGAGCGACTAAGATTACTTTTACTGATGATGTTAAAATCGAGGGTAATGCTGTTCCTGCTGGAACTTATGCTTTGTACAGTATTCCTGATCCTGTTGATTGGACAATCATGTTGTACAAGGATTTGACAATAGGAGGAAATGTTTCAAAATATAATAAAAAGGATGAGTTAGTTCGATTCAAAGTTAGAGGATATAAACGGTCTAATTTTGTGGAGTCCTTTGCTATTGATATTGCAGATGTTAAAGCTAGTGGAGCAACTATGTCTTTGAAATGGGGTAACTGGTATGTTCCTTTTAAATTAGAGGTTTCTTATGACAAACAGGTAATGAAGGAGATTGAATCTGCAATGGCAGGAACAACAAGAGGTGAGTTTTATTCAGCTGCAAAATACTACTATGACAATGGGAAAGACATGAAGAAAGCACACGAGTGGGCAACAATGGCTAACCAAAAAGGAGAAAGGTATTGGCAATTAAGATTGCAAGCTCAAATCGAAGCAAAGCTTGGGATGAAAAAAGAAGCAATGATAACGATAGGCAAATCTTCTGCTGTTGCTAAAGCTGCAGGAAGCGCAGGTTATGCAAAAGCTAATGATAAAATCATGGCAGAGTTTTAATAAAGTTTTTTATTTAACTGTGAACGATTTATTGGTTACAGTTACTTACGAAAAATCCCGAATCTTCATTTGGAAGGTTCGGGATTTTTTTGGTTAGGAAACCATTCACCATTCATCATTAACCGTTCAGCGCAACATCGTCTAACAAGTTATTATCCAAGTCAATTGTATTTTCTACTTCTTTCTTCGGTTTATCATCCCCAAATAACGGTTGTAACAGTACACTTACAAAAACAACCACCAAGCATCCAATTAAATTTAACCACAAATATGCGAGATTAATGACGTCATAATAATCTAATATAAAAGTAGTCAGTACTACTAATTCTCCGATAATAGCACCAATGAAAACTGCTTTTGACTTTACTTTTTTAAAGAAGAATGCCACTACAAATACGCCTAAAATTGTCCCATAAAATAAGGATCCTACTATATTAACGAATTCAATTAAGTTCTCAAAAAGTGATGCGATGGACGCAAATGATAAGGCAATTAACCCCCAAGTCAAGGTGAAGAATTTAGCAGATTTCAAATAATGAGCATCTGATTTATTTTTATTCCAAGACCTTTTGTAAAAATCAATTGTAGTACAACTTGCTAACGCATTTAACTCTGAAGCAATAGAAGACATCGCCGCAGAAAAAATAACGGCCAACAGAAGCCCTACTAGTCCAATTGGTAAATGTTGGGTGACGAATGACATGAAAACATAATCATTATCCTCGATATCGATTTTTTCACCAGTTCTTGCACCATAATTTACCAGCAAATTATCGACATCTTTTCTAATCTTTACATCTTGCTCATTTAAACCTTTGAGGGCAATTTGAGATTGATTAACCATTAATTCATTTTCTGAATTTAATGCAGTAACCATAGTTCGGATTTCATTTTGTTTTTGTTCAAAAACTAGATTATACTTGGTTTGCAAATCTTTCAGTTCTAATTGCGATGCTGCATCGGCCTCGATTTTTGCTAAATTGGAAGGGTTGAAATGTACAGGTGGTTTGGTAAATTGATAAAACATAAAGACCATAATTCCCACAAATAAAACAAAGAATTGCATCGGCACCTTGAAAATTCCGTTGAATAAAAGCCCTAATCGGCTTTCTGTTAAAGTTTTTCCAGAAAGATATCTCGCAACTTGTGATTGGTCTGTTCCAAAATAGGAAAGAAACAAAAATGTCCCTCCAAACAACGCTGACCACATATTGTATTTATTTTCTAAGTCAAATTCAAAATCAACGATATTTAATTTGCCCATTTTTCCTGCCACTCCAACTGTATCTGAAAAGGAAATATCGGCAGGTAATTTTGTAATTAAAATAATAAATGCAACCACCAGACCTCCCATAATTATTATCATCTGCTGCTTTTGTGTGTGACTTACCGCAGTTGTTCCACCTGACATGGTATAAAAAATGACTAAAATCCCCATAATTCCTATCGTCAAATTTAGACTCCAGCCTAGGACTAATGATAAAATAATAGCAGGTGCATAAATCGTAATTCCAGCTGCTAAGCCTCTACCTAACAAGAATAGAAATCCTGTAAACTGCCTCATTCGTCTATCAAATCTTTGTTCCAAATATTCATAAGCGGTGTAAACTTTGAGGCGATAAAATATAGGCAAGATAAAAACTGCCAAAATCACCATTGCAATTGGCAATCCAAAATAGAATTGTGCAAATCGCATCCCATCGTCAAACGCTTGTCCAGGGGTGGATAAAAAAGTAATAGCACTTGCTTGTGTTGCCATGATGGAAAGTCCAATTGTCCACCATTTTAGTTCACGGTCACCTAGTAAATAACTTTCAGTTGTATTTACTTTTCTGGTTTTCCAAAGTCCATAAAAAACTATAAATAATAATGTGAATACCAATACAGCCCAATCAATAGTGTGCATATTAAGAATAATTTTTTGTCAGATAGTAAAAAATAGAAAGGAGTACAAAGTGTAAAATAAGTACGAAGGTGTACATCTGATTCCACGTTTTAAATATTGGTGGAGGTGGTTCTTCTTGATGTTGATTTTCCATTTAGATATATGTTGTTTAAAATTAAAATTCATCGAAGTTAACTATAATATTATTAATTGAATTTTCAATTGTATCATTTCTTTTAATTTTCTTTCTTGAGGTAAATGATAACTTAAGATTTATAGTTGAACTTAGTGTAAAAGAATCTATCTCATTCACATTAAAAGTTTCTGATGTAGGAGTAAATATTTGAAAATAAAAAGCGAGAGGGATAAATTATACTCTCCTGATTATGTATTTAGAGGAAAGGGAGAGCTAAGAATTTATATTCATTTCTTTGAAATGGATAAATATGAATCACATCAAATTGAATTACCAATTATGATCTTTTAAAGCAGTAGCTCTTTTCCAGGGAGTTTAATATTGGGCGACATTTTGATTGCTTTTATACAATTATTGAAAAAAATGAAAAGTAGTTGAGAACTTAGGTAGATTTTTGAACCCAATTACTTTTCATTTTATTTTCCTTTTTTAAGTTTGGATAAATTGTTATTTAATTTTGACAAATCGTTCGGTATATTGCTCTCCCCCAATTTGAATTCTTAAGAAATAATTCCCAATAGGAAACTCGGTAACATTGAATTGAAAATTACCTAATCCTTTTTGGATTAATATATTTTCCGAAAACAATAGCTGTCCATTTAAGTTGAAAATGTCAATTTTTCCATCTTGTTCTGAGGGGTATTCAATTCTTAATTTTAAAGTTTCGTTAACTGGATTTTGTTCAATAACTAATGAAATAGTTGCTTTTCGTTCTACTACTTTTATACCTAAATCGGTTGTCCGTCCATCTAGGTCAATTTGTGAAAGTCTGTAATAATTTAAACCTGTTTTCGCCTCTCTATGTAAAAAAGAGTAGTCTAGTCTATTGAAAGATTCAGAAGAACCATTTACTCTAGAGACCTCTTCAAAGTATACACCATCCAGAGAATGTTCAATTTGAAAATAGTCATTAGTTATTTCTGAAGAGGTACTCCAGTTTAGTAAATTTCCTTTTTCTTGAGCCTTTGCATTGAAAATAATTAGCTCCACTGGTAATATTGCTCCACTTACATCCAGTTGAAACATCCCATTACCATGAGTTCCGAGAATTACATTGTAATCTGATGGACGATAACGCATAGAACTACAGACAGCATAGCCTATTGAGGTAGATCCAACACTACTCCAGCTCGTACTAGATCCATTTAGGGTGTTTGTACAATAAAGTCCATTTTCAGTTCCAGCTAAATAAATAGTTTGTGAATTTCCAGCTGCTATAATACAGGAGCGAAATGACTGAGCTGATAAATTCCCCTCAATATTGCTCCATGAAGGGCTCGCAACACTTGCATCAGATGTATGAAAACAGCTATTGATACCATAGTTAGACCAGGTAGCCATGACTTCATCTTGATCATCTGATCTTACAGAAATTGAACTTACAATTCCGGCACCTGATGTTCCAGGGGTAATGGAAGTTGGGTTCGTTGACTCCGAGACATATGCAGGGTCATTCAAGCGGTAAAGAGATCCATCTGATGTACCAATGTATATTTTTCTATCGCTATTTGAAGAGGTATAACTAGCCCCTCCGTAGGCATTATTTCGAGATAATCCAATGGAGCGAATATCACTACTTAAGGTACTGGCGATTCCTGTCATTTCTTCCCAACCAGTTGAAGCATCTCCGGTAACGGTACCATCTGTTATACTGGAAGTAATTCTGGTACGATAAAGTTTATCATCACTTGCATAATATAGAATATCCGTATTATCTTGATCTAAATGAAAATAGGTCACAAAAATACCAGTACCTGCTGTTGCTGGTTTTATATTGGCAATTACCGTCCAACTCCCATTGACCATTTTAGTGCGATATATACCACCATTTTGAAAGCCTAAAACACAATGGAAAGTTGTTGCATTAGTTGCGCTTATTAGGCCAACAGCAACTCCATCACCACCGAATATTTCAGAAGCAGTTGAACCAGAAGGAATGATGGTTGTCCCATTGTCTTGGGCGCCCCCAATAACATTATCATTTCCGGAGCTTGGCTCAATATCTACGTGGTAATATTGATATGTGACGTAATCTGAATTTAACTCCGTCCAAGAAACGGTTCCTGAGGAGGCAGTGATATCTGCTCTGGCAATTCCGCCATCAGACCCAGAATAAAGATTATCATCATCTCCAGGAGCAAATACAAAGGTGTGAATATCTGGATGATGATTACTATATTGAGCATAGCCAGCAGAACTAGCATAGCCTCCTATTCTATCATAATTAGAAGTGGTTGTCCAACCATCAGTAGAACGATAAGCATTAGTCCCACCAATAAACACCGTATTTTCATCATCAGGTTTTACTGCTATACAAAGATCGTAACCTCCTTGACAAGCAAAGGGATCATTTCCATTGCTACATCCAGATTCATCCGGAAGATTAGCTGATAAGTCTGTCCAAGAACTACCTGATTGACTCCAAACAAACAACTCTGCTTCTGGAGTAGCAGATCCAGAACAGTTGCTAGTGGCATTATTATAATAAAGAGCAAATAACTTATCTTCATTACTTGGTGCAACAGCCAACACCACTCTTCCGTAGGCCGATTGTGCATTCCAATTGGCATGATTAGTTCCCGCACCAGACCCTGCTATTTTTGTCCAAGTTGTTCCATCGGTGGAAGTATGAACACCATCACTATCGTCACTACCATGAAAAGCTGCATATAAGCGTCCTGTTGAGGTTATCACGACATCCGTATAATTATTGTTACCAAATGATCCAAGAACAATACTCCAATTTGCTCCACCATCAGTGGAGCGGAGAATAACGTCACTCGCAGCAGCATAGACATCTCCGTTTGTTGGATTTACAATAAGCCTATTTGTATAATCAAATGCAATATCGAAAACGGTATAACTACTTTGAGTACTTCCTAATAATGTCCAACTCAGTCCATTATTCGTTGATTTCCAAAGTCCGTGTCCTCGATAAGCAGCCCCTAATCCAGCAGAATTACCAGAAGCTTCTCCCGTTCCATAATACCAAGTATCTTCTTGTCCAGCTCTAGTATCTTGAGCAATAGTAGTTACATTATGAATCTCACTATTGGAAGAGACCTTAGTCCAGGAGTTTCCTCCATTTGTACTTCTAAATAGTCCAGAGCTCACTCCCCCTGCTAACATAATAGATGCATCACGAGTATCAAAAGCGATACTTCGAGTTCTTCCTCCAAGGTTATTGGGGCCTCTTGGATTAATTGATATATTTGGGTTGTTTTCTAGTAAGTCAAATACTGGAGCTTCTTTAGCTTGTGCATTCGAAAGTACTATATCTTTTGCAGGAATAAGACCTGTCATAGGGTCTTTGAGCATATCGTATTCCCATTCCCATCTTTGTTCAGCTGTGTAGGCCTTTTCTTCTAAAGACTCAATTTTCTCGTTTTTAAGGGTTATTTGACTGGGTAATGCCTCAAGAGAGTTTAAATTTGTGTTCTGGCAAGAAAATAAATGAATAGAGAGATTAATTATTAAAAACAGACGGATACTTGGGTGATTTTTGGTCATTTTATTCTATTTTTTTTGGCAAATATAATAAAAGAAAGAAAACGATATAAAAATATCCCTTTGATTTAATTAGATGGATTTATTAATAGTCGTTTTCTTTAAAAGTGAGGTAATCGTTTTTGATCTGAAGCGAAAAAAATAAGATGAGTTATCGTTCGATCATTTTTAAAATAAATGAAAAAAATCTTTGTAGATCCCAAAGGTAAATGCTTGAGGATATTAATTTATTGTTTTATTGTAACAATTTTGGTAACTACTATATTCCAAAATACTAAGAAAGTATGGGGGGAATCTAGGAGGTTTGTTTGGCACTCACAATCCAGTCATTTACCAATTCTTCCAATACAAACAACGGCACCGCTCCATTTAATAGAATCACATCATGAAAATCTCGAAGATTAAATCCATCACCCAAATCAGTTTCTGCTTTGTTTCGTAATTCTCGAATTTTTAATTCACCTATTTTATAAGAAAGTGCTTGTCCAGGCCAACCAATGTATCGGTCAATTTCAGTATTCACCTCATGTAAAGAGAGTGCAGTATTAGAACCTAAATACTTTACCGCTTGATCTCTTGACCAACCTTTTGCATGAATTCCCACATCTACAACCAAGCGACATGCTCGCCACATTTCATACGTCATGCGTCCAAAATTTTCATAAGGCGTTTCGTACATACCGGCTTCGATTCCAAGGTATTCAGAGTATAACCCCCAGCCTTCTCCATAGCAAGACAAATAAGTGTTTTTTCGAAATTCAGGGAAGTCATCCAACTCTTGAGCCAATGAAATTTGTAAATGATGACCAGGCACTGCTTCATGCAAAGTTAAGGATGGTAAAACATATAATGGGCGACTTTCCAGCTTGTAAGTATTCACCCAATAATTTCCAGCCTTATGATTTTTTAATGAGCCACCTGAGTATCTGCCGCCAGTATAGTTTGGCGCAATTGCCGAAGGAACTGGCTCCACGCCGTAAGAATTCCGAGGTAATGTATTGAAAAATTGAGGAAGCTTTCCATCCATTTTTTTTGCCAAATAAGAGGCTTCTTTGAGCAGAGCTTTTGGCGTCTTTGCATAGAATTGCGGATCATTTCGTAAAAAAGTGATGAAGTCGGTAAAGCTACCTTCAAACTTTACATCACGAATGATTTGCTCCATGTCTGCACGAATTCTTGCTACCTCTTTTTTTCCTAATTCAAAAATTTCATCAGAGGTCATTGGTAGTGTTGTGAAAAATTGAACTCGTTGCTCGTAGTACTCTTTTCCTTTAGGTAAATCGCTAGCAATTAATGTCTTTCGAGATTTTGGAACGTATTCCTCCTCCATGAATTTATCGAATTTTTGATAAGAAGGAAGCACGTGAGTAAGAATGATCTCTTTGGCTCTATTTTGTAAATCAGTTTGTAATTCTTTTGGAACGCTATTATTTATTTTAGAAAAAGGACCATAAAAGCTACTCTTTGAAGGGGTTTCAACAAGGTAAGATTTTATCAATGCTTTATAGTTTTTGACAATGACGTTTGGCTGAGTAATACCCTTGTCTATACCTAGTTGCATGAGGGCAATATTGTCATCAAAAAATTGCGGAACTGCTCTTAATTTTCTCAAATATTTTTCATAGTCGTCTGCATTTTCAAATGACATGCTTCGAACCATATAAGAGAGGTTGGTATAAAAACCACCTTCAGCATTTAATGGCATCAGGTAATCCTCAAACCCAATTCGAGCTACTTTATCTTCCAATTGGTATTTAAAAATATCGTAATTAATACGATCTTTTTTTGTTAGTTTAGTTCGATTAATTTCAGCTAATTTTTTCAAAGTGTTGGTCCAAAAATCAGCATCCTTTTTCTTTCTTTTAGCAGTGACATCAGGAAGGAGTTCTACTTCGTAATCTTTGCTGCGAAACTTCCATTCCTCATCAAAGATAGCGTGAAGTTCTTTGGAAGAGTTCTCATTTTTATTTTTGGAAATGTCTTGTTGACAACTTGTGAGAAATACTAGGGTTGCAAAGGAAAATAGGGAGATTAGGTTTTTCATATGTGTTGATGTTTTGTTTTTGCAAGATAAAAAATATAATTGGTAGGAATATGAAATTGAATGGTTTAGATCTTTGAGTACGGATTCCCTTCAAACGAATTTAGTCATCAAATATGCAAAAAATCTTTTCAATCCAATTAATTTGTATTTCACAGGGACCTGTTTTTTTCAATTCAAAAAACTATCTTTGCATCAATGAATCCACAAACTGATTTTATCCAAAAAATTTCCAAATGCGTAGCTAACGATACCTTCGTTCGATTGACTTTGAGCAAAAATGTTGATCGTTCCGCTTCGCTAAAGAAGGTTTTAATTAAACTAGCCTTGATTAAAAAGGAGTTGCAATATTCCTTTGTTTATCGACATGAGACACAAGACATCACCAAGAATTTTTCCATAAAAAATGGAGAGGCAGAATTAGAGAAAATAATTGGTAATGAATTTTGGGTAGCTAATTTTTTTACTACCAAACGGGATTTTGTTTTTGAAAAAAATAAAAAAGGTAAAATCAATCTTCGAGAAGGTAAACCCACTTTTCCTCAAAAACCTGATCGGCAACATGATAAAGATAAAACTGGTTTGATTCAAAAAGCAACATATTTGCAAGAATTAGGAATTCTCGATGACAAAAATCGAGTTCAAAAAGGAAAAGGGGATAAGTACAAACAAATTAAAAAGTTTGTAGAAGTCATAGCAGACTTATTGCGAAAAAATCCTCAGATTTTAGCCAATAAGTTAATAGGAATGAATGAGCAAAAATCGTTACGAATTGTTGATATGGGGTCAGGAAAAGGTTATCTTACATTTGCACTTTATGATTATTTAGTGAATATTTTAAATTTACAGGCTAAGGTAACTGGTGTTGAAATTCGAGAAAATTTAATTGAGATTTGTAATGAAATTGCTCAAAATTCAAAGTTTGAAAATCTACATTTTGAACAAGGTTTTATTCAAGGATACGAATTGCCAAAGACTGATATTTTAATTGCTTTGCATGCTTGTGATACTGCAACTGATGAAGCGATTGCCAAAGGAATCAAAGCTGATGCACAACTGATTGTTTGTGCACCTTGTTGCCATAAACAAATTCGGAAACAGATTAAAGATGATTCATTACTTGAACCAATTTTGAATTTTGGAATCCTTAAAGAGCGACAAGCAGAGATTGTAACTGATACTATTCGTGCCTTAATTTTAGAGTCGAATGGCTATAAAACCAAAGTTTTTGAATTCATCTCAATGGATCATACAGGGAAAAATGTGATGATCGTTGGCCAAAAAAGGAGAGAAGCAGTTGATGCGAAAATATATTTGGATAAAGTGGAGGAATTGAAAAAACAGTTTGGGATTGAGTTTCATTATTTGGAAAAACTGACATCAAATATTTAATTCACCAAATTTATTAGTTTAGTTCAAGTGTTTTTCTAAATATATCCTAGTAATTAGTATAAAAAAATAAAATGAAATATTTAAATTACGTAGTTGTATTGTTATTTTTTGGTTTTATAGCCAGTTGTACTTCCGATAAAGTTCAAAAAATCGAAACAGGTTGGTATTATATTGTTGAAAAGGAGCGAACAGATTTAGTTGAAAGGATAAAAATTAATACTCAAGACACTTTTTATTTAAATCCCATTCCTATTGTTACGATTCCTCATTTTAAGGAAGTAATTATCTATTCAGGTATGGTTGGTAATGAAGGGTTACAAGTGATTATGAATGAAGAGGGAACAAAGCTTTGGGCAAACGCTACTAAGTTGTATGCCCGAAATTATATGGGATTTGTTATTGATGATGAATTAATTCATGTGCAAAGAATTGCAGCGGAAAATCTTTACGGGACGACGACGGTGAATGAAAAATGGTTTGATAAAACATACTTGGAGGAGATTTCCGAAAAACTTAACCTCCTAATAACTCAGGGGTAAAAATCAACAAGCTTTGACATCTAAGAAATAATATTAATTACAAGTAGCATTGACTGTCTTTTGTTAAGAAAGTCTATTTTTAAGAAAAACCCATTATTCATATTTTGGTGCTTAAGATAATATTCTGTATTTGTATGCAATATATATATATATATATGTTGCTATAATTAGCAATTTTGGAAAAGAGGGAAAGCTATCTTTGTTTATTTTTGAATTACAATAAACAAAATTGAAAACTTTCTCTGTTATGAAAAAGATAATTGTTACAATCACACTCATTTTACTCAAACTATTTATTTTTGGCCAAAGTCAAAGTCAAACTATTAAAGGAACTATAGTTGATCAGGATACCCAAGAGCCATTAATCGGAGCAACCGTTACTGTTGATGGCTTTGATGATATAGGGACGACTACAGAAATTGATGGAAGTTTTAGATTGGAAGATGTTCCAGTTGGTCGGAGAAAAGTCTCAGCAACTTATGTTGGTTATCAATCCTACTCAAATGATAATATCCTGTTGAATTCCGCAAAGGAGATGGAATTAAATATTTCCTTATTACAATCCTCATCAGAACTAGGAGAAGTGACTGTCCTTGCTAATCAAAATGGGAAACGAGCCAATAATGAAGATCTTATTGTCAGTGCTATTTCATTTTCTGTTGAAGATATCAAGAGTAATGCAGCGAGTGCTAATGATCCTGGAAGAATGGCTATGGGGTTTTCAGGAGTGCAACCAAGCCGGGATAATAGGAGTGATATAGTTATTCGTGGAAATTCCGGAATTGGATTGTTATGGAGACTAGAAGGAATTGATATACCTAATCCCAATCACTTTGCTAGACGTGGATCTTCAGGTGGTGGAATTACCATTTTTAGTATGAGTATGCTAGGTAATTCTGATTTTTCAACTGGTGCATTTTCTGCTGAGTATGGAAATGCTTTCTCTGGAGTCTTTGATGTAAAGCTTCGAAATGGCAATAAAGACAATCGAGAGTATTCATTTAAAGCTGGAATCTTAGGATTAGATTTTTCCACAGAGGGACCTATTCGGAAAGGGAAAAGTTCTTACCTCGTGAATTACAGATATTCTACTTTGGGAATTTTAAATTCGATGGGTATCCATTTGGTTGGACCGCGGGTGAATAATACGTTTCAGGATTTGTCTTTTAAACTTCGGTTTGCTAGTAAAAATAATAGAGATATTTTATCTTTTTGGGGAATAGGTGGATTAAGTAAAGAGCGACAAGACCCAATTGATGGTATCGAAAACTGGAAATCGTATACTGACTATTTGACTCGTGATTTTGAAACTAATATGGGTGCAATAGGAATGACACATACTCATTTATTTAAAGATGATTCTTATTTGAGAACTAACTTGGCCGTAATGAATCAGAAGGTATTATTTGCAAACGATACATTAACTCAAGATTTCGTAGCAACTAATGTAAATGATGAAGATTATATAGAGGGAAGAATTACCCTTTCAACGAGTTACAATAAAAAAATTAATCCGAAATTGACGCTGAAAACAGGAGTATATGTTAATAATTTATTATATGATTTGTATCACGACAAATTAATTAATGAAATGACAGTCAATTTTTTAGATATTAAAGACAATAGTTTTTTAATTCAACCATATGTCAATTTTAGAATTCGTCCAAGGGTAGATTGGTTGATTAACATAGGAACTCATGCAATGTATTTTAATTTAAATAATACTTACTCGGTTGAACCACGGTTGGCTGTAAGGAAGACCTTTTCGAAAAATAATTCTCTTAGTTTTGCCTACGGATTACATAGTAGGACACTCCCAACTGGAAGTTATTTTACCAGACTAACAGATGATCAAGGAATAGTTACTAATCCAAATATAGATTTGGAATTGATAAAGTCACACCATCTCGTCATAGCATATGATCAATTGATTGCCAATCGACTTCGTTTACATACGGAAGTTTATTTTCAATATTTATATGATGTACCAGTTAGTATTGATGAAAATAGTTCCTATTCTATTTTAAATGAGATTGATGGATTTGCAACTCAAGCATTGGTAAGCCAGGGGACAGGGAGAAATTATGGAATTGATATTTCGCTACAACAATCTTTTGATGCTGGATTCTTTATGTTATTGTCTACTTCCATTTTTGAATCTACTTATCAAGCAATAAACAAAGAAAGGTTTAGTACAAGTTATAATAGTCAGATTTCAGGAAGTTTATTGTTATCAAAAGAATTTACATTTAAAAATAATTCAGTTTTACAAACTGGATTGAAGTTGTTGTTTAATGGTGGTCAACGATTAACTCCCTTGCTTTATGAAGGAGTAAATTCGAATAATCCTAATGAACCGCTCCTAGATGAGTCCAAAGCATTTACAGAGAAGGTTGATCCTTACTTTCGGCCAGATTTGAGGATTGCTTATCGAAAAGATAAAGAAAAATATGCTTGGAGTTTATCATTAGATGTCCAAAATGCGATTGCAAGAAGAAATATTGATGGAATTAGTAGAACGTTTGATCCAGATTTAAGAGAATGGGTTTTCAAGACACAGTCATCATTGACTCCTGTCTTAAGTTATCAAATTGATTTTTAAAGAGTGTTTTTTATCTAAAGGAAGATAGTAAGTCTAGTCTTTCTATCTTCCTTAAATATTGAATAAGTAGACTTACTCTTTATATGTTTTATTTTTGGAATACACATTTAATAGCATTCCAATTATAATCAAACTAATTCCAAAAAATGGAGCCCAAGAATACGTTTCGTCGAATAAAAAATATCCTAAAATTAAAGCCCAAACTAATTCCATATATTTAAAAGGAGCAAGGACACTTGTGTCTTCCGTTTGAAAAGCCCGTGTCATAAACACTTGTCCTATCAATCCTAAAATTCCGATTCCTACAACAGAGTACCATTCGTTTTTAATTGGTATTCTCCAAAGATTCACAAAAAATAAACTAACTATAATCGTCACTACCATAAAATAATTAATGATAGTCAAGTAATGTTCCTTATCTGTCAAATACCGAATCATAACAAAAACCATCCCTACAAAAAGAGCTGAGATTAAAAGCAATCCCAAACTCGCAGAATCAATTCTAGGGTCAAATCCTTTTAAGACGATCACTCCTGAAAAAGCAATAATCAAACTCAACCATTGAATACCTTTTACTTTTTCTTTTAAAAAATAAGCAGCCATTACCACTCCGAAGATTGGACCCAAATATCTAATTGAAATTGCAGAACCTAAAGGGATTTTTTGTAATGCCATAAAAAATGTGGATAGTGAAACTACACCAACAAGTCCCCGAAGAAACAAAAGTTTTGGGTTGTTTCCAATAATAGGTATTTTACGTATAAGCATTGTTGGAAATATGAAAATAAATGTTCCAATAGCACGAAAGAATACGACTTGCATCGGATGGAAATTACTCAATTCTTTAGCTGTTGCATTCATAATGGCAAATGCAAAAGTAGCAATGAGGATAAAGAATATACCTTTTGAGATCATCGACAAATGTAAAACAAAAATTGATTGTGTTTTTGAAAAATATTTTATTTTGACATCCAATATTTACTAACCCTTATGAGAGATCGCTGAATTATAAACCTATTCCCATAAATAACTTTCAACCTTTAATCCTTTCTTTTTCCAATATTCATCTGTATGAAAAGCAAAAGCAGAAGGAGCATATTTTCCCACGAAATCTACTTTTGCCTTCTTTGGTACATTTAAACCTAATAAGTGATAAGTAGCATTCACAAAAAGTCTTCGAACTTCTTCATCAACCATATCGGTGGCTGCCCCAATTGTTGATGTAATTGACTGGCCTTTTTGACCATCTGGAATTTGATAAGATTTAGTCCAGACGATTGGTGGCATTTCTTTATTTGGATTGTAAGTGGAATCCTTATTTTCAGTTGCGATTATTAAATCAGATTCTTTTAATCCATAGAATGGATCAGATTTATCGTATGGAGCGGTTCTATCAATTGTTTGCCCTAGAATGATTGATTTCGCATCATCACGCATAGGCACTCTAATTCCATAAACATCTGAAGGTCCCCATATTGTTCCATTCCCTATTCCATTAACCAATGGATGGTTTTTAGCATTAGGAGCAATGATGCCGCGAGTACTTTGCTGTTGGTGATGACCATGATGAGTGAACCAAGTTTCGCCTAAAATATTTTTTCCAAAACCTAAATGCCAAAAACTTAGATTTCCATTGTAGTTCCAACCATAATGTGCAAAGGCGTGATTTTTATTTTGAAAATTAAATGCATGAGTAGAAGTACGAATTGCTAGTAATGGTTTTCCTTTTAAAAGAAAATTTTCTATATGCTGCATTTGTTCCTCCGGTAATGCTCGAAATCGAGTAAATAAAACCATCAAATCTGCTTCTTTTAATTGTTCCATTCCGGGAATGTTAAAACTATAATTAGGATCAATCAACCCAGGTCTCTCGGGATCCTGTGCAAATAAAACGGTACAATCAAAACCATGATGTTCTGTTAAAATTTTTGCTAATTGAGGAAGAGATTCTTCAGAGCGATATTCTTCGTCGCCGGAAATTAAAACTACTCGTTTTCTTTTCGAATTTTTTTTTGATTTGTAGTTCACCCATTGAATGGGCTCATTCAAAGTTTTTTTTTCAATAATTTTTTTACTTTCGCTTGATTCATTTTCACAACTCAAGAAAGATATTAGTAAGATTAAAGTTATTAGTCTCATATTTATTTATGTACTGTTAGAAATAGTTTTAATTTACTAATTGCTTTCCATTTTCACTTTTATGGGGATGCAACTTTAGTAATTCTTTCGCGGTATAAAACCCATCTTTTTTAGCAATTTTCGCTCGTACCTCCTCCACTTTTTTAGGATAAATGACAGAGCCTCGATTTCCAAATCTGTTTCGCACAAAAGTTAAAACGGCTGCAATTTCTTCGTCATTCATCAAACCCTCAAAGGGAGTCATAGGTACCAAACCTTTATAATCTCGATTCAAAACAGTCATAGGTCCATATATTCCTTTCAATGTTAATTTTATCAATCGGTCTTCATTTTCTCTTACCCATTTTGATTGACGGAGTGGTGGGTATCCCGCTGATGCTAGACCTTGTCCTTGCTCTTGGTGACAAGTTCCACAGTATGCTTCACGTTCATATAATTCTTTTCCTTTGATAAATAGTTCTCGGTCTGCTCCTCTAAGGTGTGTTTGAATTTCAGCTTTTTTGATTTCTAAATTTCTCCCTTCCAAATGTGCAATAGCTCTAGTGTGAGTTGGTTTCATCCATTTATCCAAAGGATATTTTCCAGCCTCCTTCAAAATTTCTAATCCTTTTGTTGAATCAAGCCATGTAGCTGCCGTAATTGCTTCTAGGCGCACGCGACTATTTTCGTCGCTTGCTGCCTTCAAGAGTAATTTAGGTTGATTTTTTATCTGATGCCCTGAGTATCGTAATACTTGAACAGCAGCAGCGCGAGCTCTAAAATCTTTCGCATCTAAAAGTTGTAACAGTATATTTTCATTTATTTTATTAAGCCCCCATGTCACCCAAAGTGCTTCGAGTTTATGATGTTCGTAGCGGTCATTTTTTTTATCTAAATTACCTACCCATGTAATTAAAGCAGTTAATACTTCTTTTGGGTTTCTATTACGAAGCTCTCGCCTAGTGCGATATCGAGTGCGGTATTCTGGTAGTTTTAAATTTTCTAAAAGAGTTGAAATTGGAGCATCAACAACTTTCGCAGGTTTAACTAAAGGTCTGGAAGGATAAGTGATTCGATATACTCGTCCGTGGACATGGTCTCGTAATGGGTCACGAGCATTATGCTGCATGTGGCCAATTAGGACATTGTGCCAGTCAATAAAATATAGAGAACCATCTGGTGCAAATTCCATATCTACAGGTCGAAAATTTTGATCGCTTCCTTCCACTAAATCATGTCGTAAATCTAGATGGAAACCAGTTTTGTTTTGAGAAATTTTATATTGTCGCATACCTAGAAATCCAATGGAATTATTGATTAATAAATCTCCTTGAATTTCATCGGGGAAATGTCTACTTGATACAAATTCCAAACCTGAAGTCGGTCTTACTTTCTCATGCTCATTCAACATAGATGGAGCTTTATCATTACCTTGACCATATCGAGGTTTGATAGTGCTTGGCAGTATCCATCTTATTTCTGGTCCAGAAGTTTCGGCAAAAATATTTTGACCCCAATCATCAAATGCAATTCCCCAAGGATTTGGGATTGGAATTTGAGCGGTACGTTCCAAATGTTTTCGTTGTGGACTGTAGCGGTAAAACCCACCATTAGTAGCTCTAACAGGTCCATAAGGAGTTTCGACATTGGTATGCAAAAAGACACCTTCCCCCATAAAAAGTGCCCCAGACGGATCGGCACAAAAAGCACTAATTACATGATGAGTATCATGGTCATCGAATCCACTTAAAATAATTTCAACTTTATCAGCTTTGTCATCGCCATTAGTATCAGAGTATAATTTTAAGTTAGTTCCTTGAGATATATAAACTCCTTCGGGCGCGAATTCAAATCCAACAGGGATATGCAAGTTGTCTGCAAAAATAGTTTGTTTATCAGCTTTGTTATCACCGTCAGTATCCTCTAAAATCAATAATTTATCATTTGGTTTAGGATCCCCAGGTTTGTAATGAGGGTAAGTTGGCATGACCGCTACCCAGAGTCTCCCCTTGTTGTCAAAAGATAATTGGACTGGGTTTGCTAAATCTGGAAATTCTTTTTCAGATGCAAATAGTTCGACTTGAAATCCTTTAGGGGTTGTTAAAGTTTTCAAGGCATCTTCGCCGTATAAATATTGATTTTTACCACGCCCATAGTCACCGACTTTATAATTAGTTGGTACTTCAGGGAGTTGATGTGTTTGTGCATCAGCTTTAGCTAGATCCATTTTTTCGCCGAGTGTAGCTTTCCAAATTGCTTGGTCACGTAAGGCAGTCATTTCTTTCTTTTTCTTTATCTCGTCTGGGTAATTATCGGGGCCGAATGGATTATAACGACGGCCGAAAACGTGAACTCCATTTGGACTCTTAAAGTCATCATGCCAAAACCAGTTTTTTTCAAGTACAGATTCTAAAACTAATTTTCTATGTGGTTCGGCTTTGGCATCGATGAAACCAAAAGTTTGATCAATCAATAATTTGGCAAATTTTTGATAACCTAGATCATTAAGTTGAAAACCGTCAATGGTTAACTGTTCACCACTTGTAAACCATTTTTTAGAGGGATGAAAAACATCGAGGAAAGGAATTTTATTTTTTTCTGCAATCAGTTTTATTGCCGCAGTGTATAATTCTAGATTGATATTTTCTTTTTTCCCATCTGGTAAATCATATTTGTCCGTCAAATCTTGAAAAGCTAAGGGAGAAATTAATACCAGTTGTGGTGCAGATTCGCCATTATATTCTTGATTCAAAGTATGTTGGACAAATGCCTCCAGTTCGTCTTTAAAGTTAGACAAACCATTAGGTCCTTCGAATGATTCATTATATCCAAAAAAAGCAAAAATTATATCTGTTTTTAACCGTGTTAGCCATTGATCAGGTGTTTCAAAATGACCTTGGCTATTAGAAAAGTTAGCTAACTCATTTTGAAATTTTTCTGCGCCTAAAAATGCCCAAGGTGAAAATCGACCTGAGTGAGGACGAAATCCTGGGGTGTTTCCACCATCACACATATTACGTATAAACAGTTCGTGATCGGGATATCGCAGGTGGAGCTCTGTTTCGAAATGCCCAAAGTTAAGCATACGAGAACAGAGATTATTGCCAATAAGTGTGATGTGTTGATTTTTAGAAATGGAGAGGTTGAGTGATTCTGATTGTTTCTCTGAGAAGCAACTCGCTAATGAAAAGATGGCGAGAAGGATAATGATAACGTTGTGGTTAAGTTGGTTTTTTCGTTTCAATGGTATGTTATTTTAAAATAATTGAAGATAGGGAATTGATTTGGAAATTTAATGATTGCTGATAACATAGGTGTCTGGCATTGATTCATCTCGTAACGTTTTGTCCTGTATTTTAAGCATGTCATTTTTCATCATCATTTTTATTATTGAATTTGTATTTGCAGTTTTTTTTGTACCAAAATATCAAATAGTAATAATTCTTAATTTTTTTTAAGTAAAAATGGGTTAAGATTTATGTTTTTAGTTTAACGAAGTGAAAATCTCACCAAATGATGGAGGTATATTTTTTCCTAATGTATCATTCAGGTTTCGAATCATGTTTTTGAACTATTGTAGGTGAGTCGTAATTTGAAATTGACTACAATTGAAAAAGATAATGTCTGTTTTATAAATTGAAATGTGTTGTTATTCTGTGAATAAATAGATTGAGGGAATTAAAAATATGAGAGGAAAGGTTTGAATTATTTTTATTGATTAGAATGTGATGATTTTACATAAGATATTATTGATTTTCATTGTATTATTGTTACTTTTGAACATATTTATCAGCCACCCTTATCCTGAATTAACCTTAAATCCCTTTCCAAATAATATAAAAAGATTCTCTGATGTAACATTAGGGTCAATCAAAAATTAGGGAACACGCCATTAATCATAATAAATCCAATTTTTCGCTATTCAGTTTGAGAAAAATTCGATAAAGTTTAAATGGTAGACCACAATGAATACAAATATTAGAGAATGCTATTAGGGTTTTTTAAATAAAAAAATTAGAATGAACCTCCTCAAAATATATATTACCTTTTTCTTTCTATTATGTTTATGTCAAATCCAGGCTCAAACTAATGAGGCTTTTATTACTAAGGAGACAAGTTTTAAATCAGAAGGGAGTTTCTCCTCAAAAACGATTTCTAGAATATTCGCTGATGACAAGGTTATTCTTCTAAATGATTGCAATTATTTTTATTGTAAAGTTGATTTTAATGGAAGAATTGGTTGGGTAAAAAAGCTCTTAATAGTTGTAAGAAATCCACCTGAAAAACAAATGCAAACAGAACAGGTTGATACTGTTGAACAAAACGAAATCAATTTTCAGTATGCTGCAGATGTAATAATTCCATCTGAAAAACAATTGCAAACAGACCAGGTTGATTCTTTAGAACAAGACGAAACCAATTTTCAATATGCTAAAGAAGAGTTTATCTCAAAAGGGTCGGATACAGAAAAATCAATTGATGATACAGAAAAATTAAATTGGGATTATGAAAATAGTTTGTCAGTCAACAATACCTCTAATAGTTTTTTAATACTTCTATATGGAATTATCATTTTAGGAGGTCTATTGATTTGTAGATTAGGGTACTTTAACTATAAGTTGCTTTTTAAAAACAAAAAGGTAGAAACAATAATTAGAGATCTAAATGTAAAATATCAAGGAATAATAAATATTGATGATGAACTCAATAAGAGAAAAATTGAGGTTAATGAAGTGATGAGATCCCGGGATGAGTTAAGATCAAAATATCACTCTGAAAATGATATTTATGAAAAGTTAATTATTGAAACAAACCTTCTAAAGAATGAGATAGAGGTTGCTGAATTTGGGGTTTATGAGCCTCTGTTCGGTGAGGAATTTCCTGAAAAATTTAAATTGAAAATCAAGGAAATTCAGGAAAAGCAAAAGATGGTGATAACGAATGGTAAAGCTATAGTAGAATGTGTGGATTGGAAGGTGAATGGGACTATTGCAGAAGGTGGAAAAATGATAAGTGTGCAAAAAAAGTTAATGTTAAGAGCTTTTAATGCCGAATGTAATAATTTTATTAAAAGTGTGAAATGGAATAATGAGATTCAAATGGAGGAACAAATATTAAATGCGGCTAAAACAATCAATAAAATTGGAGAAACTCAAGGGTTAGAAATTTCATCTCGTTATTCCTTCCTTAAAATTTTGGAGCTCAAATCAACTCATGAATATGTATTGAGAGAACATAAAAGAAAAGGTATTCAAATAAGATCAAAAAAAATTGGGGAAAGCTAAAAGAAATAAATAATTGCAAAACTTAAAAATCAATTAAGTAAATATGAGGCTAAAACTAGCAAGGTAAGTTTTAAATCTAATAGAATCCTCCTCTAGTACAACACTTGCCATTATAACTGTTAACCATTTCTCTAAAAAAGCATTATCATAAATTTCAATTTAATTTTAGTAAGATAATCAATATCATCTTATAAACAATTGAAAAAAATATCTGCGATTTTTTTATTCCCCGAAAATATAAATTTCTTAACTGTTCAATTTCCAGACCATCTGTTTCTCCTAGAAATTGATTCGATTTAGAGGTAATAATTTATTTTCTAAACTAAATATTCCAGAGATATTCATTGCAAAGGTGGAGAAGGTGCTATGTTTCCAGTAGAATAAAATTTTTTATCAGTAAATATTAAATAATCGGTATTGGGTCAACCCTTAAATATGAAAAATTGGAAAGTTTTGATCAATCAAAAAAGCAATTGACTTCCTTATTTTCTTTCAGGGGTGCCAGATAATAATGGTGTCTTGTGGATGGTGACATACGAGGACGGAGTCTGAAAATATGACGGAGGAAATCTCATTAATTTTCAGATTGAAGGCGATTAAAATAATATTATGATGATTTTTATTTACAAAGAAAGGGGTTCTTTGGTTAGGGACAGACAGCTAAGGAGTCTTTAAATTTAATGGAGAGGAGTTTATGAAATTTGATCTAGGAGAATAGTGAAACCTACAAAATATATCTGTGCCAGAGTTTCAATGGTCATATTTTAAGAAAGATAGATTAATTTTAATAATAATTGTAAAGTTATATACTCACAAAAAAAGGTTTACTAATGGTTACAATTTCAAAAGATGGAAATAATTTTTATTTTAATGTAAAAGGATTACATAAGCTATGGGCATTAAAAAGCCAGCTATCAATCCCAATAAATAATATATTGCGAGCTTACCAAAATAGAGATGCTTTGAATGGATGGTGGAAAGGAATAAGAATGCCAGGTATACATGTTCCTGGAATTATTACTGCTGGTACATTTTATCAGTCAAATGGAAAAGTTTTTTGGGATGTTGTCAATAAAAATAAAGCAATTATCATTGATTTAGAATCTGAGAATTATCAAAAATTAATTATCGAGGTGGAAAATCCTTTGGAAGCAATTGAATTTATAAAGGATGCATTAGAATTTGTTTAATAAAGTGTTTTTCTTTTCGTCTGAAGTCTAATTTATTCAAAAATTCGGGATTTTTGTTTAGAAATAGAACTTTCTAATGATATTAAATAAAATATTATTCATATGTGTTTTATTTTATTTTAATTTTGTTTTTTTGTTAATATTTAATTATAAATTTTACAAAAGTGTAGAAGTTCAAAACAATTATTATATTTGTTTAAGTATTATCTATCAAGTTTGATTTAACAACTTTAAATTATTAATCAATTATGAGTTCAAAAGCATCTTTAGTGTTGCTCATGTCTGGTGTTTATTTTTTATTTGCCACATGGCTCTATAATAATATTAATCCAGCTTGCCAACCCGCCGAAATAGAAACTCCACTGCCAAAGTTATCAGAACCATTGATGTTCAATTGGTCTAATTCAGAAGCTATGACCAATGAATCCTTTGATGATTACAAAGCTAAATTGCTTTTAGGTAAAGCAGAGGATAATATTTTTGAAATTACCGGTGAATATTTTAAAGGCGAAAAAATTCCTACCGGTTTTGATAACCTAGGACTTGTACGAGGTGAAGAAATACGGAAATTATTTTCTGAGATTCCAAACGAACGAATTCGAATAAAATCCGTTTTGGCAAAAGATAAAGAAGGTATGAAATCGAATTCATTTATTAGTGCTAGTTTTAAATGGATTGCTCCTCCTGAAAAATTAGCCCCTGTAATTGAATTAGGGAATCAAGCATTAATTTATTTTGAATTTAATTCTGCGGTTGGAAAGATTGATCCTAAAGTAGAGGAGTATTTAAAAAAATTAGCAGACATTTTAAAAACATCAGATGAAACTGTTACTATAACGGGACATACTGATGATAATGGAACTCCTGAAGATAATAATAATTTAGGTCTTCGAAGAGCTCAAGCAATTCAAAACTTATTATTAAAAAATGGTGTTCCTCCAGCTAAAATTAAAGCAGTTTCAAAAGGAGAGTCTGAGCCTGCATCTTCAAATGCAACTGATGCAGGACAAGCATCGAATAGAAGAACCGTAATTCAAAGGATAAAATAATTACGAAAAGCAGTCAAAATTAATTTTTTAGAAACAAATAAAATAAATAAATATGTTACTCTCAATAGTAGATAATTTTCTCACGATTTGTAGTTGGTGGATATTACCATTATTAATAGTGTCCTGGTTATTAGGATCCTGGTTTTGGAACCTAACTACTGGTAAGAAACTTAAAATGAATATTAAAAACTTAGAAACTAATGTCTCTAACTTACATTCAGAAATCAAAGGTCATATAGATAAAATTAATCATTTAGAAAATACCAATACTGAATTGCAATCAACCAATGCTAGAGTTGAAATGAATTACCTAGCTGAAAGAGAAATAAAGGAGAATATTGAATCACAATTAAATGAGTTGAAGAAAAAATATTTGGATGAGTAAGATTTTTTAAAAAATATCATAAATCATATTGAGGTGAATTATACTTTATAAGTGTAATTCACCTCTTTAATTTTTTTTAGAAATTGATTTATATTTGTCATCATTTGGAAATCAAATTATAAAACCTAGAAAATGTCTTCAATATATACCGTCCTTCTATTTATTTTACCAATTTCAATTTTTGCACAAAACTCTGATTTTAGAAATCCGCAAAATGGAACTCGTTATTCATTTGGAGTTGAAAAAATAAGAAGCGCTTCCATCGCTTCTGGTGATATTGATGCCGATGGAGACATAGACATTATTATCGCGAATGGAAGACATTGGACTGCTTCTAACAAAATATTTTTAAATAATGGGAAGGGACAATTTACTGTTTCTTACGATTTAGGTTTTTACGAATCGACGAGTTATGCAGCTGAGGTAGGAGATTTAGATGGTGATGGTGATTTAGATATTGCTGTAGGAAATGACAAAGCGCCCAATCGACTTTTTATAAATAATGGAAAAGGAAAATTTGTGGAAGGAAAAACCTTTGGGAAGTTATATTCCAATACTCGAAACATTACATTAGTTGATTTGGATAAAGATGGTGACTTAGATATTTTTATTACTAACCGAAGGGAGTTTAATGAAATTTGTATAAATGATGGAAAAGGAAATTTTGAAAAAGTCATAAACTTTGGCGAGTCAGATGATTCTACAATTGATGTTAAAATTTTTGATATAGATAAAGATGGCGATGAAGATTTGATTTTAGCGAATCGGGATGGGCAGCAAAATTATATTTACCTTAATGATGAGATGAATTTCGAAAATAAAATACCTTTTGGAACGGGCAAAGATGAAACAAGAAGTATCGCTATTTCGGATCTTAATAAGGATGGATGGAGTGATCTTATATTAGCTAATATTAATGAACCTAATTCTATCTGCTTTGGAGATGCTTCAATGTCTTTTAAAAACATAATAAAATTAGATAATGTCAAGGATGCTTCTTTTTCTATAGATGCCGCAGATTATGACCAGGATGGCGATGTAGATATTTTGGTTGGGAATAGTGGTGAACCAAACCGGATTTATCAAAATCTTGGAGATGGAAAGTCCTATAAAATGATGTTATTGAGTTCGCAAGACTTTGATACTTATGATATTCGGTTTGTTGATTTGAATAAGGATGGTTTTAAGGATGTTGTTGAGGCGAATTCTAAAGAGGTTAATGTCTATTATATTAATCGAAAAAAGATTCGACAATAAATTAAATATCAAAAAAAAATAAGCCTAGTCTTTTTGGAATTTTGGTTTTGAATTTATTTTTTTTGTAGTTGAGCCCAACCACTATTGTTTTTTTGCGTATCAATCGCTTTGATATGTTGTGCGATAATTGCTTGTATTTCAGGATTTCTTGAACTATGTTTTTGTGCTGCTATTAAAAAATCAACTGCTAAATTATAATTTTGATTTGCTTTGAATTCCATCGCAGCATATATCCATGCTACTTGCAAATTTGCAACCATCGTTTCTTTTGCTTCAGTAAAATTATTTTCCATTTCCATTCCGGTATAAATAGTATTCATACTGCCTTGGATTTTTTGACCATCCTCTTTGGTGTAAGTAGATTTTATTTTCATACTACCAGTCTGCCATCTTGTTTCTAGAAAGTCACCGTTAGCAAATTCAAAAATCGCTTTTCCATTTAATTTATCATCTTGCCATTCTCCTTTAAGAGTATCTCCATTTTCCCAAGTAACAATTCCATCTCCTTCTCGCATTCCATTTTTGAATTTCCCTTTGAAACTACTACCATCATTTTTTTTATAAGTACCATCTCCAGATGCCTCTCCATTTTTCCATTCTCCAATATATGAATCTCCAGATGCTAAAAGGATCGCACCTTGGCCTTCGATTTTTCCATTTTTAAAATCGCCAAGATATTCACTCCCTCCTTTAAATTTAATTAATCCTTTTCCATTTGGGACTCCAAAGGAAAATTCGCCATTGTAAATATTGCCATTTTCAAAAGTGATCTTACCTTCGCAGTAGTCAACTGATTTTGAGCAGATGTTATTTTTGGTCTGAGCGAATGTGGAAATTGAGATTATCGATAATAATAAAAATGTACAAATTTGTTTTGGAGCAAATAACATATTATTGATATTTAGGAAAAGGTGGATAAATTGAATTAAAGGGAACAAAGGATTTAGGGAGGGATATTAACTTAAAACAAACAGTGTTCCAGAAAAAGAGATATAATTTTTATTTAATGTGTCAACATTTTGGCTTTCAGTATCTTATTAATGTTAATTTTAAAAAAAAATCTCTTGCGCTAATCGAAATGTATTCACATGAGCGTCGATAATGGTGGCAATTCTTTCAGAATATCCACCACCCATACTAATGGCTAAAGGGATATTATTTTTTTTGCAAAGCTCTAAAACGAATCGATCTCGATTTTTTGCACCATCCAAACTCATGCTTAATCGTCCTAATTTGTCTGTTTCCAGAATATCAACTCCAGAGAGGTAAAATATCAGATCGGGCTGAACTAAGTCAATTAAATGGGGAAGTGTGTTATGGAGAGTTCTTAAATAATAATTATCCTTAGTCTTGTCGGGAAGTCCAATATCAAGGTCAGATTTTTCTTTTCGGCTGGGGTAATTCATAGCACCATGCATGCTAAAAGTAAAGACTTTATGATTATTTTCAAATAGTTTGGCTGTACCATTTCCTTGATGAACATCTAGATCAACAATTAGAATTTTTTCTACAATTTTTTCTACAAGTAAATGATTGGCAGCAATAGCAAAATCATTTAGTACGCAAAATCCCTCTCCATGGTCTGCAAAAGAGTGGTGAGTTCCTCCAGCTACGTTCATAGCACAACCATTTTGCAATGCTAAATATGCACAGTCTATTGTACCCTGAGCTATATGTCTTCCACGTTCAATTAGATTTAAAGAAAGCGGAAATCCGATACGACGAATTTCTTTTTCAGAGAGGGTTAGGTTTTTTAATTTATCCCAATAGATTAAATCATGAGTATGCAAAAGTATTTCTTCTGAAAGTTTTTCAGGATGGAAAAGTTGGCTTTCAGAAATGGTTCCTTCGTAAATTAATTGTTCTGGAATCAATTCATATTTAATCATCGGGAAGCGATGTTTTTCAGGAAGCTTGTATTTGTAAATAGGAGAGAACGCAATTTGAAGACCTAATTTAGAAGAGAATTTTTTTGAAGAAGAGGAATTCATTAATAGGAGATTATTCTTATTTATTTAAGCGATATTTTTTCTGAAATTTAGAAAAAAAGCTAGAAGGAATTCCTTCTAGCTTTTTAAAGCTGATTTATTATTTCGAAAGGTATATTCGTTAATTTTTACTATCTCATTTTCATGACAATTCGCAATCTTTTTCCATTGAGCCGAAATAAAAGTTGACTATTAACAAATGGATTACTTTATTCAACATAACTCAATGGCGACCTTAAGTTGTCCGATTTGGTGGTGAAATAATATTTCCAACTTTAGGGGCGATTTTTTAATCTGATTAGGACTTGATTAAATAATCAATCATTAAATTACGGTCCTTCACCATTAGATACTAATTACTTCAGCGCTAATATTGTACTGTTTTACCATCTTGTCAACATAAGCCTTGTGGCCTTTAGGTGCAAGCAAGTAAAGTTTACCAGATTTAATATTCGCCATTGTACTCAAAAGTTTGTACTTGGAAACCTGATCATCATTGTCTTCTGTTTTCATAGCTATTTCTACATAGCTTTTTCCACCTAGTTTACTTCCTGAAATGTCAGGAATATAAGCTTCAGTTTCTCCCTTTCGGGTAAATCCAGCAGGTATTTCATATTCTTCGGTATTGGCTTTTATATTTGAAAAGCCATGTTTTTTTGCCCATGTGATGGCACGTTCATATAATTCGGTATCTTTCATAATTGAGAGTAGTTTTCTCACAAATTTTTTTAAAGAAAGCCGTAATTACGACTTTTGTTTGGAAAAACCTAGTAATTGTACTAGAAGTTAGAATAATAATAAAAGTAGAATATCCTTAACATTTATTATGTCAAAATCTCTGCCGAGAAACTTAGTTTATAACGAATTAGCAAATGAAATAGTTTTTTTGATAAAAATATCTGAAATATAGAACTAAATTTTTTCGAAAAGATTTCGTTCTTTATAGAAATTCTGCTTTGTTTTCTCCTAAGAGATTATGCTTGTAATTGTTGTGAGAATTTTTCTCGAATCAATTGATATTTAAATTTTAAAAGTATACCGTCATCATGTTTTTTTAAATTTTAATATCAATTTGGGTGTTTATATGATTAAAAATATATTTATGATGGCTTAGTTTCGAGAAGAATTTTACGTTGGGTGGGAGATTTAATCTGTATAATATGGCATATCTAAATCTTTAATAAATAAATAAATGAATACGTTGATTTTTGTGTCTTTTAAAATAGAATCGCGAGTGATTTCCTCAAATAGGCGATTGGTTTTGATAAATTAATAAGATCAAGAAGTCATTACCAAAATGGATTAAGAGATAATTTTTATATTCATTGTAAATGATACGGAAAGCATTTTAATATTTAATGTTGAAAATAATTTATTCTAATCAATCTAGTTGCTTTTTTTCTTTGTAGAAAGCCTTTCGATCGACTTTAGAAGAAACCTTGTTTAGTTATAAAATCTAAATAATGATAATATTCTAAAACTTCACCAAAACTTCATTTTTTTCAAGCATTGGTCATAGGTTTTTTTGTATCTTTGAAATAAATCAAAAAACACGCTGAACGATGCAGTCATTTAAAATTATCAACTACCTCGTTATAGTTGTCCTTCTTTCTGTTCTTCCCAAAAATTTGAATGCTCAAACTGATCTACAAGGTGGTGATATAGCCATACTTGGGGTAAATGCTAATAGTGCTGCTTGTGGTGGCTCTGGGGGGACTGATGTGGTTACATTTGTTGCTTTTAAAGATATTACAAATGGGACAGAATTTGACATAACTGATAATGGTTGGGAACGTGTTTCCGCTGGTCTCTGGGGAGATTCAGAAGGAACCTATCGAATGACTCGAACTGGTGGGACTATTCCAGCTGGGACAAGTTTTGAGTTAACCTTGATTACAAGCTTTACAGCTACTCAAACAGCCAATCCAGATTGGACATTTATAAATTTAAATGTTCCCTCTACTTTTGATAGGAATGTCAATATGAATTCTGGTGGAGATCAAATGTATGTGATGCAAGGTGGTGTTTGGGACAATGGCGGTGAAACTGGAGAACATGATGCAACTTATAATGGAAAGGTGCTCTATGGTTTTAATACAAGAACTATTTGGAATGCTGATGGAAGTTCTCAACAATCAAATTTACATCCAGATGTTGATCCTTGTTTTTTCATGAATCCGACGGGTGGTACTACTAATTATGTTAATTATACTGGTCCAACAACGGCAACTACTCAATTAGAATGGATTAATCGTATTAAAGATCCAACCAATTGGACCTCTTACACTAATTGTACAGACTATAATAACAACCCTCCGCCTTCAATTTTACCTATATCCACTAATGATATGTCAATTTCTTGTGCTATTTGTGCATGGGGATGTGGATCATATAATGAAACCTTAACGTTTAATTTACCATCAACTGGTGGTCCATTTGATGTAGTATACACCGATGGATCATCTAATTTTACATTATCAGATATTACAAATGGATATACTGAAATAGTTTCACTATCAGCAAGTACTACCTTTTCTTTAGTTTCTGTGACGGCATTGAATGGTTGTCCAATCTATTCTAATTTTGCTGGAGAGGCTCAGATTACATTTACTGGATCAGGAGGAGGACCTAATGCTTCATTGTCAGGAGGTGGTGTTTTATGCTCTGATAATTGTTCAATTGTAACCATCACAATTGCGGGGCCAACTGCTCCTCCTTATACATTGGATGGGGTACTAGATTTACCTCCATTTGTAAATAATTTCCCAGTGACAATTCAAGTGACTTCAATTAATTTTGAACTTAATGTTTGTTCTCAAGGGCTTATACCAACATATGATATAAATACAGCTACCTTATCAGTACCTAATTTTATACTTGGAAATTTAACTTTTACTTTGACCGGAATAACTGATAATGCTGGATGTCCTGGCACAGTAGATCCTACTCCATTTTTTATGGATATAGAAGAAACACCAACAGCATTTGCTGCTGGTCCAATAATAGAATGTGATGAGGGAGGGAATGCATCGACATTTAATTTATTAGGATTAAATACTGTTGTGAATGGTGGAAGCTCCAATTCTGTTAATTGGTATGAAGATATGTTGTTATCTACAACAATTAATAATCCTTCAAATTATTCAACAACATCGACCACAGTTTATGCTACATCTAATTCCACGAATTGTGAATCTGATCCCGTTGCTGTTCAATTAATTGTTAATTCAGTTCCAACAGCATTTCCAGCAAGTTTATCAGCTTGTTCATCAACTGGTACCGTTACATTTGATTTATCAACGGTTACTACTATTGTAAATGGAGGAACAGGGTTACCGGTAGAATGGTTTATGGATGTTGGTGGAAATATTCCAATTATCAATTGGGCAAATTACACTTCTGGATCCGGGGTTGTCTATGCCACGGTTACTGAAAATGGATGTCCTTCAATTGGTGTACCTATAACCTTGACTGTGGTTCAGACACCAATAGGTTTTCCTTCTACAATGACTGTTTGTGAATCAACAATAATTCCAACTTTTGGAGAATTTGATTTGTCAACAATTAATAATGATGTAAATGGAGGAACAGGACTACCAGTTGCTTGGTTTACAGATGCATCAGCTACCATGCCTATTCCTGGTTCATTATTGACAACTCAAGATAACACAATTGTTTATGCAGTTATTGGTAGTGCTCCATGCACCTCGTTGGCTACTCAAGTAACACTTTTTGTAACTCCATTTCCTCCTGTAGTATCCACAACAATACAAGAGTGTGCTGTATTTGGAAATCAAGCAGTTTTTGATTTAACTACAGTTGAAAATACTGTTAATGCAGGTAGTGGAGCTACAGTTTCTTGGTTTGAAGATGTTAATGGTCTAAACCAAATTTTGCTTCCAAATAGTTATCTTTCTTCGTCGACGTTTGTTTATGTGCAAACCATCAATGGAATTTGTACTTCCCCTATTCTTCCTGTAGAGTTGATAGTAACTCCAGGAATTATAGCAAATAGTACTTCGGCCTCAGAGTGTGATGAGGGAAATGGAACTGCTTCATTTGATTTAAATAATATTGGACTTAATGTAAATAATGAACTTGGGAATACTGTTAATTGGTATTTTGATTCAAATGCAACTATTCCAATCTCATCTCCCTATTCAACAGCTTCAACAATTGTTTATGCACAAGTGACCAATGCTAATTGTGTTTCGCAAATTGTCGCAATTGGATTATCAATTGATATTGTTCCAACAGCAAATATTACTACTGCCTCAAACTGTGATTTAGGAAATGGAACTGCAAATTTTGATCTTAATGTTTTAGCACTTGATATAAATAGTACACAAGGGAATACTGTAAACTGGTATTCGGATATGAATGGGAGCTTTCCAATTTTTTCACCTTACAATACTGGGTCAACAACAATTTACGCAGAAGTCAGTGATGGAAACTGTACATCACCAATTATCCCAATTTCTTTAAATGTTGAAGATGCTCCAATTGCAAATAATGCAATTGCCGTAATTTGTGACTTGGGGAATGGAACAGGAGATTTTGATTTGACACTTATCGAAAATGATATTAATAATATAATTGGAAATACTATAAATTGGTATTCAGATGCTGGAGCTACTCTTTTAATTTCTTCACCTTACAATACAGCTTCAACTACAGTTTATGCCATTGTTTCCAATGGTAATTGTCCCTCAAACATTGCTGAAATTATTTTGTCTGTTGAAAATGCACCTGCTGCCAATTCAGCCATTGGAGATGATTGCGATATTGGAGATGGAACGGCTAATTTTGATTTAACTACTCTTGCTTTGGTTGTAAATACCAATCCAGCTTATTCAGTCAATTGGTTTTTAAATGCTAATGGGACTAACCCGATTTTAACTTCTCCGTTTAATACCTCTACAACGCAGATTTATGCAGTAGTTTCAAATGTGGCAGGTTGTGAGTCAGTACCAGTTCAAGTTGATCTAAATGTAATAAATACACCCGCTGCTTTTGCAACTAGTGGGGAAGAGTGTGAGACAACAAATGGAACTGCTGAATTTGATTTAATGTCTTTGGAAAACATAGTTAATGGTGGATCCTCTTATGCAGTTTCATGGTATTCAGACTCAGGAGGGACGAATTTGATCTCCTCACCATATAATTCTGGATCAGCCATAATTTATGCGGTTGTTAATGGAGCACTTTGTAATTCTCAACCGGTTGCTGTAGATCTTATTGTTAACTCTACTCCTGCAGGTGTTTCAACTACTGCTTCAGAATGCATTAATGATGTTAGTGGTTTAGCAGATTTTGATTTAACGAGTTTGGAAAGTACTGTGAATGGAGGTACAAATCATCCAGTCTTATGGTATTCAGATATGGGTATTACGAACCAGATTTTTTCTCCCTACAATGCGGGTACAACAGTAATTTATGCAATCATTACAATCGGTAATTGTATTTCGGAACCGGTGCCTGTGGATTTAATGGTAGAAAACCAACCAACCGCAAATACAACTTTTGCAACACTCTGTGATATTGGAAATGGTACAGCTATATTTGACCTTACAACTTTAGAAAGTACAATAAACGGGGGTACCTCTGATCCTGTTGATTTTTTCTCAGATTCAGGAGGTACTTTGTTGATATCTTCGCCATTTAATACATCGACGACAATAATTTACGCTACGGTCACTGTAGGGTTTTGTTCTTCAGAACCAGTAGCAATTAATTTGACAGTCGAGAATGTTCCAACTGGTAATGCATCTTCAGCTACACTTTGTGATGAAGGAATAGGAATGGCAACATTTGATTTAACGTCTTTGGAGAATACAATTGGTTCAGGAAATCTAGTTAATTGGTATTCAGATATTAATGGTACAAATAATATCGCCTCTCCTTATTTTTCGGGTACAACAACAATTTATGCAGTTGTAGGAAATATGAATTGTACATCCGAACCAATAGCAATTGATTTAGTAGTAGAGGATTTACCTGTTGCTAATCTAACATCAACCTCTCTTTGTGATGATGGTAATGGTACTGCTACTTTTGATTTGACGACTTTAGAAAATATTGTAAACGGAGGGAATGGGAATATTGTTCTGTGGTATTCAGATGCCAATGCAACAATGACGATTAATTCACCATACTTAAGTTCAGCAACGACAATTTACGCAATAGTTGATAATGGAAATTGCTTGTCCAGTTCAGTTAGTATTGATTTAAATATAACTACTACGCCTGAGATTTCAGGTGCATCAGCTACTCTTTGTGATGAGGGTGGGGGTATGGCAATTTTTGATTTAAGCACAATCGAAAATATTGTAAATGGAGGAAATGGAAATACCGTTTCTTGGTTCTTAAATGCTAACGGAACTAATTCAATTTCATCACCTTTTAATTCAAGTTCTACAACAATTTATGCAATTGTTTCGGATGCAAATTGTACTTCTTCAGCTGAAGGAATTGATTTGACCGTAGCAAACCTTCCAGAAGCTAATTCAGCAACATTATCAAATTGTGATAGCGGAAATGGGACAGCAGAGTTCGATCTTAATGCAATTTTAAATATCGTTAATGGAGGAAATGGAAATCCAATCAATTGGTATTCAGATGTAAACTTAACCAACTCGATTTCATCACCTTTTAATTCATCTGCAACAACAATTTATGCTGTAGTTAATGATGTAAGTTGTACCGCAGAGGCAGTTGAGGTGACTCTTGAAATAAGTAATGACATTGAGGCAAATCCAACTTCTCTTTCTGCTTGTAATGATGGAACAGGTACAGCAATTTATGATTTGACTAATTTGAATTTTCAAGATAATATCACTGGAGGAAATGGAAATAGCATTTTATGGTTTGAGGATGCTGCAGCTAATATTCCACTTTCGCCACCTTTTGATGAATTTGAAACTACTCCAACTTTGATATATGCAATTGTAGTTAATGGTAGTTGTTCTTCCATACCAGTTGAAATTTCGTTGACTTTATCTCCTGAAGTTCCTGTTGTTAATAACTATTCACTGTCTAGTTGTGATGATGGCAATGGAACTGCCTCTTTTGATTTGGATATGCAGGAAGATGTAATTAACCTTAATAACGGCAATCAGGTGTTCTGGTTTGCGGACCAAAACTTAACATTAGCAATTGCTTCACCCTTTGTTTCTGCTTCAACTATAATTTATGCAATAGCGACAGATGGAGTTTGTTTTTCCGAAATAGTAGAGGTAGAGTTAATTATTTTTGATAATTTAACTGTATTTCCAACAACAGATACTCAATGTGATGATGGCAATGGAACTGCCACTTTTAATTTAGCAGATTTAGAAAATATAGTTAATGGAGGAAATGGGAATACGGTCAATTGGTACACAGATTCAGTAGCAACTATACTAAGCCCAACTATAGTTACCTCAGGAAATACATCTGTTTACGCAATTGTAACTGATGGGAATTGCTTGTCTGAAGTTGTAGAAATCACCTTAATCGTTGAAAATAGTTTATCTGCATTTTCAACTATATACACTCAATGTGATGACGGCAATGGAACTGCTACTTTTGATCTGACCACTTTGGAAAATACAGTCAACGGAGGAACTGGAAATACGGTCATTTGGTACACGGATTCCGGGGCAACAATACCAAGTTCAACTTCAATTACATCAGGAAATACCTCTGTATACGCAATCGTAACTGATGGGAGTTGTTTATCTCAAATTGTTGAAATCAATCTAACAATTGAAAACATTATAGTTGCATTTTCTACGACAGACACTCAATGTGATGGAGGGAATGGAACAGCTATCTTTGATTTGACTACTTTAGAAAACTCAGTCAATGGTGGTAGTGGAAATATGGTTAGTTGGTATACTAATGCCGGAGCTACCATACCAAGTCCATCTATAATTACTTCAGGAAATGCTTCTGTATACGCAATCGTAACAGATGGAATTTGCTCCTCCCAAATAGTAGAAATTACCTTGATTGTTGAAAATAGTTTAACTGCATTTTCTACAACAGATATCCAGTGTGATGATGGAAGTGGAATAGCCATTTTTGATTTAATTGCGTTAGAAAATATAGTTTCAGGTGGAAGTGGGAATACTGTTATTTGGTTTTCAGATCAAGGGGCAACTATTCCAAGTCCGACCACAATTCTTACAGGGGATACGTCTGTTTACGCGATTGTGACAAATGGAATTTGTTACTCTCCCATAGTTGAAATCATTTTGGCTGTTGATAATAATTTATCAGCATTTTCTACAACAGATACTCAATGTGATGATGGAAATGGAACAGCAACTTTTGATTTAACTGCACTAGAAAATATTATTAATGGAGGAAACGGAAATATGGTCAGTTGGTATATGGATGATGGAGCTACCATACCAAGTTTAACTACAATTACATCAGGCAATGCCTCTGTCTATGCAATCGTGACCGATGGAGTTTGTTCGTCTCAAATAGTGGAAGTTGTTTTGGCAATTGAGGATAATCCAATTGCATTTTCAACTATTAATTCTCAATGTGATGAAGGTGGCGGTATCGCTACATTTAATTTAACATTGTTAGAAAACTCAATTAATGGAGGAAACGGAAATATGGTCAGTTGGTATACGGATGCTGGAGCAACTATACCAAGTTCAACAACAGTTACATCAGCCAGTACATCAGTTTATGGGATAGTTTCAAGTGGAACTTGTTTTTCTCAAATTGTTGAAATTGAACTTTCTGTAACTTTAAATTCCACAAATGATTTAATTCAAACATTATGCGATGGTGAAAGTATTATTGTTAATAGCATCGTTTACGATGAGTTAAATGCATCAGGTACTGAAATTATTCCAGGTGGGAACATGAATGGCTGCGATAGTATCATTAATGTTGATTTGACTTTTGAACCTGAAATTACTGGAACAATTTCAGCTTCAACTAATATAATTTGTCCTAACACCGAGGCTATTTTGACCTTTAATTTGACTGGAGGTTCAACCTATAACGTAGAGTTTTCAGAGGGGAATAACCCTCCAATATTATTGAATGGAATTTCTGATGGGCACACAATTACAGTTCTTCCATCAGTAACTACAATCTACTCCCTTGAGGCGGTTATTCCTTTAAATAATAGCTGTATTGGTGTTATACCTACAACTCAAATTACCATTCAGGTTGAGGAGGTAGAGGCGATTGTACAGCCTACTTCCCAATTTGGAAATTTTAATATTAGTTGTTTTAATGAAAATGATGGTGCGGCCATAGCTGTTCCAATATCAGGAGCAGCACCTTTTCAATTCCTTTGGAGTAATGGAAGCACATCTCCAAATATCCAAAATGTATTTGCTGGGAATTATGATGTGACAATTACTGATGCTTTAGGTTGTTCAACTACTGCATCTACCACACTTATACAGCCTAGTGAAATTCAATTAGTAATAATTTCAAATGCACCCCCTTGTTCAGCTATATTTGATGGACAAATCATATTGGATAATATATTTGGAGGATCAGGGAATTACAGTTACTCATTAGATGGGAGTGGATTTGCAGTATTACAGGATTTTCCCACAGTTTTAGATTTTGTTTCTCCAGGAGGTCATTCCTTGACTATTTCGGACGATAATGGTTGTTTGATTTCAGATCAAGTGATAGTCCCTGAACCTTTGGAGGTAGAAGTGGATCTAGGGTTTGATGAAATAATAGAACTAGGCGATAGTATAGAGATTCAATCCATACTAAGTTTTACTCCTACGGAAATTATTTGGTCAGCTAATTCAAATTGTGATAATTGCCTAAGTCAATTTGTTTCTCCAGTTGATCAGTCCACTTATACTGTAACTATGTTTGATGAGAATGGGTGTTTAGCAGTTGATTCAATAACAATTTTTGTAGAAAAAAACCAAAATGTATTTATCCCAAATGGGTTTAGCCCTGATGACAATGGATTCAATGATATTTTTTACATTAATGCAGGGCAAGATGTTGCAAGAGTAAAAAACTTTAGAATTTTCAATCGATGGGGCGATGTTATTTTTGAAAATGAAAACTTCCAACCGAATGACCCAACTGAAGGATGGGATGGATTTTTTAATGGAGAAAAATTAAACCCAAATGTATTTATTTTCTTTGCTGAAATTGAATTTAAAGATGGTTTGGTGAAGATTTTTAAGGGAGATATAACATTGACCAAATAAGAAGAAAATTATCAAGAAACAAGGATTTAAAATTTATGAAGTATCTAGTTGTGATGAAAACTTCTCAAATTATAAATCCTTGTTGAATATTTATTTTAACCCACAATCTCCATTGCACACCATTTATAATCTCCTTTAACTTTCGCAAAATAAAATATTTGTGCTGACTCGGTTTGATCCTCTTCACCTTTGTTGAAAACAAAGTTTAATGTTAAAACCTTCATTGTTTCACCAACCGGGACGCCAAATTTTTTGGAATCATCTCTTGAGTTAATTTTCCTCTCCGACCATTCATCTGTTTTTGCAATAATAACTCTTTCCCGCACAGTAGTCCCAATTATTTTTCCATAATTTTTAAGAACACCATTCTTAGACAGACCTTTTCCGGTATTCGTTTTAAAAAAATTACCGTCTAGCGGAAAGTCAATTAATTTAACTATATCTTGAAGATCATTTTTTCCAATAGCATTTTTAAAGTCCCCTAAAAAAATCGCCCATAGTTTGTCATCAGGAATATCATTGATAGTATTTTTAGAGTTTGAATCAGAGTTGCAAGCTAGGAAAAGGGTAGAAAAAAATGTGAGAAAAAGTATAAGGTTTTTCATATGTTAAATTTTTTAATAAAATATTTTGTAAAATAAAGTTTAAGCAACTTCAATGTAAAATCAAGGTTAAAGTTAAAAAGAATTGTGCCATACTTTTTATATCATTGTAAATCAAAAATTAGAATATATTTTTATGTCAAAAAAGTCACTTTTTATAGTTATTGAAGGTTTGGATGGAGCAGGTAAAACGACAGCTTCTGAATTGTTGTGTAAAAAATTAAAGAAAAAATTAAAAGTAAAACGATCCTATGAACCTAATGATGATATGGTAGGTGGAATTTATATTCGATCTGTTTTGACAAAAAAAATAATACAATTTTCTCATCGAACTTTAGCTTTATCATTTGCGGCTAATAGGTTAGATCACCGAGATAGGTTGATTAATCCATGGTTGGAAAGAGCAGGTGACCGAGCAATTATTTGCGATAGATATTATTTGTCTTCTCTAGTTTATCAGAGTAAAGATGGTTTTGGATTTAAAGAAGTATTAAAAATGAATGAGGAAGCACGAAAGCCCGACGTGATTTTTTTCTTAAATGTAGATAATGAAGTTTGCTATCAAAGAATGAAAGGAAGAAATCAAGCGAAAGAATTATTTGAGGAAAACTTAGAGGAGGATAGGAAGAAATTTTTTAAAGCTATCCAATATTTAAGACGATGGAATGGAGATACTATAGTGGAGATTGATGCCAGTGGAACACCTGAAGAAACTGTTCAACAAATGCACGATTTTATAATGATTAATGATTAATAGTGGACGGATATTTCTTTTTGATCTAGTTTTTTATTCTCATGAATATGAGAGTTTAACCATTCACGATCAAAAAAGAAAGAATGCACAGAGCAATTACAAAAAAAGTAATTATTGTACTTTTTATGGCGATTTCTTTGTCTAGGTAATTAAGATTTTTCATTGGCTGACTTTTTCGTTAAATTGATTAGTACTTTTAAGACAGTTTTAAAATGAATGACCCCTACTTTGTTTTTATATTTTTTTAACTTTTTTTCTCAAAAATAAAACCTAAACTAACTGAAATGAAAAAACTTACCTTCCTATTAATTGCAGCAGTCGTTTTCACATCACCTCTTTTTTCTCAAAGAAAGAAAAAGCGAAATAAGAAACTTGAGCCTACTGAAGAATATGTATTTGATACTAAAAACTTTGATGCATTAAAATGGAGGAGTATTGGTCCATTTCGAGGAGGTCGTTCCAATGCAGTATGTGGTGTGATCGGTGACCCGATGACGTACTATATGGGGAGTACTGGAGGAGGAGTTTGGAAAACAAATGATGCCGGAATTAGTTGGAATAATATTTCAGATGGATTCCTTAAAACTGGTTCTGTTGGAGCAATTGAAGTAGCACCTAGCGATGCAAATGTAATTTATTTAGGCATGGGAGAACATGCGGTACGAGGGGTGATGACATCGCATGGAGATGGAATGTATAGAAGTACAGATGCTGGACTAACTTGGGAACATATTGGATTGCCTGAATCGCATCACATAGCAGAGATTCAAATTCATCCAAAAAATCCAGATATCGTATGGGTTGCAGTACAAGGTAAACTATGGGGAAAAAGTAAAGAACGTGGTGTTTATAAAAGTATGGATGGAGGAAAAACTTGGAAGCAAACACTTTTTGTCAATGAAAATACGGGGGCTGCGGATTTAAGTTTAGATGAATCAAATCCCAGAATTTTATTTGCAGGTATGTGGGATCATCAGCGAACACCCTGGCAGGTTCGAAGTGGGGGCGAAGGTTCAGGAATATGGAAATCAACTGATGGAGGAGAAACCTGGAAAAAACTAAAAGATGGATTACCTAAAAAAATGGGAAAAGTAGCGATTGATGTTTCACCTGCGAATCCACAAAGGATTTTTGCAAATATCGAGGCTGAAAAGGGAGGTGTATATAGATCAGATAATGGTGGAAAAACTTGGACTCAAGTTTGTTCGGATCGAATAACAATTACTAGAGCATGGTACTATATTGAAATTTTTGCTGATCCTTTAGATGAAAATAAAGTGTATGTTTTAAATGCACCAATGCTGAAATCTATCAATGGGGGTAAAAGTTTTTCTCGAATATCTAATCCACATGGTGATCAACATCATATGTGGATTAACCCTGCGAATTCTAATAACATCATCTTGGCTAACGACGGAGGTGGATGTGTAACTTTCAATGGAGGTAATAGTTGGTCATCTGAAAACAATCAACCAACGGCTCAATTTTATCGCGTTATAGCTGATAATCGTTTTCCATATTACGTTTATGGAGGGCAACAAGATAACTCTACTGTAGCGATTTCTAGCCAAACTGCCAGTGGCGGAATTGGGATTAGAAATTGGTATCCTGTCGCTGGGGGAGAAAGTGCTTTTATTGCATTTAATGATCCTAATAATCCAACTAAAGTTTTTGGTACAACGATCCAAGGTTTTATAGATGTATGGGATTCGGAGACTAAATTGATAAAAGATATTCAACCTTACCCCCAAGCAAAATTAGGTACAAATCCAATTGATCAAAAATATAGATTCAATTGGAATCCTCCTTTGGTCGCCTCCCAGAAGGATAAAGATGTTTTGTACTTTGGCGGAAATGTTCTTTTTCGAAGCGATGATCAGGGGCAAAGTTGGACTGAAATAAGCAAAGACCTGACTCGAAATGATAAAGCTCGACATGGAGATGGTGGAGTACCTTTCACGAATGAAGGAGCGGGTGGAGAAGTTTACAATACCTTTAGTTATATTTCTACTTCGCCTCACGACGCGGGTGAAATTTGGGTAGGGACAGATGATGGACTAGTTCATTTTACACAGGATGAGGGAAAAACATGGAGCAATGTGACTCCACAAGAATTGGAGGAATCACTAATTAATGCAATAGAAATGTCTCCAACAAACCCGGGTACAATCTATATTGCTGTCACACGTTACAAATGGAATGATGATACTCCAATGATTTTTAAAACAAATGATTATGGAGAAAATTGGACGAGTATTACTAATGGAATTCCCAGTAATAATTTTGTTAGAGTAATTCGAGAGGATCCAAAGCAAAGTAATATTTTATATGCAGGAACGGAGCGAGGCTTGTATATCAGTTTCAATTCAGGTAAACGATGGTCTGCGTACCAGGCAAATCTTCCGATGGTACCAATTAATGATTTGTTAGTAAAAAATAATGACTTGGTTGCAGCTACTGGTGGAAGAGCTTTTTGGATTTTAGATGACTTAAGTGCTTTACAACAAACTAAAGGATTGCCTGACACAACAAAAATTACTGTAATTCAACCGTCTCCTACAATTAAATTCACTCTTGGTTCTGGCAGTAGAGATAATAATGGATCTAATCCTAAAGCTGGAGTCACATTAGATTATTATTTACCACATAATTGGGTGGATAGTAATGAGTTGAAATTAGAAATTTTAGATTATTCTGGAAAGATTATTCGAACGCTATCCAATAAAAAGGTGGCAAAATTAAAAGGGTGGGAAGGTGGTCCACCACCACTTCAGGTTATACCAAGTAAGCCAGGGTTGAATCGAACTAATTGGGATTTGAGAAGAGAAACCTTACCTGCGGTGGAAGATGTATTTGTTATGGGAGATTATCGAGGTCACACAGTTGCACCTGGAAAATATACTTTACGTTTTACTTCGAATGAAATAGTGGAAGAAACTACTTGTGAAGTTCTTGCTGATCTTAGAATTAATGCTGATGGAAAAGTGTATGCAGAGCAACAAGCTTTATTGATGAAAATTGAAAGTTCAGTTTATGATATTCACGAATCGGTTAACCGATTACGAGCGGTTAAAATTCAATTAAATTCACGAGTCAAATTACTTGAGGAAATGGCTGGAGTAAAGGATGTTTTGGCAAAAGGGAAAGAAGTGGAAAAGGCAATTACGGATTGGGAAAAAACTTTAATTCAATCTAATTCAAAAACTTTTCAAGATGTCATCAATTTTAAAAATCAATTAAATACAGAATTGTTAAATTTAAAAGATGTCTTGGATTCTCATGATCCAAAACCAACCGAAGGTGTTCAATTGAGGTTGACTGAAGTTTTGAATATGTGGGAAACCATGAAAAAAGATATGGAATTTATTATCCAAGAAGAAGTAGGTGGATTTAATCAAATGTATTTTGATAAAAATTTACCGATTTTGATTTTACCTAAAAAAGCAAAGGATAAAATAGATAAACCATAAACTTAAACCTAGGGTGTAACTTTTAATTACATCCTAGGTTTTTTAATATTAATAAATCTACTCTATTAAAATTTTCTTGACTCCCCAGCCATATTCGCTGCTTAAGTGTAAAAAATAGATTCCTTTTGAAAAGTGTTTTACTGTAATCTCAATATTTTCAACCACAATATTTTCAAACTTCTTTTTTCCATAAAGGTCAAATAATTGCACTTCAACTAATGTCGAATTTAAATTTTTTATTGAGATGAAATCTGCAGTAGGATTAGGGAAAACTTGAAAATTATTTTCGATAAATTGTTCGTTTGAAATACTCACAAATTCAGTAATTGTAATTTCAATAGTATCAAAAGCAATACATCCAAATTCGTTGATAGCCTCAAGAGTAACTTTATGAATTCCAATTCCGAATGTTGTAGCACTAATGTTGTAAAATTGTTCACCTAAGGTTCCATCCCAATAGTACTCTGTAAAGTTAGCACCACCATTCAATGAAATATTTTGATTAGAAAAAATAATTGTATCATTTCCCAAATTAATTATGGGTTTAGAAACAATTGCTGAAATTTCCATTCGTCCACTTGAACAATCACCTTCAGGATTAAATCCATAATGATAAAAAACTTCACCGTTCCAATCTCTTGGGAAATAAATAATTCCAAAAGTATGTGTAATTCCGCTTCCACTCTGAACTTCTAACTCATCTGTGAATCGGCTGATCCAATCTGTTGCATCGTTGTAGGAAAGCCGAGCACCGCCATTTTCTAAGTGAAAATAAATGCCTAAAGTATCACCTTGTTCTAGTATTTTACTTCCAAAATTTACATTGTGAAAATTCCCTGAGCCAAGTACTTCTACTGAGTCCACTCCCCAGAAGGTCCAAGCGGTAGCGTCATTTTCAAAACTTTTGTATGTACCATTCTTAAAGTATGCGACGACACCTTGAGTTCCGATATCTTCCATTTTTAAACTAAAACTATCCAAGGTTAATGTTTCATGAGCCACTAAATTAATCATGACACCGTTCCAATTTTTATTGGAGTTATTAGTGGTAAACAATGACTCTTTAAAAAATAAGTCACCGTTAATTCCCTCAGCAAAATAAGATTGGGTAATGTCTGTAGCAGGAGTTGTAAAATTATTTCCATTTCCAATTGGTATCAAATCTGTCAAGTTTTTATACCAAAAAATTGTATCTGTATTCTCAAAATCAACAGAAAGAAAAGCCATTTCGTCTTTACAAATTGTATCATTTTGAGGATTTAAATTTGGAGCAGCTTGTGTAGTGAAATTTAAAAGAGAAGAATAATTATTACCCAAGAT
Organism: Saprospiraceae bacterium; assembly: GCA_029251525.1. Lineage (GTDB taxonomy): Bacteria > Bacteroidota > Bacteroidia > Chitinophagales > Saprospiraceae > CAJQQY01. The sequence goes on along the minus strand of JAQXDE010000037.1, from coordinate 6,690 downwards.
AGTATCATTCGGCGAAGATAAGGTACTTAGAATAGAATAGTATCCTTCAGCAAGAGTATTAACTGAAAACTCAAAAATAATTGATTCGCAAATATTTAAACCACCAGAAATAGTATCATAATAAGTTATTGGAGTAGTAGAGGAAGAATAGTAAATATCATGAACGATATAAATATCAGAAAATTCATCTTCTGCTAGATTTATAATTTCCCCTTGAATAATTGTGGCAGAATCACCACAAAAATTGGGGTTGGTAATTATATAGTTTTCCATTGCGAAATCCGTTCCTTGATCAGGCTGGAAAATTTCTGAAAGAATATTTTTATCACGAACTCGATTGAATAAAATACCATGTGCTGTATCATTTAGATGTGTTCCGTCACCAGAGTCAAACATCGGATCAATATCATTAGAAGGCAAAGCAATGCCATTCCAAAAGTCAATTGCCATATTTCCAAAAGTGGAAAAAATGGAATCTCGCACACCTATTTGAATGGCATCTTGTATCGCACCAAATGGAGTTTTTGGTTGAGTTGTGCATATCCAAACAGGAATATTTGCACTATCTGCCACAGCTGCAATAGATTGGAAATTAAATATTTGTTCATCGACTCCGAAGTTGTTGGAAGCATCATTGGAAGGCATATTGACAATGATTGCATCAGCTCCAAGTGTGATTGCTTGACTCACATTATTGTTAGGATTTGTAGCTGGACGATTTGAAGGTGGAGCGAACCAATCAGGCATAATATGATAAGTTGTCGTTCCTCCAATCGCTAGGTTAGTTACCAAATTATTAGAATTAATCTCCTGTAAAAAACTACGATATCGATTAACCCAAGTACTGTCTGCCGATAATGGACCGGTGCCAGCTGCAGTGGAGGAACCTAAAATTATGATATGGTAACTTTGATTAGCTAAGCAAAAGTTTTGATCATCTTGGCCTAAAATCAAAGTTGAAGTAGAAAGTAGTATTACAAAAAAGGTATAGCGCATAATTATTTTGTGGTTTTAGATTGTATTGGAAAATAAAGAATAGTTATCGTGGAACCTCTCCATCTATCTTTTCATCTTTCACACCTAGAAATAATTCAATTTCTTGTTCGATGAAAAGTGCTTTTTTTTTAAGTCCTCCAATTATCTTAATGTATCTTTCTCCAACTATTTTTGCTTAAACAGTAAAAGCATAAATATTTACACCATTTGTTTGATTTGATACATATTTTTTAGAATTTAACTATTCAATATTTTGCACATCATATAATTAGTTTTTGACAATAAATGGAATGGTAAATGGACGATGTTCAATGGATAATTCATAATCATCGACAGTAATGTAGTTTGTATTTATAAGCCGAGAAATAATGTAAATTAAGAAAATCACCCTTACCATTAAGTGTAAACTGATCCCTAGAGGCATGAACGAATTTCCTGTGGCAATAGCTGCAATTACAAACGGAATCATCATTCTATTCCAAAATAGACCAAAGAATATAAAAAATGAACTAATTCTTTTTGCCTTCCTCCACTTATAATACGTTACTAATTCATCTTGATATACATCAATTTCAATTTCTTTTGGAAGGAATATTTCTTTGCGCCGACGTATTGAAGAAGTGATGTCAGGTTAAAATGTAAATACACTGTTACGTTTTGTAATCACCTTGTCAATATTGATTTAATCTGCTTTGACTTTTGAATATATTTTGGACAATTAAGTTGAATTCCCATTTTTGGAAAAAGAGGTTTGTTTTGATTTTTGGGTTTATCATATTTTGGTTCTTTATATTCCATATAATTTAATGAGTGATATCTAGCTAAAAATAATTAGTCAAAAATAAGTTTTTAGAATGGAATAAAAATATTTTTTGTTTATAGATTCATAGTAACTTCTAATAAATTATTTAGTTTTTAAATAACAAACTTTCTTATCTTAAGAACTATCTGTAGTTCTTTTTCCGATGTATTGTAAAATGAATTTAATCATTGCACTTTTTGAAGTGGGGAAGTTGAAATCTGAAATCGGGTTTCCCCATTTTATATTGGTGTAAAAGTAAAAGGTTGATTTGTAATAATCATACAGCTATTGATCAATCTTCCACTTTCTTTTGTTTTAAGAGAATTAATATGATATATAAACTATATGACTTTGGTCTATTTGATTTTACTAAATATTTTGTATGACCTTAGAATTTGATTTCAAAGTATTTTATTAATTTGTATTTTTGTTTTGGATAGATATGATTTCGAGATGATGATAGTTATCATGAAGATATCAGTAATTAATTTGAATGTAATATTCGTTTCAGTTTTTGATTTTATCCATTTTAAGAAAACAAATTCGAGTTAAATAACAACACTTTTACATTTTTAATTAATAAGAAGCAGTATGTCTGATTTTTTTTCAAATGTTATCTATGATGGCCAAAGTTTACATAAGGCTGAAATTTTAGCTACCATTTTTGGTTTTATTTATATCATCCTTGCGATCAAGCAAAATGTGTGGTGTTGGTTCTGGGGAATCCTCAGTTGTGGACTTTGGGCATGGGTAACTTATAATTTGTACAATTTTTATATCGATGCAATTTTGAATATTTTTTATGTGGTTATGGGATTTTTGGGGATCTATCAATGGAAGTTTGGAAGTAAAGAGAAACAACAACTTCATGTAACTCAATTAAATATTAATCAGCATATTATGATTATTGCAATTGGGTTAGGATTAACTATTCTATTGGGATACTTTTTTGATAAGTATACACCTGCTCATAAAACATACTTAGATGCTTTAACAACTGCTTTTGCGATTTCCGCCACATTTATGACCATTCAAAAAAAGATTGGGAATTGGATATATTGGATTGTCGTAGATTTGATTTACATATATATGTATTGGGCTGTGGGAGCCTATCTTTTTATGCTATTATTTATTTTCAATACTATTTTGGCTGTCAAAGGGTACTTGATTTGGAGGAAAATAGTGGTCAGAGATATTAAGTTGACTTAAGTTTTTTTTAAAAACCCTGACAGAGTATTCCAAAAAAATCAGAATAAGACTGCCAGGACAAACAACCTATCACACGATCTTAGTAATCTTTTTTAAAAAAAGTACAATTTTTACTTCAAGTTTTGTTAGTGTTTTCCTCACATTTTGAAAGGCAAGTGAGCAACATTTTTTTAGCCTCAGTGAACTCTATTGGCTTTTGGGAAAATATTTCTAGAGTTTTAAGAATAATCCCGCAACAGTTTTGGGATAACCCCCAAAGTTTTGAGAAATATTGCCCTCCTTGCTTTTTCATTGCATAGTCTATTGCTATAGACCAGTGTTGTTTTAAAATTTGTGTGATTCTAAGTTTTATTTTTTTGATATTTTAAAATGTCTCTTTCTGGTTTATTGAAAATTAAAACAGAAATTACTTTGTCGAAGCCAGTCTAAATAACCTATATATTATGATTCGAGCTAAATACGGAAGTGGAATAAATTTTTTGATAATAATAGATTGCCAAAAGTTCGATTCCACAACCGATAAAAAACCTAACTAAAATCCTATATTCTTGAATCCGAACACTATCGGATGATGTGTCAAATACGGAAGTGGAATAAATTTTTTGATAATAATAAATTGTCAAAAGCTCGATTCCATAACCGAGAAAAAATCTAACTAAAACCCTATATTCTTGAATCCGAACATTATCGGATGGTACGTTAAATACGGAAGTGGAATAAATTTTTTGATAATGGTAGATTGTCAGAAGGTTGATTTCACAACCGAGAGAAACCTCACTAAAACTCTTAGTGTTTAATTTTTAGCTAAAATTTAAATACATTTTATGAATTAATTTCTCTTAGATAGTTACTTATTTATTTTCCGTAATTCATGATGTAAAATTCAAGTTTAAAACTTTATTTTACAAGAATTTGGTATGGACAAGACTATGACAGTGATTGGACAAAGCTTGGACAAGTTTGTTAAATTTTGTTAAAAAGCTTGGAAAATATGAGTTTTATAAAGGCTAGGCTCAAAGAAGGGAATGGACAATTAAATTTTTTTACAATTTATTTGATATTAACTTATTCAATTTTTTACAATTATTTAGCCAATAGATAATATATATTTATCCTCAACATATTGGTTAGCGAAAATGATCTAAGCTTAATTAGTAATTGGATGTGATCGAATGTGTATTTTTTGTTTTTCGATATCTAATAAAAGGTGAATATACGTCTCCTTTAATTACCTCATTTTGAATCTATCAAATACGGTCGTGCGGAAAAAAAATTAACTACAACCCTATATTTTGAAATGGTTATTTTTAGACCGATTGTATCATCAATGCCTTCTCGCTTGTATAACTTATTTTATTATTTAACTTTTACTAGTTTTTAATCGTTTTTTCGATTGTTAAGTTAGAGATCAGTGTTATGACTAATTTCCCCAAAAACATATATGGACAACAATAAGACTGAGGGAGGACTTTCTTTGAACTTGTGCAGTAAAAGTTAGAATATTCGCAGAAAAGAAATAAAAAAGAGAGAAATCGTACTGGTTTTAGTTAAATTTTAAGGGTATTTTTTAAATATTTATTTTTAATATAAAAACAGAAATGAGAGGTAAATGGACGAAAATCATGTATTTATTGAGATGTATTATTTATTTTTTTAATAATAAAATTGAAAATCTTTTCAATTAATTTGGAGGGGTTTTTTGGAATGTATTTTCCATATATCTTTGTGATGTAAAATAATCCAATAAGACTCTTATAAAATAACAAGAAAATATGATTCTATTCTTTATTATGCATAAAGTTTGTAAAACATAGCAGTATTAAATACTACAGTTAAAATAAATAATTCATTAAAATATTTTCCTAGCATAAATAATAATTATTTTATGAAGTAATTAAAAGATCAAGCAAAAGTTATTTTGAATAATATTTTTTTTGCCATCTTAAAATATTTGAGTCTATTTTAGATCCCCTCTTTTTGACACCACTTCTAATGTTGTCAATTTAATAGTTCTCTTTCCTCCAAATAATCAATATCAAATCAGAAAGATTGGTAACAACAATTACCTAGTCTACCTGGATTGTTATGTCATAACCATCAATTCGATCTAAACTTAATTCTATAATATTAATTCACTTAAAATTTTTTATCTCATGAAAAAAATCATTATCAAAAAGATTTGGTTTGCTGTTTTAGCACTATTTCTAGTGGGCTCTAGCTTAGAAGTAAATGCACAAACAACAGATGCAAATGCACCTAATGCTAACCATACAATAGCTACTGACTATAATGTTAGTGCCTATGCTTATGGAACATTTGATTTGGACAATTCATTTGTGACACTCAACACTGAGTTGGACAATATGAAAAGTTCTTACGATACCAAAGAGTATCGCTATTACTGGTTGGTTGCGGTAGATGCTAAAAGAAATAACATTGCATTAGAAGATGCTTTGCTAATTAATTTAGTAAAAGTAGATCAAGAGTTTGGTACAACAAATTCTGCAATTCAAGAGCTGTATAACAATACAGTAAACATGCTACAATAGTAGCTTCTTTAAATGGAAATAGAATAATATTTCCAATTTGTTATTAAAAATTAAATTCTTACAAAAAATGATAAAATTAAAATTTACAAATAAAATTACCTCAACGCTATGCGTCTTAGCGATGTTGTTTTTCTTTGTTGGACAAATCAGTGCTCAGACTACAACAATAAATGGTATTGGTCCAGTAGCAACTGTTGATAATAATACAGCTAGTTTATCTGCTTCCTCTGCAGGAATTATACCAGGAGGTTCTACAATTGATGATGTAGAAATTAGTATTAACATCACACATACATGGGTTGGTGATATATCTGCTTCATTAGTTTCTCCTGATGGAACAAGTATCAGCCTTTTCGATCGACCTGGAAATCCAAGTTCATTTTTCGGATGTTCACAAGATAATATATCGGTAGATTTCTCGGATGCCGCTGCTGCTTCAGCTGCTGCTTTGGAAGGAACATGTAATAATTCATTTACAGGAGCAGGAAATCCTGGACCTTCATTTGCAATATCAGGTGCATTTCAATCAATAGATGCTCTTGCTTCTTTAGCAGGAGAAAATGCTGTTGGTGACTGGACTTTAGAAGTATCTGATGCCTTTGGCGGAGACGGTGGATTTATTGAATCATTTGAGTTAACTGTAAACTTTACAGCTCCTCCATGTGAATTCAATTGTCCAGCTAGTCAAGTTGTGAACTTGGATCCAGGTGCATGTGGTCAAGTAATTAGCTATGATGCCGATGCAATAGCAGGATGTCTTTCTACAACTCAGACTGCAGGTTTACCAAGCGGAAGTGAATTTCCTATTGGAACAACTGTAAATACATTTGAATATGCAGACGCTTTAGGTGCAATACAAACTTGTTCTTTCTCAATTACTGTTAATGAATACCAAGTACAAGGAAACTCAATTACTTGTAATTCTTTAGTACACATTACTCTAGATGAAAACTGTGCATCAACTGTAGGAGCTGACCAAATTTTGGAAGGTAATGATTATGGATGTTACGATACTTATGATGTAACGTTTGCTGCAACTGGTTTACCATTAGTATTAGATGGTTCACATGTTGGTGAAACTATTGAAGTGATGGTAACTAATCCAGCAGGTGTACCATGTTGGGGATATATCTT
>JAQXDE010000064.1 GCA_029251525.1 Saprospiraceae bacterium | reverse complement strand
TCCACATTACTTGGTGGTTGGTTTGCTGATAATAAAATAGGGTATCGATGGGCAGTAGTTGTTGGAGCATTATTGATGAGTTTAGGACATGGGTGTATGGCTATTGAAACACCATTTTTTATTTACACAGGTTTAACCTTACTGGTATTTGGAAGTGGTTTTTTTAAACCTAATATGACTTCCATTATTTCAGAAATGTATAAAGATCATTCAGAGAAAAAAGATGGTGCTTATACTATTTTTTACATGGGAGTAAATGCAGGCGCTTTTCTCGGAATTTTGCTTTGTGGATATTTAGGTGAAAAGGTTGGTTGGTCATTCGGTTTTGGCCTTGCAGGTGTTTTTATGTTTTTTGGATTATTACAGTTTTGGTTTGCACAAGATATTTTTGGAGATGTAGGATTGAAGCCTAAAAATGATGGAGAAGATCAAGAACTAGCTGACGATGGAGACAAAAGAAATCCTTTTACAACTTGGCAAATAGCATTGTCTGGTCTTTCTGCAACACTAGGATTAGTTTGGATTCTTAATGATCCAATTTCAAAAATATCAGAAGGAGCAACTAATTTTTTAAACTTTAGTGTTGGCACTCTTAGTGGGCCAACTTTTACCATTCTTACTGCACTAGTTTTATTTTTAGTTGTCTTAATTTATCGGTTGACTCAATATTCAAGAATCACTCGAGATAGAATGATTGCTGTTTGGTTTTTTGCGTTTATCACTATTTTCTTTTGGGCAGTTTTTGAACAAGCGCCTGGTTCTCTAACGATATTTGCTAGAGATTATACCCAAAGAGTTTTGGAAGGAAATGCTGGTATGACATTCAAAATTTTCAACTCTTTAATGACTCTTATTCCACTTGGAATTATTACTTGGGTGCTTACCTTATTATTTAAGCAAACCTTTGAAAAATATAGTCTTTCAAATATTTTCTTAAGTATAAGTTTTGTAATAATATGGATTATTGCAATTTGGATGCTGTATACTGAATTTTTATTAGAAGCAACTGAGGTTCCTGCTTCTTGGTTCGGTGTATTAAACTCTTTATTCATCATTATTTTTGCCCCTTTATTTTCCAAATGGTGGGAAAGTAAATACAATCCTAATGCGAATATGAAATATGCAATTGGAATGTTTTTATTAGGTTTAGGTATGGCATGTGTAGCCTTTGGGGCAAGTGATATTGAACCCGGTGCTAAAACTGCTCAAGTAAGTATGATTTGGTTAGTTTTAGTTTATCTATTTCATACTCTTGGAGAGTTATGTGTTTCTCCTGTGGCTTTATCTTATGTAAGTAAATTAGTTCCAGGTAGAATGATTGCGTTTATGTTTGGAATCTGGTATCTAGCCGTTGCAATAGGAATGAAACTAGCTGGTGTTTTTGGAGAAGCCTCTGCAGGTATTGCAGAGGAGAATGGCCTAAGTTATTTCTTTTGGATTTTAACAGCTGTATCCGTTGCATTAGGTGTGATTTGTATTCTGTTCTATCCTATAGTTAAGAAGCTAATGCATGGAATCAAATAAATATCATTTTTTAAAAAGAAAAAGGAACCCCCAACCCAACAGTTGGGGTTTTTTTTTAAAATAAAATTATGGCAACAGAAGGATTATCTACCGCAATTGAATTTAAAGGAAACTACATTATTTATTACGCTCTAGTTGCTGGACAAGTTTTAATTGCTCTTATCGTAAGTTTTTTAACGATAGAAATTGAAAAATCATTTAGTTGGGAAATGGAAAACCCACTACATTTAATTGCACCAATTCTGATGTTGAGTGCTAGCTCTATAAGTTCATTTTTATTCACTAAAAAAATGGAGGAGGCAAGAAATGTAAAAGGGTTTTATAAAAAATTAAAACACTATCGAGCTGCCATCATTATGAGAAGTGCATTCTTAGAAGGAGTAAATTTAGTCTGTATTATCTTTTATCTTTTGGAATCAAATTACTTTTTCCTGCTTTTATTTTTTCTTGGATTTGGTGCTTTTCTTCTAGTTCGACCTTCTGCAGATAATTTTAAAGAGCAATATAGATTGACTGAAGAGGAACGAAAAATTTTTAGAAAAATGACTTCGTAGTAACAACTATAGTCTTTTTTTAAATATTGTAGCCAACTAAAATCCACCACTATTAAAATTCCAATCCATCTTCTAAATCTTCCAATTCTATTTTCCCATATTCTTGTTTAATTTTAATCCTTAACTTTTGTCTCTCCAAAATCAAATGCGCCAAACCAATATTTGGCGCAATCAATGCTTTTGGTGAAAGTGCCACTCTTATTTTTTGCTCATCAATATCTAATCGATACATCAAACTCAATAAGAAATCCAATCGATATTGCATCATATATGCCACTTGATCTGACAGCATTTCAAACAATTCCTGTTCCGTTGGTTTTTTATCACCAAACACCATTTCGAAATCTCGAGCAATAAGCTCTGTTGCTTTTTCCGTAAAATCTTTATTTTCTTCCAATTTTTAGATGTTAATTAAGTATTTTTTAAGTAGAAAAACTCGATATGCTATCTGATATTTGAAAAATATTCGTTCAAAAATCAAAATTATAAATCTATCTTTACGCAAACAATTACCGATTACATGGAGCACCAAATTTATCAATCTCTTACGGAAGCAAAAAAAAAAGGAGAAAAAAAATTCGTGGTTTTAATTGACCCTGATAAAGGTAGTCTTAAAAATTTAGAAACCACGGTAAACCTTTCTATCGAAGCGAGGGTTGATTACTTTTTTATTGGGGGAAGTTTGGTTGTGAACAATATGCTCGATCATACGCTCCAAACGATAAAAAAATCTTGTGATATTCCATTGATCTTATTCCCTGGAAATAATTCTACACAACTTAGTTATCGTGCAGATGCTTTACTGTTTCTTTCGTTAATCTCAGGTCGTAATGCCGATTTGCTAATTGGAAAACATGTAATATCTGCTCCATATCTAAAAATGAGTCCTTTAGAAATTATTTCTACTGGTTATATGCTAATTGATGGAGGTATCCCAACAAGTGTTTCTTATATCAGTAATACTTACCCAATTCCTGCTATGAAAGATGATATTTCACTATGCACAGCATTGGCTGGGGAGATGCTTGGTCAGAAATTAATTTATATGGATGCTGGAAGTGGTGCCATCAGTCCTGTTTCTGAATCAATGATTCATGCAGTAAGTTCTGCAGTTCAGATTCCATTAATTGTTGGAGGTGGAATTCGTACACCAGAAAAGGCATATCAAAACGTCAAGGCTGGAGCGGACGTAATTGTCGTAGGAAATGCGATTGAAAAAGATCCAAGTTTGATTAAAGAAATGGCAGCGGCAATTCACGAACTGAACCATGTATCGTAGCGGTTTTAAGATTATAAAAAAAATTAAATTTGCAAAAAGGAATAGTTATTAAATCAACAGGAAGTTGGTATCAAGTAAGGCTCAAAAACGAGGAAGAATGGAAATGTCGTATCATGGGAAAATTTCGATTGGATGGAATGAAAGTAACTAATCCTGTCGCAGTTGGTGATGAGGTACAAATCGAAATCGAAAGTAAAGTAGAAGGCACAGCTATCATCAGAAAAATTTTACCTCGTCGAAATTATGTTATTAGACAATCTCCCCGAAAAAAACATTTTTTACATTTACTCGCAGCAAATGTAGATCAAGCCATAGTGATCGTTACTGTTATTGAACCGTTATTGAAGCAAGGTTTTATAGATCGATTTCTATTAATGACAGAACCTTACAATATTCCCACAGTCATTGTTTTTAACAAAGCTGATTTGTATAAAGAAGATGAAATGGCGATGTTCGATTATATGAAAGCTATCTATGAAAACATCGGTTACACCGTTGTTTTAGTTTCGGCAACTGAAGATATTGGTAAGGAAAAATTCAGGGAAGTTTTAAAAGATAAAATCACCTTAGTTGCAGGTCAATCTGGTGTTGGGAAATCAACGTTGGTTAACGCTATTCAACCTCAATTAAATCTTCGAGCATTTGAATTATCAGATTACTCTGGAAAAGGACAACATACTACGACATTTGCTGAAATGTTTCAATTAGACTTTGGTGGAGCAATTATTGATTCTCCTGGAATCAAAACATTAGGATTTAACCATCTAAAACCAATGGATGTCGTTCATAATTTTAGAGAAATATTTAAAGTATCGCATGGCTGTAAATTTAGTAACTGCACTCATCGAAACGAACCACATTGTGCAGTAAAAGAAGCTGTTGAAAAAGGAGAAATTAGTGAATTACGATTCATCAATTACCTCCAACTATTAGATGAAATTGAAGACCAAAATTATTGGGAAAGACATAAAGGATAAAGTTAACTGAAAATGGTTAACTAATAATTATCAAAAAAAATTAAATACGAAATGGCAGTCAATAGAAAAATATATAAAAGTAGAAGAGAAAAGTACAATCGAGACAAACGAAACTTTAAACTCGTTTTCATTTTTGCGATGATCGCCCTAATTGTTCTTTGTGTCAAAAATAAACAAGATATTTCTGATTGGTTTTTGATTAATTTTGCTGGATAAACTATTTCATCATTTGATTAATGGTCTTTTTTTCAAATAAATAAAGTGTTCCTAAATACCCTATAAATAACAACGTATTTACAACAAGTATTTTAAAAATGTTTCCTCCTAAATATGGTCGAATAATTTCACTCAACCCAAATACAACTACAGCCACAATTATATATGTAAACATTTTTCCTATTGGATAGTCTATTGGATAATATTTTTTTCCTATTACATAACTTGTTACTGCCATAAAAGTGTAACAAGTTAATGCCGCATAAGCTGGTGCAATAATACCAATCTTTGGAATAAAAATAATATTCACAATGATAGTAATCAAAGCTCCTCCGACTGAGATATAAGCACCTATCCTTGTTCGATCTGTTAACTTGTACCAAATAGAAAAATTATAAAAAATTCCTAATCCAAAATAAGCTAATAACATAACTGGAACAACATGCAATCCTGAACGAAAATCTTTTCCGAGCAGGTTTTGTATCAAGTCCATGTAAAGCATAATACCCAAAAATACTAAACTTCCTACAACAGAGAATGCTTGTGCTATCTGTGCATAAATAGGTTTAGAATCTTCTCGATTTGCATTTTTAAAAAAGAAAGGTTCGGCAGCATAATTAAATGCTGTAATAAAAAGACTCATTAAAACCGCGATTTTTACACTCGCATGGTAAACTCCAGTTTGTTCTAATACATTAATAGGTAATAACTTTGTAAGAAAAATCCGATCCAGTTGTCTATTTATTACCCCTGCAAATCCTACTACAATCAAGGGTAGTGCATATGTAATCATTCGAAACCAAAGCTGTTTATCAAATTGCCATTTGAAACTGAAAAACTTTCTAAACAGAATTAAAAACACGCCTCCACTTGCAGCTAAATTGGCTAAGAAAATATAATCTAATTTTTTATCCTCATCATATAATACTCCAAACCATTCCATACCATTTTTAATCAAAAAGGGACAAACTATCAAAAAGAAAAGAACTAATGTGATATTAAAAATTACACTCAATACTTTTATCAAAGCAAAACGGATTGGTCTATTTTCCAATCGTAACTTTGCAAATGGTAATGATGATAATGCATCAAACGCCGTAATTAATATAAACCATTTGATAAAACGCCCATCATCTGGTTGTTCCAAGAATACAGCAATCACATCTGAAAAAGGCCATAATAAAAGAGTAAAAATAATTGTCGTCACCAATAATGAGATAGCAGCCGTACTAAATACTTTTTCTATTTGACCCTCTTTACTACCAAAACGAAACAATGCTGTCTCCATTCCATAAGTAAAGAAGACCAATATAAGAGCCGTAAAAGCATACATATTTCCAAATTGACCGAATTCGCCTTGCCCAAGGACCCAAGTCAAAAGAAATGTCATTCCAAAATTCAAAATCCTAGGAAGAATACTTCCTAAACCATAAATTATCGTCTCACCCGCAAATTTTTTCAATAATGACATTCTATTTTTTTTTATTAAAATCTTTGCTTTGAAATTTTATACAATTTTATACAATTTATTTTAGAAACTTTTTTATTCTCCAAAATAAAAAATAGTAACTTTGTCCTTAGGATAGAATTAAGTCCATTACAATTCACTAACCGTATACCTTCTATAACCATCAAACAACTCTTTATTTCGATCCTTTAATTAAGTTCCACATCTAAATTTTAACTAAATGACTAACCTAAATTTATTAAAAAAAATATGTCTTACTCCTGGTGCTCCTGGCTATGAACAAAAGATTAGAGAACTTGTCATTCAGGAAGTAACTCCTCTTGTAGATGAAGTTTCAATTGATGCAATGGGAAGCGTGACTGCACTAAAAAGAGGAAAAGGGAATAAAAAAATTATGTGTGCCGCTCATATCGACGAAATTGGTTTTATGGTTACGCATATTAATAAAAATGGATTCATTCGATTTGATACTTTGGGGGGATTTGATGCAAAGACACTGACTTCTCAACGAGTGATTATCCATGGGAAAAAAGATATCATTGGTGTAATGGGTTGCAAACCTGTTCATTTAATGAAAGCTGAAGAAAGAGGAAAACCACTGCCAGCGACAGAATATTTCATTGATACTGGAATGAAAAAAGAGGAGGTGGCAAAATATATCTCTGTTGGGAATTCCATCACCCGGGAAAGAGAATTAATCGAAATGGGAGAGTGTGTGAATAGTAAATCTTTAGATAATCGAGTATCCGTTTTTATACTACTAGAAACTTTACGAAACCTTAAAGATGTTGAAGTTCCCCACGATTTATATGCTGTATTTACCGTCCAAGAAGAAGTAGGGCTTCGAGGAGCAATTTCTTCCGCACACCAAATTGATCCTGACTTTGGATTTGCTTTAGATGTGACGATTGCCTTTGATGTACCTGGTGCAAGTCCTCACGAAATGGTGACTCAGCTTGGTGAAGGTGCTGCGATAAAAATCAAAGATGGTTCTGTTATTTCTGATTACCGAATGGTAGAATATATGAAAACAACTGCCAATAATCATAAAATAAAATGGCAACCAGAAGTGCTTCCTGCAGGTGGAACTGACTCAGGTGGAATCCAACGATATGGAAAAAAAGGAGCAATCACCGGAGCAATTTCTATCCCTACACGATACATTCATCAAACTATCGAAATGGCCAATAAACGAGATATTACTGATTGCATCTCTCTTTTAACTACATGTATCTCTGATTTAGACAAATATGACTGGAGCTTTAAATAGCTGCTAAATTTAATTGGTTCGCAAAAAAAAAAGGTGTTATCTTCGTTAGGAGACAACACCTTTTTTATTATAAACTCAATATAGGGTTGATCATTCATTATTAACTGTTAACCATTAATTAAAAATGTGGAAAGAAGAAAATAATAAACTCCAAGCAACTTTCAAGTTTAAAAACTTTATAGAAGCATTCAGCTTCATGACTGAAGTTGCTTTTTATGCTGAAAAACAGGGTCATCATCCTAACTGGAGCAATGTATACAATACAGTTGAAATTTTCCTAACCACTCACGATGCAGGAAATATTATAACTGAAAAAGATCATAATTTGGCAAAAACAATTTTAACTGTTTTTGAAAAATATGATTCTTAAAATGAATTTTCAATCCAAACTTCCCAACGTCAGCACCAATATTTTTAGCGTTATGTCTTCGCTTGCCAGTGAACATCAAGCAATTAATCTATCGCAAGGATTTCCAAATTTCGATTGTGCTCCCAAGTTAAGAGACCTGGTCAATAAGTATTTGCAGAATGGCAATAATCAGTATGCACCAATGACTGGTACAAATATTTTATTAGAAAAACTTGCTGATAAAATTGAAAAACTCTATGGTACTACCGTCAATCCAAAAACAGAAATCACTGTAACAGCGGGAGCAACTCAAGCAATATTTACTATTATTACAACCTTTATTAAGTCTGGAGATGAAGTAATCTTAATTGAACCTGCATACGATTCTTACGGTCCTTCAATTGAAATTTGTGGAGGAATAGTAGTGCCATATGAAATGAAAGCACCTGAATTTAAAATAGATTGGGGGGAATTAGAAAAATTAATCAATTCAAAAACTAGAATGTTAATTTTCAATACTCCTCATAATCCAACGGGAAGTATATTGTCAGAAAATGATTTAAAAACCATTGAAAAAATCGCTGAAGAAAATGATTTAATTGTTTTAAGTGATGAGGTTTATGAACACTTAATTTTTGACAATGAAAAACACCAAAGTGTTTTACGCTTTCCAAAATTATTTCAACGTAGTTTAGCTGTTTATTCGTTCGGGAAAACTTTTCATGCAACAGGTTGGAAAATAGGTTATTGTGTAGCCCCTGAACATTTAATGCAAGAATTTCGGAAAGTTCACCAATTCAATGTATTTTCAGTCAACTCATTTATACAGCGAGCGATTGCAGAGTACTTGGAGGATGAAAATACTTATTTAAATTTGAATAATTTCTATCAAAAAAAACGAGACTTCTTTTTAGAAAAAATTGAAAATTCTAAGTTTCGCCCACTCAAAAGTTCTGGTACATATTTTCAATTAGTTGATTACTCAGCAATTAGTAACGAAGATGAATTTATTTTTGCAAAAAAAATGACCTCAGAATTTGGTGTAGCTGTTATACCTGTATCCGCTTTTTATTCCAGAAAAGTGAATCAAAAAATAATCCGCGTTTGCTTCGCAAAAACAGAAACTCTATTAAATGAGGCAGCCGATCTATTTAACAAAGTGTACTAATCACAATTTCCTATAAAGTTATTTTTCTACATGTATGACAGTATTTATCCACTAGCTTTAATAATTGCAACCGAAAAGAAAAAAGGGGGACTATTTGTAAAAATAGTTCCCCTTTTTCTTTTAAAATAGAATGAAATTTATCCTAATATTATTGCACAAAAACTTGGCACTAATAAGCTCTTACATCACTTTTCTCCATATAATTCATAAACGCTCGGTTAGCAATCCTATTACCTCCTGGTGTTGGATAATTTCCTGAAAAATACCAGTCACCAGTATGTCCAGGACAAGCAATTTTTAAATTTTCAATCGGTTGGTAAATCACTTCCACCTTTGGTTTGATTCCTTTTGGTGTAATGATTTTTGCAATTCTTTTAGAAATAGCTTCATATGAAAAACTATCATAAAGTGATTTTACTTCATTAATCACTTGCTCTGTTGGTAAATCTTCTTGTGCTTTGCAACGCTGGTATGCTTCCTCCAAAAGGTATTCCTTATTGTTTTCATGAAGTAATTCAACCAAAGCCCTAAATGCTACAAACTCTTTCATTTTAGACATATCAATTCCGTAACAATCAGGAAAACGAATTTGTGGAGCAGAAGATACAATAACAATTTTCTTTGGTCGTAATCTCGAAACCATCTGAATGATACTATCCTTCAATGTCGTTCCACGCACAATCGAATCGTCAATTAAAACTAGGTTATCTTTTTCGTTTTTGACTACCCCATAAGTCACATCATAGACATGTGAAACCAGCGCACCTCGATCATTATCAGCAGCAATAAATGTTCTAAGTTTTGCATCTTTGACTACAATCTTCTCAACACGTGCAGTCAACGATAATAATTTTTGTAACTTTTTATCCTTCAATTCGCCATTAAGGCTCATAATTTTATCCCGCTTTAAATCATTCAATCGACTTTCCACTCCTTTTACTAAACCTAAAAATGAAGTCTCAGCCGTATTTGGGATATAAGAAAACACAGTATTTTTAAAATCATAATTTACCGCCTCCAATACATCATCTGCTAGAATCTCTCCCAACTTTTTTCGTTCCTCATAAATTTCTTTATCCGTTCCTCTTGAAAAATAAATTCGCTCAAATGAACATGACTTTCTTTCTGCTTGCGGAACAAATCGTTTTTCATCAATCGCTCCATCTCTTTTTATAATCAATGCATGACCGGGCTGAAGTTCTTGTACTTTACTAAAATGAACATCAAAAGCTGTTTGAATTGCAGGACGTTCTGATGCCATAACAACCACCTCTTCATCTTGATAAAAATAAGCAGGTCTAATTCCATTTGGATCTCGCATCATAAATGCATCTCCGTGACCAATCATTCCACCCATCACATATCCGCCATCAAATTTTTTACTTGCTCTTTCTAATACTCGTTGCACATTAACATTCCTAATAATCAAATCATTCAATTCTTCTGTAGAAATGTTTTCTGTTTTGTTAAAAGCATGTAGTCGGTGTACCTCATCATCAAGGAAATGTCCAATTTTCTCCATGACCGTTACCGTGTCAGATTTCTCTTTTGGATATTGCCCCAAAGTAACCAACTCTTCAAACAACTCATCCACATTCGTCAGATTGAAATTTCCTGCCACAACAAGGTTCCGACTGATCCAATTATTTTGTCTCAAAAATGGATGACATGTTTCAATTGTATTTACGCCATGGGTTCCATAGCGTAAATGTCCCATAAGCAACTCACCTGTGTAGGGCATATTCTCCTTGAGCCAAGTGGAGTCCTGTAATTTTCCTGGAGGAAGATTTCGGAAACGTTCGAATATTCCTTCGAATACCTCTTTAAGATATTGTGGACTATTACTTCGACGACGACTTATGTATCTTTTCCCTGGTTTGGGATTTAGTTTGATGGTCGCTACACCTGCACCATCTTGTCCTCGGTTTCGCATTTTTTGCATCAAAAGCTGTAGCTTTTGCATACCATATAGCGAGGAGCCATATTTTTCTTGATAGTATTCTAAAGGTTTGAGTAGTCGAATCATTGCGATTCCGCACTCATGTTTTATTTGATCACTCATCAAATTCAGTTTAAAAACCGTTATAGAAATCTAATTTTTTGCAAAGGTAGATTTAAAAAGTTGTTGTAACAAGAAAGATTGAAAAGATGTTATAAAGGATTTGTGTTTTTTGAAAATATGGGTACAAAAAAAGAAGGATTAATTTAAGAAACCTTTGTTAAATATGTTTAATTGCGCTTTATTAAAACCCTGACTTTTATTAAAAAATATAAAAGAGTTCGAAATTGTTACTTTGGAAATAATAAATGAAATTAAAATACTTTACTGCTTCTTTTTTTATCTAACCTTACTTTAATAATTGTCCTATTTGAATTCTCATTTCTTGTACATCTCATTTTAATAAAAATATTCCAGAAATCATTTCAGAGAATTACAGAGATAAAATTTGATGTATTTTGTTTATCTATTTCTTTTGCTGTATCAAACTATTCTAAAATAGCCAGAGTAATATTTTTAATTACTTCAACTCGTTATTAATTTGTTTTTAAATATTTATTTTACTCATACCTTTATTTGTACATACTTAATGGTCAATTTTTTTGCTAAATGCATTCCCTCATATTCTGTTTTTATTTCCAAAACATCAACAGGAAGTGGTTTCGAATAAATATCATCATCATGATACAACAAATCAAATGAAGTTTCATTTTTCAACGTTCGAAGAGTAAATTCGTATAACTCGGGCGAATCTGTTTTTAAATTAACGATGCCATCTTGTTTAAGAATATTACGGTACCTGTACAAGAAAGATGGAGCTGTTAATCTTCGATTGGCTTTGCTGTCTTTTAAAAATGGATCAGGAAAGGTAATCCAAATCTCATCTATTTCGTTTTTTTCAAAAAACAATTCTATTTGCTCAATGCGAGTTCGGAAAAAAGCGGCATTTCCGATGTTTTTTTCCATTGCAAGCTTTGCACCCTTCCAAATTCTAGCTCCTTTGATATCTACACCTATAAAATTTTTATAAGGAAACCTTTCTGCCAAGCCGAGTGTGTAATGTCCTTTCCCACAAGCCAATTCTAAAACAATCGGATTATTATTTTTAAAATGTTTTTCACTCCATCTTCCTTTTAAATCTACAATTTCCCCATTCAATCCAGAGAGTTCAGGATTCATCGGATTGATATTTTCATAGACATTTGGAAAAGTTAAAATGTCAGCAAATTTTTGAAGTTTGTTCTTTTTACTCATTTCAGAATAGTATCCAGCGCTTGCTGATATTTATTAAAGGTATTTAAATTTTTATGTCCTCCTCCTTCAATTTCAATGTATTGGTCAGAAGGTTTTAGTAGTGGTTTCAATTGGTTAGAAGACTGGTTAGGAACAATCCAATCTTTTGTACCAACAAAAATATAAATTGGTTTTTTAATTTTCGACAAATGTTCATCATTTGAGAAATAATATTTAAAATCAAATGGTAAAAAGAGAATTCTACTATTTGTTTTCATCAAGTTACTAAAGTTTTTAAATGGCGTTTCCAAAATAATTTTCTGAGCTTCCACTTTTGTAGCTAAATTTGAAGCTATAGCACAACCCAAAGATCGACCATAAATAATAACTTTACTTCTTTTATATTTATCCACTAAATCAAAAATAAAATCGTAAACCAGTTGAGCATCATCGTAAAGCTTTAATTCATCTGGTTGTCCTGTACTTTTACCAAAACCTCGAAAATCAGACATAAAAACATCATAACCTCTCGAAGTAAAATCAGAATGAAATTTTCCCCATCGTTGTAAATTATCAGCATTTCCATGAAAGTAAATTACCAACCCTTTACAAGGTAAATCAGTTTGAAATAATAATGCATTTAATGTTTCATTATCCTTAGTTTTTATAAAAAACTCATCATACGGATTCTCAAAAACAAATTGATAATCTAATGGTAATTCAACAGGCTGGAAAATGATATACCTTTGTAAGGTATAAATTCCAATTATGGTCAATATATAAAATGATACAATCCACAGAATTACTTTTTTGATGGTTAGATTTATCATGGAAAATATATTTTATAATTTATTTAATTTTTCAAAAATACTCATTTCATTTTTTATAAAAAAAGGAAGTATTGAAGATCCTTCTGACATCTCAAATAAAGTTACTGAATTGAAAAATTGCCACTTTAACGAACGTTTATTTAATTCAAATAAAAGAAAAAAAAGAATAGATTAAGCAAAACGAATTTGAAAACGTTAAATAAAAAGATAAAATTAGACATCAAGGCATATCAATTTTCCTATAAAACTTATTTTTATTTTAATGACTTGGACAATAAAGAAACCATAACTATGCATCCTAATCTATTGAAAAAAAATAACTTATTGAGGTTAGACCATGAATCTTTGACGTTTTCTTAAGCAACTTTAATTAGAATAAATTCTATTGTAAGTTCTTGGTTGGAATACTATCTTTGCTTTTTTTAATAAAAAATTAATCATCTCAGTTAACGAAAAACATCGATCGTTAATAATTCAAATAAAAAAATAAAAATATGACACGAGTAATTATTTTGGTATTGACTTTGTTTTTTGTTTGCTCAGAAAACATGAACGCACAAGAATTGTCCTATGGCTTTAGAGTTGGTTTAAATGTTTCATCGTTGACTGGGGGGGAAACAGAAATAGGAGAAAGTTATAGCTCTAATACTGGTTTTCACGTGGGAGGTGGTGTTCGTTTTGAAATCACTGATTTATTTGGTATCAGAGGTGAAGTTGTTTTTACTCAAAAAGGAACTAAACAAACTTTTGAAGGAAATGGTCCTTTTATTTTTCGTGGTGCAAATGACAAAATTTTGACCACTGGAAATAAAAGTGTCTCATTAAATATTGCCAATGCATACCTTGAAATTCCAATTATGGTTTATGGGAAAATTGGAAAAAAGGTAGAAGTTTTTGGTGGTGGATATGCAGGCTTTCTAGTTGGCTCTACCGCTTCGGGTGAATTAATTTATACCGATGGGAGAGTTGAAGGAAATAATAATATTATTGATCCTCTTAATTTAACATTAGATTACAACTATAATAAGCAAAATGCAGGAGAGCTAATCAACGATGTTGAAAATATTTCTCTTCAAGTGGGAGCAGAAACAGTTGAAATTCCCAATACATTGAGTGCTTATTATGGTTTAGATTCGAAGACAGGAAAACCTTACAAAGTATTTGACGCAGGCGTCTCGGCTGGAGCAGCTTTCTTTCTTAATGGCGGTTTATATTTTTCGGCAATAGCAAATTATGGATTAATAGATGTAACTAATTCTGATTTAGATTTTTCAAATACAGATATTACCGGATTTGATTTTAATACTCGAGATGATAAAGATAAAAACTTATCATTTCAATTTTCATTAGGTTTTAGTTTTTAAGGCAACCTTCTAGGAATAAAAAAACGATCCTCATTAATTTGAGGATCGTTTTTTTATTTAAACATTGAGTATTATCTAACCTCTTCTTTTGCTATATCAATTCCCAACTCATCTAACTGGGCTACATCAATCGAACTTGGCGCATCAATCATCATATCTCGACCTTGATTATTTTTAGGAAATGCAATGAAATCTCGAATAGAATTTACTCCATTCAATACTGCACACAATCTATCGAAACCAAAAGCAATTCCTCCATGTGGAGGTGCTCCATATTCAAAAGCTCCCAACAAAAACCCAAATTGCTCTTCTGCCTCTTCTTTTGTAAAGCCTAATAAATCAAAGTTTTTTGATTGTAAATCTCTGTCATGAATACGAATAGATCCTCCACCTATTTCCACTCCATTGATTACTAAATCATAAGCATCTGCACGAAGTGATTTCATAGTTTCATGATCACCTGTCAACATACGTTCCATGTCTGCTTTTTTAGGGGAAGTGAAAGGGTGATGCATTGCATGAAACCTCTCAGAATCTTCATCCCATTCTAATAATGGAAAATCAACCACCCATAATGGACTAAATTTCTTAGGATCACGTAGGCCCATTCTACTTCCCATTTCTAATCGTAATTCATTTAATTGTTTTCGTGTTTTTTCATTCTCGCCAGAAAGAATTAACATCATATCACCTTCCTTAGCTCCAAATTTTTCTGCCCATTTCTTTAAAACTTCGTCTGAGAAAAA
Organism: Saprospiraceae bacterium; assembly: GCA_029251525.1. GTDB lineage: Bacteria > Bacteroidota > Bacteroidia > Chitinophagales > Saprospiraceae > CAJQQY01. The sequence continues at coordinate 52,338 of JAQXDE010000064.1, read as the reverse complement.
CTTACCAACTGGAGATTTAAATGTTCCACCTTCTTCCATTTTTACATAAACTAAACCTTTCGCCCCAATCTGTGGACGTTGCATCCATTCTGTTAGTTTCTTAATGTCTTTATTTGAAAAATTTCCAGCTTGTCCTTCTGCACAAATTCCAACAACCATATCCGCATTGTCAAATACAGGAAACCCTTTTCCTTTGGCAACATCATTCAACTCGACGAACTCCATTCCAAAACGAATATCTGGTTTATCAGAACCATATAATCTCATTGCATCGTCGTAAGTCATTCGAGGAAAATCTGATAGCTCCACATCCAATGTTGTCTTAAATAAATGCTTTGTCAAACCTTCGAAAGTATTTAAGATATCTTCCTGGGTAACATAAGACATTTCACAATCAATTTGAGTAAATTCTGGTTGACGATCAGCTCTCAAATCCTCATCACGAAAGCATTTTACAATTTGGAAATAACGATCCAAACCAGAAATCATCAATAATTGTTTAAAAGTCTGAGGTGATTGAGGCAAGGCATAGAATTGACCTTTATTCATTCGACTAGGCACCACAAAATCTCGAGCACCTTCTGGTGTACTTTTAATCAAAAATGGTGTTTCCACTTCTACGAAATCCTGACTGTCCATATATTTTCGGGTTTCCAAAGACAACTTGCTTCGGAAAATAATATTACTTTGAACTGGTTTTCTTCGTAAATCCAAATAACGATATTTCATTCTTAAATCTTCACCTCCATCCGTATCATTATCTATCGTAAAGGGAGGCGTTTTTGATTCATTTAGTATTTCTAGTTCTATTACTTCTATCTCAATATCACCTGTTGGAATCCTTGCATTTTTAGAATGTCGCTCAATTACTTTACCTGTAGCTCGTACTACGTACTCACGTCCTAAAGTTCTTGCCTTCTCAAATAAATCTTGAGTGGTTTTTTCTTTGGTAAAAATTAATTGTGTGATACCATATCTGTCACGGAGATTAGTATACATCATATGTCCTAAATCATTTGAGCCCTGCACCCATCCACTAAGTACAACATTACTTCCTACATTTTCAATGCGCAATTGTCCGCAATTATGAGTTCGATACATTTTCCTTTTTTTAAAGATTATAAAAAGTTTAAATACTAAAACGTGGCTGCAAAATTAATGTTTCTATTGAATAAATGTTTTAGAAGAACTATTTTTTACAAAAAAAGAAATAGTGTTTTTTAAATTTCGAACTCTCATATTAAATATGTCTTAAATTTTACCATAATTTAATTGAGATTCCTTCAAAATTAGATATTTCTTTGGATTAGAAATATCTAAAATAAATTCTCATTTTATAAATGGGGTTTTTTTCACTGAAGCAGCAAAAAACGTTTAATTCTTATCATTTGTTAACTTCCAAACCTTTATTTTTAGTTTATTTTTATACTTTTGAAGTAACTAAACTCTTTTCAAATGAAGTATTTTTCTATTTGTATTATCTATTTTTTCTTTTTATCAAATCATCTTTTTTCTCAATCCATAGATCATTGGGAAACAGTATTTTTTGCAGATGATATATGGAAATATCGAGTAGGTAATTCTGAACCTCCTGGTAATTGGTTTCAAAATAATTTTGATGACTCTAATTGGAATGAAGGGCAAGGTGGAATTGGTTATGGAGATGGAGATGATAATACAAATATCCAAAATACAATTTCACTTTACTTACGAATGAATTTTGATATCGTAGATATTTCTCAACTAGAAATGGCATTATTACATGCAGATTATGATGATGGATTCATTGCATATTTGAATGGGATAGAAATTGCTCGAGCAAATATTGATGGAGATTTTCCAACTTTTGATACAACTACACCTGCAGATCGAGAAGCACTAATGTATGATGGTGGCTTACCAGTAGCTTTCACTTTATCTAAAGATAAAATTAATCAATGCTTGCAAAATGGGAATAATACGCTTGCAATTCAGGTTCATAATCGAGGCATATTTTCGTCAGATCTTTCATCACTTTTCTTTTTTTCAGTTGGTGTAAATCAAACGGTGACTAATTATTGGCCTACACCTAATTGGTTTACTACTCCATTTCTATCATCTGATTTACCTATCATAAAAATCAACACATTTGGTGAACAAATTCCTAACGATCCAAAAATTGTAGCACACATGGGCATCATAGACAATGGCCCAGGTAATCGGAATTATATATTCTCGGATTCTTTAAATGGATACGACGGACAAATTGCTATTGAAACTCGTGGTGCATCTTCTTCTAATTTTCCTAAAAAGAATTATGGATTTGAAACACAAGATAACCAAGGAGAAAATAATAATGTGAACCTTCTCGGTATGCCAAAAGAAAATGATTGGATTTTACACGGACCTTTTTCAGATAAAAGTTTAGTTCGAAATGTTCTTGCTTTTCATCTTGGTAACCTAACTGAACGATGGGCACCTCGTACTAGATATTGCGAATTATTTATAAATGATCAATATATTGGAATCTATATTTTGATGGAAAAAATAAAACGTGATGATGATCGAGTGGACATTGCAAAATTAGATTTTGATGATAATGCTGGCGACTCTTTAACTGGTGGTTATATTCTTCAGGTGGATCGATTTGAATTGGGTAATGGCTGGAACTCTCCCTTTAATCCAAATCATTTTTTTGTCTATCAATATCCTAATTCTGATAATCTAACTACAACTCAAGAGAATTATATTAAAAATCATATCACCGATTTTGAGGAAGCTTTGGCTAGTTCAAATTTTGATGACCCAGACTTAGGTTATCAAAATTGGATTGATGTAGGATCATTCATTGACCACTTGTTAGTAGTAGAATTGAGTCGTGATGTGGATGCCTATCGGTTAAGTTCATTTTTATACAAAGATAAAGATAGTAAGGGTGGATTATTGAATGCCGGTCCTCTTTGGGATTTCAATTTAGGTTTTGGAAATGCTGATTACTGTGATGGTTGGGAAACAAGTGGTTGGAACTTTGACGACCCTAATTGTGGAAATGATCAACCTTTCTGGTGGGATCGGTTGCAAGAGGATACGATATTTAATAATCAAGTTCATTGTCGTTGGGATGAATTACGAGATGGACCATGGCACACAGATTCGATAATGCAATTTATTGATAACCAAGCTATAACTTTAAATGAAGCACAAAGTCGAAACTTTGAGCGATGGCAAATTTTAGGTAATTATCTTTGGCCTAATGCATTTGTCGGAGATACTTATGAAGAGGAAATTACTTATCTAAAGAACTGGACGACCGAAAGATTAATTTGGATGGATGAAAATATGATTGGGAACTGTAACCCTGTTGCAATAACTAATCTAGACAAACAAAACTCCCTGACTGTTCAGCCAAACCCATTTTTAAAATCAATTAACTTTATCTTAAGTAAAGATAATTCCATTAAAAATGGCGTGGTAAAAATTTACGATTCACTTGGAAAGGAAATTCGCTATTTGAATTTTTCTAGCGCAGATATATTAGAATGGGATGGGAAAAATAAAAATGGAAAAGAAATTCCTTCGGGTATTTATTTCTACTCTTTTTCTGATAAAACAAATATAATTGAAAGTGGTAAGATTATAAAAATGTAATTTAATCTTAATACTTTTTAATTAGTTATTAAACTTCAAAATATGTTTATTTAAATATATTTTAAAAACTTAATTCTGATGTGCTCTATTATTAACAAAAATGTAAAATAATATTACATTTCTTATAAAATGTAATACACAACAATTCATGACAATTGTCGCCTATTTGAGTTTTACGTTATTTGCATGACGATCCTTATCTCTCTCAGTTTTCTTATCTAAACTATTTTGTAAAGCTTCCGTCAAATCCACCCCCGTTTGGTTTGCCAAACAAATCAGAACAAATAAAACATCAGCCATTTCTCCAGCCAAATCATCCTTTGCTGTTAATTCATTTTCCTTTTTTTTAAAAGACTGCTCTCCATAAATCCGAGCCATTAATCTTGACATTTCTCCAACTTCTTCCATCAAAATTGCTGTGTTCGTTAATTCATTATAATATCGAATACCTATTGTTTTGATCCAATTATCTACTATTGATTGTGCTTCTTTAATTGTCATTTTTGCATATTTGAGTTCTGTGAAAATTTCTTTTTAAAAGTCAGTCAAAAACTGAAAGTATTACTTTGTTTGGTCCTTTTTTCTACCAGCTTTCAACTGACAAAGAAGTTAATATTAGAATATTTATTCTTTAAAAATCAAATCATAAGTTTCCTCTATGAATCCACTTCCTAAATCATTCATATTCATCGGAGTATATAACAATATAATTACATCTTGCTTTTTTACAAAAGGAAGTTTCTGCTCATGCTTTAAAAGTGTCCCATTCAATTCCGTCCATTTTAAATCATAAATCTCTCGATAGTAGTACAAAAATAAACTATTTTCTCCCCAATAATAATGTGGAATATTTTGTCCCCATATTGTCCAACTAAAACTATCTCCAACTAATGCAACATTTGGTTTATAAGGTTTTTGATTTTTTGGCCGAACTAAATGGTTTTCGAAATATGAAAAGGTATCTGCTTCCAAAGGGTAATAAATATTAATACTTTGCCCAATGTCGTCATCTTCCTTTCGAACTTTTGTCGTTTTAGTAATTTCACTTTTATTCAAATGGTTTATTTCATTTTCTTTTCCTTTCAATTTACCAATATAACTTTGAATCGAATCTGCTGCCAACATTCCTCCATACAAACTCCAGTGCACTCCTTGTTTCGTTGCCAAAGCATGCTCCGTATTATTTTTTTGATTTAAGAAATATTGATTAAAATCTAAAACAGGAATATCATTTTTTTTAAAAAAATGTAAATAGGTTTCATAATTCGTAAAGTCAATATTTTCTAAATCATAGTGCGCTGGAATTTTTTCTTTAAAGTATCTAGCTTTGTCCAATGCAATTACAACTATAACATCAGTACCTTCTTCTTTTTTAAGAGTATCCGAAACTACTTTTAATTTTTCAACTTGCTCTTCTATTTTTTTCGTTCCTATAAAATCTAAACCTTGCAATGATCGAATATACATCGTCTCAAAAAGATAACCATCTTTTCCTTCCACAATAGTACTTCTAATTTCATCTAAAATATCATAGTGTAATTGGTTATTAACTCGAACTGCATGTGGCCTAATTTTTAAATTTCTTTTTAAAAACTCTTCTTGCTGACTTTGGTATTTTCCATCCATCCAATTTTGCAAAGAAAAATTAGCAGAATCTACGGGGGGAAAATAACCTCGCAAATCATCTGCTACAAATTTATTTTGTAGTATGTTAGTATGTTGTTTTAGAAATGGAGTTAATACTAGAAACAACAAAGTGAAAAGTAGTATATATTTAACTTTTTCTTTCATTTTATTTTTTTACGAGCCGACTAAAGTCAATTACCACTTTAGAATCTATAATAAATAAATGGATTTATTCCTGTCGAAATTACTTCAGTTATACATATATATAACAATATAATTGCAAGAATTGATTTTATAAAAATAAAATCTTTTTCACCTTGCGTTCCAAAAAATGAATTCATATTTTTTTCGATAAAATTAATCGTTGGTAGAAAACTAAAAAATGACGCAACTCCAAAAATGATTATAAATCTTTGTTCGATAAACCAATCATAAGTTCCTCGAGTAGTTGATATTGCTAGATTCATATTTCCAAAATCAAACATTATCACAATGTAGGACATCGCTTGAGGAAATGTTTCGGCTCGAAAAATTACCCACCCAACTAATGTAATTATAAAGGTTATTATAATGCTCAAAGGCTTTCCAATCATTTTATAAAATCGCAACAAAAATAATCTATCCAAAATTAAAAATGCACCATGGAATATTCCCCAAGCAATAAAGGTCCAAGCTGCTCCATGCCAAAATCCTGAAATCAAAAAAACAACCCATAAATTAAAATACAACCTCACTTTACTTTTAACTCGGTTACCTCCAATAGGAATGTACAAATAATCGCGCATCCAATTACTCAATGTAATATGCCATCGTCTCCAAAATTCGGAGATGCTTTGTGAAATATACGGTGCATTAAAGTTCTCTGGAAATCGGAATCCCATCATCAATCCCAAACCAATTGCCATATCCGAGTAACCTGAAAAGTCAAAATAAATTTGAAAAGCGTAGGCAAGTGAACCGAGCCAAGCTTGTCCCATCGTGAGAATCCCCGCTGGAATATTAAAAATAGTATCTGCGAGTATGCTCATTTGATTGGCGATTAACATTTTTTTTGCCAAACCTATACTGAATCGAAAAAAACCATTGAGCCGATTGTCAATATTTTCGTTAGCTATTCGATTTTGTAATTGATCTTTTATTTCTGAATAACGAACGATTGGACCAGCAATGAGCTGGGGGAAAAGTATTATGTATAAAGCTAAATCTGATATTTTTTTCAATGGCGTATTTTTTCCTCGGAAAATATCTACGATGTAACTTATCTTTTGAAAAGTAAAAAATGATATTCCAATTGGTAATGCAAGGTTAGTCCAATGTACTCCTGTCAATCCTAAATTTTCTAACAATACATTTGCGTTCTCTATAAAAAAATTGGAATATTTAAAATATAACAATAGTCCTACATTTAAGACCATAGATATCAGTAAATATTTTTTTTTCAAAAATATTTCTGATTGGTATATTTTTTTTGCTAAAAAAAAATCAACCACTATACTACAAAAAAGTACAAATATAAATTTCGGAGCGCCCCAAGCATAAAACAAGACACTCCAAAATAAAGCGGTAATATTTCTAAACCTCTGGGGTGTTAACCAATAAGTAATTAGAAAAAAAGGTAGGAAATAAATCAAAAAAATTGTACTACTAAATACCATCAGTTATTCCTTATTTTTTGAATTGATAATAATAGTAACAGGTCCATCATTAAGTAATTGGACTTTCATATCTGCGCCGAATTCTCCAGTTTGAATATTAAGTGCGGAAGTAATTTTTAATTCTTCAACAAATTCTTCATAAAGCGGAATGGCAATATCTGGTTTGGATGCTTTTAAATAAGATGGTCGATTTCCTTTTTTTGTACTGGCATGTAAAGTAAATTGGCTTACTACAATCATCGACCCTTCCACATCTTTAATAGAACGATTCATCACTCCATTTTCATCATCAAAAATTCTGAGGTTGCCTATTTTGTTACAAAGCCAATTAATATCCTCTGAAGTGTCTTCATCTTCGATGCCAAGCAAAATTAAATATCCTTTTCCAATTTTTGATTTTATTTTTTGATTGATAGTAACCGATGCCTCGGAGACTCTTTGGATGACAACTTTCATTTATTTTCTTGATTTTTATCAAAACCTTTATTAATCATTTCACAAACATTATCAACATTAATTTTTGCTCCAGTAATTCCATCAATATCAACATCTCCTAAAATAATTCTCTTAGTTATTGTATCTATTTCCCATTCAAGATGATGAATGTGAAATTCATTAATCGACGTCTTCATATCTTGAAAAAGTGCATATCTTTCAGTCAACCATTCATCTAATTTTGACTTCTTTTCCATTTTTTTTCCAACGGAAAATTCAATATTAAACTCATCTCCAAATATAGAATTATTGCATGAATATTGATTAGAGGTTCTTTTCATATTGGAAAAGCGGAAGGGCAATTCTGAAATTATTTTTGACACTTTACACGACAAATTTTTTGCTCCTTCAATACTTAAAAAATAAATACCTTTTTTACTTTTTAATTTTACGTACGTGCGAATATTTATTTCATCAAAATTTGAAATGGGAGAAAAGTAAGGAAAATATCTTGGTCGTATCTTTTCCATTGTAAATGCAACTAATGATACCCAAGGTTTTCCATCGAATACATCAATTTCAATTTCCTCTGGAACAAATTTTTCCAACTCCTCTATATCAACTTTCCAATGTAAAAATATGGCTCGATTCCATTCTTGATAAAATCGCCAATTTTGATTTGGAATTTTTACAGTTCGATGTTTTACTTGATTCAATATTTATTGATTGGCCACTATTTTTTTTAAAAAATCTAATACTTAATTATCTTTTGGTTGTATAACACTTTCGAAATTCTCAATGTAAGATCAAGGTTTTCAGTAAGCATATTTTCATTTTCCGAAACGAAATATTTAATAGTTTCCTTCTTAGCATTTTTCATTTCTTCTGAATTATTAAAAACACAGACAGTAATCCATCCATTGATTCTTGCCACACTATACATAATAGTAGCACTACCTTACCAGGTCTGGCATTTTATAATTATTCATTTTATAGATTAATATGATTATCAGCACTATCGAAAAATTTATCATCTGTTGCACTCATATTACTTATTTAATTTTTAAAAAACTATACACACCTATAATGTGTATCAATCAAATAATGTTGGTGGCGACAAAACTTCATGATGTAATTGCTCAGAATTTACTTTGATCGAATTTAATTTATCTGAAACCTGGTAGAATTTTAATGACTTATCTCTAATTGCCCTCATCATTCCCAACACTTCTTGAAGGGGAATATCTTCTAACCATTTTTTTTGCTGTTGTTTTTCTGAAAAAATTACTGGCATTCGGTTATGTATCATTTCCATTTCTTTATTCGGTATAGTTGTAAGAATTGAAAAAGTTTTAAATATTTGATCGCCCTGTTTCCATATATCCCATATTCCAGCCATTACCATTAGTCTATCATCTTTCATCATAATTCGATAAGGTAATTTATTTCCTCCGTACGGTTTCCATTCATAAAAACTATCTGCCAAAACCAAACATCTTTTACTTCTAATTGGTATTCTAAAGGAGGGCTTAGATGATATACCTTCTGCTCTTGCGTTTATTAATTTACCAGTTACCTTTGCTTCGTCCACCCAGTGTGGAATCAATCCCCAATTATATGCTTGTAACCGTTGCGGATACTCATTGGTCACCACATATGCTTTTTGTGTTGGAGCTATGTTATAACTTTTTTGTAGTTCTTGGCCCAAAGTTAAGTCCAATGTTTGTTCTACTTCTTCTTTTGTTGATGTAAATGAAAACCTACCACACATTTATTTGTTATAATTTTTATTTATTCGAATGTATTTATGAAACATAAAATTATTGTCGAACAATAGATTAGTTTGAAATCTAAGTAATACTAATTGTTTTTAAAACAAAAATATTTACATATGAAACATATTTGTTTTAAAAATAAACAAAATAAAAAAAGGTTACCAACATTGATTTATTTTAATCATGTGTAATTATTTGATAACCAGTTAGTTGTTTAAATTAAATTTAAACATCAATTGTTTGTAAAGTATATAAAAACTGCCATAGTTATCCACATTAAGAATACTTTTTGCACATCGTTAAGTATCAAGTATGTTGTAAACTAATTTATTGTGGATATCTACATCAAATATAGACATTGATTAGCGACTTTTAGGAAAGTTAATTTCAAAAAGTTTTCAATAGAATAACTTATACAGTACTTGTTTATAACTTTATAAGTAATTGATAAAGAAAGGATTGGATTGTTACGAAAGTGTTAGTTTAATAAATTCTAAAGTTAGGAATGACTCTACATAAAAATAACATAAAATTTTATCTACAAACTAACAGCCCTGATGATGAAGGCTTTTGAAGAAAAATTTATAATAAATATTAATAAGGGCATTAGAGGAAAGGAAAAACAAAAACAAACAAAACAATTTATTTTGTAACCTGTTTGGGAATGGTTCTATTTTATACTGTGAAGTTTTTGTTATGTTTCAAAAAAATCAAAATAATTTAGTTTTATTTTAATATAAGAAAGTAGTTATGGAGTATACAAGTAAAGATAAAATTTCTAGGGTTGTAAAAATTTGGTTGGGTATTGGTTTATTTATGGTTACCATGCAAGTTGTTATTGGTGGCGTAACCAGGTTAACTGGTTCCGGTTTATCAATTACTAAATGGGAAGTTGTGACAGGTACGATACCTCCACTAAGTGAATTGGCCTGGGAAAAGGAGTTTGAATTATATAAAGCTACTCCTCAATACGAAATGATTAATGATGGCATGGAGATGGGATCTATTTTTGAGGGAGGGACTTTTAAATTTATCTATTTCTGGGAGTATTTACATCGGTTATGGGCTCGGTCAATTGGTATTGTCTTTGCAATACCGTTTTTCTTTTTTTTAAGGCGTGGAATGCTCTCTAAAGAGCTTATTGTAGATTTAGTAGTAGTTATTTCTTTAGCTGTTTTAGTTGCTTCTATGGGTTGGATTATGGTTGCTAGCGGTTTAATTACCAGACCATGGGTCAATGGCTATAAGTTATCGATGCATTTAACACTTGCTTTTATTCTTGCTAGTTATCTATTGTGGACAACTTTCAAGGTTGTTCAACCTTCTCCAAAAGTTATTCACAATTTGATGTTGAAAAAAATCATGTTAAGTTTTATTTTAATACTTTTTATACAAATATTCCTAGGAGGGTTGATGTCAGGAATGAAGGCTGGTTTACAATACCCAACCTGGCCTGATATGAATGGTAAAGTTGTCCCAGATGTTGTTATGAATGCTGGTAATTGGACTGTTAGTAACCTTGTTAATTATGATACTAATGGGTTCACTCCTGCTTTGGTTCAAGTGTTACATAGGGTAAGTGCATATATATTGATTTTACTAGGTTTTTGGTATTTTATTTCTTCTAAAAGGGTTAAAAAGAACCCTGTATTCAAAAAAGCTAACACGTTGTGGATAACCGTGTTGATAACACAAATTATACTTGGAATAATTACTGTAATTAGTTGTAATGGAAGTATACCAGTTGGGTTAGGTGTTGCACATCAAACTTGCGCTTTATTTCTTCTTGGCTCTACTTTATATTCTTATTATTTGGTAAGTTTTGATCGACTATAAATGTTGTTAGTAAACATGTTGATAAAACTAAAATATAGTTTTTTTTAGGCTAAAATTTAATCTATTTTTAATCTAAACTAACAAATAGTTAACATTTTTTTATTTGTTTATGATACTATTCTGTATTCATGCAGAAAATAAATTCTTTATATTGATTTAAATATCAATCTGTATTTCTCTTTCTCTAGTGACCTTTTATGATATTATTTATAATTAGAATAATAAAAAGTTATTTTTGTGAACAAATAGGTTTAATATTTTAAATCTTAATTTTGGTTTTGTATATTTCTTCTTTTTGAATAAAATTATATTGATGAGTCACGAAATAATTGATGAAGATAAATTTCATTATTTAGAAACAAAGGGCGGTAAAGAAAACTTGTTGCTGCTTCATGGTCTCTTTGGAGCCTTAAGTAATTTCCAAGGAATCATTGATTATTTTTCCGATAAGTACAATGTTATTGTGCCTTTACTTCCGATTTTAGAGCTTCCTATTAGAAAAGTTTCTGTTAGGGCACTTGTTGATCATGTTCATGACTTTATTGAGTTTAAAAAATATGATAAAGTTCATTTGCTTGGAAATTCATTAGGAGGGCATATTGCGTTGTTATATGTACTAGCCTATCCTAGTAATGTTGGATCTATTATTCTAACGGGTAGTTCTGGTTTGTTCGAGAGTGCTTTTGGGTCTAGCTTTCCCAAGAGGGGCAATTATGAGTTTATAAAAAATAAAGTAGAGGCAACATTTCATAATCCAGACGTAGCCTCTAAAGCTTTAGTTGACGAGGTATTTGATATTGTTAATGATCGAAATAAGGCAATAAGAATTGTTGCTACTGCTAAGTCAGCTGTTCGTCATAACTTAGGGGATAAGTTGCATCAGATAAAAAATCCTACTCTTTTGATTTGGGGAAAACAAGATATTGTTACACCTGCTTTTGTTGGGGAAAAGTTTAATGAGCTAATTGAAAATTCTAAATTATTTTTTGTTGAAGATTGTGGGCATGCTCCAATGATGGAAAAGCCGGATGAGTTTAATTCTATTTTGGAGAATTATCTTTCGGGATTGAATATTTCTTCTATAGGGAATGATTAATAAGGAAAATGGAGGCAGTCAATAAGATTGTCTTTTTTCTTAATTAAAAATACGAATTATTTCGTATTTTATTAATTTTGGATCTGTTCAATTAAATTTTACTAACTAATTATTACTGTTAATTATTTAATTATTTATTGTTTTGAATTAAAAGTTGATGTGGTCTACCCTTTTATTTTATCAATTTTATCATTCTTAATGAATACATCTATCTATCAATTATGGTTAGTTTTTTAGGTATTTAACTTTTTTGTTTCACGTGGAACATTAAATGGTTGTGTTTATTATAATCCAAAAACCCTTGATGAAATTTATTCATCAAGGGTTTTCACTAAATTTTATTGAGTTAGTAATTCTTAATTAACCAATCTTTAAAAGGTTTAAAATCAGTATTCATTAAAATACTTTCTTTTTTCTTATTTGCTAAAACTGCTAACCGTTCAGGAATATTTACTTTCTCTTTTATGACGTCCTCTACAGAATTCTTGAATTTTGATGGATGAGCAGTTTCCAATATAATACCTTTAGTTTTTGGGTGATTCTTTTGATAGGCCTTAAAAGCCAAGTATCCAACAGCTCCGTGTGGATCTATTACGTAATTAAATTGTTCAAATACATCCTTGATTCCACGTTTTGTTTCTTGGTCTGTAAAACTATAACCAGAAATATTTTTTGACATATTGTTCCACGTGAAACCAAAAAGATCTTGCATACGTGCAAAGTTGGATGGATTTCCAACATCCATAGCATTAGATAAAGTACGAATTGAAGGACGAGGATTGTAATTTCCGGTACATAAATAATGAGGAACAATATCATTTGCATTACTTGCTGCAATAAAATGGGAGATAGGTAAACCCATTTTTTGAGCAATTAATCCAGCTGTGATATTACCATAATTACCACTTGGGACAACGAATGTAATCGGATTATAATAATCATTAAGTTGTTTGAATGCCTCAAAATAATAAAATGATTGTGGAATTAATCTTGCAATATTGATAGAATTAGCAGAAGTTAATCTAATTTGACTGTTCAATTCTTTATCTAGAAAGGCTTGTTTTACTAAAGTTTGACAATCATCAAATGTACCATCAACTTCGAGAGCAGAAATATTATGGCCTAAAGTTGTTAATTGTTTTTCTTGAAGCATACTCACTTTTCCTTTAGGATAAAGTATAACTACTTTTATTCCTTTGGCTTTTAAAAAACCAGAAGCAACAGCACCTCCAGTATCTCCAGATGTTGCAACTAAGATGACTAATTCCTTATTATTGCCACGATTAAAATAACTCATTATTTGTGCCATAAACCTTGCACCAAAATCCTTAAAAGCAAGACTTGGTCCATGGAAAAGTTCCAAAATGTGAGTTTGATTATCTAAAGATTGAATAGGAGCAGGGAAATTAATTGAGTCATTTATAATCTTTTTTAAATCATTTTCAGGGATAAAACCTTGAAAAAGTGTTCTAGTAACCTCAAATGCAATCTCTTGAAAGGTATAATCTTTTAAGTTATTTATAAATTGCTCAGATAGTTTTGGAAAGTATTCTGGCATAAAAAGACCATTATCATCGGGTAAACCCTTCATTATTGCTTCACTAAGGCTGACAAAACTGGACGTATTATTAGTACTATATAATCTCATTTAAGCATAAAATTTAACAAAGGATTGCTCCCTCGTGGTTTATAGGAGAAATAAATAAATTATTTTCTATTTTATTATCATTAAAAACTTTTTGCATTGCGTTACCTACGTTTTCGGCTACTAAGGTGTTAGCACAAAGTGCAAAAATGGAAGGCCCAGCTCCAGAAATACTACAGCCTAGAGCGTCAGCATTTAGAGCAGCTTCTTTAACTTTATAGAAATGGGGGATTAACTGAGCTCGCTGAGGTTCAATTATAACATCAGTTAATGATCGACGAATTAAGTCTAGGTCAGAGTTCATCATACCTAGTATCAATCCTCCTAAGTTACCAGTTTGGGTGATTGTTTGATCAAGTGATACTGTATTACTTAATATATCACGAGAATCTTTAGTTAAAACTTTAATATGTGGATAAATAACAACAGCCATTAATCCACGTGGAACGTAAATCTTATGAATATCTAATGTTGCATTATCTCTTATAAAAGTCATGCCGCCTAATAGCGAAGGGCCAACATTATCAGCATGATAAGCACCATCTGCGATTTGTTCCCCTAAAACAGCAAAAGGAAGTAATTCTCTTTTAGTTAAGGGTTTCATGAAAAGTTCATTAATTGCCATAACACCTCCAACTGCAGAAGCAGCACTCGACCCTAAACCACTACCAAAAGGCATTTTTTTAATAATCTCCATCTCAATCCCCCTAGTTTCCCCTAAGTATTCTAATACTTTTTGAGCAGCAAAACCAGCAGTATTTTTGTCTATTTCATAAGGGATTTTCCCTTTAGCTCCTATAATATTTGTGATATGAAGTCCTTTTACTTTGTCAGAAAAACGAACTTTTATTTCATCTCCTGGCTTCTCTAAAGCGAAGCCTAATATATCATATCCACAAGCTATATTGGCTACACTTGCCGGGGCAAATACTTTTATTCCTACGTACGACATTATGATAAAAAATTTCCAATTGTGATTATTTCGGCAAAAACACCTGCAGCAGTTACTTCAGCACCTGCGCCTGGACCAAGGATAACTAATGGTCGTTCTTTGTATCTATCAGTTGTGAAAACAATCATATTATCACTTCCACTAAGTGAATGAAATGGATTAGATGCATCAACAGCTTGTAAAACAATTGAAGCTTCTCCGTTTTCTAATTTAGCAATAAATCGTAAGACTTTTCCCTCTCTAGCTGCATCTGATCTCATTTTTTCAAAATAGTCATCAGCTTTTTCGATTTCTTCAAAAAGTTGGGCAACATTTTCTGCCTTTTGACATGCATCTGGAAGTATAGCATCAATTTTCACATTTACTTGTTCTAAAGGTAAACCAGACTCGCGAGCAAGTATAATAAGTTTTCTTCGTACATCTATACCGTTTAAATCTGTTCTCGGATCAGGTTCTGTAAACCCTAATTCTTTTGCTTGTTTTACAACAGAGCTAAATTTAACACCTTCCGTAAATGAATTAAAAATGAATGAAAGCGAGCCAGAAAGGACACCTTCAATTTTTAAAATTCGATCACCACTTTGAATTAAATCATTCAATGTGGAAATTACAGGCAAACCAGCACCAACATTGGTTTCATATAAAAATTGTACACCTCGCTTTTTTGCAATATATTTTAAACGCTCATACTGTAAATAAGCAGAAGATGTGGCTATTTTGTTTGGTGTAGAAATAGAAATACTAGAATCTAGAATTTTTTCATAATGAGAAGTAATTGCGGAATTAGCAGTATTGTCAACAAAAATGGTATTAGAAAGATTAAGCGTTTTCATTTCTTCAATGAAAGTTGAAATGTCTGCTTTATCATTTGAGTTCAATAAATCATCTCTCCATGATTCTAAGTTGATTCCATTCTCATTGAAAACCATTTTACGACTATTTGAAATACCAATGACTTTAATTTGAAGTTGACTATTATCCTTTAAAAAAGCATTTTGTTGTTGAATCTGATTTAATAAAGTACTTCCAATCAGACCAACACCGACCATGAATAAATGTAGTTCTTTGGTATCAGATAAAAAGAAAGATTCATGGAGTGAATTTAAAGCTTTTGATTCATCTACTTTATTAATAACGACAGAGACATTTAATTCTGAAGAACCTTGAGCTATAGCTACGCAGTTGATTCCATTTTTTCCTAGAGCTTGAAAAAGTTTACCTGAAATACCAGGTTGGTATCTCATATTTTCTCCAATGATAGCAATAATAGACAAATTATTTTCAACTTTCACCAGATCAACTCCACCTGATTTGAATTCATATTCAAATTCTTTATCTACTTTTCGTTTTGCACGAGCCGAATCATTAGGATTTACAGCAAAAGAGATAGAATGCTCTGAAGATCCTTGAGTGATTAAAATTACATTGATTTTAGCTTGAGCCAAAGAATTAAACAACCTAGCAGCAATTCCAGGAACACCAAATAAACCACTTCCCTGTAAAGTCAGAAGTGAAATATCACTTATTGATGAAATACCTTTTATTGGATGTCCATTAACAGAACTTTCTTTCGATATATAAGTTCCTATAAAAGACGGATTAAAAGTATTCTTAATATAAATAGGAATACTTTTTTCCATAGCTGGTTGAATAGTCGGAGGATAAATTACTTTTGCACCAAAATGAGACATTTCCATTGCCTCAGCATAAGTTAAAGAAGGAATGGTAAATGCACTTTTCACACGTCGTGGGTCAGATGTGAGAACACCATCCACATCAGTCCATATCTCAATAGCTTCGGCACCTAATCCAGCTGCTAAGATAGCAGCTGTAAAATCAGATCCACCTCTGCCTAAAGTTGTTGTTAGACCACCTTTTGAAGAGGCAATGAAACCTGTAGTTATTTGTATTTCAGGATGGTTGGTAAAATATTCTTGAATATTATTAAAAGTAGTATCTAAATCAACTTTTGCTGCACCGAATTTTTTATCAGTTTTTATAACCTTTCGAGCATCTAGGTAGTTAGCGTTGATTCCTTCCTTTCGTAAATAATGAGAAATAATAAAATTTGAATTTCGCTCTCCAAAGCTTAAAACATAATCCATAGTCCTAGGGGAAGCTTCTCTAACTAAAAACACTCCTTTCAATAAACCTTTTAAAACATCATGATTATTTTTAAGCTCTAAGAGAATATCTTTTCTGTCTCCTTCTATGAATAATTCATTTACAGAATCAATATGTCGTTTACTAAAAGAGTTAAAATGATCGAGGTAACTTTCCTCACCATTTGCTGCTGCACTGCTCATTTTAATTAGGTAATCCGTAACGCCACCAAAGGCGGAGAAAACTACAGCAAATTTTTCGCCTCGTTTATAATAATCTTTTAGAATATTAGCAATGCCTTTTATTCTTTCAGGTTTGGCCACAGAAGAGCCACCAAATTTTAATACTTTCATTAAATCGTCCTTTTGTAAACTTTTATAAATATTCGACTTTACATTTTATAAGATTTTAAGTAAAGTTGGAGCCGCAAAAATATAATTAAAAAATAAATACGCACAAGACCTTTCAGACCTTGTGCGTATTTAAGTTTCTATTAATAATCGTAATTAAAAAAAAACGGCATTAACAAATAATGTAATATAAAATGGTCAGATGATTATTGTTAATCCAATTTCATTCCATTTAATTTAGATAAATATTTATCTTCCATTTGGGTCATTTGAGCTTTTTCTTCATTTGTTTTATCAAGATAGCCTAACAAATGTAAAGTACCGTGAATCATTACTCTATGTAATTCATTTTTAAATGCAACTTCAAAGGATTTTGCATTTTCTCTAATCCTATCTATGCTAATAAATATATCTCCCTCTATTATATTCCCATCAGCATATGGAAATGTTATTACATCTGTAAATGTATCGTGGTTAAGGTATTCTAAATTAATTTTATGTAAATAATTATCACTACAAAAGATGTAATTAACTTGGCGCAGTATTTTTGTTTCGTTAATAATTGTTTTGTAAATCCAATCAACAATTAACAAATGGTTAGGTAAGATAAATTGGATGTCCTCGTAATGAAAACTAATTTTTTCCTCCTTGCTAGGTATCATATATTAAATTGTATTTCAACAGTACTTCCATTGTCATGAAAAAGAATATCATCACAAAGTTGTCGCATTAAAAACACACCTCGTCCACCCATTTTTAAAATATTTTCAGGTAAAGTAGGATCTGGGACACTATTAAAATCAAAACCTGTACCTTCATCTGAAATTTGAAAAGCAATTTTATGCTCATTCACTTTCTGCATACTTACTTTGACTGTTTTATTTTGATCGTTGCAGTTTCCATGGCGGATGGCATTATTTACAGCTTCGGTTAAACTTATTAGAATATTTCCATACATATCTGGGCTGATGTGATATTGCTTCACCAATTTTTCAACAAATGGTTCAACATATTCAATATTTTTAGGATTCGAGGATAATCTTAACATAAGCGGATGATTCATTTCAAGATAATGATTGAAGTATAAAAATGAAAATAATATTCCACGCGAGGAATTTTATTCATTATAAAACACTAAACATTTTAATTTACTTTTAAAGACTTAAAATATTCTTCCACTAACATTTTATAGTATGGTCGAAGTGATGGAGAAACTGTTTTGAACATTTCAATTTCAGCTTCTCGCTTCTTAATATATTCTTCTAAAGAAGGAGGCATTTTTCTTTCTTTTTGAGAAGCAGTTTCAGCCTTTCTTTTTTCTTCGTATTCTCTTTCACGCTCAGCTTTTTCAGCTTTCAGCAATCGAGTTAAAATATCTTGTTGTCTTTTAAGCATCTCATTAGTAAGACGCTTATTTACCAAATCAGTCTCCACTTTATCCATCTGTTCTATAATTTCTTGCAACTGTTTGTCTCCTTGACCTTTCTGCTGCTTTTCTTTTGCCAAATCTCTTAATGCTTTTCGAAGTGCAGCTTGCTTAGCGGCCATCTCAGCAAATTGTTTACTACTTCCTTTTTTCCCCTGCTGCAATGCTTTTTTCATAGCTTCCATTTGCTTATTTAAATCGCCTTGGCCTTGCGACATTTTATCACCAGGTTTACTACCCGGTTTGCTACCTGGCTTACCACCTGGTTTCTTACACATTTGAGAACCTTGCATCATTGAACTCATTTGCTGTTGCATTTGATTCATTACTTCACTCAACATCAATGCTAAATCATTAACGTTTTTCATCGATCTTTGTTGATGTTCAGATGCTTGAGGTTTTTTACGAGCTTCTAATTCTGTCAATCCTTCCTTCATATTAACTTTTACATCATGAATTTTTTCTGTAACAAAAGACTCAATTTGAAAAACTCTTTTACTCAAAGCTTGCAAACTATCTTCAACCAATTGGAAATCATCTTTCAATTTATATTGTTCTTGAACAAGATCAACATATCGAGGAGTAGTAACACCTGTCATGGAAAAATTATCAATCACGTCTTCTTGATCAAAAGAAAGTGTCATTAAATTTTCCAATAACTGACGAAGCGCAGCCATGTCTTCTTCTAGTTGTTCCATTTCACCACCTTCCATATCCATTTGCATCTGCTCTGCCATTTCCTTCATTTTGCCTGCGGCTTTCTTTTGCTTGTCAGATGCTTTTTTATTTTCCTTTTGTTCCAAATCTTTTTTACTATCATCCAGATCTTTCTCAATGTCTTCCATCTCTTCCTTTTTATCTCCTAGATCTTTTGGGTTTTCCATTTCCTCATTTTTCTTTTCCATCTCCTCTTGCTTCTTTTGGATATCCTCAAATTTTTCATTGATCTCGTCTTGCTTTTTTTCCAACTCTTCTTGAGGTTTAGATTCTTCCTCCGTTTCTTTTGCTAACTCTTCTTGTTCTTTTGCTAATTCTTCCAACTCCTCAATTTGCTCCATCATATCTTTTTCCATCTCCAATTGCTTGAGCATTTCGATCATTCGGTCGAGCTCCATTTCTACTTCCTCATCATTCATTTCCATCTCCTCCATCATCTCCAAAGCCTCATCCTTATTGAGTTCTTGCAAAAGGTCTTCAATTTGCTTCATTAGTTCTTTCATCTCATCACTCATCAACTCTTCAAACATTTCTTGCATTTGCTCTTGCTTCTCTTGCAATTCTTCGTTTGGTTGTTGCTCAAATTCCTCTTGATTTTTCATATTTTCTTCGAACTTCTCTTTCGCCTTGTTGATATTTTCTTCCAACTGTTTTTGTTGATCCAACATTTTTTCTAACTCCTTTCTATCTTGCCAATCCAATTCTTTTTTCTGTAAAATTTTCTCCCGCATTTTTTTCATATCCTCTTGAATCTTCTTTGATTCTTTCAACGATTCTTCTAGTTTCTTTTGAATATCTTCATTGTTCTGATCTTCTTTTTCTTCTAACTCTTCTAATGTAGGCATTTCAAATAATTCCAAATTAGTCTTAGCAGACTTACTTCCATTAACTGCATCATTATCAAATACTTCAAAGTAATAAGAGACTTCATCACCTGGTTTCAATTCCAATTCTTGAAGGTCAAAAGTATAATCAAACTGTGCAGTCTTTGAGGAAGGCTTAGCCATTTTGATATTGACTAGTTCTCCTTGTTGACCATTTTCTTTTTTGATACGGTAATTAAATGATAAATTTAAAATACCATGATCATCAGCAGCATCACCTACGAAAAACAATAACTTAGCATCTAAACTATCAATAAATTTCTCAGACTTAATTGTTGGATAAAGATCAGGAATGACCGTGATAGAGTAACCTACAGAATCTGCATTTGGAAGAGCTTTGTTAGAAATGTATAATTTATAAATCTCATCACGCAAAGCTTGTTTTCGATAGCTAAAACTTTCTTCCCCTGCTCGGTCTGTATTGATAAGATCTTTTTTCTCAGAAAAATTAATAGCAATCTTGTCAGTATTCGAAGCATTAAAATTCCAATTGATTTTAGTTCCAATCGGAATAACCAAATCGCCGATATTACTTAAAGTTTCATTTTTTCGACCTATATAATTTGGATAATCTAGAGTAATATCAAAACCTAAGATGTTCGGTTTTTTCAAAACATTTAAATTATATTTTTCAGACTCTACTCCACTTGAGAAGATTTTAAAATCTGTATTTTTTTGAACATTAGAAAAACGATAAGAAAATTTGTCTTGCTCATCTTTGTTTAGTCTATACTGATAATTGTCGATGTCCACAAAAACTTCATTTGGTAAAACATCTCCTTCTACTTCAACTTCTAATAAAAAATCTTCAAATTGAACAACTGTCAAATCCTCTTTATCTATTTTAAAATGAAATGGTGCATCTCGTTCAAATTCTTTATGATTATTGTACAGCCGGTTGGTACTATCTGGTATCAAACTTGGCGCAGCAAATAAAACAACTAATAACAACATCAAAGGCGGCAAAGTGTATCGTAAGTATTGTCGATTTTTACTCAAATCAATGGCAGATCGAAATGGTACTAATTTTATCTTTTCGGTCTTTTGATTGATACCTGCAAAAACGAGTTGTGCATTTTCAGAACCTTCTGCTTGCTTGCTGAGTTGCAATACGTTAAGCAATTTATCTTTTACATCTGGAAAATGATCACCAATAATTCCAGCTGCTTGTTCATGCGAAATTACTTTTCCCAAATGAAAATATTTCAACAAAGGAATTAAGACCCAACCCACAAAAGATACTGCACTCGCTCCCATAAAAGAGTAGAACATCACCTTACGTGTACCCGAACCGAAAAAGAAAAAATGCTCCAAGAAGTTCATCCCCAAAAAGAGAACCAAGACTAAAGCAAAGAAATATAGAAACCCTCGAATGAGTTGGTTGACATAAAACTTACGAATAAACTTATCTAACTTAGAGATAAGCAATTGATAATTATTTGTTGAATTTGCCATGGATTTTTCCCTTAAAAAAGTTGAATAAAATGTTTTAAAAAAGTACAACAGAAGCTTAGATTTTTTGCCTTTTAAAAACGCTTTTTTTTGGCAAAAATATATTTAAACGGGAAAGTCGATTTATTTTTCTTTCGTTTAATTTTTAAAAATACATAAAACCTTGATTATTAATGGTTTATGATTTCCGCTAACATGTAATTTAGGTATTTTACGTATTAAAATCAATAGTGTTTTGTGGAAAAATGAATTTTATGTGGAAAGAGGGTTTTGGGAGACTTTTTTGAGTGAGGTGGAGGTTCTTTTCTAGTTGGAAAAATGACTTCGCTTGTATCGAAGTTGCATTGCTATATGGAAAAGCGGCTTCGCTTGGGGCGAGGCGGTGTTTCTAAATGGAAAAGTGTCTTCGCTTGCATCGAAGTTGTATTGCTATTTGGAAAAAGGGCTTCGATTGAGTCGAAGCGGTGTTTCTATATGAAAAAGTGTCTTCTCTTGCATCAGAGGGGCATTTCTTATTTCTAATTGGAAAAATGAAAGTGGCTAATTTTTTCTGGTTATACTTGGAGACTGACGGATGAAATCCGTTTCTTTAGTTAGTGTAAATGCTTAGCATTTAATTAGCAGCTTTCCTTTTAATTGTCAATCATTTTGTATCGCGCAGCAGGAATGATTTTTATCTGAATTACTTTGTTCGACAATTCACGGTTGAGAAGCTTTAAACCTTTAGAAGAGGAAGTATTTGAATAAGTTCCTCCCAAATTTATTTTACTTAATTTTACATCCATGAAAAATATGCTTTCCGTTGCCGAATGGCTTAGTAAAGAAGAAAGAAAATCACTATTACAAAAAAGTAATTGGCGAGGTTTATATGAAGTCCTATTTACTTGGGCCTTAATCATTGCTACCTTTGCCTTGGTGATCTACTATCCACATCCCTTAACTTATATAGCTGCATGGCTTATCATGGGAGGTCGACAGTTAGGTTGTTCTGTCATTATGCATGATACGGGGCACTATGCTTTGTTTAAATCTAAACGACTCAATAATGTGATTGGCAGATGGTTTGGCGCCTATCCAATCTTAGGGGATTTAGGTGCTTATCGTCCTTATCATAATATACACCATGTGCATACAGGTACGGATGAAGATCCTGATTTATTATTGACAACGGGCTATCCCGCAAGAATGATTAGTATGTGTCGAAAGTTTTTAAGGGACTTAAGTGGTATGACAGGTATCAAAACACAGAGAGCTTTTATCATGATGGAGTTGGGCATTTTAAAATATAATCTAGGAAAAAAAGTTGAATGGATAGATCCAGCAGAACGCACCCCTAAGAAAATATTATACAATGGCATTACCAATCTCTCAGGCCCAATATTCGTCAATGTATTAATCTTTGGCGTGCTTTGGGCAATCGGTCATCCTTGGTTATATCTTCTTTGGATCATTTCTCTTTTCACTACTTTCCAACTATTTAATAGAATTCGTTCAATGGCAGAACATTCTTTGGTCATTCAATCAGGTGATCCTCATACGAATACTAGAACGACTTATGCGAATCCTATAGAACGATTATTAGTCGCCCCACACTTTGTCAACTACCACGCGGAGCATCATTTAATGATGGGGGTACCTCCTTATAATTTACCTAAGATGCACCAAATATTATTAAAGAAAGGCTTTTATGAAAAAGGGATATCGGAAAAAGGGTATCTGTCTTTGATTCGTAAGGCGGTTATCTAATAGTTTAATACGCAATGTTTGGGTACACCACCGCCTTGGGATTGGTAAAACGAGCGGTCGCTGTTGCTCAACCTGAGTAGCGTTTTTTTGTGTTTTAGTGATTGAATTGTAATTGCAAATAGGTTGTTGTAAAATTAAATATTGTTAATTCTTAAATTATAAATATGTCCCGTCCTAAAATAGTGATACACAAAAAGTAGTACTTATGTCTTGTTCTGAAATAATGATACAAGTCTAATTATAAGATATTCCAAAATTAACTGAGTACTAAATCATTCTGGTGCCCAATTATTAATCCCAACAGATTTTACTGCCAAATCAAATGGACAGCTAGGAGGAATAGAAGTGAATTATAAAATCGATCCTGCGCAAAAAAGCTTATGCAAAATGGTCGGCTTTGAATGGAGTTTGGATCAAGATAATTGGTTTAATGGCGACTATAGCACGAAGCAAAAATTTGAAGTTTTGAATAAGCCATCTAACCAAAAGATTTTTGTAAAAATCCGAGCCATCGCTGGCGACGGTCGAAAAAGTGGATGGACAGAACCTGTTCAAACTTCAGTATTATAGAACAACAAAAAATTAAAATTAGGAAAGGAAGCCTCGGACATTAGTTCGAGGCTTTTTTTATTTTAGTAATTTTTTTCAAATCAAATTCAATAATAAAGTAATATATTTAGAAAAAAATTATATCTTAATTTTTTAATCAGATATTATATTTTAAATAAACCTAAAAAATTAAAAATGAAAATCCCGTCATTGGTACTAACTGCGCTTCTTTTTTTTAGTTTTTCTACAATTTCGTTTACTCAAAAAAATGCTTTAAAGCACACTGTTATAGTAAAAGACAACCTTAATCAAATTGCGAAACAATACGACGTTTCTTTAGAAAATTTGAAAAAGGTGAATAATATTAAAGGAGATAAAATCTTAAATGGGCAAGTTCTAGAAATTCCAAGAAAAGATGTTCACATAGTACGTGGAGGCGAAACATTGTATAATATTGGACAGAAATATAATATTACGGCTAAAGAATTAAGGAAATGGAATAGTTTAGTTTCTAATAAAATTCGACCAAAACAAGAAATCAATTTACAACCAAAGACTATTGGAATGCCTAAGAATATTCCTACCGAATCAGCTATTTTTTCAGCAAAAGGTGGATCAATTTATAAACCTATGCATGTAGTAAATAGAAAAGAAAACCTATTTAGAATATCTGAGCTATATGATTTAACAGTTGAGGAATTGAAAGCTGCTAATAATTTGAAAAATGATGAAATCTCAGTTGGTCAAGAGTTGGTTCTACCTCTTCAGTCTCATACTGTAGCTAGAAATGAAACACTTTCTTATATTGCTAAAAAATATAAGGTGGAAATTTCTGACTTAAAAAAAGTAAATAAATTAAAAAATAATATGATTAGAAGAGGAAGGGTTTTATTGATTCCATGGTAGACTAGTTAATGGAAAAAAGAAAAAGGCTATCAGAAAATACTCTGATAGCCTTTTCCTTTTTAAATTGAAGGTAAAAAACTAATGCCCTCTCACTAAATATTTTATTCCTTCTATTTCAATTGAACTTACTGTTCTATCTCCATTCAAATAAAGATATAGTTCTTTCTTTCCTTTGGATTTGATTGACAACTGAAATCGTTCTTCATTGCTTTTTGCAGAAGTATCTTCTCGTTCATCAATTCCCTTTACTAGAAATGAGAGGGTTTTCTTTTCAATAGTTCTGTTTTCATTTTTTACTATTGTTTTAACCTTTACATAATACTTTTTAGTTACTTTTCTTTTTACAACAACTTCATCTTTTTCCGGAGCTGCAGCTTTATCTATTTCTTCTAGGTCAGATTTTTCCAATTGAGATTCCTCTTCAATTGGAACTCGAGGTTTTTTTTCTGTTACTTTTTGGACAATTTCCTCTATCTTCTCTTCTTTGTTTTCACCATTCATTTCAGCTAGAGATCCCCACTCTTCCTCCTCTTCTTCTACCTTTTCTTTTTTTCTTTTTTTCTTTTTTTTAGTTTT
Organism: Saprospiraceae bacterium; assembly: GCA_029251525.1. Taxonomy (GTDB): domain Bacteria; phylum Bacteroidota; class Bacteroidia; order Chitinophagales; family Saprospiraceae; genus CAJQQY01. The sequence continues at coordinate 26,982 of JAQXDE010000064.1, read as the reverse complement.
CGGCTTTTTTTTAGTTTTTGGCCTCTTTTTCTTTTTCTCCTTTATTGTAATTACTTCTTCAAAAGTAATAACGGTACTATCTACCTCATAAAGACGGCTCTGAATATTAGCTTGTTGATCGATTCTGATATATGGAAATATTCTTTGTCCCCACAAACTATCAGAATGTTCTACAGTTATTTCCCCTAAATCTGTAAAATATTTCTTTTCTTGGTCTAAAACATTCTTTTTTGCATCTGGTAAATGAAAGATAACTTCTTGCCCCTTCTTTCCCTTTTTAAAGATAACAGATTCTGCTTCCGCATATTTATTTAAAATAATTTTTAAATGTCCTCTATCAGATGGATTTCTGGAATTCAATAATAAAATTCGATAACCATAATTAGCTGGCTCAATATTATTGATTTCATACAAACCTTCAATTTCTCTATTACCATTTACATACAGCCGACCACGAGTTATTCCAAACGAATATTCTCCAGCTTTGACCATAGTTGGATTGTAGTTACCAGGAATTTCCATTTTGAATGGTCTGAAGTTATAGCCAATCAAATCAGTTGGATCTTTGAAGGTCCTTTCTTTTATATGGCTAAAAGTTTCTTGAGAAGCTGCCTTAAAAGAGATGAAAAAAAATACCGCTAATAAGATTAATCTCATTTTCTATCGTTTTTAAAATTATTTAAATGCACGTAATAAAAGTGTAGTTAGCCTTTTTTTAAATTAGTTACGCTCAATATTTAGGAAATATTAAATTTTACTATTCACAATTTTTAGAATTTCTTTTTCCAATTTGTCTGCTTTTTGAATCATTATCTTCCCTTTTTTCAAAACAGTAGTGACATACTTTTTATCCTTTAAACCACTAGTATTTATTTTTACATTTAAGAAAGCACCATGAACAGCTGCCCTTACGCAAAGAGCTCCAACGCCAGCATCAGTTACTGAATTAGGATTACCAATTTTAGACATAGCCTTAATTATTGGATAAGTTTCCATAGATGTTTCCATTACTTTAAATGGAACCTCAATAGCGTAATGTGTAGCATCTTGAATTGCTTTGGAACGAATATTTTTTTCATTAGTGGTTCCTTTTGGTAACCGCATCGCATTCATAATAGCATTGAAGGAATTGGTATCTTCATCAACTAATTTTAATAATTGGTCTTTTAATAACTGGGCTTGCTCTGCCCAATTTGAAAACTCTTCCCATCGATCGTCCCAACCTCTTTTGTGTGAAGAAAGATTAGCAACCATTGCTGCTAATGAAATTCCTAGTGAACCAACATAAGCTGAAATAGAACCTCCTCCAGGTGCTGGACTTTCAGAAGCAGTTTCGTTAGCAAACTCTCTTAAGTTCATATTTAATAAATTCGCTGACTCGGGACTTTCAAGTTGGTATTCAATTATCTTTTTTGAGGCATCAAATGTTCCTAATTCATCTAATCCTAAACTCTTAATTGCAATTTTAATTAATTCTTCTTCCGAAACACCGACTGATCTATTTTGCTTTTTAAGAAAATACTTCCCAGCGTCTAACATTACTTTTAGTGGAACTAATCCAACCAGTTCAGACCCAGTAACTCTTAGACCTCGTTTAATAGCACTTTTATTGGTTGCTTCAAAAGCAGTATGTAGAGGTGTTACATTTATATTGGTTATATTCATTGAAATTTGTGCGACTTCATATTCTTCAATGTACCAACCGATGGCTTTTACACCTTTGCAAGTTCCTCTCGTCCTAAGAGGTTCACCATTTTTATCATTTACAATTTCACCTGTGATTGGATTCCCTTTTCTTTTTATACGACCTTTTTCTCGAATATCGAATGCAACAGAATTTGCACGACGAACGGATGTGGTGTTTAAATTTATATTATATGCAATTAAAAAATCACGTGCACCGATAACTGTAGCACCGGCACGGGAATTGAATTGAGCAGAACCATAATCAGGCTTCCAGTTTGAATCCTTTAATTTTTCAGCAAGGCCTTCGTATTCACCCGCTCTAATTGTTGCCAAATTTCTTCTTTCCTTTTTTGTGGCTGCGGCTTCATACATATAAAAAGGAATTCCCAAATCTTGACCAGCATGTTTGGCTAGTTTATGAGCATACTTTACCACTTCATCCATTGTAATATTGGCAATTGGTATTAATGGACAAACATCAGTTGCACCCATTCGTGGGTGTTCTCCTGTTTGTTTACTCATGTCAATAATTTCGCTAGCTTTTTTAATAGCTAGATAAGCAGCCTCAATAACTGGTTCGGGTTCACCAACGAAAGTAACAACCGTTCGATTAGTTGCTCGTCCTGGATCTACATCCAATAATTTTACCCCATCTACACTTTCTATTTCATCGGTAATTTGCTTGATGATATTCATATCTCGCCCTTCACTAAAATTTGGGACACATTCGATCAATTTTTTCTTGCTCATTATTCAATTAGATTAAAAATATTTTTTGTAAAAAAGGATAACTAATTAGTTTGTATAACTCATCGGTGAAAATAGAAGATTATATTAAAAAAAGGAAAATTTTCGTTTCATTGTGGCATCACTTTACTTAATTTATCGTAATTATGATTAAGAAGTTTTGATAATTTTTTCAAATGAAATTTTCTTATAAATTATGAATTTTCAAAGAACGTAAATAATGATTCGAACAATGCAAAAAACGATATTTTTAATTCTCCTCAATTTATTATTTTTTCAAGCAATAGCACAACATAAAAAGCGCATCAATTTTTATGAATTGGATGTGATTAGAGGTTTATATTATCAACCTAATACCATTAAACCTTATTCAGGGAGTGCTTTTGATAAATTTCCAAACGGAAAGAAAAGAATGGAAATGCCAATTAAAGATGGAAAAATACACGGTGTATCAAAAGAATGGTCTGATAAAGGAAAAAAGGTTTTGGAAAGGAATTTTGCAGTAGGTGTTCCAAATGGAAAAGAAAAACAATGGTATCCTGGGGGGGGGAAACAAGTTGAGCTAAATTATATTAATGGAAAAGTTGAAGGTATTGCAACTGAATGGTATAAAAATGGTCAAAAAAAATCGGAAGGTATTTTTAGAAATGGTAAAGAACAAGGAGAACATAAATGGTATTTTGACCAGGGGCAAGTTGATCAAGTTGTTAATTATGAAAATGGTTTAGCGCAAGGTCTTGTAAAAATGTGGTATCTCTCGGGCAATTTAAAAAAGAGTAGTAATTTCAAAAATGGACAAAAAGATGGACGATCGACTGAATGGTTTGAAAATGGACAAAAATTTTTTGAAGGCTCTTTTCGAAAAAATAAACCAGATGGGAAATCATACAATTGGACTAAAAACGGACAACTTATAAAAGAGGAAAACCATAAATTTGGAAAACTTATATATTCCAAAAACTATCTTAGTGGGACTATTTTTACTGGCGATGGTTATTTGCAAGTTTTCAATGAAAAAAATGATTTTTTCATGTTAAAAATTTCGGGAGTTTCAGTCAAAGCTCGAAAAACAGATGAGATTACATATATTGTTGATGGAGACCTTGTGCAAATTTTTAATCAACCCTCTACCTTGTTTTTTGAAGATAAAAATAAAGCAAATAGTGAAATTGAAAAATTAGAACTATTCGTAGGGAAAGAATCTGCGTACATCCAGACATCTACAAAATTTGATATTAAAGTAAAAAAAGTAAAAAAGAAAAATGTTTTTGATAAAGACTTTATTCATTGGAGTTTTGCCTCTCCAAGTAGTCAAGAAGCCATTCAAAAACCTCGAACTGTACAGGAGGAACACTATATTTCTTTCATATGTGGAGACAGGATATTAAGTTTGTATGGAGTGGTAACGAACAATGACAAGACAGAGGATGTGTTAAAAGTACTAGAGAGAATTGCAAATACTTTAAAGCTTAAAAATGAAAGGATTGATTTAAACGCTTTGGCGGCCTCAATAAAGTGATAATTTTTCTAAGACATTAAAGAAATGAATATGAGAATTTTTATAATAATACTTTTACTGACGCTTAATTGGTTTTGTTTTTCTCAAAATATAACAGTATCAGATCCTATAACAATTAGGTCAGATGATACTTATGATTTTATTGGAAAAATTAAAAATCAATATTTAATTTTTCATAATAAAGGAATGGATTTTGAGATAAAAGCTTTTGATAAAGATTTATATTCTACTTGGGATAAAGAAATTGAATTAGAGAAAAGAAGGTCAACTATTCTAGGAGTTGTACCTTCAAAAGATGATTTTTCTGTTATTTATACTTGTCGAAAAAAGAGAAAATTAAATTTATTAATAAGTCGATTTAGTCCTGCAGCTAATTTATTGGATACTGCTACTATTAAGATTTTTCATAACGCTGTTTTAACTCCAAGTTTAAAAGTGATAAGATCTGAAGACAAAACGAAAGTTTTAATTTTTTATCTTAAAGAACAGAAGAAATTGGAGGCGATCGTTTACGACATAGAGACAATGAAGGTTCTTTGGGAGAGAAAAGTGCAACCAAAAGAAATGGCTTATTATGAAAAATATAAACAATTTTTATTGAGTAATGATGGAGATCTTTTTTTTATTTTACAAAAAGAAAATAAAAAATTACAAAAAGAAAAACATCATTATGAAATACATCAAGTAACCGCAAATAATCAATATAGATTTTTCAGCATTCCAATGCAAAATCATTTGACTTATGATATTATTTTCTCTTACGATAACAAAAATAAACGATTAACTGCCGCAGGATTGTATTCTAAAAAGAATCGAGGAAGAGCAAATGGATATTTTTTTATGAATATCCCTCCAGCTAATCCAGAAAATCATACACTTGTTTTTGAGGAGTTTGATGCCATCGTAGTAGATAATTTATTAGGAAAAAAAGCAGATGTTGAGAAAGGAATAGCGGACATTGATGTACAAGAAATTGTACATAGGTTTGATGGTGGAATTTTGATGATATTGGAACGGAACAGAATAATGGAAAGAGGAGGTCTTGGAGGAGCCGGTGATTTTAATAATCGAACTATTACTGATTATTATTTTGATGATATGATTGTGTTTTCAATTCATCCTGATGGAAAAACTCATTGGAAAAATGTTCTTCATAAGAAACAGTATTCACAAAGTGATATTGCGGTGTTTTCGTCATATTTTTTGTTAAAAACTCCTTCAAGTCTTCGGTTCATTTTTAATGATGAAATAAAACCAGAGAATACAGTCAGTGAATATGTGGTAAAAGGAAGCGGAGAGTTTGAAAGAAATAGTATTCTCAATACTGATGATCAAAGGATTCAATTACGTTTTGCTGAAGCATTGCAAGTTGGTGCAAGTGAGTTTGTCGTTCCGAGTATCATAAGAACAAAAATGAAATTAATTAGAGTAAAATATTGAAATTGCATAAATAAAATAATTTTCATGGAAAATTATACTTCGTGTTTTACAATATATTGGGAAGGAGTATAACCAGTGATCTTTTTAAATTGTCGATTAAAGTTAGATAAATTAGTAAAGCCAACATCATAGCAAACTTCAGAGATCGAAAAATCATCCAATAATAATTTATTGCAAGCTGCTGAGATTCTAAATTCATTGACAAATTGAGAAAACGTTTTTCGAGTTCGTAATTTAAAAAACCGACAGAAGGCAGAAATACTTAAATTGGCAACTTTTGCCACTTCTTCTAACTTTATAGTTCGTTGATGATGATCTAGCATATATTGAAAAACTGCTTCTAATTTTTTACTTTCACTTGAAGTTGGATTTCCCAAGAAACTTAAATTTGACAGTAATTCAACTTCCTTCGAAATAGACAATCGATTTAAAATTTCCATTAAAATTAAAAATCGTTCTGTTCCATTTTTTTCCTCGATCATTTTTAGTTGAGCAATAATTTCTTTTTTCGTTTCTCCTAAAATACGGTATCCTTTGTCTGCTTTCTTGATGAAATTTTTAATATTTTTCATTTCAGGTAAATTAAAAAAAGTTTCTCCAAAAGCATTTTTTTCAAAAAGAATCGAAGTTGCTTTCGCCAATAATTCCTTGTTTTTTTTATAAAAAAATTCATCATTTTGAAAGCTATGAGGAACATTTGCTCCTATGACCAATAAATCATTTTCTTCAAAAGTTGTAATAGCATTTCCCATTAAAAGCGAACCATAACTTTTTTGAATCCAAGTAATTTGAACTTCCTGATGATGATGAAATTTATCATAAAAATGATTTACTCGATCGACTTGTACTCGAAAAGAAGTTTCTTCACTTACTGGAACCTTGAAGGGTAAAACTTTCATAATTATACTATCTTTTAGTTTTTCACCACAAATATATATATACTGAGTAAAATAGTATCAGGTTTGACTATGATTTTAAAAACGGAAAGGAAGAATTTATTTTATATTTGTTTTATAAAATGATTCGGAGAATCGCAATCTTAATTACGATTTTTGAATCGTCTCAGGTTAATTAAAATATTAAAATAATGAAAGTACATTGGAATGGGGTTTACCCTGCAGTAACTACAAAATTTAATAAAGATGAATCAATTGATTTCGAGAACTTTGAACGAGGTATCGATGCTCAAATTAATGCTGGTGTAGATGGAATTATCGTTGCTGGAAGTCTTGGCGAGCAGAGTACATTAACAGCTAAGGAAAAGAAAGAAATTGCGAAGTCCGCTATAAATGCAAGTGCTGGTAGAGTGCCGGTTGTTTTAAATGTAGCAGAAGCGAGAACATCTGTTGCAATTCAAACAGTAAAAGAAGCAGAAAGAGTAGGACTCGATGGTATAATGATTTTACCTCCAATGAAATATAAATCAGGTGATCACGAAACGGTGGAGTATTTTAAAGCGGTGGCAAATTCGTCAAGTTTACCATTCATGATTTATAATAACCCAGTTGATTATAAAATTTTTGTATCAGTAAATATGTTTCAAGAATTAGCAAAACTAGATAATATAACAGCAGTCAAAGAATCTACTCGGGATATTACGAATATCACTCGAATGAAAAATGCTTTTGGTGATCGATTTAAAATTTCCTGTGGTGTAGATACTTTAGCGCTAGAGTGTTTGGCAGCAGGAGCTAATGGATGGGTAGCAGGTTTGGTGAATGCATTTCCTCGCGAAACAGTAGTTATTTATAGGTTAGTCAAAGCAGGTCGGATTAAAGAAGCCTTGAAAATTTATCGGTGGTTTATGCCATTATTAGAATTAGATATCCATCCAAAGTTAGTTCAATATATTAAATTAGCAGAAGTAGCGACAGATCTTGGAACTGAATTTATTCGTGCACCAAGATTACCTTTGATTGGTGAAGAACGGGATCGAATTTGGAGAATTATTTCTGAGGGAGTTTCTTTGAGACCTGACATGAGTCCGTACACAGATTTGTAAAAATGGGCTCATATTTTCATTAATCAATTTTATTTTAAAAAACAATAGTATGAAAAAAGCCATTCCCTCTGGAGAAAATATAATAGGATTTAGTGTTTCGAAGATTGCAAAAGATGTTATGCGTTCCATGAATCCAGCAACGATGAAAGAAATTGAAGGAGAATTCCACGAAGCGACTTCGGGAGAAATTGATGTAGCGATGGAAAAGGCAACTAAAGCATTTCAAACGTATAGAAATACTACTGGAACAATTCGAGCCAAATTTTTAAGAAAAATTGCAGACAATATATTATCTCTTGGCGATCCATTAATTGAGCGAGCGATGGCAGAGTCGGGTTTACCAAAAGGAAGACTTGAAGGAGAGCGTGGAAGAACGATTGGTCAGCTTCGAATGTTTGCGGATTTAGTGGAAGAAGGTTCTTGGGTGGAGGCAAGTATTGATACTGCCATTCTAGATCGACAACCATTTCCTAAAGCTGATATTCGAAAAAAGTTGGTGCCAGTTGGAGTGGTGGTAGTTTTTACAGCAAGTAATTTTCCGTTGGCATTTTCGACTGCTGGTGGAGATACTGCTTCGGCACTTGCAGCAGGTAATCCAGTTGTAGTCAAAGCTCATGAATCACATTTGGGAACAAATTCAATGGTGGCTGCAGCAATTCAGAATGCTGCAATGGTAACAAATATGCCTGATGGTGTTTTTTCTTCGTTGAATGGAACTGGATTAAAATTGGGTCAAGCTTTAGTAAGGCATCCTTTGACAAAAACAGTTGCATTTACTGGTTCATATCGAGCAGGGAAAGCACTTTTTGATACAGCTAATCAAAGAGAAATTCCAATTCCAGTTTTTTCAGAAATGGGAAGTATTAATCCTGTTATTCTTTTACCTAAGGCGTTGGAAAATAGAAACGAACCATTAGCAAATCAATATGTTGGATCTGTAAATTTAGGTGCTGGACAATTTTGTACCAATCCAGGATTGTTGATTGGAATGGATAATGAGCATTTAGATTCTTTTATCAAACACTTGGTTAATGGTTTTAAAAAAGTAACTCCAAGTACAATGCTTAATGAAAATGTTTGTAAAAATTACGAGGCAGTTAAAACTAATTTACTAGAGCAAGCAGGTGTAAAGATGGAGGCAGTTTCTACTGATGAAGGGAATATTTCGACAGGACGACCAACAGTTGCATCTGTTTCTGCAGGTGATTTTTTGAAAAATAAAGACATGCAAGAGGAAGTTTTCGGACCATTTACTTTAATAGTAAAATGTCAGTCTGAAAAGGAGTTGATGGAGGTTGTATTGAATATGCAAGGACAATTGACAGCAACTGTAATGGGAGAAGAGGAAGAGTTTGCAAAGTATTATCATGTGATTGATGAGTTAAAAGAAAAAGCAGGAAGAATTAGTTTTAATAATGTTCCAACAGGTGTTGAAGTATGTCATTCAATGCACCATGGTGGACCATTTCCAGCAACAACGGATAGTCGATTTACTTCAGTTGGAACTGGAGCGATCAAAAGATTCGCTCGACCATTGTGTTATCAAAACTGGCAATCGAATGTTTTACCATTGGAATTAAAAGATGAGAATTTGAGCAAAATTTGGAGGTTAATAAATGGAGAATGGACAAAAAAATCAATAATTTAATACCAGAATTCATTGTTTATGATAAATATTTCTGAGGAACAATTAGAGGAAAATTTAGATTATCCGATTTTGATTGAAGCTTTAAGAAAGGCTTTTCAAGAAAAATATATTGTTCCTTTTCGACACCATCATAATTATCAAAATCCAAAAGAAGGTGTTGACTCAACTTTGTTGCTAATGCCAGCATGGCAAGTGGGAAAATATTTAGGTGTTAAAATGGTAACCGTTTCTCCAAAAAATGGGAAGTATAATTTACCATCAATTCATGGGGTTTATACTTTGTTTAATGCGGAGAAAGGAATGCCTCTCGCTCAAATAAATGCGACTAAATTAACTGCTCAAAGAACCGCTGCAGCTTCTGCACTAGCGTCAAGTTTTTTATCAAAAAAAAATAGCAAAACTTTATTTTTAGTTGGAACGGGAGCTCTAGCACCTGAGTTGATTCGGGCCCATATTTCGGTTCGTCCAATTGAAACTGTTTATGTTTGGGGAAGGAATTTAAAAAAGGCAAAGGTAGTTATTGATCAAATAACAAAACATACAAAAAATAACAATTTAAAAATATTTCCAATAAAAAATATCGAGGAAGGAATAGAGAGGGCAGATGTAATTTCTTGTGCAACACTCAGCCCAACTCCTTTAATTTTTGGTAGAAACTTAAAGGTTGGTCAACATTTAGATTTAGTTGGGGCTTATCGGCCTGATATGCGTGAAGCTGATGATGAAGCTATTTTGAAAAGTTCGATTTTCATTGATACCTATAGTGGTATGCTTGAAAGTGGAGACATTGCAATTCCGATAGAACAAGAAATTTTAAAAAAAGAAACTATTAAGGGAGATTTATTTGAGTTGTGTCGGGGAGAAAAGGCTGGTCGAAAAAATGAAAACGAAATTACCCTATTTAAGTCAGTCGGTCATGCATTGGAAGATTTAGCCACAGCACAATTGATTTATGAAAAACTGAAATAAAACAATTTAGATATATGTCATCCAAAACTTTTTTTTGTGTAGATGCACATACCTGTGGAAATCCAGTTCGAGTCGTTGCAGGAGGAGGGCCGAATTTGGAAGGAAAAAATATGAGCGAAAAACGCCAACATTTTTTGAAAGATTATGATTGGATTCGAAAAGGTTTAATGTTTGAACCAAGAGGGCATGATATGATGTCAGGCAGTATTTTATTTCCTCCTACTGATCCTCAAAATGACGTGGGCGTATTATTTATTGAAACAAGTGGTTGCCTACCGATGTGCGGTCACGGAACAATTGGAACAGTCACCATCGCCCTTGAACAAGGTCTCGTCACTCCAAAAAAAGAAGGACACCTGAGGTTAGAAACTCCTGCAGGTTTGGTCAATGTCGAATACAAAAAAGAAGGCCCAAAAGTAAAGTCGGTTAAACTCACTAATATTCCATCTTACCTTGCTGCTGAAAATATTCAAATCGAATGTCCAGGTTTAGGATTACTAAAAATGGATGTCTCTTATGGAGGAAATTTTTATGCCATTGTTGACAAGCAAGATAACTTCTCTGGTATTCAAGATTATACAGCAGGAGATTTGATTCGCTGGAGTCCGATTATTAGAAAACGAATTAATGAAAAATATACGTTCGTTCATCCTGAGAATGAAACAATTTCAGGATTAAGTCATATGCTTTGGACAGGTGCGACGTTGGCAGAAAATGCAGATGCACGCAATGCAGTTTTTTATGGAGAAAAAGCGATTGACCGATCTCCCTGCGGCACTGGAACTTCTGCTCGTATGGCTCAATGGGCAGCAAAAGGCAATCTTCAAAAAGGTGACTCATTCGTGCATGAAAGTATCATTGGAAGTCAATTTATTGGACGAGTGGAGGATGTCACTAAGGTTGGAAATATAGATGCAATTATTCCAAGCATTGAAGGTTGGGCAAAAATTACAGGATTCAATACGATTATCATTGATGATGATGATCCATATGCGCATGGATTTCAAGTTATCTAAAAAATAAACTAATGAAAAAAATAATTATCATCGGTGGCGGAATTGTTGGATTATCTTCAGCATATTTTTTACAAGAAGCAGGTCATGAGGTTATTCTTTTGGAAAAAGGAAAAATGATCGATGGTGCATCCTATGGAAATGCAGGATATATTTGCCCGAGTCATGTTATTCCTTTGGCGCAACCTGGAATGATTTCGAAAGGAATTCGATGGATGTTTAACCCTGAAAGTCCATTCTATGTCAAGCCAAAATTAGATTTTGATTTGATGTCTTGGGGTTGGAAGTTTTACCGAGCAGCTACTCATCGACATGTGGATAATGCAAAAACAGTATTACGAGACATGGCTTGGTTGAGTAAAAGTATTTATCAAGATTTTTCAAAAAAAGATGGTTTTGAGTTCGCATTTGAAGAGAAAGGCTTGGTTGATTTGTATAGAACTAAAAAAGGCGAAGTAGGATTAAAAATAGAAAGTGAGATCGCTAATAAAATCGGAGTAAAAGTTGAACACCTTTCTGCAGAGGAAACCCAAGCACTTGATCCACATTTAAAAATGAATGTTTTAGGGTCGGTTTACTATCCTGGGGATTCACATTTATATCCACACTTATTTATGCAATGTCTGCGCGATTATATGAAAAAAAATAATCGAGTAGCTATCCATTTTGAAACAGAAGTGGAAAAATTGTTTTTTTCTAAAAATAAAATAACAAAAATAGATACATCAAAGGGAGAATTCACTGCGGATGAATTTTTAATTACAAGTGGATCCTGGGCACCAGGTTTGGTGAAGAATTTGAATATAAATATTCCAATTCAGGCTGCAAAAGGATACAATATTACTTTAACTAATCCTGAAATAAAACCCTCTCATCCTTATCTTCTATCGGAGGCAAAAGTAGCCGTGACTCCAATGGCAGACGACTTGCGATTTGCAGGAACCCTAGAAATTGCAGGAATTAACGATCGAATAAATCCACGAAGAGTTAAAGGAATTATAAAAGCGGTTCCAGATTATTTCCCAGCATTTAGAAATTATGATTTTAGAAATATTCAGCCATGGTCTGGATTAAGGCCTTGCTCCCCAGATGGAATGCCTTATCTTGGTAGATTAAAAAATTATGAAAACTTGACTGTGGCTGCAGGTCACGCAATGGTAGGAATGAGTCTAGGGCCAGCTACAGGTAAAATCATTTCTCAAATTATTTCAAATGAAACACCACAAATTACCCATCCAACTTTAAATCCAGATCGGTTCAATTAGAAAATTAATTAATTTGAATCCTGTTGCAGTTGTAATTGGATAACGATTTAAACTATTGTAACAAAATATTACATCATTTCGTCTATTCTCTAATTTATTAGCTATAACCATTTAGAACTCTACATCATTTTTAATGTGTATTTGAGTTGCAAAGGGACGGAAAAAAAACAATCAACTATTTGTTCTTAATTAGTTGAATATTTAAGACCTAATATTAATTTTTTGTAAAATTATATTTTAAATGTACCTCTTTTGCAACATTTAAAATATAATTATGGATATTAATTAAAGTGTATTCAAAATTTTATTCGGTTTAGGTAAACTTTTTAGCAAAAACAAGGGTTTTATATTTTTGTTTTTTAATTCATCGAATAAATCTACTTAACTGTCGAACGAACAAAGATTATAGTAGTTGTGGATGTAACTTTAAGTCAGTAAAGAAAACAATACACCTTACAATACTTACTTTTTATAAACCAAAGGAAAAGAAAACTTAAAATGGAAAAGATGTTATTAATTGCTGTGATTTTTATTTCGAATATGAATGTATTTTTAGCAAATAATGGAGATTCTACTTCTACTGAAAATTGCAAAGAAACAACATTGATTGCCTTAATAGGCGAATGGTCTTATACTAACTTTGCATACCAAATTGTCGATAACATTCATGCATGCGAGGAAATCATTATTGTTAAAAATGCTTTTTTGAAATTCCAATTCGATAAAAATGGAACGTATTCTAAAATATATGGAAGTGGGGATAATGAAACAATGGAAGTTGGAAATTGGGATATCACTGATGATAACTATAGTTTAATCTTGATGCCAAAGAATGGTCTTCAGTCACACTTTATTAAAATTAATAAATTGGAGGAGGAAAGTATAGAATTAGAATTAAATATCCAAGAAGCAGGATTGGATAATATTTTTTGCACAGAAGTTAATGTACTGAACTTTAGTAAAAACATATTGCCTTTGAACAATTCAGTAATAAGATAATATATATTCTATTTCAAAATAGAGAACTGATTATTTACTCAGGTATGTAATCAGTTTTGTGTTTTCTATTCAAAACGTAATGCTTTTTTCATTTTTTCAAAAATTTCTGTATTATCGTATATGCCATTAAATAATTCTGATTGTGGACCAAACGCAAAAACAGGTACCATGTCAGCTGTATGCCCGTTATTTGTAAATGCAGTAACGAGCTCATTTTTTGTTGATCCATTATTTATAGAAAATCCTCCACATTCATGATCAGCCGTAACTATTACTAAAGTTTCTTCTTCTTTTTTGGCAAATTTTAATATTCTTCCAATCGCCGTATTAAAATCATTCATTTCTGAAATTAACCATGAGGCATCATTTTGATGTCCACCCCAATCAATCTGGGAACCTTCGATCATCAAGAAAAAGCCTTTTGTATTTCTTTTTCTCAGAAAAGTAGCCCCTTTAGATGAAATATAAGGAAGATACTTTCGGCCATTTTTAGCGTGTGGCGGATCATCATCACCAGTAAAAAAAACAAAATTTTTCTTTGGATTTATATAAGTTTCAAAAATATCTTTTTTGAAATAATCATTTACATAGTACCCATCATCTTTGAGTTCTTGATATAAATCCCTATCATCAGACTCTCGTCTATCAAAGTATCTTTTTCCTCCACCGACTAAAAAATCAATTTTTGTATCCATAAAACCCAAAGCGATTTCTTCCATAAATTGTCTGTGAGCTACATGAGAAATAAAAGAGGCAGGTGTTGCATGTGTGACCGGAGAAGTAACAATCAATCCTGTTGCCAATCCATTTTTTTCGGATAACTCCAAAATAGATTGAACAGGAAGAGTATCCATATCAACTCCAATCGCATTGTTATACGTCTTAACTCCACAAGCCATGGCAGTAGCACCTGCTGCAGAATCAGTAATTATATTATCCCCCGAAAATGTTTTTTGAAAGCCAACAACAGGAAATTGTTCGAGATAAGATCCTTTTCTATTAAGATACATTGAGGCAGTGATTTGAGCAATACCCATTCCATCTCCAATCATTAAAATGATGTTTTTTGGGTAGCGGATAACAGGATCATTATAGTCATTAACTTCCTGAGAAGAAATTGGGCTTGTTGTTTTTTTATTTCCACAGCTAGAAAAAGTAAAAACGACAATTAGTATAATCCATTTATTTAGTGGCATGAAAAAGTAATTCTAAGATAAAATAGGTGATCTAAATATGATATAAAATTGCACACGTATTAATTTAAAAAAGAAATAATAAAAACAGCAGAGCAAATTACAATAAAATAATACCTTTTCAATAACAAAACTTTTAGTTTTTATGATTATTTTTGAAGAGTTCTCCAAAAAGAAACAATAAACTAGAACTTCTGTACATATAAAAATTAAGGATGAAAAACCAATACTTTCTGTTTTTTCTTTTATTTCCCTTCTTTTTTTTTTCGCAAAAAAATACTTTTGAAGATTTCCATATAAGGAAGTCGATGAATCACCAGGTAATAAAAGTCGATTCACTCAAGAATGAAAGATTAATAAAGAAAGAAAGTATTTTTGATTTCATGGCAAAAGATGAAATTTTCGAAATGACTTTAGAAGCTAATTTTGATTCGTTACTTTTTCATAAGAAAAAATCGGTTGAGTATATTCCAGGGAATATTTATTTTAGGAATAAAGACTTAGAAATAGTTGACCTTAAAGTTGAAATCAAACCTAGAGGAAAGTATAGGAGAAAAGTTTGTCAGTTTCCTCCTTTACGATTAAAGTTTAAGAAAAAAGGTTTGAAAAAAATGGGACTTTCTCGGAAACATAATTCGCTTAAATTGGTCTCACATTGTCTTGACAATAAAAAAGAAGCAAAACGAAATATACTAAAAGAGTATTTAATATATAAGATTTATAATCTTCACTCTCCATATAGTCTACGTGCCCAATTGGTAAAAATTAATTATGTTCAATCAGGTAGTGGTAAAAAGATGTTTGAACGTATCGGAATACTCCTTGAAGATGATTATGAATTAGCTCGACGGACGGATTCGAAAATTGTTGAAAAAAAATATTGTGCTCAAGACTCTATTGATACTTATAATGGTACTGTTCACGCTTTGTTTCAATGTATGATTGGAAATGCAGACTGGAGTACGAGGTATATGAGGAATGTAAAATTATTACGCCCTGAACCAAATAGTCTTCTTTGCACTTTCCCTTACGATTTTGATTTTTCAGGTTTGGTTTCGGCAAAATATGCTATCCCAAATCCAGACTACAAACTAAAAAGTACGAGGCAACGGGTGTTTTTAGGTAAAATGTATTCAGATGAAGAAATGAAAGAAGTAGCAAGCCATTTTATAAACCAAAAAAAAGCAACTCTTCGATTGGTAAAAGAATTTAATCTACTAAATAGGCGTTGTAGGAAAGATGTAATTAAATATTTAAAATCTTTTTACGAAATTTTAGAAGATGAGGAAAATATGGCTACAGAATTGACCAAACTTTGTCCTAAAAAATGATAATTTTACCTTTTTAAAATAAAAGGTAAATGTTACTAAAAACTATCGCATATTTTTTTTCTATCGCGTTCCATCCTTTATTGATGGTCACCTACATGCTACTTATTTTACTTTCTGTTGATCCACATTTATTTGGGACGAACAGTGTAAAAGGTGGAATGAGAAATATTCTAATGGTTTTCTTTTCTACTTTTTTTATTCCAATCATATCAGTTTTAATGATGAAAGCATTAAAACTAATTCCATCTCTCGAATTGAAAAATGCGGAAGATCGTATTGGCCCTTTCATTGTTACAGGAGTTTTTTATATTTCTACTTATTATTTAATTTATAGAAGTCCAGAAATACCAATCGAATTTAAGGCTTGTTTTTTGGGTGCTGTGATTGGATTATTTTTGGCATTTTTTATTACTCTTTTTTCTAAAATTAGTTTACACGCTTTAGGAACAGGAGGATTTTTAGGAATGGTATTGATCACGATTCAACGATCAGAATTGTTTCCTTTTGTGTGTAATACTGGAATCTTTGGAGTGATAGAAGTGAGTCTTTTCGGATTATTGATAACTACAATTTTAATTTGTGGAATAGTCGGAACGTCCCGTTTAATTTTGGATGCCCATGAGCCAAAAGATTTGTACGGAGGATATTTAGTAGGATTGGCAACTCAGTTTATTGCATTTAGTTTTTTCAATTGAAATCATTTTTTTAAAAAATGTAAATATTATTTGTAACAAATAAACCTATTTTTAAATCATAACGAAATTATACAAATTTTAAAATGAACGATTTACAAAACACTATTGAACAAGCTTGGGAAAATAGAGACCTTCTTCACGGAAAACCAACTAAAGAAGCTATCCGAGAAGTTATTGAACACCTTGATAAAGGTAAACTTAGGGTAGCGGAGCCAACTATTGATGGAGATTGGAAAGTAAATGATTGGGTAAAAAAAGCAGTTGTGATGTATTTCCCAATTCAACAAATGGAAACATTGGAAGTGGGGATGTTCGAATTTCATGATAAAATTCCGTTGAAAAAAGGATATAAAGAATTGGGTGTTAGGGTTGTGCCCCATGCAATTGCTAGACATGGTGCATTTCTTGCGCCAGGTGTAATAATGATGCCTAGTTATGTTAACATCGGAGCTCATGTTGGGAAAGGAACGATGGTTGATACTTGGGCAACTGTTGGATCATGTGGTCAAATTGGGGAAAATGTTCACTTGAGCGGGGGTGTTGGAATAGGAGGTGTATTGGAACCATTGCAAGCAACACCGACGATTATCGAAGATAATTGTTTTATCGGTTCACGAAGTATCATTGTTGAAGGAGTTCGAGTAGGTAAAGAAGCGGTACTTGGAGCAAATGTTGTCTTGACAAAATCAACTCATATCATTGACGTAACAGAGGATACACCTGTAACACATCGAGGAGTTGTTCCGCCAAGGTCAGTTGTTATTCCAGGAACATACACTAAGAATTTCCCAGCAGGTGATTACCAGGTTGCTTGTGCCTTAATCATTGGTCAGAGAAAAGAAAGTACGGATAAGAAGACATCATTGAATGATGCATTGAGAGATCACAGCGTGGCAGTATAGTAAAGTTATTAATTATTCACAAGGTGACTTAAAGTCATCTTGTGAATATTCATTTAGGTTTAAATTTAAAGGCAATAGATAAAATTTACTCCTCATAAATCAGCATTTCACGAATCACTTCTGGATAAATATACACAGTATAAATATACTGTTACTAATGCCTATATCTTGTAAAAATACATCAAAGATATTTTTACAAAATCTATATTCAAAGGTAAAATCTTAATTATTCCAACTTCGGATTCTATATTGTTTTTTAAATATGCTAAGGTGAAAACTCGTAAGATGGTGGTTTATGTCTTTTAAGAAATGGCCATTGTGCTTAAAAACTAATTTAACTTTAATCCAATAGCTTCTCAATAAAACACTCCAATGGTTTTTGGAAATGTAGTGTTATGATTTATCCAAAGGTTCAATTTATCCATTTTTGATTGGTAGATGAGAATGAAAAGGTATTACTACAACTTGAGGATGTTGTTGTAATTCTCTCGTCATATTTTGAAGTTGAAAAAGTTAGTTCATTGCTATAAAAGTTAAAAATATATTTTCTTCGACAAACTTCGAAAAATTGTTTTCAAAATAATTTGCTCGTGCAATATTCATTAGAAAACATTCTCCTTACTTTTACATCTTGCCAACCTAAAATTGCATCTAACTATAAAATAGAAACTTAATATGAGATTTAAATATTTCTTTTTCTTTGTTCCTTTTGTCTTTCTTTTTAGCTGTAAGACTAAAAAAATAGTAGATGCTTCTATATATGATTTTACAATCGAAGAGCGAACTTTGGATTCACTAATTGTCACCGCACCGAGAATTATTAAAAATGATAAAGATTATAAATTACCCAATTATAATGAAAGTTATCCTAGAACTCATGACTTGATTCATACCAAATTAGACTTGAAATTTGATTGGGAAAATGAGCAAGTGATTGGAAAAGCTACGTTGACTTTTGAGCCATTTTTTTATTCGAGTAGTTTATTAGTATTAGATGCAAAAGATTTTATTTTTAATAAAGTAACTTATGAAGGAGCAAGCGAAAATTTAAAATATGAGTATAATGGAGAACTCCTCAAGATTGATTTAGGAAAAGAATTTAAAGCAAAAGAGCAGTACAAAATTTTTATAGATTATGTCGCAAGTCCTGCAGGGACAGGAGGGAGTGAGGCAATTACTTCGAATCAAGGTTTGTTTTTTATTAATCCACGAAATGAAGACCCTGACAAACCTCAGCAAATTTGGACACAAGGAGAAACGGAATGGAACTCTCGTTGGTTTCCTTCTATCGACAAACCAAATGAGCGATGCACACAAGAAATGTATTTAACAGTTGAGGATAAATTTAAAACATTGTCAAATGGTTTGTTGATATCTTCTAGCAAAAACTCAAACGGAACACGAACAGATTATTGGAAAATGAATCAGCCACATGCTCCCTATTTGTTTATGGTTGCGGTAGGAGAATTTGCGGTAGTTAAAGATACTTGGCGAGGTAAACCGATTGAATATTGGGTAGAACCAAAGTTTGAAAAAGATGCTCGAGCGATTTTTTTTAACACTATTCCGATGCTGGATTTTTTCTCAGAAAAATTAGGAGTGGAATATCCATGGGATAAATATTCTCAAATTGTAGTTCGGGATTATGTTTCGGGTGCAATGGAAAATACGACAGCAGTTATTTTTGGAGAGTTTGTTCAGAAAAGAGAAAATGACTTAATAGATGCGACGAATGAGTTGATTGTGGCGCATGAAATGTTTCATCATTGGTTTGGTGATTTAGTGACTTGTGAAAGTTGGGCGAATTTGACGATGAATGAAGGCTTTGCCAACTATAGTGAATACCTGTGGTTTGAGCATGAATATGGAGAAGATGAAGCAGACTTACATCGACTTGGTGAGATGAATGGATATTTTAATTCGACGATGAAAGGAGTGCATGACTTGATTCATTTTGAGCACAATGATAAGGAGGATATGTTTGATGCGCATAGTTATAATAAAGGTGGTTTGGTTTTGCATATGCTCCGGAATTATATTGGTGATGAAGCTTTTTATACTTCGCTAAACCACTATTTGACTGAAAATGCATTTAGTGCTGTAGAAGCACATAATTTACGATTGTCTGTGGAAGCAGTGACTGGAAAGGATTGGAATTGGTTTTTTAATCAATGGTATTTTGGAGCAGGACATCCTATTTTAAAAGTAAGTTATGACTATGACGAAGTTTCAAAAAAAGCAACTGCAACTATTGAGCAAACTCAAAATGTAGATAATAATATTCCGATTTTTAAGTTACCAATGAAGGTAGATGTTTATTTTGAAAGAGGAAAAATTACTCAATATAACATTACTCTTACGAAAAGAATTCAGACATTTGAATTTGATGCGAAGAGACGACCAATGTTAATTGATATTGATTCAGAAAGAATTTTATTGGCAGATATAAAAGATAAACATACAGAGGAAGAGTTTATTTTTCAGTATTTGAACACTAAAAAATTCTTAGCAAGATTTGAAGCAATTACTGCATTGAGTAATTCTAAGAATCCAACCACAAAAAAAATTTTTGAAACAGCATTAAATGATGATTCATGGTTGATTAAAATGCGAGCTTTGGAGAAAGTGGATATTTCAAAAGACATTCCTTTAAAAAATAAGGTAGCTAATATGATTAAAATTGATCCTAATTCCAATGTTCGAGCTACAGCAATCGAAGTACTTGCAGGGACCGGTGACAAATCATTTATTCCAAATATCAAAGATGCGATTAATAGCGAAAAAGTTATGCGCGTTAAAATTTCAGCAATGAGAATTTTATATCTCCTAGATGCTGCGGAAGGTATTGCTTATGCAGATCAAGTAAAAGACGATTCAAATCAAGAAATATTGATTACGGTTGGTGAGATTTATGCAGCGAGTGCTGACGTAAAATATTTATCCTATTTTGAAAAAAAATGGATGGAAATGGAGGACTTTGAATTGGTTTCGTTTTTTGATAGTTACCGAGCGTTGGTTCAGTTGGCCGATGATGTAAAGTATGAATCGATTATTTTGAATTTGAAAAAAATGGGAATGAATTCGAATGATATAAAGTGGAGAAGATTGTCAGCAACAAAAACTTTAAATGACTTGCGTGAAGATTATCGAATTACATTAAATGAAAAAGATGCAGATAAGAAAATGACTGAATTTTTAAATAAAAGGATTGAAAAATTGACGGAGATGATTGATGAGGTAAAGTTAAAAACGAAGAGTCGATGGTTATTGGATGCGTATAAAAATTATAGGTACTAATAATTTTCGATTGATGACAAACCATTTATCATCAATCGAAAATTTATTCCTCCAATAAATTATATCGTTTGGCATAAATGGAAATGGCACGAGCCAATTCATCTAGTTTAGTCGTTTCCAAAATTACTTTTTCTTTAAATAGGAAGTCGAAGAAACTAGTTTTTCCATCATGCCCATTTCGCATCGCAGTCATAAATCCTGCATGATTATTTTCAATTCGACCTGCTCGAACTAAACGATAAGTATGTTTAAAAATGTCATATTCCACAATCAGTAACAAGCTATGAAATCGACGATGGAAACATGAAATAAATAAAGGATTATGCAAAAAATCTTTGTACTCATGTCCAAATAAAACGCGCTCGTAAAGAGGGTAAAGAAAGAGATCCGTTCGAATATTTATTCCTCCTAAGTACTCTTTTAACTCATCCAGTTTTGTTTTTAAAACATCACTCGACAATTGGTCATTATTTAATTCCGAGTATGGAAACCATTGATTTCTATCAGGATCAAAATACTCCGTATCACCAATTCGTAATTTATAATCAAACTTAAAATAGTTAGGAACGACATAACCTGGATAGTAATATTCAGCTCCTGATTTTATTCCAAAATCTATTTCTAGCAGCATGGTATAAAAGCCTAAACTATACTTTGAATAATCTGGATGAAACAAACCCATGATACTTGCTATACTATTATCTCCTAAATCAAAAAAACTTGCTGCAGCCAAAGTATCACCATCGTAAATGCAAGTTTCCCATGTATTGTAGATGTTATAATCTGCATCACCAAAAAGTGATTTCCGCAAATTGGAAGAAACAAAGCCACCAAACCTTTGTCGGTGAATTAAATACAAATCATTTTTTTCTTTATCAAAAACGGCTCTTCGTATTACTATTCGAAATCGTTTATTATTTCGATTAAAAACTTTCCGAACACTCTTTCTAAAAGTGTAATCTTTTAAATCAAGACGTGTCCAAATGGCTGTATACAACTTACCATCAAAGCACAGAAAACGACAGGTGAAAATCATTTGTCCCATGCGAAACCACCCTCTAGCGAGATACTCGTCTAGTTTTTTATGTGGTAAAAATTCGGGATAATGGATTTCAGTAAACATTGGATCTTGAGGTCGTTGCTGATTTTATATAATAAATTTTACAAGTTACTTCCACTTAATTCCACAACCTGCACTAGGTCGCTGAACAGGATTCGCCGGACGACTCACTAAAACTGCATCTAAAGCATTTCGCAAATCTTCACCAGTTACAGGCACATCACTTCCCGGACGTGAACTATCCATTTGACCTCGATAGACTAAATTTGCAGCTCCATCAAAAACATAAAAATCAGGTGTACATGCTGCATCATATGCTTTCGCAACTTCCTGTGATTCATCATAAAGATAAGGAAATGTATAGCCACTTTCTTTTGCAAATTCTGTCATTTTATCTGGTGCATCTTGTGGGTACCTTTCTACGTCATTGCAACTTATTGCTACAAATGCAATTCCTGTATCTTGATATTCTTTAGCAATGTTTACAATTTCATGATTTATATGAATCACGTAAGGACAGTGATTGCAGGAGAAAATTACAACTGTTCCAATTCCTGATTTGATATCATCGAAACTCATCATTTTTCCACTTACAGTATCTGGTAAATTAAAGTTGGGAGCTTTTGTTCCCAAGGCAAGCATGGTTGATTCGGTAAGAGCCATAATATTATTATCTTTTACTTTTAATTTATAAACATTTGCGATTAATTCCTAATATATATTTTTCGATCATACCAATTTCTTCCGCCACCTCTGCACCATCAAATCCTTTAATAAACTTATCTTTCATTTTCAATCTCACCTGATCAATATATTTTTTTGACAAAGGCAAATATGACCAATGCCATTTTTCTTCATTGTATCCATGTGGACGTTCGTTTCCTTTTTTTATATAAGGTTGATAAAAACCGAATTTGTTCGCATTATTTTTTAACCAATCGTATTCTTCTTTACCTTTCCCTTTTTCAAAATATTTATTAGTAAAATTATTTAAATCAATGTCTGTGCCCCAATGATGTCGAGATGTGCCAGGCATCGAACTAAATTCTAAAATTTTTAGTGCTCGATCTTTTGGAATAGGATAATTTTTGATGATATCTTTTACACCAGTCGTTTTCCTTTTTCCATTCCATTTTGCCTCCCAGATGTTTTTTTGGGAAATAAAATTTCGAGTTGCTGATTTAATAACAAAAGAAATTCCATCCTGTTTGGCTGCTGCATACATATTTTTAAAAGCTTCGTAAGTTTCTTTTTGGATAAACATACCTTTTCGGTCAGCGTATTTTTTTTCTATTTGTAAAAAGTTGTAGTAATTTTTTGGCTCAAATTTCCCCATCAAAAAATCGAGAGTGACTGATGTGTCATTAGAGACTTTACTTGAAGAAGTCTGTTCAGGGGAAGCTGTTTTTATCTTAGCTTTTGAAACAGTTGGCGTTGATTTAGTTACCGAATCATTACAAGCAAAGAGTAAAAAAAGAGAAAGTGTTGTTATTAAAATTTTCATATAAATATGTAGATATAGTTTTGCAACAGACTGCACTAACTTCATTTTTTGATTTATCCCGTTGGGTAATTAAATTTGTATCAGTCTACTCCACGAAAAATTAATATTCAAATGTCATTGTCTGGTATGGGTAATCAAAAAGATACTTTTCTTTAATTAATCTTGCCACTTTTGTTGGAACCATTTCTTCCCAAGTTTCATCATTTGCTTGAATTAAATCTAAAACTTGTTTTGAGAAAATATGCATATTGTTTTGGTTAAATTTTTCAATATCCACGATTTTCCCATCTACCAGTAAATGCATGTACAAATGTTTGATTGCCTCAGGTACTGGTAAGTTTTTACAAGTCATTAATTCCCCACTTCCTTCTTGCATTGAAGGGTAAACATACATCTTCATTTTTTTAGTAAATAATTCCCCGAACTCCATTAATAAACTTTTTTTCTTGTCGTCAAAGTACTTATCGTTGATAATTTCTAATAATTCTTTTACACCAATGACCAAGCCAACAGTTTGAACTTTAAAATCATCTAAATAAGTTACTAGGCGTTGATGTTGTTCACAATTTGAAACGACCACTGTTTGTCCCATGGCACATAACACATCTGCCCGATCCATAAAATCTTTTTCATTTAATGCACGTATCCCTTCGCCACCACATAAATTATCCATTGTAATTTCGGTCAACAAAAGGGCTTTTCGAGTATCTACTTCCTCTTCATTTCTGAACTGCTCAAAACTTTTCTTTATCATATCTTGATTCACCAAAGTTGCAGGTCTAAAACTTCCTCGTACTACCAAAACATGTTTCTTATATAAAAATTCTGATCCGTGAATATTTTGTCCATCGGGTCCAAACATCGCAACTTTCGTCAACCCATTTTTCACCATCATCAGACTCAACCAACGATTATCCACCTCTTTAAAATCTGGTCCAGTTAATCGAATCATATCAATTTCCACTCGTCCTTGCAAATTATCCATCAAGGATTGCACCATCACCTCTGGATCTTCATGATAAATAAAGCAAGCATATAATAGATTTACTCCCAAAATTCCAACAGCTTGCGCTTGCAATTCAGTACTATTATCTAGCATTTTGACATGTATAATAATATCATTGGTTTCACCTTGTGGAGATAATTGAAATCGCAATCCTAGCCAGCCATCACCTTTTATTGTTTTTGAATAATTTAAAGCCGCAATAGTATCGGCAAAAACAAAAAAGTTAGTATCTGGTCGCTCATTTGCTAGTCTAGTCATCATTAGGTCATATTCATGATCTAACATTTTGTATAGTCGACTTTCACAAACATATCGTCCGCTTGCCTCTACGCCATAAATTTTGTCTGAATAGGTTTTGTCGTAGGCAGACATTGTTTTGGCAATTGTTCCTGCTGCTGCTCCAACTGTAAAGAAGTATCGAGCGACTTCTTGACCTGCTCCAATTTCTGCAAAAGTTCCGTAAATCTTCTCATTAAGGTTGATTTCAAGTGCTTTCTGTTCGGTTTCTAACGCTTGCCGTTTCATATAAAAATAGTGAATTTAGTTTTTGAAAAATTTACTTTTGAAAGTCAAATTAAGATCAACTATAATATTAGTCGTTCATGTTTTCAAAAATAACTTGACCATAAGATCCATCAAAAGACAGTAAATTTTTAAAATGTAAATTTACATAAAATGTATCGGTTGGCTCAAGCCTAGGTACTTAAAATAAAGTACAGGGCAAACAAAATAAAATGTATCCCTAGCTCTTGAACGAGCTAATTCAAAGAATGGTTTTCTTTTTTGAAACTTTGAAAAGCTTTTAAACTGGTTCGCTAGCTTAATATTTCTTATTTTTGCAAAAAAAAAGTAAATAATGTTTCCAAAATACGATGTAATAGTAGTAGGTGCAGGACACGCAGGTTGCGAAGCAGCTGTTGCAGCAGCTAATATGGGTTCTAAAGTAATGCTGGCTACGATGAATATGCAGACTATTGCACAAATGAGTTGTAACCCAGCAATGGGTGGAGTGGCGAAAGGTCAAATAGTAAGAGAAGTGGATGCATTGGGTGGCTATTCAGGAATCATCACAGATAAGACGATGATGCAATTTCGAATGTTGAACCTTTCTAAAGGACCAGCAATGTGGAGTCCACGAGCGCAAAGTGATCGAGCGAAATTTGCTCGATTGTGGAGAAATATGTTGGAAGCACATGCTAGCATTGATTTTTGGCAAGAGATGGTGACTGGGATTATGGTTAAAGATGGGCGAGCTTGCGGTATTCGAACAAGTATGGGAATTGAAATAGAAGGTTCATCTGTAGTTTTGACTAATGGAACATTTCTGAATGGGATAATCCATATCGGGGAAAAACAATTCGGAGGAGGTCGAGCAGGAGAAAGAGCTGCTAAAGGAATTACTGAGCAATTAGTCGAGTTGGGTTTTGAGTCAGGAAGAATGAAAACAGGTACACCACCAAGAGTGGACGGTCGGAGTTTAGATTGGTCTACCATGGAAACTCAACCTGGGGATGAAAACCCATCGAAATTTTCATTTACCGATACGCCAAAGTTAGAAAAGCAACATCCTTGTCATATTACTTATACGAGTAAGGAAGTTCACGAAGTTTTAAAAACAGGCTTCGATCGTTCGCCAATGTTCAATGGTCGAATTAGAGGATTGGGTCCAAGATACTGTCCTTCGATTGAAGATAAAATTGAGCGATTTTCAGGTCGAGATCGTCATCAACTTTTTATTGAACCAGAAGGTTGGGATACGTGCGAAATATATGTCAATGGGTTTTCTTCTTCGCTTCCTGAAGATGTTCAATACAAAGCAATGCGAAAAATTAGAGGATTTGAAAATGCGAAGATGTTTCGTCCAGGATATGCGATTGAGTATGATTATTTTCCACCAACCCAATTGAAAATTTCATTGGAGACTCGATTAGTGAAAAACTTGTTTTTTGCAGGTCAAATTAACGGAACGACCGGTTACGAAGAGGCAGCTTGTCAAGGTTTGATGGCTGGAATAAACGCACATCAAGCGGTGAAAGAACAAGATGCATTTATTTTGAGAAGATCAGATGCATACATCGGTGTATTGATTGATGACTTGGTGAACAAAGGGACGAATGAACCATATCGAATGTTTACGAGTCGAGCTGAATATCGGATGTTATTGCGTCAAGATAATGCCGATGTTCGATTGACTCCTTTAGTTGAGAAACTAGGTATGAACAATATGGAGGAACGTGCAGACCGTGTTAGAAAAAAGATAGAAGATGAAAAAGAAGTGCAGCGGCATTTCAAAAAAGTAGGTGTGAAGGCAGCTGATATCAATCCATTTTTGGAATCTATTGATTCAGCACCTCTAAATCAGCAAAAAAAATTATATAGCGTTTTGATGCGTCCAAATATTATGATTGATGATTTGCGAAAAGCTCTTCCATCGTTGGATAAAGACTTAAGTCAATTCGATAAAGAGTTTGTGGATTTGGCAGGGATCAATATGAAGTACGAAGGCTATATCAAAAAAGAACAAGAGATGGTGGATAAAATGAATCGTCTCGAAGATGTAAAAATTAAGGAAACAATGGATTATTCAGAATTGCTTTCTTTGTCAGGTGAAGCACGTGAGAAGTTGGCGAAGTTACAGCCACATACGATTGGGCAGGCTAGTCGAATTAGTGGGGTGAGTCCTTCTGATATTTCGGTTTTGTTGGT
>JAQXDE010000054.1 GCA_029251525.1 Saprospiraceae bacterium | reverse complement strand
TTGTTGTCAAAAATATTTTGTAAAAGGTAGTTTTATTAATATATGAAAAATACCGAAATGGCGGTATGGTGTTGAGAGGATAAAAAATGTAAATTTATATCACTAAACAAACAAAGAATAACTGCCAATAAAAAAGCTTACCATTTAAAAAAAAATAAAGCAAAAGGCAAACACTATTCAACACTTGCACCCAGCTCAAACACGCTAAACTTACATTTAATTTTCACCTCCATATTTTTCATAACAAAGTAATTGTAAATCTTGATTTTTAAGATATTAAATTGGTTTTAATTGTTTCAATATTCGGTATTTGGGATAGAGCTCTTCAACTAAGTTGGAGAGCTTTTTTTTTAAATTCCTGGTGCTAAAAATATTTTGTAAAAGGTAGTTTTATCAATATATGAAAAATACCGAAATGGCGGTATGGTGTTGAGAGGATAAAAAATGTAATTTTAAGTAACAAACGAAGAAAGAAATTTAGTCATCTTGAAAAGTTTGAATACGGCTTAGAAAAGGAACACTTGCACTTATTAACCAAAGCAAAAAACAAATACTAACTTTAGATTTTTTTTTAACAATTACACAAAGCATACACTAAAAATCCTCCCATTTTTTCCTTTTATTTGTTTATCACAGATGAATTCAAGATTCTAGTTTGTAATTTTTTAAAAATTAAATTGGTTTTAATTGTTTCAATATTCGGTATTTGGGATAAAGCTCTTCAACTAAGTTGAAGAGCTTTTTTATTATTAATTCTAAAGCTGGATACAACTCTGAGTGATGAAATACAAAGTTCTTATTGATAAAATAATTTATTTTTTGGGATATGAAAAATACCAATTCATTGGTATTTCGCAGCGTAAGTATAAAGTGTAATTTTGAGATATAATAATTGTAAGAATAAATATAGTAAGGCAAATTAAAAATTACTCAGAAAAAATTTTCGTTAAAGCTTTCTACTGAAAAGTAGAATTAAAACTAATAGACTCACAAGCAAAACACTTTACATATTTTAAAAAACTTTGTAGGTTTTTTCCCCTTTAATTAGCTAGGAGTATCAAATTTTATTTTAAACTTCTTGCTTTTCCGTGTTTTTACCTACCGTAAATTTTTTTAGGTCTAATAGATTACTTGATTGTATTGTTTTTTATTTCAAAGCTCTTATTTTTTAGGCTTAGTAGTAATTATAAAAAAATACGAACATACACTTTTACTATAAAACGTCAAATCTTATGGGAAAAAATATTGTAGACACGATCAGAAAATTCTTGATTTTAACGGTAGTTGGAGTAACTGTATCTATGTCCCTTCCTAACTCCTTTACCCGAAGAATTATTTCAGAGTTAAGGTCAGTTGATTATTTCAATATATGTAAATGGAAATCAAAAATTTTAATCCAAAATATCCTTGTGAGTGAAACAGATGTTTCCTTTGGTCATTTTAGAGCTCAGGTAATAAATATTAGTGTTTCTCTATTGAGACGGCCATATTCCGATATGCAATAAATTAAAGTAGGCGAGACAACAGTATCTAGTTCAACCATTTAATTGATTAGAATAATTTCCAATTATATTTTATGGTTAATTTCTGAGAGTTGTTTTTATAAGAAAAATATGATTCATATATCCCTTTTGATGATTTATAGACTTTCATCGGCAGAGATTTTGGATAATATTGTTGAAAGAAATGAGTAATAAATAATTAAGATAAACTCAATAACCGGTTTTTGGGATTTGCCTCTTCTCGGTGAAAACCTCGGTATTTTCCGAGAGAGGCTTTTTTTCAAAAAGATATAACTCCTTAACCGGTTTTTGGGATTTATAACCTCTTCCCGAAAGAAATTTTGGGAGAGGTTATTTCAAAAGAAAATGATAAATAAGATACAGCTCAATAACCGGTTTTTGGGATTTGCCTCTTCTCGGTTAAAGACCTCGGTATTTTCCGAGAGAGGCTTTTTTTCAAAAAGGCATAACTCAGTTACCGGTTTTTGGGATTTATAACCTCTTCCCGAAAGAAATTTGGGAGAGGTTGTTTTTCAGATATTATAATTTAATATAATGGTAAAATTCCGATTACAATTTTATGGGTATTTTGATTAAGTTGTTTTTGGTGTCTTTTTACAAGACTCACAGATTTCATGACGTATATTTTATTAAAAAACCATGTGCTATTTAAGATTTTATAATTTTTTTCGTTTTAACAAACCACTCCAAATCCGATAATATAATGTTTCCATTGGGTGCTGAAAAAATGCATCGAGCTTTCCTCCAAATTTAAGCTATTCGGAATCTCTTAAGTACTAAACTAATCTCTATTTGATTTTTTATCAAAAAAATATTTACAAGTGTTGAATCACTTTTATGAACCAAGCGTGTAAGTTAAATTAAGGAATTAATGGTACAGTTAACCAAACATTTTTTTAGTGGGATAATTTAGGTTCCATAATGCTTATATAGATGATCTATAATTTTAAAAAACAAAAAATATGAACCCGAAAAAAAAGAAAAGTAAATATCATTTTTCCTCCACCTTAAATTCGATTGTTTTTTGTGCGTTATTCCTCTTAAGCTTCATTCAAGTTCATGCACAAGAATCGTTGAATGCATCAAATTCAATTCATATTCTTGCCAATCAATTGGACGTTCATGCTTATCCAAATGGGACTTTTGATTCGGATCAAGTTTTTTTGGCTTTGATTAGTGAGATGGATAAAATGAATAATGATTTTTCTAGAGGATTACAGTATAGATATTATTGGTTGGTTTCTGTGGATATCAAAAGAAACGGACTTCCATTAGAGGAGTCGCTTTTGAAAAACTTGAATAAGGCAGGAATTGAATTTGGTGTTTCAAATTCATCCCTGAAAAAACTTTATTCAAAAACAATCGCTCTTTTTTAGAAACTGTATTACAAATTAAAATGTAAGGGCGCATTATTTGAAATGATTACTTCATTCAATGCTTACGAGCTTGCCGTGGTTAACCACCAAATACAAGATAATCAATGTAATGGTTTTATCAGACGATAATTACTCGAATCCACACTGAAATTAATGGTAATGCAAATTCTGCATCTTTTGTGCAAATTGAACGGGGGAATCTGGCAGATGTTAATTTTCTAGATAATTTGAAAATTGATTGTCAAGGTAGTAATGAGTATTTACAAGTACTCCAACATTAACGCCCTGTTTAAATTTAGATAATACACATGAAGAACAGATTATTTCGATTTGTGAAAGTAGTCATAAAGTATTAAGAGAATGGACAGTTTCAGATTGATGTACCAATGCAATTAAAACACCTGCCCAAATCATGAAATTGTTGGATACCATCGGATTAATGATCGAGTTGTTAAGCGATATTTTAATTAGAACTAATGCTAATAACACTTATGTTGGCAATGTAAAATTATCAGCTATCTGATCATTGGATCATTGTTCGAGAGGTAGTTTTAATATCTATGTAAATACCACTTGGTATGATCAATGATAATGTAGCAATTAATAGGATGATTTTAGTTGAATAAAATATAAATTATTTCCCCTTAAGGTGACCTGCCTTTTGGCAGGTTACTTTCCCCTTTAGAGAAAAATAAAAAACCGAGTTTGACTTTGATGAAAGGTTACTTGAAAAGACTTTTAGATTTTTTTAATGATTAGGTGCTAGAACCGGTTTAAGAATGCTTTAAAATCGGTTTTTGGGATTCCCTCTCCGTGGTTATATTTCTTCGGGGAGGTTCTTTTGTATAGAATATTATATTGAATGTTGGAGAATAGGTAAATATTTAAGAATATTTTTGTTCCCACTACTTGAATTAATTACTCATCTCATTTTTCCCTAAGGTCTGTATTGAAAATTACTCCCAGTTGTAAGTGATGTTTTCCGAATGAATTCAATCTCTGATTTAAATACCCAAGCTGTACTTGAAGTGATTTTTTTACTTGATAGCCTAGAGAAAAGTACAATCGGTTACGATCAAAGAAGGTACTTTTTGTATTCATAAAAACTTCATCGTAGATTCCGACAAAAAAAGTTCCTTTCTCTATCACAGGTTTGTTGATTGGAATAAAAGACATCAGTCGATAACGCAATCGATTTCGATAATCATCATTTACCCATCTTTGCTCAACCCGATAGCGATGTTCAAATTTTATTCGACCAATTTTGTTAGTCATGATTAGTTGCTGGAAAATCCTATGTTCGGTATTTTCAGGTTTTGATTGCTCACTTTCATAATCATAAGAAGGAATAAATCCATAACCCAAAGTAACTGAACTGGCAGAAGATAAATGATAATTTATTCCAGTACGAAGTAAAAGTTGCTCAACTGTATTGGGAGTAAGTTCATGATTTCGATATTGGATCTCGGTGTGAATACTCCAGTTGTCAAGAATTTGATTTGTACCAAAATACATCAGCCAATTCCCAGTTTTGTCTTCTTGAGATAATAGAGAAGTGGTCAGAAAAATAAATAATAAAAAAATATAATTTTTTTTAGACATAACGTTGATTTTAAAAAAAAACCGCAAATCCGCTGGGTTTGATAAGCGTAGATGCGGCGGTAAAATATATTCAGAATTTAAGGGCATGTTAAAAAGAATTAACCGAACCCTTAAAATCTAATTTGGATAAATTGTTACTAATCCTGTTTTTACATCATACATTGCTCCAACTATTTCAATTTCGTTTGCTTGAATCATTTCATTTAAGACAGGACTTTTCGATTTGATGTTTTCAATTGTGAGTTCCACATTTTTTTCTGAAACCTGATTGACAAAATCTAAATTTTTTGAACTCCGATCTACCTCAGGAGCTGTTTGAATAGCATCAACTGCTGGGGCAATTTTTTCTAACATTTGAGTTAGGTTTCCAAGCTTAGCATGGTCGCAAGCACCTTTTACTGCTCCACAAGAGGTGTGCCCCATTACTACGATGACTTTTGAGCCAGCTAATTTGCAGGCAAACTCTAGGCTTCCTAAGATATCTTCGTTGACAAAGTTTCCTGCTACTCTTGCATTGAAAATATCGCCAATTCCTTGATCAAAGACAACCTCAGTAGGTATTCGAGAATCGATACAGCTAATAATTGCAGCAAAAGGATATTGGCCAGTAGCGGTTTCTTTTACTTGTGCATGCAGATCTCGATTTAATGGGTTGCCTTGAATAAATCGTGCGTTACCATCGATTAACATTTGTATCACCATCTCAGGAGTCATGTTAGCTTGTGTTTCTGGAGTCTGAGTCAATTGGTTTAATATAGTAGTAGTTGACATTTTTTTAGATTTTAAAGTTTTAAATTTTTTGTTAAACTGAGACTTCTTTTCCATCAATTGGAAGAAGGTTATTAATTAGTGCATGCTCCACCTCAGTTACCTGATTGGAGATACCTTTTCTTTTTCGTTCAATAATAGTTAAGTCAATATTTCTATGCTTTGCATTCACCTCAAATTCATCGATAATTTCAATAACATCGAAATCAATATTAATAGACTTCGAGGCATCAATTACAACTTTTGCTCGATCAGGAATTTGACTTAGCGTTCTTTGGATACTTGCTTTGTTGATGAAGGTAACATCTTCAGCAAGTGCTAATCGGATCACTCCATCCTTTAAATGTTTATCTTCAAAAAGGAATGGTTTTTTATAATTATTAAATAATACATAGAAGATTGCAACAGATAATCCCATTCCTATTCCCATTAATAAATCAGTAAAAACAATTCCTGAAATCGTTACTATGAATGGTACAAAGTGAGTTTGACCAAGAGAATACATTTGCTTAAATAAAGCTGGTTTCGCTAATTTGTATCCTACTAGGAATAAAATTGCAGCCAAACTTGCTAATGGAATTAGGTTTAGTAAAAAAGGGATGGCCATAGCTGAACCCAATAAAATTATACCATGGAAAATAGCTGAAGCTTTGGTTCGTCCACCTGATTGAATATTTGTAGAACTCCTTACTATAACTTGAGTAATAGGTAATCCTCCAATTAATCCGGAAACGATATTTGCTACCCCTTGAGCTTTTAATTCTCGATTGGCAGGGGTAACCCGTTTGAAAGGGTCTAATTTATCTGTAGCTTCCAAACATAATAATGTCTCGAGGCTTGCTACAACTGCAATAGTTATTCCTGTAACCCAAACTGCTGAATTACTGATTGCACTGAAGTCTGGAAAAGTGAATTGGTTAATAAAATCTCCGATGCTATCGGCAACTGGAATACTAACTACTTGTTCTGCATTTAGGGTAAATACGTTCATGTTTTGGAAAATCAAATTCAATATTATTCCTAGTCCAACCACGACTAATGGTCCTTGAACGATTTGAAATACCTTGATTTTTTTCATAAATGGTTGTTCCCATAAAATTAGTAGTAAAATAGAGACAGAGGAAATAATAATTGCACCCATGCTCATTGCTTCAAACATGTAGAACAATTCGGAAAAAGTATTATGGCCATCTGGGTTACTGAAAGTTAAACTACCTTCGTAGTCTTTATCATAACCAACTGCATGTGGAATTTGCTTTAAAAATATAATAATACCAATTCCTGAAAGCATTCCTTTTATAACAGATGAAGGAAAATAATATCCGATAATTCCAGCTTTCATGTATCCTAAAAGTAATTGAAAAATACCTCCAATTACTACTGCCATTAAGAAGATTTGGAAAGAACCTAGGTCTTGAATAGCTGTTAACACAATTACTGCTAACCCTGCTGCAGGTCCGCTAACTCCAAGCTGAGAACCACTCAATACACCTGCAATAATTCCTCCCACAATTCCAGCTATTATTCCAGAAAATAAAGGTGCTCCTGATGCTAGGGCAATACCCAAACATAAAGGAACTGCTACTAGAAACACAATTAGAGAAGCAGGAAGATCGTACTTTAAGTTTTTGAAAAAACCATCATTTTTAAAAGGACTCATAATTCATTCATTTTAAAAATCAAAAGTCAGTGTTTGATTGTGCTTTGCCAGCATAACTAATTTTATAGACTTTGATTTTATTTTTTTAAAAAATTGATTGATGAAAAGGACTAAAATAATTATTGATTGCCATCTTTCAGTGCAAATATATAAAACTTCTTGTTATAATAGTAATACTATTATTTGTAAACACTTAACTTTAACAAAAAGTTGCTCAACTTGTTTAAATAGTTTGTACTTTTATGAAAAAGAATAACTACTATGGCAATCGGAATTAAAATAACCCTCAATAAGAAGTTGTATTTGAGAGATCCACAAGATTCATCGCTTGGAAAAAGGATAATCAAACACAGTATTTTGTTGATTGATGAAATTGGTTTTGAGAGTTTTAATTTTAAAAAACTCGCAATTCAAATGGAGTCTACTGAAGCCTCAGTTTATCGTTATTTTGAGAATAAGCACATGTTGTTGATTTACCTAGTGTCGTGGTATTGGGAATGGGTGAGTTATTTAATTGATATTAATACATTAAATATTGAATCACCTCAAAGGAGATTGAAGGTCATTATCAAGACATTAGTTTTTGCATCCAAGGATAATCCTTCAATTGATTATGTGAATGAAAGTGTACTTCACAAATTAATTATTGCTGAAGGAACAAAGGCTTATCATACTAAGGAAGTGGATAAAGATAATACGGAAGGTTTTTTTATCAATTATAAAAAATTATCTAGTAAAGTGGCAGGTGTAATTTCAGAGGTTAATTCTGAATTTCCGTATCCACATGCTTTGGCAAGTAATCTTTTCGAAATGGCAAATAATCACATCTATTTTGCGCAACATTTACCAAGGTTGACTGATGTAAAAGTAAAGGGAGAAAATTTCAATGAGGTGGAAAAAATGTTGGAGTATTTTGCGTTTAAATTATTAGGATGTGAAAAAAAAGAATGATCCTGCCTACTTTATCAGTATAAAGCCCAATCCATTCTCTCACAACAACTGGTCGTTTTTTTATATCCCTCACTATCTGCTTTTATCCAAAAGCAATTATACCATAATGCAAATATTTAGGATTTACTTTTCGTGTAAGTTGATAAGACATTTGTAAGCAACTTCTCAATAAATATTCAACTGAAATAAGTGTTTTTGATTTTTTTTTAAAAAAATTAATATTGGTGCAACGTTTTTTTGAAGCTCTGCATATTGTATTTGTATCAGTACTGAAGACCTTTAATTTCAAACCATTATTTAACCACAATTAAATTTTTTTAAATGAATTTTCTAAATAAATATTATATCATATTTCTTTTAGTTGCAGTATTCTTGACATCTTGTAATCCTGAAAACTTGGATGAGATTACTCCACAAGATCCTAATTTCACACCTATAGAAACTAACGAAGTTTACGGTTTGTCAAGTGCTGTTTCTCTTTTTAGTAATCTCCTTGGAATAGAACTAGACTCTAGTGGTTGCATTACTTTATTATTTCCTTTTGATGTAGAACAATCTGATGGAACAGTAGTTACCGTTGAAGACCAAGATCAATATGATGTTCTAGAGGCAACAGGAGATAGCTTAACTTTATTGATTCCATTTTCTTTATATACTGCTGTGGACAGCATGACCGTTGTGGTCAACACACCCGAAGAAATAATTGAACCTTTGTCGGTTTGTGGAATCCTTGGAATTGGTGGCCCAAATGACCCTTGCGCTGTTGCCCATATCACATTATTCTTTAGTGCATATAATATTTTTAATGTCTATCAATGCCCATTCGACATTAATTATCCTGTAGAAATGTTTGTAAATGGAAGTGCAACGGCTACTAGTATTGGAGACTTAAATGAATACTTCTCAACTAGTGGTGCACCAGGTGATATTCAAGATGTGGAATTGGTTTACCCAATAATAGTCACTCAAGATGGAGTAGATATAACTTTAAATAGTGATCAAGAAGTTTGTGACTTCATAGATGGGTGCTAAAAATACAAACCTGAGTGAACTCAAATTACAACCTCGGAAAACTAACTTTTAGTTTTCCGGGGTTTCTAAAAATGAAAAAATCATAATCAATGATTGACTCTTCGATAATAGATCAAATAATTAATAAAGATAACGACGCTTTCAAAATGATGTATCAAAAATGTATACGCTATGTGTATTCATTAGTAAAGCGGTACGTGAAAAATGAAAGCGATCATCAAGATGTTATTCAAGAGATTTTTGCGAGAGTCTTTTTAAGTATTAAGAGTTTTGATACTGAGAAAGGTGACTTTAAATTTTGGCTAAGACGACTTGCTATAAACCAATGCTTACAATTATACAGACAAGGCAAATCTCCAAAGCAATTTGTGCCAATTGAAAATGCTAATGAAATTGAATCAGGCGTAGTACATGCATTAGATGAATTGACAAAAATCGACATTCAAAATAACCTTAGTAAGATGCCTGAAGGTTATCGGCAAATTTTCATGTTGGTTGTTATTGATGAGTATTCTCATAAAGAAGTGGGTAAACTTCTAAATATTACTGCAGAAACTTCTCGATCTCAATTATCGCGAGCAAAGCAATGGTTGCAAAAGAAAATAATAAAAATTGATAAGCAAAAAATTTCGTTCCATGGAATCTAATTTTGATAAAATAAAAAAAGTAATGTCAGAAAATACAGATAATCAATTACCGCCAGAATTGAATTGGGATAATATGGAGTCTGGGATCCTCGAGAAAATGAGTGAATTGCAAGCAGTTCAAACTCAAGATTCTTCTGGAAAAAATAGAAAACTACTCATTTTCAGTTTAACATTATTAGCGTTAATCTTGATCCTTAATGGCATTTATTTTGGAAAAAAGTTGGATGTTCTAGCACAAAATGAGAATCTTTCAATAGAACAAGCGAATGAAGGTTTTAAAATTATTTCCATAAATGAAAAAGAGGAACAACTAAAAGAAAATAGCTATAAAAACGATTCTGTTTTTCAAATAACTCCCTTAGCTGAGATAAACTATTTTGGTAATCGTTTTGAAACTAACACACACCAAACAAATAGCAGACCTTTTTCAAATGATTTGCAAAAAAAAGATTTATTAAAACCAAAAGCTAATATCTCTTTATTAACAAAAAGAAAGAAAAAAAGGACGAATGAGTCATCCTCAAGTGCACCAAATGAGAAAAGTATAAATTCTTTTCCTTCTTTCGAGTTGAGGACAGGTGAAAATTTAAGTTTTTTACCTTCAATAAATTTTTCTGTTGCGAATCAACCAAAGCAGGATAATGTGCCAATCCCTCCTCTTTCAATCTGGAATAATTCAACCAACTCCTATAGATTATCATTACTTGGTGGGGTTTCATTTTGGAATAATGGATATGGTAATACGAAACCTCAACGGGATGAATTTGAAAGCAATAAGTTATCCTATCATGCTGGATTAAATTATATTCATACCTCCAAAAATGGTTTCAGTTTTATGATTGGTATTCAATATCAACAGATGGAAAGTCGGTTTGATTGGACTGGTATAATACCTGATTATCAACTTACTTTGACCGATACTATCCTTGAAATTTCAACTGACGCTTTTACTGGAGAGCAAACGGAAATAAGAGGTGATGTTAATTTATCAGTCTATGCTGAGCGAAAAATTCGACATTTTAATAGAACAAGAATTTTTCAGATTCCTTTTGCCGTTGGGAAAGCGTGGATTTCGAAATCAGAAAAATTACAGTTAGATGTACTGGCAGGAGGTTCATTTAATATTATGTCTAATAATGCTGGTCGTACTTTTTATCAAGGTGAAATACAAAACTACAATAGTTCATCAAATAACTTTTTGAGCAAAAAAATGAAATTTAATACGCTGCTGGGAGGAAGATTAACTTACTATCTTAATTCAAACTTAGGAATCATGACAGGTTTTCAATTTCAAAAAAGTATATCAAATTGGAGTATTGAACAGGATATCAAAGTGCGACCTAGTTGGGTAAACTTGAGTTTAGGATTGGCCTATTATATTGATAAAAAATAGTGAAATTTTTATTTGTTTTAAATCGGAAGAAAATTAAAACCCACTTCGAACTCAATCGAAGTGGGTTTTATATTTTCAAAAACTAAGATTAATTAGTTCCGTCTATCGTCTCTTCTTCTATCATCACGTCTGTCTCCACCACGATCACCACCTCTATCATCTCTTCGGTCACCACCGCCACCTCTCTCAGGTCTTGGCAATAAAGCTTTACGAGACAATCTCATCTTTCCAGATCGTTTGTCGATTTCTACCAACTTCACTCTCACATCATCACCTTCATTTAAGACGTCAGTAACGTTCTCAATTCTTTCATGTGCGATTTCAGAAACGTGTAATAATCCACTTTTTCCATTGAAGTCAACGAATACACCATAAGGCATAACTGACACAACTTTTGCATCGTATTCATCACCAACAGTAGGCATAAATGTGATGGATTTGATTCGATCCAATGCAGCATCAATTGACGCTTTATCGTTACTCGCAACATTCACTACACCTTTATCACCAACCTCTTCGATATTGATTACAGTTCCAGTCTCTGCTTGAATCTCTTGTATAATACTTCCACCTGGTCCGATTACAGCACCAATCATACTCTTCTCAATAATTACTTCTACTATTCTTGGCGCGTGATCTTTATAATCCTCTTTAGCGGTAGATAGAGTCTTAGCCATTTCCCCTAAAATATGTAATCGACCAACTCTTGCTTGATTCAATGCTCCTTCCAATTGAGCATAAGGAAGTCCATCAATCTTGATGTCCATCTGACAAGCAGTAATTCCTTTTTCTGTTCCAGTTACTTTGAAATCCATATCTCCCAATGCGTCCTCATCACCTAAGATGTCAGATAAAATGGAGAAACGTTTTCCATCAGAAATCATTCCCATCGCAATTCCAGAAACTGGTGCTTTGATTTTGATACCTGCATCCATCAATGCTAATGATCCAGAACAAACTGTTGCCATTGAAGATGAACCATTTGATTCCATAATATCAGAGACTAGTCTAACGGTATAAGGTAATTCATCCGGCATTACTTGTTTCAAAGATCGAGCAGCCAAATTCGCATGACCTACTTCTCGACGTCCCGGACCTCTCATTGGTTTAGTTTCGCCAACAGAGTATCCAGGGAAATTATAGTGTAAAATAAAATTATCATATCCATTTGTCAAAGCAGTATCAATCATTAAACTATCTTTCTTTGTTCCCAGAGTCAAAGACATTAATGCTTGAGTTTCTCCACGAGTAAAGATTGCAGAACCGTGAGCAGATGGCAAATAATCAACCTCAGTCCAAATATTTCGGACTTCATCAAACTTCCTTCCATCCAATCGAGTTTCTTCACTCATTACCATTTCACGGATAACTTCTTTCTGATTTTTTTGAAAATATTTTTTGAAGAGTGGTCTTAGATCAGCCCATGCTTCTTCACCATATTCTTCTTTCAATGCAGCTTCAACAGCGTCTTTATTATCAGAAAAACCTTTTCCACGCTCTCCTTTGCTTAATTTCCCTCTTGCAATTTTCAAAATACCTTCATGTGCAGCAGCTTGAATTTTAGCTTTTAACTCTTCATTTTCCTCCGCTTCTGGCAATACTCTTTTTATTGTGGCCTTTTCACCAACTAATTCAGCTAAATCCAATTGTGCTTGACATTGGATTTTAATGATTTCATGTCCTACTTTAATTGCTGCAACTAGGTCTGCTTCTGAACATTCTTGAGCCTCACCTTCAACCATCATAACATCAGTCATAGTTGCTGCGATGATAATGTTCAAGTCAGCTTTTTCTAGATCAGATCGATTTGGATTCACAACAAATTCACCATCTATACGAGCTACTCTACACTCAGATATTGGACCAGCAAAATTGATATTAGAAACCGAAAGTGCAGCAGAAGCTGCCAATGCTGCTAGTGTATCAGGCATGATTTCTTTGTCAGCAGAAATTAAGTTGATAATAACTTGAGTATCATGCATATATCCGTCAGGGAACAAAGGACGAATCGCTCTATCCACCAATCGAGAAATCAAAATTTCATAATCATTTAATCGAGTTTCTCTACGGAAGAAGTTACCTGGTACTCTACCTGCTGCTGCAAATTTTTCTTGATAGTCTACAGAAAGCGGAAAAAATCGTTGTCCTTCTCTTGGTTCATTTGCAGAACAAACTGAACAAAATAGCATAGTGTTACCCATGCGAACAACTACAGAACCATCTGCTAAAGAGGCTAATTTACCTGTTTCAATTGTAATTTCTCGGCCATCAGGTAAGTTGAATGACTTAGAAATAGGAGTTTTTAAACCCATGT
Source organism: Saprospiraceae bacterium (assembly GCA_029251525.1). Taxonomy (GTDB): domain Bacteria; phylum Bacteroidota; class Bacteroidia; order Chitinophagales; family Saprospiraceae; genus CAJQQY01. The sequence goes on along the minus strand of JAQXDE010000054.1, from coordinate 56,350 downwards.
TTTAATTGTTTAAAATAGTGAATTAGGAATTCTTGAATGATAACTTTCTGACTTGTTTTTTAGGCGAAAGGTGAGCAAGCATAAATATGGTTGGTCAGCTTTCGGCTAAAAAGCAAATCATTAATGAAGTTATTATCCAAGGTTTTCTAAATATAATATATAAATGTAATACGTATTCAGCTGATGAAAGAATGAGATATTAGTTTTTGTAAGAAAACAATATGCAACATTAATAAAATAAACCGAATAATAAATTTTTTAAAATCCGTCGATCAACGAAAAAAATAGATGGGTTCCTATTGTAAGATTTTAAAAAAAATCTTTTGAGGGCATAAAAGTAGCTCCTTATTTTTTTAAATGGTTTTCAATGTTTATTTAATAAGCTACTGAAAATTCAAAATAAAATAATCCCTATCTCTCGATTGTCGCTTTTTTTTCGCTCGGTCAAATTCGAAACGTTTTTTCGTATTCTACCATAAAGAAAAAAGCAAAGCTTTTCAATTTTGAAAAGCTTTGCTTTGTCATTAAAACTTAAGATTACGAATACCTAATTTTTCAATTAATGCACGGTATCCAACAATATCTTTTTTTGCTAAGTACTTAAGTAATCGTCGTCTTTTACCTACTAAAGTAAGTAATGTACGCTTACAACTGTGGTCTTTTCGATTAGTGTGCAGGTGTTTTGACAATTCTGCAATTCGGAAAGTAAACAAAGCAACTTGTCCTTCTGCAGAACCTGTGTTTTTTGCATTTCCACCGTACTCTTGGAAGATTTCTTCCATTTTTTCTTTACTGAGATATTCAGCCATTTTTCTAAAATTTAAAAGGTTTACCAATAGTGATCTCATGGATCAGTTATAGCGAGTGCAAAGATAATGAATTTTCTTTAAAAAGTATTGATTTGTTAACATGATAATTTGATTAATATTTCATGATGTTTTAATTGTAAATGCTAGAATTACTTTATCAAAAAAGTATTATTTTTTAACTTAAAACAGTCATTTTCCTCGCAGAGAAAAACTGATTAAATACCTCTTTCTAGAAATGTTGGAATCCAAAGCTAAGCGCGGGAATATTGGTTTTAAAAGCCTATGTTGTCTTGAAATTTTATACCGTTTTATCGCTTGGAGAATGAAAGGAAATGTGCTTCGATAGTTATCGAAAATCCTTGAATAATTTAAATAATGAAACTATTTTTTTATTTAGTAAAAAAAAAAGGCTTTGAGAACCTGTTTAACCCTTCTTGGGGTTAATACGAATGTTAGGAAGTTTTGCAATATTATTTAGTGCAAAAATCACCCAATAGAATAAATTTAGGCTTGACGAGATGTAATTTTGGCAGATTCTATTTCGAGAACCAATGTCAAATTACTTAATTACCAAGAATTGATAGATTTATTCTATTCGAAGCAAACCTTTTACCCATTTAATTGTGGCGAGATAAATTAACAATTAGAATCCTAATTTTTTTAGTTTGACCTCCAACGCAGCCTTTTCTATACCTTTATGGTATAAAGTTACAAAAAAGGAAAAGTTTGTTCATGTCGCTCAGTAACAAAACGAAGTTTCAAGAAATAATCCAAGGTTGTCGCCAACGGAATCGCAACAGCCAAAATGCCTTATACAGGTTATTCTACCCTTATGGGATGAGCATTTGTATGCGGTATGTGGATAATGAATCAGAAGCAGTCTCAATAGTGAACGATGGATTTTTAAAATTTTTTAAAAACATAAAAAAATACGATTTAGAGAAACCATTTAAACCCTGGTTTAGAAAAATATTAGTCAACACAGCCATTAATCAAATTAAAAAACAAAAGAAATTTAAAATGGAAGTTCAGATGCAGGAAACAAATAATATCTCTACGCAAGAGGATGCGCTTAGTATAATCAGTTATAAAGAGTTGATGGCTATGGTTCAATCTCTTTCGTTGGCTTATCGTACCGTTTTCAATATGTATGTGATCGATGGGTTTAAGCATAGAGAGATTGCTGAAAAATTGGGTATTACCGTTTCAACATCAAAATCTAATTTGACGAGAGCCCGAGCAAAATTGCAAGACCTTGTAACTCAAAAGATAAATTAATTAAAATGTCAGAAAGGCCACTACAAGAATTAGATAAACTGTTTCAACAAGAGCCTAAGCAATATCCTTTTGCTTACAATGAAGCATCTTGGAATAAGATGGAAGAGTTATTGGACAAAGGCGATCAACGTCGTCTTTTATGGTGGAGGTTTGTTGGGATTGGTGTATTGCTCTTGGTTGGTTTGATTTTCTTTTTTGAACAAAGAGAAACGAAAGTTGTAAAAATAAGTTTAGGTTTTGATAAAAAAGAGATTGTTGAATCCCAATCTCGTGAATCAAAATTTAAAAATCAAATTTTTAAATCTGAGGAATTCAGGGGCAATGATCAATTAAATTCAAATGTTATTAAAAATAAAAATGAGTTAGGTACTTCAAATCTTACCTCAATTAAAAATGTTGAACAATACAATTACAAAAAACAAAAAGAAGATCTAACCCTAGCTTTTGATGATTTTGAATTTCGAAAAAATGAAAAAAGTAATAGAATTATATTTGATTCTATTTTGCAAGAAACAGACACTCTTAGTGAAGGACTTTTGTTGGATAAACTTGAAGTAGAAAAAAAGGAACAAGACTCTGTTAGTACATTATCGCAAGTAGATTCAATTTTACCAGTTGTTTCACTAAATCTCTCTATTCTTAAAGAAAAAGAGATTTTGGAAATTCTGTTTAAGAGGGAAAAAGTTTTAGGTGTTCCTGTTGAAAATAAAAATATCCTCCTTTTGGGATTAGTTGTAGGGGGTGAATCTACAGGTATAAATCGAGATGACTTTTCTCAACCGAATTTGAGGATAGGAGGTCAGATTGAATATCGCTTCCTTGAAAAATTTAGTGTAAGTCTAGGGACAAGTTTTATCAGAAAAAAGTATGGTGCTAAAGGAAGTGACTATCAGCCAGAGGATGGACTTTGGCTTTATGATGTGGCTCCAACCTTGGTGGATGCATCTTGTGATATCTTGGAACTGCCTATAAGTATTGGACTTTTTCAAAAAGGGAATAATCAAAATGGGTTTTACTCCAAATTTGGAATAACATCTATTATCATGTTGGAAGAGAATTATTGGTATTTTTACGACCAAGAAATACCAGGTCAAATCAAATATTGGGGAGTTGAAAATGAGAACAAACATTGGTTTGGGATAGGAGAGGTCGCTTTAGGGTATCAGAAATACTTAACACCTAAAACCTTTATACAAATAGAACCATTCTTACAGATTCCGTTGGCTGGCATAGGGAATGGAAATGTAAAATTATGGAGTTTGGGAGTAAATATGAAATTCAATTTTCAAGTCAACAAAAGACTCTTAGGAAGTCAATTGAAAAAATAGCTAAAATTCGAAACCATGAAAAATATTTTGATTATTTTATGTTGTTTTTCTCTAATAAACCTTACGGCTCAAGATTGGAAAACATTCACCAATAATAAAGAAATTTTAGATATAGAAAAAGAGGGTAATACTCTTTGGATTGCTACTTCTGGGGGACTATTGAATTGGAATTTACAAACAGAAGCCTACTATAAATTGACGACCGAAGATGGATTGATCTCAAACTACATTAATGAGATTGCTATTGACGCCGATGGAAATAAATGGTTGGCAACAAATAGAGGAGTTTCTGTAATACAGGGGGGAGTTATAATAAGTTACAATTCTGATAATGGTCTGTTCACTAATGATGTGAATTCGGTGGTGATAGATTCCCAAGGGAATAAATGGTTTGCTACAAAAAGTGATAATGGTAAAAGTGCTGTTTCCAAATTAGACAATCAAGGAAATTGGACGACGATAGCTGAAAGTATATATTTTGCTCCAACTTGTATGACGATTGATGCTGCTGATAATATCTATATCGGAACTTTTAAAGAAATTGCAAAATATACACCTGGCGGAGAATGGACTATTTTTTTACCTCCATCACCAGAATCAATTGGTTGGATCAGTGAGATGATAATTGATGAAAACCAGGAAGTCTGGGCAGTTTCACCAAGTGGTCTTTATCATTATGATAGTGCTGGAAATCAAACTCTTTTTGATGTCACTTCAGGATTGATAAGTTATCCAAGATCACTTTACATTGATAGTAATCATACGAAATGGATAGGTACAGATACTGGGTTTTCAAGAATGAATTCGGATAGTACATTTTTAAATTTCAACCTCGATGAACAGGTTGCGACCATATTCGAAGAGAATGGGAATGTGTTGTTAGGAACTGTTAATGATATTATTTCCTTTGATGGAGATGAATATAAAAAATTATCAACAGGAATTGATCTTGCAGGAAATATGGTTCGAGGCTTAGATATTTCCAATGATGGCTCTGTTTGGTTGGGGACTGAAAATGGAATTTCAAAATATTCACAAAATTTAGGTTGGAATACTTTTACAGAAAATGATGGGTTGCTCTGTGATCCGGGTTATTCGCTTTTAGCAACCTCTCAAGATGAATTAATTATTTCTCATCGTTCGAGTTGTAATGGGGTTTCAATTATTGATATATCTTCTGGGGAAGCAAGTTTTATTCAGGATGATACTTTTCGTTTTATACTATCCTTAAATGAAGATGCGAGCGGAAATATTTGGCTTGGAAATTATCTTCCACAAGTTGTTGAAAATTCCTTTGTGATAAAGATATCTCCAAATGGAAATATTAATTTTTTTGACTTCACAACAATTCTTCAAAATTCATTAAACAATAAAACTACAGGAATTGCCATCCATCCAAATGGTGACGTTTATTTTAGTACTCGGTGGGGAATCTATTATATTGATACCAATAATGAAATACATTTATTTAAAATAGAATTGGCCAAAACAATTTTTATTGATAGCCAAGAAAATATTTGGATTGCGAAAGGTGATTATTTTGGACCTAATCAATCGTTAGAAAAATATACTCCCAACGGTGGTCATGTTATTTATCAAAATGGTGAAATCAATAATTTTGTTATAAATGAAATTATAGAAGACGAAGAACAAAATATTTGGGTTGCATCTGAAAATGGATTATTTAAATTGAGCTCTAGCCAAGTTTTTACTCGATATTCTACCTTAGATGGTTTAGCAGATAATGATGTAACTGGAATTGAATTTGATACGGATGGTTCAATGTGGATAAGTACGAGAAATGGTGTGTCTACCACTGCTGATATTTCCACAACTATTACAAATTTGAAAAATGAAAAAGAAGCATTTAACCTTTATCCAAATCCAACTTTGGCAACAGTAACTTTAGAATTCGAGATGCAGAAAAGTGGGAATGTAAAAATAGAGGTTTATAATGTGACGGGACAACTTTTGCTCATTCCTTTTGATGGGGAAAGGGAAATTGGTAATTGTCAAGAAGTATTTGATATGGCTGATTTTTCACAAGGTATTTATTTTTGTAAAATCGAAATTGATGGGCAGACTAAAATTATTAAGTTTGTGAAGATTTGATTGCATTATACCAAATTTGTACTAACTAATTTAAAGATGAAATAATGGTTGGCACAAATCTGCAACAAAAACTATTTATTTCCTTTTGCCTCATTCCATAATTTATCCATTTCCTCCAAAGTCATTTCATTTAAATCTTTTTCCGCATTTTTTTCAATATATTCAAACCGATTTTTAAATTTTAAATTAATTCTTTCTAATGCAGTCTCCGGATCTATCCCTTTAAATCGAGCATAATTGATCATTGAAAAAATCACATCCCCAAATTCTTCTTCCTTTCTCTCTTGCGATAAATCTTTGTCCAAAGTCTCTTTCATTTCGGCCATTTCTTCCTCCACTTTTTCCCAAACCTGAGCAGAATTCTCCCATTCAAAACCAACTTGTGCAGTTTTTTCTTGCATGCGATAAGCTTTAATCATGGCGGGTAAAGATTTTGGAACACCTTGCAAAACAGATTTTTTTCCTTCTGCCAATTTGAGTTGTTCCCAATTTTTTATCACATCTTCCTCCCCATTTACTTTTACATCACCATAAATATGAGGATGGCGATGAATTAACTTATCACAGCAACTATTGATCGCATCCGCAATATTAAATGCTTTTTTTTCTTCAGCAATTTTTGCATAAAAAACCATATGCAACATAATGTCACCTATTTCTTCTTTGATTTCGTCAAGGTCTTCTATGAGGATTGCGTCCGCTAATTCATATGTTTCTTCGATAGTCAAATTCCGTAAAGATTGGAACGTTTGTTTTTGATCCCAAGGGCATTTTTCTCGAAGTTCATCCATAATTTTGAGGAGACGGGCGAATGCTTCTAATTTTTTATCCATGATAATTATATATTTAAAATTGGACTGCAAAGTTAGCTGAACAAAAGAATAAAATCATTGTTTTGCCTAAAAACTATTACCTTTGTAACAAATTTAAATTATCACTTTTAAAATATTCAAAAATGGAATTCCTATATATTTTAACCATTGTGTTCGTAACATTTGGAATTTGTTTTGCCCTAATAAATATCCGTCATATTGTAACTGGAAATGAATTTAGAGGTACTTGTGCAACGAATAATCCTATGTTGAAAAATCAAATTGGCGATTGTACAGTTTGTGGAAAAAAAGCGGATGAGGAATGTAAAATGCCTGACCTCCCAGAAGTGAAATGATTAATACCCAAATTGGACAAAATAAAAATGATCAACTTGTTTTTTCAAGTTGGTCATTTTTATTTAAAAGTATCTTGGAGGAAAGTCAACTAAATCAGTGAATTCCTGATTCTTCTCAAAATATAATTTCAGTCGCTCCAAACCCATATTTTGGATGATATTCATTTTTGAAGGTTTTCACTTCAGGATGATTAATCAGTCGGGTGGCGATTTCATTTTTCAATTTTCCCTTTCCAAGACCATGTATCACAAAGGTACTTCTAACTCCTAATCGAATCGCTTTTTCCAAAAAATGATTGAAATGCGTGAGTTGAATTCTTAAAATATCAGCATTGGTTCTTCTCTTATCATCATTTACTAGGTTCTCAATATGAAGATCAATTTCATTTTCAAAATGTGCTAATTCCATGGGGTCACTTCCACTTACTATTCGGTAATTGGAAGATGATTTTTTAGGTTTTGTAGCATTCCGCTGAGTATACGTTTTAAGATCTATACCTTTTGGTTTTTTTTCTTTGTCAAAATTTTCAAACAACTGATACCAATGAACTTGTCGGTTCAATAGAGGAGCAGTCTTTATATTTTTAAAAAACTGTTTTGGTTTTATTTTTAATTTTTTAGATAATTTATACCCAGTGCCAACAGTTGTTAATTGCCAAATGTCTAATTCTATAATAGGAGCCTCATTGAGTTGACTAAATTTCATCTCACCTATGTTTATATGTGAAACACTAGTGATTTTCCCATTGGTTGTCTTTGGTGTTTCCCCAATAATATCAATCGTAAATGTAAAAAGTGCATCATATCGAGTATCATTGATCAAGTAAATGTCATAACTCGAAGTGGTTCCATCGGATTGGATTTTAGGATCAAAGGCTACTTGAATACCCAAGCTTTTTAAAATATGATATTGTGAGTCGTTATCTTGAAGCGGAGGTGTTAGAGGTTTTGTAACTTTTTTAGATTCTACAAATTTAGCTTTTATTGGGTTCTTATTTGGCTTTGGAATATCTTCCATTCGCTCCAAGTTTTCGATAAAAGCAGGGATAATCATACCATCATCGTCCAACTCAACATTGACCATTTCCCTATCCAAAATAGCGATGATTATTCCTTCATCGCCGGTATTTTTAAATCGTACTTTCGTTCCTTCTGCAAATAACATAAATAATTTTTTGTAGCGGGATTTTTTAAATTTTGTATTTTAGGTGACTGAAAAACTTAAATGTTTTGAGGAATTAGTTTGTTCCATAACATCAAATACAATATTAATGAAAACTCTAAACAAAGAAGATTGAACTAGAAACATTAAATTCGATACCTTTGTTTTATAAAAATAAAATATGAGTTTACGTTGGAAAATAGCTCAAGCTGCAGAAATTCGTTGGTGGCAAAATTATTTAAAAAAAAGACCTAAAGCCGATTACCTAATTTGGAAAAGAAAGTATTGGAAAACACTTTTATCCAGATTGAATTTAACTATTCTAAGAGGTGAAAAAGTATTAGATGCAGGTTGTGGACCAGCAGGTATTTTTATGGTTCTAGAAGAATTTCAAACTGATGCAATGGATCCATTGTTAGATGATTATGAGAAAAAGCTAGATCATTTTTCCAAAAGCCAATATCCAAATGTTCGATTTTTTAATGAACCATTGGAAACTTTTTCTCCAAATGAGAGATACAAAAAGGTATTTTGTCTTAATGCAATTAATCATGTCGCAGATTTGGACTTATGCTTTGATAAATTAGTTGATTTTACGGAAGATGGTGGGACGATGATCGTATCTATTGACGCACACAATTTCACTTTTTTCAAAAAAATATTTAGAGTGTTGCCCGGTGATATTTTGCATCCCCATCAATTTAATTTAGAAGAATATCAAAGAATGATAATAGATCGTGGTTGTAAATTGGAACAATCAATTTTGTATAGAGAAGATTTTTTCTTTAATTACTATATTTTGATTTTTACTAAATAAAAAAATTATGAACAGAAAAAATATTTCCTCGAATACGAAATGGGAAGATATCGTCGGTTACTCTCGAGCTGTTCGAGTTGGAAATATCATTGAAGTAGCTGGAACAACTGCCGTAAATGGAGATAAAATAGTTGGAATTGGAAATCCATATGAGCAAACAGTATTTATTTTTAAAAAAATACAAGAGTCGTTAATTCTAGCAGGTGCCACAATGAGAGATGTGGTTCGTACTAGGATGTTTGTGACGAACATGGATGATTGGGAGGAAATTGGTCGGGCACATGGAGACTTTTTTAGGGAAATTAAGCCCGTTTCAACGATGCTCGAAGTTAGTAGGTTTATTGATGAAAAAATATTAATTGAAATTGAGGTATCAGCAATAATTAGTAAATAACGTAGTGTCCTATATTAGAAGGCAACTATCATGTGACAATGAAAAAATGAAATACAAAGTAAAAGAAATATACTACACCTTGCAAGGAGAAGGTGCCCATACAGGAAGGCCAGCCGTATTCTGCAGGTTTTCAGGTTGTAATTTGTGGAGTGGGAGAGAAAAGGATCGAAGTAAAGCGATCTGTCAATTTTGTGATACTGATTTTAGAGGTACTGATGGACTGAATGGAGGGAAATTTTCAGCCAAAGAATTGGCTGAAAAAGTAGCAGAGCAATGGGAGGCAGGAATGAATCAGGGGACTCCTTATGTTGTTTGCACTGGTGGGGAGCCGTTACTTCAGTTAGATGAGAAAATGGTCAAAGCATTTCATGAAAAAGGAATTGAGGTGGCTATTGAAACGAATGGAACTCAACTTTCTCCAAAAGGAGTTGATTGGATTTGCATGAGTCCAAAAACAGGTGCTGATTTAGTTTTGAGAAAAGGAAATGAATTGAAATTAGTTTTTCCTCAATTGGGAGCAGAACCAGAGTTATTTGAGAATTTAGATTACGAACACTTTTACCTACAGCCAATGGATGGACCTAATACGGAAAAAAATATTCAATTGGCCATCAAATTTTGCCTACAAAACCCAAAATGGCGGTTGAGTTTGCAGACTCATAAAATGATTAATATTCCATAAAATAAAGAATCGCCTCTGTAAAAGAGGCAATTCTTTTGATTTTTGAAATAGTGTAACTGAGCAAGGAGTAAAAAACCTCGGAAATTATCCAAAGGCTATGTAAAAGAAATTATATTTGGTGCATCTGAAAGTATAAAATTATATTCAGGTAACGATTTTAGTTCTTGAATGTGCTTATTGTTTAGGAAAATAAGACCGCTATATATTCTGATAAGAGTAAATACTTAGCGGTCTAAAGTAAAGGGTGTTACTGTATAATTTTTGGAAGATAATTTAAATGGTAGTTGTAATATAGGTTAGTTTTTGGTCTGAAAACCCCAAAATGAGTAAACGGTAGTTTAATTTATTTTAATGGTAGTATTAAGCAAGAAATAGATTTTAAAATAGGATCATTTCAGTTACAAGTTAGTGTTCGGAAATAGGTATTTGATGCTTTTGAATAAGTGAAGCATAAATAGAATTTGTTTTCAGTATTTTTGTATTTCCAATGATGATTAAATGTTTTCGAGCTCTCGTTAGGGCGACATTTAACTTTCTATCTACTCCTTCGTCTGAAATTGAAATCAGTGAAGTCAACTGACTTACAGAATTTGTACAGAGTGAAAGAATAATAATATCCCTTGCTCCTCCTTGGTACCTCTCAACAGTATCAATGCTTAAAGATGTAGTTTCAATATTTTTCTCTTGCAGGGACTGTCGAATTTGAGCAATCTGAGCTCTATAAGGTGTGATAACTCCCAGACTTTTCTTGGTGAATTTCAAATTGTTTTGCTTATATATTTTTTGAAAAACTTCAATAACTTCACTAGTTAAAGTAGCTTCATGAAGATTTGTTTTACCGGTTGGACTTTTTAGATCAGGTTGAGAGGGAAGGAAAACCATTCTATTTCTACTGATTACTTTTTCTAAACTATTAGCAGTTTCATCCAGTTGATATTCAATGGATGTAGTTTGGTATTCATTATTTAGATCGTCAGGTAGGATTTTCAAATAACCGTCATAAAATTCCTGACTTGGAAAATTCATGATGTCTTGATGCATCCTTCCCTGATGACTTAATCGAGCAAATGCCCAATTCCAATTATTTTTTTTACACCTTTTATATAAGCGTTCAAAAAGTGAATCACGCAAGTTTTTTAATCCAATATTAATTAAATCTTCATCCTCAACTTTGGATGCAATTTGTGATTGAACCACTACGGCAGGCAGTTGTTTATGATCTCCAATTAGTAAAAATCGTTTAAAATGAGGTAATAATCCAACTAACATCGGTTCTGGAATCTGCGAAGCTTCATCAATGATTACCCGATCAAAGGTTTTCAATTGCAGAATTTCTTGTTTGCCAGCAATGCCTGCAACTGTTGAAACAAAAATGCGATGTTTATTAATAATTTCGCGTAATTCTTTACGGTTGGAGATATTTGAAATTTTTGAATTGAACAATTGATCTTGATAATCTATTCCGCAAGAATGAGCTGAACCTAATCGTAAATATTCATTTTTGGCATATTTATCAATGCTAACAATTGCCTCACAAATTTCATCGACTGCTCGGTTAGTGTAAGCTAACAATAGGATGTTTTCGTCTGTATCGTTGAGCAAATAACTGACAATGTTTTTGAGCATCATACTCGTTTTTCCAGTTCCAGGAGGTCCCCAAAGTAGGAAATAATCTTTAGCGGAAATGGCTTGTCGGAAAATTATTTTTTGTTCCTCTGTTAATTCCTTTGGAAACTTGATCTCTAGTTCTTCAGGTAGCTGAGGAGGAGATGTAGTGAGTAATAATTCTTTTTTGAAACTCGGGAATTGTGCAAACTGGAATAAACTTCTATACATTCCATTGAAGCTACTGTCCAGCATGTCATGTTCCAAATTCCAATGAAAATCTTGTTCAAAAATGACCGTATTAAATTGACGACTTCTTAATTTAACATGAACTTCTTCTTTCGTGATTTCGACTATTGTGCACTTGAAAATTTGATTATTTAAGACTGTATCTTTTTCATTTTGGAACGGATATAAAACGGTAATATCACCTTTTCTAAAATTAGCAAGAGGGTTGGTTTGCTCGGTTTTTTTAAAAATAATTAGTGGTATTTCTTCCTCTGAATGGTTTTCTTTTATTTTTAAAAAACTTACAATTTCGAAGCTCTCTTCCTTTTCTTTAAAATCCTTTAGCCAAAGGGAAGCCAAACCATTCAATCTTTCTATTCCTTGAATTCCTGTCTTGGCTAAAAGGTGTTCTCGAGCAATAAAACCTGAAAACGCGTTGAAGTATTTTTTTTCCAAGTGGCTCATCCCCAGAAATACTTTTTCAAAAAGTTGTATGTCCTTTGCAAGGAATCCAGTCAGTTTCGGATACCTTGCTGAAGATAATCGACTAAAAATGAGTGGATTATCAATTAGGTTGCCACGTATGTTTGATAAATGATATTCAAATGAGAGGATTTGATTTCTAATATTCAAAGCCTCCATTTGTTGTGTACTACTTTGTGGAGCAAATTTTAAATGATTGATATCAATACCAGAATATAGAATGAAATTAGCCGGTTGTATTTTTTTTCCAAAGACAGACTTAATGATTAAATCATATAACAAGGTCTGCACGTAATGATTATGGTTAATGCCATACTTGTTTGGTTTGAAAGTTTTTCCACTTTTTAATTCAACGATAGCAGAGCGGTTTTTTTCGCTCTCATCCGTATTATCTTTTTTGTAAAAAATATCAAGACGACCTTGTAGGCCATGCTTTTGAGAATAGAAAGTTGGCTCTAAAAAACAATCTTTCGAAATGATGTCGTTCTTTTCGAAACCTGTCAAGACCATCTGTTTTAAATTGAGAAAATGCTTTTGAGAGGATTGCATGATTTCTCTAAGTACTGAATTTTCGAATGTGGCAAATGCTAAAGGATTGAGTTGAAAGACCTTTGGAAAAGTTTCCTTAAAGTTTACTTCCGAGTTAGTCATTAATTCATCCAAGAAGAAATTGGCAATATTCCCAATCATCAAATGTTTGCTATAAGTGAAAGGCAGGTATTTTTTTAAAAGATTATAAATTGGAAGCGTTCCAAAATCTTTAAAACATTCTGCAATGGCTGAAACATCGACTAAATAATCTGGTTCTAAAACGAAGCCACGTGGTCGATAAATTCCTTTTTTATCAATTTCGACATCAAGTAAATTTATGGTTAATGGAAATTTAAAAGCATCTTCAATAAGTTGAATCGATGCATTGAAATTTTGATTTCTTTCAGCAATATTATATTGAATTCGAACTTCCCTAGTTGGATCATCTTCATCGCGAGCAATGATTTGTTCTGCTTTTTTATCAATATCAATTGCAACAATTCGAGCGGCCTGTTTGAAACTTTTGACTTCAACTGGAGATGTTTTGTAATCAATTTTTGCGGGTAATTGCTCTGCTAATATTTGAGGAGGCATTTCATGAAAAAAAGCAATTACGCAATCTGTGACTACTTTTAGTCCTAATACTAATTCTTTTCTATGATCGGAGGAATTATTTGGAGCAAGGTTAATTTTTTTCGCGACTCTTTGAAACGTATGAATATAAAACTGCGTTTGTTTTTCTAAGGAAAATTTTTGACTAGCGAATGAAATCCTTGCAAACATGGTGGTGAATTGCATTTTTTCATCTCGAGTAACTTCAATAAAAAGTTGATTTAATAGCTTGCAGAGCTTATTGATTTTCTCCAAATCAATTAATGATCCATTGGAGTTGATTTTTGAGATTTCTTGATAAAAAAGTCTTGCGAGTTCTTGTTTTTTCATTGGGCATCTTATAATGGATTGCAAATGTAAGTTTTCCCAAAATGCTTTCCAATTCCTAATTCTTGATCTCTTTTAATTTTTGTACTATTTCAAAAACGGCAGGACATATTGCCATATTTTTAATTGTTAAATTTAAGATTTTATAAATTTGTTTTCTGTTGGTATGAGGGTATTCACGGCAAGCCCTTGGGGCAACTTCGTAGATGCTACAATAATTATCAGTTCCTAAAAATGTACAAGGTGCTTCATTCAGAACATAATCCTCATCTTCATCTAAGTGTAAATATTTTTCTACAAAATTGGCTGGTCGAACTTTGAAATGAGCAGATATCCTATTGATATCTCGATCGGTGAAAATAGGGCTAGTAGTTTTGCAACAATTAGCACATTTAAGACAATCTATTTCTTCAAATGTTTCCTTATGTAATTGATGAACCGTTGAGTCTAAATCTTTTGTTTTTTGTTTGACTAATTTTTGGAAGAACTTTTTAGTGGATTTCTTTTGTTCTTTGGCGAGATGTGGGAGTTGTCTTAAATCCATGTTATTTATTTATATGCAAATATATTTTTATTTATGTGCAAAAATAAAGAAACCGCAATCAGAAATTAATCTAGTTGCGGTTTCTTTTTCCTAAATGGGTAATAAATTATTCATCATCTTCAAATGCTTCGAAATCGAAAATTAAAGAGAACCTTAAAGTATTATCCAAAGGATTTCTTTGACTTGTAGTTGGAACTAAATAAGAGAAATTCAAACCAAATACATTATATTTTAATCCTAATCCAACAGTGAAATACTGACGATTTCCTTTAGTTTGAGCTTCAGTATAATAGCCAGCTCTAACTGCGAATTGTTTGTCATACCAATACTCCATTCCAATAGAATAGTTAATTTCTCTAAACTCTTCACCTGCTCCACCTTGAGCATCAGTAAATGATCCCAATAGTCCACCAACTACAGATTTTTGTTTATAATCTAGGATGCCATCTTGATCTTCATCACAACTTGGGACACTTGGATCATTTGAGCTAATACAAGGTGTAGGTACTAATAATTTATTCAAATCAGCTGTAATGGTAAATGAATTATACTCATCAAACTGGAATTCCCAAGCTGCGCCAATTCCCAAATTAGTGGGTATAAAATCTTTATTAGCAGAGTTGGTGTATGAAATTTTAGTTCCTAAGTTAGTGATTGCTGCGCCAATAGTTAGGTCAGTTTGATTACCCGAAAGCTCAATGTCTTTTTTCCAAGTTAATCCAAAATCAACAGCTCCAGCTGTTCCCGGGTTTATTTCGATTGCTCCTACTCGTTGACCAGCAGCTAGGTTTGAATAAATAAATTTACCACCTAAGGAAAGACTGAAGTTGTCAGAAAGTTTTCTAGCATAAGCTGCGGAAATTTCAAATTCATTGGGTTTCCCTGTTCCATTTTCTTGACCAGTATCAGTTGTGTAACTAATTTGTCCCAAAGAAAAATAACGTAAACCAAAACCAATAGCTGATAATTTATCTACTTGTTTATATCCTGAAAGATATGCCATGTAAACATCATTTAATCCTAATGCTCTTAGCCACGGAGTGTAAGTAGCTGATAATGATAAATCTTTCTCAGCAAAAGCTAGCTTTGAGGAATTATAGTGAATAGAATTGGCGTCTGGAGAAATAGCAATACCAGCATCTCCCATCGCACCAGATCGGGCATCAGGAGTAATTCTTAAAAATGGTACAGACGTAATAATTGTATTGGTACAAGGTTCACCAGTTCCTCCTGGCTTTTCCCAACGTTGTTCCGTAATATTATACACGCAATTGGTGAACCCTTGTGCTTGAGATTCTGAAATTGCCAAAAAGCATGAAATAAAAAGAAAACAAAACAGTATTTTTTTCATAATCGTATTAAATTTCAAAAATTGAAGATGCAAATATAGGGGAATTTTTAAGTTTTTAAATTCTTTGATATAAAGACTTAATTAAAATTGATTTCATCAAATAATTAAGTATTAATTTATGATTGATAAAAACGAAAGAGGTATTGTAAAATTACGGTTTTGGAAAGTTTTTTCTTAAACTATAAAACGCAACAAATATCTTTCTATTTTAAATTTTGAATAACTTTTATCCAATTTTTTTTATTTCAAAATAACTAATTTTTCAAAGTCGCTTTCAGAGTTTATTGTATCACCAGTTGATCCAGTTCCACTAATTTTCACCTTGTACAAATAAACACCTCGACCAAGTTGGTCTCCATATTCATCGGTTCCATCCCATTGAATGCCTGTCACACGGGTACCTTCGGTTAGGATTTGTTCATCGATTGTTTTTACTAATCTTCCAGAAACAGAGAAAACTCTGATTTGAACATCAACAATTTGATTTTGCAGGTTATGTTCGAATTGGAAAGCAGTATTATCCATAAAGGGATTTGGATAATTCAGCACATGATCAAGTGCCACTTCTGCAGAGCTCGCCACAACAAATTCTGTATATCCTTCTGCAGAATTATTGGAAACATCCCAGGCACGTACTTTGATTTTATGTAATCCTTCTTCCAAGTTAAATAAAGGGTAACGAACAGTCCCTTTGGTATAATCATCTAACTCTGATTCATAAAAATCATTTAGCACATAAGTGTTCTGAGTATTCTGGTCTAAAACACCTGTAAGATCATGTCCAATACTATTACCTACAACATTAATACCATTGTCATCAGATAGCTTTGCTAAAAGAACTGGGTTTTCGTCTGTGATTCCTCCAAAAACAAATTCTTCACTATTCATATATATCTCTATTAAAGGTGGTTGATCATCTGCGATGGCGTTTGGATCAGTTCCTCCTATAATTATTTTATCGTAATAACCAGAGGCATCAGTAGCTATTCCGTCATGAGCATAGTAACTGATTTTTCCATAATCGTAGGCGTAATTAATATCTTTTGGAACTACAAAAGTGAATATAAATGTACCATTGGTTACGCTGGCAATCCCTTTAAAAATTACGTTTTTTTGCAATTTGAACTCGTAAGTTGGGCTTCCAGAATCTTGATTAAGAGTAGTAACAGTGATTGGCTTGTCAAAAATAGTTGGAAAAACTTTACCATTAAAATCACTTAAAAGATTTCCGCTAAAATCTTCAATTTGACCTTCTATAGTTACCCTTTGTAAGGCTTGAATCGTGTCTTGACTTGTAGTGTCAATGACGCTACCGTTGATTTTGGTTGTTACAATATTATACTTTGGAATAGCTAATTTTTGAGAAGGATCTCCAATTAGGGCAAATTTTCTTTTATTTTGAGTATTTCCTAAATCATTCTTTGCCATTCTTGCAACTTCTCCAATAGTGAAAGTTTGCCCATTTTCTCGATCAAAAATATTTTTAAAAACAGCATCAGTCAATTGTTTGTTTTGAGAAGAATAAACTGCTCGAACTGTTGTAAATAGACCAATTACTCCACCTTTTTCGTTAATCATAGAGTGTTCACCAGCAGTTACATAGTTAGGCTCATCGTAACCTGTGAATGAACAAGTTGCAGTGACTAGAAGAGGTAATTTATTGAAGTTTTCCCAATCAACAATATGTTGAGTCCTCAAAACTCGTTCTTGCGCCCATCCACCACCACCACCATGTCCTAGGTAATTCATTACTAAGTTTCCTTTAAACATATTTTGGTTAATCGCTTCTGTTGCAGTAGGGAAGCGTTGACCACCAGAGGTTGAAACCTGTTGGTAAGCATCAAAGAAAATTTTATCATGATTAAAATTCTTATTTTCATTTTCTGCTAATTGAGAAACCTCATCTGCTTGTTTTGTATGTATACTTCCATCTTCATCATCACCTACAAAGGTTAATTTATTTCTCCAATCACCTAAAGTTTCAGGATTAGTATCATAATTAATAATTTTATTTACCACAGCCTGAGCTTCTTCTTCATTTTTGAATGTTAATCTTCCAACTGCAATGTCCAAATCACCGGTTAAAGTTGAAGTTCCTTCTCCTGAACTCAATAGGCCAAAAAAGTCATCAGATGGATATGAGTTAATAGGATGAAGAGATTGATTGGTTTCATAGGCAGGAATTAAGTTGTGAAAAATTTCTCCATCGGTACTCGTATTCAATTCTTTAATGTTTTTGTAGTCAAAAGAACCATCACCAAAGAGTAGAAGAAACTTGAATTGGTTTGAGCGATCATTCAACATCTTCGAAAAATCTCGTATTGCACAAATATCTTGTGCTCCTCCTGAAAATTCATTATAAATTAAATCCAATCTAACCTTTTCAACGACTAGATTACTGTGAGTAGCTCTATGTTCTCTCATTTTTTCAGTGACATCTTCAAAGTTTCTGTGGTAAATGATAACCATATCTATATTATCTAAACCATGCAAATTTTGGTTTTCAATTTTACCAATAGCTTCTGCTGGAAATAATTCGTCAGATACATCAAAAGCAATAAATCTTTTTAGCGTATTGGTTTCTGCGCCAAAAATTTTAATATTTCCTTCTGTTGCTTCTTGAGAAAAAGGGTTAAGTGGGTTGGTTACGTCCCAAATTGTTGCGCCTTCAGCATTGTTTAATTCAAAAGTTGAGAAAGAATAATCTAAAGTTTTCTTATCTGTAAATTTAAGTTGACTACCTGACATTTGAAGTTTTTGCCTAACATTCAAGCCTATATAATCTAGCCAACCTTCACTCTCACCTGTTCCAGAGTATTTCACAGTAAAGCTAAAATTCCCACTATTTGGTTGGAAAGATTCAATGAGAGAACCAGTTAGAGCATAAGTATTTTCACCTTGATCGAGTTGTACGCTACCTATTGAGCTAGAAGTAAATTCTTGACCAGAAGTTATTATTTTAAAATTTGTGTTTGTATTGCTTCGAGAAACAAAACTACCTGTTAATACTGCATCTTCTCCAGGTTCAAGGTTGTCGAAAGAAAAGAGATTGTTATAAGTTCGTTCGGTTACAAGTGAGTATAGGTCTCCTACAAATAACTTTCCGGAACCTTGTGCTCCAGACCAATCATGTAAAGGGTTTCTTTGGTCATCTTCGAAATGGGTATATCCATCAAAACTTGTGGTCGTATAAGTTGTAGCAGCTACTGATGTTTGATTTTCAACTCTTTTTCCATTATTTGATCCTATTTTAATAAAATAAAATTTTTCATCTGTATAAATATTCTTTTTGTAGACAAAAGTATTTGTTAGTGTATCAAAATTCCATTTTCCTGGACCTTCACCATAGAAAAGTATATAATCATCACTATCAAAAGAACCATCATTTTCACCGTTTACAAAAATTGCATTTTCTTCCAGATCATCGATTCTCTCTAAATCATTTAATTCCGGAAGCATACCTCCACCATTACCGAGAACCTGGATTTTTTGAGGATTAATATTATCTAAATTATCTATTCCTAGTTGTGTTTTTAAAAAATCATATGTGAGTTTATACATTCCATCTTTTTTTACACTTATCTTATAAATGTCTCCATCCGCTAGTTTTGATGTATAAGTTGGAGGACCTCGAAAGGCAAGTGTTGGAGTCGAAGGAATGAAATTAACATTCAACTCAATACTAACTACTTTTTGAAAATTACCAGAACTAGTTTTAATGATTGGAATAAATGAGAGGTTTCCAAAATATTCTTGCTGATTTTGAGTGATTTCTGTTTGGAAAACTAATTGATCTTGAATATAAATATCATCTTGTGTCGGCTTTTTATCAAGAGGTTGATATTCGACACTGATAATTTCTACAGAAAGATTACCTTTATAGTTGACCTTAAATCGATGAGCAGAAATAGGAAGAGAAGGATGAGCATTCTGGTAAATGGCTCCATCAAATGATAGAATTTCTAGAGGGTTATTTAATTCAAATGGATTATGGATTATTGGATCTTCTGACCAATTAAATCGATCCACTATTTTATGTGACGATTGTCCAATTGAAAAAGAATAACTTGCGATCAAAAACAAGGGGAGAAGAATATTTTTCATCTTTTATATAATTTTTATTTATCTCATAAATTGCTCAGTATCTTGTTAGCTGGTGCAATTAATTGTTATAAAAACGTTAACGCTATTTGTGTATTGCTTTGTTAAGTATTTACTTTGAATCTTTTTTTAAAAAAAACAAATTAAGAAAAAAAACGTTCAAGATACTAAACGTACCTTCAGCAAAATTACCTATTTTAACTTTTTGACCATAACATTTTTAGTCAATGCAAAGACATAACTTTCTTATATTAATAATTGCTATGATGTGGGGGTTTTCTGCACATGCTCAAGACCCCATATTTAGTCAATACTATGCTGCACCTATTCAATTAAACCCAGCTTTTGCTGGAAATACATATTCGCCACATATTGCCATCAATTATCGAAATCAATGGCCATCATTGAATCAGGCTTATGTGACTTATGCGGTTTCTTACTCTCAATTTTTCAAAGATTTCAATAGTGGAATAGGACTGATGGTCCTAACAGATGATGCTGGACAAGGTTTATACAAAACAACTAAAGTTAGCGGTGTGTATTCCTACAAACTAAAAATAAATGAAAGTTTAAATTTAAAGTTAGGTTTAGAAGGAAGTCTAGTTCGTATCAACCTGAATTGGGAGAAATTAATTTTCCCAGACCAAATTGGACCAGAATTTGGAGCTGTAAGCGGTGGAGGAACACCGTTCCCAACACAAGAAATACGGCCAGATAATCTTTCTAACAGTTATTTTGATGCATCCGCTGGACTCCTTTTATACAGTTCTAATTTTTATGCTGGAGTTACAACTAAACATTTGAATACTCCGAACGAAAGTTTTTTAGAAATAAATGAAAATTTGGATGGAGGATTACCACTTCGATTGGGTTTACATGCTGGATATGAGTTCAAAATTAATGAAGGCAATAAAAAAAGACAAGCCTCGTTTATATCTCCAAACGTGATGTTTGTAAAGCAAGGCGATTTCGGACAACTCAATATTGGTGCATATGGAAATTTAGGTGCTATTTTTGGAGGTCTCTGGTATCGTCAAGGTTTTTCGAATCCTGACGCAGCAATAGCTTTAATAGGATTTCAATCAGGCGGCTATAAAATTGGATACAGTTACGATGTAACTATCTCAAAATTGACATTAGGCCGTTCCGGGGGAAGTCATGAAATTTCACTAATTATGAATTTTGATAAACCGGAAAAAGTTGATTATAATGACTGTTTTGGTTTATTTAGATAAAAAATTAGGTCATAACAAAAAATAGGAAATTGCTGGAAGGGTTTTTACAAAAGTATTGCCACTCCTTTTAACTTCCCAACTATATTTGATGTTCAAAGAAAATTTCTTAGTGAAATTTGAAATATTTCTAATTTTTATAAAAAAAATAATAATTTTTTGCCCGAAATAGTAAGGAATTTATCAAAATCCTTGAATTAAATCAGAATAATTTAAAATAGAGTAGCATCAGAAGTAGGCTATTTAAAAAATTAACTATATTTGTCAGTCATTTTTTTAACGATTTAAAGTAAAATTCAAAAATGAGAAAAGTGTTGCAGTACCGATTTCTATTTATTCTTTCATTATTAGTACTAGCCTCGTGCGGGAAAAAGGAAAAATCATCTTCTACTGGTTGGAATTATAACGACCAAAAATGGGGAGGATTTGAAAAACAAGATTACGAAGGTCAAGTTACGGGTCCAAACCTTGTTTTAATTGAAGGTGGAACATTTTCAATGGGAACAGTTGGGCAAGATGTAACATTTGATTGGAATGCTGTTCCAAGAAGAGTTACTGTTTCTTCGTTTTATATGGATGAAACTGAGGTAAGTAATATCGATTATAAAGAATACCTGTATTGGTTAGACAGAGTATTTGGTGAATCTTATCCAGAGGTTCGTATCAATGCCTTACCTGATACTTTAGTTTGGAGAGAGGAGTTATCTTTCAATGAACCGTTTGTTGAAACTTATTTTCGACACCCTTCTTATAATGATTATCCAGTTGTTGGTGTGAATTGGTTACAAGCCAACGAATATTGTAAATGGAGAACCGATCGTGTAAATGAGATGATTTTAATTGAAAGAGGAATATTAGAAATAAATCCAGAACAAAGAGATGAGGATAATTTCAATACTGAATCTTATCTGTCAAATCAATATGAGGGAAGTGTTAGAAAGAACGTGAAAGATTATAAAACTGGGGGAGAACGTAAAGTAAGATATGAAGATGGTATCCTTTTACCTTCTTACCGATTACCTACAGAGGCTGAATGGGAGTATGCAGCACTTGCATTAATCGGAAATCAAGCATCGTCCAAAGATGAATTAATAACTAACCGTAAAATCTATCCTTGGAATAGCAATACAGTTCGATATGAGAGAAGGGATAAATCTCAAGGTGCAATTTTAGCTAACTTTAAAAGAGGTCGAGGTGATTACATGGGGATGGCTGGAAAGTTAAATGATAAGGCTCATATTACTTCTCCGGTTAGAGCATTCCTACCAAATGATTTTGGCTTGTATAATATGGCTGGAAATGTAAATGAGTGGACAATGGATTTATATCGTCCAATGACAAATGGAACTCTTCGAGATTCTGAGAATCAAGAATTGAATCCTTTCCGTGGTAATAAATTCGAAACAAGAGTTTTAGATGAAAATGGAGCTCCAGTAGAAAAAGATAGTTTAGGACGAATCCGATACAGATATGTTGAAGACGATGAAGCTGCTGGGCGTGAAAACTATAAAAGAGGGCAGGTTTATAATTATCTTGATGGTGATGAAGAATCAGAAGCATCTTATAACTATGGAGTCACTACTTTGATTAGCGACAAAGCTCGTGTAATCAAAGGTGGATCTTGGGCTGATAGAGCTTACTGGATGGCTCCAGGAGCACGAAGATTTAAAGAAGAAGATAAAGCAGATCGAACAATTGGCTTCCGTTGTGCGATGACTAGAACGGGTGGTCCAGAAGGAAATGAAGATAGTGGTGGAAATAGGTTTAAAATCAAACGTAAAAAAGTAAAAAGAAAATATAAATAATTTCTCTTATAACTTTGAAAAAAAGTCCCTACATTCCATGAATGTAGGGACTTTTTTTGGTTATTGTGAAAGTAAAATAATCTAATAATAATTCTTTAATGAGGAATTATTATAAAGATAAATAATCGAAGAAATCTAAATTTAATATTGTCACATAGTTTTAATCAAAGAAAAGGCTAAAGGAAAACAATTAAAAATGGACAAAATAGAATTTATTTATTCTCTTTTTGAAAGATATCCAAAAGTTATAACTGATAGTCGTAAGATTGTGCAGGGATGTTTATTTTTTGCCTTGAAGGGAGATCAATTTAATGGAAACGAATATGCAGAGGAGGCTATTCAAAAAGGAGCTTCGTATGCCATTATTGATGAGGAGGAGTATCAAAAAGGGGAAAAAACAGTTTTAGTAAATGATGTACTCTCGACTTTGCAAAAATTAGCTACTTTTCATCGAAGGAGGATGGTTATACCAATTATAGCTATCACTGGATCTAATGGGAAAACTACCACTAAAGAGTTAATTTCAGTCGTACTAAATAGTCAATATAGTTGTCATTTTACCAAAGGAAATTTGAATAATCATATTGGTGTTCCTTTGACATTACTTGAGTTAACATCAGGGCATGAGGTAGCTATTATCGAGATGGGAGCTAATCATATAGGGGAGATAGACTTTTTGTGTAAAATTGCTGAACCTACTCATGGCATAATAACGAATATTGGAAAAGCGCATCTAGAAGGATTTGGAGGACTAGAAGGAGTGAAAAAAGGAAAGGCAGAGTTATATAAATTTATTCAGTGGCAAAATGGAGTCGCTTTTGTGAATACAGATGAATCATTTTTATCAGAACTCTCTGAGGATGTTTCCAAAAGAGTTTTTTATAAAAAAACAAATCGGTCTGATCCTTCAGAGGCAGCCTATGAAACCATTCTTTTTCAAGAATCTCTATTTGTCAAAGTTGGATTTTTAAGTGATAATCAAGAACTAATTTCAATTCAAAGCCAGCTAATAGGACTTTATAATTTTAATAATATAATGACTGCTATTTCTATAGGTAGGTATTTTAGAGTTCTTCCAAACAGAATCAAATTAGCGATAGAAGATTATGTTCCTTCGAATAATAGATCTCAATTAGTGAAAAAGGCAACGAATACTTTTATCCTAGATGCTTATAATGCTAACCCTACCAGTATGAAAAATGCTTTGGTTAATTTGGGGCAATTAGAAGCAATTAGTAAAATAGCAATATTAGGAGATATGTTAGAATTGGGTGAATTTAGTGATGAAGAGCATTTGAAAATTGCACAACAGGCAACTGAACTAAAACTTGATCATGTTATATTAGTTGGAAAGGAGTTTTTAAAAGTTAAAATAGATGGTGTCCAGCATTTTGAAAATGTCAATGATCTAAAAGAGATTTTTTTAAAAAAAGAATATCAAGAAACCCATTTTTTAATTAAGGGCTCAAGAGGAATCAGATTAGAAGAACTTCTTTCTTAAATCATTAACATTCTGATTACAAAGGCTAGAGTATATTTTGTGAAGAATTATTCTTCTTAAATTATTTGCACCAATTAAGAAAACCTTCGGAATGCATTCAATAAACGTTCAGATAATTCCTCTCTACAAGCCATCTGATAATCTAAATATGAGCATGGAATAAGTTTATGTCGATCTAACTTCTTTTTTGTTTTTATAGGTACTTGCAACCACCATCTTCCTGTTTTTTCACTTTTCCAAAATGTAAATGAATAAGCTGTATTTTTAGTATCTACAATGTATTCAATTAACCCATCTGTTGATTTTGGATAGTCATTTTTTCTATTGTAGAAACCATCAATACAATACCAAACTAATTGGGTTGCTACATGCGCCGACTGTTGGTTAATGTCTATGTCAGATTGATATCCATAAAAACCTACAGATGAGATTTTTTCACACATTCCAGCATATCTGGCTATTTGGCAAGCATCCTCTGTGAAAAAACCACTTGGAGTAGGGTTGTTTACACCAGGACATTCGGAGTAGCGAATAGCATTTAAGTTAAAACACATCATGTCAGCATCTCGAATTATCGGTTCTGCAAACTCAATGTTTCCTTGTAATCGTCCTAGTCGGATTGCTTCAAAATTATTTTTATTTAAGACTTTTAAAACTTCAGGTGCTATAAAGTGAGACTGGTACCCTAAAATGCTTAAGTTAAATAAATGAGATGTTCTACTATCAATTATTTTATTCAAATAAGTTTGACGTTTGTTTCTAGGGTTGTTGTAATTAATTTTTTCATCAACTAGAGCGATATTAATGAGTTGTTTTCGATATTGATAGGCATGGTATTGAGATAATACATATTCATCTTCTTGTCCAAGAATAATTGGAAAAATATTACTTTGAAGAAGTTCTTTTAAGATTGGCGTAAGGAAAGTTCCTTCAGTTTTTCTTGCGTTACCAAGATCTACAATATTTAAGTTTTTAAATGGAAAACTAGTTGAATATAAAATGTTTCTAATGGTGTTAGCTTCATTATCTCCTACCCCTATGATTGCAATATGAGTATTAGAAAGATCAAGAGGTGATTTATCATGTAGAATTATCTTTTTACCAAACTGAGTACTCTTTAGCTTGCTAAAATTCTTTAATTCTTTAGTATCTACGGGTGAAAACCAGTTATTTATCATTTATTAAAATTTTCGCAAAAGTAGGTATTTATAGCTCTTAGAAAAGAAAGGCATATGGAAAAACCTGCCTATTTCAAATATTATTTTTACAAATTAGAATAAATTACAATAAGTGGAACAGTTATTGAATGTTACTTAAAAAAAAATATGTTCGTTTAAAAGCAATGAATATGATCAAATATGAAACCTTTTTTATGAAATATAGTAAATATTCATAGGAATTATTTCAAAACACTAACTTTCAAAGCTTACTAAACATAATCTTGAAAAAGTTAAAGAACTTTTTTTAAAAAAATAAAGCTCAAATTTAACCCCCAAATTAAGATTTAGGACCTTCTGTAAACTAATCTTTTGAGGTGTTGAAATTGC
This sequence comes from Saprospiraceae bacterium, assembly GCA_029251525.1. GTDB lineage: Bacteria > Bacteroidota > Bacteroidia > Chitinophagales > Saprospiraceae > CAJQQY01. Next base: position 30,733 of record JAQXDE010000054.1, on the reverse strand, counting down.
ATAGAATAAATTTTTATGCTAACAGATTACTAAAACTAGTACAGAATACAGGAAAGTTAAGTCAATTTTCTTTGGAAAAAAATTTTAAATTTTATCATTTTAATTAACGTTTTTTTCGATCCGTTACCTGCTTTATACTATCCAACAATATCACGCTTTATTAATATCTAACTGTTGATGTTCAATTATTTAAATCTGATAATTATTTCAAATTTAAATTATTGCTCAGAAGCTATTTTGTTTTAGCTATTTTCTTTCGGTAAAATTTATGTCTAATGTTTTTTTCAAATCAGATTGTTTAATCAGATTTTTTTTTGAAAGGAATTTTAGGCTAAATAATAACGATTTAAAAAAAGAACATTTGTTTGTGACATTTAAAAATTGCATTACATTTGCAATTTTTTATTTATATGTAAAATTTATATTCTAAAAAATCTATTTGTTAATCATCAAAGTAATTTACCCTATGTCAAGAAAGATTTATTCTCTGCTGACAGGCATTTTTTGTCTTTTCTTACTAACTACTGTAACAGCTCAAGACAACGGAAATGCAAGAGCTAATCTTAAATTTAATGCACAACCCAAACACATGTGGGAAGTTGGCCTTCATGCCGGACACTTCATGGTTGTCGGTGATGTATTGCCTAGACCAAGTTTTGGTGCTGGGTTTCATGTAAGAAGAGCTCTGGACTATGCTTGGTCAGTGCGATTAGACGCGATGTATGGTCGCGCACTAGGTTTAGAACCTAGAAATTCTGGAGGTAGTCATGCTATTGCTAACCCTGTATTATCTGATCTAGGATATGATGGAACTAACGCATGGTACCACAACTACAAAACTGAGTTTTTCTCAGTAGACCTCCAAGGTGTGTTTAGTCTGAACAGTTTCAATTTCAATGACCAAACTCGTAAAGTGAATTGGTACTTATTAGGTGGTCCGGGGGTAAATACCTTCAAAGCCTACTATGATGCTTTGGATGGAAGCGCCACATACAACTTTAACTCTGTTGATAATGGTTTGGATCCTGGAAACGTCAAAGACGATAGAAAAACAGTTGCATCGAACCTCAAAGACCTCCTTGATGGAGACTATGAAACTAGAGCTGAAACTGCCTCAGGCAGAAGAAGCGGTTCAGGTGGTGGAAGTCGTCAAATAAATCTTCATGCAACTCTTGGAGCAGGATTTTCATACCGGATCAACGAAAAGGTTAATATTGGTATAGAACATCAAGTGAAAGTATTATTCGGAAACGAATCTGACCTTGTCGATGGTTACCGATGGAGAGGACCTGACGACCTAACTCAGTATAGAGATATGGTTAATTACACAAATCTACGCTTAAATATCAATATTGGGGATTCTGAAAAAGCCTCTGAGCCACTTTGGTGGATTAGTCCTATGGATTTATTAGCTGACGATTTAGCTGAAGTAAAAGCTCGACCAATAATTGATATGACTGACTCAGATGGGGACGGTGTTATTGATATGATTGATCAAGAGAAAAACTCTATTGATGGTTTTCCTGTTGACACTCGAGGAATCGCTTTAGATAGTGATGGTGACGGGGTACTCGATGGTAATGATAAAGAACCATATACACCTGCAGGATTTGTAAATACTGTAGATGCAGATGGGATTTCAGCAATGCCTACCCCAAATTATACTAGTGAAGATGATGTAAATCGAATCGTAGATGCTAAAATAGCTGCAAATACAGCTGCAACTGCAATAAGTTCTGCTGCAGATTGGTTTTTACCAATGATTCACTTCGACTTTAATGAGTACAGTTTGAAAAATTCATCTTTTGGTCCATTGCACCATGTTGCGACAGTTATGAAGCAAAATCCAAATATTAGAGTTGTGGTTGCAGGTCATACGGATAGAACCTCAAGTAACTGTTATAATGAGGTACTTTCTTTTAATCGTGCTGAAACTTCAATAGACTACTTGGTTACCAAATACGGAATATCAAGAGATAGATTAGTTTTAAAGTACGGAGGCGAGGAAACAAATTTAGTAGCTACTAATGCTAAAAATATGATGAACCGCCGTGTAGAATTTAGCATCGCAAATGACGAAACAGAAATGGGACGACCTGATTGCAACGGAAATGCTGGCTCTGGAGCAGGTGGAACTAATTTCTCAGGAAATAAAGAAGCGGGTTTTTAGTAGGTACCTACTTTTTAAAAGATAAAAAATGGACTATCATTAACTTGATAGTCCATTTTTTTTTGATCTGTTATTTAAATACTAATATTGTCCTGTAGAAAGTAAAACTAAAGTGCATGCAATTTCAGCTTTAATCCCATTCTCATTTGCTAACTTTACTAACTCAGGATTTTCTGTTCCGGGGTTAAAAATAATTCTTTTGGGTTTTAATCCAATGATATAATCATAGAACTCCACTTGTCGTTTCGGATTCAAATAAAGTGTGATAGTATCAATACCATCCACGTCAGGTTTTCCTAAAAGAATATCAATACCATCAATTATACCTGCTCTATGCCCTACGGGGATGACCTCATGATTGTATAATTTCAATCTTCGAGTCGATATATTTCCATACCGATCAGTTTTTGTCGATGCACCAAGAACTAATGTTTTTTTCATATTTGATTAAACAAAAAAGATTACACCAACATTCGAATTGGATCTTCCATCACAGATTTAAAGGTTTGTAAAAATTCTGCACCTGTGGCACCATCCACAACTCTATGGTCACAAGACAAGGTAACTTTCATTCGTTTGCCAGGTACAACGGCTCCATCTTTTACAACTGGTTTGTCTACAATACCACCCACAGCCATTGAACACGAATTTGGTCTATTGACGATAGCAGTAAATTCTTCAATCCCATAATTCCCTAGATTTGACACCATGAATGTACTTCCTTGCATTTCTTCTGGGGGTAATTTTTTTTCTCTTGCCAAACCGGCCAGCGATCTAACTTCAGCATTGATTTGAGACAATGATTTCATATCTGTATGTCTAATGACCGGAAGTAATAGCCCATCAGGTGTTGCAACCGCAACTCCAATATTAATATTTTTATTATAGCGTATAGTACTATCATCTAGCCAAGAAGCATTGATAATGGTATGTTTACGAAGAGCCACAGATGCAGCTTTTAACACTAAGTCATTATAAGAAATTTTTGTAGGAGAAATTTCGTTCATTTTTGTACGAGACTCAATTGCTTTTTCCATATCCATCTCAATAGTCAAGTAAAAATGAGGAGCAGAGAATTTATTAGCTACAACATTTTTAGAAATAGCTTTTCGCATCATACTCATAGGTATGTCTTCAAAACTATCTTCTCCACTAGAATAAGCGAAAGGTTGTACTGCAGATGGTGCTTGCTGTTCTGGTTGAGGTTGGGGAGAAGATCCTGTTCCTCGTAAAAATGCTTCTACGTCCTTTTTTACAATTCTACCATGATCACCTGATCCTTTAATTTGAGAAATATCGATTTTAGCTTCAGAGGCCATACTTTTTGCCAGAGGAGAGGCTTTAATTCTTGATTCTGGTTTAGCGGAATTAGGAGATTCCACTATATCAACGTTATTTGGTTCAACTGTTACAGGTTCCGATGCAGGACTTGAACTAGAAGCAGCTGGTGCACTTCCACTTCCCTCATCAGCAGCAATTGCAGCTTTCCAATCTTCACCTTCTTCGCCGACTACTGCAATAACACCATTAATTGGCACAGTTCCTTCATTTACTGCAATATGCAAAAGCACACCATCAGAATAACAATCCAATTCCATGGTTGCTTTATCCGTTTCTACTTCTGCCAGAGTATCCCCTGGTTCTACTGCTTCACCTTCTTCTTTTAACCAAGCAACAATATTTCCTTCGGTCATTGTATCGCTCATTCGAGGCATTCGAATTACTTCAGCCATAATATTTTACTTTTAATTTAATTTTTGAGTTGAAAATAAATAGGAACTGCAAAAATGCAATATTTTAATAGGAAATCCTGAATTTTTATTAAGAAAAATATGGAATTTTTTACATTTTGATAACTTAAAAGATTTTGAGGTGAAATAAAATCTACCGTTAAAAACTCAATTTATTTGTAATCAAGTACTTACCTTTGTTTTATGAACTTTACTTCCAAACTAGTACAAGAATCTGTTGAAGCATTTTCAAGCCTTCCAGGCATTGGGAAAAAATCTGCTTTGCGGCTTGTGTTGTATTTAATGAACCAGCCAAAGGAGACTACCCATGATTTTACTGCAGCATTAATAAATATGCGTGAAAATATAAAAACTTGCTCCAACTGTCATAATATTTCAGATACTGAAATCTGTGGGGTATGTTCAGATCCTAGAAGAGATCGATCTGTTTTATGTGTTGTAGAAAACATTCGAGATGTAATGGCTATTGAAGATACTGGACAATATAGGGGAATGTATCATGTTTTAGGTGGAGTTATTTCTCCTATTGAAGGAATTGGTCCTTCAGATCTAAATATTAATTCCTTGGAAAGTCGATTGGAGAAAGAAGAAACTAAAGAAGTTATTATGGCTGTCAGCCCAACTATAGAAGGAGACACAACGATCTTTTATATTTCAAAAAAACTGAAAGATATGGCCGTAAAAGTGAGTACGATTGCCAGGGGGGTTTCCTTTGGTGGAGAATTGGAGTATGCAGATGAACTAACCTTGGGACGTTCGATCGTAGCAAGAATTCCTTATCAAATAAAAGGAGAATAGGGTAGCCAATGAAGCTTTCCATCATCATAGTCAATTATAACGTCAAGTATTTCCTTGAACAAGCGTTGCTTTCTGTTCGAAATGCAATCAGGCATATTGATGCTGAAATTTTTGTTGTCGATAACAATTCTGTCGATGATTCTTGCCGTATGGTTGCACAAAAATTTCCGAGTGTAAAACTTATCCAAAATAAATCTAACCCAGGTTTTTCAATTGCAAATAATCAAGCTATTCAGCAATCAAAAGGAGAGTATGTTCTGCTCCTTAATCCTGATACTGTAGTAGAGGAAGATACATTTGAAAAATGTATAACTTTTATGAATACACATTTAGATGTGGGAGGTTTGGGAGTCAAAATGATTGATGGCTCTGGTCGATTTTTACCGGAGTCTAAAAGAGGTTTTCCATCACCATTTGTTGCCTTTTGTAAAACATTTGGATTATCTCGACTTTTTCCAAAATCAAGAATTTTTGGTCGTTACCATTTAGGTTTTTTGGATAAAAATCAAACTCAAGAAGTTGACGTTTTAGCGGGTGCGTTTATGATGTTGAGAAAATCGGTTTTGGACGAAATTGGTTTGCTGGATGAATCATTTTTCATGTATGGTGAAGACATTGATTTGTCCTATCGAATTGCCAAGGCTGGGTATAAAAATTATTACTTCGCTGATACAACTATAATTCATTATAAAGGGGAAAGTACCAAAAAAGGTAGTCTTAATTATGTCAAAGTGTTTTACAATGCTATGATTATTTTTGCCCGTAAACACTTTGTTGGTGAAAAGGCAAAACTGTTTATTTTGATGTTGCATGCTGCGATATATTTTAGGGCATTTATTACCTTAACTGGTAGCTTTACTAAGCGTATTTATTTGCCCCTAATTGATGCTTTACTAATTTTAGTAGGTCTATTTATTTTAAAAGATTTTTGGGCAACTATCTATTATGATGAACCAGATTATTATCAATCAGCATATCTTTGGTTTAATTTCACTTTGTATATAACTATTTGGTTGTCAGCGATTTATTTTAATGGAGGTTATGATGAAAAATATAATATTCGCCGATTAGTTCGAGGCGTTTTAATGGGCTCGTTATTGTTGGCAGCGGTTTATGGGTTCTTGAATTTACAGTATCGGCCGTCGCGTGCATTGATTATTATGGGGGCTGTTTGGACATTGTTTTCGACGATATGTGCACGTATGTTTTTGCATTTTTTTCAATTTAAAAATTTCAATCTTGGAAAAAAAGAACAAGCAAATTTAGTCATTGTTGGAAGTGAAAAAGAAAGTGATCGAGTGATGAATTTACTTGTTCAAGCTCGTGTTGATACAAACCTAATTGGAACAGTTTCACCTCAAGGGATTGAAGATTCAAAAAAATACTTGAGTAGTTTGGAACAACTCGATGAAGTAGTTCATATCTATAAAATCAATGAAATTATTTTTTGCTCAAAAAATATTCCTGCTCAAAATATCATGCAATGGATGACGCGATTAGGAACCAATTTGGATTACAAAATTGTCCCAGAAGAAAGTCTTAGTATTATAGGAAGTAGTTCCAAAAATACAGCAGGGGAGTTGTACACAATCGATATTCGTTTCCGAATTGCTGATTATATGAGCCGTCGAAATAAACGAATGTTGGACTTTATTTTAAGTGTTATTTTTATTCTATTGTTTTTACCATTTTTTATCATTGTAAAAAATAAAGTAGGGTTCGCTGGAAATATTTACCAAGTGCTTTTTGGTAAGAAAAGTTGGGTAGGATATATTTTAACTAACAATAGTTCTAACAAGAAAAAGGTAGTTGAAAATTTACCCAATATTAAACCTGGAGTTTTATCTCCTTGGGATGCCTTAAAACTAGACCAACTTAATGATCACACTATCGATCGACTTAATTTTTTATATGCAAAAGATTACGAAGTGTCTAATGATTTTGAGATTATCTGGAAAGGAATTCGAAGTTTAGGAAACTCAATATAACAAGGTCTAAATTTTATATTTTATATTCTTCAAAATAAAGAAAACCCTTTCCTCAAAACGAGGGAAGGGTTTTCTTTATTTAGCAAATTTTTTCTAACTGAATTACTTTTTCTAAACCTTGTTGAACATCCCATAAAATATCATTAATATTCTCTAAACCAATTGAAAGACGCACTAAACTATTTGTAATTCCCATTTTCTCTCTATTTTCAGGTGTAATTCCACAATGAGTCATAGAAGCAGGATGTTGTGCTAGACCTTCTGTACTTCCAAGGCTTACCGCTAATTTGAATAGTTTAAGGTGATTAAGAAACTGAAAAGCTTCTTTTTCACTACCTTTCAATTTGAAGGAAATCATTGCTCCTGGCGAAGAATATTGTTTAGTGTACAATAGATATTCTTTTGTTCCAGGTTTAAGTAATCCTAGATAAAATACTTTTTCAACCTTTGGATGATTGTTCAAGTATTCAGCAACTGTTTTTGCATTTTCCATTTGTTGCTCCATCCTTACTTTTAATGTTTCAAGACTTCTAAGAAGTAACCAGCAAGTGTGGGGACTAGCCATATTTCCTAGAAAAGTTCGAAGCGTTTTTACTCGAGTCATAATTTCTTGATTACCCAAAACTGCTCCCGCAATCAAATCACTATGACCTCCAATATATTTTGTAGCAGAATAAATTACAATGTCTGCACCTAGTTGCAAAGGGTGAGACCAAAGTGGCCCCATGTAAGTATTGTCAACTGCAACATGCACTTTTTTCTCATTGGTACTAAACTGCTCTGCTATTTTCTGACAAATACTAATATCAATAATTGCATTTGTTGGATTCGCTGGAGTTTCGACATAAATCATGGCTAGCTTATCTAGTTTTCCAGAATGAATTAACATCTGTATAATTTCTTTTTCATTTTGATCTGGAGAAAAACCAATTGCATCAATTCCAATTTTTGGTAAGAAATGATGGATAAAATGATCTGTTCCACCATAAACTGGTGAGCTATATAACAATACATCTCCGGGTTTTAAAAACTCCAAAAGCACTGTGCTGATAGCAGACATTCCACTTTCAAAAACTGCACAATCATCTGCTTTGTCCCAGAGGCAAAGACGGTTTTCAAGAATCTCTAAATTAGGATTGTTGATACGACTATAAATCAATCCTAATTCTTCGTTTTGATCTTTTTCTCTCAATCCATAAGCGACTTCGAAAAATGCTTTTCCTTCTTCTGCAGTTTTAAAAACGAAAGTCGAAGTTTGGAAAATTGGTGGTTTGACAGCACCTTCTGATAACTCAGGATTGTATCCGTAAGACATCATTAAACTTTCTGGAGAATAATTATGTTTAGCCATTTTGATTATATTTGGTTAGTAAAGTATTTTTATACAAAATTAGATGATGATAGATTAATTTTCTAAGTTTTTAACTTATGGAGTGTTTATTTTCTTTAAAATACTATTTTAAAGAAAATAATACTTATTGTTGTTTTTAGTTTTCTATAAAAAAGAAAAAAAATCTTTGCCATGGATTATAAAATTGACGCAATCGATAAAAGAATTATTCAGTTACTTCAGCAGGATGGTAAAATGAAAATCAAAGAAGTGGCTCATGCATTAAAAATGACGACGACGCCTATTTTTGATCGGATAAAACGATTGGAAAAAGAAGGTTTTATTGAAGGGTATTCGACTATTGTCAATAAGGAAAAGTTGGGTTTTAATTTAGTCGCTTTTTGTGCGGTAAGTTTAGAAAGTCATCACAAAGAATATCTAAACCAATTTGTAAAAGATGTGGAAAATATCACTGAAGTTGCAGAGTGTTATCATATTGCGGGGATGTTTGATTATCTGTTGAAGATTTATGTGAAAGACATGGTGGATTATCAAAACTTCATTACTCAAAAGTTAGCGTCACTTCCAAATATTGGCAGAGTGCAAAGTTCGTTTGTGATGACTGAGGTAAAAAATAATCCGGTTTTACCAATTTAAAATAGAATAGAAAAGTATTTTCAAGTTTTGAAAACCTAAAAGTACTTTTCTATTTTATTTTAAATTACTTCGAATAATCCAATCGAATTTTCACTCCGCCATAAATCCAAGTTCCTGGCATTTGCACTAAATTCGTTTCAAAATATTCGACATCTAATAAATTATTAGCAGCCAGATAGATAGAATAATTGTCAGCTTTCCAATAAAATTTGGTATCGATTAAGCTATAATCATCCATCGTTTCTCGATCGATATATTTATAGGAAATATTATGAAATAATTTTCCTCCAATTCGATAATCGATTCTAGCAGTAAATTGATGATTCAAATTTTCTAAAACGTATCTGGAAATACCTACGATATTTTGAGGGACCTCAGCATCAATAAATGTGTAACCTAGGCGAATATTTTTGAGGAAAAAATCTTTTCCAAATCGTGCAGTTGGATTAAAATCTATACTTGCATCAATTCCCATCATCGCTAAATTTGAAATATTATTTGGTTGCCACTTAAGGGTATCGGCAGCTTTTGTCCAATCAATCAAATCTGTTCCATCTCGTAAGAACCAACTCAAATTGGCACGTACTCCATTTGCATCATACTTTACTCCAAATTCGTAAGAGAGAGCAGATTCTGGCTCTAATTTATCATTGCCCATGTTTCCCGCATCTTCATAAAATAAGTCAGTAAAAGTCGGGATTCGCCACGTGTATCCCATGTTTCCAAAGAGTTTTACTCCTTTCGATATTTTATAACCCAAATCAATTCCTTGGAAAAGACGAGCTCCAAAATCAGAATATTGACTAATCGCAATTCCAGGAGTTAAATCTATTTTATTATTCAAAAAACTAGCTCTGTGCTCCAAAAATAAAGTAGCAATTTGATGATCTCTTTTCCCCAAATTATTACTTCGCAAATAAACAGAACTTAATTCAACTCCGACACCTGTTGTCCCTAATTCGCTGTGAAAATTAGCATGACTTTCCAAAGTCAAAACATTGCTAATATGCAAATTACGATAGAAGTTTGGCTCATCTCTTATTAATAAATATTCGTCTTGATTTCGTCGCCAATTGAATCTTGTTTTGATGGCAAATTTATCGGTTACTTTTTGATGACCGATGTTAAAAAGACTCGTTTGAATTTCTTCATATTGGTTTTTCCAAAATTCAGAAGTACCGCCGTAAAAACGATTTGCTCCAAATTCACGATCGGTAAAAGTTCCCATGACATCCAATTTTTGTGTGGCATCAATTTTATATTCCGCTTGGTAGAGGTAATTAGAAATGTCATAATCTGAATTAAAACGATAACCATCGGAAAACTGGCGGCCAACTGAGAAATATTGATTAAAATCTCCTTTTGGTAAAGCTGCAGAAATGGAGATGGCACCTAAACTGTTCTGACCACCCTCTAAATTAATATTGACAAACGCTTTATCAGGAGTTCTAGTCACAATATTTATTGCTCCAGCGAACGCATTGGCACCATAAATTCGAGCAGCAGGTCCTTTTAAAATTTCGATACGTTCGATATTATCCATGTTGAGTGGAATGTTTAACGCATGGTGACCGGTTTGTGGATCAGCCATTTTTACACCATTGATCAAAATTAAAACTTGGTCAAAAGTTCCACCTCGCAAACTCACATCTGCCTGAATTCCATGAACACCTCGTTGACGAATGTCAAGTCCAGCCACATTTTGAAGAGCTTCTGCCACGCTGTGAACTGGATTGTTTTCCAATTGTTGGCGAGTAATAATGTTGACGGTATTGGAATTTTCAGAAACGGGTAATTGAAGCCGATTGGCTTGAATGATGACCTCATCTATTTTAATTGAAGAGGAATCTCCATTCATTTGAGCTGTCGTTGAAATTGTCAACAACATCATTATAATTGGTAGCATTTTCTTTCTCATAAAATTGTTTTTTGGTTAAAAAAATGCAAAGGTAATCGAAGATTAAGATTGACCAATTTTATCGAAAGGTTTTTTTAGTTAAGTGTCTTCTTGAAAATAAATTTAACTTTTTTAAAAATAACGGTGTTTCGGAATTCTCACCAAATTTTATTTTTAAATTTACAGCATGAAAATTCGAAACCTTAATCAATTCCATTTTTGCAAAAAGATGATCTATTTAACTTTTTGCCTTTCTATTTTTTCTTTCTCTTCCCTTTTTTCTCAGACTCAGGGGAAAAGATTAACTATCATTCATACCAATGATTTGCAATCTCGACTTTTAGGTTTTGCTCCAAATTCAGATTTTACACCTCTCACAACTAATGATGACAAAACCGTGGGAGGTATCGCTAGAGTTGCTAATGTAATTCGAAATCAGCGAGCAAAAGCACCTGAACGAACTTTAGTCTTAGATGGAGGTGATTGGATGATGGGAACTTTGTTTCAAACCATTAGTACTTTCGAAGGAGCGGAATTGCGATTGATGCAAGCCATTGGTTATGATGCAGCGGTAATTGGAAATCATGAATTTGATTTTCATTGTGATGGCTTAGCGGATATTATTGAGTCAGCGATGAAGTATGGAGATATTCCCCAATTAGTTTTATCCAATGGAAATTTTAGTATAGAGGAAAAAGGAGATGATCGACTTGAAGCACTCTTCAAAAAAGGAAAAATTCTCCCTCATTTTATTAAAGAGAAAAATGGTATTCGAATTGGAATGTTTGGTTTGTTAGGAAAAGAGGCAGCAAGTGTTGCACCCTATTCCAAACCAATGACTTTTGATGACCCAATTGAATCAGCAAAAAAAATGACTGCATTTTTGAAAAATGAGGAGAACGTGGATGTGATTATATGCATGACTCACTCAGGTATTTGGCAACTGAAAGATGGATCTTGGGGAGGAGAAGATGTGGATTTAGCAAGAGCAGTTCCGGAGATAGATGTAGTGATAAGTGGACACTCTCATACGCCGCTTCTAGAGCCAATTATAGTAAATGGAACGCCCGTAGTTCAAGCTGGTTCGGAAGGTGAATACGTGGGCGTTTTGGAAATGCAGTATCAGGATGGCAGAATTCAAATGTCTGATTATCAATTAGTAAAGGTTGATGATTCGTTTGCAACAGAGGCAGACATTAATTCTATGGTCGATAGTTTTCAAATGACGATAGATGACAAAGTTTTAGAAAAGTATGAGGTAAGTTTTACCGATGTTTTAGCTGAGACAGAATTTGATTTGACCATTTCAAGCGGGCAACTAGTGGAAAGTAATCTCGGCGCATTTGCTGCGGATGCAGTTAGATTTGGAGTAGAAAAATTTTCGGAAAATCCTGAAATTCCAGTTGTCGGTTTTACTACAGCAGGTTTGATTCGGGACAATCTTTTGGCTGGAGAAAAAGGCATGCAACAAGTTTCTGACCTTTATAGAATCATGCCTTTGGGCAGAGGAGTATTGGATGAAGATCCAGGTTATCCGTTGGCGAAAGGATTTATTACACCAGCAGAGTTGAAAAGTGTTTTGGAAATTTTACTCATCGCACCTTCGATCAAAGGGAACAGTCATTTTGCATTTTTCTCTGGAATACGGTTTAAATATAATCCAAATCGAATGCCTTTGGATCAAGTTTATGAAGTCGAAATAGGAAATGAAAAAGATGGTTATACTGTACTGGATATTTCATCTGATGATGGGTTAGTTGCTATCGGAGCTAACTCATATATTTATGAGTCTATTAATTTGATAGGTGAAATTAGTAAGGGAATTTTGAGTGTGGTTCCAAAAAATATTGATGGAACACCGATCGAAGATATCAATGATGCATTGTTAGACTTTTCGAAAACAGAATCTGGAATTCAAGAAGTGAAAGAGTGGAGTTCATTGTTTGAATTGTCTAAAAGTTTTCCAGATGTGAATGGAAATGGATTTCCTGATTTTCCTGAATTTTATAAAGAAGGGGAAGTGCGACAAATTAAAGCGGCGAGCTGGAGTCCTATTTTGATGTATTCTAACGCTACGAAAGTGATGTGGGGGACAACGGGGATTTTTCTTTTGATTGGTTCGTTTTTTTTATGGTTGATTGGGAGGTATCGGAAAAAGAAAGTCGCCTGATTTTTTTACTACCAGTAAATATAGATTATGATTAATCTTATTTACTAAGATCTGTGAAAACTAGTGTTTATCTCCGATGAAATTTAATTCATCCTTTCTTCTTTTTACAAGAAAAATAATATGTTAAAAAATAAAGTAAAATCCCTTTCCGAAAAATTCCACAAAGACACCATAGCCCTTCGTCGGCATATCCATCAAAATCCAGAACTCAGTTATCAAGAAGTGGAAACTGGTAAATTCATTTCTGAACAGCTTAAAGAGATGGGAATTCCTAATGAACATGGAATGGCAAAAAATGGTGTTGTCGCTCACATCAGAGGAATAAAAGGAAAAGCCAAAGGTCGGAGAAAAGTGGTTGCCCTCAGAGCAGACATTGATGCATTGCCAATCATAGAAGCCAATAAAGTTTCTTACAAATCAAAAAATGAAGGTGTCATGCATGCCTGTGGACATGATGTGCATAGTTCTTCTTTGCTTGGAACTGCTCGAATTTTAAATGGAGTACGAGATCAATTTGATGGAACGATAAAATTAATTTTCCAACCTGCCGAAGAGAAGCTGCCAGGTGGTGCAAGCATAATGATTGCAGAAGGTGTATTGGAGAAACCTAAGCCAGCGAGTATTTTTGGACAACATGTTCACCCATCTTTAGAGGTAGGGAAAATTGGAATGCGAGCGGGGATGTACATGGCATCAGCAGATGAATTATATTTAACTGTGAATGGCAAGGGAGGACATGGAGCGTTACCGCATGATTGTATTGATCCGATTTTGATTACTTCTCATTTGATTGTAGCATTACAGCAAATTGTGAGTAGAAATGGAAATCCTACAGTTCCCTCTGTTCTGACTTTTGGGAAAATAAATTCTTCAGGTGGTGCAACTAACATCATTCCTAGTGAAGTAAAACTTATGGGAACATTCAGAACTATGGATGAAAAATGGCGAATGGAGGCACATAATTTAATGAAGAAAATGGTCAAAAACATGGCCAAAGCGATGGGCGGAACTGCTAAATTAAATATAACAGTTGGATACCCATATTTGATAAATGATGAGGTTTTGACCACACGGGCACGTAAATTTTCTGAAGCGTATTTAGGTGTTGAGAATGTTGTGAATCTTCCAATTAGAATGACAGCAGAAGATTTTTCATACTACTCTCAAAAAATGCCAGCTTGTTTTTACCGGCTCGGGACGGGTAATATTAAAAAAGGAATTACTAGTCCTGTTCACACAAATACATTTGATGTGGATGAGGATTGCTTAAAATTAAGTACTGGATTAATGGCGTGGTTAGCTATTCAAGAGTTGAGTGTCTAGATTTTGTTAACCAAAAGAAGTTATTCAACCTTGAAAAATTAAGGTTCATCGAATCTTTTTTAAGCAATAAAATGGAATTACTAGATTTGAACAGTCAAATAAATATAATTTTCAATCAATGATCACAATAATAAAAATTATCAAGGAAAGTATCATTCAAGCATTTCAACAATTGTCTGGAAGCAAGTTGAGAAGTTTTCTTTCTTTGCTTGGAATTACAATTGGGATATTTTGTATAATCATTGTTTTGTCTGCGGTGGATTCTTTGGAAAGCAATGTGCGTAGTAGTTTTGATAAATTAGGAGATGATGTAATTTATGTAGATAAGCAACCTTGGGATGAAGATCCAGGCTCGAGTTGGTGGAAATACTTCCGGCGACCTAATCCAAATTTTAAAGAATTTGAATTAATTAAGGAAAAGGCAAAAAGCGTTGACTTAGTTTGCTACACTGCCAACATTGGTAGCCGAACTGCCAAGTATCGATCCAATAGTGTATCGGGTGCATTTGTGTCGGGTGGGACTTATGATTTTGCACAAATGTATAACGTGGTGATGGAGAAAGGGAGATATTATACACCATCTGAATATTCAACTGGTGCAAATAAAGTTGTTCTTGGAAATACAGTTGCAAATGAGCTTTTTGGGAATCTAGAACCTATTGGAAAAAAGATTTCGATTAATGGAATTAAATTGGAAGTTATTGGAGTGATTGAAAAGGGGGGAGAGGATTTATTGCAAGTAATACAATTGGATGAGGTTGTTTTAATTTCATATAATTTGGCAAGGAAGTTTGCTAAAGTGGATAAAAATAATGGGAATACGAATTTAGCTGTTAAAGCAAAAGAAGGAGTCAATTTAGATGATTTGGAGGATGAGATTACTGGATTGTTGCGATCAAGCCGAAGATTGAAACCGAAGGAGGAGAGTAATTTTGCTTTGAATAAATTGACAATGTTGAGCAGTCTATTGGATGGTTTTTTTGGAATTATGTATTTGGTAGGAGGAATAATAGGAGGCTTTGCTTTATTTGTTGGGATGTTTAGTGTGGCGAATATTATGTTTGTTTCGGTTAAAGAACGAACAAATATTATTGGAATTAAAAAAGCACTTGGTGCGAAAAAATATGTCATCCTTTTAGAATTTCTAATAGAAGCAATTATTCTTTGCTTGATTGGAGGAGCAGTTGGATTATTGATGGTTATTGGTGCATTAAATTTATTTTCAATGATTCCAGATGTTGCTTTTAAAATGTATTTATCTACGGATAATGCAATATTTGGAATTACAGTTTCGATAATCATTGGAATTTTAGCAGGAGTAATACCTGCATTTTTAGCAGCGAGAATGGATCCGGTGAGTGCTATTCGGGCGTAATTTTTTACAGTGATTAGATTATTTTTTCAAAATGGGATTAAGAGGTAATCTTCTTTGCATAATTCACTTAAAGTAATTTACTTCAAAAAATTAAAAGATTTTTCTTTCTTGTCTATTTACAATTGTGACCGTTTAATTATTCTCTTCTTTTTTCATTTTTTTAAAAAAATAATGGAATTATTAGAATAACTAAGATGGTTAAATTAACTACTCCCATTGATACGATCTAACTTTTGCTTTTTAATTTCTCACAAAAAAACTCAATAAGGTGTAGCACTCTTATTGGGTTTTTTTTTGAAAAATTAAGATAGATGGAATCGCAACTACTTTTGGTATGATATTTATTGATAAATACTGAACTGTATAGTAAAAATCAAAATGTCAAATATGGCATTTTGAAAATACATAAAAAAGATAATAGGCTAGATTTTGCCTTTATCATGCTACAATCTTACCAATTTTCAATTTACCAGAACGCTACATTTTACAAATAATTTACTCAGGCAGAATTTATATTTTCCAATATTTTCAACACGGATGAAAGGTGTAAGGAACTGTCTTATATTAATATATACAACAAATTTTAAAAAGTAACTATTGATAAGTTTTAACAAAAAAATTAGAATTATGAATAAATTCTTGCCCCCACAAACTTTTGTAGCTCAAGGAAAACTATTTTCAAAGAATTTGCAAAAAGGAATATTAGTATTACTCACACTTTTATTTTTGCCAATTTTTTTACAGGCTGAAGGTTCAGTCGACTTTAGAGGTGATTCTGGAAAACGACTTTTTTATTGGGCAAATGAGCAACAACAAATTAAAGTATATGCCCAAGAAGGGGAATATATTAATTTAGGGTCTAGCCACATTGGAGTAAATGGTGGCTTTTTGATGATTTATAAACCTGATGGAATACTTGCTGGAACTTATCAAAATTTGGGAGTTAGTACTGGGTTAGGAATAATTAATAACGACTTTGAAGAATTAAATGGCCCTACTGGAGGAGGAACAATTAATGGAAGTGGATATGAACCAATTTCTCAAAAAGTAATGCCTGGTGAGGAAGGAATCTGGACTGTTGTTTTAGCTTTCCCCTCTATACTGCCAATTACTTCAGCCTATTCATTCACTAATTTGGAAAATAATGAAAGCTGGGATCGAGCAACTAACCAACCTGATGAATGGGCGATAGTAGCTTGGGATGCTACGGTATCATCTGGAGCTGCATCAAATCATGGAGGAATGCTGCTGAGTGGACGAGTTTTTTCAAACCAGTATAAATCAATTATAACTGGAAATTTAAATTCTACTTCTCCTACTTTTTATATGATGTCAAAAGAAGGAATTCATTATCAAATTGATTTTGACGGAATTGACACTAATAGGTTTGATTTTTCGGCAAATTCTAACGGAATCGTTGATCACACAGGACAGCCAATCTATGCGTCAAAATCAACTTCAGATTATACAGTTTCAAATGATCCATCTTCTTGGAATAGTGGTGATTATTTTATTTATGATCCACAAAGTAATGATTTTGGTTCATTGATTACTTATAAAATATTTTTCAATTCTCCTGATCCAACCATGCCTTCAGAGGGGATGACTACAAATGTTTATACAAATTCAACTTATACAACCTGGTTGAATAATGTGGTTAGTTCTGGTCCTTTGGTTATTCAAGGATTCGATTTTATAGGACTTGATAATATGGGTAATTCAACTTGTTTTGGGAATAATATACAAACTGGTGTCGGTGGAATCTTTTCTTATAGTTCTAATATCTCAGGTGTCGCAAAATTATCTTTAGACTTAAATGATGACGGAGATTTTCTGGATGCGGAGGATAGAATTATTTATCAAGTAGCTGAAGTTGGGACAAATGAAATTACTTGGGACGGATTAGATGGTAGTGGATCTTTGATGAATTTGGCAATTGGAATTGAAATCAATTATCTATTAGATATGCGGTTAGGTGAGATGCATGTAATGATGCAAGATGTTAAAAATAATATTGGTGGTATTTCTTTCACACGTTTGAATGGTCAAAATGCTCCCGCTAATGATTTTTTTTATGACCATTCAGCAGTTGGTGGAACAACAAGTGGCGGTGCTGCACCTTCTGTTTCGTCAACTACAATACCTCATACCTATTCTTCTAATTTGGGGAATAATAATATGTTAGACTATTGGACTTATCAAGAAATAGCTGAGAATACATCTGGAAAAGTGATTGTAAATGTGGTTGCAGATTGTTCTAAACCAGTAATTGTAGATAGCGATAATGATGGTATAGATGATGATATAGATTTAGATGATGATAATGATGGGATTCCTGATTCAAGAGAGTTTTGTCATCCAACAGTTGGTTTTGCTTGTTTTCCAAATGGAGTTGACCCAAGTGCAGATGAGGATGGAGATTTGGTAGCTAATTATTTGGATGCAGATGATATTGCGGTAAATAATCCATGTACAGATTCAAATTTGAATGGAATTTGTGATGGGGTAGAAGCGATCTTTGATAATGATGGCGATGGAGTTGCGAATCACCTTGATTTAGATTCTGATAATGATGGAATTCCAGATATGGTGGAAGCGGGTCATGGTCAATTAGATGTAAACTTGGATGCTAGGATTGATGGGGGTACTCTTGATTTTGGAGCGAATGGATTATTTAATAATATTTCATCTGATCCAAATTTAATAACTGCCACAATTACATATATCCTACTAAATACAAATAATAATAATACTCCAGATCATGTTGATTTGGATTCTGATGATGATGGAATACTAGATGTGATCGAATCTGAACAGATTGACAATGATTGGGATGGAAGACCGGGATCAGGAAACCTAAAGGTAGATGAAGATGGATTGCCTACAGAAGATGAAAATGGAGTTCTTTTGAATATTATATTTTATCCTAAGGATTTAGATCTTGATTTTATTCCTGATTATCGAGATTGGGATCGAGATAATGATGGTATTGCAGATTATTATGAATGTCCTGACCAAAGTGATTGTATTGATTCTGATACTGATGGAAATTTTGATGTGGATGAATTAGATAGTGATGGTGATGGGTTGACTGATAATGAAGAATGTCCAACTGGAATTCCTTGCTTAGATTCAGATACGAATGGAACTTATGATTATCAGCAATTTAATTCAGGATGTCCAACATTTGAAATTCCGGTGGTAACTGCTTCGGATAACGTTATTTGCGAAGGCGAAATAATTGCACTTTCGACAGATCCTGTAGTTGGAATAAATATAGCATATGAATGGACATTTACAGATAATAATACCAGTTATTCTTTAGGTCTGACAACTTCACCAAATTACTTTATCAATTTTACAAACCCTACACACACAGGAACTTATTCAGTACAGGTAAGGTCAGGAAGTTGTATTTCTCAAATTTCAAATGCAGAGAATGTTACGGTATATTCTACTTCTGCACCAATTGCAATAAATGGAACTTCTCAATCAATGCCGGCTTGTGAAGGCGAAAGTATCCAGCTTGAAGTACCTTATATGGTGGATGCAACTTATGAATGGCATGGACCCAATGCGTTTACATCTACACAATATGACCCTATAATTACAAATTTAACCACAGATAACGCAGGTAGCTATTATGCCGTTGTTCAAATGAGTGATGGATGTGCTTCTGTAATTTCAACTAATTCAACTTTGTTTGTTCAAGCAACACCACCACCTGCTTCAGTAGAAAGTATGGTAGCAGTTTGTGAAGGAAGTGATTTAGTTTTGACAGCTAACCCTTTAGGTATTCCACCAAATGCTAATTTAAGTTTTGAATGGTTTTATCAAACAGGGACTTCAATTGGTACAACAACTGATTTAGATTTTACAGTTTCTAATATTAATTCAGCCTCTACTGGCGAGTATTATGTAGTGATGACAGTTGGTAATTGTATTGCGGATGCTTCTGCTATGGTAATGGTGGAGGTTACAAATACGGATATTCCAAATGCTGGAAATGATATGGACGTTTGCGGTTTAGGGAGCGCGAATTTATTAGGAGTGATGCCTTCAGTTGGAACTGGTCATTGGACATCAACGACTGGTGCTACAATTGATGACTATACCAACCCAAATACTTTAGTTTCAGAATTAACTATTGGGAATAATATTTTTGTTTGGACACTCTCTAATGATAACTGTACAAATTATGCTAGTGATACAATTATGATTAATTATACTGATGCAACAGTTGATGTATCGAATGCTGGAGTAGATTTAGAATTATGTAATGATGGGACAACAGTATTGGGGGCAACTTTACCTACAACTGCTTTAGGGGTTTGGTCACAGCCAAGTACCCAAAATGCCATTACCATTTCTAATAATAGTTCTTCCTCTCCTACTGTATCAGGAATGATTCCTGGTAATGCCTACACTTTTATTTGGACACTTTCACAAGGAACTTGTTTTGATTATGATTCAGATGAAGTAACAGTTTCTGTTTCTGAATTACCAACATTAGAGGCCCAAGTTGACGTAGAACAAACCTATGCTTGCGAGGGGACAGAGGTTACTTTAAGTGCTAATGAACCTTTTTTAGGAACCGGAATGTGGTTGACGTCATCTTCTGCGACTATCACTAATCATACTAATTCTACCACTACATTAAGTAATGTTCCATCAGGGGCAAATATGTTGATATGGTCATTATCAAATGGTGCTTGTGAAAATTATGCAGCAGATACAATGGTAGTTTTTAGAGAAGATAATATTGAGGTATATGACGATAATTTCGTTGTAAGTTTAAATGAGCTATTAGTTGATGAAGATGTATTGGTTAATGATGTAATTGGTTTTGTAAATGAATATGAAGTAAATGTTACCCAGTCTCCAAACCAAGGAACAGTATCTATGATCGATGGGATGTTTACATATCAACCAGATTTTAATGCCTTTGGAGTAGATGAATTTGAATATGAAGTTTGTAATGTAAACTGTATTGATGATTGTCAAAAAGCAATAGTTACAATTTCAATAAATGGTTTAACAGATAAAGGAGATTGTTGGATCCCAAATGTGTTAACACCAAATGGTAATGGAAAAAATGATGTGTTAATAATTCCTTGTACACAGAGTTTCCCAAATAATGAATTAATGATATTCAATCGATGGGGAGATAAAGTTTTCACAACCAAAGGGTATCAAAATGATTGGGAGGGTACTTACAATGGAAATGATTTACCAGCTGGTACTTACTATTATATTTTTAAATTAGATATAGATGATGTAGATCCTACACAAGGGTTTTTAACAATCATTAAATAAAATGTGACAAATAAAATATCAAGGTAATACCATAAATTTTAAAATAAAAAAAATGCAAAAATATTTTATTCTCCTAGTTATAGTGATAGGAATAACTTGGTCCGTCAATGGTCAAAATGATCCTAATTATACTCAATTTATGCATAACAAAATGGCGATTAACCCTGCTTATGCAGGAAGCAAGGAAGTACTAACGTTTACTTCTTTGTATCGCAATCAATGGTCAGGTGTTTCTGGAGCACCGACTACTTATGCTGTAAATGCTCATGCTCCTTTTTTCAATAATCGATGTGGAGCAGGACTTTCGTTTGTAGGCGATCAGCATGGTTTTTATAAGACCTATAATATCGCATTGAATTATGCTTATCGAATTCCTGTTAAAAATGGAGCAACGTTTAGTATAGGAATGAGTGGTCAAATTGAATATGGTCAAATAGATTTTACAATGATCGATCCTATCGATATGAACGATGAGGACATTCCTTCAAATGAGACTTCGCGAACTAATCCAAATTTTGGTTTTGGATTTTACTATAGTCACCCACAATACTATTTAGGGTTTTCCGTACCTAATTTTTTACGTTCAACAGTTTATTCAAATAATCCTAGTCAGTCGGTGAATATTAATTCTTTAAGAACTTATCAGTTGATGGGAGGATTTATGACACGAATCAATCAGGTAGTTCAATTCAAGCCTGCGATGCTAGTAAGATATAATCCTGGGACTCCAATTGAGTTAGATGTTAATGCAAGTTTTTTATTTATGAATAAAATCTGGGTAGGTGCATCATATCGCTTGGGTGATTCATTTGATGCAATGTTGCAATACCAATTTAATCCACAAATTCGAGCTGGAGTAGCGGTTGATTTGACTACTTCACAGTTATCTCAATATAGTCCTGGAAGTTTTGAAGTAATGTTGGAATATGGGTTAAACTTTGAGGGGAAAGGTATGAACCATTTAAGATATTTTTAAATACCAGGCCTGAAAAGGGCTTAGGGAGAAGTGTAATGGAAATATATAATTATCAGTTTTTTATAAATGAAGAATAATATGAATCGATATAAATATCTATTTTTTATAGTTATATTTTTTTTTGGAAATGTATTGTTGTTTTCACAAACAGAAATGACCAAGCTAGATCCAACTGGATGGAAAAAAGCAGACAGGCTATACCAACAGCAAGGCTATATGGCATCAGCTTCTAGGTATCAATTAAAGCAAGATATTGATGATATGAATCCTGAAGTGATGAGTCGGATTGCCAATTCGTATCGCTTAAATGGAGATGCAGAACTGGCAGAATATTGGTATTCTAAGTGCATTAATCAATCTACAAATGTAGAAGATAAATTGCACTATGCAGAAGTATTGCAAAGTACAGGTAGGTGTGAAGATGCTATTCGATGGTTTGATGAGTATCAAAGTGTATCTGATACTGATCGTAAGTTTATTTCTGATTGTAGTGAGTTGTCGACATTTAAAAAACATGAAAATGTTACAGTTGAAAATTTAAAATCGATTAATACAAAACACTTAGACTATAGCGCAGTAAGTCATGATGGAGGAATCATTTTTACATCAACAAGGGGAATCCAAAAAATCCGAAAGGTGACTGACACTTGGACAAAAGGTAATTTTTCAGATGTATTTTTTGCAAGAATGGATAATGATGGAAAAGTAGAAAATATTACTCCAGTCGTGGGAGGCATCAATAAGAAATATCATGATGGTGTAACCTCAATTAGTGGAAGTGGAACGTTGATGTTTTTTTCAAGAAATAATAATAAAGGAAAAAGGAAAAAGAAAAATATTAATTTAAAAATTTATAGTTCCATTTATTTAGATGGAATGTGGACAGATGCAACTGATGTTGGTATCAATGGTCGTGACTTTTCCACCTGTCATCCTAGTTTATCTACCGATGGTAAATTACTTTATTTTGCCTCTGATAGGCCAGGTGGTTTTGGTGGAATGGATATTTATGTCTGTGAGAACAAAGATGGAAAATGGAAGAAGCCTCAAAATTTAGGACCAATGATTAATAGTTCAGGGAATGATATTTTTCCATTTGTTAATGAGGAAGGCGTATTGTTTTTCTCTTCAAATGGTCATAAAGGACTTGGTGGCTTGGATATTTTTTATGCAGAAAAATCTAAGCCCTTGGATGAAGAATCTTGGGATGTAAGAGAAAATATAGGAACTCCTTTTAATACTAAGAAGGATGATTTTGGTTTTTATTCATATGATAATATGACTAAAGGTTACCTGACCTCTAATCGGACTGGAGGTAAGGGAGGCGATGATATTTATACATGGGAGACTGATTATAATAAGCCATTGGAATTGACCGAAAATATAATTTCTCATTTAATTGTAACTGATGCAGAGACTAATTCAGCAATTGGGAATGCAGTGATAAAAGTTGAAAATGTAAATGGAAATGAAATTGCTTTTCAAGGTGAGACAGATGTAAAAGGATTATTAAAAGTTATTATTGAGTATGGAAGTGTGTACAAAGTCACCATAGAAAAATTAGGTTTTTTGTCAGTTGAGCAAGAAGTTACAGCGAAAGAGTTAATGATAGGTATTCCTTATTTGTTCAATTTGGAAAAAGCAAAGTGTGTAGAATTATATGGAACCGTAATTAATGGAAATTACAATAAAGAAATTCCCAATACAGAGATTACTTTGATAAATAAATGCACTGGAGAGAAAACGGTGGTGATTTCTCACGCAGATGGCAGTTTTGATTTTTGTTTAGAAAATGGATGTGATTTCGATATTATTGCGAGTAAGAGTAATTTTATGGCAGCTGAAGCTCAAGTTTCTACAATTGAACCAATAAAAAGAAACATGAAAGAAATAAAAATTGAAATGTTGCCTACTCGTAAATTGTTAAAAAATAATAAAGTTGGCAATACTGAATTTTCTAGTAATGTAAAAAAATATTTATTGGGAGATGAAAAAGCAAATTTTAGTGTGGGACAAGTTCTAACATTAAAAAATATTTATTATGATTTTAATAAATCAAATATTCGCCCAGATGCCAAAGTCGAACTTGATTATATAGTTACCATGATGAATGAATTTTCTAGTATGGAAATTACACTCATTTCCCATACGGATTCACGAGGTAATGAGAGGTACAATAAAAGGCTTTCGGAGAAAAGAGCAATTTCTGCCCGACAATATATCATTTCAAAAGGAATTTCACCAGGAAGAATTATCGCCTCTGGTTATGGCGAGGCTGAATTGAAAAATGACTGTAAAGATGATATAGACTGTTCAGATGGAAAACATCAAATTAATCGAAGGACAGAGATTTTGATTAACAAGATTAACTAGATTTTTTGATAAAAAAGTACCCATGAACCCTGTTTTTTCTTTAAAAATGGGGTTCGTTTTTGCACAATTGAGTGTTCCGAGTATTGAATATTTTATCCTATTTTGGTATAAATTTTGGTGATTAAATTATAAGTTTTTTAAATGTTAATCTTAACGAAATTTATCATTGTTGAATTAAGATATATCATTTAGAAGTATCTATATGACAGATATATCATTAATTTATGAGGTATATTTTTTACTTCATCAAAAAAAATCCCATGAGTTTAAGAATCTCTAACTTTCTGATTTTAAAAAATATGAACCAATTAGGGACTTTGGTGATAGCTGCATTTTTAGTTATTACGTGTCTAGCCTTCACCAATAATTCAAACAAGATTAATAATATTGGAATTACATCGACTAATTTAAATTGTATCAATGCTTTTGAAGAAATTAGGGATACTGTTGATCTTGCTATATTTACTTATACTCTAAGTCAAGTGGATTTTGACCCAGGAATTCTCAATCAAGAATTGAATACTAAAGGAAATTTTGAAGATATTGATGATTATTCAATGGTCATATTTGATACTATACCTTTTATTATTGAGGTAGACTCTACTCTGACATTTTGTGGAAATCCCTTACCCAGTTATTTTTCCAATAATACGATAACAACACTTTGTGGAGGTGGTTTTTTTGGAGGAGATGGGACTTACGGAAATTATTCAGTCTCTGAAACTGGGTGCTTAATTTATACAGCAAATGGTATACCTGGAAATAATATTGATACAATTTGTGTGGTAGTAAATGACGATATGGGGAATTCAGATACAACTGTTTTTGTCCCCTCAATAATTTGCCACAATATTTCTCAAATAATAAACGTGGAATGTGATACGATAACCTCATCAGGCGATTTATGTTTTGATATACCTTTCAATGATATTGGAAATTTCAATGTTACAGTTGATGGAATTCCAGTTTCGACAGGATTTGAGGGATGTCAAGAAGATAGTACTATAGTTTACGATTACTCTGGACTTTTTGCTCAGGGTAATATTGGTCCATATGATCTTGATTCTTGGGTGGTAGAAGGCCAAGACTTGGTTATATCTTTTCAAAATATTCAAGAATTAATAGATGAAATGAATGATTGGGATCCATCATCAAATTGGGTGCTCAATACAACGGACTTGACTATATCGGGTGGAAATTTAGATCAAACATATGAGAATTTAGAAATCACCCATGCATTAACAAATACTTCAATATCAATTCCACCTCAATTAACTTATTATTATAAAGGAACTTTATTGGAAATTACAGAAGGGCTCCATACAATAACTTATACTGAAGTTGGAAATAATTGTCCCATAGGTTCAATTCAAGCTACTGTTTCCTGTGCGCCTTGTGTACCCTTTTTACAAGCAGACACAGTGGATGTAATAGCATCAAATTGCATAGGCACAGGCGATTTTTGTGTAAGTATTTCAACTACTAATATTTTTGATTATCAAATCTCTATAAATGGATCAGTTTATGGAGGTTCTCTAATGGCTTGTAATTTTGCAGGTGTTAATGATGGTACAAATTTGCAGTTAGCAGTAGGATTGCATGAAATTGTTATTACTGAAATCACAACAGCTTGTTTTGATACTGTTTTAGTTAATGTGATCTGTCCACCTTGTGATGATTGGTTGGATGATATCGTTAGTTATGAAACTACAACTTGTGGAAGTGCTGTTGAAGCATGTATCAATGTTCCTTCCTCCGCTCTTTCAGATTATGAAATCAGAGATAATGGAATTATATATACAGGATCAATTGGGACATGTTTAAATGGAGGAGATGCCACTATTTCAGTCGATACAGGTTTTCATCAAATTACTATGCTTAATTTGTTGAGTGGATGTCTTGATACCATGAATTTATCCATTAACTGTGTTCCAGATACTCTAGTTTTAGATACACTGATTGAGATTAATACGATAGGTACATTTTGTTTAGACGAAATTCTGGTCGGAGATTTAGCAATGGTAGAGATTATTTGTGGAGATACGGTTGACCTTGTTGTTAACTATACGATTGATACCATAGCTAATTGTATTATTTTTGAAGGTATCGATTTAGGAGTAGATATGCTATGTTTAAGTTTGACTAATAATCTTGGTGATCAAACAGATATTCTTCTTACTATAATTGTGACATCAATATGTGGAGATGGATTTATTAATACGGATTCGGTAACTTTAGGAATTTCAGATTGTGCTGGAACTACACCATTGTGTTTAGAAATTCCACTTATCCAAATAGACAAATATGATATTACAGATAATGGATTGCCATATTCGAATGGTTTTATAGGATGTGATTTCGATACATCGTCTAGTTACAATTATATCGTTTTACCATCACAAGGTTCATCTGGACCATATAACGTAGATTTATGGATGGTAAATGATTCAACTTATTCAGGTGTTTTCTTGACTATTGCTGATTTAGTTGATTCTATGAATGTGTGGGATGAGACAGGAACTTGGATTTTAGATACAGTTTTGTTTAATATAAATGGAGGCAACAGCACCAGTATTTATGGAAATATTTTAATCACTCAAATTGGAACAGGTGCATTTTCAGTTATGGAAATAATAGAAAGTTTAACGCCGAATGGAACACAAATATTAATTGGAGATGGACCTCATGAATTGATTTTTTCAGATACAGCCACCCTTTGTCAAGATACAATTCAATCAACAGTTTTCTGTTTGATGACAGAATTAGTGTTTGATACAATATTCATTGGTACCATAGATTCTATTTGTATCGATACCACCGAATTGCTAGGAAATGTGATTAATATTTCAAATATCTGTCCAACCCAATCAGATGGAACTGTAGCATTTGAGATTGTCGATGGTACTTATTGTGTGAATTATGAGGGATTAAATATTGGAGAAAATACAGCCTGTATTGTGGTTTGTGATGATTTAGGTTTATGTGATACAACAATAATTACGGTAACTGTGTTTGTGGATTCTTTAGCTTTACCTGATGCAATAACTGATATTGATACTACTTTAATGGATCAAATGGTAGTAACAAACTTGTTAGGTAATGATATAATAAATGGCATTTTTGATACCATGTATATTTTAAATCAACCAACAAATGGAACAGTGGTGATGAATGGAGATGGTACAGCAACTTATACTCCTAGCGAAGGTTTTTGTGAACCAACTATTCCTGATTCCTATGATTATGTATTATGCAATACCTCAGGTTGCGATAGTTCTACTGTTACGATTTTAGTGTTATGCGATACAGATGTAGAATTGGAGTTTTATAGTGGCTTTTCTCCAAATGGAGATGGAGTAAATGATGTTTTTTATGTTCAAGGTGTAGAATTTTTTCCTGATAATATACTTTGCGTATTTAATCGTTGGGGAAATAGAGTTTATTACAAGGAAGGCTATGACAATACATTTGATGGAACTTGGGAAAATACAAGATTACCTGACGGTACTTATTTCTATGTTTTTGATGATGGAAAAGACAAACAATATTCAGGTTATGTTCAGATAGCTAGATAATATTATTTACAACATATAAAAACTGGGAGTAAAACGAATTTTGTTTTGCTTCCAGTTTTTTTAGTGAAAACAATTTTAGTAAAAAAGTATTCTCGATGTAAATATTTCAAGAAATTGATGGAGTAATTTAAGATGATTGATTTAATAGCATTAATGTCTGAAATTGTTAGAGGAATCATTAATGATGAAATCGAAGTTTTTAAAAAGAAATGAGTTGGTCTAGAGTATAAATGATTTGGTTTAATTAGAAAAAATCAGATTTATTTTCTTATTTGACAATAAAAAAAATCACAATAACAAATGTGCATATTGCTCTTTTCCCATAATAGAATTAATATAAAGATTAAATAACAACAAATATTAGTTATCAAAATAAGGAGTTAAAATTCTGAATTACTTTTAAGTAAGTTTTTTTTTACCTATCTTTACTAAAATAGCGATTTAAAATTTTAATTTTATCTCTCCCTCCCGTAAATCGTTTAAGAAAATCATAAAAAAATATTTGACCTTTACGTTTTCCCATTACCGAAACTATTAGATTTTTATTGAAAAGAGATTTCCTAAATCTACTTGAATAGCCTAGGCTATTTTCAAAATTCAAATAAAGTTTAATTCCCATTACCGAAATTTTTAAAATTACTAAAGTCCAAACTATGGACTTTAGCCTTTGGTGTATATATAACAATCTAAATATTTTCTCACTTAAAAAACATGATATCTCATGAAAAAGAACTTTTTAACAATGATGCTACTTTTTGCATTTCTTTTCGCGGGTATTCAAAATGCTAGTTCACAATATATGTCTAATAGTACTGCTATTAGTACGTTAACTGAACAAGTAGATATTTTGAATAACAATCCTGTCATTAATCAAAATCAAAATCAAGATCCAAATTATGAGTATTTGCGACTAAAATTTGATTTGTATACGATCGTATATGAAAAAATTTTAGAAGGCGGAACAGTCTATGATTCAATTCAAGAAGGAGTTGAAATTACACAGCCAAATGTAGATGCTTTTGAAACAAACCCTAGTACTAATGATGGAGTCATAAGCCTAGGCCCTATTCATCAAGAATTAGAAGATCTATTATCACTTTAAAAAAAAGAAAATTTAAATAACCATGAAAAAAAATAATACATTTTATAACTTATTTGTATTTGTCGTGATGTTGTTGAGTATCTCTGGTTTTCAACAAAATTTGAATGCACAGACTTGTCCAATTGCTACAGTCACATGTTCAGCACCAGCGATTTCATCTGCAGTTGTTGATCAGGACTTTGAAAATGATCCTATAAATAGTGTACCGGCAGGTTGGACACATCAGGCTGGATCGCAAAGGTGGCAGGTTGAAACTGATACGGAAAGCGGTAGCACTGGAACAGATACAGAATTTTGCGGGACTCAAATGTTAGCATTTGAAACTTCAGGTACTCCTAATCCAACAAGTGCCTATATTGAATTTCCAGTAGCACTTTCAGGCATTGGAGCAGGGATTCCAGCTGAAATGGGCTTTGCTCATTATATGTTTGGTGGAAATGTTGGAAACTTAGAGGTGTTAGTATCTTCTGATGGTGGAGCTAACTTTACTTCAGAATATCTTCAAGTTGGACCAGATCAACCAGCAGCAAATGGTGGAGCAGCGACATGGACAACTGTAACAATTGACCTTTCAGGTTATGTTGGTTCAGACTTAATTGTACGTTTCAATGCATCTACTTCAGGAACAGGTACATCATTCCAAGGTGATATTTTGATTGATGCAGTGCAAGTTGTTTCTTGTGCAATTCCTTGTTTGATTACTTGTCCAGCAGATATTAATGTGGATAATGATCCAGGAGCGTGTGGAGCAATATTGAATCCAATGGCTACAGTTTCATCTGCATGTAATAATCCAATTATTAATAGTTTCACTGGAACTACTGATGCTACAGCAGAGTATCCAATAGGAACTACGGTAGTAACATTTACCACTTTAGATGATTTAGGAATGGATGTTACTTGTTCAATAAATGTAACGGTTAACGATACAGAATCACCTTCGATTAATTGCCCATCGCCAATTAATATCCACCTAGATCCAGGAGCATGTGATGCAATTGTAGATTATTCTTTAAATGCTACAGATAATTGTGATTTGGTTGCAAATTCAGGAACACTTGCTACCATCGCTCAAGGCGGAAATGGTGGAGGATTTGGAGGTATGGTATATTTTGACCTTACTAACTCTACTCCTGACCCATTGCCAATTACAGGTTTTGAAATGAATATTACAGGTGCCACAATGGTAGATGTATATATTATCCCAGGTGGAACATTTAATGGAAATCAAGGGAATGCAGCAGCATGGACTTTAGTAGGTCAATTAGATGCAACAAGTGGACCATTCGGCGCTTTTACAGGAGCAGGACCTCTAACTCCAGCACCAGTTGTAGGTGGATCTTTTTCAATTCCTTCAGGAACTTCAGCAATAGCGTTACGAACGCTTACGGCTCAAAATAGTTATACAAATGGAAATGGTTCTAACCAATCATTTACTGATGGTATACTTACTCTCGATGCAGGATCTGGATCAAATGGAGCATTTGGAGGTGGAACATTTACACCACGTGTATTTAACGGTTCTGTTACTTACTCTCAACTTATTCCTTTTACACCAGTTGTAACTACCATATCTGGATTACCATCAGGAAGTTCTTTCCCGATTGGAACAACAGTTATTACTTCAACAGCAACAGATTTAGCAGGAAATACGGCTACTTGTACTTTCCCTGTAACGATTTATGAATACCAGGTACAATCGAACGCAATTACATGTAATTCTTTGGTAAATATTACTTTAGATGAAAATTGTGAGGCAATAGTAGGAGCTGACCAGATCTTGGAAGGTGATGATTACGGATGTTACGATACATATGATGTAACGTTTGCTGCAACTGGTTTACCATTAGTATTAGATGGTTCACATGTTGGTGAAACTATTGAAGTGATGGTAACTAATCCAGCAGGTGTACCATGTTGGGGATATATCTT